>NZ_BPQU01000008.1 GCF_022179445.1 Methylobacterium mesophilicum | reverse complement strand
TACCTCAGAGCCATCGTCACTCAGACCGCCTGATCCCCTTCAAGCGATCGCCCTGTGCGGCTTCCGCGCAGGAATATGCGGGCCGATCGGCGCGGGACCGGCCCTTGGCCCGACGGAGAGCCTTTCAGCTCTGCCAGACCCGGGGCATCGGCCGATCGCGGTACCCGGCCAGCACCCGGCCGACGAGGCCGCGCAGGGGGCCGACCCCATCGGCCAGGGCGCGGATGACGAGGTGGCCGTTCCAGGCGCTCGCCGCCGCCTCGATCCCCGGCACGGCGGCCTGTTCGAGCAGAGCGCGGGCTTCCTCCAGGCGGGCCTCGGCGCCGTCGGAGAAATCGAGCAGGGTCGCGCAGGCCCGGGCACCGCCGCCGATCGCCGGTCGCGCGAGGAGATCGGAGATCGGGCCATCGAGACAAACACTGTCGGCGTAGACCAGCCGTCCGGCCCGGCGCACGCGCCAGGCATCCGCGAACAACCCCGCCTCGATCCGCTCGCCCCGGGCGGCACGGCCGAAGGCCACGATTTCGACGGCGAGCAGGGCGGCGCCGTCAGCCAGGTCGGCTTCGAAACGCCGCCGCACCCGGGCGCGATCGAACAGGATCGTCTCCTGCGGCAGCCAGGCCAGCCGGGCGCCCTCCCCCAGTGTGACGCGGTTCTCGATCCGGCTCACTGGCCCGTCCGAGCGGTAGATTTTCTCCGCCGCCGTGGTGGTCAGCACGAGGTCGGCCGACGGGGCGAGGTCCAGCGCGATCGTGAAGGCGTCGCCGCACGCGACACCGCCGGCGGTGTTGACCAGCACCGCCTCCAGCGCCCCCTCCCCGCGGGGGAAGCGCAGCCGCGACGGGCCGGATTCGGCAAGGTCGAGGATGCGGGTCGGACCCGTTCCCCCGGCCGGGCCGGCCCGCAGATGGACGCGCCCGTCCGAGCGCTGGCGCCCGGGCGCCCCGGCCGCCGGAGGATCCTGAACCCGGGCCTCGCCGTCCGACATCAGCGGCGGCCGGCCGGGTCGCTCGACACCGCCTCGATCGCGGGCGCCGGCCGGTCCAGGATCCGCCGGCCGAACAGGCTCGCCACCAGTTCCACCAGCACCCGGGCGCTGCGGCCCCTTTCGTCGAGGAACGGGTTCAACTCGACCACGTCGAGAGACCGCACCAGGCGGGAATCGTGCAGCATCTCCATGATCAGGTGCGCCTCGCGGAAGGTCGCGCCCCCCGGTACGGTGGTGCCGACGCCGGGCGCGATCGACGGGTCGAGGAAATCGATGTCGAGGCTGACATGGAGATGCGCGCCGTCCCGAGCCACGCGGTCGAGGACGCGGCGCAAGGGCGCGACGACGCCGAACTCGTCGATGGTGCGCATGTCGGTGACGCCGACCCGCCGGGCCGTCACGAGGGCGCGCTCGCCGGCATCGATCGAGCGCAGGCCGAACAGGTGGACGTTGGCCGGCGGCAGCGGCGCCGGCACCGGCTCGGCGAACAGGCTCGGGAAGCCCGGCTCGCCGCACAGGGCCGCCAGCGGCATGCCGTGGACGTTGCCCGACGGCGAGGTCTCCGGGGTGTTGAAGTCGGCATGGGCGTCGAGCCAGAGCACGAAGAGCGGCCGGCCGTCCCGGGCGCAGTGGCGCATCGCACCGTCCACCGAGCCGAGCGACAGGCTGTGATCGCCTCCGGCGGCGAGCGGCAGGAAGCCCGCCCCCAGGGCGGCCTCCACCGACCGCGACAGGGCGCGGGTCCAGGCCGTGACGGCGGGCAGGCCCCGCGCGTCCACCGGCCCGTCTGGGACGACGTCGCCGTGATCGACGACCGCGTGGCCGAGGTCGGACAGGGTCCGGACCAGCCCGGCCGTGCGCAGGGCCGCCGGGCCCATGAGCGCGCCGGGCTCGCTGGTCCCGACCTCGATCGGCGCCCCGATCAGCGCGATCCGGTGCGCATCCTCTCGGCTGGTGTCGCTCGTCATCCGGTCCCCTCAAGTGCAGGTGGAGGCTCGTGCGCCCGACCGATGCTCTAGGCGCACTCGAAGGGCGGGCCAACGATTCGCTTCCGCATCTCCCGACCGCCCGCAAGCCGCGGGCCGCGCTAGCCTCGGCACCGTGGTATTCTGCATGCGGGCGAATTCCGGACCGATCGGTTCACGGGACGAACCGGCAGGGTGGATGCTGAATCGTCACGTAGACACCTGTATTGGATGGCATTTTTCGTACGGATCCAAGTGTCCATGTGGGTCCGACTGTATTTTTGGGAACACAGCATTCCTCTAACTATTGAATATTCTTGGGGCGCGGTAGATTGAGTTTTGCGTTATGATTCCATGGTTTGCAGCCAAAATTTACGGGATCTTAGTGGCATTGCTCTAAGGTTGCGGCGCTCTCTCTAAGAAAACGATGTAGGTTAGCCATGGTGGTGCTTTCGCGGCTGAGTTCTCGCCTGCCGGCGATGACGATCGGCTTGGCCCTGCTCAGCGCCACCGCGATGGGCGGCTTCAGCTGGTATTCCGCCAAGTCCGGCCTGATCGACGCGGCGAACGAGCGGCTGCAGCTCGCCGCGGCGGCGCGCCGCGACGGGATCGAGCTGGTGGCGGACCGGATGCAGGCCGACTTCCTGGCTACGTCGGCGCATCCGCAGATCGTCTCGAACTTCCCCGACCTGATCGAGAACCTCGACCCCGCCAAGCCGGACACGGCCGCGGTCATCGAGGCGTTCCAGGCGCCGCCGACCGCCGAGGCGCGGGTCGCCCTGGACGGCACCGGCATGTATGGGCGCCGGCACGTGAAGGTGCAGGAGACGGCGCGCAAGCTCATCACGCAGCCCGGCTACGCCGACCTGCTGTTCCTCGATGATGCCGGCCGTGTCGTGTACACCACCACCAAGGGCAAGGATTTCGGCCTGGCGGTGACCGAGGACGCGCTGAAGGATACGGCGCTCGCGCGTCTCGTCCAACGTCTCAAGGCCGCCGACCCGAGCGCCGTGCTGTACGAGGATTTTTCGGCCTATCCCGTGGACGGCGTCCCGGCCGCCTTCATCGGCCGCGCCATGACCAAGCGGGCGAACGTCGCCATGGGCACGGCCCAGGCCGCCGAGCGGATCGGCTTCATCGCCATGCGGGTGACGCCGACGCTGTTCGATCAGGCGCTCGCCAAGCGGACCGGCCTCGGCGAGACCGGTCAGGTGCTGGCCGCCGGCGCGGACGGGCGCCTGCGCAGCAACCCGCCCCTCAACGCCACCGTGAAGGCCGGTAGCGAACTCACGCCGCTCGGGATCGAGGCAAGTCGGCTCAAGGCGGGCGGAAGCTTCGACTTCGCCGCCGCGGACGGCCCGCACATGGCGGCGGCCTCGCCGGTCAGCGTGCTCGGCGCCCCCTGGATCGTGGTCGCGGAGCAGTCGCAGGCCGAGGCGATCGACGCCGTGCGGGCGCTCTCCCGCAACCTGCTCCTGATCGGGTTCTGCGTTCTCGCGGGGACGGCGGTGCTCGGCCTGCTGCTGGCGCGCTCGATCGTGTCACCGCTCGGCGCCCTGACCCGCGCGCTCAAGGCGCTCGCCGAACGCCAGGCGCTCAGCGACGTGCCCGGCAGCCGGCGCCGGGACGAGATCGGCGACATCGCCCGCGCCGTGGTCATCATCCGCGACGTGTCGCTAGAGGATGCGGCGCAGCAGCTGCAGACCACCGAGGCGGCGCGGCTGCGCGAGGAGCAGGCCCGCCGGGCCATGCTGCAGGATCTCGCGAACGGCTTCGAGATGTCGGTGGGCGGCATCGTCGAGGGGCTGACCCGGGGCGTGGCGGCCCTCCAGGGCGCGTCCGGCACCATGCGGGTCGCCGTCAGCGGCACCTCCGAACGCTCCACCAGCGTCGCCAGCGCCGCGCGCCAGACCGCCGACAACGTCGATGCCGTGGCTGCGGCCGCCGAGGAACTCGGCGCGACCGTGCAGGAGATCGGGCGTCAGGTCGAGCAGGCGGCCGGCATGTCGGCCACCGCGGTCGGCGAGGCCAAGCGGGCCGAGGGCACGATGGCGGATCTCGCCGCCGCCGCCACCCGGATCGGCGACGTGGTCGGCATGGTCTCGACCATCGCGGGCCAGACCAACCTGTTGGCCCTGAACGCCACGATCGAGGCCGCCCGCGCCGGCGAGGCCGGCCGCGGCTTCGCGGTGGTGGCGGCCGAGGTCAAGGAACTCGCGACCCAGACCAGCCGGGCCACCGAGGAGATCGGCCGGCAGGTCGCGTCGATCCAGGCGGTGACCGGGGGCGTCTCCGAGGCGATCCAGGGTATCGTGTCCCAGATCGAGGCGATGAATCACGTCTCCACCAGCATCTCGGCGGCCGTCGAGGAGCAGGGCGTCACCACGCAGGACATCGTCCGCAGCATGGGCCAGGCCTCGACCGGCACCAGCGGGATGACCGCCGACATCGCCGAGGTCGCCCGGGTCGCCAGCGATGCCGGCGAGGCCGCCGCCTCCGTGGCGCAGGCCTCGGACGAACTCGCCGCCCAGTCGGAGCAGCTCCGGGCCGAGGTGTCGCAGTTCCTGCGCAACGTGCGGGCGGCCTGAACCATCGTTCCGAAAGCTGGCCGCCGGCTTCCGGAAAGAGACGATGCGGATCAGGGGGCTCGCGCATCGTGCCGGTTCCGGCACGATGCGCCAAGCCGAGAAGACGATCCGGCTCGGACGGCCGTCAGGCCGCCCGGGCCGGCAGCGGGCCTTGTGATCGCTGCGCCGCCCGGCTCGCATAGGCCTGCGCCGCCAGGGGCAGCTCGATGGCGGCGCAAAGGCCGCCCTCACTCCGGTTCTCCAGGGTCAGGCGGCCGTTATGCGCCTCGACGATCGCCAGCACGATGGACAGGCCGAGGCCGAAGCCGCTGGCCGCGTTGAGATTGCGGGCGCGGTCGCCCCGCACGAAGGGCTGCAGCATGGCGTCGCGTTCGGTCTCCGGGATGCCGGGGCCCTGATCCAGCACGCAGATGCGGATGCCGCGCTCCGAGGATTCCATCTGGACCTCCGCCCGGCCGCCGTACTTGACGGCGTTGTCCACCAGGTTGGTGATCGCCCGCTGCAGTTCCTCCGGGCGGCCCTGCACCAGGACGTGCCGGCTGCGGCCGACGCGCACCGGAGCGCCGAAATCCGAGAAGTCGTCGCAGACCGTCTGGACCACCGAGGCGAGGTCCACGAGGCTCAGGCTGCTGGCATCCCGCGTCTGCCCGTCCCGCACGAAGGAGAGGGCCGCCTCCACCAGGCCGTTCATCTGGTCCAGGTCGCGCAGGGTGGCCGTGCGGGTGTGCTCGTCTTCGATGAACTCGGCGCGCAGGCGCAGTCGGGTGATCGGCGTGCGCAGGTCGTGGCTGATCGCCGCCAGCATCTGCGTGCGGTCGTCGATCAGGCGGCGCACCCGGGCGCGCATGCGGTCGAGCGCCCGGGAGACGGCCAGCACCTCGCGGGGTCCGGCCGTCGGTAGCGCGACGTGGTCGTCGTGGGTGCCGAACGCCTCGGCGGCGCCGGCCAGCCGCGCCAACGGCGCCGTCAGCGCCCGGGTCGCCCAGACGCAGAGCAGCGCCAGGGTCAGAGCGAGGAACACGACCGTGAAGATCAGGGCACCCTGCCGGGGCGGGCGTAGCGGCGCGTTCGGCAGCGTGGCCTGCAGGGTCGCGCCCTTGGGCGTGATCATCCCGATATGCAGTTGCCCGTCCGACTGCGTCTGTGCCGGATCCTGGTTGGACAGATCCACCAGGGTCACGTGCCGGCCGGCGCCGACGCGCAGACGGCGGATGACCGGGAGGTCGGGCACGGGGGCCGCGTCCGGCGGCACCGTCCCATCCCACGCCTCGACCCGCATCAGCGGCAGGCTGCGACCGCTCGCCAGCAGGGCCGGCCGCGCGGCCGGGTCCGCCTCGTCGAGGAGCCGAACCAGCGTGGAGAGCCGGCCCGCCGCGACGCCCGGCAGCGTGTCCGGGTTCTGCGGCTCGTGCAGGAGCAGGAACGCCGCGGTGGCGACCATGTGGGCCACCGCGATCCCGGCCACGACCAGCAGGGCGATCTGCCCCGCGATGCTCTGCGGGCGCAGACGGGCGCGCAAGGATCGGAACGCGCTCATGACCGGGTCACTTCGGGGGTGAACAGGTATCCGCCCGAGCGGATCGTGCGGATGAATTCGGGATTGCGCGTATCCCGCTCGATCTTCTGGCGGATGCGCGAGATCAGCACGTCGATGCTGCGCTCGAACGGCCCGGCGGTGCGGCCCTGGGTCAGGTCGAGCAGCTGGTCGCGCGACAGGACGCGGCCCGGCCGCAGGCAGAGCGCGTGCAGCAGCTCGAACTCCGCGCCCGTCATGGCGATGCGGGCGCCTTCCGGCGACAGCACCTGCCGGAGCGACACGTCCAGCGTCCATCCGGAGAAGTGCAGGCGGCGGCGCTCGTCCGGGTCGGGTGCCTCGGCGGCCACCCGGCGCAGGATCGCCCGGATCCGGGCGAGCAGCTCGCGCGGATTGAACGGCTTGGCCAGGTAGTCGTCGGCCCCGAGTTCCAAGCCGAGGATGCGGTCGACCTCCTCGGACTTCGCGGTCAGCATCAGGATCGGGATCTGCGAGGCGCTGCGCAGGCGGCGGCACAGGCTCATGCCGTCCTCGCCCGGCAGCATCAGATCGAGCACGATCAGGTCGATCCGCGCCTCCGCCAGCGCCCGGTCCATCTCCGTGCCGTCGCCCGCGAGCGTGACGCGGCAATCGTTGCCGCGCAGGTAGCGGGCGACCAGGGCCGAGATTTCGCGATCGTCCTCGACCACGAGGATGTGGGGGGTAGCGGGTGCGTTCATCGCGAAGGATTCGGCGAGCGGATCGGCGAGCGTCATCAGGTTATTATGCGCCGACGCGGCGATTATTCGAAGATGGCTGCGGGAACCATTTTGTAAGCGCGTGTTTCCAGCTTTGCCGTGCCGCGTGGCCATGAATGCAGCGGCGGGTGGAAGCCGGGGGAAAGCATGAGCACGATGGCGCGCAAGCCTGATCCGATCGCCCCGAAGCCGCCCGAACTGGTCTCGCCCTGGCACGATCCGGCCCGGGCCGCGCTCCAGGCCGAGGCGCGCGCCTTCGCGCACGACGTCGTCCTCCCGCTCGCCGACGAGCTCGATCCGCAGAAGGCCGAGATGCCCCGCGGGCTCATCGAGGCCATGGCCGAGAAGGGCTGGTTCGGCATCACGATACCCGAGGCGCAGGGCGGCCTCGGTCTCGGGGTCTTCGAATATTGCCTCGTCTCGGAGGAGTTGGCCCGGGCCTGGCTGTCGGTGGGCAGCATCCTGGCCCGGGGCCAAGGCCTCGGCACCCAGACCCTCGACCCCGAGCGCCGGGCGGATCTTCTGCGCCGCTCGGCCCGGGGCCGCTGGATCGGCTCGATCTCCCTGTCGGAGCCCAATGCCGGCTCGGATCTGGCGGGCGTGCAGACCCGCGCGGTGCGGGACGGCGACACCTGGGTGATCACCGGCACCAAGCGCTGGGCGGGCTTCGCCAAGGGCGCCGACTTCATCGAGGTCCTGGCCCGCACCCGCGACCCGGAGCCCGGCGAGTCCCGCTCGGCCGGCCTGGAGCCGTTCCTGGTGGTGAAGGAGCGCGACAGCTTCCCGCCCGGGGTGACCGGCCGGGTGATCGACAAGATCGGCTATCACGGCTTCCAGACCTTCGAGCTCGCCCTCGATGGCGTGCGCGTGCCCGAGAGCGATCGGCTCACCGGCCTCTACGGCGACCAGGGGGCCGACGCGGATTCCGGCGGCTTCGCCTCGGTCCAGCGCGGCCTCAACATCGCCCGGGTCCACACGGCGGCCCGCGCCGTCGGCGTGGCGCGCGCGGCGGTGGAGGATACCCAGGCCTACCTCCAGGAGCGGGTCCAGTTCGGCCACCCGATCGGCGATTTCCAGGCTCTGCGCTTCGCGCTCGCCGACATGGCCGCGGAGGTCGCCCAGGCGCGGGCGTTCTGGCAGCAGGTCGCCCACCTGCTCGACCAGGGCGAGGCCGCCGAAAGTGAATCCGCCATGGTGAAGCTTCTGGCGACCGAGATGGCGGTGCGCGTGACGAACCAGGCGATGCAGCTGCACGGCGGCAACGGCTACACCACCGAGC
This sequence comes from Methylobacterium mesophilicum, assembly GCF_022179445.1. Classification (GTDB taxonomy): domain Bacteria; phylum Pseudomonadota; class Alphaproteobacteria; order Rhizobiales; family Beijerinckiaceae; genus Methylobacterium; species Methylobacterium mesophilicum. The sequence continues at coordinate 172,360 of NZ_BPQU01000008.1, read as the reverse complement.
GGCGGGTCGAGCGCTACTGGCGCGACGCGCGCCTGACCACGATCTTCGAGGGCACCAGCGAGATCCAGCGGCGGATCATCAGCGACCGGATGCTGCCGCGGCCCAAGGGGTGATCGGCCGCTCCGCGGCCGCGGACCCGTGCGGCGAATCGTCGAGCGGGACTCCCCGCCCGGGGCGGTCTGGCTAACTCACGATAGGTTCGTCCCATGCCGCACCGGCGGCGCGACCGCCTTTCGGAAGCCCTGTGTCCAAGCCCATCAGCGATTACGCCCTCATCGGCGACACCCATTCCTGCGCGTTGATCGCGCGGGACGGCTCGATCGACTGGCTGTGCTGGCCGCGCCATGATTCGCCGGCTCTGTTCCTGAAGCTCCTGGACGACGACAAGGGCGGCGCGTGCAGCCTCGCCTTCGACGGGCTCACGGAGACCGCACGCCGGTACGTGCCCGACACCAACATCCTGGAGACCACCTTCACCACGGCGACCGGGCGCGCCCGGCTGATCGACGTGATGCCGGTGAACCCGCCGAGCCCCGAGCCCGATGAGGGGCCCGACGGCGAGGGCGAGAGCCGGCTGATCCGGCTGCTCACCTGCGAGAGCGGGCGGGTCGCCGGCCGGTTCGTGGTGCGGCCGACCTTCGACTACGCGCGCCGCCCCTGCACGCCGATCGTCGAGGGCCGGTCCGTGCTGTTCGAGGCCGGGGATTGGCGCCTGCGCGTCAACGCCTTCCCGGAGCCGCAGCTGGAGGGCGATGCGTCCGAGGTCCTGTTCGACCTCGCCGAGGGCGAGACCGCCTACCTGGTCCTGACCCATGGCGAGGACCAGGAAGACGCCTGCATCGAGGATTTCGCCGGGGCCCAGCGCCGCCTGGAATCCACCACCGAGTATTGGCGCCGCTGGAGCGCCCGCAGCAGCTACCGCGGCGCCTACCGAGACGCGGTGATGCGCTCGGCCCTGTGCCTGAAGTTGCTGACCTACTCGCCCTCGGGCGGCATCGTGGCGGCGGCCACCGCCGGGTTGCCGGAGGCGGTGCCGGGGGACCGCAACTACGATTACCGCTTCACCTGGATGCGCGACGCCGCCTTCACGGTGACGGCCTTCGTGATGCTGGGCTACGTGCGCGAAGCCTCCGAATTCCTGCGCTTCCTGCGCGAGCGCGACGGCTCCTACGGGCGCGACACCAAGCTGATGTACGGCATCAGCGACGGCATGCCGGCCGAGGAAGTGCTGGACCACCTGGCCGGCTGGGGCGGCGTCGGCCCGGTCGTGATCGGCAACCTGGCCGAGGCCCAGGACCAGCACGACATCTACGGTGAACTGCTGCGGGCGCTGTGCGTGTTCCTGGAGGCGGTCGATTACGATCCGCCCGAGAAGGTGAACGACCGCCTGCCCGAGGTGCTCGACAACCTCACCGCCCGGGCGATCCGCCATCGCCATGACGCCGATAATGGCATCTGGGAATTGCGGACCGGACCGCGCCAGCAGGTCCACACCAAGGCGATGATCTGGGTCGCGCTCACCGACGCGGCCCGGATCGGCCGCAACATCGAAGGCGTCCCCGCGGAGAAGATCGCCGAATGGGAGCGGATCGCCGCCGAGATCCGGGCGGAATACCACGACAAGGGCTGGAACCCGGAGAAGCAGGCCTATACCGGGGCCTACGACTCGCACCACCTCGACGCGGCGGTGCTGCGGATCGCCCTGTTCGGTGCGCTGGATCCGAGCGACCCGCGCACCCGCTCGACGCTGGCAGCGATCGAACGCGAGCTGGGCGACGGCGACCTGATCTACCGCTATCGCATGGATGACGGGCTGAAGGGCGACGAGGGCACCTTCACGGCCTGCGCGTTCTGGCGGGTCGGGTGCCTGGCGCTGGATGGACGGACCCGTGAGGCCAAGGCGGCGTTCGAGCGGCTGATCGCCCGCGGGAACGATGTGGGCCTGTTCGCCGAGGAGATCGACCCGGCCACCGGCGCGCAGCGCGGGAACACGCCGCAGGGCTTCTCCCACATGGCTCTGATCAACGCGGCCCTGCGGCTGGAGGACAGCATCGAACGCTTCGGCCTCGTCGACCCCATCGCGCAACGGGCGGCCGAATAGACCGACCGCCGGCCCCGCCGGTCAGGCTGCGATCCTCATGGCCGCGTCGGATGCGGTATCCGGGGCGCTGCGACTGGCGCGGAACTGGTCCAGCAGGTCGGCGCCGAGCCCGTCGAGGACCTCCTGCATGGCGGCCTGGACCTCCGGATCCTCCTCCTTCGGCTCCGTGCGGTACCAGGCCAGGATCTGTTCGGGCAGCGCGTCGAGGATCGCGCCGACCGGGTTGAGCGGTTCGGCCATGGCCGGCGCGCCATCCGCACGCGCAGCGATCGCGGGCTCGACCGGGGCCTGATCGGGCATCTCGGCCGGGGCGGCGATCGCCTCCACGACGGCTTCGCCGGCGCTCGCCGCCGCGAACGCGGTGCGCCGCTGGCTCTCCAGGGCGGCGCGCCAGGCGGCGTCCGCAGCTTCGGCATCGCGACGGGCGGTCTCGCGCGCCATCGCCTCGGCCGCGACGGCGCGGGCGACCTCGCGGGCCTCGTCGCGGGCGGCCTCGGCCTCGTAGCGGGTCAGAAGCGCGACCACGGCGTGCATCTCGGGCGCCGGCAGGTCCGTGCAGGCGTCGATGGCGGATTCGATCATCCGGCGTGACAGGCCGGCGCCGCGCAGCCCGCCCGCCGCCGCGTGCCGGGCCGCGAGAGCCGCCTGCATGGCCGGCAGCAGGGCCTCGGGGAGCCCGGCCTTCCGGTGCAGCTCCGCGAAGGCCCGCGGGTCGCGCGGGGAATCCCGCATGGCGCGGGTGATCCCCGCGTAATCCTGCCCCGAAAGGTCCGCGAGGGCGGCGTGGACGAAGTCGGTCCGGCCCGAGAGCACGGCCCGGAGGATCAGGCCCGCGGTGAGTTGGCGGGTGGTGCGTAGGTGCGCCACCAGGCGCGCCACCGCGGCGACCCCCGAATCGTCGCAGGTCTCGAGGGCGACACGCTCGCCCGCCTCGCGGCTCATCCGGTCGCAGCGCTCGGTGCCGATCCAGCCGCGCGCGATCACGAACTGGGACAGCGCCTGGGCCACCGCGAGGCCGATCGTGTAGCGCACCTCCGGCGGCAGATCGGACCGGCGCAGCAGGGCCTCGCGCAGGCGGGCTTCGGCGCCGTGGCGCTCGATCATGCGCAGCATCCGGCCCGCGGTGATCTTCGCCGTGGGATTTCCGGCGAGCACCACCAGGGTCTCCAGTTCGCCGATCTCGGCGAGCGCCCCCGACACCGGCGGGGACAGGTGATGCCGGGCCGCGATCACCGCGCGGGTGGTCTCGTCGCCCAGCGCGGCGGCATCGACCAAGTCCGCGTCGGTGAGCACCGGCGAGCGCGCCAGGACGAGGCGCGCCACCTCGGGCACGTCGCAGGACAGGGCGACCACCAGCGGCCGCGGCGTGCGGGCCGAGGCCGCGCAGGTCTCGGCGAGCGCCCGGCGGACCAGGGGTGACGGGTCGTCCAGCAGCGACAGCAGTGCGGTCTTGGCCTCCCAGGCCTCGTCGGCGGAGAGGTCGCCGTACAGGAAGGCCCGCGCCAGCGCGGTGGTCGCCTCGGCCCTGCGGCCGGCCGAGGCATTCTGGGTCCAGGCGAGGAACTCGCGAATGATCATGGGCCGCTCCGGGGGGCGAACAGGCTGTTCCTGATGCCGGTGGTGGATCCCGCGGCGGCGAGATCGGCCGGGCGGCGGGGCGGCAGTGGCGGGTTGACGAGGGCGAGGCCCGCCGGCGTCGGCGCCGGTTCGGCGAGGGCGCCGGTAATCGCGGGCTCGGCGGCGGCCGCGACGAGCGGCGTCTCCGCGCCGGAGCGCGGGAAATAGGTCGGCGCGGGGTGCTGGGTCGGCGGCGCGGCGTTGCGGGCCTGCCAGAGGCGCGCCGCTGCGTCCGAGGCCGTGCCGCGCTGGTCGGTCTGGAACAGGCTGCGCAGGTCGGAGGTGCCGCCGAACGCCGTGGCGGTGCTGGCATAGGCCGTGGCCGCCTGCGTGGCCGGGGCGCCGTCCTGGCGCAACACGGTCAGGTCTGTGGCGGTAGCGCCCTGTGCGGCGCCTTGTGCGGCACCCTGAGCGGCGGCCGCGAGGCTGGCGTAGAGCTCGGCGGCGCTGCGCGGCCGGCCCGTCCGGTCGTAGAACAGGGATCGGTTGGCTGCGGCCGCCTCCGGCAGGTCGAGGGCCGCGGCCCGGGCCGGGAAGGCGCGGGCGGTGGAGATCAGGGCGGCTGCGCCTTTCGCGCCGAGGACGTGCGCGGCGTAGAGGTCACCCGCAGTCGGGTCGCGCCCGAGCGCCGACGCGAGGGCGTCGGAATTCTGCTGGGTCAGGGCGCCGGCGAGCGTCGCGGAGATCTTCGGATCGCGCCGCAGGTCGAGGATCGCCTGGCGCTGCTCGGCATCCGGGACCGCGTAGGTGCCGTCGGATTGCCGGGTTATGGCGTCCGCCTGCGCCTGGAGGCCGAGTTTCGGCCCGGCATTCTTCATCACCCCGAGCCAGGTCTGCTCGATGAACTGGAACAGGCCGGTGGCCGAGGAGGTCCCGGCCTTGGCCGCCGGATCGAGGGCGGATTCCCGCCGGGCCGTCGCGAGCAGGTAGTCGAACCCGACGCCGCTCGCCATCGCGCCGTCGCGGATCGCCTGGACGACCGGCCCGGAGGCGGCCGAGCCCGCGGCCGCCCGTCCCTGCGCGGGCGGGCTGCTTTCCGATGGGCTGGATGGCGTGGTGAACAGGAACATCCGGGCGCGCACGGGGTCTGAGGACACCGTGAACCTGCGCCGCCTATGGTAAACAACTCCTCAATCGACGGTGCGCCCTGTCGGGCGCGATTCTCCATCTTTAGCGGAGAGCCACGCCCCATCTCCTCGACGCCTGGAACGATAGTGGAATGCGATCCGGGACCCAGCAGGGAAAGCGCCGCGTAGCGGCACGCTCCTGGAGGGACATAGTCGCTTCGCGTTGTCTCGTGCTGGGTCCCGGGCCGCATTCCGCTGGCGCTGCATGCGCCCGGGACAGGGGCTGTGCGAAACGTCCAACGCTCCGCTGCGCCCGCTTCAATCGAGCTTTCAGGATCCGGTGAACTCCGCCGCACCCTTGGGCCGGCGCATCTGGAACCGGGTTTCCGCGGTGGCGTGGAAGTAGTCGAAATATCCGCCGCGCATGATCGGATGCATCGCGGCGGTGTCGACCATGCCGTCCGATACGAACCGCTCGTCGACGTAGATCGACACGACCTGGCCGATCACCAGGAAATTCTCGGCCTCGCCGCCGCCGAGCGGCACCAGCGGGACGGTCTGGAGCCAGCGGCATTCGAGGGCGGCAGGCGAGGCCGCCACCCGGGGCGGGCGCACCTTCTGCGAGGGGGCGGTCTCCAGGTTGGCGAAGGCGAATTCGCTTTCGCCTCGCGGCAGGGGCGCCGAGGAATCGTTCATCCCGTCGCGCAGGTCCCAGGTCGCCAGGCTGCACACGAACTCCGCACCCTCCTCGGCGAAGGTCATGGCGTCCTTCCGGCCCGAGGACGAGAACGCCACCATGTCGTCGGCGACCGCGTTGAAGAACGAGTAGGGCGCGAGGTTGAGCTTGCCTTCGCGGCTCATGGCACTGATCCAGCCGATCGGGCGTGGCGCCACGATCGCCTTGAGGGGGTTGTGCGGGAGCGCGCGGGCCTCGCGCGGGACGTCGAGATCGTAATGCACGGATGCGCCTTCTGAGTCGGGACGCACTCAGAGATAGGTCACGATCTCCGAAAGACTCGGCCGCGGACGGTCGGACGGCACCTCGCGGGCCCGGCCGATATGCACGAAGCCGGCGAGCTTCTCGGATGGCGCCAGGCCCAGAGCGTCCAGCACCCGGCGATCGTAGGCGTACCATTCCGTCAGCCACGACGTGGCGAAGCCCGAGGCGTTGGCCGCGACCACGAGGTTCATGGTGGCGGCACCGACCGAGAGCAGCTGCTCCCATTCGGGGATCTTCACGTGCGGGCCCGTGCGGGAGACGACCGCGACGGTCAGCGGCGCGTGCATCAGGCGGCCGCGCTCCTGGGCGAGCCGCTCCGGCCTCGCATCGGGGTTGTCCGCCGCGAACGTGGTCGCGATGATGTCTCCGACCCGCTCCCGCGCCGCGTCGGCGATCACGATGAACCGCCAGGGCGCCAGCTTGCCGTGGTCGGGCACCCGGGACGCCACGGTCAGGATGGTCTCGAGCTGCGCGCGGTCCGGCCCCGGGCCGTCCAGCAGCAGCGGCGGGACCGAACGGCGCGTCGTCAGGAGGTCGAGGGTGGCAGTCATGCGTCCTGTCCCGCGGATGAATCGGGACCCGGATGTGGCACGCACGGGCACCCGGGGGAAGACCGTGCGGCCTTGCCGCCGCCATGGTCCGGAGGCACAGGCGGAACCGGACTGGGACTTGATGAGGATTCGACTGATGCGCACGAGGCTTGCCGCGATGGCGTTGGCAATTCTCTCGCCCGCCCTCATGCCCGCTGCTGCGCGCGCGCAGCAGGGCGTGTTCCAGAACCGCCTCGGCGACCCCCTGCCCTCCCCGTCGATCACCAGCCCGACCTTGCCGCCCAACATGCCGCCGGCCGAGCCGGAGGCGCAGCTGTCCCTGTCGGCGCTGTTGTCCGGAGCGGGGGTGCCGCTGCGCAAGGGCCTGGCCTGGCGGATCTACGAGGATCGCGGCGACGGCACCCGGCCCTCGATCGTCGGCCGCTCCACCGAGGCCGAGCCGAACTTCACCCTGCCCCCGGGCGCCTACGTGGCGACCGTTACCTACGGCTTCGCCAGTGCCTCGAAGCGCATCGTGATGGGCGGACAGCCGGCCACCGACACCCTCCGGGTCGCGGCCGGCGCGCTGAAGCTCGCCGGCGCCGTCGGCGACCAGAAGATCCCGCCCGCCCAGGTGGTGTTCTCGGTGTTCGTGCCGGTGGGCACTAATTCCGAAGGCCGGCTCGTGCGCTCCGGCATCAAGGCCGGGGAGATCCTGCGGCTGCCGGAAGGCACGTATCACGTGGTCTCGACCTACGGAGAATCCAACGCGATCCAGCGCGCCGACCTGCGAGTCGAGAACGGCAAAGTCACCGAGGCGACGCTCAACCACCGCGCCGCCACCGTCACCCTCAAGTTGGTCGCCGCCTACGGGGCGGAGGCCTATGCCGGCACCGCCTTCTCGGTCCTCACCCCCGGCGGCGACACGATCCGCGAGGCGATCGGCGCGTTTCCGCAGGTAACCCTGGCCGAGGGCGACTACGTGCTGATCGCCCGGCATGACGGGCAGGTCTACACCCGCGAGTTCAAGGTCGAGAGCGGGATGGACCGGGACATCGAGGTGGTGGCGAAGGCCGGCTGAGCGTTCGGTTCAGGCCATCCGCCGCGCCAAAGCCACGCAGGCCGCGACCGCGAGCGCCGCCCCGATCATCGCGGGCTCGATCCGCTCGCCCAGCACCAGTGCGGCGATGCCCAGCCCCATGAACGGCTGCAGGAGTTGGAGCTGCCCGATCGCCGCGATGCCGCCCCGGGCCAGCGCCCGATACCAGAACACGAACCCGATCAGCATGCTGAACAGGGCGACGTAGCCGAGGCCGACCCAGGCCGGCAGCGGGATCGCGCCGGGATCGGCCGGGCGCAAGGCCAGCGCCAGCGGCAGGGAGAGCGGCAGCGACAGGACGGTGGCCCACGCGATCACCTGCCAGCCGCCGAGCCGCCGCGCGAGCTTACCGCCCTCCGCATAGCCGAGGCCGCAGACCAGGATCGCCGCCAGCATGAAGGCGTCCCCGGGCCCCGGCGGCCCGTCGAGCCCGCGCGCCGCGAAGCCCACCGTCACGAGGGCGCCCAGGATCGACAGGATCCAGAACGCCGCGGAGGGGCGCTCGCCCGACCGCAGGGCGCCGAACACGGCGGTGGCGAGCGGCAGCAGCCCTACGAAGACCGTCCGGTGCGCCGCGTTGACGGTGCGCAGGGCGAGCGCGGTCAGGAGGGGGAACCCGACCACCACGCCCGCCGCCACGATGGCGAGCGCCCCGAGGTCGCTCCTGCGGGGCCAGGCCTCCCGCAGGATGAGCAACGCGGCGGCCCCCGCGAGCCCGGCCAGGGCCGCCCGTGCGGCGCTGAGGAACAGCGCGTCCATGCCGGTGAGCGCAAGCCGGGTCGCCACCAGGGAGCCGCTGAAGATCGCCACGCCGACCAGCCCGTCGATCCACGCCCCCGGCTTTGCCGAGGCGAGGTCCCGCCCGGCGCCTGGGTCGGTCAATGCCGTCGATGCTTGCCCGGATCGTGCCACGCCTGTCCCCTCGGCCTTGATCCGCCGGGACATGCGCCTGCTGCGCGTGCTCAGATAGGGACGGTTCGGGCCGGACGAGCCGAACTGTACCGGCCGCGCGGCAGGACACGCGCGGTGGCCTAACGATCCGGCCGGTCGGTTCCATGTTCCGGGGATTAACATTTCTGCGATCACGCGGAACGATGCGTGCAGGTCGGCCCTTTCCCCGCGCCCATCCCGGGCCGCTGGAGATCTCGATGCGCCGCCTCGTCCTCGCTTCCCTCGCCGCCGCTGTCCTCGCCGGACCCGCCCTCGCCGCGAACACCACGCCCCCGACGGTGGCCCCCAAGTTCGAGAGCGTGCCGCAGGACGCTGTGCTGAGCTACAACCTGATCGGCCTCAACATCACCGACGCCGAGAACAACACCGTCGGCGAGATCAAGGACATCGCGATCCACAACGAGAAGGTCGTCGGCTACATCGTCTCGGTCGGTGGCTTCCTCGGCATGGGCGAGCGTTACGTCGCCGTGTCGCCGGCTTCCGTGGCCCTGGGCTACGATGCCGACGCCAAGAAGTGGAAGGCGATCATCGGCGCGACCAAGGAGCAGCTGAAGTCCGCGCCGGAGTTCAAGTACGACGGCAAATTCAAGCGCTGAGCGTTCGACGGGGCTGCCGGCGGCATGGGCTGGCCGGCGGCCCCGGTTCTTCCGAATGACCTCGGCGGTTCATCGCAGCAGAGGCTTCGAGGGATACGTCGGCACGGCGCAGTCGAACAGGCGCCCGATCTAGTGCGAGACCCGATCCGCCTGCAGAGCCTCACGGGCCATCCGGTTGACGAGTGCGTCCCGCTTGGCCTGGCGCAGGATGATGCGGGCCGCCGCCCTGGCGTTGGCGGCGCGCAATGTCGCCTGAGGCCCCCCTTCGCGCAGCACGCGAGATGCCAGAGCCCGAAACCATTTTACGTTGGCGAGCGCTGCGGCTCTCCGGCTGATCGGGCCGCCGACGTCCAGCGGCTTCTCTACTGTGGCAGCGGCCATTGGCTCAATCCTGGACTGCTTTTCGCCACTTGTCCGCGAATGAGACAAGAAATGGCGATGCTGCTCAGACTCGGCAATAGTGATGCCGGCCGACCATTTTAGAAAACGACACAGATCAGGGGCCCTGACGGTGCGCGGACGCACGGGTCCGTTCAATGCCACCTGAGGCCGACTCAGGCGGTTCGGTCAACCACGCCGGCGCCGGTGCGGACAGCGGGCTCGGCGTCGCTGGGCCCCTCGCCGCCGATCAATCCGTCACGGGGCGTTTGGGGAGAGCTTGGTCGCAGGAGCCGGGGCCTCACCGCCGGCGTCGTCCTCGCTTCGGACTACGAACGGGGCTGCAGCTCCGAAGCCGATGACGGCGTCGTCGAGAAGCGTATTGAGCCTGTCGGCGACCCAGGTCGCGCCGTCGAGCATGGATGTCAGGATGGCGTGCATCGCTTGCCTCCCCGCGCAGGAGATTTAGGCCGTCTGGGGCGACGGAGCGCCGGGTTGCCGGGCGTTCCGTCGCCGGGTCCGATCGCATCAGACGAAGTGAGCCGGCAGGGCGAGGCTCAAGGCCTGGACGTAGGAGCCGGCCAGGACCGCGAAGGTGGCGATCGTCGCGGCGGCGGCAATGGTGAGGCGGGTTGCGAGGGGCATTGGAAGTCTCCATCAGGTCCGCGACTGTGTTCGCGGTGTGACCCTGATGTATGCCTAAGCTTTCCGGGCGGGCGTGCTCCGGCACACCTGGGTCGCGATGGGTTTTGTCCGCATTCGGCTCAACGATTTCGTTGAAGCAGGCTTGCGGCGGCGCCCAGGCTCGAGCCGACGGCGAGAACCGCCAGCAACGTTGCCACGCGTGCTTCGGTCGGGCTCTGCTGCAGCGTCAACAACTGGAGCAGGTCCCGGACGATCAGCAAACCGCAGGCGACCGATCCCAGCGCGGCCAGGAAGGCCAAGACCTTGAACAGTGCGGGATACGCGCAGCCGCCGGGCGAAGTCCGCAATCTGGTTCTGGCTCCCTCCTGGGCGAGCGGCGGGGTGTCGGCGTGGTCAACCGATGGTTGCTCGGAACGCGAAACGTCGCCTGGGCCGACGCGCGCACCGGTTTGGACTGCGCGCATCGGGCCGGCGATCCTGGCGGGCCGCCGTTCAGGCCGCCCGCACGGTGGCGAGGAAGCGGCCGACCTCGGCGGCGAGGTGTTCGGACTGCCGCGAGAGTTCCGATGCCGCGCCCAGCACCTCGCTCGCCGCCGATCCGGTCTCTTCCGCGGCGCTGGCGACGCCGGTGATGTTGCTGGTCACCGCCCCGGTCCCCATGGCGGCCTGGCTGACGTTGCGGACGATCTCCTGGGTCGCCGCGCCCTGCTGCTCCACGGCGGCGGCGATCGAGGTGGTCACGCCGCTGATCTCCTGGATCCGCGCCGCGATCGAGCCGATCGCCGTGACGGCTTGGCCGGTGGAGGCCTGGATCCGGGCGATCTGGCCCGAGATCTCCTCGGTGGCCTTGGCGGTCTGCTCGGCCAGCGCCTTCACCTCGGAGGCGACGACGGCGAAGCCGCGTCCGGCGGCGCCGGCGCGGGCCGCCTCGATGGTGGCGTTCAAGGCCAGCAGGTTTGTCTGGCCGGCGATCGACGAGATCAAGCCGACCACGTCGCCCACCCGGGCCGCCGCCGTGCTGAGCTCCTGCACCAGCACGGCGGTCTGATCCGCCTCGCTGACGGCGCGCTGCGCCAGGCTGGCCGAGCCGTCGACCTGGCGGCCGATCTCCTGGACCGACGAGCCCAGCTCCTCGGCGGCGGCCGCCACGGTGTTGACGTTGCTGGCGGCCTCCTCGGCCGCGGCGGCCACCGCGCCGGACTGCGCCGAGGTCTGGCCGGCCATGGCCGACATCGCCCCCGCGGTTGCCTGAAGCTCGGTGGCGGAGGCCGAGACGAGGCCGATGATGCCGCCGACCGCCTGCTCGAACGTCTCGGCCATCTGGCGCATGCCGGTCTTGCGCTGCGCCTCGGCTGTGAGCCGGGCCTCGGCCGTCTCGGCCTCCAGAGCCTTCATCTGGATCAGCCCGTCCTTGAACACCTGCACGGCGTCCGCGATCGTGCCGATCTCGGTGCGGTCGCCCTGGTGCGGGATCGTCGCCGACAGGTCGCCGGCGATCAGGGCTTGCATCGGCTGCACCACGGACCGGATGCCGCGCGTGACACCCAGGACGATCACCGCCCCCGACAGGACCGAGAGAACCAGGGCGAGCCCGATCGCGATCAGGGTCACCGTACGGGTCTCCTCGAACACCACGAGCCCCTGTGCCTCGGCGGCGCTGGCGCCTTCGTTGTTGAGGGCGATCAGCTTCTCGAGGGTGGTGGAGACGGCACGACGGGGCGCGAGCCCGTTCGTCTCGTAGAGCGCGTAGGCCTGCGCCTTGTCGCCCCGGCGCGATAGGGCCAGCACCTCGTCCCGGACAGCCCGGAAGGTTTCCGACGCACGGCTCAGCGTCGCGTCCAATGCCTGCTCTTCGGGTGAGCTGATCAAGGTGCGATAGAACTTGGTCTTGTCGTCCACGGACTTGTCGAAGTTGCCGATGTCCTTCTCGATGGTGGCCAGCAGGGCCGGATCGGTCGCCTGGGTGTGGCGCAGGAGAAGCCCGCTGCTCCGCGCCGTCAGCGTATTGATCTCGCTCAGCGTCCTGATGCTCGGCAGCCAGTTGGTCTCGATGGCGACGGTCTGATCGCGCAGCTTCTGCGTGCTGACGAGCCCGAGTATACCCAGGCCAACCACGAAGACGGTCAGGATGGTGAACGCCACGATCAATTTCGTGCGGATGGAGACAGATTGCAGCGTCACGGCACCCTCGGAATGCAGCGGAATAGCAAATTTGCGCAGGCTGCAGCCGCGAATGCTTAACCAACAGATATTAACAACCGCTGATTGCTCTGGTCCCGTAATCACGGACGAAGCCCAACGCGGGATGGACGAAGTTGGCCGTGCTGGCCCGCCGGGAGATCAGAATCGGATACCCGCGCGGGTATCTTCAGGGTTTCGCGATGGCACGATCGGCAAGATGCCGGAACTCGCTCGGCGCCATCCCGTATTTGTCCTTGAACCGCCGGGAGAAATGCGCCTGGCTGGCGAAGCCGCAGCCATAGGCCAGGGTGCCGAGGGACAGGTGTCGGCAGCCCGGGTCGGCCAGGCGCTTGGCCGCGGTCTCCAGCCGGCGCTGCCAGATCCAATCGGAGATGTGTTGCCCGTGCTCATGGAACAGTTCCTGAAGGCGGCGCAGCGACACGCCGACGGCCGCCGCGAGCTGGGGCGGGTCTAGGGTCAGGTCGCCGAGATTGGCCTCGACATGGGACTTGGCCCGCTGGACCACGACGGTGCCGTGCAAAGGCCGGGGAACCTCCTTGGCCAGGCGCTCGGCGATACTGGCCGCGATCAGGTCCACGGCGATGGCCGACATCCGCTGGGCGACGTCGGCCGTGAGCGCGGTCTCGACATGCAGCAACGTGTCTAGGAACGTCGTCACCAGCCGAGCGCTGCCGAGGTCCCGTCCGATGGTCAGGGCCGAGAAGTGGCGGGCGTCCCCGAGCAGGCTCTCCAAGCGCTCTCGGGGGATTTCCAGGAGCAAGGATCGGGACGGTCCGGACGTCTGTCGGACGGACGGGCTCGCCCGATCCAGGACCGCGATCTCACCGGGCTGCACCACGGCCTGGCGCCCGAACTGCTCGCACACCGACGTTCCGGACAGCTTGACCGTCACGGCAAGCGTGTCCCGCTTGTGGTTTCGCCGGAGCGTGGCCGGGGTCGATTCGACCCGCACGGCGCTGAACGTCGAGCGGGTGATCAGCAGCGACCCGAGATCGGTCCCTTCGAACAAGCCGTGGAAGGGACCATCGTCCACCCGAAGCAGTTCGGCTGGCATCAGGCGGCTCGTGGCGAAATCCCTCCAGAGATTGAAATTCGTATTGGATCGATCACTGATAGCTGAAAAGATGATTTTCATCGAATCGCAAGTCGTCTCGGCAATCTCGATCCAGGATTGCCGCATTATCGATCAGCGCACCTAAAAATGGTAGGTCCGAATTAATTGGTCTAAAAATCAGATAGTTACTGTATTCAATCTTTTAAGATTCGTGCGAGATTTTTGTATTGGAGATAAAATTTCGATCACTGGCATTGGGCGGAATAATCGTCACCTTTTGTAGTGGCTGTTTTGTATGAGTTAAAACGTCGCGCAGAAGAAGGCCGTTATCCGCGCGCTGTGGCCCTCGGCGAACCCACGCGGCGATGCTGTGTGGCTCTACTCCGGAATATCAGTCGGTATCGATCCTGGGATGGCCGGGATCGGGTCGCTGCACGGGGCCTGCAACGCCGGCGGCAGCGCTGGCGCCGATGGGAGCGCCTCGTCCGCATTGTCGCGCATCGGAGGCCCCCGGCGCGACGGGGCTGTCTGTCACCTGCGCCATGTCATCGATAGAGGCGGGAGCGATCAGGTCCGTCGTCGTCCTTGCCTCGAGGCGTCCCGGCTTGGCCGGTTCAGGTTTCGAGCGTGGCGGCGCGATCGATCAATCCGCGATCGGAGGGCCGGCTTCGTCGGGGGCCTGCCGCGGCGCCGGCCGGGGCTTGCGCGCCGGCTTGGCCGGTTGGACGGTCCGAACCTGCGGGGGCGTTTGCACCGCGGGTCGTTGCGGCGGCCGCGGCGGCCGGGCAATCGGAACGTTCCTCAGCGCGGTATCCGGCGTCTCGGCCGCGGGGGCGGCGGGGCTCGACGGCTGCGCGACGGTGGCCCGATTGTGCGGCACCGCTCGCTGCGGCTGCGGCGGGGTGACTGAGGCGGGGCCGACAGCCGGGGTCTGCGGCGCCGCCGTGCAGGTCTGGCCGCAATTGCTCACGACGGCCTCCACACTCTTGCCGTCGATCATCGCGGACACGATGCACCGACTCGGATGATAGACGAGTTCGTACTGGAACCGGCCCTTCTCATCCGACTCAGTGCGGAACTTGTCCTCCAGCACCACCGGCATGTGCGGACGCTCCGTCGTCCCGACGATGTAGAGCCGGCCCGTCGCGATCGCCGCGAGGGTGATCTCCGGTGCCGCCGAAGCGGGCCCGCACCACGCCAGGGCAGCTGCCCCCGCCGCGGCGACAATCGAGGCGAAACGAACCAACCGACAAATCTCCGAGTTCAGCCCGCGATATGCGAAAGCCAGACCATCTTCAGGCGGAGATAGTTCTAAACCCGAAATTGCATAGGTAGAACGAATTGTCTTCAGCGCTGTCGCCAAAGAATTGATTTCGTTGTGAATGGGGAGCGGCGCAACGATGCCAAGCCGATACGCCCCATCGGCGCCTGTGCGGCGACGATCCGACGAAACAGATTGTGAGGAGCGTCCTGGGAAGTCTTGGTGGGCGCACTAGGGTTCGAACCTAGGACCCGCTGATTAAGAGTGACCAGCTGCCGCCTTACGAAAGCTAACGCTGCGTAACGCTTAGCTGGGATTTTCGCAATCATTGCTTGCCCTTAAGCGCAAAAGTTAGCTAGCGTTATAACGCGATCGGACGCCTTCTAACGTCCTCGTTTTGTTACGTATCAGTTACGCGGAGCTGCATAGCATGGCAAGGCCTTTGACCGCGCGCTTCATCGATCAGGTCAAGCCCGCAGCACGCGTACGTGAGATCCCCGATGGTGGGCTTCCGGGCCTGTATCTCGTCGTGCAGCCTTCTGGAACTCGCTCATTCGCACTTCGCTATCGACATATTTGTCGCACCCGAAATATGACATTGGGGCGGTGGCCCGCCTTCTCACTCGGTGACGCACGCGAGGCTGCGAGGGTAGCAATACGTGCTATCGCCGAAGGACGTGATCCGGCCGGCGAGAAGCGTCACGCCAAAAGTGATGCCTCAACCCTTTGCGCGGAGGTCGCGTGCCTATTCATAGAACGCGACCAACGGCCTGAGAACCGGACTTGGAAGGAAACAGCCAGGCTCCTTGGGCTGCGATTCGAAGAGGATCGCCTCAAACCTATCAAGGGCGGGATCGTCGATCGGTGGTCCGGGCGGCGCATCGAGGATATCCGCCGCCGGGATGTGATCGTCGTCCTCGACGCTTTAAGCGACAAGCCGTCCACGAAGCAGAACACGTTCGCGGCCCTGCGCCGCTTCTTCAACTGGGCCCTTGCACGGGATCTGATTGTAAGCAGTCCCTGCAGTGGCGTGGAAGCCCCGTCACCTACTCCAGCGCGTGATCGCGTTTTCACGGGCGATGAGCTGCGTTGGTTCTGGCTCGCCTGCGAAACCCTTGGGCCACCTTTCGCACCGCTCTTCAAGCTTCTCTGCCTGACTGGGCAGCGGCGAGAGGAGGTGGGGGCCATGCAGTGGAGCGAGCTAGACGGTAACCTATGGACGATCCCGGCATCGCGCGTGAAGAACGGCCGCGAGCACGCGCTGGTTTTACCCGAACCGGCACTTGCACTGATCCGCAGCATGCCACGCATTGAAGGTTGCCAGTTTGTGTTCTCCACGACGGGAGCGACCCCGGTTTCGGGTTACTCCGAAGCGAAGCGTCGGCTTGATCAACGGATGCTTGAGCTAGCCCGCTGCGAGAAGGGCCGCCAGGATGCCTCGATACCCTTATGGCGGCTGCACGATCTTCGCCGTACAGCGGCCTCTAGAATGGCAGGCCTCGGGATTGGACTGCCCACAATCGAGAAGGTGCTTAACCATGTAAGCGGATCGTTTGGCGGCATCGTCGGAGTGTATCAGCGTCATGAATATAAGGCGGAGAAAACTGAAGCTCTGAAAATTTGGACTGATAACCTGTTAAATAATCTAACGTTGAATGCAAGGGTAGCGCATGAAGAAATCTAAATCGCTTCCTGAACTGACGAGTGCAGCCCCCGACGCGGAATTTGCTTCCACGCAAGAGGAGCGATTTTGGCGCGAGCAGGAGTTAATGCAGTACGACAATGAGTCTTCATCTAAACATCGCTTTTGGACCAAAGTAGAGCGTCAAGGTGCTTCTGAAAATGAACGCAGAGCGCAGGAAGAGGGTACACGGCTACGGCTCCAGCGTGATATAAATCTCAAGCTGAGGGCTGAGCTCACGAAATTGAGGAACGAGAAGAAAAACGTTATCCGGCATGCGATCAAAATCATAAATCCTAAAAGAGATCAATGGCGACGATGCTGTCGTGAAGTAATTTATGAGTTGGCTGAATTCAAACTCGCTCGCGTTGAGCCTTCGAAGTGGAATAAAGACAATCACGTTGCGGCAGTAAAGATTGTAAAATCTTTGAAGAAAGCGCGAAACGAAACGCAATTACTTCCAGATTTTGAGACTAATCAAATTTCCGTGTCATTGAAAGATCTGATCGATAGAGCTGAGGAGTTCGCAAGGAAACCTTATGGCGAACGGCGGAGCGCTGCTGACAAGAGTCGGGCGGTTAGATCTGCGTACAGCCTCCTTTCCGCTTTCGACTCTGTCCCGACGGGCACAACAAAGAATGGCGCTTTGTACAAACTAGCGGCGAAATTCGCTGGCGATGACGCTGGCATGGACCATCACTGCCGCAGCTTTTTCGAGGGCGCAAAGCGGCACAAGCATGAGCAATCGGCACCTGGGCCGTCGAAGCGCGCAAATAGGGCATAAGTTTTCGGGTGCTTTTGCGCGTTTGGCGGGTCTAATCGAACTGCTCCGGAGCGTTATAACGGAGCGGCACGATGCCAAGTAATTATACATCCCAGGTAGCTGAGGACCGATTTCTCACAAAATCGGCGGTCAAGCGGCGTTATGACGACTGCTCAGACATGTGGATACACCGTCGCCTCAAAGACAAAAGCGGGTTTCCAAAGCCGATCTATATCTCTCGCCGGCCGTTCTGGAGTTTGGAAGAGCTCGCCCAGTGGGAACGTTCTCTCGCTTTCAAAAAGGCGGCCTGAAACATGTGCAATCAAATACGTAATCCGCGATGCATTTGCCCTGAATTAGACTCAATAACTTCTCGATCCGGCTTCGAGGCTAAGCATAACTCTTGCTATAATCCTGTCGGCGGAGAAATTGTTTTATGGGAGTGGTTGACCGAGCAGTACATTGCTTTTTATGACCCGGATGCGCATGCCGCCGGCTCATTATACCCGACGGGTCATGTTCGTCTGACAAGTGACGTTAAAGAAGCGATCCGTTTTGCGACAAAGGACGATGCTAGGTTGTTTATTCTTCAACAATCGAGGATCACTCCGTTGCGGCCGGACGGCGTGCCTAACAGGCCTCTGATTGGCTGGTCTCTAGCGATTGAGCGAGTGCCCCCACTCACTGGCAGGCCGCTATGACAACTTTGAGCATCGCCGTTGATTACATCCGACGAGGTTGGATGCCGATACCAGTACCGTTTAAGACGAAAGGACCCGTCCTGCCAAACTGGAAGGACTTACACATATCGGAGCAGAATGCAGCTCGATTTTTCCAATACCCAGACCAAAACATTGGGGTCATCCTCGGCCCCCTTTCGGGAGGGCTTACCGACGTCGACCTAGACTGTGTGGAGGCGAATGCGCTGGCCGGAAATTTGCTCCCCATCACTGACGCTTGTTTCGGGCGGCGAACTAAGCCGCGATCGCACTGGCTCTACCGGACTTCGCTGTGCGAGACCGAAGGTAAAGCGAGGATTGCTTTCAACGATCCTGAAACAGGAGACACGCTGGTTGAGTTGCGGATCGGAGGTGCCGCCGCTGCACAGACGGTTTTCCCGGGTTCGGTCCATCCCTCGGGCGAAACGATCGACTGGGCAAATGACGGTGAACCTCGAAGCGTCGACGGTGCGATATTAAAGCAACGTGTCGCAGCGCTGGCGGCGCTATCGCTGTTCGCGCGCAGTTGGCCAGGAGAGGGCTCTCGGCATCAGGCGGCTCTGGTTCTGGGCGGGTTTCTAGCTCGTTGCGGAGCGACCTGGGCTGCTGATGCTGTCGAACAAATTGCCACGGTCGCCGGCGACGACGAAATTCCTGATCGGCGCCGAGCTGCGCAAGATGCTGCAACAGAATACGAACGAGGAGGCCGTACCTGCGGCCTACCAAAGCTCAAGGAGGTATTCGGAGATAAGGTCGCTACCGCGGCCGTAGAATGGCTGGGGTACGTCTCGGAAGCGGATCTCGGCATATCGGAGGACGCGCTGGCGTTGCGATTTGCAGACTTGCACGAGTGCAGGCTGAGATACGTTGCCAATTGGGGAAGGTGGCTCGATTATGATGGGAAGCGCTGGATGCGCGAGGAGACTTTGTGGGCTTTCGATCTTGCTCGCGATGTCTGTCGTGAAGAGGCGGCCAAAGCGAAAAGCTCGAAGCTCTCGGACGCCATAAAGAGCGCGAAAACGGTCAGCGCCGTCCAGCGCCTGGCGCAAGCAGATCGCCGCCTTGCGGCCACTACGGAGCAGTGGGACGCTGATCCATGGTTGCTTAATACACCCGAAGGTGTCGCCGATCTCAAGACCGGCAGCCTGCGGGCCCACTCCCGCTTGGATTATATAACTAAGATTACGGCAGTCTCTCCTGGCGGCGTTTGTCCGTTATGGTGCGACCACCTACGCCGGATCACGGACGAAGACGAGGAGCTGATTGCCTACCTCCAGCGCGTCTTCGGATATGGACTAACCGGCATCACCCGCGAGCACGCATTGTTCTTTGCCTACGGCACCGGGGCAAACGGGAAATCGGTCACAATCAACACCGTTCTGGGAATCATGAATGAATATCAGCGGACTGCGTCAATGGAGACTTTCACACTCTCCAAATTTGACCGGCATCCGACCGAACTCGCGGGCCTTCAAGGCGCTAGGCTTGTGAGTGCCAGCGAAACGGAAGAGGGACGACCCTGGGCCGAGGCGCGTATCAAGGCTCTCACGGGCGGCGACAAAATCGAAGCGCGCTTCATGCGGCAAGACTTCTTCGAGTACACTCCGCAATTCAAGCTGTTCATTTCAGGCAATCATAGGCCGCGGCTACGGTCCGTCGATGAGGCGACCAGCCGGCGCTTTCAAATCATCCCGTTCACAGTCACGATCCCGTCTGAAGAGCGGGACAAAGAGCTTGAAGCAAAGCTGAAGTCCGAATGGCCGGGAATCTTGGCCTGGATGATTGAAGGGTGCCTGCAATGGCAGCGCGATGGCCTAAACCCGCCTGAGGCGGTGCTCAACTCGACATCATCCTACTTCAATGATGAGGACACGGTGCTGAGATGGTTTGAGGAGTGCTGCGAGACTGATCCATCAACCCGAACGCCTTCTTCGGAGTCGTACGATAGCTTTGTCAGCTGGGCTACACGAGCTCGGGAGTTCGTCTTGAGTCAGAAAGCGTTCTCGGAGCGTCTCACAGCTCGAGCAGAGCGTCTCGGCCTCACCAAGGGGGCGGACCGTAAGGGCAACTATTTCCAGGGCTTAAGGTTGAGAGAAGAGGTGTTCGCACCCTTCTGAGCTTCTGACTGTCTCTCCCTGTGGTGGGTGTGGTGGGTCCGACTTTTTGCAACGTATGTGCACGCATGCGCTTCGCGCGCGTAACGCTTGAAAAAGCACGAACCACCACACCCACCACACCCATCGATTGATACGCAACTTCGGTGGGGTCGGGCGGTAACTTTCAAGATCGCTTAGGGAAACTTTGATAGATTGCGACGTGCAAAACTTCACGCGACGGTCGAGAATGCCGCCTGCTAGACATCGCCTTTTTGATAATGTGGGATGTCTACCTTGAGGACAGGCGGCAAGCGGGTTCGCTCTCCGTGCTCATCATCCGGGCGGCACGCACGTCGGCTCTGTGTACATCGCGTCGAGCCAGATCGAGAGGCAGCCTCCAAGCCCTCATCTCTCCTTCACGGTACATGAGGATCGTGCTCATGGACAGCGGTTCGCTTACACGTTCTTGCCCTGTCGCCTGCCCAGCCATTGCCCGCGAGCGTGCCGGACCGAGATTGCTTTCCCCCATCGCGGTCGCCAAGTTCGACGTCCATGACGACCATCTGCCGCTATCACGCCAAGCCGCTATCTATGCCCACAACGGCGTGCCGTCGCCGCCTTCGACGCCCCGGGGCTGGCCGGGCGCGTCGGCTGCGACGGTGATGCCGTTGGTCGACTTGCTGCGACATGAAGTGATCGCCGGCTCCGATGCCTTGAACAGCGACGACACGCCGGCCCCGTTGTTGGCGGCCGACGCTGGCAAGGCGAAGATCGGGCGGCTGTGGATCTGCGTGCGCAACGAGTGCCCTATTGAGACGCCCGGCCGCCGATGGAGGTGTTATTCACCTCACTCGATCGCCGGAGCGAGCAAACGGCTGGCCGACGTGCTGCCCTGAAACTGAATGCAGACCCCGTCGATCGCTCCAGTGGTTTAACGATCGGCTTTTCCGAGCGCTTACGACCATTACGCGCTCCGGCGCGGATTGTCAGGCGAAGCGGGACGCGGCTTGAAACGCTGCAACTCGATGAGGATCGCCGATAGCAATAAACCGCGAAAGCGCGGCTCAGACGGCCAACAAAGCGCTGAGCCGGGGATCGCTACAATTCGTGCTCCGCTGCCGCAGCAGCCCTCCTGTGCGCCCTCTCTTACGTTATAAAGCTCAAGGTCTTAGCAGGTTTGATTGCCGATCAACTTGGCGCTAGTCTTCAATGTTTGAGGCGGATTGTGATCAGGAACGACCGTGATCGCGATTTCGAGGATATTTTGCCATGTTTATGCAGTCACCGCCAACCGAGTTGCCTGGTATCGAGCAGGCCTTAGAGCGACCGCTTCCAACGTCGCTACGTCCATCCCTGATCCGCAGCCACAGACCTGCTCTTGAACACTTGTGGCAGAGGTATAAGCCGTTAGAATAAGAATGCTCAGATCACGTATTGGCCGCCGGCGGAGCCGGTGCACTCCGGCATCAGGCTGCGAAGCGCTCCGCCGGCAACACGCCGTCCGCGATCAGCCTCGAGATCGCAGGCGATTGAGCCACAACCTCACAAGCTTGGGCGCTGGTAACCGCATGAAAACGATTTCCTTCAGTCGGAATCTGCTCGCCGTGCAAGAACTTCAATTAAGTCGACTGCTACGCGAAGCTGACCGTCGGGAAGCTTTGCCAGAAATCTAGCCATTTTAGCTTCGAGCCGCTGTCGCGTGGGTGATCGCGTAGGCCTCGCTTCAGGTAAGTCCAGGAAAGTCGAGAGCGCCTTTCCTGTCGCTGACGCGATCTCCAGAAGTGTCGTGATGTCAGGCAGAGTAACGCCACGTTCGAGCTTGGATATGCTCTCGGGCGTGCGGTGGATGCGAGCTGCGAAATCCTCCTGGGTAAGGCCAGCTTCCTGCCTCGCATCTCGAACACGCTGTCCAATCGCCCGCTTGAGAGCCTCGCTCATACCGTGAGACGTGGAGCCTCCCGCGCAGCTTGACCACGAACACTAATTCTCCATCTTTACGAAACGGATGAACCGTAGTTCATGTGCATTCCGATCGCTTGCGGATGGGGATGATGCGGATGGCCTTCAGGAAGTTCGTTTCGGGACTGCTGGTGTTCGGGTTCGGCGCCCTAGCGCCACTCTATGCCGAGGCACGTGAAAAGATGGGGACTGCTGAAACCATCTCCGTGCCGGCGCTCGTCGGAGCTAACGAAGCGGAAACGGCTCAGCAGCTCGGCCAAGCATCGAGGTGTGAGCCGAGCAAATACGGCCGCAAATGCGTCTACAAAGCCGAAGCGGTTGAGATTATGTTCATTAATGGTGCTGCCGATTGGTTCACCGTCACCCCCAAGAACGCTGCCTACCTGCCGTCGAGTTTAGGTCAGCTAGGGCTTCCCACCGATAGTGCTCCAGCCTCGTCAACTCAATACGCGATGCGCTGGTTGGGACTTGCGGGATTAAGGGAGGTAACAGCGTTTCCTGACGGAAGCGGAAACGTCAACTATTTTTACATTAAAGCACGAATCGAATAAAAAATTCGATAAATGCAAAGCCATAATTTATTGCTTTACCCGGCTTGCCGATCTCGACGGGCGCGGTAGGCGCGGCCTTCGACCGGCTAGCTGCGTGAGTTAAGCCCCATTCCAAGGGTTCGGGACCGCGCTGGAAAACCTGCGGTTCGCCCGAGACGAGCCTGGCGCTGGGCACCTTGTGCGCTTGGGTGACGGCCGGATCGAAAGAATGCACCGGGACCTTCACTTCATCGGCTATTGCGAGTGGGACGGAGCGCTGGAAACGATCCAGGCTTTCCTCCGCTGGTTCCTGGACGTGGAAGAGGAAAGTCGGGCCGGGCTGGACCGCGGCCTGATGCCTGGGCGGATCAGGTGTCACGGCGGCGTCAGCCAGAAGGCTTCGCCGGCCGTCTCGGCCTGCCTGGTCAGGAAGTCAGAGACTAGTCGGACCCGCGGCAGGTCGCGGGTGTCCTCGTGGGCGATGAGCCAGTAGGCCCTGACAATGCGTACAACCTCGGGCAGAACGGGTACGAGGTCCGGGCAGGTGCGGGCCAGGAAGTACGGCAGAATAGCGAGGCCGCCACCGCCACGCACCGCCTCCAGCTGGGTGATGATGTTCGAAATCCGCGCCTGCGGGTGGATCGCCGGCGAGACCTGCGGGAGGTAGTTGAGTTCGCTTGTCCAGAGCAGATCCTCGACGTAGCCGATCCAGCGATGGCCGGGCAGGTCGTCCACCGACAGGATCGCGTCCGCGGACTCCACGTAGCCGCGCGCTGCGTACACACCAAGGGCGTAGTCCACGAGCTTACGGGCGAAGAGCCGACCGGTCTCCGGTCGGGTCATGCCGATGGCGAGGTCGGCCTCCCGCTTCGACAAGCTGAAGCTGCGCGGGTTGGCCACCAACTCGACTTCGAGCGTCGGCTGGGCCGTGCAGAACTCGGCGAGGCGTGGGGCCAGGAAGTAGGTCCCGAACGCCTCGGGCGTTCCGAGCCGCACGGTGCCACTGACCTGATGCGCATCCGCGTCTAGGTGCGCGCGCAGCGTGATCGCCACGCTCTCCATCCGCTCCGCATCCGCAAGCAGGCGCTCGCCGTCATTGGTCAGGGTGAAGCCGAACGGGCGACGGTCGAACAGGCGTGTGCCGAGAGCCCCTTCCAGAGCAGACAAGCGGCGGCTCAAGGTGGAGTGGTCGATGCCCATGCGCTGGGCCGCAATCGTCAACCGTCCCACTCGGGCGATGGCCAGGAAGGCGCGGAGGTCATTCCAGTCGAAATCGGCCATGGGGCGCCGCCGGTCCTAGGCATGGGGATTTGTGCAAGCCGCCTTTGCAATCCTTCGCATGGGCGTGCGCAGAATCGAATGATAATTCCTATCTCGCGACAAAGTGCAAACGCGGCGGAGAGGGCCGGGCTTTAGATCCGGGCCGAAAAACAGACCGCCCAGGGAGATCGCCACATGTCCATGTTTTCCAAGCTCCAGCTTCGCGCGAGCGAGGGTCGGCCCGTCCGGGTCGGCCTGATCGGCGCCGGAAAGTTCGGTTCCATGTACCTGTCACAGGCGCCTCGCACGCCTGGGATACACCTGATCGCCATAGCCGATCTGTCGCCGGACCGGGCGCGCCAGTCGTTGCAGCGAGTCGGCTGGGATGACGCTCGTGCCAAGGCGCGCGGAATGGAGGAGGCGGCGAAGGCCGGCACCACCTTCATCACGGACGACGCTGACGCGATGATTGCGAGCCCGTTCGTGGACATCGTGATCGACGCGACCGGCAGCCCAGCCGCTGGCATCCACCACGCCCTCCAGGCTTGCAAACACCGCAAGCATATCGTCATGGTCAACGTCGAGGCCGACGTGCTGGCCGGACCGCTGCTCGCCCGCCGCGCCGCCGAGGCCGGGGTGATCTATTCCATGGCCTCCGGCGACCAGCCGGCGCTCATCGCGGAACTCGTCGACTGGGCACGCACCATTGGGTTAGAGGTGATCTGCGCCGGCAAGGGCACTAAATATCTGCCGGCCTACCACGCCTCCACACCTGAAACGGTCTGGGGGCATTACGGCTTCAGCGCCGAGCAGGTCGCGGGCGGCGACTTCAACGCGCAGATGTTCAACTCCTTCCTGGACGGCACCAAATCCGCCCTGGAGATGGCCGCGGTGGCCAATGCCTGTGGGCTGACGCCCCCGCGCGACGGTCTCGCCTTCCCGTCCTGCGGCGTCGACGATCTGCCGAGCGTGCTGCGTCCCGTAGCCGACGGTGGCATCTTGGCTGATCGCGGCACCGTCGAGGTGGTGTCGTCGTTGGAGCGGGACGGCCGGCCGGTGTTCCGCGACCTGCGCTGGGGCGTTTACGCGGTGTTCGAGGCGCCGAGCCGCTACGTGCAGGAATGCTTCTCCCAGTACGGCCTCAAGACCGACGACAGCGGCCGCTTTGCTGCTACCTACAAGCCCTACCACCTGATCGGCCTAGAATTGGGGATCTCGGTGGCCTCCATCGCGGTCCGCGGCGAGGCCACAGGCGCTACCGGCGAGTGGCGCGGCGACGTGGCGGCCACTGCCAAGCGCGCCCTGAAGGCCGGTGAGCGCCTCGACGGCGAGGGCGGCTTCACGGTCTACGGCAAGCTGATGCCGACATCCGATGCCCTGGCGCAGGATGCACTGCCGATCGGGCTCGCCCACAACATGGTCCTGAAGAACGACGTCCCCGTCGGGCGGGCCGTGCGCTGGAGCGACGTCGCGTACGACGCGAACCAAGAGGCGATTCGCGTTCGGCGCGAGATGGAGACCCTGTTCAGGCAAGAGCTGGGTCTCGCCGAGGCAGCACAGAAGGTCGCCTGAACGAGCCTGCGTCACGCCGAGGCAATCGGGTGCCGGTCATCTTCTTATCAAGCGCTGGCCCCGCCTGCGAGGCGGAGCTGGTTCACCGCGACAGAGCCCGCAAATGGGCCGATCGGAGGAAACGATGGATCACGCAGCCAGCCTCGGCCTGAATGCGCGCGTGGCGGAGACGAATGTCTACCGCAAAATTACGTGGCGGATCATGCCCTTCATCGTCGTCTGCTACCTATGCGCATATCTTGACCGGGTGAATGTCGGGTTCGCCAAGCTTCAGATGATGTCCGACCTTGGCTTCAGCGATGCCGTTTACGGTTTCGGTGCCGGAATTTTCTTCATCGGATATTTTTTGTTCGAAGTCCCGAGCAATTTGGCGCTCCACAAGCTCGGGGCCCGGGTCTGGATCGCCCGGATCATGATCACCTGGGCGATCATTTCGGCCCTGACGCTGCTCGTGGCGACGCCGTTGCAATTCTACGTGGCGCGGTTCTTTCTGGGCCTTGCCGAAGCAGGCTTTTCACCCGGCATCATGCTCTATTTAACTTACTGGTTTCCGGCAAAAAAGCGAGGCTTCGCGCTAGGCTTCTATTACATCGCGATCCCACTGGCGGGCGTCATCGGCGGACCTGTGTCAGGTCTGATCTTGCAGCATTTCGATGGCTCGGACGTGATGAAGGCGTGGCAGTGGCTGTTCCTGCTGGAAGCGGCCCCCTCTCTGCTCGCTGGCATTGCAGTGTTGTTCCTGATGGTTGACAAGCCCGAGCAGGCGCCTTGGCTTACTGAGGCCGAAAAGGCGGAAGTAAGCGCTGAAATTCACCGGGAGGACGGCGACAAGGTCGTGCATGCATCCTCCAGAGCTTTTCTGCGAGATGCGCGGATTTGGAAGCTCAGCGGCGTCTACTTCATGACCATCATTGGCCTCTATGGGATCAGCTTTTGGCTGCCTTCAATTGTAAAAAATTCTGGCATCAAAGACGTCGTGACAATCGGTTGGCTCTCGGCGA
This sequence comes from Methylobacterium mesophilicum, assembly GCF_022179445.1. GTDB lineage: Bacteria > Pseudomonadota > Alphaproteobacteria > Rhizobiales > Beijerinckiaceae > Methylobacterium > Methylobacterium mesophilicum. Next base: position 146,278 of record NZ_BPQU01000008.1, on the reverse strand, counting down.
TCCCCTACCTCGTCGCAGTGCCGACTATCATCCTCACCGGCATCAGCGCTGACCGCACACGCCGACGCCGGGCCCACTTCGCGGTTATGCTGGCAGTTGGTGCCGTTGGGTTGGCGCTGGCCGGCTATGTCGGACAGAACCCAGTCGCTGCGGTGGTCTGGCTATGCGTCGGCACGGCGGGGATGCTCTCGGCTCTGTCGCTATTCTGGGGCGTGCCCTGCGCCTTCCTCGCGGGCACTTCGGCGGCGGCCGGCATCGCCACGATCAACTGCATCGGTAATCTGGCCGGGTTTGTCTCCCCCTACATGGTGGGGGGCCTGAACGTGCTCACTGGTAACCCAGCAATTGGGCTCTACGCAGTGTCTGCCTGCATGCTGGCAGGCGCGGCGCTGATCCGGATAATCCCAGCATCGCTGGGTGACCGTTAAACGCTTGTTCGTGGATCTGTAGCCGGTGCCGTGGGTCTTAGGCAGATTTCGCTGAAAGACCCACGGTTGCTTCGCGCAAGCAGCGAAGGTTATCTTGTAGCGCTATTCAACCCAGAACCACCCGTAAACAGCGTGTCCGCTTGCGAGATGCTGACAGGCACGGCTGAATGGGGTGGTGGGCGCTAAACTGAATGTCCGGTTTTGCCCCCGTTGTCGATCGGGCATGGCGTAGTCTGGCCGAATGCAGCTCGTCCGCTTCGAGAGGGATCTGCCGCAAAAGCGGACGATGGCTCTCTCGCGCAAATATTCCGAACACAAATGCGTCATCCCATGCAGTATCAATCTACGCGACCAACAAGAAACTAAGTCAAGTACCGCCCGTTAATATTGATTTTACAGTAAACAGTGTGCATTAGAAATCACTTCTGCAAAGGCTGATCGGTCGAATGTGCCTTGGGCATCGTCGCCAATGACGAAGGCGGCATGGCCCAAGCAGCGCAACCGATTTAGCAGATTCGCAGCTTCGCCATAGCGCGCTGCGGCCAAACCCTTAAGGCTCCGCTCGATTCAATCCCGCGCCACTGCTATGGCTTCCTCGGCCGTGTTGAAGGTTTCTACGTCCTTCTCAATCGGATGGTCGACCGTCGCCACTGCATAGTTATCCGCCAAGACGACATGCAAGGTATGATCTCCGTGTCCGGCCTACGCAGGCGAAGTATTGTTAAAAGTTACACTCAGATCAGGCCTATAAGCGCTGGGCTGTGCTTCACCGGCGTAAATTCAGTGATCTCAAAGCGAACAAGCTGCTTTTGCCGGAACGGGTCGCCATCCAATATCTGCTCTAGTTCCGGTCTTGAGACCTTGCCATTGACAATGATAACGCCGCCGTCGCGTGGGACCTTGGGGCCGGAAGCGAGGAAGATGCCTTTCTGGTAGAAAGTTTCAATATAATCCCGGTGCACCTGTGTCGCGGCCTCAATCTCGGCCAAGGTCTTCTCGTAAATCAGGTTGACGATGAACATCGCGTTCTCCCTCGGAGCTATCGCGTCAGGTTGACGGTGATGTTCTTCGTCTGCGTGAAGCTGTCGAGCATCCCCGACAACGAGAATTCACGGCCAAGCCCGCTTTGCTTGTAGCCGCCGTAAGAGTGACCAGGAAGCTGGCCACCGCCCTGGTTGATCTGCACCCAACCGGCCTCGACGTCGCGGGCGGCGCGCAGCGCGCGTCCGAGGTCGTGCGTCCAAATATAGGCGGCGAGCCCGTAGTGACTGTCGTTGGCCATGCGGATGACCTCGTCCTCGTCGTCCCAGGGGATCGCGACGAGGACGGGCCCGAAGATCTCCTCCCGGGCGAGGCGCCAATCGTTGTCAGCCTGGGCAAAGGCCGTCGGCCGCATGAAATAGCCCCGACTCAAGGGACCGTCCGTGTCGGGTAGGCCACCCATAACGAGGCGCGAGCCAGCTTGGCGCTGGCCGTCTTCGACATAGCCGCAGATTTTCCGGAACTGGCGCTCGTTGATGATGGCGCCTACGTCGCTCGCCTCGTCCAGCGCATCCCCAATCTTTAGCTGAGCGGCCTTGGCGACGAGTTTCTCCAAAAAGCCGTCGTAGATGGAGCGGTGGAGGAACAGGCGTGACCCGGCAGTGCAGGACTGGCTCTGGCGCGTGAAGCGCATCGCGGCGACGATTCCCTCGACGACCCAATCCTCGTCGGCGTCCGGGTACACGATCGACGGGCTTTTGCCGCCGAGTTCCAGCGAAACCGGCAGTATGCGCTTGGCCGCCGCCTCCATCACGAGCTTGCCGACCCCGGTCGAGCCCGTGAACGACAGTTTGGCCACGTGGGGATGGTGAAGCAGCGGCGACCCGCATTCTGGCCCCGTGCCGGCGAGCATGTTCAGGACGCCGGGCGGCAGGTGCGCCTGGCAGATCTCCGCCAGCATCAGGACCGCCAGCGGTGCATCCTCGGCGGTCTTCATCACGATGGTGTTGCCGCTACAGAGGCCCGGCGCGATCTTCACGCTCGCCAGCACGAAGGGCGCGTTCCAGGGGATTACCGCAGCCACGACACCTAGCGGTTCGCGCTGGGTGTAGCTTAGCACGTCGTGCGCTAGGGGAAGCGTCTCGCCCTTCGTCTCGCTCGCGACGCCGCCGAAGTAGCGGAACATCTCGATGGCGGTGCGGACCTCGGGACGGGCCTGGGTGCGCAGGGCGTTGCCGGTCTCCTCGGCGATGGCGCGGGCGAGCTCCTCGTGCCGAGCCTCCATGTCGTCTGCGATCCGCATCATCAGGCGGCCGCGTTCGCGGGGCGGGAGCTTTCGCCAAGACGCAAAGGCCGCTAGGGCCGCCTCGACGGCCTTGTCGACATCGGCCGCACCGCCCCGCGGGACCTCGGCGATCGGCACGCGGCGCGATGGGTTCTCGACGGTGATAGTCTCGCCCGAGGCGGCCCAGACCCACTCGCCTCCGATCAGCATCGGCTGGCGGCGGAGGCCCTCCTGCCCCGCGGTATCGGCGCTCTCCCGCATCGTTGTCTCCCGTGATGGTCTCGACGAGATCATAGGCGTCTCGTCTGAGGGTTGCTCGGTGGGTGGTGGAACCGTGGCGTCAGGTAGATCCGTTCGCGCTGCGCATCTGGGCAACCAAGTCCGCGAAGACGCGCCCGCCGGTGGTAAGATGGTCGTGCATCGAGAGGCTCGCGGCCTCGGTGTTACCGTTCACGATGGCGGTCACGATCGCGTCGTGATCGCGGTAGGATTGCTTAATCCGCCCAGGCTTCTGGAACGGGTAGCGGCGGTAAACCCGCAATCTCGCCCGGGCGTCTTTTATGCTGCCTTCCAAGTAAGCGTTGCATGCGCCGCGATAGATTAGTTCATGCAGTTCGGTATTGATGACATCGTAATCCTGCTGATGGTCCAGAAAAGTCTCGCTACGCGCATGGATTGTCATGAGCTGTTGCCGTTGCTCCAGAGGCATCCGGGTAGCCGCGAGCCTTGCGGCCATGCACTCGAGCTCGGTCATGACCTCGAACATGGCGACGACCTGTTCGGCGCTCATAATCGCCACAGTGGCGCCGCGCCGCTGTCTGAGATCGACGAGGCCGCGCGAGGCGAGTTGGATCAACGCCTCGCGCACAGGCGTCTTCGAAACCTGGAACATTTCAGAGAGCTGGCGCTCCTCGAGCCTCATGCCAGGAGCCAGCGCTCCGGAATCGATCTCGCTCCGTATCCAGCTCGCGATTTCGCCCGTCCGATTGAGCTTCTGCACCGCCACCGTCGTCCTCAATCCACCAGCTCCCAGGCCTTTATCTAGTGGCCAAGAGCCCCCTCCAATATGAGTGGCGGGTTGACGTCGACTAAATTGACATATTTTTTTTCGATTGACTAATATATTTTTTGGTCGGAAAAAGATGCGGCTCGGCCTATTTAAGGGTGTCTCGCGATGTCAGTCGACGCTCCCGATGGGCTGCCGACCCTCACGACCAGGGACGGCGTCGCGCGCATCCACCTGAACCGTCCGCGTCAGCACAATCGCTTCGAGCCGGCCGACGTGGATGCCCTTGCTGCGATGCTCAACCAGCTCGACCGAGACCGCGCCGTCCGCGTGCTCGTGGTGAAGGCGAGCGGGCCGAGCTTCAGCGCCGGATTCAACATCGGGTCCATCGGCAGCGCGGGCTCGTTCGAGCAGGCCTTCGCCTTTAACCGCCTTTGCGATCAGCTCGAGTGCCTGCGGATGCCGACGATCTGCGCGCTCAACGGCAGCGTCTACGGCGGTGCCACGGATTTCGCCCTGGCCTGCGACCTGCGGATCGGCGTGCACAAATCCCACATGATGATGCCGCCGGCCCGCCTTGGTATCCAGTACGGCTACGGCGGCCTGCGTCGCTACGTGGAGCGGCTTGGCCTCTCGGCGGCCAAGCGGCTGATCCTGACCGGCGAAACGATCGATGCGGAGACGATGCTCGCCATCGGCTTCCTCAGCGAACTCTTAGCCCCCGATCTGCTCGACGAGCGGGCCGACACGCTCGCGGCCTCGGTCGCCGCGCGGGCGCCGGATGCCTTGCGCGGCCTGAAGGCGTCTCTCAACGCCATTGCCCGGGGCAGCGCCGATCCGGGCGAGATCCACGACCGCTTCGTCGCGGCCTTCACCACGCGCAACGCGCAGGAGGGTCTGCTGGCGTGGAAGGAGAAACGCCCGCCACTTTTCGCTGACGATTGATTCGGCAATCCGCCGAGCCCTGCACGAAGCGGCACGCCAGCGTCCCGTGCAGACGAAGCACCCGAACCAACGGCAGAGCGAGCCTAAGCCCGCCTTCAGGGAGGTCAAGATGTCAAAGACGCTAAGCGCCGCGCTTGCAGCCGTCGCTGTGACGCTACTCGGAGCCACGAGCCCACAGGCGGCGGACACTCCAGTGCGCATAGGAGTGCTCAACGATCAATCCGGGCTCTACAGCGAGTTCGGGGGCATAGGCTCGGTTGAGGCCGCCAGGATGGCAGTCGCTGACTTCGGCGGCACTGTGCTCGGCCGTCCGATTGAGGTCCTGTCGGCGGATCATCAAAACAAGACTGATGTCGGGGCAGGCATCGCCCGTAAATGGTTCGACCAAGACAATGTCCTGGCGATCGCGGACCTGACGAACTCGGCGATCGCTATAGCGGTCCAGAATATGGCCAGAGAGCGCGGACGGATCACCCTCGCCTCCGGCCCTGGAACCAACCGCCTGACCAACGAGGATTGCTCGCCCACCGGCTTCCACTGGCCGTGGGATACCTATTCGCAGGCTGTCGGAACATCGCGAGCCGTGATTCAAGAAGGCGGAAAAACCTGGTTCCTGATCGCCGCCGACTACGCCTTCGGGCACCAGATGGCGGCCGATCTTACGAAGACGATCACCGAGAACAATGCGACAGTGATCGGCCAAGTGCGTCATCCGACGGGTACGCAGGATTTTTCCTCTTACCTCTTGCAAGCACAAGGATCCAAGGCACAGATCATAGGATTGGCCAATGGCGGCGTCGACACGACGAACGCAGTGAAGCAAGCTGGCGAGTTCGGCATCGCTCAAGGCGGACAGAGAATCCTCGGTCTCGCTACCATGATCAGCGATGTGCACGCGCTGGGCTTGAAGGCTGCTCAGGGGCTCGTCGCGACGACGGCGTACTATTGGGATCGCAACGACCCCAGTCGCGCCTTCGGGAAGCGCTACATGGCAGTGACGGGTCGTATGCCCGACATGATCCAGGCCGGCGTCTACTCGTCAGTCCTGCATTACCTCAAGGCGATGCAGGCGGCCGGCACCGACGACGGCAAGGTCGTCGCCGAGGCCATGCGTGCGATGCCGGTCAATGATTTCTTCGTGACGAATGGAAAGGTGCGGGTCGACGGGCGAATGGAGCACGACATGTACCTGATCCAGGTAAAAACGCCCCAGGAGTCGAAGGGGCCCTGGGATTACTATCGTGTTCTCAGAACAATTCCCGCCGCCGAGGCCACATTGCCTCTGGCGGAGAGCAAGTGTCCACTAGTCAAGAAGTAAGACTGCATGGGTTAGGAGCGCCGGCATGACGAATATCGCTTTCATTGGCTTGGGAAACATGGGCATACCCATGAGCCGCCGCCTCATCGAGGCCGGTCACCGGGTCGCTGGTTACGATCTAACGGCAGCCGCTCGCGCAAGCTTTGCGGCACAGGGGGGCCGGGCCGCCGCGGTGCTCGGCGAGGCGGTGGCCGACGCCGAATGTGTCATCACGATGCTGCCGACGGGCAAGCACGTCCGCGCCGTCTACGAAGCGGAGGGCGGCATTCTGGCCTCAGCGCCTCGCGACGCCCTTTTGATCGACAGCTCGACCATCGATATCGAGAGTGCCCGGGCGGTCAGCGGTGCCGCCACAGCAGCCGGGTTCGCCATGGTGGACGCGCCTGTTTCGGGGGCGGTTCCGGCAGCCGCGGGCGGCCGGCTGACGTTCATGGTCGGCGGCAGCGCGGAGGCCTACGCTCGCGCTCGGCCCCTCCTCGATCCGATGGGTGCAAACTTCTTCCATGTCGGCGAGGCAGGCTCGGGGCAGGCACTCAAGATCTGCAACAACATGTTGGCGGGGATGACCATGGTCGCCCTCTCGGAGACCATCGCACTGGGGGAGAAACTAGGCCTCGACCACCAGACCCTATACGACGTGATCGTCAAATCCTCCGGCAATTGCTGGGCCCTTGAGAAGTACTGCCCCGTACCCGGGCCGGTCCCGACCTCGCCCGCCAACCATGGATACGCGCCGGGTTTCGCCCTCCCGATGATGCTGAAGGACATGCGCCTGGCACAACAGGCCGCGGGCAGTGTCCACGCCGCGACGCCCCTCGCGGGTGCGGCGGTGGCGCTCTACCAGATGGCCGCCGCGGGCGGCTATGCCGAGAAGGATTTCAGCGCGGTCTTCCAACTCATCGCGGGCCGGGATGGCCAGCCGCAAGCGGGCGCAACGCCCGTCTCGGGTTGATCGATCAATGTCAGACAACCTCTACGATTTTTTGTTTCCCGCCTCTCAGCACCCAGATGTCCTGCTGTTCCAGGGCGAGGACGGGACTCGGTGGACACGCGGCGACGTCGAGGAGCTCGCCAGCCGATTCGCATCGTTCCTCAGGCACGTGGGCGTGAGTTTGGGCGACCGGGTGGCGGTCCAAGTTGAGAAGTCGCCCGAGGCTGTGTGTCTCTATCTGGCCTGTCTCAAGGCCGGAGCGGTCTACGTTCCGCTCAACTCCGCGTACACCGAGGCCGAGGTACGCCAAATCCTGGGTGACGCGGGTCCGAACCTCTTCGTCGGCGAAGGCGAGCGGATCGCGGCGCTGGGGGCGGCGGGCCTGCCCGAAGGATGTAGGACCTTCACCCTCGACGCTCGGGGCGCCGGCAGCGGCCTCAAGGCCGCGCGGTCCATGCCACCCCTGGCGGATGCCGTGCAGCTTCGGGGCGATGACGTCGCGGCCATCCTCTACACCTCCGGGACCACGGGGCGGCCGAAGGGGGCCGTGCTCAGCCACGCGAACTTGCTCTTCTCTGCCGATTCGCTCGTCTCGCTCTGGGGTATGCGCGTCGACGATGTCTTGCTTCATGCCCTGCCGATTTTTCATGCCCATGGGCTTTTCATCGCCATCAACACGGCCCTGCGGGTGGGGGCGACCACGCTGTTCCTGAACCGGTTCACCCCAGACGCCGTGATCCGGGAGATGCCGCAGGCTACGGTCTTCATGGGCGTTCCGACCTTCTACACGCGGCTCCTCGCAGACCCGCGGCTAGACGCCGGGCTATGTGCCGGAATGCGCCTGTTCACCTGTGGATCGGCGCCGTTGTCGGCGATGGTACATGACGCATTCCGGGCGCGGACTGGGCACACGATCCTTGAGCGCTACGGCCTGACGGAGACGACGATCGTCGCCTCGAACCCGCTCGACGGACTCCGCACCCCGGGGACGGTCGGCTACGCACTCCCCGGCGTCGATATTGAGGTGCGCGACAAGGATGAACACACGCTGCCCGCCGAGACCGTCGGTGAACTCGTCCTGCGGGGACCCAACGTCTTCCGATGCTATTGGAACATGCAGGAGGCATCCGAGGCGGCCATGACCGCGGATGGATTTTTCAGGACCGGTGATCTCGCCACGATTGCGCCCGATGGACGGATCGCGATCGTCGGGCGCGCCAAGGACATGATCATCTCTGGGGGCTACAACGTCTATCCGCAGGAGGTCGAAGCGGCCCTCAACCAGATTGAGGCGATTCAAGACAGTGCAGTGATCGGCGTGCCGCACCCGGATTTTGGTGAGGGTGTCGTGGCGGTGATTGAGCCGCAGGACGGCCGGACTGCTCCGGCACCTGACGTCATCGTGGCGCAGCTTGGTCAGAAGCTCGCCCGCTACAAGCTGCCCAAGGTCGTGGTGTCGATGCCCAGGCTTCCGCGCAACGCCCTTGGCAAGGTCCAGAAGAACGAACTCCGTCAGACCTATCGGGCCGTTTTCAGCGTCGATGGCGAGGTGAACTGATCCACCGCCGACGGAAGGAACCGCTGGAACCGTAGAGATTGGAACATTTCGCCTTCGGAGGTGGCCCCCGCGAGCGTGTCCAGCAGGCGGACGCTTGGCACACCAAGGCACGGGAGCGCTAGAGCGGCTGAGACGAGCATTAAACGGCGGTCCGGTTATGGCAGAAAGCTGCCGGCCTGCTTCGGAGCAGGCGCACCGTAAAAGCAGACATGCTCGAACCGACCCGTTGCAGAAGCTCGGAAGGTCTGCTCCGAGGCAGCTTGATGGACGAGGACCTACGACTGGGTTGGGTGGATAGGCGCCGGTCGGCTTTTCGTCGACTTCTCTCGTATGCGGCCCCCCTGTGACCAGGAAAAGGCAAGCCTGTTAGCCGCGCTTTCCCCTACGCAAGATACGGCCCGTTGACAACATCATTCACGCGTGAATGATTAAGGTCTGAACGGAGCGACGGTCTGTGTCGACATCGACGAAGCAAACTGGCCTGCGGCTGGACGACCAGCTTTGCTTCGCCCTCTATGCTGCGACGAATTCGATCGTGCGCGCCTACCGGCCGTTGCTGGGCGAGGTAGGGCTGACCTACCCGCAGTACCTCGTCATGTTGGCGCTCTGGCAGGACGGCGTGACGGCGGTGAACGACTTGGCCGCCCGGCTGCAACTCACGTCCAGCGCGATCACGCCCCTGGTCGACCGGCTGGAGGCCGCGGGCTTCGTCATCCGGACCCGCGCGGCAGACCGGCGCATCGTCCTCGTCGCCCTGACGGAGGCGGGCCGGTTGCTGGAGGACCAAGTTGCGACGGCGCAGCAGGCCGTGGTCTGTCGCACCGGCCTCGGCGACCGCGAACTCGCCGACCTGCGCCAGAACTTGAAGGATCTCGCCGACCGCGTCGCCACAGCGGGCATGGCCCAGGGCGACGAGCCGGGCTGAGGATACCCCGCACGCAGACGTGCGGACGAGGCTCTCCGCGGGGCCGAACTGAAACGCGAGGGTTCGACGGCGGCCTGGCCGGCGGCCCAGGCGAATAAATCGAGGGCCATGCGCAACCGCAGGCGCCTTCCATCCTGTCGGCTCGCGATGAGCCGGACGATGCCCGCACGCCATGCGGGTCGAACACGAGGAGGATACATGGACGCGCAAGCGACCGGGGATCCGGGGGGCGGCCAGCCCTGGGGACCCCATAACACGGTGACGGTGGTCGACCCGTCGCCGGTGAACTGGCTTTCCATCACCTGGAACACGATGGAGGAAGCCAACCGTGTCGACCACGACGGCATCGGCCAGCCGAGCCTCGCCGAGAGCTGGCGCTGGCTCGATGGCGAAACCCTCGAACTCAAGATGCGGGACGCGGTCTACCAGGACGGCGAGCCCTTCAACGCCGCGATGTTCAAGCTCGGGTTCGACAAGGTCCAGGAATGGACCAACCCGCACCCGCCGGGTGCCTTCCTCAACTTCGCCCGGGATGTGACTTGCGAGGCGGTCGACGACCGCACCGTGCGGATGCGCTTCCCCGGCGGCGACTCCGCGGCGCTAATGAAGCTGCGCGGTATGCACCTGCCCTCGACGCGGTTCTGGAACGAGTGGGGCTTCGTTGACCCAAAGACGGGGTCGGCAGAAGGCCATTGGTGAGTCATCGACGCGCCTGGTCCGTGGGGGACTGGCCCGTTTGTGCTCACCGAGGGCGTCTCGCTCATCGATAGCCGCTCCGACCGCGTGGTCATGGAGCCCAACCCGACGTACTGGAACCCGGCCCGCAGGCCGACGGTCCGGATCGTCTACGACAACGTCATCGGCAAGGACGAGGGCATCAAGTCGGTCGCGGTCGGTGACGGCCAGGTCGACGTAGTGTTCGACCTGACGCCGGACGAGGCGAAGTCCTTCCCGGACAGTGCGCACGGGAGAATCCAGACGAAGAAGGCGAAGGCGATCCTCACGGGTGTCTTCAACGAGAACCGTCCGGACTCGCCTTGGCGCAACCCGGAGGCCCGCCGGGCGATCAACCTCGCCATCGACCAAGCCTTCGTGCTGGAGCACGGGGCGTATGGCTACGGCACGGTGATCCCAGCCTTCATCCAGCCAGGCCGCTACGGCGCGGACCCGGACATGAAGCCGATGCCGCACGACCCCGAGGGTGCCAGACGCACGCTCGATGGTCTGAGGCTCGGGGGACAAGAACTGGTCTTCGTCGCCTCACCCGCCTGGAAGGGCGTGGTGGACGCCATCGGCCGGTGCCTGGGAAAAGTTGGCCTGGGCTGCCGCTTCGTCAGCGCCAAGGACGAAACGCCGGCGGAGTTCGACGTCAAGCTCGAATGGTACTTCGACTGGACGCCGCAATATCCGGCGGCGTGCGTGCACCGGGAGTTCTTCGGACGTGACGCGACCCTGCGCCAGGGTCCGGAGGATCCGAAGTTCGACGCCCTCTACGAGAAGCTCCTGCATACGCCGGAGACCGAAACGGAAGGGGTGGTTCGCGAGGTGGAGCGCTACCTGCAGGACGAGGCCAAAGCCCTGTTCCTGTACGCGCCCTACACGCTGTTCGCGGTGTCGAACCGGGTGGAGTTCACCCCCTACGACACCTGCATGTCCGAACTGGCCGAAACCCGCATCAAGGGTTGAAGTCACTTCCGGCCGGCGCGGACTGTTCCGCGCCGGCCACACTGGGCTCCAGCACGAAGTCGCCAAGCCATGATCGTCGTGACGGCGGGTCATATCGACCACGGCAAGACGACGCTGGTGAAGACGCTCACCGGCGTCGACGCCGACCGGCTGCCGGAAGAGAAGGCCCGCGGGATCACCTTGGATCTCGGGTTCGCCTATGCCCGTCGCGGCGACCGCACCCTCGGGTTCGTGGACGTGCCCGGCCATGAGCGTCTGGTGCGTACGATGGTGGCAGGGGCGACCGGCGTCGCGTTCGCCCTCCTTGCCGTGGCGGCTGACGATGGCGTGATGCCCCAGACCCGTGAGCACATCGCCATCCTCGACCTGCTCGGCCTCGGACATGGGGTCGTGGCGGTCACCAAGAGCGACACGGTGGACCCGGCACGACTCGTGGCGGTTCGCCCGGAAATCCGCGCGGCGCTGACTGGGACCGGCCTCGCCGATGCGCCCATCGTCGCCTGTTCGTCTTTGTCCGGAGCTGGCATCCCCGAACTTGCGGCCTTGCTGGACGCCGCTGCGGCCACGCCCGCTGTGGTCCGACCGACGCAACGAGGCTTCCGTCTGGCGGTCGACCGCTCCTTCACTATCTCGGGGGTCGGCATCGTGGTCACCGGGGCCGTGCATGCCGGCACCGTGCGCGTTGGCGACCGCCTGCTGGCCTCCCCGGGCGGACAGGAGGTGCGGGTGCGGGGCATCCGCGCCGAGGACCTCGTGACCGATGAGGCCGGCGCCGGGCAGCGCTGCGCCCTGAATATCGTCGGCCCGCGCCTGTCGAAGGGGGATATCCATCGCGGGGACTGGATCCTCGCACCAGCGCTGCATGGACCGACCCTACGTCTCGACGTGACGCTGCGCCTGCTGCCCAGCGAAAAGCGGGCCCTCCGCCATCGAACGCCCGTCCAGGTGCACCACGGCGCAGGCTTGGTCACCGGACGGATTCTCCTCCCGGAGGGCGTCGTCGTCGAGCCTGGAGGCTCGGCCAGAGCGCAGATCGCCCTCGATGCGGGACTTGGGGCGCTTCACGGCGACCGCTTCATCCTGCGCGACATCTCCGCCTCGCGCACCTTGGGCGGAGGCACCATCGTCGACATCGACGGACCGCGACGCGGAGCCTGGTGGGAGGAGCGGCAGGCGATGGTCCGCGCCCTCGACCGAGCCGACGATGGGCACGCGCTCGACGGCCTGCTCGAAGCCAGCCCGGTCGAGGTGGATCTCGGTCACTTCGCGCGTTCACGCAACGTTTCCGCGGCGGCCATGGACGCCCTTGCAGACACCCTCGGCGTCATGGTGGTGGAGACGCCCCGCGGTCCGCTCGGTTTTTCAAGGACGCGCATGAACGGCATCCGCAGTGCCGTCCTCGCGTTGCTCGACGACACGCATCGGATCGAGCCCGACAATCCGGGTCTATCCCAGGAGGAAGTCGCGGCAGGCATTCCCACTCGACATCGCAGGGTCTTGCCCCCCATCCTCGATGCACTGGTTCGCGACGGTACGGTCGCGCGTCGCGGCAACCACCATCATCGCCCCGGGCACGTCGTCCGCCTGAGTCCCGAAGATGCGCTGCTTCACGATGAGATACGCACGATCCTGGAGGCGGCCGGACTCGATCAGCCGCGCCTGGCCGAACTCGCACAACGCGTGGGCAGTGACCCGGACACCTTGCGTGGACTTCTCGATCGGCTCGGCCGCATCGGCTGGCTGCAGCGCATCTCGAAGCATTACTACATTCTGCCCAGCGTCCTGATCGAATTGGTGGATCACGCCCGGGCGGTGGCCAGCGCACACCCTGAAGCGCTTCTCACCGTAGGGCAGTTTCGCGAAGCAACCGGGATCGGCCGGAACATCACGATGCCGATCCTGGAATACCTCGATGCGCAGGGTCTGACGATGCGTGTCGCTGAGGGGCGCCGCGTTCGACAAGAAGCGTTCACACCAAACAAATCTTAGCTATCGTCCCTGCCTGCGCGGACGGATCGAGCGTCGTTTGGGCGACCCGCGGCATTAGCCAAGGTGATCTCGACGTATGCCGGGGCATGGCGTCCGACGGGCATCTTTCGCCTCCGGCCAAAGTCCAATCCTTTCGATGGCGCTGACTGCTCGTCCCTCAATGCGTGGTGGCAAGCGGGCTCAAGTGTGCGGCCCCAAGCGCAGTCAACGGGACATCCAAGGCGACGCGGAGGCCCGTCTCGGCGAAATCGAGGTCGATCTCCCCATCTAGTTCGCGCTCGACGCTGACTGCGATCAGCCGCGTGCCGAAGCCCCGACGCGTCGGCGGAACGGTGGGCGGGCCGCCGGTCTCCCGCCACTCCAAGAGGAGCCGACGGCTGTTGCCGGCATCGGCAATGACCGACCATGTGATCCGAACCTCGCCTCCAGGAACGGACAGCGCGCCGTGCTTGGCGGCGTTGGTAGCCAGCTCGTGCAGCGTCATCCCGAGGGACAGCACATGGCGCGGCGGAAGGTCCACGTCGGGACCATCCACCACGAAGGTCGCGTCGCCATACCTATAGGGACCCAGCTCGTTCTCTAGCACCGCCCGGAGGGGGGCGCCCGACCAGTCGTCCCGCGTCAGGAGGTCGTGGGTCTTGGAGAGTGCGAGGATGCGTGCCTCCAGCCTCTCCCCCGGGGCCTCGCCGCCACGCGTTGATTGCCGTGCCAGGGCCTGGACCGTGGCAAGAGTGTTCTTCACACGGTGATTCAACTCATGCAGCATCGTCACCTGCCGTTCCTGCATCGCGCGGCTATTGCGGACCTCGTCGCGCAGGTCCGCCTCGTTGCGTTGAAGGCTCCCGGCCATCGCGTCGAGCTTGCTTCCGAGGCGACCGAACTCGTCGGCGCCGTCCAACCCGGTCCGGGCCGCGAGGTCTCCGGCCTGCCATTTCGATGCCGTTCGGAGCAGGCGGTCGAAGGGTCGTCGAATGAAGACGCGTCCCGCCAGGAGCGCGGCGGCCAGGGCAAGCACGGCACCCAGGACGATCAGCACCACGCCCCTGCGGGTGGCGGCGTCCACGTCCGCGAAGGCGACCTTTCGGTCGCGACCGACGGTCACCCAGGCGGACGACGCCGCGCCGCCGGGCTTGGCGTTGGCGAGGATGCGTTCGCGACCGTCGATGCCGAAGTCGACGCGGACACCCTCGCCACGGCTCATCACGATGCGCTGCCGATCCGGCGGCACTGGTCTTCCGACCCAACCATTCCCGTCGGGATAGCGAACCAGGATGATGCCGTCCTGGTCCGCTACCGTCACGGAAGTGCTGGGCAGTCTCAGGTTACGCCTGAGGTAACCGTCGAGCCACCCGAGATCGACGGCGACGGCGAGCACGCCGACCGTGCGCCCCTCCGCGTCTGGTAGCGCTTGGGCGAAGTGAAGCGAGTCCCTGCGGGAGGCGTTGCCGCGGGCGTAGGTCCCCATCACGAACGTACCCTCGGCGACCGCACGGCGCTGGTAGACCCGGTCGGGCACGGCGTAGGAGCCGGGTGCGGAGCCGAGGCTGTTGCACACGACGGTCCCGTCCGACCGCGTCAGCGCGAACACCGCGAATTGCGGATTGTTGCGCACGGCCCGGCGTAAGTACTCGGTGCAGCCCGAGGGCTCCATCGCACGGACCGCCGGGTCCTGAGCCAGGAAGTTGAGGGCTTGGCGGGCCGACTCCGCGACCTGCGAAAGGTCCTCGGCGACGGTCCGGGCCGTCGCCATCGTATCGGCGCGCACGGTCTCGTCGCGCGAGGTGCGCAGGGCGTGCTCGTTGTAGCCCTGGATCGCCAGCGCCGGTGCGAGGGCGAGCATGACGAGAAGAAGGATGCGGGTCGTCAGGGACATGAGGCGCCGACCGCTTCCGGAAGGGTGAAGCGGAAAGTGGTGCCTTGGTCTGGTAAACTTTCGACGGTCAACTCGCCGCCCTGACGCTCCACGAGGTCGCGGCAGAGTAGGAGCCCCAATCCGCTACCGCGCTCGCCCGCCGTGCCGTTCGTCGTGCTGCGCCGGTCAAGCCTGAACAGGTCTGCCACCTTGCCGGCGGGCATGCCGACGCCGGTATCGGAGACCGTGATCTCGATGCCGCTCCCGGTCCGCTGGCCGGCGACCGTGATGGTGCCCCCCGGCAGCGTGAACTTGACCGCGTTACTGACCAGGTTGCGCAGGACCGTGGCCAGCATGTCGCGCTGCGCGCGCACTGTGGTCCCCTGGCACGCGATGGTCAGCGTCAGGCCCTTATCGGCGGCCGCCTCGGCGGCGCCCTGCATGACCTCCGCCGCCACCGTGCCAAGGGCGACGTCGGTGATGGTGACCGCCATCGTGTCCATCTGCAGGCTCGCCCAGGAGAACAGGCTCTCCAGAAGCGCGTAGGCCTGGGTCGCGGCTTGATTGATGCCCTTGGCCCGGCGCTCGATGGAGGGGTGGTCCCGCTTCGCCACCGCCTTGCCCAGGACCTCCGACAGACCGAGCAAGGACTGGAACGGGTTGCGCAGATCGTGGGCGATGATCGAGAAGAGCAGCGTCTTCTGGCGGTTGAGGGTGTCCAGCTCCAGCGACTTCGCTTCGGCCTCGCGCCGAGCCTCGTCGAGCTTCGCCTGGAAGCCGCGGCGCGCCTCAGCGTAGCGGATCGCCCGAGCCAGGCTCGACGGCGTCGCCTCCGCCTTGGCGAGGTAGTCGAGGGCGCCAGCCCGCATCAGCCGGAACGCCAGGTCCTCGTCCGCCTCGCCGGTCAGCATCAGCACGGCGTGACCCTCGCCCGGAAGGGCGAGGAGGGAGGCGAGCAGGTCGAAGGTGTCGACGTCCGGCAGGCGATAGTCGAGCAGGATGCAGTCGAACGCACCCTCCCGCGCCAAGCGCAGGCCGGTCGTGCCGTCGGGCGCCTCGGTCAGGTCGTGCTTCAGCCCCGACTTCTTCAGGGCGCGGCGCACGGACGTCCGGTCGACGGCGTCGTCGTCGATCAGCAGGATGCGGGTGGGGGATTCCACGTTTCTGCCGAGCTCTATTGCGGGAACTCGACCACCTTCCAGAAGTGCTCCAGCATGGAGACCGCCTCCATGAAGGTGTTGGCCGGATCGCGCTTGACGATGTAGCCGGCCACGTTGTGGCCGTAGGCCCGCATCCGATCCTCGTCGGCCTTCGAGGTGGTGATCATGAACACCACGGCGGTGCGCAGGTCCTCGTCGGCCCGGATCTCCTCCAGGAACTCGATGCCGTTCATGCGCGGCATGTTGAGGTCGAGCAGGATGAGGTGGGGCTTCGGCAGCCTCTCCTTGCCGTTCTGGCCACGCAGGTACTCCAGCGCCTCGATGCCGTCGCGGGCGACGGTAATCGGGTTGCCGATCTTGCTCTTCTTGAAGGCGCGCTTCAGCCCTTGTACGTCAACCTCGTCGTCGTCGACCAGCAGCAGGTTAACCGTCGAACCCATCCGTCCCCCCCTTCGCGCCGTCCTTCGGCCACGTGAAATGCACCGAGAGGCCGCGTCCCTCCCGGCCTTCGGTCAGCCAGACCTTGCCACCCTGGCGCTCGACAAGTTTCCTGACGATGGCCAGACCCATGCCGCTGCCCTCGACCTCGTCGCGGGGCCTTAGGGTCTGGAACATGCCGAACACGCGCTCGCGGAACTGCTCCGGGATGCCGGCACCGTCGTCCGTGACTACGAACTCTACCATATCGCCCATCGGCTGCGCATCGACGCGGACGCGACCGTCCCCCGGATGGTCGTGATGCTTGATCGCGTTGCCGATGAGGTTCTGGAGCGCCTGGGTCAGCGGCGCCTTCGCCGCGTTCACCGTCGGTAGTTCGTCGGCGGCGACGATCTCGAACCCGTCGGGTGGGCTCACCAGCACGGCGAGCTCGTCGACGAGGGCCTTGGTGTCGACCTGCGTGAAGGCCACGTCGGCTCGTCCGGCCCTGGAATAGGCAAGCAGGTCGTCCAGCAGGCTCTCCAGGCGCCGGACTCGGCTCTTCAGGAGCTCCATGTTGGTTTGGACGTCGCCTGTTAGGGCACCTTCGAGGTCCTCTTCGATCCAGCCGACGAGGTTCTCGATGCCACGCAAGGGCGCCTTGAGGTCGTGCGAGGCGACATAGGCGAACTGCTCCAGTTCCTCGTTCGTGCGGCGCAGGTCGCCGGCCTTGCTTGCCAGCCGTGCCTCCATCCGTTTGCGGTCGGTGATGTCGGTGTTCGTCCCGTACCAGCGGATGACGCGTCCCTCGGCATCGCGAAACGGGTTGGCGAGCGAAAGGAACCAGCGGTATTCGCCGGTGGCGCTGCGGAGGGGGAAGGTGTCGTTCCAAGGCTCGCCGGCCTTGAAGGCGTGCGAGATCCGCTCGACGACCCGGTCGACGTGATCGGGGTGGTGGACGGCCTTCCAACCCCAGCCCTTCATGGAGTCGATGGTCGTACCCGTGTAGTCGTACCAGCGCTGATTGTACCAGAAGATGTCGCCGCTCGCGTCCGCGATCCACGCCATCTGAGGCAGGGTGTCGGCGAGGTTGCGAAAGTCGGACGCGTCAGGAGCGGTGGGCCCCGACGCCACGGCGTCTGTCATGGCGTTTCCCTTGGATGGTGGCTCACCGGCGTCCGCTGACCGTCGAACCGATGGGGCATGTCTTCTCGCGTGACCGACGCCCATGTCCACCCGCGTCGGTGATCCGCGCCAAGGGATCCACCGGAGGATCCCATCGTACGACGACCGCGCAGGTCTCAGCCGGGATGGTACTTCAGGCGGCCAACCACCTCCATCTTGGCGGCGGCGGGTTCGGTAGAACGGTTGCCTCTCCGGCCAACCTGCTGACACGCAGACGACGGAGGCCTTAGCTGGGATCGGATCGCCCGAGGAGCCTCGAAGACGCCTGCGGTCTCAGGCTCGTCACTCGGCGGCCTCTGAGGAGGAGGCGGCACGCCCCATGCGCCGCCGTCCGGCGAGCTCGACGGGCGGCAGGCCGACGATGTCGTAGGTTGCCGCGGCGATGCCGATGCCCGCGGCGTCGAGCCCCACCAGCATCTCGCGGCTCATCGCGTCCTTGGCGCCGCGGGTGATCCAGACCCTCACACGGACGGCTCAGCCAGAGCCGAAGCCTGTGCGGGAGTAGGGCATATCATCAGGTTTCAGCTCGCCTGATTTCACTCCTGTGGCGATGCACCATCATCGGAGTTTTATTTCTTCAAACTATTTTTGCTGTTTTTGAAACCTATCGAAGCTCGGCTTCGTCAAGGCCGCAACAGGGGGGGGTGCCAACGAGGCTCTTGGAGCATCTAATGCGCACTTTGATATTAATTTCTTTTCTACTCAGCAGTTTTTCGTCACCGGTTTTCGCTCAACATACACAGCCCCGTAGGGATGCAGCTGGAACCAGTAACAATATAAACAGCGACGCCAAGGCAGGATAAACTAGGCAACTCATAGCTAAGGCGAGGGAAAAACAGAAATCGATCGACAATAAAAACACAAATTTATGGGATCGCTGGATCTATGCTGTTTGCCTAGGGTGCACCTGGGCGCCGAAAAACGTTCGGATCGTGCATACCCATCCCTCGCGCGTCCTGATGGGGATCCCTGCAGCTGAGGATGATGCACGGGAGCGCGCGGGCGTCCGCTTCGAGACATGACGCAGTCTGCGTCAGGTACGCTCCAGAGGGTCGACAATGAGCGAACTGTGCGCCGCGATGACGTTGCCGCGGATCCGCCAGAGTAGATGTTCGTTCGGCTATCTCCCTCGGGGGCAGGCTCCCGAACGATTGGTCGGCATGCACTGATCCCGAACGAGGCAGCCGCCAGAACGACAAACACCCCAGGAGCGGGTGCTCTCAGGGTGTGGCCGATCTAGCGGCCAGTTTGACAGGGCTGGAGATGTGAAGGTCAACCGGACGGCTACTCTTCTGCGACGGGGGAGCGAGGAAGAGGACCAACACTCCTCGCCCCACCGCCGCGTCCCCCGGCACAGCTGCCGGGAGCGGCACCACCGATCCTAGTAGGAACCGAACTTGAAGTTCAGGCCGGCGCGAGCGATGCCACCCTCGGTCCGAAAGCGGGAGATGTAGCCGACGCCTGGGCCGCCGACGGAGCCGACGAGCAAATTGTGGCTGCCGAGATCGTAACGCAGGTACTCGGCCTTGATCGTCACGGCATTCGACCGGAAGAAGTTCAGGAACGAGTCGGTGGGCAGGGCGTACTCGATGCCGCCGCCGTAGGCATAGCCGGTATCCATCCGCGAGCGGCTGCCAAAATAGGTCAGCGGCGCCGCAGTCTGGAAGCCGACACGCTGGGTCACGTCACCGTAGGCAAAGCCGCCGGTGCCGTACACGAAGACGCGGTCGAAGGCGTAGCCGACGCGCCCCCGCACGGTGCCCAGGAAGCTCAAGTCCGTCCGGTAGGTGTTGGTCAGGACGTTCGGGTTGAAGGCCGGACGAAAGATCGACTGCACACCGGTGCGCTGCAGATCCATGTATTGAGCGTCGGCCTCGACACCAACGACGATGCCCGACCCCGGGGTGAATTGATAATTGTAGCCGACCTGGCCACCGGCGGAGAAACCATCCTGCGACAGGCGGACGGCCGGGCTGCGGAGCAGGTTGTTCACATTGTTCTGTAGGGTGCCGATGCCCACGGTCCGGATCGTATCCGACTCGGTATAGGCGTAGCCAGCGTTGATACCGAAGTAGGCTCCGGTCCAAGTGAACACCGGCACAGGGGTAAAGATCGGCGGCGGGGCGGCGCGGCGCGGAAGGTCAGCGGCGGCAGCGGCGCCGGTCAGGGCGGTGAATGCGGCCAGCGAGGCGAGTAGCGTTCTCATAACTGCGATGTCCCGATCCCAGACTAAATCGTGTCGCAGACTAGACGAGATTGCCACAAAATCATGTATCCGTCCGGTCACACCCTCCGTCGAACGTGATCCAACTTATTTTCTCCCGCCAACTAGATTGGGTGATACCGAGCCACGGGCGGCAATAACATTGCCATGTCCGTTTCCGGGTAGGACAAACGGATCAGGATCTCTTTTAATCCCACATTCTGACAACAAAATTTCAGCTGTTTCAGTCTCACCATTCCGGGCGCTGCCGCGCATCCATACGATCTGCGAGCCGGTGGTGTTCTGAGGCGCCGCCAGGCCCGGCTCATCGTCGGCGCCATCCTCGAGGCCCGTGTCGCTGTCCATGCGGTCGAGCACGGCGATGTAGCTGCTCCGCCGCGTCGAGTGCGACCTGTGCAGCCGCCTCCAAGGTGACGCAGATCTCCGGTCCGGTCAGCGGCTTTGACGCCTCCGGAACAGCCGGTTTCGAACGCAGAGTGAAGGTGAGCACGTCGCCCATGATGTCAGATCTCGGGTCGCGGTGACGGGGAAGCCCGGCAGGCACCGGCCGGGGCGGCACGCACGGCTACGGAAGGGAGAGGAGCGCCGGTCGGTGCCCCGCCCGCTCGGCCTCAACGTGGGCGACGAGAGCCCGGGCAAAGGCCTCGGTCTCGTCGGGGTCGCCGTTCCGGACGACGGGACGCGACAGGATCGTCAGGCGGGTCTCGCGTTCGCTGGGCGTCTCGGGCTGGCGCCGCTAACCCTTTTTGCGGGTCACATCCGCCACGTCGGTTAGGGCCTCGCCGAGTAACCGAATCAGCTTGCCGGCGGCGTTGTAGTGTTCTCCGGGGTGGCTCTGCCTCGACCACTCGTTGGCGTGCGCTGCCCCCGTCCAGGCCATGGCATAGGCTATGTCGCCGACCGTCCCCGCCAGGTTGTAAAGCGCCCTTCAGATCCTCCAGCGCGGCAGATGCGAAGGCGATCTGGTCGACGACCTTGGCGCCGACAGGCAGGGCGGCTGCGGGCCACTGCGCCAGCCGATCCACATCATCGCGGATGTCTTCCAGGAGGGCGGTTGGGACGCGAGCGCTCATCCGCTCGCCGTAAGGATCCGCTGCGATCCAGGCAGTTGCCGGCGGCCTCATGGCCCGTGGCCGGCTTTCAAGGGGCCAGATCGCGACCCTTTGTCGAGAAGCCTATGGCGTCCGACATTGCACGTTCGAGGTTTGGGCGACCTGTTGGGCGCCTACGGCGGAGCAGCTACGGGCCGGTGACATCCTTGAGCGCCGCGCGAGGTCCGCGGCCTGACACCTCAGTCCGTCCAGTCACGCGTGGACCGATTGCCATTCCGGACTGGCACTGCCGACTGCCTTTCCCGATCCGGGATCTCCTCAGGCGCGGCCATTCTATCTCAGATAACCGTCCCTGATCACTGTGCAGCTTGAGCCGTGTCGCGTACCTGGCCCCATCGCCGTGAGGAACGGCATCGAGCCCCGCCAGCCCCGAAACGATGGGCGGCGGGGCAGAGCTATGGATACGTTCGTGACTGCCATGCTCTCTCGCTCGAATGAGCTCTTGCACGACCCGATCTTCCAGGCCGGGCGGCAGGTCACCGAGGCTGAAGGGCGGCGCGAGCAGCAGATAAGCGTCCTGTCGGCTTTTGCTCAAGGCTCGCCCGCACGGATCTACGCCGAGCACGTTCTGAGCGAGATCGAGCGAACCATCGCGCTCAGCCGTATGAACCAAAAGCTTATCGAAAGCCTCCTGGCGTGATCGGCTCTATCCGGCTCGCTTGGCGCTCCAACTGCCGCTACACTCGATCAGTCCACCGGAAGTGCGCCACGTACCGCTTCCGCTGCCCCTCGTGCTGAGGCTCCCAGCAATCGGCACTTTGTTCGCCCCCTTGGTGATCGTCGCCTTCACCGCGCCTCCGGCAGATACGCCGCCAGCGATGTCGATCTCGTCGCCGGGGATCGACGCGTCGCTGCCCCTGATTTGCACCTGATAGCTCGTGCTTGCTGAGCATGGCCCCTGAGCTGTCGCGGCAATGATCGTCCACGAGCCGTCGTACTGGTTTGGTATCCGCATCTTCCTCACGGCGGCATCAGCCGGACAGAGGAGGGTTGCTGACACGATAGCCACGAGGATCGCCACGGGAATACGGATCACAGATAGCTCCAACGCTTGCTCCACCACAGGCCGCTATGATCGGCCGCATTCCCGGGGCATACGAAAGGAGCCGCGAATAGTTTCAGCTTCAACCAAGATTGAAAATCTCAATCGGTCAAGCTTGTGGATGAGCTCGTCGTGGTCTCATCCTTAAGCTGTTGAGTCTGGCCGCTCTGTATCTGATCGTACAGTGAAAATTCGTCGCTTTATCGGTTCGATAGCTGAAACTCCCCTGCGATCAGGATCGTAGGGAACTCTGACGTCGTGCCTTGGCGTCGTGCCGGGGCGTGCGGTTCCCCAGCCTTCCTGGCTCTGTGCCGACGCGCCCGCCGAACTCAGGAGAACATGATGAGGAAGACGACCTTCGCTCTCGCTGCGGCAACCCTGCTCGGCAGCTTCACCCTCAGTGTCGGCGCCGTGTCGGCGGCTCCAGTTCCGGTAAGCAGTCTTCAGCCCGGCCAGTCGGATGTCACGCAGGTCCGGATGATGCACGGCGACCGCATGATGATGAAGAAGCGCATGATGCATAAGCGGATGATGCACCGCCGCATGATGCGCAAGCGGATGATGCATCGCATGTGAGGCGATCACTGCCAGCATCGGGAGGGCTCCGGTGGAGCCCTCTCACCCCCTGTCGTTCCGCCCGATTACGAGGCTGATGCCTTGTCGCGCACCTACAGGCTCGCGGTGATGCCCTGCCCTGTGTACCGGGGCTGCTACCGCTGGATCGTGTCGTCCTCTGACGGCCTCTTCTCCGAGCGATCGGCTTATCCCTACGCGACCAGGGGCGCTGCCTGGATCGTAGGCCGGATCCGGATGGCAGATCTCAGGGGCGATCAAATTTGATGGGAGACCGGGGATCTCTGCATACCTGATGGAGGAGGTGCGGTGATCGGAGACGGAAGCGATTTCAGTATAGAAGCCAGCGTTGATCCTGACCTTCGCGCCGCCGAATACGTGCTCGGCAGCCTCGACGCTTGGGACCGTGCAGACGTGGCGCATCAAGCTACAACCGATGCGCGAATGGCCGACCGGATACGGGTCTGGGAGCGGTGGTTGGCACCCTTACTCGACGCGATCCCCCCGGTGGTGCCACGCTGGAATTTACACGCGGGGCTGTTGAAAGCGCGGCCTGAGCGCTCCGAGTGACAGCCTGCGGGAAGCGACCTGAGTGGCCAAGGGGACGGCGCGACAAATGCCGCGCCGCCGTCGCGATCAGGGCATCAGAACGGCGTTGACGACGTGGATCACGCCGTTCGACTGCATCACGTTCGGGATGGTCACCACGGCGGTGCCGCCCTTCACGTCGGTGATCAGGACCTTCTTGCCCTGCACAGCCACGGCGAGCGGCTCGCCCTCGACCGTGGTGAGTTGGTTCTGTCCACTGCCCTTCTTGGCCAGCGCCATCAGATCCTTGGCGGTGTAGACGCCCGAAACCACGTGGTAGGTCAGGATCTTGGTCAGCGTCGCCTTGTTCTGCGGCTGGACGAGGTTCTCGACGGTGCCCGCCGGTAGCTTAGCGAAGGCAGCGTTCGTGGGTGCGAACACGGTGAACGGGCCGGGACCGCTCAGCGTCTCGACGAGGCCCGCAGCTTTCACGGCCGCGACCAGTGTGGTGTGGTCTTTGGAGTTGACCGCGTTCTCGACGATGGTCTTGCTGGCGTACATCGGCGCACCGCCGACCATCGGGTTCTTGGCGTAGGCTGCACCGGTCGCACCCAGGCCGAGGGCGAGGGTCAGGGCGAACGTCCGGGCCGCGCGGCGGCCTGTGCTGGTGTTGAACATCATAGTTCCTTCCGTTCCCCCTTCGCTGGGGGCAATGATGGCTGATACGGAGCCATCTGCGGAAAGGTTTCGGATCGTAGGCTCTCCGACCTGATCACTGATCGGTGAGCGTGAGCCCGTCAGCGCTGCCGGGACGAGCTTGATCCGTATCACGGCCCCCGACTTGTTCACGGCAGACGCCCGATCCCTCGGGCCACGGCGATGATGCTTGCGACTACGAGGGCCACAGCGGCCATCAACAGTTTGATGCGCACCAACGTCAGACCCAGCCCCTTCATCACTGACCGGCCCGCAGCAGCTTTGCCGCTTCATCGGCGGTGATCAGGTCGGACTCCATCACACCAATCGTAGCTCCGTAGGGCCGGATGCGCTTCACCAAGGCGCGCGACAGGCTTCCGACGACCTCCGGCTTCGATGCGGGCGGAGCGTCTAAAGCCACAGCTTCCAACGCCTCTTCCGATGTCCCAGCCAACACCGCATACACACAGACCGCTTCGCACTCCTGCGACACGGCTACGAGATAGGCATGGCGCTTCGGCGAATGCGACATCAATCCGGCGTACGAGCCTCAGGCTCGCGCGTCACTGAGGAATGCGCCTGGGACACAGGTATCTGCAACACAGTCCCGCCGCGATCGGCGCGCCTCCTGAAGACAATGGCGGGGGCGGTCCGCCGAGTATCACGCCGCCAGGAGTACCCCGCATGCGGAACACTCTGCTGGCCCTGTTGGCCGTCGTCGTCGTCATGGCCGCCCACGGCGTGGCCAAGCTGATGCTACTGCCATTCCGGGCGCTGCGTGGCCTGTTCCGACACCGACGCAAGCCAGCCCAAGTGACGGTCGGCTAAACCGGCAGCCCCTCTCGTTCAGGGATGGCCGAGCGGGCAACTTGCCGACGAGCACAATCGGCAATTCCCCAAGCCATGCACAGGACGCCATGGGGGGAGCCATCTGCCCTGTTTCGAGTCTACCTTTACATGAGTTAAAGGACGCGACCGCAACGGCACGAGCCCCTGCACCGCATGCCACTCGAAATCGAGCGCAAGTTTCTCTGCACGCCTGCCGTTCTGCCCCTCTGCCAATCCGGCACGCTCCTCGTCCAGGGCTACCTCTACACCGACGCCAACAACACCCTCCGGGTCCGCCGCGCGGGCGACCGAGCGTTCCTGACGTGGAAGGGGCCGAAGAGCGGTGCCAGCCGGGAAGAGATCGAGACCGAGGTGCCGTTGTCGATGGGCGAGGCGCTGCTCGCCGACGTGCCGATGCACGCCCGCATCCAGAAGACCCGTTACCGGATCGAGCACGCTGGTGCGGTCTGGGACCTGGACGTGTTCGGCGGTGCCCACGATGGGCTGATCCTGGCCGAGATTGAGATGGCGCACGAGGACCAGTTCGTCGTGCTGCCGCCTTGGGTCGGACAAGAGGTGACTGCCGATCAGCGTTACCGCAACTCGCGGTTGGCCACCTGGGCGAGACCGGACCGGCTGGCGGCCTGACACGCTCGATCCGACTGGAACGCGTTTGCTCTGCCGACCCCGGATACGGACTGGGAAGTGGTGCCTTCCAGATTGCGTCACGCTGATCATCAGGCCGGAAGGATGTGGAGCATCCCGCCGATCACGCCGAGTGTCCCCATGCCGATCAGCCCCGCGGCAATGTACATCCGCATCCAGCTTTGATCGGCGGTCACCGGGCGGTTCTCGTCGAGGTAGTCAGACCAATCGACCACGGGTCCCCATCGGGTTGCACAGTTAAGAGGGGGCGTCCTCTATGCCCGTGCCACGACGATGAGATGACCTTGGCCGTGTCAGGACGGCCCAAATTGTACGGCAGGCGACACGGTATCCAAGCTTCGGTATACGCCCCTCATCACGAGCAGTTGTGAATGAGGAAAAAGAGCATGAAGCAGCCAGATAATAAGCCCGAGAAAAAGGATTATTCAGAAATCCTGAAGCAGGAGGCCAACGAGGTCACGGGTAAAATCGACGAAAAATTTGATAATCTGGCTAAGAAGTTTCGAGATAAGGCCGACAGGGCAAAAGAGAAGCTGAACGACACGAAGAAGGAAGCCAAGCGGGCCGTTCTGCTTCGGCGCTTCGAGTTGTATGCCGATGCCGCGAACCACCTGGAAGAGTTCTCAGCCCCCAGGCGGGAGGGGAACGACAAGATCAGCGACTGAGCCCTTTTCCACCAAGGGCTTGAGCCACGTTGCGCATCGGCTCGACCGCTGGTGAGATGGGATGCTCCTTCGCCCGGTGAGCAGATCGGGGTGGGGTCGAGCCGTTTGTCAACCCAAATCAGGCAAACCCGCTTCTAGCCGCATGGCATGCCGGCAGCACCTGGCGTAGCTCGGCCGGATGTCAGCCGGTCTCGCCCCCACCCTGATCCCGAACCCCGTTGCGATGTGGCACGGGGCTATCGAGAACATCTCCGAGCGTGCCTCGCCATGCCGCCATCTCACGCCGACGCAGTGGGCGACGATTCGGGAGTCGGCGCTCGATTTCTGCATCCGCTTCGTCGCCGGCGCCCACGGACGAGGCTGGACGGCGTCGCAGCCCTTCGGCGTCCACCCCGAGCACGGCACGCCGCGGGTCGAGTACTGCGGGGGCTGATGATCGCCGGCAAGAAGGCGCTGGCGGTCGAGCCGGATCGGATCCTGTTCGAGCGGACCTCCGGCTACCAGAATACCCCGGGCAAGGTATGGGGGCCGCCGATCTGGGAGTTCGCGGGAAGGGGCGGCGGCAAGTAAGCAGACCGACTTGGCTCAGAAGCTAGCGCAATGCGCAGCGACCCGCTCTGCGAGGCCCTTGGCAGTAAGGGGAGCTTCAGGGTGATCGAGCTTCAGCGCCGCTAGGGGCATCTCGGGGAACTTGGCCTCGTCCAGGTTCTGCACCAAGCCCAGGCCACCGCGCGCCATGATCGCTAGAATGCCCGCGGCCCCATCGCTGTTAGCGACGCTGAGCACGATCCCGATGACGCGCGTGCCGTAGATTTCGGCGGCCGAGATGAACAAGGGGTCGGCGGCCGGACGGGCGAAGTGGACCTTTGAGCCTTGATCCAGCCAGATCGCGCCAGCGCGCAGCCGCATATGGTGGTCAGGCGGCGCCACGTAGATCCGGCCGTGCTCGATCACCTCGCCGTGCTGCGCGAAGGCTGCCGGGAGATGGCCGCGCCGAGCGAGGATGTCGGGGAGGATGCTCTCGTTCGCCCCGATGTGCTGGACGACGAACACGGAGGCGCGGCAGGTGGGTGGCAGCGCAGCGATGATCTGCATGAGCGGACCGAGGCCACCAGCAGAGGTGGCGATGACGATGATGACACCCATTTCGCTGTGGCAATCACTGCGGCAGGTTCCGGTTCGTCCGCGCCCAGCGGAATGTTCGGAGTAGACCGTCGGCGATCGGGTCGAGCCACAGCCTCGACCGCTAAGACTCCCGCGGCTCGCTCATCCCGATCTCGGTCAGCAGCTCGCGCCCGGCCTGCGTCAGGAACCACAGCTTCCGTCCGGACGGCCCTCGTACCGGCATCTCCTCGACCGGACCAAGATCCTGAAGCACCGGCATGACGCTCGGATGCACCCCGTGCCGCATGCCCTGCGGGTACAAGGCGCAGGCGCGAAGGCCTTGAAGCTGAAGCCCGCGATGAGGGATACGGATCTCGGTGGGCATGGGCCGAGTTACCGTGAGACGGGGGCCAGGGCCATCCCACGACTGACCCTCAGCACCTCAGCTCTGCCGACGCCGGGCGATGGCGTGACCGATACCTGTCAGCAGCACCTGCGACAGGCTGCCGAGATCGGCATGAGCACCCTGCTTAAGCGCCGTATGCGCTTCAATGCAGCGATCGGCAGCCACAAGCAGCGGATCCTCGATATCGGGGGTGAGTAAGGCAGCCGAAATGGCGGAGCCGCGGTGACTGTCCGTAGTCTCGATGTAGACACCAAGGCCTTGCATCACGCCGCTCTCGTTGTGCGAAAGGGTGCCTCGGTTGAGGATCCAGCGCACCTCGCCCGACTCGGTTAGGATCCGGAACTCAGCCGAGAACGGACCGCCGGTCCGGCGAGCCTGGCGGATCTGTGCGAACAACCAGTCCCGATCGTCCGGATGTGTGCGTCCGAGGGCGGCTTCGAGGGGCAGCGGCTCGCCGGCGAGGCTGGCATTGCCAGCCAGCACGGCAGCTGCGCCTTCATCAAGGACAGAGCGACCTGCGGCGACGTCCGTATTCCAGATACCGATCAGCCCTGCTGCCTGCAAAGCTGGAACCGTTGCGGTAAAAGATACCATTCAACTGCCCCCTCCCACTATGTCTGAGCTTCTTACGAATGCTCCGGTGCAAAAGTTTCGCACAGTTACAAACTTGGATCTGAGGCGGGCTGATTGCACGATTGAATGTTGCAATTGCTAGTTTTCTTCCCCTATCATTTACGGATTTGGAAAATTCTGTTATCAAAATGGCAATCTGTAGAATTAGTATTTGAAGATCGCTGGTATCAAAAATGGACGACGATCGCACTCAGTTCACACTGCAGCGAGTAGCTCAGACCCTTGGCGTCTCCAGCGATATATTTGATGATCAAGCCAGCTATACGCTGGACTTAAGCGGCGCCCCCGTAGGTGTGCAGGCGGTAGAACTTCTGAACCTGTTCTCAATAATTTCGGATCCTGAGCTCAGGCAATCGTGCCTCGCATATGTCCGGGAAGCAGCACAGCGTGCCAAGAGGGCCTGAGGATAGTCCCCGGGGTGGAGCCTTCGTCCGTTCGCCTACGCGGACGCGATCAGCATCCAGTCTCGGGCCTCCGCCATACGCTCATCATCCGGAGTTAGCGGCATATCGATGATGAAGCGGTTCACGATGTGCCGGACGACTTTCTCATCAAGGCCAAGCCCACGCGCGAAGCCCCGCAGGCCCAACATCAGACGCTCGACGACGATCTCGTGATTTGGGTCAAGTTCGTCTTTCAAAGCTCAGCCCTTCACCGGGTGCGCGAGTAGGATCGCAGATTTGACCGCAGCTCGCTTGCTGCCAGGTCGGGCTGTCGGCTCCTTCAGGGTGGCCGTTGCGTGTCGATCTGCCTTAACGGCCGCGGTGACGTCCAAGACCCAGCCGGAAGCCAGCTCGAACGGGCCGATCTTGGCATTGGCGAGCACCGCGTCGACCGCAGCGCTCACTTGCGCATCGGTGACCTCTTTCGATTTCAGGAGGTCGGACACGGTCGGGTTGCTGGCCATGCCGGAGAGCTACTGCAGCGTGCCGGGGGCGTCCACCAGCGGGCAGCAGGATGCGGATCGCTAGTTCGCCTCTTCGTCCGCAATTGCTTGGAGAGCTTTCAGGGCCTGTGCCCGGCCTTTGTCCGATCTGATCTTGCGCCACAAGCGCAAGCAATCGTCTTCACCCGCGCTCGCCTTCAGAGCCGGGTCACCGCCGTAGAACTGTTCGACGGGCACGCCGAGCACATCCGCTATGTTGTGCAGGATCGCCCGCTTGGGGTCGTCGGATTTGGCCATGACAATCTCGAAACCGGGCCTACGAAAAAGTGGTTCCACACCATTCAGATACGCCTTCGCCGCCGGTAGTACGTGCTCACCCCTGAAGCTGATACCGAATGGAATTTAAGGAGCACTGCGGATGATCTTCGTCACGAAGGCGGAAGGCGGCCTGAGCTATGTCAGTCCCGAGTGGACCGCCTTCACCGGGCAAGCCGCCGACGAGGCCGTTGGGCACGGGTGGTTTCAGTGCGTGCATCCGGAAGATCACGAGAGCGCCGTCGCCTTCTTGCGCAACGCTCGCGATCAACAGAGCGAGTACAGCCTGCGCCTACGCCTTGCCGATGGCAGCTTCGCCTGGGTGATGATCGGGGCCGTCCCGTCCTACGGGCCGCCAGACCACACCTTCCTCGGCTATCTCGGCTCACTGACAGAGATCGCCGTCAGCGGCTTGGAACGGCTGACAGCCTACGGCACGCTCAACCGCTTTGTCCCGCCACCCATGAGCCCGACGACGCCACCGGGCTCGACCCTCGAACTCGTCGCAGACCATCTCCTGATGGCGCACGGGCTCATTGAGCAGGACCACGCCAAGGAAATGCTGCCGGTGCTGAGGCAGGCGCTGATGGTGGCCGGCAGCCTGCTGGCGCGGAACATGACCTCGACCGACCGGGAAGGTCGTTTCCACTGAAGGACGGACCACACCGGCCGGGCGGCCATATCATTACGGCTCGCCCGGCCTTGCGCATTCCCGACCGCGACAGCAGGGGATGATCCTAAGATAGGCGCGAGCGCGACCGCGGGGAAGCCGCGCTGTATCCCCAGTGCTCTTGCGGACCAGTGTTTCATCCAGTTGAAGGACCGATTGGACCGGCGTTTCGTGCCATAAGCCGCCCTTATGCGAATTGCCCGGCGAAACAGCCGTCGCGCTGAATGTCCGCTATTGGTGAGCGCCCGAGGCTCCTTGAATGACCGGGATGGGCGCAAAGCGGCCGGCTTGGATCGGGCGAAAGTCGCCCGTCATCTTGGCAACGTGGCGGAGCGCTTAGCGGACCCGTCGTCACCGACCCTCGACGGACCCGAGCATTCGGCGCATCCCGCCTCCGCGCCACTCCGGTCATTCTCATGCTCGCTGGTCTCGGCGAAGCCTGAACAACTGCTGGGCACGGTCGGGATCAGCCCTCATGCACCGGCAGGATTCACCTCTTGGGAGGCGGCGCACGCATCATTCAGCGCGATCCGGCGAGCCCATAGTCGAGGCCTTTGTCCACCTCGCGATGCAGCACAAAATGTCGCTGGCGCAGGCTCGATTCACAGCCTTTCCGGGACGGCGTCTCGATCAGCGAAATGCCGTGCTCAGTCCTGTCGAGGTACAGCACCTGCTGGCCGGCCTCCTACTCGATCTTCCAGCGGATCCGGAGGCGACCACGAATGGGACAGGCTCCGCGCTCGGGTGCTTGCGTCAGCGATATGTGGTTCGCTATCCTAATTGGGTGAGCTAGCTCACCGCCGAGGTCGTCCTCTGGTCCATGATGGGCCCGCTCCCGCCTCGGTGAGTCGGGAGCGGTTCTGTCACTTGACGAGCGTGGCCCTTTCGATGGCCGCAGCGACTTCCGGCGCGTGAACAACCAGTGAAGCGTGGCTGCCGGCCACTTCTGTCGTTTGGGCCTTCATCTCGGCAGCGAAGAACTTCTGCACCTCCGGTGCGATAACCTTGTCTTTGGCGCTAACTACGTAAAACGTCGGCTTGTGGCGCCAGGCGGCCACATCGACAGGTGCCTCGAACGCGGTGTGGTTCAGTGGCAGCTGATGGTCAGCCAGGGCACGGGCGATCTGTGGGGGCAGGTCAGCCGCGACCGCCGACGGGAATACTTTGGGATCAATGTACAAATTTCCTTTCACATCCGGATGAATTGCCGCAGCACCTTCAGTCACCGGACCGCTCTTGGCGAGTGCCGCCAAAGATTGCCCGACGTCTGGCGCGAATGCCGAGACATAGACGAGCGCCGACACCTTGGGATCGTTGCCGGCCTGGGTGATGACTACGCCGCCCCAGGAATGTCCGACCAGAACAGTTTTTCCGTCCTGCTTTGCCAGCGCACGCCTGGTGTCCTCGACGTCGGCCGCAAGCGACGTCAACGGATTTTCGACGAGCGTTACAGTGTAGCCTTTCTTGGTGAGAATGTCGGCCACAGGCTTCCAACTCGATTGGTCGACGAACGCGCCGTGGACGAGCACGATATTGTGAGCCGCGTAGCTTGGAAGCCCGGCTGAATGTGCGGTGGTCGATATCACCCCGGACATCAGGGCCGCGGCGATCGGAAGGAGACGCGTCTGCATAATAACTCCCATTGTTGATAGGAATTCGCGAAATCTCGGATTATAGACCTGGAAAGATGGCGTCTCTGGAATCTTTGCAGGACATTGCTGTGCCTGCGCGCGAATATTCGCAGACTCTGAAAGTTCACACGGCGCCGGTCTCTGGTCGCCGAAGGCGCTATCGACGCCTGATTTAGTGGGTTATGGCGCAGCGGATTACGGCGATGAGCCGCTATCTCAGTGTATTGTTAGCTATCGGCAAGATCGAAGCGATACGCCACCCGTCCTGAGTTTTCTTGAGTGTCTGACAGATCAGAAAAGTGTCGCTCTGCGGCTCATGTCCGGGAAGCCCACGCGTGAAGACAATAGGAACAAGGATCTGGACCACATCGGTTGAAAGTACCGTTGCGTGGAATTTGCTCATGTCCGGGTTCAAGCGCCAAGTGCCTTGATAGTAGCTTTTGAAGCGCTCAACCACAGCGTCGGCTCCCCGGATGTCTGCGCCGCGCGAGAAGAAAAGTGTCTCCGGCGAAGCCCAGAGCATGGATTTCACGTCATCCACGGCATGGGCATTCTGCGCAGTCACGAATTTGGCGAACAGATCCCGCGCGTCTGTTACGGTCTGATCGGCCGATGCTATTCCAGAAAACATCAGGGCGATTGCAGTGGCAAGGAGCGGTGATTTTTTCATGAGCTCATCTTCTGAATAAAAAGGGTGTAGGAATACTGCCACGATAGTCGCGCTAAATCCGTCGACGCTTCGCAGAGTTGGGCGTCGTCCTTCTTCCGTCACTGGAATCGTCGAAGAGGACCGCCCAGGAGAATCGCTATTCTTCAGCCCGCAGCCATCGCGAGAACGGCTCGGAGCTGATCGTCCAAGTTACGGGCGACTTCATCGACCTCCGGCTTTCCGAATTGACCGAAGGTGCTGGCCGGGCGATCGTATTCGAACGCGACATTGCCATTAGCATCCTCACGCAGCAGCACCCGGATCGGCGCATACAAGGCGGCTGAAAGAGCGTGCCGGGTCATCCGCACGGCCGTCAGCGGATTGCCGATGTCGTACTGGATGGCGCTGCGGGTCAGTCCGGCCGTGAGGAGCAGGCCGCCATGGTCTCGGGCACCGAAGATCGAGAGTGGCGCCTGTCGTTCCAGGAGGTCGCGCGCCTCATCCACCTTCCCGTTGAGCAGGAGCTTGGCATAGGCGTGATCGAGCGGAGGCACCGAAGCTTCCAGGGAGGAGCGCACCGCCTCGAAAGACTTCAGACAGCGGAGCGTCACGTGCTCAACCGTGACGTGGGTCGAGGTCATCTGTTCGGACATGGTATCAATTCCACGTTTCTCGCGGCGAATGGGGCGTAGGCCATGACAGCGGATCTCGCCCCGTCCCGACCGCAGAGTGCGGGATCCGGACGGCGAAGACAGCAGGCGGTCAGCGGACGGCCGAGACCTTCGTCTTCGCCGTCCGCGCGAGGATGATGTCAGCCCAGGCCTTGGGGCGTTCCAGCGCGCTGAAGTGCCCCGTCCGGTCGAGGGTGATGACCTCCGGCGAGGAGATGGCGGCCTCGACGCCCGCGCGGTCCCGGGGCCTAGCCCAATCCCTGTCGCCCCAAACGAGTGTGACCGGCGCGGTGACCGAACGATACCGGGCGCGGGCGGCGACGAAGCTCGGGAGTGCCTTGAGCAACGTCCGCGCGGCCTTACTGTAGCCAGTTCGACCCCCGACCCGGGCGTACTCGTCCAAGAGGTCGGATGGCAGGCTGCGCGGGTCGTGAAAGCCTCCGCTCATAATGCCGCCGGTGATGGCCCGGTTCTCCAGCGCTGCGAAGATCGGACCGACGACCGGCGCCCGCACGCTCTTGATGATAATCGAGGCCAGGAGGTTCGACCGTTCCAGTCCCGGCAGGTAGTCGTAGGTGTTGAACGCGAAGACCCGCTCGACTTCATCACCGAGTTCCGCGGCGAGCGAGAGCGACAGCGTAGCCCCGATGGACTCGCCTGCGAGGGTCGGGCGCTCGATGCCGAGGGTGGCGATGAACGCCCTCAGAGCCGCCCGCAGGGTGGGCTCGTCCTTCGGGGCGTCCGGTCTCAGGTCCGACCAACCGAAACCCGGCAGGTCGAGTGCGTACACCGTGAAGTGCGGCGACAGCAGCGGGATCACGCGCTGGAACAGGTCGAGTTGGGTCCTCACCGTGTGGGTGAGGATGAGGTCCGGCCCCCTGCCGACCTTGACGTACCGGATGCGGGTCCCGTCCGGCAGGGTCGTGGCGGCGATCTCGCCGGACGGGAGCCAACGGCGGGTGTAGTCCTGTGCTTCGTGGCCCAGGCTGGTGGCGGGTTGCACAATCATGGCGGTCGGGTCCCAGAGCGACGTGTCTGCGCGGGGTGTTGCCCACGCCCGTTGCGCTGAAACCTAGACGCCCGTCGGCATATCCCATATGTCAAAGATCCACCTTTTTCGGACATTAGACGCAGGGATCCGCCATGCCTTCCATTGGTGTCGTCTTGTTCCCCGGCTTCCAGGTGATGAACTTGGCCCCGCTGACAGCCTTCGAGTTCGCCAACCTGGAACTCGGCCACGATTTCTACGATGTCGTTTTCGTGTCAGAGGAAGGCCGGCCGATCAGGACCTCCATCGGGATGGTCATCGAGACGGAGCCCTTCTCGGGCCAGCATTTCGACACGGTCATCGTGGTGGGCTCGATCAAGGTCGATCCCTCGGCCCCCGGCCTGATCGAGCTGTTGCGCGAGACGGCGGCCACCGCCCGCCGAATCGCCGCGACCTGCACGGGTGCGTTTCTGCTGGCCGAGGCGGGCCTGCTCGACGGTCGGAAGGCTGCGACCCACTGGGCCCACGCCCGCGAGCTGCAGCGGCTCCACCCGTCGATCAAGGTCGACGACGACCGCATCTTCGTTTCGGACGGCAATGTCTGGACCTCGGCGGGTATGACAGCTGGCATCGACCTCACGCTGGCGTTGGTCGAGGACGACCTCGGGCCCGAGATGTCGAAGGGCATCGCCCGGAAGCTCGTTGTCTACCACCGCAGGACGGGTGGCCAGTCGCAGTTCTCTGCGTTACTGGAGCTTCAGCCACGGTCCGACCGGGTCCAGAAAGTCTTAGCTTATGCTAGGAGCAATCTTAGGAACGAACTCAGTGTCGAGGAGCTGGCGGAGGCTGCGCGCCTCAGCCCGCGCCAATTCAGCCGGATCTTCCGCGACGAGACCGGCCAGTCACCCGCGAAGGCTGTCGAGAACCTCCGCTTGGACGCCGCCCGGACGATGCTGGAGGACGGCAGACATTCTCTCGACACGGTGGCCCAGGAGACCGGCTTCGCCGACCGGGAGCGGATGCGACGCGCGTTCCTGCGAGCGTTCGGCCAGCCGCCCCAGGTCCTCAGACGCAACGCCCGCCATCTCGCTACGCCTGACGTTTCACTGTAATGCAGCCCCTCGTCACGTAAGCCGCCCCTTTCAAGTGCAGAGGTCGACCTTACAGCTGTAACGGCGATTGTCTGCTTTGGAGCAGCGGCTCAGACAGCTCGGATGGCCGGTATGGGCGCGTAGCCGAATGTCCGGTTTCGGGCGACGTCGCAACATCAGCTCTCAGAGCGGTAGGAGCCTCGCGGGCGGGCGGCGCGAGCAACGCGACTGGCTGGCAACACCACAAATGCCGCCCTTGGCCTCATTACGCGCTAGAGTCGCAGCAGGTGATTTGTAATAACCTGCTGGGCTTTGATTTAACGAAAGTCTCGCGGGAACTTATCGGAATGAACCGCTCAAAGCTCGGCCGCCCACGTAACGCATGCGTAACATGAGTACATCGAATTATTTGGCTGTGCTCGGCCTAATGGAAGCGGTGGCCGTCCCATCCTATGACGAAGCCTTACTTGCGGTTGAGACCAACGCATAGTGCGCGGCTCTCGCCCGTGCCTTTGGTCGGGTTCGCCTAGATGCCAGCCCTCCCCTGCCTATGCCTGTTTTTTGCGGATCAGCGGCTTAGCCTGCTGATAGTGCCTAGGAGAGGACTCGCCTACCCCCTAATAAGCCATTGATTTAATTAAGTCTTCTATGCTCCAAACCGTCCGGCTGTGACCCGGTCCTGTGACCCTGCCGACTCGTGGCGGACACGTCAATCGACAGTATTATCGAATTTCTTCCTAAGTAACAAAAATATAACGCTTTCGATTCATCTATTTAATCCCAAAAAATATTATGAGCATACTAAGTAAATTGAATTCAGCCAGAGTAATAATAGCAAAAACCGCCCTACTTATACTTGATGAGGTAAAAATGTAACTCGATAAAAAAGAGATCAGCTGCTGGCGATTTGATGTGGTTATAAGATTGCATATTTAGGCGAGAATGACAGGATATATAAGGAGGTCCCGCATGAAACGAATCATCTTGACTGTTTTCGTCGGCGCTTCCTTGGGTGGATGTTTTGGCATAGACACGCCAACGATGGAAGAGCCATTACAACAATATGGGAATCAGCGATTATTCGAGAATATTATCGTCCAGCATGTAAAGTGTGAATTGAGGCAGGGACTTGAAGTTGCCCTCAATGATGATCTATATAAAGGTCATAGGATCGATTGGCTCAGGAACTATGGAGCGAAGGTCACATTAAAGATAACTTCGGACGAAAAATCGGCAGTTTCGCCAAATATTGCTTTAACAAATATTCTTCCTAATGCCACAAAGATATTCCCGTTTGGCGGAAATGTTACGCGAGGTCAATCTTTCGCTGTGGGTTTAGGCGGAACACTGTCGGCGAATGCGACTCGTGCAGAGTCAATAGGATTTACTTACGATTTCCAGTCTTTGATAAAGAACGAAAGCTTTGTGGCAGAATGCCCGGGCAGTAATGGTTTTCAAATCAACAGCAATCTGCGAATTGCCGAGTTCATAAGAAATAAGGTCTTTATTGCTCGCGTACCGGGGGCAACGTACCCGATAGGTTCTGCATCCCCGTTTAATACTTTTAATTATGAAGTTACATTTGTTTCCTCTTTCGGAGGATCCTTAAATCCGACATGGACATTCTTAGAGGTCGCAGCTACGGGAAGTCCGATGTTTAGTGCTGCCCGAACAAAAACCCATTACCTCAATATAACGCTAGGACCTGCTATTCCTGGAACAAGATCTAGGCCGCCAATATTGTATCAGCAGGCGGAAGATGTCCACATAGCATCTCTTATCGGCCAGTCAGTGGCCAATGCTATAGCATCACAGCAAAGGTAATTATCATGAGCGTTGACAAACATTTTTCTAACTCGCAGCCAATAACCGAAGAGGAGGCGAAAAAACTTTTTTCACAACATTTAGAGACGCTTCACTTTCAATGGGGAGCGGGTGTGCCGGAGGATAGTGTGTGCGCGTATTCAAAATGTATCGACGGAAAGATTCTGGTCATGAAAGCTGATGCTGCTGGCAATTGTACTAAATACAGTTTCGTAGGCTGCTGAAATACACCCTTCAATCTTAATATTTTTCCTATGCATCCTGGATGCTTCTCAGTGCAGGCAGCATTATACGGGCATTTGGCTCGAGCGTCTCGTAGTCGATAGCAGCAAGCGGCTGGGTGGCGGTGAGATCGCTGGTGAATCTTACGCCGCTTACGCCAGGAGGCGGATTACCTCGAAGAGCCGGGACCTCCCTCATGTCGTAGTAAAGAAGCGACGTCGAAGCGAGCGTCAGATCGAAGCTCCAGTTCATTGCGACTGCGAGGTCCTGGCCGAGCGTGTCCGCGACAATGGTCTGGAGCCTCATCGTTGCACGCGGCATCGTCAGGCGCGCGGAGATTGCGTCGATGAGGTCGGACAGCGACGTCCCTCCAGCCATCTGCTCGACTAGTACGGACGCGAGGTAGCCAACCGAACCAGGAGCCGGATTCGCCTGTTCGAGCGATAGTGAGTGAAGGCGCGCACGCATACCGGAGGCCTTCGCCTCGAGCCGCAAGCTTCCAGCCGCAAAGTCGAACCTCTCGTCGGGATCCGCGCGCCAGGCCCATACCGCACCGACAGGATCGCGCGCCGCACGAATCACCATTAACTCGCCCACGAGGCCGATCACGGACCGTCGCGGCGGGCTCCGTAGCTTTTGGAACAGGTCCGCTAGATGGCTGAGAGCGTCCGACACCGCGTCCGCGGATGGGAGCGGTCCCAGCATGGGGATCATGATCTCCACGACACCCGCGAAGTACGCCTCGATCGCAGGCTCGCTTGATCGGCAGGTCACGCTCGTGAGGCGCTCGACGCGCTCGGCACCGCCCGGTTCCTGAATCCTGCAAGGAACATCGAAGCTTGCCGCAAGTCCCGCGAGCACAAGCGGAACTGTTCGGCCTGCGCCCGTCGCGCGGATCAGGAGCGTAGCGCCGCCCTCGCAGTCTCGGCCGGCATAGTACCCGGCCGGATCAGGTAGCTGAAGAACATGAAAGCCTCCGCCGGCAGGCGCGGCAAGCCTGCCGAGAAGCTGGCTAAACCTCTCAGTCACGCGGACGCAGCCTGGCCCTGCTGGATCTGGACCAGCCAAGCGCGTGCGATAGCGGCTGGGACGTATGTAGCAATCAATGGGGCCGCCTGGGCGACCGTCGCTCTCTCGAAGTGAAGGTCATAATGATGGATCTGGAGGCTCACCTGGTTGGTGGCTGCGAAAAACGTATCGCCCGGGTAGGCCATCCCGCCTCCCTGCCGCGCCGTGTGGCCCTGGAGGAAGCCCTCTGCGAGGTTGCCTTCCTCATCGACAGTACGGAAGATGTCCTGGACTCCGGGCCTCATTTGGTACACCGCGGCCTCGAGGTTGGGATTTCTGCGGAGAGCCTCGACAGCGACGAGCAGCAAGCCGGTAAACCCAGCTGTATCGCGCGGATCCTCGAACTGGTACTCGGTCAACGTATCAACGACCATTTGCAGCGGCGCCCGTGCTACTAAGTGCTGCTGCGCTGCCTGGCTCGAGGTGTAGGTCGTGTCAGGCGCAAAGCTCAGACGGCCGGCCAGCCGGGCGAGAAGCTGGGCATTGTGCTGTCGAGCGGCCCGGGTGATCACAGCGCCCCGCTGCTGCTGCCAGCCACCCGACCTGCGCATCCGGACGAAGTCGTCGGCGATCACGGAAGTCCGGCAAGGCTTGAGTGCCGGATCGAGGACGAAGCGCCGCCGCCATGATTGCAGCCCGGTGCCGGTTTGTGAAAGCCTCGCAAGCTCGTTGCGCATGATATTCTCATGCTCCACGTAGCTCTCGAAGGCGGTTCTCGCCTGCGCGTCGAGGTAGATGCGGCAGATCCCGAGGAAGGGACGTTTGTATCCGAAGAACCGGGCGCGCTGCTGCAGCGTGTCGGCGTTGCCTCCGCCGATGCTCCTCGGCATGTACGTGACCGTCAGCGCGTCGACCGTGAAGCCGCGATCTACGGCCTGGCCACCAACCAGGATCCAGCCCAGCGCGTCCTTCCAGTCGATCTCCGGTGTCTTGGGCCTGCCGTTCGTGTTGAACTCGATGACCGTCGTGTGCTTGAGCGAGCGCAGGAGCGTCTCCTCAACTTCCTGGAAGGGAGGAAGCTGAGCGGTCGTGGCTAGCTCGTCGTAGGCAACCTGGAAATCCGCGATCAGCTCCTGGCGATCGGGATCTGATGGAGCCAATTCTAAGGTGGTTGCCCACTCCTGGATCGCTGCGCTGGCCCACTGCGTCACCTCGCGGTGATCGTTTCGGATTCGTGAGGGGTGGATCAGCATCGACCTGCGCTTCTTGCCGAGCGCCAGGCCGACGAAGAAGACGCGCATCGCCTCCAGCATGCTCTCAGGCGGGTCTGCTGGCATGACGCCTTGAACGGGCAGATCAATTACAGGTATATCGAGGACATAGGGGCTGCCAGAATCGAAAAACTCCGCGCCTCCAACATAGTCACCACCGGGCTCAAGGACGCGAACGAAATCCGGGGAGAGCGTATCGGCAATGTTGATCAGGAGCGGCGCCTGCGGCGTTGCTGTATATTGCAAGTAAGTGTGGCAGGGCACGGCCTCGCGCAGCTCCCGCAAGCGCGTGTAGGTCGTGCTCTCCAAGCCTTTCCGGACCTTCGTGTTCAGGCTCGCCTGGTCTGCCTCATCGTCGACGATCAGAACGTGCGTTCGCGATAGATCGAACTTCTTCAGCAGTTCTGTGAGGGCGGCCAGTCGGTCCTTCTGCTTCAGGACCGTAAGGATCAGGGTGGCGCGCTCATCGTCGTTGGATGAGGTCTGCCAGCCTGCCAAGGTCTGGCGGAGCAGCTGCTCGCTTTCTTGGTCAACACCTCGGATATTCTTGCGGATTTTCCAGGCGCGCGGCCACGAATCCCGCTCGGTATCCAGGTCGCGCGCGAGACGGGTATGCGACTGGGTGAGCAAGTTGTCCTTGTTGCCCGCGATGAGGATGACGATCGGGAAGTCATTGTCGCGGGCGAGCGCCATCACCGTGGTGAAGGACATTGTCTTGCCGCTCTGGACCAGGCCGACCACAAGGCCCGTCCGAGAGCCGGCTGCCCCGCCCGGCTCGACACCCGATCCGAGGATCTGGGCCGAGGCCTCGAGCAGGCTCTGGCGCCCTGCTGCATCCAGCGTCGTGCTACGGGCCAGGATACCCCTAGCCTCCTCGCCTTCCGTAGGGGTCCAGAGAATGCCGGGAACCGATGGCGCGATTGGGGTGGCAACCGCCGGTGTTTGTGAAGCTTGCGAGGTCATGGCTGTGACAGGGCCTCCCGAAGGATCTCATTCATGTTGCGCCGGATGCTCCCGGCCATCCTCACGCCAGACCGACGCGCCAGCTTCTCAGCCAAAGCGAGTGATGCGCCAACGCGGATGAGCGCCTCGATTTCGTCTGGTCGCGTCTGAGCAAAGGCGACCATGAAAGGGTGCGCCATGGAAATGCGGATTTGGACGACGGAGGCCTGGCCGTCTTCGCCAGGTCGATCGCTTAAGGTGAGCCACTCACTCTCGGCGGGATCATCGGCGAGTTCGATCCAGACCACCCATCGTTGGCCCCGGAACTGGAAGCTTAGCTCACGCTCAGCCAGCATCTCACGGTGCACGAGCGGTGTGCTTGGTGTCTCGACCGGAGCGGCATCAGCTACCGCAGGCAGGATCTGTGATATTGATCGCTCCATCGCGTCAGTCACACGCGACAACGCTTGTGCAGCCGCCGCCTGGCGATCGCGTTTCGCTGCGAGCGACCGGTACTGGTCGGCCTGCTTCAGAAGTGGGAGATCCTCGCTGTCGATGTTTTCTTTCAGCAACTCGAGGAATGGCTCCTCGTTGTCGTCCCAGCGAAACCCGTCCTTGGTATGGCTCACCTCAAAGCCCTCGAGGTGAAGCTCTCCGAAAAGGCGCAGGTGCCGAAAAGAGCCAGGAGCCTGGAAGATGGCTGGCGGGCGGTAGCCTTCCTCGCCACTGCCCTCGATTAGGCGCCCCCTACGAAAGAGCGCGAAGCCAGAACGGGTATGATTCCCTGGGTCACGGAGCGCGGCGAATCCGGTAGCGGACAGTCCGCTCCCGAAATCCAGGTCGATCTCCTTCCACCATCTCCTTGGCGTCTTGCTCGGATCGCGCTCATACGGCGCCTCCAGAATCGGCGGCTCCTGGTAGACGAGGGAGTCCGGCCCGAAGCGTAGGTCTAGGACCCCATCCCGGACGAACACCCTGTAGATGTCCGTTAGATGGTCCTTGATCTTGCCGATGGTGCGGCCGGTCGGCATGTGGAAAGGGTCGAAGAGCACGACTTCGGTGAAGTGGGCCCGCGCCGGCGAGGCGCTCTCCTCGATATCCAGTTCCTCAAGCTCATCCCGCACGATACGGGAGACGTCGAAGCTGACGCGGCGCTCGACGGGCTCATTGAGCGCCTTCGTGCGTACCTGCCAGCGCGGGGCAAACCAGCAGGCCGCGCTCTTCATCCCCATGCCGAACTCGCTCAGCCCGGTGGCGTCGGTCGGCACCACCGCTGGCCGGAACGCGCGCGGAAAATCGGCGTCGGCGATGCCCGCGGCGTTGTCCCTGATGGTGATCTTCCCGGGTAGCGCCGTGTCGACATCGATCGAGACGCGCAAGCGGTATCCCGGCCCATGGACAGCCTGAAGCGCCTCACGATTCGCCAGGTAACTCTGAACGGCGTTATCTACGAACTCAGCCAAAGCGAACCAAGGCTTGTAGTTCAGGTGGCGCAGCACCGACAGCACCGCGGCGCCGGGTCGAATG
The DNA here is from genome assembly GCF_022179445.1 of Methylobacterium mesophilicum. Taxonomy (GTDB): domain Bacteria; phylum Pseudomonadota; class Alphaproteobacteria; order Rhizobiales; family Beijerinckiaceae; genus Methylobacterium; species Methylobacterium mesophilicum. The sequence goes on along the minus strand of NZ_BPQU01000008.1, from coordinate 104,440 downwards.
CTCACCTTCTGGAGCCGTCCGCCTTGCTCTGCCACAGGATGCCTAAGCTCAAGCCGCCAGGGTAACATGCTCGCCAGGCTCTGGCTGAGCATCTGCATCGACCAGTGCCTGCGCGATGGCGCGCACCACCTCGACGTTCACAGCATTTCCAAGTGCCTTGAAGGCTGCAGATTTTGTGGTCGGGAAATGCTTGAGGCCGCCCATGCTCTGCAGCCGACTGCACTCGCGCTCGGTCATGTAGCGCCTCTCCCACGCCACCACCGGGACCTGGCTTGTTGTCATCGCCACAAGGGATGGCGCGCGGCGCGGAGACTTCACCCGAATACCTGATGCCCGGAACTGAATGAGCTTATTCCAGACGGTGCGCTCCTCGTCCCTGCAGTTCCACTCGAACTTCTGGAAGCTTGGTGCGAAGTTCGCAATTCGAGGGAGCCAGCCATCAATCAGCCGCTTGTTCCGCGCGTAGAACTCGCGATTCTTCCGTATGAACTCGATTTTCCAGGATGGAAAACGGTCCGCTTCCTCGCGGGCGTAGGACGGCAACGCAGCCGAGACCTGATCTGCGAGCATCCAGGACATGCTACGCCCAAGCGCGCCATTGTACTTCGTGAGGCCGCGGAAGCCCTGCGAGTAGGGCGTTGAATCGGCGTAAGGGTACGTCGCGCCCCATTCCATCGCCCACATCGGCCAACTCGGCAGCTGCTCAGACGCAGAGAGGGAGGATATCAAATCGTCCCAAGTTGCCAGGTATTCGACGAATCGTCGCTCGAGGTAGCGCGCCTCAGGCGGATTGGTGTCCAGCACTGAGTGTACGGAGAGATCCGCGGGGGCGCTGCCTGATGGCCACGCAAATGCTCCGAGCGACCTCAGTCGGCCTACGATAAAGCACCGCTCCCGAGTTTGCGGAACGCCGAACATCTCTGGCGACAAGCGCTCCTCAGAAATGTCGTAGCCCGCTTCGACCAACTGGTCACGGATCTGGCGCCAAGTCGCCCCGCCGCGGTGGCGCATGAGGTTCGGCACGTTCTCCATAATGAGGAGACGTGGCTTGTGATGACTTAGAATCGCCAGGATATAGCCAACCAGGTCGCCATACTGCGGGCAGCTAAGCCCTCGCTGCACTCCAGCCTTTGAAAAGTTCTGACAGGGGAAACCAGCACACAGTACGTCGTGAGGGGGCACGCGTTCGGGCTCGACGTTGCGAATATCGCCGTGGGGCAGAAGGCCAAAGTTCGTTTGGTATAAGTTTGCTAATTCGGCGTTGGCCTCGCAGGCGAAAACACACTCGAGCCCAAGCGATGATAACGCCTGGTGGAAGCCGCCCAGCCCTGCAAAGAGGTCGATGAAGCGAAGTGGTGACGAAGATTTGACGTGGTCATTGGATCGAGCGCTAAGCATGCCCGCGAATACCTAGCAGGTGCTGATTAGGCATGGCCTTATCCCGTATCGATTCACAACGGCCGTTCTGCTGCAGCCCGTCCCTGAGCAGGCACCATGACGGGAGTCTGCCACCAACGTAAAGCGGGCAGCCTCAAAGAATTGAGTACAACTTGTAGGGTGTTGCTCGGGCGCATCGGCGGCTTCGGGCCGCAACTGCAACTGCTGTGATCTCGGTCGAGCGCCATCCGCGCCGCGCCAAGCACTCAGACACCTCGAAACACCCCCTTCCGCGTGGGGCGGTGTCGTGACTCCGTGATGGTGTCGGCGTTGGGGAGGCTCGGATGAGCGCTATCAGCGTCTGTCGGAGAACGGCGACCCGCTTGTGAAGCTCGCGGCTCTGATCGACTTCGAGGCGTTCCGGCCGAAGCTGACGACCACCCTGAAGCGGTCCGATGGATCGAAGGGTGGCCGCCTACCCTACGACTCGGTCCTCATATTAAGATCCTGGTCCTTCAGACGCTCTACACGCTGTCGGACGACGCCACCGAGTTTCAGATCTGGGATCGGCTCTCGTTCATGCGCTTCCTCCGTTTGGGCTTTGAGGATGCCGTGGACGACACCGAGACTGTGTGGCTGTTCCGGGAACACCTGACCCGGGCCGGCGCGATCGAGGAGCTGTTTGCAGCCTTCGATGGCTGGCTGAAGGGCAAGGGCTATCTGGCGATGTAAGGCCAAATCATCGACGCCTCGATCATCGCGGTGCCGCGCCAGCGCGACACCGATGCGGAGAAGGCGGATCTGAAAGAGGGCCGGATCCCGGAGACGTGGTCGGCCAACCTCAAAAAGTTCGCGCAGAAGGACTATGATGCCCGCTGGATGCTGAAGCGGGCCAAGGCGCGGCCCGCAAAGGCAGACGGCACGAAGGGCAAGGTCGAGATCGTCATCCCGATGTTCGGGTACGAGACGCACGCTTCGATCGACCGCAAGCACGGGTTCGTCCGCCGCTTCACCGTCACCAGCGCGGCCGCACATGAGGGGGCACAACTGGCGAACTTCCTCGATCCAGCCAACACGGCGAGCGACGTCTGGGCCGACACCGCCTACCGCTCGAATACCAACGAAGCCCATCTGACCAAGCATGGCCGGCGCTCGAAGATTCACTTCCGACGGCAGCCCGGCCACGAGTTCAAGGTCCGCTCGGCCGTCGACACGGTGTTCGCCGGCCAGAAGCTCCGCTTCGGCTTGTTCGTGTGTACCATCGGTCTGGCCCGCGGCCGGACCGAGATCGGGCTCGCCAACCTCGCCTAAAACCTCAACCGCTCCCTCTGGATGGAAGCCTGCCCGGTGGTGGCCTGAGGGAAGCCCGAGATCGGCTCCTAAGCCCACTCACGACCATCGCCAGACGGCCAGAACGTCGGTCCAATCACGCAAAAAGCTGCGGGCAGAATCAAACCGGCGGCCAAACCTCGCAATTGCGCGGTTCTTCGAGGTGTCCTTTGGAGGGCCAGCGATGACGCGCAGCGTTACGTCAGATGTTACGTCTGCAGTAGGCGTGAAAGCCCGGACAGGGCATTTCCGCATCTAAGTCTCTGATTTACTTGGTGGGCGCACTAGGGTTCGAACCTAGGACCCGCTGATTAAGAGTCAGCTGCTCTACCAACTGAGCTATGCGCCCGATCGCGTCTGCGACCCGCCCCGGTGGCCACCAAGTCCGTCCGGGGTGGCGGGCTGATACCAACGCATCCGGGGGCTGTCCACCCCCGGACGCGGGTTTTTTGCTATTCCGCTGCCGCGTGCTGTGCATGAACCCGCACGGCGTGGGCCGCGAGCTTGTTCAGGGCCGAGAGATACGCCTTCGCGGACGCCACCAGTGTGTCCGGGTCGGCGCCGCGGGCGGTGACGCTGCGGTCGCCGTCGCGCAGCCGCACCGAGACCTCGGCCTGCGCGTCGGTGCCGCCGGAGACCGCCTGCACCTGGTACAGTTCCAGCTCGGCCTTGTGCGGCACCAGGGCGGTGATCGCGTTGAACACCGCGTCAACCGGCCCGTTGCCGTCGGCCTCCTCGATCCGTGTGCCGTCCTCGTCGGCGATGCGCAGGGTGGCGCGCTGCGGGCCCCGCGTGCCGGCGATGACCGAGAGCGAGACCAGGCGGATCCGGTCATGGGCAGTGGCCAGGTTCTCGTCGACCAGGGCCTCGATATCCTCGTCGTAGACGTGCTTCTTGCGGTCGGCCAACGCCTTGAACCGCTCGAACGCGTCCTGGAACTGGTTGTCGGACAGGTGCAGGCCGAGGTCGTCGAGCTTGGAGCGAAACGCCGCCCGGCCCGAGTGCTTGCCCATCACCAGGGAGGTCTTGGTCAGGCCCACCGAGGCGGGCGTCATGATCTCGTAGGTCTCGGCGTTCTTGAGCATGCCGTCCTGGTGGATGCCGCTCTCGTGCGCGAAGGCGTTGCGGCCGACGATCGCCTTGTTGAACTGCACCGGGAAGTTGGTGGCGTGGCTCACCAGCTTGGAAGCGCGGGTCAGCATGGTCGATTCGATGCCGGTCTCGTAGGGCAGCACGTCGGCGCGGGTGCGCAGCGCCATCACGATCTCCTCGAGCGCGGCGTTGCCGGCGCGCTCGCCGATGCCGTTGATCGTGCACTCGACCTGCCGGGCGCCGCCCTCGATGCCGGCCAGCGAGTTGGCGATCGCGAGACCCAGATCATTGTGGCAGTGGACGGAAAAAACCGCCTGGTCGGCGTTGGGCACCCGCTCGCGCACGGACGCGAACATGTCGCGATACTCGGACGGCGTGGCGTAACCCACCGTGTCGGGCAGGTTGATCGTGGTGGCGCCGGCCTTGATCGCGGCCTCGACGCAGCGGCACAGGTAGTCGATCGGCGTGCGAGTCGCGTCCATGGCCGACCATTCCACGTCCTCGACGAGGTCGCGGGCTTGGGCGACGGTCTTGAGGATGATCTCCAGCACCTCGTCCTGGGTCTTGCGCATCTGGTGCGCGAGATGGATCGGCGAGGTCGACACGAAGGTGTGGATCCGTCCGCGCTTGGCGTGCCGCACCGCCTCGCCGGCCCGGGCGATGTCGGCGGGGATCGCGCGGGCGAGGCCCGCGATGGTGGCGCGTTTGGTCCGCCGGGCGATCTCCGAGACGGCCTCGAAGTCGCCGATCGAGGCGATCGGGAAGCCCGCCTCGATGATGTCGACGCCCATCGTGTCGAGGAGTTCGGCGACCGCGAGCTTCTCGTCGTGGGTCATGGTTGCGCCGGGGCACTGCTCGCCGTCGCGCAGGGTGGTGTCGAAGATGACGATGCGTTCGCGGGCGGTGGTGCTGCTAGTGGTGGTCATGGCTTTACCCTGTCGCGGGCCGCCCGGCGGAAGGCTCGGGGCGGCGGGGAGCCCAAAAGGGGCGAGGTTCGCGAATTCAAAAAATCCCCTGAAGGCCCAGGCGCGCGCGCCCGGACGGCCCTCAGGGGCGGGTAAGCAGAAGCGGAAGACGAAGCCGGGCACGATGCGCGCGCGACCGCAACGCCGGCGAAGCGGCGTGGGCGGTCTCGGACGCTGAGCCGGCTCTGGCCAAGGCTCGTCTCTCCCGGGTGAATTGCGGACGGCGTGAAGCGGCATCCGCGCGAAGGGCCGCAGAGGTAGCCCCCGCGTGCCGGAAACACAAGGGCCGCCCTCGCCCGCCGCCTTGCCAAGCGCGGTCCGCCCTCGATAAAGCCCGCCGGCACGTCGAGAGAGAACCCGCGAGACCGCCATGGCCAGCTACAAGCTCCTGCTCCTGCCCGGCGACGGGATCGGCCCGGAGGTCGCGGCCGGCATGGAGGTCGTGCTCGGAGCCCTGAAGGAGACCGGGCTCGCCGCGTTCGAGACCGAGACCGACCTCGTCGGCGGCTGCGCCCTCGATGCCCACGGCAGCCCGCTCTCGGACGAGACCCTGGCGCGCGCTAGGGCGGCGGACGCGATCCTGCTCGGCGCGGTCGGCGGCCCGAAATGGGCGGGCGTGGCCTACGAGAACCGTCCCGAGGCCGGCCTGCTGCGGCTGCGCAAGGATCTGGAGCTGTTCGCCAACCTGCGGCCGGCGATCTGCTATCCGGCGCTCGCCGACGCCTCGGCGCTCAAGCGCGAGCTGGTCGAGGGCCTCGACATCATGATCGTCCGCGAGCTGACCGGCGGCGTCTATTTCGGGGAGCCCAAGGAGATCACCATCCTGGAGGACGGCTCGAAGCGGGCGGTCGACACCCAGGTCTACACGACGGGCGAGATCGAGCGGATCGCCAAGGTCGCCTTCGACCTGGCGAGCAAGCGTTCCGGCCGGGTGGCCTCGGCCGAGAAGCACAACGTCATGAAGTCCGGCGTCCTCTGGAAGGAGGTCGTCACCAAGGTCCATGCCGAGCACTACGCCGAGATCGAGCTGGAACACATCCTGGCCGATAACTGCGCCATGCAGCTGGTGCGCCGGCCGAAGCAGTTCGACGTGCTGGTGACCGACAACCTGTTCGGCGACGTGCTGTCCGACCTCGCCGCGATGCTCACCGGTTCCCTCGGCATGCTGCCCTCGGCGTCGCTGGGCGCGGTGGACGACAGCGGCGTGCGCCGGGCGCTCTACGAGCCGTGCCACGGTTCGGCCCCGGACATCGCCGGCCAGGACAAGGCGAACCCGATCGCCATGATCGGCTCCCTGACCATGTGCCTGCGCTACTCGTTCGGCCTCGGCGAGGCCGCGGACGCGCTGGACGGCGCCGTCATGGACGCGCTGGCCGGGGGCGCCCGCACTGCCGACATCGCCGGCGAGGGCACCAATCCGATGGGCACCCGCGCCATGGCGAACGCCGTGGCGGACGCCCTGCGTGCCCGCGTCGGCTGAGGATCCGGCACCGTCCGCGTGATAGGACGCATGGCGGATGGGCGCGGCCTTCGCTATGACGCGCGGACGTGAGGAACGGGAGCGTCATGAAGGCCGGGGACGGGGCGACGGAGCGCGAAGGCGCGGATTTCGGTTTCGAGCGCGTGTCGCTCGACGAGAAGCAGGGGCGCGTCGACAGCGTCTTCCACTCGGTCGCCCGCCGCTACGACGTCATGAACGACCTGATGTCGGCGGGCCTGCACCGGGCCTGGAAGGCGCAGCTCGTCTCGATGCTGCGGCCGCCGCAGGGCAGGCCCTTCGCGCATCTCGACGTCGCCGGCGGCACCGGTGACGTGGCGTTCCGGGTGCTCGCCGCGGGCGGCCCGAAGACGCGGGTCACGGTGCTCGACATCAACGAATCGATGCTCCGCGTCGGCGCCGAGCGGGCCCGGGAGAAGGTCGAGGGCGCGGGCGACCGGATCGCCTTCGTCACCGGCAACGCAGAGACCCTGCCGCTGCCGGACGCCGCCTTCGACGCTTACACGATCGCGTTCGGCATCCGGAACGTGCCGCGGATCGAGACGGCCCTCGCCGAGGCGCGCCGCGTGTTGAAGCCCGGCGGCCGGTTCCTGTGCCTCGAATTCTCCGCCGTCGACATCCCGCTGCTCGACAGGATCTACGACGCCTATTCCTTCCACGTGATCCCGCGGATCGGCGCCCGGGTGGCCGGGGACGCCGAATCCTACCGGTACCTGGTCGAATCGATCCGGAAGTTCCCGAGCCGGGGTGCCTTCAGCGGCATGATCGAGCGTGCCGGTTTCCGTCACGTCACGGACCGGCCGCTCTCGGGTGGGATCGTGGCGATCCATTCCGGCTGGAAGGTCTCCTGATCTTGGCCCACAACGCTTTCCCCTCCCCCTCATGGGGAGGGGCTGGGGGTGGTTCAGACGGGACCGCCGCGCCGCATCCGGCACCACCTCCGGCTCCTGCCTGCAAGGGCTACGGGCGACACAGGTTTGAGGCACCAGGGTTGTTGCAGGCCGCGATGCACCCCCTCTCCCGTGCGGGAGAGGGTTGGGGTGAGGGACCAGGGTTCTCCGGAAAAGTCGCATCCCTCACCCTGTCCCTCTCCCGCACGGGAGAGGGGACCAGCGCCTTCTGCACGCACGATATGCCCGCGGCTGCGATCGAAACCAGGGTAGGCCGTAGCCGCAAGGAGGCGGAGAGGCCCGCCGAGGGCATGTCGGTGTCTCATCTTGCGAGCGTTCGGCGGGGCCTGGATGATACGATGGTGCGTCCATGATCGGCGCCGCGATCAACCTGTTCCGCGGCGCCCGGGTCGGCTTCGTCCTGGCGCGCGAGGGCGCGCTCGCCCTGGTCGATCCGTCGGAGCTGCCCGCGCATCTGCGCTTCGCGCTGAAGCTCGGACGGTCCCTGGAGCGCCGGGGTCTGGATGACGGCGCCGCCGGACTGTCGTCCGCGCTGACACGGCTCGGCCCCTCCTACGTGAAGTTCGGCCAGTTCCTGGCGACCCGGCCCGACATCGTCGGCATGCGGGCGGCCTTCGACCTGGAGCGGTTGCAGGACCGGGTGCCGCCGTTCCCGCAGGCGACCGCCCTGAAGGTGGTCGAGATGGCACTGGGCAAGCCGGTGCACGCGCTGTTCGTGTCGTTCAGCGAGCCGATCGCCGCCGCCTCGATCGCACAGGTCCACAAGGCCGTCGTGCAGGATGCCGACGGCACGCAGCGGGCGCTCGCCGTGAAGGTGATGCGCCCGGGCGTGCGCGAGCGCTTCATGCGCGACCTCGAAGTGATGCGCTTCATGGCCCGGGTGGTGCACGCCCTCTCCCCGCAGGCCGAGCGGCTGCGCCCGCGCGAGGTGGTGGAGATCCTCGCCCGCTCCGTGATGATGGAGATGGATTTCCGGCTGGAGGCGGCCGCCGCCTCGGAGATCGCCGAGAACACCCGGGACGACCTCGATTTCCGGGTGCCGAAACCCGAATGGGAGCTGACCGCCCGGGAGGTTTTGTCGGCCGAGTGGATCGAGGGTGTGCGCTTGCACAGCGCGGCCGAACTCGTCGCGGCCGGCCACGATCCGCAGGCGATCGGGCGCACGGTGATCCAGAGCTTTTTGCGGCAGGCGATCCGTGACGGATTCTTCCACGCCGACATGCACCAGGGGAACCTGCTGGTGGACGCCGAGGGCCGGCTGGTGGCGGTGGATTTCGGCATCATGGGCCGGCTCGGCCTGAACGAGCGCCGGTTCCTCGCTGAGATCCTGCTCGGCTTCATCCTGCGCGACTACCGCCGGGTGGCGAAGGTGCATTTCGAGGCCGGCTACGTGCCGGCGCACCATTCGGTGGAGGATTTCGCGCAGGCGATCCGGGCGATCGGCGAGCCGATCCACCAGCGCCGGGCCGACGAGATCTCGATGTCCAAGGTGCTGACGCTGCTGTTCGACATCACCGCCCTGTTCGACATGAGCACTCGAACCGAGCTGGTGATGCTCCAGAAGACCATGGTGGTGGTCGAGGGCGTGGCCCGCTCGCTGGATCCGCGCCTCGACATGTGGACCACCGCCGAGCCGGTGGTGCGCAGCTGGATCACCACGAATGCGGGCCCGCTCGGGCGCGCCCAGAGCGGCTTCGAGGCCCTGCGGGTGCTCTCCGGTGTGGTCGGCGACATCCCCGACCTCGCGACGCGGCTCAAGCGCGTGCTGATCCGCCTCGACGAGAGCGGGACCGGGGACGCGCAACGCTTGGAGCGCTTCGCCCGCACCGAGCGCCGACGCGCGCTCTGGTCGACGCTCGCCCTGTGGGGCATCGCGATCGGGGCGTTGGTGATGGCGTTCCGGAGCTTCTGATCGCCAGGATCGGCTGAAAACCCAACCGCGGTATCGTCCCGAGCGGGACGAGAAGCGATTCAATCCACCTCGGCATGCCCCGGCATCAGCGCCCGCAATTCGCGGGCGAGTTCGCTCAGGCCGGTGGTCCCCTTCGCCAGAACCCGGTCGGCCTGGCCGGCGAGGCGGCGGCGGTCCTCGGCGGTGATGTCCTTGGCGGTGAGCACCACCACGGGGATGTCGCGCCAGTCCGCCCGGGCGCGCATGGCCCGCAGGAAGCCGAAGCCGTCCATCTCCGGCATCATCAGGTCGAGCAGCACCAGGCAGGGACGCTCCGTCTCCAGCGTCTCCAACGCGCGCAGCCCGTTCTCCGCCTCGACCACGGGAAAGCCCTCGCGGCCGAGATAGGCGCAGAGGTGGGCGCGCACGTCCGCCTCGTCCTCGACCACCAGGATCGGGCCATCGACGGTCACCGGCCGGAAGCGGTCGATGACCTGGCGCAGGCTGCCCCAGTCGATCGGCTTTTGCAGATAGTCGGTCGCGCCGAGGGAGAAGGCGAGGTTCTGCTCGTCCAGAACCGTGACCATCACGATCGGCGTCGCGCCGATCTCGGGATCCGCCCGCAGGGCCCGCAACACCGCCCAGCCGTCCATCTGCGGCATGGTCACGTCGAGCAGCACCGCCCGGGGGCGCAGGGCGCGGGCGCGTTCGAGGCCCCGGCGCCCGTCCTCCGCCACCGCCACGGAAAACCCTTCCCGCTCCAGGAAACGGGCGAGCAGGTCGCGGGTCGCGGCATCGTCGTCCACCACCAGGATCGTCCGGCGGTCGCCGACGCCCGCGCCGGCCGCGTTCGCGTGCTCGGCCTCCGGGCCCTGGAACTGCGCCGGCAGGGTGAGCGTGAAGACGGTGCCCTCCCCTTCCCGGCTTTCCACCACGATGGCGCCACCGAGCATTTCCGAGAAGGCCCGGGTGATCGATAGGCCGAGGCCGGTACCGCCGAAGCGGCGGGTGGTCGAGGCGTCGGCCTGGGTGAAGCGCTCGAACAGGCGCCCGACCTGCTCCGCGCTCATGCCGATGCCGGTATCGGCGACCGTGAAGCGCAGAGCCTCCGCGGTGCGGGTGACCCCAAGCGTGATCCGGCCGTTCTCGGTGAACTTCGCGGCGTTGCTCAGGAGGTTGATCAGGCACTGGCGCAGCTTGGTCACGTCGGTGTGGGCCGTGCCGACATCCGCTGCGAGGTCCAGCGCGAGGGTGTTGCCCTTCTTGGCGATCAGCCCCTCGACGGTGGCGGCGACGTCGCGGACCACCTCGGCGACGTCGAAATCCTCAGCGTAGATCTCCACCCGGTCGGCCTCGATCTTGGAGATGTCGAGCACGTCGTTGATCAGGCCGAGCAGGTGCCGGGCGTTGGACTCGATCTTTTTCATGTCGGCGATCAGGGCCGCCTCGCCCAGATCCTCCAACTCCTCCTGGACCATCTCGGAATAGCCGATCACCGCCGAGAGCGGCGTGCGCAGCTCGTGGCTCATGTTGGCCAGGAACTGGCTCTTGGCCTCGTTGGCGGCTTCGGCCGCGGCCCGCGCCGCCTCGATGGCGGCCTCCGCTTCCTTGCGCTCGGTGATGTCGGTGTGGGTGCCGACCCATTCCCGCAGCGTGCCGTCCGCTTCGAGGATCGGCACGGCGCGCACGCTCATGTGCCGGTACGCGCCGGAGCGGGCACGCATCCGGTGTTCGGTGGCGTAGGGCTGCAGGGTCGTCACCGCGCGGGCCCAGTCGGCCTGGGTGTGGGCACGGTCGTCCGGATGGATCACGTCGAGGAAGCCGAGGCCGGCGTAGGCTGCTTCGTCCTGGCCGGTGAAGCGGCTCCAGGCGATCTGTCGCCGGTGCAGGCTGCCCTCCGGGTTGGCGGTCCAGACGATCGCCGCGCTGGCCTCGATCAGCGAGCGGAAGCGCTCTTCGCTGCGCTTCGTCCGCATCTCCGCGAGGTGGCGGATCGTGTCGTCGACCACGACCAGGCCCACCCCCTCGACGTCCTGCCCGCTGTCCGGCCCCGTCGCTTCGCCGCGCAGGGGGTAGAAGCTCATGGAGAACTGGCGGACGCCCCCGGGCGCCGAGGGCGTCGGGATCGCCACCGGCACGTTGGGCGAGACCAGGCCTTCGTTGAGCGCCGCCGCGAGCTTGGGCGCCAGCGCCTCCTGCAGCGTCGGCAGAATCGCCCAGATCGGGGCCCCGAGATCGGCCCCGAAGCCGCGCTCGCTCATGGTGGCGAGCGCCCGGTTCATGTGGCGGATCTTCAGGTCGCGGTCGAGGAAGCCGAGGCCCACGGGGGCGTTGGCCAGCACGCCGTCGAGCAGGCGCGACATGCGCAGCGATTCCTGCCGCCGCACCAGGGCGAGGCGGGCCAGCAGCACGATCGCGCCGAGCGCGGCAGCCCCCGACAGCAGGAACAGGATCAGCCCGCGCCAGCGCTCCCGGGCCTGTACCTCGCCGAGGTGCTGGGCCGTGATCGCCTGGCGGGCCGTCGCCTCCGCGCGGATCGCGTCCATCAGCTGCTTGCCCTCGCCGGTGCGGACGAGGTCGGTGGCCGCGTCGAAGCCCCGGTCCCGGCGTGCCGCGACCACCCGGGTGGCGAAGTCGCGCTTCTGCGCCACCAGCCCGGCGAGCGACGGGCCGCCGCTGCGGACCGGCTCCTGCGCAGTCGCCCCGAGGGCGGCGAGCTCGGTCTCGAGCTTGCCGAGCGCGACGGTGTAGGGCGTCAGGTAATCCTCGCTGCCCACCAGCACGAAACCGCGCTCGCCGGTCTCGAGGTCCTTGACCTCGGAGAGCAGCCGCTCGACCCCGGTGATCGTGGCGTTGGCCCGCGCGGTCGCGGCCCGGTCGGCCTCTCCGGCAATGTAGTTGGCTGTGCCCGCCGCGAGCGCGACGACCAGCAGGACGAAGGCGGCCGGCGAGCCGAGAAGCGGTCCGAGCGGACCGGCACCGCGCCAGTTCGGCCGCCGCAGGCGGAAGATCGAGCCGACTCCGGGGCGGCTCACGTCTCCACCAGCCCGGTGCTGGCACCCGAGGCCTCGGAATCGGCCCGTCCGTGCGGCAGGGCGAGGTATTCCCGCGAGCGCATCTCGATCAGGCGGGAGACGGTCCGATCGAACTCGAACGCCTCGCGCCCGGACTCCGCCGCGTAGAGGTCCTGCGGCTCGGCCGCCGCCGAGGCGACGAGCTTCACGTGCCGGTCGTAGAGGGTGTCCACTAGGGTGATGAAGCGCTTGGCCTCGTTGCGCTCAGCCTCTCCGAGCACCGGGATCCCGTCGAGGATCACCGTGTGGAAGGTCCGCGCCAGGGCCATGTAGTCGGAGGCGCCGAGCGGCTGCCGGCAGAGGTCGTCGAAGCCGAAGCGCGCGACGCCGTTGGCCTCCTCGGGGATCGCGACGTCGCGGCCCTGGACCTGGATCGTCGCGGTGCGGCCCCGCGCCTTGCCGGTGAGCCCCTTGAACGCGGCGTCCAGGGCCGCCCGGGCGGCCGCATCCGCCGGCACGTGATAGACGGCCGTGCCGCCGAGCTTCTCAAGGCGGAAATCGGTCCGCGAATCGAGCCGCACCACGTCCACCTGCTCTTTCAGCGTCGCTATGAAGGGCAGGAACAGAGCCCGGTTGAGGCCGCCCTCGTAGAGCCGGTCGGGCTCGACGTTGGAGGTCGCCACCACGATGACGCCGCGGCGGAACAGGTGGCCGAACAGGCGCCCGAGGATCATGGCGTCGGCGATGTCGGTCACCGTGAACTCGTCGAAGCACAGCAGGGTCGCCTCGTCGGCGAGCTGGTCGGCGACGGGGCCGATCGGGTCGTCGCCCTTCACGGTGCCGGCCTTCAGCGCCTGGCGGTAAGCGTGGATGCGCGCGTGTGCGTCGGCGAGGAACCCGTGGAAGTGGACCCGCCGCTTGGGTCCCGGCGCGGCCTCGTGGAACAGGTCCATCAGCATGGTCTTGCCGCGGCCGACCGAGCCCCAGATGTAGAGACCCTTGGGAGCCGGCGCCTCGTCCTTGCGCCGGAACAGCCATCCCAGCGCGCTGGTCTTGTTCGCACGCTTGCGGCGTCCGAGATCCTGGATCAGCCGGTCGAGGGCGCGCACCAGCTGTGCCTGGGCGGGATCCCGTTCGATGGCGCCGGTGGCGACCAGGGCCTCGTAGCGCTCATGGACCGGGCCGGGCGACACGGCGCTGGCTCGCGCCTCCGCGGATGGCGCGTGTTGCTTCCCGGATTGCTCGCTCACGCCGCCGGTCCCCTGAAACGCGATACGGCGCCGGACCGGCACCCCCGCCCCCGGTCGACCGTTCCCGCCGGGGCCGCAACCCTGTGCCGTGCAAGCTCGACGCGAATCAAGCCCGCGGACCGAGGCAACCTGGAACACGGCGTGCCGACCCGTTCCAGAAAGCCGGCGCATGGCAGGTCTCCCGCCAACGGGCTCAGTCATTTTGCTGCATTGCACAACGAGCTTGGGGATGCGAGATCAGCCTCGTCCTTCGGGAGGAACGTCCGGACCAACTTGCGCGACAACGCGCACAGACCGGAGACCCACCATGGCCGTTCGACACCTCGCCGTGTCGGCCCACACGGTCCGGCGCCTATGGCCGGCCGACCGCGATGCGGTCCTCGACTACTTCCTGCGCCTCGATCCGGAGGCGCGCGCGAATCGCTTCATGGGCAATGTCAGCAAAGCCGGCGTGCGGGCCTATGCCGCGCAGGCGCTTACCGCCGACGGCGTGATGTATGGCGCCTTCGTGGAGGGAGAGCTGCGCGGCTTGGCCGAGCTGCGGCCGATGGCCATCGGGGCCTCCCCCTACGGTCTCGGCCCGCGGGCGGAAGCCGCCTTCGCGGTGGAGCGCGCCTTCCGCCGCCAGGGCATCGGCGCGTCCCTGTTCGCCCGGATCGCCCGCGCCGCCCGCCATCGCGGCGTGGCCGACCTGCACGTCCGCTGCCTGTCCGGGAACGGGCCGATGCTGCGGCTGGCGGCCAAGCAGGGCGCAGCGCTGCAGCGCGCCGGGACCGAGACCGAGGGCGCGCTTCATCTCGCCCGGCCGACGCCGTTCTCGCTCTGGCACGAGACCATCGCGGAGGCGTTCGACTTCACCCTGGCGGTGAGCTTCCCGCACCGCGAGCGAGCCACCGCCTGAACGGCCTCAGCCGGCCGTGTCGCCGACCAGCGCGAAGGTCAGCACGTCCACGGATGCCGCCCCGCCGCGCAGCAGCGCACGGGACGCGGCATTGCAGGTCGCCCCGGTCGTCATGACGTCGTCGATCAACAGGATCTTCCGGCCGCGGATCCGGTGCGCCTGGGCGGCGTCCACCCGGAAGGCACCGCTGAGGTTCTCGGCGCGGGCCGGCCGGCTCAGGCCGACCTGCGAGCGGGTCGCCCGCACGCGGACGAGTGCGGACGGCTCGAACGGAAGGCCGGCGCCCCGGGCGATCACCCGGCCCAGAAGGGCGGCCTGATTGAAGCGGCGACGCCAGAGCCGCCAACGGTGCAGCGGCACCGGGACGACGCAATCCGCCTCGGCGATCAGGGCCCGGCCGCTCGCAGACATCATCCGGCCCATCACGCCGGACAGGTCGAGGCGATCCTCGTATTTCAGCCGGTGGACGAGGCGGCGGGCGACATCGTCGTAGAGCGCGACGGCGCGCGCACGTCCGAAGACCGGCGGTTCCGCGATGGCGCGGGGGGAAAGCAGAGGCCCAACGCCGAGATCCACCGCGAACGGCGTGCCGAAGCGCGGACAGAGAGGCTCCTCGATCAGCCGCAGGCCGGTCCAGCAGGCCGGACACAGGGCTCCGGGATCGGCCGTGGCGGCGCCGCAGCCGGCGCAGGTCGGCGGGTAGATCAGCGAAACGACCCCGCGCGGCAAGCCGCGCAGGGCCGATGCGACGGCCTTGAGAGCCGTCATTCGGGTCGCAAACGGGTGCTAGCGGGCCGAGACGGGACGCGCGCCCCGCTGATCGACCTGCTGGTCCATCTCCCGGGCCTTGGCGTTCGCCCGATGGCGACCGATGGCGCAGCCGGCGGCGGCACCCATCAGGCCGTGATGGCCGGCATAGTGGCCGGCGATGCCGCCGACGATCGCGCCCTTGATGCAGCCCTTCGCCTCGGCGCCGCCCGCGGCGGTGAGGGTGGCCAGCGCCATTGCGGCTCCGACGAGGATGCGCTTCATGACCTGCACTCCATAACGAATCTCGGCCTTGCGGCCAGTCGCAGCAGGAACGGCGACCCCGCCGAGTCGTTCCACCACGTTAGCCCGCCTCACGGCTCTGTGTGTGACGGCGATCGACCGGCTTCACAGGCGTCTTCGAGGATGCTGGCAGGATGGGTTCGAAAGCGCCATCTGGTTCGCCATGGATTCCCCTGCCGCCCTGTTCGACACCGCCCTCGCCCGCACGCGCCTCGCTCGAGCCGAGCGGAACGGCTATGCCGGCTTCCTGCTCGACCGCGTCGTCGAGGACATGGACGATCGCCTCGGGGCGGTGCTGCGCAATTTCGCGACGGTACTGGACCTCGCGACGCCGGGGGGCGGTGCCGCGCCGACACTTGCCGCGCGCTACCCTGAGGCCGCGCATCTCCGCTTGGCAGCCCTGCCCGCACCGGGCGGGAAGAACCTGATGATCGTCGGCGATCCGGAATTGCTGCCCCTGGCGGCCGGAAGCCTCGACCTCGCGGTCTCGCTGCTGGCGCTTCAGGCCGTCAACGACCTGCCCGGCACGCTGATCCAGCTGCGCCGGGCGCTGCGGCCCGACGGCCTGTTCCTCGGGTGCCTGCTGGGCGGCGCCACCCTCACCGAGCTGCGCCAGAGCTTCGCCCAGGCCGAGAGCGAGATCGAGGGCGGGATCAGCCCGCGGGTGGCGCCGTTCGCGGCGGTTCGCGAGGCCGGGGCCCTCATGCAGCGGGCGGGTTTCGCCCTGCCGGTGGCCGACACCGACACCCTGACGGTGCGCTATGCCGACGCGTTCGGGTTGATGCGGGATTTGCGGGCGATGGGCATGACCAACGTGCTCACCGAGCGCCGGCGCACGCCCCTGCGCCGGACGACCCTGGTGCGCACCGCGGAGGCCTACGCCGAGCGCTTCTCCGACCCGGACGGGCGCGTGCGGGCGACCTTCGAGGTGCTGTGGCTGTCGGGCTGGGTGCCGCACGAGAGCCAGCAGAAGCCGCTTCGGCCCGGCACCGCCAAATCACGCCTGGCCGACGCCCTCGGTACCGTCGAACTGAAGCCTGAACCCGGAAGAACGCCATGAAAAGCCCGAGCGCCGACCATCCGATCACGATCACGGCGGAGGCGCGCCGGGTGCGCGTTCTCGTGGCGAGCGTACCCGTCGCCGACACGCGTCAGGCCCTGCGCCTGAAGGAATCCAGCTACGAAGCGGTGTTTTACATCCCCCGGGCCGACATCCGGGCGGACCATTTCGTGCCCACTTCACGCACCAGCCACTGCCCCTGCAAGGGCGATGCCCGCTACTTCGACCTCGTGGTCGACGGCACGCGGCGACCCGAGGCGGTGTGGAGCTATGACGCGCCGTTTCCGGCGGTGGCGGAGATCGCGGGCCACGTGGCGTTCTATCCCGACCGGGTCGATGCCATCGAAGTGTCGGACGCGCCATAGCGGGCTGCCATCCCGTTCTCGGCATGATGGCGAAACGACTGAAGATCCTGCGTTGTCGGGCTATCGCGACGCTCGCGTTGGTCAACCGGAGCCGCTCAATCCCTGAGCAAACCCCAGAAGGCGTGCTTGCGGCCGTGATCACGTCGCAGCGCGTCCCGGTAGGCGGCCGGTGCCGGGCTGATTGAACCCGCATCGAGGCGCTCGGCGAGGCCGTCGAGTTCCAATAGGTAGCGGGCACCGTGCGTGTACGCGGCGCTCCGGCCGGCCTCGAGGATGCCGTCGAGCAGCCGCCGATACAGAATCGTGGCCGCCAGCGGATGATCCTGGACCAACGCGTCCGCGGCCGGGGCCAGCACGGAGTAGTGCTCGCCCTGCCAGACCTTTCGGTTCCTCTCGACCAGCGCGGCGGCCCGGGCGAGATCCGGCCAAGTTACCATGAAGGCGAGGGCCCTGTGCGGATTGGCGAAGGCTTCCGCGTGATCCAACGCTTTCAGGAGCGCTTCCTCGTCCTCGAAATCCGGGAGCTTGGCCAGGTAGGCGCGCAGCATCGGGACATCGAGGTCGCGCTCGAAGAGAGCCCAGCGCAGGTCTTGCGCCGCATCGCTCCGGCCCAGCGCGTCGAGGATGTCGATCTCCAGCGCCTGCCGCTCGCGCTCCGGACCACGCGGATCGTAGCCGGCGATCAGGTCGGCCCGCGTCACGATGCGCGGACCCTTCTCCCGCTTGCGCCGGATCCAGTCCAGGGCCTCCTCGAGGCGGCCGGCAGAGAGCAGCCGCCGCGCGATCGACACGCGGTCCTCACCACCCGAAGCGATCTCCGTCTCGATGGCAATGAAGGCATCGGTGTCGTTGCGCCGGTCGGCGATCACCTGGCGCAGGCGCAGGATCTGGCCGCGGGCGGCGATTCGGCGGTATGCAGCCTCGTTCCGCGCTTCGCCGCCCTTCGCCATCCCGGAAGCTGCCTCCGCGAGGGCAGCATCGATTTCCGAAAGGGCGTCCTCGTCGAGGGTCGGGGTCATCTCGCGGAGCAGAGTACCCAGGGGACCGAACGGGTCGGTCGTGAATGGGCCGACGAGGCTGGTAGCGAGTTGCGCGGCCGCGGCTGGCGGCAGGTTGGCTGCTGTCTCCACGAAGGCGTCGCTGGCTCGCTCGTAGACGCCCTGCACGGCACCGGTGCTGTCGTCGACCCGGTTCAGCACGGCGTCGGCGCCGTCCAGGAACCGTCGGAGCCGTTCCAGGGCGGCGCCGGCATCGAGGGGGCGCAGCTCGTCGACGATGACGGTCACGGTGGTGTTGAGATCGGCCGCGAAGGCCCTGCGCTTCTGCCAGTCGATGTAGCCCTGCGCAGATTCCAGTGCGGTCAGACGCCGGTCGATCATCGCGGCGACGGCATCCGGCCCCTGCAGGGCGGCGAGCGCCGCGGTGACCAGCTTCTTGAAGGTGGGGTTGCGCGCGGTCTCGCCCAGGATGAGACCGATGAGACGATCCGGCCCGAGGGCAGCCAGCGTCTCGGGCGACGGGGTGGTGCGGCGCGCGCCTTTGGGTCTCGCCCCCTTCGGAGACGCCTCCGGCTTCGGCGGGGCCTTATGCCCCGCCCCCCGCGTCATGGCCCTCGCGCGCGCCATGGTACTGCCCGTCGATCCGCCGGATCGGCCTAGTCGACGACCTTGGCGCGGGGGCGGTCGCTCCCCTGCGCGGTCTCGTCGTGCCAGCTGCCGGCCTTGTCCTGGTAGCGGATGCCCTCTGTGGAACCGGGAACCTGCTGCTCGGCGGCGGCGGCCTGGGCTGCCTGAAGCGCCTCCTCGCGGCTCGGAAAGGTCTCGGAGAACACGTCGCCGACCTTGTAGGCGAAGCCGCCATCGTGCTCGACGATGCGATAGGTAACCTCGGACATCTCGACTCCTGTACGCGCTTGGATTCGTTGAGCGCGAACACATCGCGCGCCGCCGGGTTCCCGACCGGCCTCCGATCCGCCGGAAAGTCGAGCTATGGGCGGCCCATGATGACGACGCTTCGACCGATCCTGGCCCTCGGCCTCCTCGTTGCTTCGACGAATGTCCACGCCGAGGAGGGCTTTTTCGACTCCCTCTTCGGCGGTTCTTCGCGGTCTGCGCCGCCGAACCCGTTCGCTTCGAATTACCCGTCGGCGCCTCCGAGCCCCGACGAGGTCCGGATCGAGCGACAACGTCAATCGGTCCGGGGCGAGCGTTCGCGCGGCCGTGGACCGGTGCCGCCTGGGCGGGTCCCCGAGGAGTAGCCGGCTCTCGGTTCAGGCGTCGCCGACGACGCCGGCCGCGTCCTGGGCCTGGAGCACGTCGGGGCGCGGCATCGAAATGATGTTGAAGCCGGCATCCACGAAATGGACCTCGCCGGTGACGCCGCCCGAGAGCGGCGACAGCAGGTAGAGGGCGGAGCCGCCCACATCGTCGAGGCTGACGGTGCGGCGCAGCGGAGCATGGGCTGCCTGGTGGTTGAACATCAGGCGGGCGTCGGCGATGCCGGCACCGGCCAGCGTCCGCATCGGGCCGGCCGAGAGCGCGTTGACCCGGATCCCGTCCGGGCCGAGATCGCTCGCCAGGTAGCGTACCGAGGCCTCCAGCGCGGCCTTGGCCACGCCCATCACGTTGTAGTTCGGCATCACCCGGGTCGAGCCACCGTAGGTGAGGGTCAGCAGAGAGCCGCCGGTCTTCATGCGCTTGGCCGCGCGCTGAGCGATCTCGGTGAACGAGAAGCACGAGATCGTCAGGGTCCGGGCGAAGTTCTCGCGGGTGGTGACGTCGACGTAGCGGCCCTTGAGCTGCGCCTTGTCGGAGAAGCCGATGGCGTGGACGACGAAATCGAGTTCGCCGTCGAAGCGCTCGTCGAGGGCCGCGAAGGTGGAATCCACCGAGGCAAGGTCTTCCACGTCACAGGGCATGACGATATCGGAATCGAGCCGCGCCGCCAGCGGCGCGACGCGCCGGCCCAGTGCCTCGCCTTGATACGTGAAGGCCAGGCGGGCGCCGTGGGCGTGGAGGGTCCGGGCGATGCCCCAGGCGATCGAGTGATCGTTGGCGACGCCCATGATCAGGCCGCGCTTGCCCGCCATCAAACCTGTCATGCCGACTCACATTCCGTACGAGCACGCCGCCGCCGAGGACCGGCGACGGGTCGCGATGCGATTGTCCGGATCGCGACGAAGGTGCCTTAACGCGGCTTGCCGCGCGATCCAAACCGCACCGACCTCCGCATCGGGCAAAAAAAAGCCCCGCCGGCGGGCGGGGCGTTCATCGTGGGGTGGAAAGACGGCCTAGAAATACCCGTCCGTATGAGAGCGGGCTTCCTCGATGAGCGCCTGCTTGGCGTAGATCGCCGCGAAGCCTGCGATCATCAGGCCGCTCAGTGCTCCGATCAGGAACGTACCCATCGTCACCACCCCATTCAACGGACGGTCAACGCCGCCCCCGTCGCGGTGGTTCCGAAAAGAGACAGTCAAGCGTCCACGTGCTTCAGCACCAGCGTGGCGTTGGTGCCGCCGAAGCCGAACGAATTAGTCAGGACGTGGCCCAGCTTGGCCTCGTCCCGGCGCTGGCGCAGGATCGGCATGTCGGCGAAGGCCGGATCGATCGTGTCGATATGGGCGCTCTCGCAGATGAAGCCGTTCTCCATCATCAGCAGGCTGTAGATCGCCTCCTGCACGCCGGTGGCGCCGAGCGAGTGGCCGGTCAGCGACTTGGTCGCCGAGATCGGCGGGCAATCCTCCCCGTGGCCGAACACCTCCCGGATCGCCTCGATTTCCTTGTCGTCGCCGACCGGCGTCGAGGTCGCGTGCGGGTTGATGTAGTCGATCCGGGCACCCTTCAGGCCTTCCATCGCCTGACGCATGCAGCGCACCGCGCCCTCTCCCGAGGGGGCGACCATGTCGTGCCCATCCGAGGTGGCGCCGTAGCCGGCGACTTCGCCGTAGATCCGCGCGCCGCGGGCCTTGGCGTGCTCGAGTTCCTCGAGAACCAGCACCCCCGCGCCCCCGGCGATGACGAAGCCGTCCCGGTTGGCGTCGTAGGCGCGCGAAGCCCGGGCCGGGGTGTCGTTGTACTTCGACGACATGGCGCCCATGGCGTCGAACAGGGACGACAGCGTCCAGTCGAGGTCCTCGCAGCCGCCGGCGAAGATGATGTCCTGCCGGCCACCCTGGATGATCTCGGCGGCGTTGCCGATGCAGTGGTTGGACGTCGCGCAGGCCGATGAGATCGAATAGTTCACGCCGCGAATCTTGAACCAGGTCGCCAGTGTCGCCGAGGCGGTCGAGGACATCGCCTTCGGGACCGCGAACGGACCGATCCGCTTCGGGCCCTTGTCGCGGGTGATCGCGGCGGCATCGACGATGATCCGGGTCGAGGGACCGCCGGAGCCCATGATGATGCCGGTGCGCTCGTGCGAGATCTCGGCCTGCTCCAGGCCGGCGTCGCGGATCGCCTGATCCATCGCGACATGGTTCCAGGCGGAGCCGCCGCCGTGGAATCGCATGGCGCGCCGGTCGACCACGCCCTCGGGATCGAGGCTGGGCTTGCCGGAAACCTGGCTGCGGAAATTGTGCTCGGCGTAGCTCGCGTCGCGCGCGATGCCCGAGCGTGCCTCGCGCAAGGAGGTGAGCACCTCCTGCGTGGTGTTGCCGATGGATGAGACGATGCCCATCCCGGTGATGACGACGCGGCGCATGGTCGTGACGATTCCTCCGTCGCGGCATCGGTCGCCCGGGCCGCGTCCCGGTCAGCTAAGGTGACGCGGACATAATCTCAACTGCCGAGGGCGCCGGGCGTTGCCGCCGCGATGCGAAAGACGCCCCCGGACCGCGGCTCGATCAGCTCTGGAACAGGCCGACCCGCATGTCCTGGACCTGGTAGACCCGCGCACCGTCGGCCTCGAGCCAGCCGTCGCCGATGCCCAGCACCAGCTTGCCCTGGCGGACCCGCTTGACGTCCACGTTGTAGACGACCTTCTTCATCGACGGCAGCACCTGACCGGCGAGCTTCACCTCGCCGACGCCGAGCGCCCGGCCGCGGCCGGGGGAGCCGAGCCAGCCCAGATGGAAGCCGAGCATCTGCCATAGGGCGTCGAGCCCCAGGCAGCCCGGCATGACCGGGTCGCCCTGGAAGTGGCAGGGGAAGAACCAGAGGTCGGGGCGGATGTCGAGTTCGGCGGTGACGTGGCCCTTGCCGTGGGCGCCGCCCTCCTGGCCGATACTGGTGATCCGGTCGAACATCAGCATCGGCGGCAGCGGCAGCTGCGCATTCCCGGCGCCGAAGAGTTCGCCGCGCCCGCAGGCCAGTAGATCCTCATAGGAATAGTGCGACTTGCGGCTCGCGGCCTGGTCTGGCGTCTCGGCGTCTTGCGGCATGAAGGTCGCTGTTTCCTCTGGATTGTCTTGGCGGGCGGACACACGATACGCGACAGGCGCCCGGTCGTTCGGCGCGCGGGTTAGCACGGGGCGCAGCACCTTCAAAGCCGTCAACGCCTTCGGTGGGTGTGTGAGCCGGCTCGGGTTGCGACCGCATGTCCACTTCCGTATAGTATGACGAATCCCATTCCTTCAGGGTCCTCGTCGAGCGTTCAGTCCCGAAATGTCCGAACTGCTGCCCCTACAGGCGATCCTCAACGGCCGGGTCCCCGCCCCCCAGCTGGAAGCCAACGGCATGCCGCGTCGCGGCTGTCCGCTGTCCGATCTGCGCGACCGTCTGCGCAGGGCCGGCCTGCGGCCGACCCGTCAGCGTCTGTCCCTGGGCTGGCTCCTGTTCGGCCGCGGCGACCGGCACCTGACCGCCGAAATGCTGTACGACGAAGCCATGCGCGCCAAGGTGCCGGTCTCGCTGGCCACCGTCTACAACACGCTGCATCAGTTCACCGAGGCCGGTCTCCTCCGCCAACTCGCACTCGACGGTTCGAAGGCCTATTTCGACACGAACCCGAGCGAGCACCACCACTTCTATCTCGAGGACGAGAATCAGGTGATCGACATGCCGGATTGCGGCATCACGGTCGATTCCCTCCCCGAGGCCCCCGAAGGCATGGAGATCGCCGGGGTCGAGGTGATCGTCCGCCTGCGTCGCAGCCGCCCGGCTTCCCGCCGCCAGAGCTGAGTTCTTTCGGGGCGGCTTCAGCCGCTTGCCCTGACGTCGAGCCGCCCGGTTTCGGGCGGCTTTTTTGTTGCGGTTCGGTTCTGGCCGGAAGAGTCGCGGGTCCCCTCTCCCGTTCGAGATAGGGACAGGTAGAGGGATGCGAACTTTCCGGAGAGACCTGTCCCCTCACCCCAACCCTCGCCCGCACGGGAGAAGCGGCGCGTCACGGGCTGCATGAGCTGGGTATGAGCATCTCAGCGCGGGCACGGGACGAGGCCTAAGCCGCGCTTCGCGAAGGCGATCGCCGGCCGGTCCTCAACCGAGCCGCAGCAGACCGTATCACGCACCGACATTCCACCCCCTCTCCCTCATCCTGAGGCGACGGAGCGTAGCGGAGGCCTCGAAGGAGGACTCCAGGCCGTGCGCGGGTTCTGGAGGGCTCCTTCGAGGGCGACGCTGCGCGCCGCCACTTCAGATGAAGAGGTGGGTGGGAGGCGCGGCGCAGATGGGCTCGGCGGATCAAGCCGAACGGCGTTGCCGGGCGCCCCTCCCGAAAAACCGAAAAACCGAAAAACCTACTCCACCACTTCGTTCGGATACACGCCCCAGAGGCGGTTCTGGCGGATGTAGCCGTCCACGTCCCGGCGGTTCGGCAGGGTCACAATCATTCGGCACCAGCCGCTGCTGCAAGTCTTCACGTTGCCGATCACGCCGGTCTGGAGCCGCGCCTCGTCCGCCGCGCCCTCGTCCGCTTTAGCGCGTAGCGAGATCGCGGCCTTCTCGGCGCCCTTGTCGGGCCCGGCATTGACGATGGCGGTCCGGCGCCCAGAGAGCAGCGAGTGCAGGACCCAGCCCTCCGTCCCCTCCGAATCGCGGATCCGCCGCCAGGTCTCGAACTCGCCGACGATCTCCACCGGCAGGCCGGCCCGCTGGAACACCCACAGGGTGCGGTGATCCTTGGAGGGACCCTCGCGCAGGTTGACGCGATCGGTCTTCAGGCTGGCATAGCGCGGCAGCGGCAGCTTGGTCACGGGGCCGAGGCCGGTCTCGGGCGTTGCGACCGGCGGGGCCGCGGCGGACGGGGCGAGGCCGGCCAGCAGGAGCGCCGCGACGGCGAAGCTCAGGCGTGACGCGCGCATGGTCTTCTCCCTTTCCCGGGTCGTGGTGCCGTACGGAACCGCCTCGGGCCGATCCGCGCGGTCGGTTGATGATTCATCCTACGAACCGGCAAGATCTCTCGAACCGGCAAGTCCCGTTCGGGACGCGTCCCGACGGGCGCAGGATATCGACGGGACGGCCCGCCGATGCGCGGATCCCGCCGGCATCCGATTGTGTTCCAGCCCACCTCTGGTAGAGAGGCCGATGGGTCGGAACAGGCTCCGGGACCGGTGCCTCGCACCCGACCTGTCTGGCCGAGTTCGGTTAACGGACGCTTGCCACGGATTGTCCGGAACGGGGCCGCCGGGCGGGGATCGCCAACACGGCCGCGAGGCTGACGGGGAGAGAGACGTGTCGAAGCGCAAGCCGCTGGTGGTCGTGACGCGGCGCCTGCCGGATGCCGTCGAGACGCGGATGCGCGAGTTGTTCGACGTTCGCCTCAGTCACGACGATGCCGCGATGCCGGCCGACGCCCTCGCGGCGGCGCTGGGCGAGGCCGACGTGCTGGTGCCGACCGTCACCGACGAGATCGATGCCGGGTTGCTGGCCCAGGCCGGCCCCAACCTGCGGTTGATCGCCAATTTCGGCAACGGCGTCGATCACATCGACGTGGCCGCCGCCCTGGAGCGCGGCATCACGGTCACCAACACGCCGGGCGTCCTGACCGAGGACACCGCCGACATGACGATGGCGCTGATCCTCGCGGTGGCCCGCCGGGTGACCGAGGGCGCGCGGATCATCCCGGACGACGACTGGACCACGGGGTGGTCGCCGACCTGGATGCTCGGGCGGCGCATCACCGGCAAGCGGCTCGGCATCGTCGGCATGGGCCGGATCGGCCAGGCGCTGGCCAAGCGCGCCCGCGCCTTCGGCCTGCAAGTCCACTACCACAACCGCCGCCGGGTCCCGGCCGCGATCGAGAGCGCGCTCGACGCGACCTACTGGGAATCCCTCGACCAGATGCTCGCCCGGGTCGACATCGTGTCGGTGAACTGCCCGCACACCCCGGCGACCTATCACCTGCTCTCGGCCCGGCGGCTCAAGCTGCTGAAGCCCGAGGCGATCGTCGTGAACACCGCCCGCGGCGAGGTGATCGACGAGAACGCGCTCGCCCGGCTGATCGAGGCCGGCGACGTCTCGGCGGCCGGCCTCGACGTGTTCGAGCAGGAGCCGGCGGTGAGCCCGCGCCTGGTGAAGCTCGCCCGCCAGGGCAAGGTCGTGCTGCTGCCGCATATGGGCTCGGCGACCTACGAGAGCCGCACCGACATGGGCGAGAAGGTCATCATCAACATCAAGACCTTCATGGACGGCCACCGGCCGCCGGACCGCATCCTGCCGAGCATGCTCTGAGCGTACATTCGGAAACACCGCCTTTGTCTTTCCGGGGCCGCGCAGCGGAACCCGGAACCCATAGCCGCCAACGCGGCCGGACGAGCGCGTCTGCCTATGATGCGGTCCAGCCGCTCAAAGTCGGGTAGAGGTCCGACCAGTCCGGGTTAAAATCCTCGATCAACCGGATCTTCCAGTCACGGCGCCATTTCTTGAGCGCCTTCTCCCGGTCGATCGCCTCCAAGATGTAAGTGTAGGATTCATACCAGACCAGCCGCGTCACGCCGTAGGTTGACGTGAAGCCAGGACTTGCCGCGGTCTGATGCTCGTGGACGCGGCGGGCGAGATTGTTGGTGACGCCGACGTAAAGGGTGCCGTGCTTTCGGCTGGCGAGCAGGTAGACGTGATACGCCACGGCAGATCTGCCTGATCGGTTTCATTTCCAAACCGAAGCCGACAGCGCCTAGTTTCGGCATCCTCGGCGGTTATGGGTTCCGGGTTCTCGCCTTCGGCGAGCCCCGGAAAGACAAGGTGCGGTGTTTTCGGTCGAAGCGATTCCAGCTGTGGATCATAGCAAATCACTTTCCGCCGCCAAGGACTGCGGTGAGGTCTTGCTCTGCACGCTCTGGAACAGCCGCTCGCTGGTGAGCTTGAGGAAGTAGAATCCGAATTCCGGGTTCTGGTAATAGAGCTGCTTCACGTCGGAATACGACACGCAGAGCGCGTTGCCGGCCTCGATGCAGACCAGCGAGGCGGTGCGGGTGTTGCCGGGCGCGAGCAGCCCGAGCTCGCCGACGATGCCGCCCTTGCGCACTTCGATCCCGACCTCCGGGATCCGGAAGGCGCCGCTCTCGACGTAGTACATCTCGCCGGCCTCCTCGCCCTTGCGGAACACCACCTCGCCGATTCCGAATGGGCGCTGCGACCCGAACGGGCGCAGCCATTCGAGGGAGAGGTTGCCGTCGGCCGCGGTCTCGACGTCGCGCACCAGCCGCATCATCTGCCAGAGGCGGTAGGCGTTGAACGGGATCTGGATCGCCTCGGTGAGCACCACCGGCATGCTGCCGATCAGGATCCCGTAGGTGATCACCGCGCAGCTGGCGCAGAGCGAGATGATCCGCAGCGGGATCATGGTGCTCATCGCCGAGGCCGAGATGGTCAGCGCGGTACCGAGGTAGCCGATCGCCTCTATCCAATCCACGCGCGCCTCCGCCATGTCCCGAGCTTGAGCGGGATGCCCGTCCCGCTGGGCTCCGGCAAGCCGCGCGGCCGCGGGCGGTGCGCGCGCGCCTCAGCCTGTGCCCGCGCGGATACGCTCGGCGGCAGCCGCGGCGGCGCGGGTGCCCTCCTCGTAGGCGCCGCCCACGGTGCCCCATTGCAGCCGCGACAGCGCCTCGCCGGCGAACCAGACGGTGTCGGCGAGGGGCGCGCGCAGGAACGCCCGGGCCGGCGCGTGGCCGGGGGGCACCACCGCCCAGGAGCCGCGGGACCAGGGATCGTGCCGCCATGCGCTCACCGCCGGGATGGTCAGGTCGCGCAGCCGCGCCCGGCCGAACTGCTCGGCGAGCACCGCCCGGACATGGCGGCGCACCCCGTCGGGGCCCGAGCCGGCCGCATCGAGCGCCTCCGCCTCATGCACGTCGAGTTCGTAGTAATGGAACGGCGTGTCGTCGATCCGGGTGAGCAGGCCGGCCGGCGACGGTCGCGTGCCGTGGATCGCCGCCAACCGGTCCCGGCCCCGGAACGGGCTCGACGGCCAGTGCAGGACCGCGTGCTCGTAGATCCCGGTCGAGAAGCCGTCGATCGCCGCCCGGACCGCGTTCGGCAGCGGCGGCGAGAAGGCCGGGCCGTCGCGCAACACCATGACCGGCACCGTCACGATCACAGCCCGGGCCCGGTACGTGGTTCCATCGCCCGTCTCCACGCGCACCTGCCGGTCTGACCAGTCGATGCGCGTGACGGGGCTCGCGAGCGCGATCGGCAGGTCGTTGGTGAGCCGTGCGAGGTAGCTGCCGTAGCCCCCGGCCAGAAAAAAGTTCTCGCTGTATTCGAGGCTCGGGAAATCGTGCAGCGAGACCTCATCGAGCGCCCGGCCCGAGACCAGCCCGTGGACCTGCGCGACGCGGGTGCCCCAGGGGCCGAGCCCCGGTGGAAGCGCGGTCTCGGCCGGACGGTCTGGCCCCGGCTGCGCCGCGCCGCGGGTCATGGCCTGGTCGGCCCGGTCGAAGGCCCTGGCGTTGGCCCGGATCTCGTCGGGGCGACCCCGGCGGCGGTCGACCCAGACGTGGCTCTCCTGGGGAGCCAGCTTCAGGCGCTCTCCGCGCGTCCGGCCCAACGCGACCAGCGGGTTGATCGGCCCGGCATGGAGCCAGTGGGCCCCGAGGTCGAGGGCGTGGCCGCGAATCGAAACCGTGAAGGCCCGGCCGCCGATCCGGTCGCGGGCCTCCAGAACGGCGACACGCACGCCCCGCTCCACCAGGGTCCGCGCGGCCCCGATGCCGGCGGCGCCGGCACCGATCACCAGCACTTCCGGATCCGCGGGCGGCGGCGCCAGGCGCGGCCGGTAATCCGGTGCCCGCGGCGGGTCCGCGGAGCGGACCTCAGCATGCGATGAAGTCGAGGCCTTCACCCTGGAATCCTGCACGCGCGCTCCTGTCCGCTCGCTCCGGTGCGGCCGTGCCTGGCCTTGCGCCGGTCGCCACACCGCTTCACAACGCTGCCGCGCCGCTTCCGGCGCCGCGTCCCCGAGGTCTCGCGCTCCTTCGCGCCGAACCGGTGTCTCATCGGCGGCAAGCGCTCAAGCCGGAAACCCCGCCCGATGATCGTCGAGTCCGCCGCGGCGGCTTTGCGCCAGACCTTCTCCCCGCCCCTGCGGGCGATCCTGTGGAAATCCCTGAGCCTGACACTCGGGCTCCTGGTCCTGCTCTGGTTCGGCCTGACCCGCCTCGTCCAGGCGTTCCAGGCGAGCCACCACATCTCCGCCCAGTACCCGATCCTCGACAACCTCGCCTACTACCTCGCGGGGTTCGGCCTGTTCGTGGTTCTGGCCTACCTCATGCCGGCGATATCGATCCTGGTGGCCGGGTTCTTCCTCGACGATGCCGCCGCGATCGTCGAGCGCACGGACTTCCCGAACGATCCCCCGGGCCGCCCGATGCCGCTCGGCACCGCGCTCTTCTATGCGGTGCGCTTCGCGGGTGTGACGCTGCTGGTCAACCTGGCGGCCCTGGTGATCTTCTTCGTGCCGGTCATCGGGATCGTGGCGTTCTTCGGCGCCAACGCCTACCTGCTGGCGCGGGAATATTTCGAGATGGCGGCGGCCCGGTTCCGGCCGCTCCCGGAGGCCGCCGAGATGCGCAAGGCCTACGCGGTCCGGACGCTCGGCGCCGGCTGCCTGATGTCGGCCCTGATGGTGGTGCCGATCCTCAACCTGCTGACGCCGCTGTTCGGCATCGCCCTGATGGTCCACCTGCACAAGCGGCTCAGCCGGCGCCTGCGCCTGGAAGGGCCGGTCGCGCGATAGTCGAGATGCGGCGAAGCCTCGCTCTATTCGTCGCGGTCTTCGGCCGCTACCGTGACAAGAGTAGGCGGTATTCGCGGCGGAGAGCCGAACGATGAAGGCTCAAGACGCGGTGCAGACGGGCACCAAGGACATCCCGCCGCCGCCCGGCAAGGGCCCGTTCGTCCTCGTGGGTCTCACCGCTCTCGGATTGCTGGGTTACGGCGCCTACAACCACTGGCAGCGGGACGTCGAGGCGACCGCGACCCTGGAGCGGATCAAGACCCTGGTGCCCCAGGTGCGCACCGTCGTGGCGGAGCGGGCGAACGGCCCCCTCGACCTGATGCTGCCGGGCGAGACACAGGCCTTCACGACCGCCGCGATCGCCGCCCGTGCCACCGGCTACATCGCCGAACGGCGGGTGGATATCGGCTCCCGGGTCAAGGCCGGCGACCTGCTCCTGCGCATCGCGGCGCCGGACCTCGACCAGCAGCTCTCGCAGGCCGAGGCTCAAGTCGGCCAGCTGAAGGCGCAGCTGCTACAGGCTCAGGCGCAGGTCGAGCAGGCCCGGGCCAACGTCAACCTCGCCAATCTCACCAACAACCGCACCTCGACCCTGGCCGTCCAGGGCTGGGCCTCGCGCCAGAACGCCGACACGTCGCAGGCAGGCGTGCTCTCGCAGGCCGCGACCCTGGCGGCCGCCGAGGCGGGCGTGAAGGTCGCCACCGCCAACATCACGTCGCAGGAAGCCGTGGTCGACCGCCTGAAGGCGCTCACGGCGTTCGAGCGGGTTGTCGCGCCGTTCGACGGCGTGGTCACGACCCGCAACGTCGATGTGGGCGATCTGGTCAGAGCCGACAACGGCGGCACGCCGCTCCTCAGCATGGACCAGGACAGCGTCCTGCGCATCACCGTGAACGTGCCGCAGAACGATGCCGTGGGCGTCAAGCCGGGCGTCCAAGCCGAGATCAGCGTCCCGCAGATCCCGGGTCGCCGGTTCGGCGGCTTCGTCGAGCGCAGCTCGGTGGCGTTGAACGCCGCCTCGCGGACCCTGACCACGCAGGTGGACGTGCCCAACCCCGACCGGGCGCTTCGGGCCGGGCTCTACGCCACCGTGACGCTGAAGATCCCGCGCACCGAGGAGAGCGTCTCGGTTCCGGCCGAGGCGACCGTCTTCAACCGCAACGGCTTCCAGGTCGCGGAAGTCGGCGAGGACGACCGGGTGACCTGGCGGACGATCAAGGTGCGGCGCGATCTCGGGCGGATTCTCGAACTCGAATCCGGTCTGGCGGCCGACAGCCACATCATCTTCAGCCCGCCCCCGGAGCTGCGCGACGGCCAGACGATCGAGCGCGTGAAGCCGGCACCGCAGACCAAGCCGATCCGAGCCGCGGAGCGGTGATCGGTTGAGGCCGCAGGAGAGGTCTCTCGGCGCCCTCTCCACCGACCAACCTTTTTCATCCTTGGGCTGCCTCGCAGCACCCCGGGATGCGTGGGGTGAAGAACTTTTTCGCTCGCCTCGTCGCTGCGCGCGCAATGACGGCGTGGGATCGGAGGTCGATGGCCTGCCCGACCCGTCGAACCGGTATCAGTTCACCCGCACCACGAGCTTCATCTTCGGGTGGATGCCGCAGAGCACCTGAAAGGTGCCGCGCTCGGTGAAGGTGACCGGCGTGCGGCTGCCTGGTTCCTGATCCCCGGAATCGAAGCTGAACGTGTCGGATTCCACGAAGACGTGGTGCAGCAAATCGCTGTCGTCGTTGACGAACATCACCGTCTCGCCCCGGCTGAGGGCGATATTCCCCGGCTGGAACGCGCGGCCCTTCTGGGACACCAGCAATCCGGAGGCTTCCAGGTCGCCCACCAGGATCAGGCCGCAGACCAGGCCGAGGGCCAGAGCGATGGCCGCCGGCATGGCCGATTTCCAGCGGAGCGGGACGGGCATACTCGGCGCAGCGGGGGCCATGGCATTCCTCGGGCTGATCGAGGCAATCTACCTGAGACTTTATTGAGAAATCATTTTCGAAAACCCTCACGTTCCGCGGAGTTGGGCTGTTTGCGAGACCAGGAACGGGTCAAAACGATTATCCATAAGACGAACCGATAATGGCCCCGGCTAATCGGCTCTTAACATGTGGCAATTACGGTTCATGGCACCTGTCACACGGCGCGGTGCGATGCGAGACCCCGAGAGAGCGACGGATGAGCGGCCGCCTTCGGGTCTGATGCGCTTTGTGCGCGGCATCACCGGCCTTTCGGCGACGATCCGCGGTCGGATCTTCGTCGCGTTCCTGGGCATGAGCCTGCTGTCGGGGGCGCTCGGGCTCTATGCCGTGGTGGCGATCTCGCATGTCGGGGCGCTCGTCAATCGCACTTATGACGAGTCGCTGATGTCGATCAATTACGCCCGGGCGACCGCGGCGGATTTCGCAAAGATGCGCAGCGCCTTCGCGCGCCGGACTCATGTCCGCGACTCCGCCCAGGCGGCCAAGCTCGATGCCGAGATTGCCGATCTCTCGACCACGCTCGCCGAAGACTTGACCATCGCCGTCGAGCGCTCGCAATCGGACCGGTCGGTGCGCACCGCGGGCGCCGTCCAGGCAGCGGTGGCTGCCTGGGAGGAGATGCGCCGCGGCCTCGACCCGGCCACCGCCCGCCCCGAGCGCTGGGACGCGCTGGACCAGTATGCCAGCGCGGTCGACAACCAGATCGACCTGTTGGTCAACTATACGGCGGGCGACGGCTTCACCTTCCGGCAGGCCGCCCGGACGCTGGTGGCCCGGGAGATCCACGTCAACGCCATCGCGGCGGGGCTTGCGGTGTTCGCCTGCGCGCTGATCGCTTGGCTGCTCAACCGCCGGATCACCGGCCCCCTCGCCGATGCCTCGGCGGCCGCCGAGCGGATCGCCAGCGGACGCCTCGACGACCGGATCCCGGCCGGCGGCCGGGACGAGCTCGGCAGCCTGCTCCGCTCGATGGCGGTGATGCGCGACAACATCCAGGCGATGATGCAGCGTGAGGTCAGCCAGCGACGGGTCGCCGAGGCCCTGGTGACGGACGCGCTGCAGACCTCCCGCGAAGGCGTGGTGGTGGTCGACGCCGTGGGGTGCATCGCGCTCGCCAACGCCCAGGCGCTGCGCTTCTTCGACGGGCTCGAGGCCGCGATCCTGGCCGGCATCTGTCCGTCGGATTCCGAGGACGGTTCCGGTACCGGCTCGCAATCCCTCGACGAGTGCTTCCGGGCGCTCGCCCGCGACGGCGACATCCGGCTGGCGGACGGGCGCTGGCTGCGGGTGAGCCGGAGCGCCACCCAGTCGGGCGGCTTCGTGGCCGTGTGCAGCGATATCAGCCTGCTCAAGGAGCAGGAGGACCGGCTGACCGAGACCAACCTGCGGCTCGACGCGGCGCTGGACAACATGTCCCAGGGCCTCTGCCTCTACGACGCACAGCATCGCCTGATGGTGGTGAACCGGCGCTACAGCGAGATCTACGGCCTGGCCGCCGGGACGATCGTTCCGGGGATGTCGGCGCAGGACGTGATGCGGGCGAGCCTCGTGGCCGGCAACCATCCCGGCAGCGACCTCGCTGCCCTCCTCCACCAGGAGCACGAAGCGCATCGCGGCGGCACCTGGCACACGCAATTCCAAGAACTCGCCAACGGCCGCACCGTCTCGATCGACCGCCGCGAGACTGCCGATGGCGGATTCGTGGCGACCTACGAGGACGTCACGGAGCGCCGCCGCGCCGAGGCCCGCATCGCCTTCCTGGCGCACCACGACACGGTGACGGGCCTGCCGAATCGTGAAGCGCTCGGCCAGCAGATCGAGATGGCGGTGGCGCAGGCCGGGCGCGATTCGGGCTTCGCCGTCTTCGCGATCGACCTCGACGACTTCCGCCCGGTCAACGAGACGCTCGGGCATGGGGTCGGCGACGAGCTGCTTGCGGCGGTCGGCGAGCGGCTCACCGCCTGCGTGCGCGAGATCGACTGCGTCGCCCGGCTCGGTGCGGACGAGTTCATCGTCGTCCAGCGCGGCGTCGATCGCCCGGAGGAGGCCGCGATCCTGGCCCGCCGGATCATCGAGGTGCTGAGCGCGCCCTACATCTTGAGCAACCACGAGATTAGCGTCGGGCTGACCATCGGCATCACCCTGGCACCGAGCGACGGGGCCAGCTGCGAGAAGCTCCTGAAGAATGCCGAGGTCGCCCTAGACCGCGGGAAGACCGAGGCCCGGGGCTCGTTCCGGTTCTTCGAGCCCGAGATGGATGCCCGCCTCCAGGCCCGGCGGCTGCTGGAGCGCGACCTGCGCGACGCGCTGATCCGCGAGGCGTTCGAGGTCTATTACCAGCCGATCTACAGCCTCGACACGGACCGGATCTGCGGTTTCGAGGCGCTGCTGCGCTGGGATCACCCGACCCGCGGCTTCGTCTCGCCCGCCGAATTCATCCCGATCGCCGAGGAACTGGGCCTGATCGTCCCGCTCGGCGAATGGGTCCTGCGCCGGGCCTGCGAGGAGGCCGCCCGCTGGCCGGATGGGCTCAAGGTGGCGGTCAACGTTTCGGCGGTGCAGTTCACCTCGGCGAGCCTCGTCACCGCAGTGCGCGAGGCCCTGCGCCGGACCGGCCTGCCCGGCCGCCGCCTGGAGCTGGAGATCACCGAATCGGTGCTGGTCGCCAATCCCGGCGCGACCACCGCGATCCTGCACAGCCTGAAGGCGCTCGGTGTTCGGGTCTCGATGGACGATTTCGGCACCGGCTACTCGTCGCTGAGCTACCTGCGCAGCTTCCCGTTCGACAAGATCAAGATCGACCAGTCCTTCGTGCGCGACCTGTGCGTGAAGGACGGGACCGACTTCATCGTCCGGGCGGTGATCGGGCTGGGCTCCAGCCTCGGCATGACCACCACCGCCGAGGGCGTGGAGACCGAAGCGCAGCTCGCGCATCTGCGCGCAGAGGGCTGCGACGAGATCCAGGGCTACCTGATCAGCCGCCCGGTTCCGGTCTCCCAGGTGGGCGAGGTCATCCAGCGTTGGAACGGTGCCGCCCGGGCGATCGCCTGAAAGCATCCCTCCCCCGCCGCGGGGGGGAGGGATAGGCAAGCGCCTTACTCGGCCGCGTCGAGGCGCGGGCGCTCGATGTGGCTGCGCTCTGCCTTGACCAGCTCGGCCGTGCGGAACGCCACCTCCAGCGCCTGCTCGGCGTTGAGGCGCGGGTCGCAGTAGGTGTGGTAGCGATCCTGCAGGTCGTCGGCGGTGAGCGCCCGGGCGCCGCCGGTGCATTCGGTCACGTCCTTGCCGGTCATCTCCAGATGGATGCCGCCCGCGAACGTGCCCTCGGCCCGGTGGACGCCGAAGAAGCCCTCGATCTCCTGCATCACCCGGTCGAAAGGCCGGGTCTTGTAGCGGCCCGCCGCGACGGTGTTGCCGTGCATCGGGTCGCAGATCCAGACCACCGTCCGCCCTTCCCGCTCGACCGCCCGGATCAGGGCCGGCAGGTGGTCGCCGACCTTGTCGGCGCCGAACCGGCAGATCAGGCTGAGCCGGCCGGGCTCGTTCTCCGGGTTGAGCTGATCGACCAGCCGGATCAGGCCGTCCGCCTGCATGGACGGACCGCATTTCAGGCCGATCGGGTTCTTGATCCCGCGGGCATATTCGACATGGGCATGGTCCGGCTGCCGGGTGCGGTCGCCGATCCACAGCATGTGCCCGGAGGTCGCGTACCAATCGCCCGTGGTCGAGTCGATGCGGGTCAGCGCCTCCTCGTAGCCGAGCAGCAGGGCCTCGTGGCTGGTGTAGAAGTCGGTGGTCCGCACCTCCGGATGGGTCTCCGGATTGATGCCGATCGCCCGCATGAAATCGAGCGCGTCGGTCATGCGACCGGCGACATCCTGGTAGCGCGAGGATTGCGGCGAATCCTTCACGAAGCCCAGCATCCAGCGATGCGCGTTCTCCAGGTTGGCGTAGCCGCCGGTGGCGAAGGCGCGCAGCAGGTTCAGGGTCGCGGCCGATTGCCGGTAGGCCTCGACCTGACGGCGCGGATCCGGCGTGCGGGCCTCCTCCGTGAAGCCGATGCCGTTGACGATGTCGCCCCGGTAGCTCGGCAGGCTCACGCCATCGAGGGTCTCGGTGGGCGAGGAGCGCGGCTTGGCGAACTGCCCGGCGATGCGCCCGACCTTCACCACGGGCGAGCCGCCCGCGAAGGTCAGCACCATCGCCATCTGCAGGAACACCCGGAAGAAGTCGCGGATGTTGTCGGCCGAATGCTCGTCGAAGCTCTCGGCGCAGTCGCCGCCCTGGAGAAGGAAGGCCTCGCCCGCCGCGACGCGCCCGAGCGCCGTCTTTAGCTTGCGCGCCTCACCGGCGAAAACCAGCGGGGGAAAGCTCGCGATCTGGGTCTCGACCGCCTGCAGCGCCGCCGAATCCGGATAGGCGGGGACCTGCTGGATCGGCAGGTTCCGCCAGTTCTTCGGTGTCCAACGCTCGGCCATGACCTCTCTCCGCGCACGTCCTTCGTGCGATCGCGCATGACGCGCGAAGCGCGGCTTATAGAGGGGTTCCCGAACGCATGCGAGGGGCGGATTCCTGAGGGCTGGCAGGAGCCTGAAGCAGAGTTGGGGCGCGGGCGATCGGGTGATGCGCTTGCAGCGGGTGGTTCGGGCGTCCCGCGATCCAATCAGAAAATCCGAGCCCCGACGGGATTGGGGTTTCTCCGAGCCCAAAGATTTCGCTCCGTCATCCCGGGGCCGCACAGCAGAGCCCGGGAGCGAGAAACAGAGGTGGAGCAAGATCTTGCGCCGTCGGCGGTTCGAGATTCCGGGCTCGCCTGCGGCGCCACGGAATGACGGGGTGGTTTAGCCTGCGGCGTCAATGAGTGTCGAAAAGGCAACCGCCACGTTCGCGGATGCATCAAGGCGACTGCCTACGGCCCGCGCTCGATCAGGCTTCGCCGTCCTCGACCTCGATCCCGTGCTCGGCCAGGATCCAGAAGATCGCCTCCAGATCCTCCGCGGAGACGTCCCGCGGCGGAAGCGCCTCCTCGAGGTCGTCGTAGGTCAGGCAGCGGCTGCGCTGAGTCTCGGCCTTGGCGAGCAGCCGGTCGATCGCCCGGCGGATATCGGCGGGCAGCGCGTCGTGGCTCGGTACCCGATAGCTGAAGGCCGGCCGAAGGGCGTCGGCCAGGAGGCCGTCGATGATCGCCTGACGGCGCGCGTGCGCGTCGTCCTCGCGATTGCCCTTGCCTGCGTCCTGCTTGCCCATGACCCTGATATGGCTCGGCCGCGCACCGCGTCGAGACCCCGCGACGCGGGGAACTTACCCGACGCCGACCGGATGCTTGGTCACCTCCGGCACCCGCATGGTGACGAGCTCCTCGGCGGCGGTGGGATGGACCGCGATGGTGCGGTCGAAATCGGCCTTGGTGGCGCCCATGGTGACGGCGATGCCGATGGCCTGGATCACCTCGCCGGCATCGTGGCCGAAGATGTGGACGCCCACCACCCGGTCGCTGGCGCAATCGACCAGCACCTTCATGAGGATCCGCTCCTCGCGGCCCGAGAGCGTCGCCTTCATGGGCCGGAAGCGCGCCTTGTAGACGTCGATCTTGCCGTAGATCTCCCGGGCGGCGGCCTCGGTATGGCCGACGATGCCGATCTCGGGGGTCGAGAACACCGCGGTCGGGATCAGCCGGTGATCGACGCAGGACGGCTTGCCGCCGTAGACCGTGTCAGCGAAGGCATGGCCCTCCCGGATCGCCACGGGGGTCAGGTTGGCGCGGTTGGTGACGTCGCCCACCGCGTAGATCGACGGGATTGCAGTCTGTGAATAGGCATCCACCGGGATCGCGCCGGCGGCGTCGGTCTCGATCCCGACCTTCTCCAGGCCGAGCCCGGCGACGTTCGGGCGCCGGCCGGTGGCCACCAGCACCTGATCGACCAGGATCTCGGTGCCGTCGTCGAGCTGCGCGCACAGGCCGGCATCGCGCCGGTCGATCCGGATCAGCGTACGGCCGAGCCGCAGGTCCATGCGCTGGCGATAGGCCTCGGCGAGGGCGTCGCGGACCTCGTCGTCGAAGCCGCGCAGCAGCCGGTCGCCCCGGTGGAGCAGGGTCGTTCGGCTGCCGAGCGCTGCGAAGACGCCGGCGAACTCCACCGCGATGTAGCCGCCGCCGATCACGAGGATGCGCTCGGGCAAGTCTTCCAGCTCGAACACCTCATTCGAGGTGATTGCCAGCTCGATCCCCGGCACCGCCGGCTCCTTCACCGGATGGGCGCCGACCGCGACCAGGATCCTCTCGGCCCGCACCGTCCTGTCCGAACCGATCAGGCGGATCGTGTGCGGGTCCTCGATCACCGCGCGCTCGGGCACGATCTCGACGCCGGCGCGCAGCAGGTTGGTGTCGTAGATCCCTTCGAGCCGGGTCACCTCTGCGTCGCGGCGCCGCTTGAGGACGCTCCAGTCGAAGCGCGGGCGCTCGACCGTCCAGCCGAAGCCCGCGGCATCCTCGAACTCGTCGGCGAAGCGGCCGGCATAGACCATCAGCTTCTTGGGCACGCAGCCGCGGATCACGCAGGTGCCGCCAACCCGGTACTCCTCGGCCAGCATGACCTTGGCGCCGTAGCCGGCCGCGATCCGGGCGGCCCGGACGCCCCCGGAGCCGGCGCCGATGACGAAGAGGTCGACGTCGAAAGCGCTCATGCGGGGCCGTCCATCTCGCGTCTCGTATCCGTGCGGGACGTCGCCGCCTCACGCATCCAAGTGGCTTCGCGCATCCACGTGATGGCAGCGCCGAGCCCGGCCGTCCACCACGCCGCCCAGCCATTGTGCTCGACGAACGCGATGGCAGCCGCGCAGGCGACGAGACCCAGTGCCGCGGCGCGGTCGGGCTGCCGCATCCCGGCGATGCGGCCGAGCATCAGCATCAGGACTAGCGCGGCCAGGAGCGCACCGGGCAATCCCAGTTCGGCCCAGACCTGCAGGAAGCTGTTATGCGGGTGGCCGACTCCGAGGAGGACCCGCATCTCGGGCGCGACCGCCCCGGCCACGGGAGCCTCTGCGAAGCGCGCGCTGGTGCCGAATCCCGCCCCGCGCCACGGATCGGCCGCCACGGCCGCGCCGAAGCTGCGGGCGATGGCGACTCGGGCCCGGGAGGAGGATTGCACCAGGCGCTCATGCGCGGCCTCCGGCATGACCCGGGCGAGCAGGTCGCCCTCCACGGGGGCGAGTGCGACGGCAAGGCCGAGCCCGAGGCCGGCAAGCGCGATCCCGACCCGCATCGGCAGCAGCCGGGCCAGGCCGAA
Organism: Methylobacterium mesophilicum; assembly: GCF_022179445.1. Classification (GTDB taxonomy): domain Bacteria; phylum Pseudomonadota; class Alphaproteobacteria; order Rhizobiales; family Beijerinckiaceae; genus Methylobacterium; species Methylobacterium mesophilicum. The sequence goes on along the minus strand of NZ_BPQU01000008.1, from coordinate 66,364 downwards.
CAGCCCGGCCCCGGCGAGAAGTCCCAGCTGAGCGGCGCCGCTGATCGAGCGCAGCACGCCGAAAGCCGCGAAGACGAGGCCGGCCACGGCGAGGCTCCGGGAGCGGGCGCGCCACAGCACCAGAGCGACGGGGCCGGCAAGGAGGTCCAGCGTCAGCGCCGGGCGATTGTGCACGAAGGCGGCGACCCGGCGTCCGAGCGCCCGTTCGAGGGCGAGGTCCGAAGCGAGGTCGACCGCGATGACGAGGCCTGCCAGCACAATCGCGGCCGCACCGAGGCGGGGCGCGAAGGCCGGGATCCGCCCGGGGGCGAGGCAGGTGATCAGGTAGGCGGCGGCCAGGGTCGGCAAGAATTCGCCGAGCACCTTCAGCGACGAGCCCGGGAACGGCGCCCAGGCGAAGGAGACGAGGCACCATCCCAGGAAGGCGAGCGCCGCGACGCCGAGCGGCTTGCTGAGAGGGATGAGGAGGCAGGCTCGCAGCGCGCGAGGATCTTCGACCCAGCGCCCGGCGAAGAAAGCTAACGCTGCGAGGCCGAGGACGGCCGGGCTCGACCGGTTGGCGAGCACCATCGCCAGCGGCAGGACGGCGAGCAGGGCCGCCCCCGCCGCGTAGAGGCGGTCGGTCGTCCGCGCGGAACGTGTCTGACCGAGCGTGATCGCCGGCCTGGGATTCAACGGCATCGGATGTCCAAAGCATCCCCATCCTGCGGCGGAGACGATCACACATCTCCGGTCGTGACGCTGGTCCCCTCTCCCGTACGGGAGAGGGACCGGGTGAGGGATGCGCCCTCTCCGGAAAACCCCGATCCCTCATCCCGACCTCTTCCCGCACAGGAGAGGGGGCGCGTCCCGGCTTACGTGATTCGAGGTGTCAGCTCAGCGAGCCTCGTGGGAGCCCTCGAGTCGGCTACGGGATCCCTGGAGGGCTCCCACGAGGGCTCCGCTTCGCTCCGTCGACTCGGGATGATGGCATGGGTGGGGCAGTCGGAGCCGAAAACGACCTCACGACCACCCGCGCCCCTCTCACTGCATCTGGTGGCCGCGCTTGCCCATCTCGGCCCGCACCCGGACCATGACGTACTCGGACACTTCCTGCGTCCAGTCCTGCATTTCCTGCACCATCTCGTCGAGGAGCTGCGGCTGGGCCTCGACGTAGTGCTTGCCGGCCGGCGAGCGGAAGAAGGTCGCGATCTCCTTCAGCTCGGGCTCCGGGAATTTCGCCGCGTAGGTGCGGGCGGCGATGTCGATCATGCGCTGCTTCTGCAGCTCCATCTCGGGCTGGAGGGCGGTCAGGACCTCGTCGAGATCCTTGGCGAGTTCGGGCCGCGTCACCGTCTGCTTCCGGATCTGGTCTGCGAAGGCCGGCAGGACCGAATCGAACGAGCGGGCGATGCCGGAGCTGAGCATCACCTCGCGGGCGAGGGCGAGGTGGCTCGCCGTGTAGGTCGGCGTCGCGGCGGCCGGCGTGTTCGGCTGCGCCGCCGGCTTGGCCGGGGCCGGCTTGTTCGCCTGGGCCGAAGCCGCATGCGGGAGAATCGTGGCCGCGGCGAGCGCGAGGCCGAGCGCGGCTTTGAGGCGTCGGGACATGCTGAATGTTCCTGCGAAAGGGTTTGGCGCTTCAGACCAAGCTGCCGAGAATGGTGACCTCGGCCTGGCCGTCGCGGTCCGCCGCCAGGATCGCGGCGTCGGCGATGCCGAGGAACAGGCCGTGCTCGACGACGCCCGGCACCGACCAGAGGGCGGCCCCGAGGGCGTCTGGATCCGGGATGGCGCCGAGATGGGCGTCGAGGATGTAATGGCCGCCATCGGTGAGGAGCGGCTTGCCGGCCGGATCGCGGCGTAGCCGCACCGGGCCGGTACAGCCGACCCGGGCGATAGCCGCCTCGACCGCGCCGTGCGTGGCGGTGAGGCCGAACAGGTTCACCTCGATCGGCAGCGGGAAGGCGCCGAGCCGGGCGACGTGCTTGGCCGCGTCGGCGATCACCACCATGCGGCGGCTGGCGCAGGCGACGATCTTCTCCCGCAGCAGCGCGGCGCCGCCGCCCTTGATCAGGCGCAGCTGGTCGTCCACCTCGTCGGCGCCGTCGATGGTCAAGTCGAGCTCGGGCTGCTCGTCGAGCGTCGCGAGGCGGATGCCGAGGCCCTCGGCCTGCACCCGCGTCGCCTCCGAGGTCGGCACGCCGACGATGTCGAGCCCGTCGCGGACGCGTTCGCCGAGCAGGGCCACGAAGGCCGCCGCGGTCGAGCCGGTGCCGAGGCCCAGCCGCATGCCGGGCTCGACCAGGTCGAGGGCGCGCGCCGCCGCCGCCCGGCGCAGGTCCGGTCCGCTCACCGCGGGGGCGCCCGGTCGGCGGGGTGGAACGAGATGTCGCGCATGCGGAGCAGCCGGGCTTCCTGGGTCGGTCGCGCGGCCCCTAGCATGCCGCAGGGCGGACCGGAACGGCTCCGCGGAGCTGCTGGCTTCAAAAGCGGCCGCCCTGTGCGGGCGTGGCGCTGGCCCCGGCCCGGCCGGGTGCGGGCCCGGTCAGCGGTGCGTCCGATGCGCCCTCGGCGCCGGGCTTGGCCTGCTGGGTGCAGACCACCTGCTCCTTCTTCACCAGCACGAAGCAGATGCTCATCTCGCCGGTCCGGTAATTGACCCGGAACACGCCGGCCTCGCGGGTGTGGCGGCTGGCGACCAAGCCGTATTCCGAGGGCGCCTGTGCGCCGGCGCCCTCCCCGGGGCCGAAGCACACGGTTTGGCCGATGCCGCCGGCCGATTCCTGCAGCCCGTACTGGCAGGAGGTCACCTCGCCGGTGACCTTGTCGACTCGGTACATCCGGTTCAGGTCGGTCTGCGGCGCGGGCACGAATTCGAACGAGGTCGCGGCGGCCGGCACGCTGGCGAGTGCAAGGCAGGTGGCAAGCAGGGGCAGGGACGGTTTCATCGCGGGATCCGGGAGCTGACGCGCTCCGCCTTTCGCTGGGCTTTCGGGCGAGTGTGGGGCGCCGCGTCGCCTTGCCGCCGACGCCGGCCGGCTTTAGCGAGGCCGTATCCCAGCTGGAGTTCGACCCGATGCCGCCCGAATCGACCGCTCGTCCGCCGATCGCCGTGTTCGACCTGGACGGGACCCTGGCCGAGACCGCGGGTGACCTGATCGGCACGCTCAACGTGCTGATGAAGCGCGAAGGCCTGGCCGAGCTGCCCCTGTCCCAGGCCCGCGGCCTGATCGGAGCCGGCGCCAAGGCGCTGATCCGGCGGGGCTTCGAAGCGGAGGGCCGCGCGCTCACGGCGGAAGACCACGAGCGGCTGTTCGAGGCCTTCATCGCCCATTACGGAAAACACCTAGCCGACACGTCGCACCTTTATCCCGGCGTGGTGGAGGCGCTGGACACGCTGGAGGCGGCGGGGTTCCGGCTGGCGGTCTGCACCAACAAGTTCGAGGGCCAGTCGGTGGAGCTGCTGCGCCTGCTCGGGATCGGTCACCGCTTCGCGGCGATCTGCGGGCGCGACACCTTCCCGGCCTACAAGCCCGATCCGAGCCACCTCACCGGCACGATCGAACGCGCCGGGGGCGACCCGGCCCGGGCCGTAATGGTCGGCGATTCGCGCACCGACATCGACACCGCCAAGGCCGCCGGCATCCCGGTGGTGGCGGTGACCTTCGGCTACACCGACGTGCCGGTGACCGAACTCGGGCCCGACCGGGTGATCGAGCATTTTTCGGATCTGGCCGAGGCGGTCCGCGCCCTGGTGCCGGTGGAGGCCGCCTAGGGGGTCAGCGCAGCCAGGTCCTTAACCGCGCCACCGCCTCCCGGCATTCCGCCTCGGAGCCGGCGAACGAAAACCGGACGTGGTGGTGGCCGAGATCCGGATCGAAATCGAGCCCTGGGGTCGCCGCGACGTTGGCTTCGTCGAGCATGCGCCGGCAGAAACCGGTGGCTTCGTTCGTGAGATTCGCCACGTCCGCGTAGAGGTAGAAGGCGCCGTCGGCCGGGTGCACGCGCCCGAGGCCGAAGCCGGGCAGCGCGTCGAGGAGGATCGCCCGGTTGCGGGCGTAGCCGTCGCGCACCGCGTCGAGTTCGTCTGCGGCGTCCAGCGCGGCGAGCGCGCCGACCTGCGAGAGGTAAGGCGCCGAGATGTAGAGGTTTTGCGCCAGCCGCTCGATCGGGCGGACCAGGACCTCCGGCACCACCATCCAGCCGACCCGCCAGCCGGTCATGCAGTGGTATTTCGAGAACGAGTTGATCACCACCGCGTCGGAATCGAATTGCAGGGCGGTGACGGTCGGCACGCCGTAGCTGAGGCCGTGATAGATCTCGTCGGAGATCAGCGGCAGGCCCAGCTCGCGAGTGGCCGCGCAGAGGTCGCGCAACGCGTCTTGCGTGATCACCGTGCCGGAGGGGTTGGCCGGGCTCATCACTAGGGCGCCGGCCAGCGACGCGCGGGCATGGGTCTCGCGCAGGAGCGCGGCCGTGGGGGCGAACCGGTCCTCGGCGCGCAGCACCATCGGGGCCGGCACGAGGTCGAGGGCGGCTAGGATGCTGCGATAGGCCGGGTAGCCGGGCTGCGGTACCGCCACCCGGGAGCCGGCATCGAACAGGCTCATGAAGGCGAGTACGAATCCGGCCGACGAGCCGGTGGTGATCACCACCCGCTCCGGGCTCACCGCGACGCCGTGGCGCTCGGCATAGTCCCGGGCGATCCGCTCGCGCAGGGCCGGCAGGCCGAGCGCCTCGGTGTAGGGCACGCGGCCGGTGGCGAGCGCCGCCTGCGCCGCCGCGATCACCGCCCGCGGCGCCGGCGCGGAGGGCTGGCCCACCTCCATGCGCACCACGTCGTCGCCGCGCCGGGCCTTGGCGGCGGCCGCGGCCATGACGTCCATGGCGAGGAACGGCTGGACGGCGGCGGCCCGCCGGGAGATCGGGATCATGCTTTCCTGACGGGGCGCGAGGGCGGAGGCGGTGCGGTGCTCGGGGTTACCCCCTGACGGCCCTGCCCTCAACCGGTGTCAGTGCGGCGCGAAGCCCGCAGCCATGTTGACCACCAGCGCCAGGATGCCGGTGTTGAACAGGTAGGCGCCGACCGTTTGCGCGGTCGCGATCCGGCGCATCCTCTTGCTGGTGAGATTGGTGTCGGAGGTCGCAGCCGCAGCCCCGATGGTCACGGTGAAGTACAGGAAATCCCAGAAGTCCGGCTCGGTCTCGCCGTGGAAGTCCAGCCCGCCGCGCTCGGCGCCGGCTTCGTCCCCTGTGCCGTAATAGACGTGCGCGTAGTGGACCGTGAAGATCATCTGCACGAAGACCCAGGTGCAGAGCAGGCTCGTCCCGGCGAGCGCCAGGGCGTAGCGCTCGCCGGGTCCGGCGATGCGGCCGCCGACCACCAACACCGCCACCGAGCCGAGGCTCGCGGCTGCCGCCAGCAGGGCGAAGACGGTGATCACCCCGGCGCTGTCGTCGAGCCGGGCGGCCTCACGCCGCATGGCGTCATGGGTCTGGCCGGTGGCCCGCCGTATGACCAGGCCGGCATGGACGATCACGCCGGCGCACCAGCCGACGAGCAACCGCATCCCCGGATCGAGGCCCGGCACCAGCAGGGCGGTGGCGACCGCCACCAGGATCGCGCAGAGCAGGTGCGGGCGCAGCCAGAAGGCGCGGAACAGCTTGGGCATGACGAACCGGATGACGCGCAGCGGGCGGGATCTCCCGGCCGGGATCGTGATTTGACCCGGCGCCGCGAAAACGCCTAACCCACCCTCTACCGCTCGCGCCACGCGCGGGCCGGCTTGCCGCGCAAGCGAGGATCCATGCTCTTCAACCGCTCCCTGCCCGCGCTGGCCCTGGCGCTCGGCCTCGCCGCCGTCCCGGCTTCGGCGCAGGACGCCACGCAATCCACCGCTCCGGCATCCGCCTCGTTCACGGACGCGCAGCGCGCCGGCATCGAGGCGATCGTCAAGGACTACCTGATCAAGCACCCGGAGGTGCTGCAGGAGGCGCTGGCCGAGGCCGAGAAGCAGCAGGCGGAGACGCAGCGCCTCGCCCAGAGTGCGGCCCTCAAGGAGGCCCGCGAGGCGCTCATCAACGGCCCGCACGACGTCGTTGCCGGCAATCCCACCGGCGACGTCACGCTCGTCGAGTTCTTCGACTACAATTGCGGTTATTGCCGCAAGGCGCTGATCGACGTGCAGACCCTGATCAAGACGGACCCGAAGCTGCGGGTGGTGATCAAGGACTTCCCGGTGCTCGGCCCGGAATCCCTCGAAGCGAGCCAGGTCGCGGTCGCGGTGCGCCAGCAGCTCAAGGGCGACAAGCTGTTCGAATTCCACCAGAAGCTGCTCGAGACCAAGGGCCGGGTGAACGGCGCCCGGGCGATCCAGGTCGCCAAGGATCTGGGCGCCGACACGGTCAAGCTGCAGAAGGACATGGCCTCCCCCGAGGTGAAGGCCGCGTTGAGCGAGAATCGCGGCCTGGGCGACCGGCTGGGCCTGTCGGGCACGCCGGCCTTCATCATCGGCGACGAGGTGATTCCGGGCGCCGTCGGGGTCGACCCCATCCGCAAGACCATCGCGGATGTCCGCCAGTGCGGCCACGCCTCCTGCTGAGGCGTCAGGCCGGAGCTTCCCACCGGCGGATGGCGGACTGCGCGGCCTTGTCGCGCCAGGCCGCCTTCGTCTAAGAGCCGCCAGCCATGAGGCTGTGATCGAGTGCCAGCGCGCATGCCGGATGAACCGACCGCCGCGGCGCGATACGAAGAAGGCCGGATGCCCAAGAACGATCCCATCGATTCCGAGCTCGTCCGCGAACTCGCCAACCTCGTCACCGAGACCGGCCTGTCCGAGATCGAGGTCGAGAAGGGTGACCTGCGGATCCGCGTCGTGCGGCGGCTTGAGCCCGTCACCGTCCAGGTGGCGGCGCCCGCGCCTGTCGCGGCCGCCGCGCCGCCCGTGGCGCCGCCGACGGGGGCCCTCGCCCCGGCCGAGCCGGCCCGGACGCATCCCGGCTCGGTGCCGTCGCCGATGGTCGGGACCGCCTACCTGCGTCCTTCGCCTGAGGCCAAGGCGTTCATCGATATCGGCTCGAAGGTCGAGGTCGGCGACAAGCTGCTCCTCATCGAGGCGATGAAGACTTTCAACGAGATCGTGGCGCCCCGCGCCGGCACGGTGACGGCGATCTTCGTCGAGGATGGCCAGCCGGTCGAGTTCGGCGAGGCCCTGCTGGTCATCGCCTGATCGACGCGCGGGGCGGCCCGTTCGCTTCGCCGTTCGGGTCGCGTGCTACGAGCAGGCGGCGATGAGTCCCGTGCAGGCGATGTCGGGCGTCTTCCGCCACGTCGACCGTCACGTCAGGCCTGGAAAACGGCGCGCAACAAGAGGATAGATCATCCTGCGCGGTCCCGTCGGATCGCCTGGACGCTCTAAGGGTTCGATGTTCGACAAGATCCTGATCGCGAACCGCGGCGAGATCGCCCTGCGCATCCTGCGGGCGGCGAAGGAACTCGGGATCGCCACCGTGGCGGTCCATTCCACCGCCGACGCGGACGCCATGCACGTCCGGCTGGCCGACGAGAGCGTCTGCATCGGGCCGCCCGCCGCCCGGGACAGCTACCTCAACATCCCGTCGATCATCGCGGCTTGCGAGATCACCGGGGCGGACGCGGTGCATCCGGGCTACGGCTTCCTGTCCGAGAACGCCCGGTTCGCCGAGGTGCTGGCACACCACCAGATCGGCTTCATCGGCCCCAAGGCGCAGCACATCCGCACCATGGGCGACAAGATCGAGGCCAAGCGCACCGCCGTGAAGCTCGGCATCCCGTGCGTGCCGGGTTCCGAGGGCGGCGTCGAGGATGCCGACGAGGCCAAGCGGATCGCGGCCGGGATCGGCTACCCCGTCCTGGTCAAGGCGGCGGCCGGCGGCGGCGGGCGCGGCATGAAGGTCGCCCGCTCGGAGGCCGAACTGGAGCAGGCGCTCGGCATGGCCCGCTCCGAGGCCAAGGCGGCGTTCGGCGACGACGCGGTCTACCTGGAAAAGTACCTGGAGAAGCCCCGGCACATCGAGGTGCAGGTTCTGGGCGACGGCCGGGGCGGCGCGGTCCATCTGGCCGAGCGCGATTGCTCGCTGCAGCGCCGCCACCAGAAGGTCTGGGAGGAAGGCGGTTCGCCCGCGCTCAACGAGTCGATGCGCGCCGAGATCGGCGGCATCTGCGCCAACGCGATGAAGGAGCTGGGCTATCTCGGCGCCGGCACGGTCGAGTTCCTGTACGAGGACGGCCGGTTCTACTTCATCGAGATGAACACCCGCATCCAGGTCGAGCATCCGGTCACCGAGATGATCACCGGGATCGATTTGGTGATCGAGCAGATCCAGGTCGCCTCGGGCGGCCCGCTCTCGGTGTCGCAATCCGACATCAAGGTCGAGGGTCACGCCATCGAGTGCCGGATCAACGCCGAGCACCCGGAGACCTTCCGGCCGTCCCCGGGCCAGATCACCCATTATCACACCCCCGGCGGCCTCGGGGTCCGGGTCGATTCCGCGGCGTTCCAAGGCTACCGGATCCCGCCGCATTACGACTCGCTGATCGGCAAGCTGATCGTGCACGGGCGCACCCGCAACGAGTGCCTGATGCGCCTGCGCCGGGCGCTGGACGAGTTCGTGATCGACGGCATCGACACCACGCTGCCGCTGTTCCGCACCCTGGTCCGCAACCCGGACGTCCAGAACGGCCTCTACGACATCCATTGGCTCGAGCACTTTTTGGAAGATGGCGGCATGAAGGTGTGAGCCCGGCCGGAGACCGCGAGCCAGTTCGACCGGTTCTTCCCACCCTCGCCCTCCTCCGGAGGCGACGGAGCGAAGCGGAGGCGTCGAAGGAGGGCTCCAGCCAGCTGCGCGATCCCTTGGGGGCTCCTTCAGGGCTCGCCGCGCTCGCACCGCGGGATGAGGGGGGTGTTTCGGAGAGCTGTCGTCTGACCGAGATCGTGTCTCCAATCCGACTTTGAAACTGCGCTTGCGGCGATCAGGTCCGGCGCCGGCTCTGGCATTTGGACCGGCGCCGCGCGACACTCGTCCCATGCACGATCCGACCCGCGTGGACATCACCCCCGAGATCCTGCTGAAGGCCTACGCGGCGGGCATCTTTCCGATGGCGGAGGATGCGACCGACCCGACCCTGTACTGGGTGGAGCCGCGGGCGCGCGGCGTTCTCCCCCTCGACGGGTTCCGGGTGTCCCGGCGCCTGGCCCGGACGGTGCGGTCCGACCAGTTCGAGGTCCGGTGCGACACGGATTTCGACGGGGTGATCAGCGGTTGCGCCGCACCCCGCCGGGACAGTGAGAAGACCTGGATCAACGGGCGGATCCGCGAGCTCTACGGCGCGCTGTTCGACCTCGGGCATGTCCACACCGTCGAAGTGTATGCCGGTGCGGACGGGCGTTTGGTGGGCGGCCTCTACGGCGTCTCGATGGGGGCGGCCTTCTTCGGCGAGAGCATGTTCCACGAGGTGCGCGACGCCTCGAAGGTTGCCCTGGTCCATCTGATGGCGCGCCTGCGCGTTGGCGGTTACCGTCTCGCCGACACCCAGTTCGTGACCGACCACCTCACGCAGTTCGGCGCCGAGGAGTTGCCGCGGCACATCTATAAGCGGCGGCTCGCCGTCGCCCTCGACGCGGTCGCCGACTGGAACGTCTGGCCTTGCGACGGGACCGTCCCGGGCGCGCGGGCGCTGGACGCGCTGGGCGTCGGCGCGGCCGACTGAGCCTCAGCGGAACAGCGCGTCGAACAGGTTCTGCGGCTGCGGCGGGGGCGGCGGGGCTGGAGCTGGCCCTTCGTTCGACGGGAAGAACTTTCGCGAGGGCTTCTGTCGCGGCTGCACCGGCACCCCGCGCGGCGCCTCGACATCGACCTGGCCGGCGGCGTTGAGTTGCTGGGCGGTCTTGGTCGAATCCCGGCCGGCGCGTTTCGTCCGTTCCGGCTTGGCGGCCACCGCCGGCACGTCCTCCTGCTCCTTCGCCTCTGCGATCACGTCGCTGCCGCCTTTGCAGTCGACCAGCCAGACGTCGTAGATCGGGTGCTCGATGGCGTGCAGGCCGGGGCTCGACGCGAACATCCAACCGGTGAAGATGCGGCGATACTTGTTGTCGAGGGTGACCTCATCGACCTCAAGGAACGCCGTGGTCTTGGCGCTCTCGGTCGGCGGCCGCGTGTAGCAGACCCGCGGGGTCATCTGCAGCGACCCGAACTGCACGGTCTCGTCCACCGCAACCTCGAAGGACACGATGCGGCCGGTGATCTTGTCGAGGCCGGAGAACACCGCGGTCGGGTTCTTGATCTTGTCGGCCGCGGCCGGGCCGGCCCCGAGGGCCAGTGCCAGGCCGAGGAGCAGTCCGGCGCGTGCGAGGGCTTTGGTGCGGCTCAAGGCTCGGACCCCTAATGCATCGCCCCGAAACGTGGGACCGTCTCTCGGAAGACGACGATGCGGAACAAGGACCCCAGGGCAGCGGCCCGGATTCGGGACGAGGCTCTAGAGGAAGGCCGGTCACGCCGTCACGGGCGCGGCGGTCGGATCGGATAGCCCCGAGGTGAACACTGGAACGGTGGCGGTAAAAGGGCGCCGCAGCCGCAAGCCTACTCGCCGGGCGTCCAGGAGACGTAATCGCCGGTCGCGGCCGGTCGCGAGCCCCAAGAGAGCTGCGAGCCCTGCGGTCGGTATGCGTTCGGCGTGCCGGTCTGGTTCTCGACATGCGGCTGCTGCCAGGCGCGCGGCGTGTAGGTCTCTTCGCTCGGGGCGAGATCGACGTTGTGGCACAGCCAGCCGCGCCAGCCGGGCGGAACCTTCGAGGCGTCGGCGTAGCCGTTATAGACCACCCAGCGCCGTTCCGAGCCGACCGAGCGGTCGATCAGCGCGCCTTCGGCCTTGTAGTACTTGTTTCCGAAATCGTCCTCGCCGACGAAGATGCCGGTGCGGGCGGTCTGGAGCGCGAGCGAGACGGTCTGTCCGTTCCACCACGTGAAGACGCGCAGCAAAGTGTCCTTCAGCGCCATCGCCGGTCCCGGATTCAAGCCGCGCCACGCCGGCGCTTCGTGGCGTCGTTATGGTGAGCGCACGCGCCCGAGTCCAGCGGTTCGGCCCAACTGTCGCTGCGCGGCAACGCCCACGCCGGACATCAGCCGGCTATTCAAGAACCGCGATAAAGTGCCTCTACTTCAGGGTGTGGATCGAAAATTTTTCCGCTCCGAATCCCGAATGCCGGAAGGGCACTTATCCGAGTCGCCGTCGATATCCACAGGTTTATGCGAGCCGGCACAACATCTAGCGGGGAACCGCACCGACGCACACTACTTGTTGACGTGAGAGCGATGGCGGCGGTATTGTCCCTGCATCGGTCGCGCCGCCCCCCGTGGTGCGTTTCGGCAGGTTCGACCGGCCTAAAATCATCTTCGCTGAGTCGCCTCGCGTCCGGTTTCCGGGCCCGAGCGAACGCGACCCCCTTATTGGGAATCGACCCCGCGTCCAGCGGGGCCGGGACATTCGTGTCCCGACGGGAGAGGTGTGTCTTATGCGGTTCGAGCGTCGCTACACCACGGCCGGACAGTCGCCCTATACCGGTATTCCGTTTCGCAATGCCTTGAGCGAGATCCGCAATCCCGACGGCTCGGTGGTGTTCCGCCTGGATGGCATCGACGTGCCGGAAAGCTGGAGCCAGGTCGCCAGCGACGTGCTGGCGCAGAAGTACTTCCGCAAGGCCGGCGTTCCGGCGCGCCTGAGGAAGATCGAAGAGAACGACGTCCCGTCCTTCCTCTGGCGCTCGGTGGCCGACGAGGCCGCCCTGGCCGAACTCCCCGAGGAGGAGCGGATCGGCTCGGAATCCTCGGCCACGCAGGTGTTCGACCGGCTGGCCGGCTGCTGGACCTACTGGGGCTGGAAGGGCCGCTACTTCTCCTCCGAGGAGGACGCTTCGGCGTTCTTCGACGAGCTGCGCTACATGCTCGCCAAGCAGATGGTGGCGCCGAACTCCCCGCAATGGTTCAACACCGGCCTGCACTGGGCCTACGGGATCGATGGCCCGAGCCAGGGCCACTTCTACTGCGACTACCGCACCGGTGAGCTGACCCGCTCGGCGTCGAGCTACGAGCACCCGCAGCCGCATGCCTGCTTCATCCAGGGCGTGCAGGACGACCTCGTCAACGACGGCGGCATCATGGACCTGTGGGTCCGCGAGGCGCGCCTGTTCAAGTACGGCTCCGGCACCGGCTCGAACTTCTCCGCGCTCCGCGGCGAGAACGAGAAGCTCGGCGGCGGCGGCAAGTCGTCGGGCCTGATGAGCTTCCTCAAGATCGGCGACCGGGCGGCCGGGGCGATAAAGTCCGGCGGCACCACCCGCCGGGCGGCCAAGATGGTGATCGTCGACATCGACCACCCGGATATCGAGGCGTTCATCGACTGGAAGGTGAAGGAGGAGCAGAAGGTCGCCGCCCTGGTAACCGGCTCCAAGGTCGTGTCCAAGCATCTCGGCCTGGTCATGAAGGCCTGCACCCAGTGCGAGGCGGAAGGCGATGCCTGCTTCGATCCGGACCGTAACCCCGCGCTGAAGCGCGAGATCAAGGCCGCCCGCAAGGCCTCCGTGCCGGATGCCTACATCAAGCGGGTCGTCCAGTTCGCCCGCCAGGGGTTCACCAAGATCGATTTCCCCGTCTACGACACCGATTGGGATTCCGAGGCCTACCTCACGGTCGCCGGCCAGAACTCCAACAACTCCGTCTCGTTGACGGACGACTTCCTCCGGGCGGTCGATGCTGACGCCGACTGGCACCTGACCCAGCGCACCACCGGCAAGGTCGCGAAGACCATCCCGGCCCGCGAGCTGTGGGAAAAGATCGGCGAGGCGGCGTGGGCCTCGGCGGATCCGGGCCTGCACTTCAACACCACGATGAACGACTGGCACACCTGCCCGCAGGGCGGCCGGATCCGGGCTTCGAACCCGTGCTCGGAATACATGTTCCTGGACGACACCGCCTGCAACCTGGCCTCGGCCAACCTGCTGACGATGTACGACCGGCAAACCAAGCGCTTCGATGTCGAGGCGTTCGAGCACCTGAACCGCCTCTGGACGGTGGTGCTCGAGATCTCCGTGATGATGGCGCAGTTCCCGTCGAAGGAGATCGCGGAGCTGTCGTTCCGGTACCGGACGCTCGGCCTCGGCTACGCCAATATCGGCGGTTTGCTTATGACCATGGGCCTGCCCTACGACTCCCATGAGGGCCGCGCCCTGGCCGGTGCGCTCACCGCGATCATGACCGGCGTGGCCTACGCCACCTCCGCCGAGATGGCGGCCGAGCTGGGTCCGTTCCAGGCCTACGACGACAACGCCGACGCGATGCTGAAGGTGATCCGCAATCACCGCCGCGCCGCCCACGGCGAGGCCGAGGGCTACGAGTTCCTGAGCATCGCCCCGGTGCCGCTGGACCACGCCAATATCCCGCAGGACAACCTCGGTGCCCATGCCCGCGCGGCCTGGGACCGGGCACTCCAGCTCGGCGAGACCCACGGCTACCGCAACGCCCAGACGACCGTCATCGCGCCCACCGGCACGATTGGCCTCGTCATGGATTGCGACACCACCGGCATCGAACCCGATTTCGCCCTGGTGAAGTTCAAGAAGCTCGCCGGCGGCGGCTACTTCAAGATCATCAACCAGGCGGCACCCGACGCGTTGCGGGCGCTGGGCTACCGCGAATCCGAGATCGCCGAGATCGAGGCCTACGCGGTCGGCCACGGCTCCATGGGCCAGGCCCCGGCGATCAATCCGACGACGCTCCGGGCGAAGGGTTTCACCGACGACAAGATCTCCGCGATCGAGAAGGGCCTGAAGTCGGCCTTCGACATCAAGTTCGTGTTCAACCGGTGGACGCTGGGCGACGACTTCCTGATCCAGACCCTCAAGGTCCCGGCAGAGAAGCTGTCGGACCCGACCTTCGAGCTGCTGCCGTTCCTCGGCTTCACCAAGAAGGACGTCGAGGTCGCCAACACCCATATCTGCGGGGCGATGACGCTCGAGGGGGCTCCGGGCCTCAAGCGCGAGCACTATCCGGTGTTCGACTGCGCCAATCCGTGCGGCCGCATCGGCAAGCGCTACCTGTCGGTGGAGAGCCACATCCGCATGATGGCGGCAGCCCAGCCGTTCATCTCCGGGGCGATCTCCAAGACGATCAACATGCCCAACGACGCCACCGTCGAGGATTGCAAGGCGGCCTACCGCCTGTCCTGGACCCTGGCGCTGAAGGCGAACGCCCTCTACCGCGACGGCTCGAAGCTGTCGCAGCCGCTCAACGCCGCGCTGATCGCCGATGAGGACGACGAGGCCGACGACGCCCTCGAGGCGCTGATCCAGGCGCCCGCCGCGGCCAAGGCCGCTCAGATCGCCGAGAAGATCGTCGAGCGGGTGATCGAGCGGGTCGAGCACATCCGGTCCCGCGAGAAGCTGCCGGCCCGGCGCAAGGGCTACACGCAGAAGGCGGTGGTTGGCGGCCATAAGGTCTACCTGCGCACCGGCGAGTACGACGACGGCCGCCTCGGCGAGATCTTCATCGACATGCACAAGGAGGGCGCGACCTTCCGGAGCCTGATGAACAACTTCGCCATCGCGATCTCGCTCGGCCTCCAGTACGGCGTGCCCCTTGAGGAGTATGTGGAAGCGTTCACGTTCACCCGGTTCGAGCCGGCCGGCTTCGTGCAGGGCAACGACGCGATCAAGAACGCGACCTCGCTCCTCGACTACGTGTTCCGCGAGCTGGCCGTGTCGTATCTCGGCCGCGCCGACCTGGCCCATGTAAGCCCCGCCGAGATCGGCGGCACGGTGCTCGGCGGCGGCGAGGCCGGCGACACCACGCGCGACGGGTCCAAGCCCGCCCCGGCCTCCTCGGTGGTCTCGCGCGGCCTGCTGCGCGGCTCGGCCGACCGCCTCACCCTCATCCAGGGCGGCCCGGCCGGCGGAACGGTCGGCGTCGGCGCCGCAGGCACCGGCCAGACCTCTCCGGCCGGCGGGACGGTTCACGCGATCCACGGCACCTCGGCGCTCAAATCCGAGCCTGCGGTGGCGCGTCAGACCGAGACGATCGCCGACACCCTCCCCTTCACCAAGGTCGAACGCACCGTCGCCGACCGACGGGCCGAGGCGAAGATGAAGGGTTACGTCGGCGAAGCCTGCCCGGAATGCGCCAACTTCACGCTGGTCCGCAACGGGACCTGCCTGAAGTGCGACACCTGCGGCTCCACGACCGGTTGTTCGTAATCGACGCGACGGAGCTGCTGTTGTGGGCCGCCTTTGAGTTCGGTGTTTTTCGCCGGTTTTGGAGTTCTTAGAGCACCAAAAGTTTGCTTGAGGCGGCGCGCTCTGGGCTAGTCCGAAATGGCCTCTGCTCAAAATGCAAGATCTGCGGGAGCACAACGCCGAGCCTTGAAATTCAATGGTTTCGGTTTGTGTAGCGTGAGGCACAAGATGGTCAAGAATACTTCAGAGCAGCCTCTATTTGAGAGGCACAATTTGGAAAATATGACCTGAAGTTGCTTTACCGGTCAGCCGGCAACTTAAATTAGGGTGACGTCCCTGACGGAAGGTACCCGGCAATCGTAGCCGAATTGGACGTGGGAGGACGCCGGATCGGCGTCCTCCAATACCGATCGGAACAAAATAAGTACGACCAAGCTTGTGGCGAACTTGGCAGCCTGTCGCCGGTACTGCCTTCCTCGAAGACGCACTAAGAAGGTCGCGACGACGCACCTTCAGGTCGGCAACGACAATATGACCCTCGCACTTCACAGAGCGGTCGTAGGCTCTTCATCAACTGCAAGATCACGCAATGCGCGGACGATCCGAAGGACGGTGCCGCCGACGTCGGAACGCACCTAGAGGTTCAGTCGCAACAAAATGCCTGTGAAAAAGGGTGGCGGTGACCGCAAGCGGGGCGGAAAGCCTTCAACCGACATTCCAAGGAGCGATGCGGCTGCCATCAAGGCGAAGATCGCACGCGCCACCACGAAACCGAAGCCGTCGGGCAAGAGCAACAGCGGAACGCGGCGTCGCGCTGATCCTGCCTGTGAATCGCCTGCGGGATACTGCCCACCGCGTGGTGTGACGCCCCCAAGCCCCATCCCGCCATCGACACCAAGAGAACGGCTGCTACCGCTCGTCTCGGTCGGGAGCCGAAAATTCGAGGAGCTTTGCGAAGACCTCGTCGAGATCGCCTTCCCGGATACGAAGCGGACGTCATTGAAGCGGGTCGGCGGCGTCGAGCAGTACGGAGTCGATGTAGAGGGATTCGACGAGAACGGCGACCCTTTCGTGGTCGTGTCGGTGAAGTGCTACCGCGACATCAAGGCCTGGGACTTCAAACCGTGGATCGTCGACTTCACCAAACATCTCGACGGTCATTGGAAGGGCAAGGGCGTCCGTCGTTTCGTCCTCGCGATTTCCCATGAATGCAACGACGATGCGATGAACGCGGCCGCGAAGGCAGTGATCGACGAACTCCGAGCGCAGGGCATCGAGTTCGAGCTCTGGAACACGCACCGCATCTCGAGGCTCGCCGGCCGCGACCTCTCGATCATCGACCGCTATTTCTCCCGCTATTGGACCGAGGCGATCTCGGCGGGTCTGGGAACAGGTTCGCCGGTCGTAGCGGGACCGACGAACGCCGCGATTGGCGATCCCGGCATGATCGCTGCTGCCGAGCTTCTGCGACAGGCAGCCGAGCTTGCTTCCGCCGGGGCGGGAGGGGTGAGTGATCTCATGGCCGCTCGCCTCGAAGACGCGATCGCAGCGCTTCGCAGGGGACGCGTCAGCGAGCTACGGATTTGGCTTGGCGAGGCGAGATCGACCGACCGCCTTTGGGCGGGTCTCACCCCCGCGATCCGTGCGAAGGCGCTGCGGGCGACTGCCCTCCTGCATCTTCGGGATGGCGAGACGTCCGTGGCCGGGGATCTGCTCGACGAGGCCGATGGCGTAGCCGCACCGATAGACGCCTCGGCACGCGCTCATCTCGCATGGGCGGAGGGACGGCCAGACGAAGCTTTGGCCATGGTCGCGAAACCAGCCAACTCACGCGAACTGGAGGCGAGATGCGCGTTTCTGCTTGAGGGAGGACGGGCACAGGAGGCCGTGGCAGCTCTCGCAACGGCAACGGGTGACAAGATTACTTCGGAAATCCTGCGTCTGCGCGCGATCGCCGCCTTCATCGTCGGCGACCGCGCAAGTGCCATGCAGGATGCATCGTCCGCTCTGGAGCGAGCACCGGACGAGATAGCGCCCCAAATGACGCTTGCGACCATCCGCCTCTTCTCGGCCATGATCGAGGGTGTCCGACCGCAATTCGGCTGGATGCCTCAGCCGATCAATCCAGGCCTCCTGCGCGATGATCCCGATGCGGCGACGCTTCTGGAACTGGCCCACGAGGATTTCTCGCGTCTCCTGCGCCTCGCGGAACCACCGGTTCGTGGGCATATCGAGATCTGGAAACTCGCGGCGCTGCTCCTCAATCCTGCAAGACGGGAGGAAGGAGCAGACTTGGCGCGTGAACTTCTCAAGCGCTCGGCTCCGGACCCGGTGGCCGTAGCGTGGGCTGGAAACTTCGGCTTGGTCGAGAAGCCCGGTCGGATCACGAAGCTATTCGGCGACATGGTGCGCCAGGACCGTGGTACCGTTGCCCACGTCATCGTCCTCGCGCTTCTGAGCGCGGGCGTCGACCGGCCGAAGCGCGGCCTAGACGTCATACGACGATATGAGAGCAAATTTCCCGACGACGGCGAGTTTCTCGCCGACTGGAAGGCGCGGTTCGGCGACCGTTCGACCGACGATGCCACGTCATACGCGACCGTGGTGCAGGAATGCCTCCGCGGCTCCGACAGCTCGCCTCTGATCGTGCTCCTCGAAGATCCCGGTACGACCGTCGAAGACGTCCTAACAGGTGCGGAATTCCTTGCATGGCGGTCGGCCTGGGACGATCTCGACCGCTTGCGGTCGCGGCTGCTTGCCATGGAGGCCGTCCGGCCGCGTGAACTCGCGGCGCTGGCACCTCTCAACGCCGGGCGTCCGGCAGAATGTCTGGAGGTACTGGAGCAGATCGCTGCCGATTCGGCCGGAGGCGGACTCCCGCGCCGCTTCGTCGCCATGCGCATACGTGCCAACGAGGAGATGGGCCGGCATCGGCAGATCGTCGACGATCTGCTTTCGATACGCCGGGCCGGAGACGACCCGTACATCGAGGGACGTCTGTTCGAAGCATACCTGCGGGTCGGGGCACTTAACGAAGTACGGAACGCGGCCACGCGGATCCTCGAAGGAGTCGATCTCGCCCCCGATCAGGCGCTCAGGATCGCCTATGCTCTGCGCACGTATGACGCGGAGACGGCAAGGCGTGCGCTGGCCCGGGCCGCGGAACTCGGAATCCATCCAGAGGCGGTCGGCGCCGCGGCGTCTCTTGCAGCCGACTTGGGTCTTTCCGAGGTGCAGGACCGCATGTTCCGTCTCTTGGCGTCTGCCGACGCAGAAGCTGGCGGCCACATCCGGTTCGACACCGTCGAGGAGGCAGTCGCCTTCATCGACGAACGCTCGCGCGAGTACGAGGCCCGCTTCGAAGACTGGCTGCGCGGCGCCATGCCCGCAGTTCTGGCTATGCAGTCGGACCTCGCCGCCTACGGCCGTCTCTTCCTGGCCGAGCCGGCCGAGCGGCGCAACAACAGGGGCAACCTCTTTCCGATGCTCCTTCTGTCCGGTGCGCGTCGGTCGCCGGCCGTCTGGACCGAAGGAGAGCGGCCGGTTCTACGGATGGATGTGTCGGCGTTGTTGCTGGCCAGTCGGCTCGAGCTTCTACCTGAGCTCGATCGTGCCTTAACCATCCGTGTCCCGAAGTCGACCGCAGAAGCCCTGATGGAGATGCAAGGCGAGTTCCGCTCCGTCGATCACGGTATTGTCGAAGCTTGTCGGAGCTCCCTCTCGCCCGCTGCCGGGGAAGTCAGGGTCGTACGTGACGTACCGGAGGATGCCGCCTCAATCGAGGTGCCAGATCGGGCGGGCGAACTCGACCCCGAGGTTGTCGCAGGTCTGCTGGATGCGGCTTTCTGCTCCGGTCATCTCGATCGCGACGCCATGGAGGAAGCACGAGCAAGCCTGCAGGTGATCGATGCAGGCCTGGGGCGCCGGATTTCCTCCGCCCTGCTGACGCCGCGCATCATCTACCGTTTGGCCGCCGCGGGTGTCCTTGCGCCGATTGCGCGGGCGACGCCGACGTTCCTTTCGGAAGAGGACGCGACGAGAATCGCCCGCGAGCTCGAAAGTGCAGTCCACGACGACCGGCTGCGCGACGTGCTTCGAGCGCTCGTGGCGACCGTCTCCGAACGTCTGCTTGCGGACGACGGCTGGACGAGCCTCGATCGTCCGGAGGAGGACGCCACCCAGACCGTCAGGATGCCCGCACATCTCAGATGCGTGATGGAGGTCATCGGTGCCCGCCGGAGCGCTCCCGAGATGTTCTGGGTGGAGGAGCGTGCCTTCTCCCACGCACGGATGGCCGGTGCCGTGCAGATCCATGACGTGATCGATCGGCTGCACGCTCGAGGCGTCATCCCGACCGGGAGGCGCACCTTCCTGCTGCGCGAGCTCCGTCGCCTCGGCTATTCCTTCGCACCGGTGGATCCGGCTTCGGTCGCTGGCCGGATCGAGGCGGCCTCGATCGACGGGCAGAATGTGCTCGAGACGCGTGAACTCGAGGAGATCCGGATCTGGTTCGCGAACGAGACCCGGCTCCTGTCACACCTCGACAAGACGTTTCAGCCGTCGAAGGACGGCGAGGTGGTCGGCGAGATCACCCGTGTGCTGGACCATGGAAACCTGGTCCGCTCGGTGCTCGACCGCCTTTGGGCGAACCGAACTGCGACGGAAGCCGAGAAGAGGGCCAGATCGAGGTGGGCCTGGATCTGCCTCAGGGCTGGCCGCATTCCGGGTTTGCCCGCCGATGCCGAGCCCGAGGCACGTCGGTACATCCATGCCGTGTCGCTCGCCCACGTCGTCGACCTGCCCTTGTTCGCGGATCTTTCCGCGGAGCACGGCATGGAGTTCGACGTCCGCCGCCAGTTCATGGAATGGTTCGTCGACGAACAGCTTTTCGCGACGGCAAAAGGCGATCCGGCAACGACGGATGCGGTCGCAAACATTCTGGCCGGCATGCTTTCGGAGTTGCTCGAGCGGCCGACCGGCGTCGAGGGAGAGATCGAGGAGGAAGTCCGCCGCTCCTTCGTGAAGATCGCGCTCCGTCTCGTCATCCTGTTCCCGGACGATTGGAGCGACCGCATCGTCGATCGGCACGATCTGCGCAGAAAGCTCGATATCAAGTCCGGCATGGTGCTGCATCTCGGCGAAACCATCGAGCTCGAACCCGACGTTCTGGTCGATGCCTATCGGGCCGCCTGCGACGCCGAAGTCTCCGGAGGCCCGGCGACGGCTTCGTTCAATCTTCCGGACGGTTCCGTCGGCCGCTTCGAGCTTGCTCCGCCCGAACGATCGGTCCGGCTCGCGACGATCGGGATCGGCACTGAAACCGTGCGCATGGATCCCGTCACGAGCGTGCTTCTCGACCCGGATGAAGATCGACGGCTCGCAGCGTCGGGCGCGCTACACCACCTCGTCGATCGTCGCGGCTGGATTTCGCCCGAGGATGCTGCCGCAGCTGCACGACATGCCGCCGTCGACGATCGTTTCGCAGCATTCAAGGCACTGACGGACCGTGATCTCCAAGGCTCGGTGACCAGCCTCCGCAGCCGCCTGCGGGAGACCGGCACGATCACTCTCGACGCCCTGACGCTCCCATCGGCGGAAGCAGTTCTCGGCTTCATTCGGATGCGCCTTTCCGATTGCCTCGCCGATGCGGTGAAGGAAGCAGCTCTTCGGCTCGATAACGAGCTCGATATTCGGACAGCCGCCTCGCGCCTCGCGGCCTCGCCGTTTCGGCTCCCGGACGATCTCCTGCGGCGATGGGGAGCATTGCTTTGCGATCCGGACGAGGGCCGGCCGCGGAGATCGCAATCTCCGCTCCTCGCGGCTCTCCGGCTCCGGACGTTGTGTATCGCTTCCGCAGAAGAAACGACTATTGCCGCGGCAGCGAACGAGTTTGTCGAAGCCGTCCGACTGCAGGGGCGGCTGTTCGCAGCTCTACTTCGGCACGGCGCCCAGGCGGCCTTGCACCGCGAGGACTGGCGAGCTCTCGACCCAGCTATACGTACGCTTCTGCTCTGGATACGCGCCGACCAGCTGACGCGGGCCCTCGCGCCGGCGACGGCGGACGCGGACCAGCTGGCAGATTGGGTGCAGGGCTGCTCGGCGTTCGATCTGGCCGACCGCCGGAATCGGTCGTTCCTTCCTGACTGGGAGATCCGCCTGACCTTCGGCCTTACGCCGGAAATCCTTGCAGCGTCCGTTGTGGCGGACATGATCCGCGAGGGATCGATCGAACGTGTGCCCACGGCATCGGTGGAAGCCTTCAAGGTCGCGACCGGGCACGTCGATGGCGAAGCGTGGTTGCCGTCGCTTGCGATCGTACCCATTCCGTCCGGGGCTCCGGAGGCATGTTGGGCCGGTCGCGACGCACTCGGCGTGCTCGTGGGAGCGGGATGGCTGAATCCGGATCACGTCTTCGGCGCCAGAGAGGATACGACGCTCGCCGACAGACTCCTAGAGGCCGCGGCTGCAGAGACCGATCCGGCGATGCGGCTCCTGATGCCGATCCTACTGTCGCTTGTGGACTTCGCGCGCATCGACGAGCACCGCAGAATCCGCGTGGCAGAGGCCGTGACTCTGGCGGAGCAGGATCCTTTGGTCGAGCCCGACCAGATCAGCATGATACGGATCCTGAATGCCCTCTCTGACGCAACTTCTAAGCAGGACGACGTCGTTGCGATGACGGCCGCACTCGCTAGGCAGGCTCGGCGCTGCGCCGAGAAATGGCCGCACGAGCGCCTGCGCTTCCGTATCACCGACACCGATGCGGCACGTACGATGGCTCGCTTCATGGATCTCGCATTCCAGCACGCCGATGATCTACCGAGGTCGGGTCCGGATAGAATGCTCGCTTTCGCCGAGACGGTCCGATCGATCATCGATGCGTGGCCGAACGGCCTCGCAGCCGCGGTGGGAAGTCTCGACGCTGTCGCCCGGCAGATCGAGTTCGACGAGGCGGTCTCGATCTGGCCGATCCTCATCGATCTGCGGGGGCGGACGATTCCCTGACCCGGGGTACGGCGAGGCCCGACATCGACAGGGACCGACCGCGATCTTGGTTTTGTCGTACAGATAGACAGTAGCACGGTATCGGATGTGGATCGGCGTCGAAGCATGGTTCTTCCGCACTTTCGGTGCTGAAGGTTTGGCATCGGATCAAGCTTTGCCGACCCCGGCTCATGCAGCATGCAGGACGCGTTGGCGCAGGAGATCGAAACCGGCGCGACCGTACATGCTCCGCTTGATCAGCTTGAAGCGGTTGACCTGCCTGTGAAAAGGCGTCGAAGGTTGGTTCTTCCGCACTTTCGGTGCTGAAAGTTTGGCATCCGATCAAGCTTTGCCGATCTCGGCTCATGCAGCATGCAGGACGCGTTGGCGCAGGAGATCGAAACCGGCGCGACCGTACATGCTCCGCTTGATCAGCTTGAGGCGGTTGACCTGCCCCTCGACGGGTCCGTTGCTCCAGGGCTCAATGATAGCGGCGCGCACGGCTGGCTCGTCCTGCCGGAGCCCGGTGACGAAGCCGCCGAGATCGGTCGCGGCTGCAGCTTCCAGCCAGGTCGTCAGTCCGGTGGGATCGTTCTGGCGCAGGAGCTCGGCGAAGGCGCGGATATCCTTGGCGGCCTGCTTCAGCTTCGGCGCGGCGCTGCAGAGCGCTTCGGTGAAGGCGCGATCCTCCCGCGATAGTGCGGCCGGGTCGGCGGTGAGCCAACGGGTGATGCGGCGCGTCGAGGGGACCCGGGCGGACGGTGATCGCGCAGGCGCATCCTGCCTCCGTCGTGAGGCCCAGCGCCGGACGATGTCGTGGCTGCCAATGAAGCCCTGCGCGTGCAACTCGCGGTGGAGGACGGTGGAGCTGTGCTGGCCCTCCCGCCAGCGTGCCTCGAGGAAGGGGAGATGGCGATCGAGCAGGCTCGAACCAGGTGCGCGGCGGTAGGGCATGAACCGGCCCGCCCGCACCCAGCGGCGCACGGCGTTGCGGGATGCTCCGAGACGGCGAGCGATCTCTTTGGTCGGCAGACCTTCGCCGTGGAGGCACAGGGCCGCCTCGCAGCGGTCGCGTCGCCGGCTGCTCACGTTCGTTGGCGCTGTCTTCGTCTTCGCCAGATCAGGGGAGCCGGCGGGGTTGTGCACGGCGCGGTGCGCCACGTCTCGGATCTCGGACTGGTGCCGCTCGACGATGCCGCGCAGGGCCTCGGAAGCGTTGACGAGCAGGTGCCAGCGATCCGCGACCTGCGTCGCCGTCGGTGCTGCCGTGCGCGCGGCCTCAGCGTAGGGTCCCGAACGGTCACGGCTGACGACGGTCACGCTCGGATGGGCGGTGAGCCAGTCCCGCACCGGTGCCGACGAGCGGCCGGGCAACAGATCGATGACGCGCCGCCGCTCCAAGTCGCACACGATGGTGCCGTAGGACCGGCCGCGCCGCCACGCCCAATCGTCGATGCCGATGACCCGCGGCGGCGGAGACGGTACGGTCCCGCGACGACGGATCAGGCGCAGGACGGTGTCGCCGCTGACAGGCATGGCCAGCCGCCGCGACAACCTTGCGCCGGCCTCACCACCCAGCACCATGCCGATGTCGGTCTGCGCCTCGGCCAACCGGTCGCTGCGGCGCGCCTTGCGCGGACCCAGCCCCGGCACGCGTTCGGCAAAGATCCGCCCCGGGCAATGGCCGCAGCGGAAGCGGCGAACCTGCACCCGCCACGTCACCGACCGGTCCTGCCAGGGCAGGTCGTCGAACGTCCGCCAATACCTGCTGTGCACCCGCACTGACGCCCGCCCGCAGACCCGACAGCAGGCTTGGGCTGCCGTGGTTTGGGCGGTGATCAGCAACCCGGACGTGTCCAGCGTCAGACCATCGACGTGCAGGCCGTCCGGGACCGACGGCACCGACGGGTTCGAAATCGGCATAGCGCTGCCCTCGGGCCACCACGTGAACCAACGCCCGAATCATCCCGCAGCACCGAAATTGCGGATGAACCCGAAGGTTCACCCCTCCCAGGACTGGGCTTAATACGTTGGAATATAAGCTAAAATTCGCTTTGGGGTGGGGTCACGATCGGCGCCGATCGTGACCCCACCCCGATCTCGATTTTCGCAGATCAGAGAGTGCGTTAGATGTTTGGTCCCGGCATTTGGTGGAGCGGGTTTGATCTGAGTAGAGCCGCCCTTCCGCCGTGTGGACCTCGGCCAGATCGATGTGGAAGTAGCCGAGCGGGTAGGCCTTGAAGCGCGAGCGCTTGGGCTTGTCGCCGTCGATCTCCGGCAAACGGCTGATGCCGTGGCGCTGCAAGCAACGATGCAGCGACGAGCGGGTCAGGTGCGGGATCGTGGCCCGGAGCGCGTAGAGGCAGTCGTCCAGCGCCAGGAGCGTGTGACGACGAAAGGCGACGACAATCGCTTCCTGCTCGGGTGACAGCACCGTCGAGCGCGGATCCTTCGGACCGGTGCGCTGGTCGGCAACCGAGGTCCGCTGCCGCCACTTGGCGACCGTCTTCTGGTTGATCCCATAGCGCTTCGAGAGGGCCCTCAAGCTCGCTTGACTATGCTGGATCGCTCGACGGATCGCCTCAGTCGTCGTGGCGCTGCCGTGAAGAACTTGGCCCACAGCGCATCCCTCCACTCCGAGGAGAAGATTGCACCATCAAACCCTGGGATCAAACATCTAGAAGCCCAGAGCGCACGACGATGCATGCAACCTGCCGTATATGCCGACGCCGCCGCCCGATGATGGCGAACTCGCACATATACTTCCCGTGTTCCGTGGGAACGTTCCACAGCTGCCCGTCCTGCGACAGCCTCGTTGCCGGGAGCGGCGAAGAGCCGTGCTACGCCTGCGGCCTCCGCCTCCGCTCGGAGCTTTACGTCGCGGCCTTGGCCGATTTGATCCGGCCCCCTTGGCTCGCCGAGCTCTTCACGGATTTTTGCAAGGATCGCCGGATCCCGCTCGCGAGCAGGAAAGCGGTCGAGCAGGTCCACTACGAGGCCAACGTGTGCCTTCGCATCGCGGACGAGACCACGAACCCCGGTGAACTCACGACCGATGTGCTCCGAACGGCACTCGGCCCGAAAGGCACACGGCCTGTCGCATCCCTGGTGGCCTTCATGGTCAAAGAAGGCCTGATCGCGGGAGCGCGTGGCGGACTTCAGGTCCTCGTCGAAGAGGACAACCGGTAGGTTCGCTCTCGCTTCGATCCAGCGGACGTCCGACAAACCTGACCATTCTGGCATGAACTCAGCATGGCCAGCTTACGTCGAACGCGAGGGCTGCGCCGGCGACAGCATGGACCTGTGGCCGAAAACGGCGTTTTACACGCCCAGGTCAAAGAATTTCGAGCAGCAGACCGATGACTACTGATCGCCCTGTACATGGGCGCATCAGGCTGGTGTGGTCTGGAGCACAGGCACACGGCGGCCGCGTCTCTCTTCGGCGTTCACGCTTGAGGAGGGCTCGGGCGCATCCGGGTACGACATTGAGGCAGGGTTTTGTCGCGATTGACCCATCTGTCAGCGACTGGAGAGCCGTCGGCCGTGATCGGTTGCCCGTGGTACCCTGATCGCCTAACGCCCGGCCCACCAGACGATCCTGACAATAGGCCGGACGGGTCGCCCTACAAAAAGGCCCCGGCGATATGCCAGGGCCTTTTCCAAGGTACAGAGCCGTTCGTTGCGATCAGTACGAGCGCGACGTCGTGGTGGAGTCCGATGCACTGGTCGAAGTCGGCACCGTGTTTGTCGACGAGGCCTTATTGGCACCGTGGTGACCGACGGCGCAGCCGGCGGCCGCACCGGTCATGCCGTGGCCGACCGCATGACCAGCAAGACCGCCGATAAGAGCCCCCTTGATGCAACCTTTGGCCACCGCCTGGCCGAGGCCAGCAACAGCGGTAAGGACGAATACGGAAGCGATAGTCAGCGCGCGCATGGCGAAACTCCAGGATGGAATTTCGTCGTCGAACATGCTCCTGCCAATTCCCGTTCCGATCGGTCCTCAGCGAGCTGTGGCTTCGACGATGCGACGCGGAAGGTCCGACGAAGCACGCACGAGGCTTGGCGTCGTGGTGATCTCCGAAGCCGGCCGGACAGAGGCGGTCGGGCGCGCCTGCTCCCGATAAAGGGGCGGCGTGAAGTCGATCCGCTCACCGGCGATAGCCGAACCGAGCGTCGGAACGACAGCGAGAGCGGCGAGAACGAAAGCGCGAATGGTCATGGTGATCTTCCCTCATATGCCGGGTGTGCCCGGCTTGTGAGGGGAAGATGCGCCGCAACGCACCATCGTTCAAACAGATATAATTGATAGCCGATATCGATGGCATCGATATGTATGCCGGTTCCAATCTGGTTCCGCAGACCAAATCCCCGAAAAGCGGCGACTTTCCCGATGGCGATTGCTTCTGTCGGACCGGATCATTCGGCCCTCCGACCCGTTGTCGTTTTGCATCGCAACAATCGCTTCGCGTAACGCCGGAAGCTCGCCCTTGAGCCGGGGTATTTACGGCCCGGCGATCCGGTCGATCGACGCGTGTGGCCGCCGCATCAGGATCACCCTATGACCCGCCGTTCCTCCACCAGCCGTTGGCTTGCCCCCACGATGATCGGCTCCGCCGCTGCGCTCGCAGCGTCGGCAGTCTACGCCGCTGCGAAGACGCGTGCGGCCGAGCGTGAGACGCCACCGATTGGCCAATTCCTGACCGTCGATGGGGTGCGGCTGCACTACGTTGAGCGGGGTCTGGGACCGGCGCTCGTCCTCATCCATGGCAATGGCATGATGATTCAGGACTTCCTGGTAAGCGGTATCGTCGACGATCTCGCCGGGCGGTACCGCGTCATCATCATCGACCGTCCTGGCTACGGCTACAGCGATCGCCCGCGTGGCCTCTGGACGCCCCGCGATCACGCGACGCTGTTCCAAAAAGCGCTTCAGCGGCTCGGCGTCTCTCAGGCCGTTGTGCTCGGGCACTCGTGGGGTTCGCTGGTCGCGGTTGCTTTCGCGCTTCAAGCACCGCGGCTCGTCAGCAGCCTCGTCCTGGCCTCCGGCTATTACTATCCGACGCTCCGCGCCGACGTACTGTTGTCGTCCCCGGTGGCAATCCCAGGTGTCGGTGACCTGATGCGCCATACCGTGTCACCCGTGCTTGGTCGCCTGATGCAGCCGGCGATGATCAAGGCGATGTTCGCGCCAGCCGCGGTCACCGAGCGCTTCGACCGGAAGTTTCCAAAGGCCATGATGCTGCGACCCTTGCAGCTTCGGGCCTCGGCGGAAGACGCCGCGCTGATGACGCCGGTGACGATCGAGCTCGAGAAGCACTACCGCGATCTGACGCTGCCAGTGGTGATCATCGCCGGCGGCGATGATCAGATCGCCGACGTCGACCGGCAGTCGAAGCGGTTGCATATGGAGTTGCCGAACAGCGAGCTCGTCGTCGTTCCTGGAATGGGCCACATGATCCAGCACCTCGCGCCGCGTGAGGTCATCGCCGCGATCGACCGGGTTTCGGAGCACGTGCGCGAGGCGGCTTAAACGCCAAGAGGGTCTCAGCGCTTTCCGAAAGTGGCCTCGAGTGCATCGGTGACGCCCTTGAAGGTCGCGACGCGGGCGGCCTCGTCCGAGCCGATGTGAGGATCTCGCTGCACGCACGGATCGGTGTAGGTGAACGGCGTATCCTTCGGACCCTCAACGATCACACCGTCCGCCGCCTCATGGAGCGAACAGGCCCGCACCGTTTGCGCGCCCTTGGCCACCGTTGGCTGGGGCGGTCCCGCGGGGTTGTCGTAGACGTGCTGCGCCCCTGGAAACACGGTGAGGCTGACGTCCGACCCCGCCGCCTTTAACCGCTCCGTGTAGGCAGCGCAGGACGCCGCCGGGTTGTAATCGTCGCCGCTGCCTCCGAACATCCGGATCGGGCGGGCAGCGACCGCGGTGTCATCTTGGAAGCGGATTGAACAGTCGGGGTAGACAGGCAGGAACACGGCCGGCGTAATACCTGAGCGGTTCCAGTTCGCGTCGAAGCGCTTGAGGCTGGCATAGAGCGCGGCCTGCCCGCCGCGCGAGAACCCCATCACCGCGACCCGCGCCGGGTCGACCCGGGGGTGCTTCGCTAGAACGCCAAGCGCCCGGTAGATATCGAGGATCAGGTTCGTGCGAGACAGTAGGCTCTGATCGGTGTTGACCGACGTCAGGCCACGACCCGTGAAGCCGTCGAGGGCGAAGGTCGAAATCCCCCGCGCGCCAAGAGCCCGCTGCCAGAACTCGATGTTGCCGCTGAGGCCCCCCGAGCCATGCATCAGAATGACGGTCGGCAGACGATCCGCGCCCGGTTTGGCGATGCGCAGAACACCTGTGACCGTCACCGGCTTTGCGCCGTCCGATGACCCAGTCAGGAAATGCCGGTCGGTCAGCGTCAGGCTGGCGATCGGATGGACCTCGACGCGGGCGGCGTAGCTGCCGAGATCAGCGACGCCATCGCCCACTGGCTCGGCCGCCGCCCCGCTGAAACCGAACGCCGTCAGGCCGGCCACGAGGAATAAGGACAGTCGCCGCATCTGATCCTCCCAAGGTCGGGCGATCATAAGGACAGGCTCCGATGCTTGTCCCGCGTGCGGTGCGCAGCCTGTGTCGCAATCCACGCTATTGTCAGGAAGAGCGCTCAGAGAGGACGCCCCCAACCCCATCGGGACACGTTGCGCCCTGCGAATGACAAGCCCGACAATTGGTCGGTAAGCCTCAGGTCTACGTCCGCGCGCCCTTGGGCGTTCGACGATTAATTCTAAAAGGGCTCCGCTGCGCCTTGGCAGCAAAGCGACGGAAGCCGCGGGCTTAGGAATTCGCCGCAGCATTCGCGGCGCGGAAATCCTGAGATGCTTGATATAGGTTAGCTCGTCCGCGAATCGCCGACCTTGCGCTACTTGAGGCTGTCCCCATACAGTCCAGCTCAAGATAAGGGGGAAGCCGTGCAGGACGGTATCCAAATCACGTGCTCGGTCACGGAGCACGTCAGTCTCGCGTACCACGAGAATGCGGTTCCGGTGATCCGCGAGGTGGTGGTCGAGAACACCTCAGAGCAGGAGCTTTCCGATGTCCGCGTGCGGATCGAAAGCCGGCCCGCCGTCGTCCAGCCGCTCACTCTCCGCATCGATCGCATTCCGGCAGGATCGAACCACCACATCGAATTGCCGGACGTTCGGCTCGATGCGGCTTTGCTCGCCAACTTCACCGAGGCAAGCCGTCTTGAACTGACGGTCATCGTCGAGGATGCGGCCGGCGAGAAAGGCCGGCATCTCGAAGAGCTTCGGGTTCTGCCGCCCTCGCACTGGGGTGGTGGCCGAAGCGCGCCCGAACTCCTCGCCGCCTTCGTCCGCCCCAACGACCCCGCCGTCGACGTCGTCCTGCGCGATGCCGCGACCAAGCTCGGCGAGGCTGGGCGCGAAACAGGGCTGAACGGCTACAAGACCGCCAAGAAGTCCCGCGCCTGGGAGTTGGCCGAGGCGATCTGGGCGGCGATTGCAGATCGGCGGATCGCCTACGTCCTGCCGCCCGCGAGCTTCGAGCGAGCTGGCCAAAAAGTCCGCGGCCCGAGCGACGTGCTGGAGCGCAAGGTCGGCACCTGCCTCGATCTCTCGCTGCTCTACGCCGCCTGTCTCGAGCAGGCTGGGCTGAACCCCGTGCTGGTGCTCACGGCCGGCCATGCCTTCGTCGGTGTCTGGCTGCAGGACGACGACTTCGCCAGCGCGACCGTCGACGACATGCAGTTGCTCCGCAAGCGGCGCGACCTCCAGGATCTCGTCTTCGTCGAGACGACCCTGCTCACGCCGGATCCGCCAGCGATGTTCAAGGTCGCCACGAGCCAAGGTAACGCCCAGGTCGAAGACGAGGCCCCCGCGGCGCTGGAAATCGCCATCGACGTCCGGCGCTGCCGTCGGCGCGGGATCCGTCCGATGGATCTCGGCGACGGAAAGCCGACCGGCATCGCGCCTGGGCCGACAATCCCGCTGAACCAGACGCTGTCCGCACTGCCGAGCTTCGACGAGGAAGCGCGCGCGCCGATCGACGAGGCCCCCGAGACGCCGGTCGGTCGCGTGGAACGCTGGAAGCGTAAGCTTCTTGACCTGACGCTGCGCAACAAGCTGCTGAATTTCAAGCCGGGCAAAGGATCCGTCAGCCTCGAATGCGCCTCGCCCGGGTCGCTGGAAGATGGCCTCGCGGCGGGCACCGAGTATCGCCTGAAGCCGCTCTCGGACGTTCTGACCGGATCGGACGAGCGCAGCGCAGACCTCTACGCGCGTCGTCATCACGACGATGGCCGCCGCAGCTATCTGGAGGCCGCGCTCGCGCGAAAGGAGATCTACACGACCTCGACCGAGGCCGACCTCGACCATCGCCTGCTCGATCTCTACCGGCTCGCCCGCAACGGCTTCGAGGAGGGCGGGGCCAACATCCTGTTCCTGGCCGTGGGCTTCCTGTCATGGACGAAGAAGGAGGGTGAGGCTGCCTATCGCGCCCCGCTGGTCCTGGTCCCCGTCACCCTCAAGCGGTCGAGCGTGCGGGCCGGCTTCAAGCTTGCCCTCCACGACGACGAGGTGCGGATCAACCCGACCCTGCTCGAGATGCTGCGCGAAGACTTCAAGCTTCGGATGCCGGAGTTGGAGGGGGACCTCCCTCGGGACGCGTCCGGGTACGACGTCGACGGCATCTTCCGGATCGTCCGCCAGCACGTGAAGGAACTGCGCGGCTGGGAGGTGGTGCCGGACGTCGTCCTCTCAGCCTTCTCCTTCACCAAGTACTTGATGTGGAAGGACTTGGTGGATCGCGCGGAGGTGCTCAAGCGCAACCCCATTGTGCGCCATCTCATCGACACGCCCAAACACTCCTACGGCGACGGCACGCCTTTCCCGGAACCGACACGCCTTGATCGGGAGCACCCGCCTGAGACCGTGTTTGCGCCGCTGTCAGCCGATTCCTCTCAGCTCTCAGCGGTCCTCGCCGCCGCCGGTGGCAAGGACTTCGTGCTGTTCGGGCCGCCCGGGACCGGCAAGAGCCAGACCATCGGCAACATGATCGCCCAGTGCCTCGCCCAGGGGCGCACCGTGCTGTTCGTCTCGCAAAAGACCGCCGCCCTGGAGGTCGTGCAGCGCCGCCTGCAGGAGATCGGCCTTGGCGACTATTGCCTCGAGGTCCACTCGACCAAGGCCCAGAAATCGGCCGTCCTCGGCCAGCTGCGCCGGGCCTGGCACGAGCGCTCGACACCGTCACAGGGCACCTGGGACGCTGCGACGAGCGACCTCGCAAGCCTGCGCGAGGAACTGAACGGCCTCGTGAACGCCCTACATCGACGACGCGAGAACGGGCTTTCCGCCTATGAGGCCTTCGGGCGTGTGATCGCGGCCGGCGGCGGCGCGCCTCCGCTCGTCCTCACGTGGCCGGATCACCTCGCCCACAATGAGACGACGCTCGCCAACCTGCGCACGGCCTGCCGAGAGCTTCGCCCCGTCCTCGCGTCCGTCGGATCGCTGGTGGATCACCCGCTCCAGGGCGTCGAGGCCACCCAGTGGTCGCCGGTCTGGCGCGACGACATGGGCACCGCGATCCGAGCCGTAGAACAGACGCTCGGCGCGCTTCGTGTCAGCGGGCAGACCTTCGCCGAGGCGGTCGGCCTACCCACCCTGCTCGCGACCTACGCTGGAACGCGCGGGCTCATGGTGCTCGGCAACTACCTCGTGCGGTCGGAAGCCCGTTGCGGGGTCGCCTTCCTGGCCGACGGGGCCGGCGACCTACGCCGGGCCGTCGCCGCGCGCGAGCGCTTTCAGGCCACAAAGGCCCAGCTAATCGGCCGTCTCACAGGTCGCTACGGATCGGGCATCCTCGATCAGAATCTAAGCGCGCTGCTGGCCGAGTGGGTCGCCGCACAGGGGTCGAACTTCCTGACAAAGGGCGGCAAGCAAAGACGCGTTGCGGCGCAGGTCCAGCCCTACGCCGAGGGGCCGCTGCCCCCCGATCTTGGGCCGGATCTCACGGGGCTGATCGAGGTCGCCAAACACGTCAAAACCGGATGCCTGGAGGAGTTGCTCCTCGCCCGGCTCGGGCTACCGTGGAGCAATCCGGACTGCGCGGCGTCCGAATTCGCGCCGGCGATCACTTGGGCCGAGAAGGTCGAGCAACTGCTCGACATCCTGGGGCCGCTGTCCCTCGGGATCGATGGCCTACGCGATCATCTGGTGCATCTCGTCGAGCGTCAGGGTCGTGCGCTGGCCGAGGGCGGACGCATCGCGCAAAGCTACGCCGCCTTCGCGCAGGATCGAGCCCGGGCGAACGAGGCGATGAAGACGCTCGGCCTCCTGGCGGGTCGCGCCGATCCAGAGGAGCCGTTGGCCGCCGACGCCGACTGGATCGAACAGAGCCTCGCTCTCGTCCGACGCTGGTCGTCAGGGCTGGGACGCGCCCAGGGGTGGTGCGCCTGGCAAGCCGCCGCCCAGAATGCGCGTCAGACCGGTCTCACGCCGCTGATCGACGCCCTAAAAGACGGCCGCGTCGCCTCTGACCGCGCGGAAGCGGCCTTTGAGGCCGCCTATGCGCGTTGGTGGATCGACCGCGTCGTCAGCCACGACCCGGTGCTGCGGCGCTTCCTACCAGAGCGGCACGAGGATGCGATCCAGCGCTTCCGCGCCGCCGACGATCGGGTCACCGAACTCTCCAAGCAGGTCGTCCGCTCGCGCCTCGGCGGCGGCATCCCAGGGGCGACCGCCTTTGGGGCCGACCCGGAATGGGGCACGCTCTCGCACGAGCTGACGAAGAAGACGGCGCACATGCCGCTGCGAAAGCTGTTCGGCCGGATGCCGACGGCGCTGACCAAGCTCACCCCCTGCGTGATGATGAGCCCGCTCTCGATCGCGCAGTACCTGCCGCCCGATAAGGAGCCGTTCGACGTCGTCATCTTCGACGAGGCCTCGCAGATCTCGCCGTGGGATGCCATCGGTGCGCTCGCTCGAGCCAAGCAGGTCGTTATCGTCGGCGACCCTGAGCAGCTACCGCCGACGAACGTTGGAGATCGCGGCGTCGACGACATCGAGGATGGCAGCGACGTTACGGACCAGGAGTCCATCCTCGACGAATGCCTCGCCGCCAACATCCCCCGGCGGAACCTCGACTGGCACTATCGCAGCCGCCACGAAAGCCTGATCGCCTTCTCGAACAGCCGCTACTACGGCGGCCGGCTCGTAACCTTCCCGTCCCCCGTGACCGACGACCGGGCTGTCCGGCTCACCCTCGTGCCGGATGGGGTCTACGAGCGTGGATCGGGCCGCGTGAACCGACCTGAGGCTCGCGCCGTGGTCGCCGACATCGTGCGTCGCTTGCGCGATCCGAGCTTCGCCGAGGAGCGTCGCTCGCTCGGTGTCGTCACGTTCAATGGCGAGCAGCAGCGCCTGATCGAGAACCTCCTCGACGAGCAGCGGCGGTCCTATCCCGAATTGGAGCCGTTCTTCGATAAGGACCGCTGGCATGAGCCCGTGTTCGTGAAGAACCTCGAGAACGTGCAGGGCGACGAGCGCGACGCCATCATCTTCTCGGTCGCGGTCGGTCCGGATCAGACCGGGCGTCCGGTGAGCACGGTATCGTCGCTCAACAAGGATGGCGGACACCGCCGCCTGAACGTCGCGATCACCCGCGCCCGGCGCGAACTCGTCGTGTTCGCCTCGATGAGGCCGGAGCAGATCGATCTCAGCCGCACGCGGGCGCGAGGCGTCCGAGACTTCAAGCACTTCCTCGAATTCGCCGACCGTGGCGCGCGGGCGCTGGCCGAGGCTTTCGCGCCGACCGGCGGCGACGTCGAATCCCCGTTCGAGGCCGCGGTGATGGCGGGGCTCGAAGCCAGGGGCTGGCCTGTCCATACGCAGATCGGCGTCTCCGGCTTCCGGATCGACCTTGGCATCGTCCATCCCGACGCTCCGGGACGCTACCTTGCCGGCGTCGAATGCGATGGCGCGACCTACCACAGCTCGGCCACGGCCCGGGACCGCGATCGCCTACGCGAGCACGTTCTGACCGATCTCGGCTGGCGAATTCGCCGGGTGTGGAGCACCGAGTGGTGGATGAACGCCGAGGGCGCACTCGCCAAGCTCGATCAGCGCCTGATCGCGGACCTTGAAGCCGATCGCGCCAAGGCTGCAGCAGCAGCGCCTAGCGATGTTGCTGTCGAACCCGAGGCGGTCGAGCAAGAGCATGACGAGCCGACGGGGGAGCCCGAGGTCACCCCACCCGTCGATAAGGTGCCGAGCGAGCCGGCAAACGATCAGGAGCCCGTCACCGACGCCATTCCGCAGCGTCTCTACGCGGACCAGGTCGTGCCGGTCACACCGCCGGCCCCGAAGCCGGAGGTCCGCGATGACGTTCGGGCTTATAAGATCGCGGATCTGAACGATCTCGGCCGCTCGGTCGAACCCGGTCGTTTCTACGATGCCTCCTACCGGCAGGCGCTGAGCGCCATGGTCGACTACGTCCTCGCCGTGGAAGGGCCGATCTACGAGGAGCTGCTCATCAAGCGCATCGCTCGGGCGCACGACATCCAGCGGGTCGGCCCGCTCGTCCGGGAGGCGATCGCGGACCGGATCGATGCCTCAGTCGCCCGAACTGAGGATGACGGACGGCCTGTCCTCTGGCCGCGTGGCGAGGAGCCCCGCACGAGCTATCCTCACCGGCCGGCCAGCGCAGCCATCCGCAGTCACACCGACACGCCGATGCCGGAACTCGTCGGGATTGCGATGACCCTGCCGTCCAACGCCTCAGAAGCCGAGCGCGCCAGGTTGATCGGCCAGCGGCTCGGGTTGTCTCGCATCGAAGCCTCCGCGCGGGCTCGGTTCGCGAGGGCGAGCGAACTTGCCCGCCATGCCGCGGTGGCGTGAGGCGAGAATGCGCGTCGCGATTGTCACGGCTTTGGTTCTGCTGAGCAGCGTCGAGGCAGCGGTCGCACAAGGTATTCAGGACGATCCGCGCCGCAGGCGGTTTGTCCTGCCTTCGGTCCGCGAAGCAACCGACTGCATCGCACGTGAGACCCTGAACGAGCCCGGCATCGACGGCGCGACGCGGCCCGGCCAGTTCCGGGCCGCTCTCGCTCAGCCCATGCGCCGATGCGCTGACGAAGTCGACGCGATGATCGCCGCGCACGATCAGGTCTACTATCCCGGCTACGGCGAGGCCTTTTTCCAAGGGCCCTACCTCCAGGACCTCGTGCGGGCCATCCAAAAGCGGATCGGTCCAGAACTCGCGCGCCGCGCCTCGGAAGCCGCGGAACGCGCCGCCGCACAACAACCGAGCACGGGCTTTCAGGTCGTTCAGCCGGCTCCGAAGCCATTCGATCAGAACGCCGAGCAGGCCAAGCGCGAGGCTGACGAGCGCGAAAAGCGCGAAGTCGACGCGATGTGGCAACGGACCCGCCAAGCGAACGCAGCACCAGCACCCGTGCCGAACCCGACAATGAGCACGCCGGCGGCTCACTCGGACCCACAACCCACCGCCACGGATCCATCAGGAGGTGGAGGGTCAGCCTTCGGTGGATTCGTCGCGCTGGTAATCGGTGTCTTCGTGTTGCGCGCGGTGGCCAAGCGCCGAGCCAGAAAGCGCCGCTACGACCACTTGATGGCGAAGTATGGCGACGCCTCGATCGTCGACCGGATCATGGCTGCCGAGATGTGGCAGGGCATGACCGCTGAGATGTTGACCGATTCGTGGGGAAGACCGGTCGATCGCGATCGTGAGGTCTACAAGACCCGGACAACCGAGACCTGGAAGTACGGTCAGACTGGGAAAAACCGCTTTAAGAACCGTGTCGTCGTCGAAAACGACGTGGTCGTCGGATTCAAGCAGAAATAGCCCGCTGTCGGACCCTGGAGGGCCTGGCAAGGGCAGGACATCGCTCATTTGATGCGTAAATCGAAACAGACACTGTTCGATTCCTGAGCGACGAGCGCACTCGGCCAGGACAATGGCCCTGGGCTGGAACGCGTCTCACCCACATCAGCATAACGACGGGGTACGACAGTCGGACACGACCTTCAGTTTATTCCAGCTTCTGTCACTATCGCCCCTATCGTCAGACGCCCAGGACCGAACAAGCCCCCGAGTGCCGATCGTCGTACCCCCGAGCTACGGAGCGGTCCGACACAACTGACTAAGGCCTGTTAGCGTCTGAACCAGTTGGGTGGGGCTGCATTTTTCCTTCGATGGAAGGAAATGGCATGCTGAGTGACGCGCAATGGTCCGTGCTGGAGCCGATGGTGGAGGCGTGTCGTCCACACGCCAAGAAGCCGCCCGAACACCTGAGACGCACGGTCGAGGCGATCCTCTGGCGGCACGAGAACGGGGCCAAGTGGCGCTCCGTACCTCCGGATCTGGGACCCTGGTGGATGGCGGCTCAGACTTTCATCCGCTGGGCGCGACTGGGGGTCTGGGAGCGCCTGCTGACCCTGGCGCAGGAGCACGGCGTACGGCTTGGCAT
Organism: Methylobacterium mesophilicum; assembly: GCF_022179445.1. Lineage (GTDB taxonomy): Bacteria > Pseudomonadota > Alphaproteobacteria > Rhizobiales > Beijerinckiaceae > Methylobacterium > Methylobacterium mesophilicum. The sequence continues at coordinate 29,640 of NZ_BPQU01000008.1, read as the reverse complement.
GACGTTTCTCGATGGCACGAATAACCGCGCGAAAGGGAACCCCGCTAACCCACGGGCGAGCATGCCGATGGCCGCTTTGGATCTCGGCATGATCGATACATAATACATTGCTGCTTACAGTGTATGGGATATCGATCATGAGGACGACAGCTATCATCAGTACGGAGGAACTCGAGAGCCTCCAAACCCTCGGCAGGCGCATTCGCCTCTGCCGGCTACGGCGAAATCTCAGTCAACAGGAGCTCGCAGAGCGTATGGGCGTCGGACGGATGTCTGTCGTGTCTCTTGAGCGGGGCCGTCCAGGCGTAAGTCTGCTGACACTCCTGAAGGCTTTGACGATTTTCGATACGTCGTACACGGCCCGGCTCGGCGATCTGCTCGCAGCCGATCCGATCGGGGAGGGCATTGAAGTGGTGACCGGCCGGCAGCGTGCAGCGCACGTGCCGGGGGTCGCCGATTTCTAATACGCTCTCTGTAAAGGCCGCCGGTTATTTTGAGTGCTGGCGGGACAGCTTGTGGATCGGCATCGAACCATCGTTCGACGCCTATCCCCAGCCCATGCGACCCCCGTTCGAAATCAGCCCGTTACGCGAATGGCCGATCGGAATGGCGATGGGATCTCGGCCCTTCATCCAGAAGCGACCCAAACCGGCCACTAGGTTCGCCATAGGCGTTTCCCAGAAGCCGTCATTCATAGGCTGTCCGGCAATTACAGCTTGGGGTGATTTGCGATCTAACAGCTTGACTATTCGTTGGCGGTCGGCTGGCTCGGCCGTCCTCCTGTTGGTTGATATCGGAGCAGTTCATGGCACTGAAAGAGCGGCTTCGCGGCCTCAAATCCCTCGCCGGTCCTTTCGCGCCATTCGATGCCACCGCCACCCCGGATGACCCACGCGGTCTTTTCGAGACATGGCTCTGCGATGCTATCGACGGGGGCATACCCGAAGCCCATGCCATGACGCTCTCGACTATCGATGAGCAGGGCTACCCAGATGCCCGCGTCCTGATCCTCAAGAACGTGGATGCCGATGGATGGCACTTCGCCAGCACGAAGCTCAGTCCCAAGGGCCGCCAGATCGCCGCCCAGCCCCGTGCCGCCCTGACATTCTACTGGCAGCCACTCGGTCGGCAGGTCCGCCTACGCGGTCCAGTCATCGAAATGAGTCGGGAGATCTGTGAGGCAGACTTCCTGGCCCGCCCCATCGGTTCGCGTGCGGGTGCTTTGCTCGCTCGGCAGAGTGACGTCCTCGTGAGCGACGCAGCGTTGGATGCGGGCTTGGCCGAGCAGCGCCGTCGGATCGAGGCCGACCCGTCAACCGTATCACCGACCTGGGCGGTCTACGCCGTAAAGCCTAATGAGGTCGAGTTCTGGCAGGCGGACGAGGAACGCAGACACGCGCGGGTCGTGTCCCATGCGGTGGTGTAGCTGAGGGGTGGTCATCGGCGGTTGCCGGGTAGGGTCGGGTTGCGACGACCAACCCCGAACCCGAGAGACCTCCGATGACCGACGAGATCATGGCCCTGCGCGGGCTGATGGAGAAGAGTGCCGACGCTGATCTGCTGCGCGAGATGATCGGTTTTGCAGCCGAGCGCCTGATGGAGCTGGAGGTGGGCGGTCTGACCGGCGCGGCCCACGGCGCGAAGAGCGCCGAGCGGCTGGTCCAGCGCAATGGCTACCGCGACCGGGACTGGCAGACGCGCGCCGGCACAGTCGAACTGCGCATCCCGAAGCTGCGCAAGGGCTCGTACTTACCCGGCTTCCTGGAGCCGCGTCGCATGGCGGAGAAGGCGCTGACGGCGGTGATCCAGGAGGCCTACATCCAGGGCATCTCGACCCGCTCCGTGGATGACCTGGTCCAGGCCATGGGCGGCACGGGTGTGTCGAAAAGCCAAGTCTCGCGCCTGTGCCAGGAGATCGACGAACGGGTCGGCGCGTTCCTCGACCGCCCCATCGAGGGCGAGTGGCCGTATCTCTGGATCGACGCGACCTACGTGAAGGTCCGCCAGGACGGGCGCATCGTCTCGGTGGCAGTGATCGTGGCGGTCGGCGTGAACACCGACGGCCGCCGCGAAGTCCTCGGCATGGATGTCGGCCCGTCGGAAGCCGAGACGTTCTGGACGGACTTCCTGCGCAAGCTCGCCCGGCGCGGCCTGCGCGGGGTCAAACTCGTCATCTCAGACGCGCACGAGGGCATCAAGGCCTCGGTGGCCAAGGTGATGAACGCCACCTGGCAGCGTTGTCGGGTGCACTTCATGAGGAATGTGCTCGCCCATGCCGGCCGCAGCGGGCGGCGCGTCGTCTCGGCCTTCATCGCCACCGCCTTCGCCCAGGATGATGCCGAGGCGGCCCGTCAGCAATGGCGGCGGATCGCCGACCAACTCCGCCCCAAGGTGCCCAAGCTCGCCGCCCTGATGGACACGGCCGAGCCCGACGTGCTGGCCTACATGGGCTTCCCGGCCGCCCACCGGGTCAAGCTGCACTCGACCAATCCGTTGGAGCGCCTGAACGGCGAGATCAAGCGCCGGACCGAGGTCGTGGGCATCTTCCCCAACGAGGCTGCCATCACACGTCTCGTCGGCGCGATCCTGCTCGAACAGAATGACGAATGGGCCGTCCAGCGGTCGCGCTACATGACCCTGGAAAGCATCGCCCCGATCGGCGATGATCCCCTCGTCAGCCTGCCCACTCTGGCAGCCTGATCGTCCCGGCCCAAGCCGGTGATCGTGGTGGTCCTCACCAAGCTACACCACGCCTAGGGACACGACCCACGCGCGTTTGCGATACCGACGAGAGAACCATGGAGGCTGGACGAGCGAGCGCCTGTGGCCGTGATATTTCTTTGGAATGGGTGAAGCCACGCGACGGGCCGTTATAGGACGAGAGCGCATGGGGCAGCGATGTAAGCTCTGATACCTTCTCCGGCCTGAAGCGGACGGGCAGGAAGCCACCCCAAGTAGCTGATCAGTGTGGTTCGGTTTGGGTATAGTGGCGACAGCCACCGCCTGAAGCCGTCAATATCAAAGTAGCCAAGGCCGGCGAACTCTGTGACTGTCCTGTGTCCTAACCAGAGGGGTGACCACATGGGAGTTAATCAGCCGACCAGGGGGCGAGTGTCCGGAATGTTGGTTCTTGGCATCCTGATTTTGATAGCTGGCGGGCTTATGGCCGCTGGCGGATACTATGAAGTATACGGTCCGCCTCACAAGCCTCTCGATAGTATCGCCGGCTATTGCTTTATGATTGGTTGTGTCGCGCCGTTGCATGGCATCTCGCTCATCATCTGTGCCCTCACCGACGGTCGCCTGTGCTTCAGATCTGGAAGCGGTGCCCATTCGATGGGGCAGTTCACGAGTTCGAATAGTAGCAGCGCCTCCTGCAACGGCGGCAGTGGCGATGGAGGTTCGTGTCCATCGTAATCCGACCCGCTCCTTACAAGCCTGAGCAATCAGTGGTTTGGTTTGGGTATGGCCCAAGCGAACCATGGCATCCGTCTGTTTTGAATGTTCAGTTGGACCATCCAAAACGAACTTTTTCAGCTAAACCGACCATAGCAGACCGGCAAACTGGAATGCCGCGTTAGCGGGCATCGTGAGGGTATGCTCTAGCTCGTGAGCGGGCACGGAGGCGATGTCCGCTTCAATCGAGCACTGCCCGAAAGCAGACCGGCGGGAAACCACCCAACCCGGTCGTAGAGCGGACCGGCGGGTGCCGACCCAACCCGGTCGTACGGGCTACTGCCACCACCGCCCGAAATCGGACGTCCACCCGGATCCTCGCGCAGGCGAAAACGATTGACAGGCTTGTTCGCCTGCGGGGAGGACGAGCATTCGAGCTTACTTTGTTGCGCGCTGGCATAGCAGGTGACTCGACCCGCGGCCTTCCTGTTGCCCGAGGAACACGTCTCCCTGTTCAACCAGCACACACGTCATCCTCGGCGTCGTACGAACACCAGATTCGAAAAAGTATATATTCCTGTCTTATAAAAGACAGCTATTATATTTACAGGATGGATTGTGCTTGGTATCCAGTCGTGTCGCGAATGGTTCGGCCCGGCCCAACGCCTTGGGATCCGGGAGACCGACCGTTCGAATCAAAGGCGGCGTCAGACCGCTTACAAAACGAGCATTGCCGCCATGCGCGTGGCTTAAGGGAGGATGTCATGAGCTTGGTAACAGGCTTGCCATCGGACTTCACTGTGCCGCTGCTAGAAGTCGACGGCGTCACGCTGCAGTATAAGACCCCCCATCACCTCGTCACGGCGACCTACCGGGTCAGCTTCAATGTGTTCCCGAGCGATCGGTTCGTCCTGCTCGGACCCTCGGGCTGCGGGAAATCCACCCTGCTGAAGTCGGTCGGCGGCTACATGGCGCCGACCGAGGGCCAGATCCGCCTGAAGAATCAGGCCGTCACCGAGCCCGGACCGGACCGGATGATGGTGTTCCAGGAATTCGACCAGCTCCTGCCCTGGAAGACCGTGCGCCAGAACGTGGCTTTTGCCCTCGAAGCCTCGGGACGCCTGGCGGGCCGAGCCGCCGACGAGCGGGCCATGCACTATATCGACAAGGTCAACCTCTCGGCCTTCGCAGATAGCTATCCGCACATGCTGTCGGGCGGGATGAAGCAGCGTGTGGCCATCGCCCGCGGCATGGCGATGGAGCCCGACATCCTGCTGATGGACGAGCCCTTCGCAGCACTCGACGCTCTGACCCGCCGGCGGATGCAGGACGAGCTCCTGGCTCTTTGGGAGGAGACCCGTTTCACGGTCCTGTTCGTCACGCACTCGATCCCCGAGGCGATCAAGATCGGCTCCCGCATCCTCCTGCTCTCGCCCCATCCCGGCGAGGTCAAGGCCGAGCTCAACACCGCCGCCTCGCCGCAGGAAGTCCAGCAGCTGGAGCAGCGCATCCATCAGATGCTCTTTTCCGAAGAGATCAAGGAGGCGGAGAATGTCTAGGACCGCGAAGACGCTCATGTCCCCGATCCTCCTCCGAGCCGCCCGCCCCGAGATCGTCCGCGAGACCGGTGGCGCCTATGGCGGCGCCATCGTCGAGAAGCCGCTATCCACGGTCGAGCGCCTCTACAATCACGGCTGGTTACGAAAGCTCGCGATCCTGGCGGTGCTGGCCCTGATCTGGGAGGCCTACGGTCGCTACCTCGACAACGACCTCCTGTTCCCGACCTTCACCGCCACCGTGACGGCCTTCGCTCACGGGGTCGCGGACGGGACGCTGGTGCTGCGGGCCTGGGGCTCGATCAAGGTGCTGCTGATCGGCTACGCCCTCGGGATCCTGCTGGCGACGGTGCTAACCGGTATCGCGATCAGCTCGCGCATCGGCACCGACTTCCTCGAGACGATGACGTCGATGTTCAATCCGTTGCCGGCGATCGCGTTGCTGCCGCTGGCGCTGATCTGGTTCGGCCTCGGCAACGGCAGCCTCATCTTCGTGCTGGTCCATTCGGTGACCTGGGCGATCGCGCTGAACACCCATTCGGGCTTCCTCTCGGTCAGCCGGACCCTGAAGATGGTCGGCCGCAACTACGGACTGCGCGGCACCCGGCTGATCACCAAGATCCTGATCCCGGCGGCCTTCCCCAGCATCCTCACGGGGCTCAAGGTCGGCTGGGCCTTCGCCTGGCGCACGCTCATCGCGGCGGAGCTGGTCTTCGGGGTGAGTTCCGGATCGGGCGGCCTCGGGTGGTTCATCTTCGAGAACAAGAACATGCTCGACATCCCCAACGTCTTCGCGGGGCTGCTGACGGTGATCCTCATCGGCCTCTGCGTCGAGAACCTCATCTTCCAGACCATCGAGCGCCATACCCTGCAGCGCTGGGGCATGCAGACCTAGCCGGGTCAGGCGTCAATCGAGGTCGGACCTGTATTCGAGCGCCGCCGTCCAGCTCTGGCGGTACTCGATCGGGTCGCCGGTGAGGGCGACGGCGACCCGGCGCACCAGCAGCAGGGGCGCCCCCGGCGGACAGCAGAGGGCGCCCGCCATGGCCGAACTCGCCCGGTCGGTGGCGATGGTGTCCCGCGCCCGCGCCACGGTCTGGCCGCAGCGCGCCTGATAGAGCACGTAGATCTCCTCCAGCATCTCGGCGCCGGGCTCCGCCTTCAGCGCGGCAAAAGGATCCGCCGGCAGGGCGATCCGCTCGTAGATCAGCGGCACGCCGTCCTCGCTCCGAGTCCGCAACAGGACCAGCACCTTCGCCCCCGCTCCCAGGCCGAGGGCGGCCCGATCCTGCGCATCGGCCCGTGCGGTCGCGGCCGCGAGGACGTGCGCCACGGGGCGGAACGGCCGCCCGTCGCCGTGGACGAAGCGCAGGAAGCGGAACCGCGACCGGTCACTCGAATGGGGCACCACCTGCGTGCCGCGTCCGTGCTGGCGCTCCAGCAGTCCCTGCCCGACGAGGTCCTCCATGGCCTTGCGGATCGTCCCGATGGAGACGCCGAGGTCGAAGGCCAGCTGCGGCTCGCTCGGCAGGTAGCCGCCCGGCTTCCAGGTCCCGTCCACGATCCGGCGCAGCAGCAGGTCGCGCGCCTGTAGGTAGAGCGGACGGCTCGCAAGAGGAGCGGCCAGGCGCGCGGTCGGCGTCTCGCCCGGTGACGGGGCTGCAAGATGCGCCTGGGGTGCGACGGAGCGCATACGATTCGACATCGGCAACTCATGTATATGACATATGACCGTTGACAGCGGTCGACGCGAGGCTATCGTGGCCCTCGGCACCGGACCAGAGAATTCGGGCCTGCGCAGGAGGAACACATGGCACTCGGCCGTCTCATCCGGCTCTGCGGAGCCGCAGCCCTGCTCTCGGCGAGCCTTCTGGCCGGCTCGGGATCCGTCCGGGCGGAGGCCTCCGTGGTGCGCCTCGCCAAGCAATTCGGCATCTCCTACCTGCCGCTGACCGTAATGGAGGAGGAGCACCTCCTCGAGAAGCAGGCCCACCAGCAGGGCCTGGAGCTCAAGACCGAGTGGCTGCGCTTCACCGGAGGCTCCGGCATGAACGAAGCCCTGCTCTCCGGGAACCTCGACTTCGCCGCCGGCGGCGTCGGGCCGATGCTGACGATCTGGGGTCGGACCCGGGCCAATCTGCAGGTCAAGGGCGTGGCGGCCCTCAATGCGATGCCGCTCTGGCTGGTCTCGCTGAACCCGGCGGTCAAGTCGATCAAGGACTTCACCGACAAGGACAAGATCGCCCTGCCCACGGTGAAGAGTTCGATCCAGGCGATCACCCTGCAGATGGCCGCCGAGAAGGCCTTCGGCCCCGGCCAGCAAGGCAAGCTCGATCCGCTGACGGTCTCGATGGGTCATCCCGACGCGCAGACGGCGATGCTCGGCGGCCGCTCCGAGATCTCCGCGCATTTCGGCTCGCCGCCGTTCCAGGAGATGGAGCTGAAGGATCCGCGCGCCCACAAGGTGCTCGACAGCTACGACGTGCTGGGCGGGCCGCACACCTTCAATCTCGTCTGGGCGAGCAACCGCTTCGTCTCCGCCAACCCGAAGATCGTGGCGGCCTTCCGGGCCGCCCTGGAGGAGAGCCTGGCGCTGATCAAGGCGGAGCCCGCCAAGGCGGCCGCCCTGTGGATCAAGGCGGAGAATGCCCGGCTGACCGAGGCGGAGGCCGTGGAGATCATTCGCGCGCCGCAGACCCAGTGGACCAGCGCGCCGCTGAACATGCTGGCTTATCTCGACTACATGAACCGCGCCGGCCTCGTGGCCGCCAAGGCCACGGATCAGAGCGAGCTGTTCTTTCCCGGCGCCGTCGCCAAGGCGGAGCGCTGAGGCATGAACGCTCCGGTCCCCACCGCGTCCCTGGCCGATCCCACGATCGAAGCCGTGCCCGGCGCAACGCTGACGGTGCGCATCCGGCGGGACGACGGCTTCCAGGCCTTCACCGTGGCGCGGCGCCCGGCCCAGACCATCCTCGACGTGGTCACCGAGATCCAGCGCGAGCAGGATCCGACGCTGGCCTATCGCTTCGCCTGCCGGGTCGGCATGTGCGGCTCCTGTGCCATGATGGTGAACGGACGCCCGCGCTGGACCTGCCGAACCCGCGTCGCGGCGGTGGCGGAGGACGGCGGCCTGACCCTCGAGCCCCTGCGCAACCTGCCGGTGGTTAAGGACCTGGCGGTCGACATGGAACCGTTCTTCGAGAAATGGACGGCCGCCCACGGTGCTTTCGAACCGGGCGACGCGCCGCCCAAGGACTTCGCCGTGGTGGCCCCGGATTCACCGGAGCGCCGCGCGGTGGATGCCGGCATCGAATGCATCAATTGCGGCGTCTGCTACGCCGCCTGCGACGTGGTCACCTGGAACCCGGACTATCTCGGCCCGGCCGCCCTCAATCGGGCCTGGACCCTGGTGAACGACGTCCGCGACCGGGGCCAGGACGCGCGGCTGGAGGCCGTGTCCGGGGATGCGGGCTGCCAGTCCTGCCACACCCACATGAGTTGCACGGAGCATTGCCCGAAGGCGCTGGCGCCGACCTTCGCCATCGCTGGACTGAAGCGCGCCACCGCCCGGTCCGCCCTGAAGCGGTTCAGTGCCCGGCATTTCCGGAGGTCGGCATGAGCCCCCTCCTCTACGTGGCGCAGCGCGGCACCGCCGTGATCCTTGCCGTCGCCGTTGCGGTCCATCTCGGTACGATCCTGTACGCCGTGCGCGGCGGCCTCACCGCCGGGGAGATCCTCGGACGGACGCAGGGCAACCTCGCCTTCCTGCTGTTCTACGGACTCTTCGTCGTGGCGGCCGCCGTCCACGCGCCGATCGGCCTGCGCAGCATCCTGCGCGAGTGGACGCGCTGGCGCGGACGCTCCCTCGACGGGGCGATGCTCGCCGTCTCGGCGCTCCTCCTCGTCCTCGGCCTGCGCGCGGCGCTGGCGGTCTACGTCGCATGAGCGCCGGGACACAGACCGCCCTCCCCCGGAACGGCGCCCGCCGCACAGTGCGGCCGCGCGCGGGCTTCGCCGCCGCCGTGCTGCATCGCCTCTCCGGGATCGCCCTGGCCCTGTTCCTGCCGATGCATTTCATCGCCCTCGGAACCGCGCTGCAGGGGGCCGACCGCCTCGAGAGCTTCCTCGGGCTGACCCATAACGGCTTCGTGCGCACGGCCGAATGGGGCCTCGTCAGCGCGCTGGCCCTGCACATGGTCCTGGGACTGCGCGTGCTCGCCATCGAGTGGTTCGCGACCCGGGAGCGGACGGCGCTCATCGTCTCGGCCTGCGTGGCAGCGGCGCTCGCGGTGGGGCTCCTGTTCCTGCTCGGCGGCGCCTGAACCCAACCCCTGAAAGGAGACCGGCATGGACCTCGACCTCATGGAAGTCGAATCGGTGTGCAAGGACCTCTACGTCCGCGCTCTGAAGCTGCTGCCGCCCGACATCAAGGCGGGCTTCGCGGAGCTGGCACGGGAGGAGACCAGCGCCACCGGCCGGGCGATCCTCGGCACTATGGTCGAGAACATCGCGGTGGCCGAGCGCACCAAGAACATCCTGTGCCAGGATACCGGCATCCCGATCTACAACGTGACGATCGGGCGCGACGTGCGTTTCGAGGGCGCCGACCTCAAGGCCGCCATCCGGCGCGGCTGTGCCCGCGCCACCACCGAGCACTCCCTGCGCTCCTCGGTGGTCCACCCGATCACCCGCGTGAACGAGCAGACCTCCTGCGGCATCCGCGTGCCGATCATCCATGTGGATTTCGACGATCGGCCCGAGACCGTGTCGGTCGAGATGATCCCGAAGGGCTCGGGCTCGGAGAACGGCTCGTTCCTGCAGATGCTCTTGCCCTCTGACGGCATCAACGCGGTCAAGCGGTTCGTCATCGACCGGGTGATCGAGCTCGGCGGCCGCGTCTGTCCGCCGACCATCGTCGGCGTCGGCATCGGCGGCACCTCGGACCTGTGCATGCACCTCGCCAAGGTGGCGGCCACGCGCAAGCTGCGCACCGCCTGTTCCGACCCGGAGGGCGCACGCATCGAGGCGGAGCTGTCGCGCGCCGTCAACGAGCTCGGCATCGGCCCGCAGGGGCTCGGCGGCCGCTCCACCAGCTTCGCCGTCCATGTGGAAATCGCCGCGACCCACATCACCCAGAACCCGGTGGCGGTGAACATCCAGTGCCATTCGGCCCGCCGGGCCAAGGCGATCTTCACACCCGGCGGCATCGCCTTCGACTGACCCGAACGCCTTATCGACACCGCCGGGAGGGCAGCGCCATGCACCACGTTCTCGACATGCCGATCGACGAGGCGCAGGTCCGCGCCCTGAAGGTCGGCGACACCGTCACCCTGCGGAAGACGCTGTTCGGCATCCGCGATGCCACCCTGATCCACATGTTCGACCGGGAGCGCCGGACACATCTCGATCTCGCCGGCCACGCGGTCATCCACACCGCGCCCAACGTCCACCGGGTGCCGGTCTCGGCCGAGGCCCCCGTCGGCTACGCGCCGTTCTGCATCGGCACCACCACCTCCATGCGGATGGAGCGCTTCACCGACGCGCTGATGCGGCGGGAGGGCGTGCGTCTCATCGTCGGCAAGGGCGGCATGGGCCCGAAGACCCTGGAGGCCTTCACCGAGCAGGGTGGCGCCTACCTCGCCATCGTCGGGGGCGCCGCCGCCCTGGAGACGACCTGGATCGAGCGGATCGAGGACATCGACCTCGACGACCTCCATCCCGAGAGCCTGTGGAAGTTCGCGATCCATGATTTCGGACCGCTTCTGGTCGGCATGGATTCGCACGGCGGCTCGCTCTTCGCCGAAGTCCAGCGCGACGTCGCCAGCCGGCGGGATGCCGTCATCGAGAGCTTGGGAGCCTCCCGATGAACGCCGTACCGATGACCATCGAGACCGACATCCTCATCCTGGGCTCGGGGGGAGCCGGCCTGTTCGCCGCCCTCCACGCCAAGAAGGCCGCCCCGGAGCTCGAGGTCACCGTCGCGGTCAAGGGGTTGCTCGGCAAGTGCGGCTGCACCCGCATGGTCCAGGGCGGCTACAACGTCGCCCTCGCCCCGGGCGATTCGGTCGAGCGCCACTTCATGGACACGATCGAGGGCGGCAAGTGGCTCAACAATCAGGAGCTAGCCTGGACCCTGGTGACCGAGGCGCAGGTCCGCATCCGCGAGCTGGAGACGGAGCTCGGCTGCTTCTTCGATCGCAATCCTGACGGCAGCGTCCACCAGAAGGCCTTCGCCGGTCAGACTTTCGACCGCACCGTGCACAAGGGCGACCTCACCGGCATCGAGATCATCAACCGCCTCTCCGAGCAGGTCTGGCGCCGCGACGTCCGGCGCCTGGAGGATCACCGCGCCCTCGAGCTGATCCCCGCCGCCGACGGCTCCGGCCTCGCCGGGGTGCTGATGCTCGACATGCGGACCGGCATCCCGGTCCTGGTGCGGGCCAAGGCGACCCTGCTCGCCACGGGCGGCGGCCCGACCATGTACAAGTTCCACACGCCGTCGGGCGACAAGACCTGCGACGGCCTTGCCATGGCGCTCCGCGCGGGCTTGCCCCTGCGCGACATGGAGATGGTCCAGTTCCATCCCACCGGCCTGCTGGCGGGGGCCGGCACCCGGATGACCGGAACGGTGCTGGAGGAAGGCCTGCGCGGGGCCGGAGGTTACCTGCTCGACGCCTCGGCCGAGCGCTTCATGCACCACTACGATCCCCGCGCGGAGCGGGCGACACGCGACGTCGTCAGCCGCTCGATCATGCGGCGCATCCGCGACGGGCATGCCACTCCGAACGGGGGCGTCTACATCCAGATGAGCCATCTCGGCCCCGAGGACGTGCGGCGCAAGTTCAAGGGCATGGTCGAACGCTGCGCCGATTGCGGATTCGACCTCGCCGGGGGCCTGGTCGAGGTAATCCCCACAGCCCATTACATGATGGGCGGGGTTGCCTTCCGCCCCGGCTGCGGCACCGAGCTGCCGCGCCTCTACGCGGCCGGGGAGGATACCGGCGGGGTGCACGGGGCCAACCGCCTCGGCGGCAACGGCGTCGCCAACTCGACGGTCTTCGGAGGGCTGGCCGGCTCCGCCATGGCCCGCGACATCCGGGGCATGCGGTTCCTCGCCGAGCCCGATCCCCGCGCGGTCGAGGCCGGGCTCGCCCGCGCCTACGGTCCCCTCGGGCGCCCGGCCGGGGACCTCGGGGCGATCCGGGAGGCCCTCTACGCGACCATGTGGGACGATGTCGGCATCCTGCGCGACGCGCCCGGGCTGGCGCGGGCCGGCGAGCGCCTCGATGCCCTCGCCGCCGCGGTCGCGGAGGCCGGCATCCCCGACGGCGACCGCCGCTACAACCTGACCTGGATGGACCGGCTCAACCTCGAGAACCTCGTTCTCGTCAGCCGCTCGATCCGCGCCGCGGCGCTGGCCCGCACCGACAGCCGCGGGGCGCATTTCCGCGAGGACTTCCCCGACGCCTCGGATCTCGCCACCTCGCACTACACCGTGGTGCGCCAGGGTGCGGCCGGCCTCGACGTCACCATGGAGCCCGTCGCCTTCACCCATGTGCGCCCCGGCGCCTCCCTGCTCGACGCGGCGGCCTGAAGCCGCGCCCCCGCACGACGGATCTCGGAGAGAGACGCCATGGACCAGTCCCGGGGCCGGCCGCGCGGAGCCGACATCGTCGTCGAGACGCTGGAGCGCCTCGGCGTCAGCCGCATCTTCACCCTGTCGGGCAACCACATCATGCCGATCTTCGACGCCCTGCTGGGCACGAACATCGCGGTGGTGCATGTCCGCCAGGAGGCCGCCTGCGTGCACATGGCCGATGCCTGGGGGCGCCTGACCGGTGAGGTCGGGGTCGCCCTGGTCACCGGCGGCCAGGGGCAGACCAACGGCGCCGCCGCCCTGTTCACGGCGCTCGCGGCTGAGAGTCCCGTCCTTCTGCTCTCGGGCCATGCCGGCCTGTCGGAGATCGGGCGCGGCGCGTTCCAGGAACTCGCCCAGGCGGACATCGCCCGCCCGATGACCAAGGCCTCGTGGACGGCCGCCTCCGTCGAGACGCTGGCCGACGACATCGCCCGGGCTCTGCGGATCGCCCGAGAGGGCCGGCCGGGCCCCGTGCATCTCAGCCTGCCGGTCGATCTCCTGGAGGCGCCCGCTGCGGCCGCACCGTCGACCGCTCCCGACGCCACGATCCGGATCGGCGAGCCCGGCGCAGACCTCGTCGAGGCCGTGGCGGCGGAGATCGGCCGGGCGCGGCGCCCCCTGATCCTGTGCGGCCCGGCCGCCTGCGGTGCCGAGGGGCGCGGGCGGATGGCTGCGCTGGAGGCGGCCTCCGGCATTCCCGTGCTCGGCATGGAGAGCCCGCGCGGCCTCAACGATCCGAGTCTGGGCGCCTTCGCAGAGGTGCTGGCGCAGGCCGACTGCCTCGTGCTCGTCGGCAAGCCCCTCGACTTCACCCTGAAGTTCGGCGTGGCGCCCGCGGTGGCGCCGGCCTGCCGCTTCGTCGTCGTCGACCCCGACCCGGTCCTCCTCGCGCGGGTCGACCCGGCCCGCCTCGCGGTCTCGGGCACGGCGGACGCTCTGCCGACCCTCGAAGCCCTGGCGCGCCGTCTCGGCGACGAGCCGCGTCCGGACTGGTACGCCGCCGTGCGGGCGGCGGTCGATTACCGGCCACCGGACTGGGACGAGCGGCGCGGCTCCGAGGGCCGCCTTCATCCGGTGGAGCTGTGCCGGGGCGTCGCCGCCTTTCTCGACCGGCATCCCGGCGGCACGCTGATCTGCGACGGCGGCGAGATCGGGCAATGGCCGCAGGCCCTGGTGAACGCGCCCCGGCGCCTCATCAACGGGGTCTCGGGCACCATCGGCGCGTCGCTGCCCTTCGCCCTCGCGGCCCGGCTCCACGATCCGGCCGGTCCCGTGGTCGCGGTCCTGGGAGACGGCACCTTCGGCTTCCACATGGCCGAGTTCGACACCGCCGTGCGCTACGGCCTGCCCTTCGTCGCCGTGGTCGGCAACGATGCCCGCTGGAACGCCGAGTACCAGATCCAGCTCCGCAACTACGGCGCGGCGCGGGCGCGGCACTGCGACCTTCTGACCTCGCGCTACGATCGCGTCGCGACGGCGCTGGGCGGCTACGGGGCCCTCGTCACCCGGGCCGAGGACCTGCCCCAGGCCCTGGAGGACGCTTATGCGAGCGGCCTGCCGGCCTGCCTCAACGTGCTGATCGAGAGCGTGCCCGCCCCGGTGATCCGGCGGGCGAAGGCGGGCTGACCGCACATCCCCGACAAGGCTCCGACCCAGTGAGGTTCACATGCGCCGACGCGACGTACTGGCCCGGGGACTGCTCGGTGCGGGACTGCCCCTCCTTGCGGGGCTGCGGCCGGCGCAGGCCGAGATGCAGGCGGTCAGCATCGCGCGCCAGCCGAGCCTGGGGCACCTGCCGCTGATGCTCATGGAGGAGCAGGGCCTGCTCCAGAAGCACGCCGCGGCGCGGGGCCTGTCCGGGCTCGGCACGCGCTACATCACCCTGGCGGGCGGGGCCGCGATGAACGACGCACTCCTGTCCGGCTCGGTCCAGTTCGTGGCCGGCGGCGTGCCGCCCCTCGTCCTGCTCTGGTCCAAGACCGAGGGAACCGGCATGGCGGTGAAGGGGGTGGCGGCGATGAACGCCATGCCGCTCCTCATGAATACCAATGCGGAGCGCATCCGGTCGCTCGCCGACTTCACCGACCGGGACAAGATCGCCCTGCCGGCCGTGAAGGTCTCGGTCCAGGCCATGTTCTTGCAGATGGCGGCCGAGAAGGAACTCGGCGAGGCGCGGCGGAACGATCTCGACCGCTTGACCGTGACCCTGTCGCACCCGGACGGCATGGCGGCCCTCCTGTCGGGCCAGGAGGTGAGCGCGCATTTCACCGCCGCACCGATCCAGGAGCTGGAGCTGCGCAAGCCCGGCATCCGCACGATCCTCAACACCTTCGACGTGCTCGGCGGTCCCTCGACCTTCAACGTGGTCTGGGCCTCCGCCGCCTTCGTGGAGGCCAATCCCACCGTCCACGCCGCCTTCACGGCGGCCCTCGAGGAGGCGGTCGCGTCGATCGCGGGCGACCCCCGGGCCGCCGCCCAGGCCTATGCGCGCCTCGCCCGCGACGGCTCAGACATCGGCCTTATCGCGTCGATCCTGGCCTCGCCCCAGGTCACCTTCACGACGACGCCCCAGGCGATCCTGCACTACGTCGACTTCATGGCCCGCACCAAGGCGATCCGCCGCGGGGCCCGGGACTGGCGGGAGCTGTTCTTCGCCAACGTCCACGGCAAGTCCGGCAGCTGAGGCCTCGCCCGGGGGCTCAGTGTAGCAGGCCCGGGAGCGCCAGGGCGGTGGTGGTGAAGCCGATGGCGGCGAGCAGCGCCAGGACGATGGACCGGAACCGGCGCTGGTCGATACGGGAAAACAGCGACAGCCCGGCCAGAACGCTCACGAGGACGATCGGGAGGCCGAGGGCGAGATCGGCCATCAACTCGGGCGGGAACGGATTGAACGCGGCCAGGATCGTCAGGGACCAGACCTGCAGGACAAGGGTGAAGCTCTGGTAGACCGCGCGCTGCATACGGGGCTCCCAGCCGCGCACCAGGCTCCAGGCGGTGGGAAGCGCGCCCGACAGCCCGGCGATGCCGCCGAGGATGCCGCCGAGAAAGCCCACAGCGCCGTCGCTCCAGGCATTGCCGAACGCCACCCGGTAGTCCGTGCGCAGCAGCGCCACCACGGCGCTGTAGAGGATCAGGAAGACACCGATCATCACCTTCACCACCTCGGGATTGAGGTCCTTGAGGAGGTAGATCCCGATCGGTGCACCGAGGAGGCCGGGACCGATCATCGCCAGTGCCGTCGCGCGCGGCGGCAGGGTCCGCAGCCGCATCACCGACAGCGCCTGCGAGAGGATGCTGCAGGTCAGCACAAGCGCCGTCGCCTCGATGGGAGCCCGGATCGAGAGCAGGGTGCCGGAGGCCACCAGGGCGAAGGCGAAGCCCGTCAGCCCGGAGATGAGGCCGGCGCAGCTCAGGCACAGGACGATCTGGAGGGTTTCGCTCACGATGCGTCTCGGTCTCCGGGGATTGTGGGGCCGGGTTCTCTGGCGTGGGCCGGATGCACGTCGCGAACCCTATCTGTCTTATATAAGATCGATGACGGATCAACCCGCTTCGGTACGACCCGCTTTGGCGTCTTGATGGTCTTTCTCAAGAGAGCGAAGGTGCGTTTGACGAGCCAGGCAGGGATTTCGGCAACGAACCGCGATTGACTGCGTAAATTATGATGTCTTATAGAAGACTCAGTCGCCGCAAAGAGTCGACGGCTTCACCAAGGAGGATCCCGGAATGAGCAGCCACGCCGGATCGAGCGGGGGGCGGACGAAGCCGCACCTTCTCGCCCACAGCCCGCTGGACAACGTCGCCGTCGCCGTCATCGAGGGCCTGGGTGCCGACACCGACGCGTTCGGCGTCATCACCGAGAACGACTCGACCTTCGCGGTGCATGTCCGCCACGACATCCCGATCGGCCACAAGGTGGCGCTCGCCGACCTGAAGGCCGGCGATACGGCCATCAAGTACGGCCAGGATATCGGCAAGATCATCAAGGACGTCGCCA
Source organism: Methylobacterium mesophilicum (assembly GCF_022179445.1). Lineage (GTDB taxonomy): Bacteria > Pseudomonadota > Alphaproteobacteria > Rhizobiales > Beijerinckiaceae > Methylobacterium > Methylobacterium mesophilicum. The sequence continues at coordinate 13,052 of NZ_BPQU01000008.1, read as the reverse complement.
AGGGCGAACACGTCCACGTCCAGAACCTCAAGACGAAGCGCTGGTGAGGTCGCGATGCCCGGAGAGACCATCATGAACGCCCCCGAGACCACCTCCCCCTTCGTCGGCGGAGCCCCCGACCAGTTCGCGACCGGAGCCCTCGGCGCCGCCCGTCCCTCGGCGGACGTCAGGGCCGCCACCTTCATGGGCTGGCGCCGCGAGAACGGCCGCGTCGGCGTGCGCAACCACGTCGTCCTCCTGCCGCTCGACGACCTCTCGAACGCCGCCTGCGAGGCGGTCGCCAACAACGTCAAGGGCACGATGGCCCTGCCCCACGCCTACGGTCGGCTGCAGTTCGGCGAGGATCTCGACCTCCATTTCCGCACCCTGATCGGCATCGGCTCGAACCCGAACGTCGCGGCCGTGGTGGTCATCGGCATCGAGGACCAGTGGACCAACCGGATCGTCGAGGGCATCGCCAAGACCGGCAAGCCCGTGGTCGGCTTCGGCATCGAGGGCCACGGCGACATCGCCACCATCGCCAAGGCGAGCTACCAGGCCAAGCGCTTCGTGCAGTGGGCGACCGAGCTGCCCCGCGAGGAATGCCCGATCGCGGACCTGTGGATCTCGACCAAGTGCGGCGAGTCCGACACCACCACCGGCCTGTCCTCCTGCCCTACCGTGGGCAACCTCTACGACAAGCTGATCCCGCAGGGGATCTACGGCGTGTTCGGCGAGACCTCGGAGATCACCGGGGCCGAGCACCTCTGCCGCGAGCGCGCCGCCACGCCGGAGATCGGCGACAAGTGGTTCACCATGTGGAAGTCCTACCAGGACGACGTCATCGAGGCCCACAAGACCGACGACCTCTCGGATTCCCAGCCGACGAAGGGCAACATCCTCGGCGGCCTGAGCACCATCGAGGAGAAGGCGCTTGGCAACCTCGAGAAGATCGGCCACGACTGCCGCTACATCGACGCGCTGCAGCCGGCCGAGTCCCCCGCCAAGGGGCCGGGCCTGTACTACATGGACACCTCCTCGGCGGCGGCCGAGTGCGTGACCCTGATGGCGGCGGCGGGCTACGTGGTCCACACCTTCCCGACCGGCCAGGGCAACGTCATCGGCAACCCGATCGTCCCGGTGATCAAGATCACCGGCAACCCGCGCACGGTGCGCACCATGGGCGAGCACATCGACGTCGACGTCTCGGGCGTGCTCACCCGGGAGATGACCATCCCGCAGGCGGGCGACGCGCTCATCGACATGGTGGTCCGCACCGCGAACGGACGTCTCACGGCCGCCGAATCCCTCGGCCACCGCGAGTTCGTGATGACGAAGCTGTACCGGAGCGCCTGACGGGCGCGCCCTCCCGCCGCGTTCCTTTTCGGAACGCGGCGCCCCACCCCGACGCCATCGGGGTTTCGCGAAGGCGAGGTTCGCCAAGGGATGAAGACCGCGCGACAGCGATGCGGCACATCCCGTTCGAAGGTCCTGTGGGAGGAACACGCATGAGAAGTTCGGGATCGAGGTTTCTGCGATCGATCTACGGTCAGGTCCTGATCGGCATCGCCCTCGGCATCGTCGTGGGCGTGCTGGCTCCCGAGTTCGCCGTCGGCCTGAAGATCCTCGGCGACATGTTCATCAACCTGATCAAGATGGTCGTCGGACCGGTGATCTTCTGCACCGTGGTGGTCGGCATCGCCCATGTCGGGGACATGAAGAGCGTCGGCCGCATGGGCCTCAAGACGCTCGTCTACTTCGAGGTCTCGACCACCGTCGCGCTCGGCGCCGGCCTGCTCTTCGTCAACCTGCTGCGGCCGGGCGACGGCATCAACGCCACGGTGGAGAGCCTGGACGCCAAGAGCGTCGCCACGATCGCCGGCAAGGCCCACGCCCAGAGCGTGATGGAGATCATCGCCAACATCATCCCGCACAGCGCCGTCGACGCCTTCGCCAAAGGCGACCTCCTGCAGGTGATGTTCTTCTCCGTGCTCGTGGGGATGGGCCTCGCCGCGATGGGGCCGAAGGGACAGTTTCCCCTGAAGGTGATCCATGCCTTCGGCGATATCCTGATGAAGGTCGTCGGCATCATCATGCGCTTCGCGCCCATCGGGGCGTTCGGGGCCATGGCCTTCACCATCGGCAAGTTCGGCCTTGGCATCCTCGCCCAGTACGGGCTGCTGATCGTATCGCTTTATCTGACGTTCTTCGTGTTCATCGTGCTGTTCCTCGGCAGCGTGATGCGGTTCTACGTGGGCCTGAGCCTGTGGAAGCTGATCCTCTACGTCCGCGAGGAGATGTTCATCCTGCTCGGCACGACGAGCACGGAATCGGTCCTGCCGCGCCTGATGGCCAAGCTCGGAGGCCTGTCCGTCGAGAAGGGCGTCACCGGCCTGGTGATGCCGGCCGGCCTGTCCTTCAACATGGACGGGTCGTGCATCTACCTGACCATGGCGATCGGCTTCATCGCACAGGCCCTGAACATCCCGCTCACCTGGGAGCAGGAACTCGGGATCCTGGCCATCGCGCTGGTGACATCGAAGGGGGTCGCGGGCGTCGCCGGCGCCATCCTGTTCGTGCTCGCCGCGACGCTCCAGGCCTCCCAGCTCCTGCCGGTCGCCGGCATCGCGCTGATCATCGGCGTCGACCGCATCCTCAACGAGTTGCGGGCGATCACCAATGCCGTCGGCAACATGGTGGCGACCCTGGTGATCGCCCGCTGGGAGGGCAAGATCGACCTCGCCCACGCCCGTGCCGTCCTGGACGGACGCATCCAGCCCGACCTCGACAGCCTCGACGAGCCGGACGAGGTGATCGACGAACCGGCACCCCCGAGAGCCGCCTCGAAACCTGTCTCTCACGGGGCGATGCCCGCCGGGGTTGCGGCCACCTGAACCCCAGTGCCCAATCAGAGTCCCAGTGCCATGCCGACATCAGATACCCCGACGGGCCGCGTGCCGAAGGTCGTGATCAGCGAATTCATGGACGAGGCTGCCATCGCAGCCGAGCTCGGTGCGTTCGCGACGCTCTACGACCCGGGCCTGGTCGACCGGCCGAGCGACCTGCGTGAGGCGCTGGCCGATGCGGACGCACTCGTGGTCCGCAACCGCACCCAGGTGAACGCGGCACTGCTGGCCGCCGCGCCCGATCTCAAGGCGGTCGGACGTCTCGGCGTCGGCCTCGACAACATCGACCTCGACGCCTGCCGAAACCGCGGTATCGCGGTCTACCCCGCCACCGGCGCCAACGACGTCGCGGTGGCCGAGTACGTGATCGGCACTGCGATGATGCTCCTGCGCGGCGCCTACGGCGCCACGGCCGCGGTGGCGGCCGGGACTTGGCCGCGCAACGCGCTGATGGGCCGGGAGATCGCGGGCAAGCGCCTCGGCCTCGTCGGGTTCGGCGCCATTGCTCGCGAGACCGCCCGCCGCGCTCTCGCCCTCGGGATGCGGGTCACGGCCCACGACCCCTTCCTGCCGGCCGACGACCCGGCCTGGCGGCCGGATGGCGGTGCGGTGGCGCGAGTCGATCTCGAGGCGCTCGTCGCCGGCGCTGACGTCCTGTCGCTGCATGTGCCGCTGACAACCGAGACTCGCGGGATGATCGATGCGGGCACCATCGCCCGAATGCCGGCCGGGGCGGTGCTGATCAATGCCGCGCGGGGCGAGGTAGTGGATGGCGCGGCCGTGGTGGACGCGTTGCGGTCCGGGCATCTCGGCGGTGCCGCCCTTGACGTCTTTCAGCAGGAGCCCCTCGACGCCGCCGCAGGCGCGGCCTTCCGGGATCTGCCCAACCTCATCCTGACGCCGCACATCGCGGGCGTGACGCAGGAATCGAACGTGCGTGTCTCGCGCGTGACCGCTCAGGCCGTGCGCCGCCACCTCTCCGAGGGTCGACCATGACCACCTTAAGCCTCGCCGCCGCCCACACGCTCGTCGCAGAAGCCTTGTGCCGCTGCGGAACGCGGGCACCTGCCGCGCAGAGCGTCGCCCGCGCCCTCGTCGGCGCCGAGGCCGACGGGTTGAAGGGCCACGGGCTCTCGCGGGTGGCCTCCTACGCGGCCCAGGTCCAGGCCGGCAAAGTGGTGGGCGACGCCACAGTCGCAGTGACGCGACCCCGGCCCGGGTTGCTCGCCATCGACGCCGCCCATGGCTTCGCCTATCCGGCCCTCGACGCGGTAATGGAGCAACTTCCGGCGATCGTCCGGGAGCAGGGCGTTGCGGCGGCCGGCATTCGCCGCTCGCACCATTGCGGCGCGGCCGGCCGGCCTGTCGAGGCCCTGGCTGAGGCCGGGCTCGTGGCGATCCTGCTGGCCAACACCCCCGCCGCCATGGCCCCCTGGGGAGGGTCGCGGGCGGTGTTCGGGACGAACCCCCTCGCCTTCGCCTGCCCCCTCCCGAGCCGAGCCCCCATCGTCGTCGACCTGTCCCTTTCGAAGGTGGCGCGTGGCGCGATCATGGCCGCCCGCCAGCGCGGCGAGGCGATTCCCGAGGGCTGGGCCCTCGATGCCGCTGGGCAACCGACCACCGACCCAGCTGCGGCCCTCAAAGGCACCATGGTGCCGCTCGGCGACGCCAAGGGCACGGCGCTCGCCCTTATGGTGGAACTCCTCGCCGCCGGCCTGACCGGGGGGCGGTTCGCCAGTGAGGCGAGCTCGTTCCTCGACGCCGAGGGCGATCCTCCGGGCACCGGTCAACTCTTCATCGCGTTCGCGGCGGATGCCTTCGGGCCAGGGGCGCTGGCGCGGTTCGCGGACCTTGCCGGTTCCATAGAAGCCCAGGACGGAGCCCGCCTGCCCGGTGCGCGCCGCCTCGCCCTCCGGGTCCGGGCTGAAGCCGAGGGCCTCGCCGTCCCGGACGCCCTTGTGGCCGAGATCGAGGCGCTCGGTCGATGAAGACCATCATCCCGGACGGGTCCCGCCCCCGGCCGCCGGCCCTCCGGATCGAGCGATTGCCCGGAGCGAGGCTCGGCCTTAACGAAGGACGGGACACCGTGCTGGGAAAGCTCTCCCTCCTTCCTCCCACGCCCGGGGATCGAGGGCGCGCCGACATGGAACGTACGGGTGGTCAGGCGGTGGGCTTCCGGCCGCTCTACAGGCAAGTCTACGACACGCTCCTGCGCCGCCTTGCCGACGCGGTCTGGCAGCCCGGCCAGATCCTCCCGAGCGAGGGGGTGCTCGCGGCGGAACTCGGAGTCAGCCAGGGGACGGTCCGGAAGGCCCTCGACGCTCTCACCGCCGACAGCTTGCTGGTGCGCCGCCAGGGGCGCGGTACTTTCGTGGCCGAGCACGACGACGTGCAGAGCGTCTTCCGCTTCTTCAAGCTGCGCCCCGACGGGGCGGTGGCCGGCACGCCGACGAGCCGGGTCGTCTCGATCGCAGAGACCGCCGCCACCGTCGACGAGCGCGACCGTCTTGCCCTCTTGCGCAACACGCGCGTGGTGCGGCTGGATCGGGTGCGCGCCCTCGACGGACGCGTCTGCCTGTTCGAGACGATCGCGGTTCCGTCGAGCCTGTTTCCCGGACTAGCGGCGATGGAGCTCCCGAACACGCTCTACAGCCTCTACGCAACCCGGTTCGGGATCACCATCGCCACCGCGCACGAGCGCCTAAAGGCGATTCCGCTCGACCCAGACAAGGCGGAGCTGCTGGGCAAACCGGCGGGGACACCGGTGCTTGAGGTCGACCGCATCGCCGTCGATCTAGAGGATCGCCCTGTGGAGTGGCGGCTGTCGACGTGTCTCACCGAAGACATTCACTACGCCTCCGTCCTGCGATGACCGCGCGGACGCTGCAGGCGCCTTCAGCCGGACGGGGACATGCCGGGATGACCAATATCGATCGCAGAACGCTCCTAAGGCAGGCCGGAGCCGGGCTGCTCGCGGCCTCCGGCGCATCTCTCGCGCCCTTCGCCGCCCGGGCCGGCCAGGCCGTCACACTCCCGTTCGGCAACGGCGAGCGGCCGCTCGTGGCCTATCCCGGTAAGCGTCCGCTTCTGCAGATGACCGCACGGCCGCCGCAGCTCGAAACGCCGTTCTCAGTGTTCGACGAAGGCGCGATCACCCCGAACGACGCCTTCTTCGTGCGCTACCATCTCGCCGACATCCCCACCGAGATCGACCCTCAGGCCTTCCGCGTCGAAATCGGCGGCCATGTCGAGCGCCCGGTCTCCCTCTCGCTCGCCGACCTCAAGGGGATGGGCGGGACCGAGGTAGTCGCGGTCAACCAGTGTTCGGGCAACTCGCGCGGCTTCGTCGAGCCGCGGGTCGCGGGCGGCCAGCTCGCGAACGGGGCCATGGGCTGCGCCCGCTTCGTCGGCGTGCCCCTGAAGACCGTTCTCGACAAGGCAGGCGTGAAGGCCGGGGCCGTGCAGGTCTCCTTCGAAGGGCTAGACGGGCCGGTCCTTCCGGAAACGCCGGACTTTGCGAAGGCGCTTACCCTCGACCACGCCCGCGACGGGGCGGTGATGCTGGCCTGGAGCATGAATGGGGAGGAACTGCCCTGGCTCAACGGCTTTCCGCTGCGCCTCGTGGTGCCAGGCTATTACGGTACCTATTGGGTGAAGCACCTCAACGCCGTCACCGTCCTCGACAAGCCCTACGAAGGGTTTTGGATGAAGACGGCCTACCGCATCCCGGACAACGCCTGCGCCTGCACCGAGCCTGGCAAGGCGGCGGACAAGACCGTGCCGATCGGCCGCCTCAACGTCCGCTCCTTCGTGACGAACCTAACGGACGGGGCGGACGTCAAGGCGGGCAAGGTGGCCCTGCGCGGCATCGCCTTCGACGGCGGCTCCGGCATCAAGACGGTGGAGGTCTCCGCCGACGACGGCCGGACCTGGAGTCCGGCCAAGCTTGAGCAAGACCTAGGCGGCTACGCCTTCCGGCGCTGGAACGCGGAAGTCGATCTGGCCACGGGGGGGCACGCGATCCGGGTCAAGGCCACGGGCAACGACGGCGCTACCCAGCCGATGGAGCCCCGATGGAACCCGCCGGGCTACATGCGCAACGTCATCGAGTCCGTCCGGGTGCGGGCGGCATGAGGAGGATCACGATGACGAGGGTCATAAGGAGAACGGCAGGGAAGTCGTTCCTTCCCCTCGCGGCCGCGCTTGCGGGAGCCGGCTTTCTGGCTGGTCTGCCCGCAGCCGCCGCGCCCCGGAGCTACGATCTGCCGGAGCCGACCGCGCAGCTTCGGCCCACGCCCAGCCACGACGCGGGCCGCGCGGCGGCCGAGGCTAACTGCCAGAGCTGCCACTCGGTCGACTACATCGCGATGCAGCCGCCCGGAAAAGGATCGGCCTTCTGGACCAGCGAGGTGACGAAGATGCGTAAAGTCTATCATGCGCCGATCAGCGATGCGGACAGCCAAGTCATCGCCGATTACCTCGCGGAGGCATACTAGGCGTTGGGACTGACGATGGACCCCGATTCGAAAAGCGCAAGGATCTTAGATGATGTCAGTGATGGGGGCGGACATCGCTCTCGCCGCCGGCGGCCGGAGCAGGTGTTTCTTCCGACTCCATCACGAAAAGGCACCATGAGCTTCGAAAGCTTCGCATGAGCGCCAAAAACATCACGACGGCCGCCGCCGGAGCGAGCAGGCCGGAAGCAGCCAGCAGCTGGATCGTGTCGCTCGTGCCCGGCATCCTGGTCTGCCTCGCCGTCACGGTGGCGGCGCTGGCCGTGCAGGCCCTTGAGGAGCGCGCTACGGGCCACCCGTACGTCGAGGCGCTGGTCATCGCGATCCTGCTGGGGATCGCGCTCCGCACCCTGTGGAGCCCAGGCGACCGCTTCCGGGCCGGGATCGCGTTCTCGGCTAAGCAGGTGCTCGAACTCGCCGTCACCCTGCTCGGCGCCTCGATCAGCCTCGGGGCCATCGTTGCGTCCGGCACCAGCCTCCTTGTCGGCATCGTCGCCACGGTGGTGCTGGCGATCGTGGCTAGTTACGCCATCTGCCGGGCGCTCGGCCTGCCGCCCCGCATGGCCATTCTAGTGGCCTGCGGCAACGCCATCTGCGGCAACTCGGCCATCGCCGCGGTGGCGCCGGTGATCGGGGCCGACAGCAAAGACGTGGTCGCCGCCATCGCCTTCACGGCGGTGCTGGGCGTGCTGATGGTGCTCGGCCTGCCTCTGTTCATCCCTCTGGTCGGTCTGTCCGAGCACCAGTACGGGACGCTCGCGGGCCTCACCGTCTACGCGGTGCCGCAGGTGCTCGCCGCGACGGTCCCAGTCGGCATCCTTGCGACCCAGGTCGGCACCCTGGTCAAGCTCGTCCGCGTGCTCATGCTGGGGCCCGTCGTGGTGGCGTTCTCATTCATCGCGCCGCACCTGCCGACGGAGGGCGCCTCGGCTAAGGTCCGGCCCGGACGCCTCGGCTTCTTCAAGATCGTGCCCTGGTTCATCCTCGGCTTCCTGGCCCTGGCCGGCCTGCGCTCGGCCGGGCTAGTCCCGGAGGCGGCATCCCAGCCGGTGACCCGGATGGCCGGCCTCCTCACCGTGGTGTCGATGGCGGCACTCGGTCTCGGCGTCGACGTGCGGGTGCTGGCGCGGGTCGGCGGCCGAGTCACCTTGGCGGTCACCGGATCGCTCGTCGTCCTACTCGTCGTCAGCCTGTCCCTGATCTGGGCCCTGAAGATCGTCTGACCCTCATCGTTCGGGAATACGCGCGCCGCCTCGCCTCAGGGCACGTCGGGCCGCGGATCGGGAACGAAGCCGTCGCGATTGGGCATCCGCACGGCCGGAAGCGTCCGGGCGTCCAGAACGGCATCGTCCGACAAGAGGCCGTTCAAGTTCAGCAGGTAGCCGACCACAGCGTAGACCTTGTCGTCGTCGAGCGATTGCGGTGCGTTCATCGGCATCGCACGGCGGACATAGTCGAACAGCGTGGGCGCATAGGGCCAGAAGCTCCCGACCGTCTTCACCGGCTTGGCAGAGGCCAGCGTGCTCTGTCCCCCGACGAGCCTGTCGCCGATGCCGCCCTCCCCCTTCTCGCCATGACAGGACGCGCAGTGTTCGGCGAAAACCGCACGGCCGCGCGCGACGCTGCCGCTTCCCGCTGGGAGCTTCCTGCCGTCACGATCGATGTCGATGTTCCAGCCGGCAATCTCCGCCTCGGTGGCGGCGCGTCCGAGGCCGTAGCGACCTTCGGCCGAGGCTGGGGCGGCCAGGGCGTTCGCGGCGCCGACGAGCATCAGGACGGCGGCAGCGCCGCTAAGCCTTGGCATAGCCATTCGACACCTCTCCGCTTCCTGCGATGCGCCACGGGATGACAGCGTTGTTGTGGTAGAACGAGTTTAGTCCACGGGCCTCGGCCAGTTCGGCAAAAAGCGGCTGCACGTACCCGGTCTCGTCGATGGCACGGCTCTGGATGACGGTCGGCACACCGGTCCAAGTCCAGGCGAGGCGGAACCGGGTCAGCGCCTTGCCAAGGACGGGCGTCTGAAGCTGCGCCTCCTGCCAGGTCCTGCCGTCGTCGACCGAGACCTCGACCCGGGCGATCTTCCCGCGCCCGCTCCAGGCGATCCCCGTGATCTCGTTGAAGCCGGGCTCGATCCGCTGCGTGCCCGACGGCCGCGTGATCACCGATTTCGCCTCCATCATAAAGGTGAACTGCCGCGCGGTCCCGTCCGGCATCAAGTCGGTGTACTTCGCGGTCTCCTCGCGGGAATAGGCCGGCTCGTCCGTGACGTTGAGGCGGCGCAGCCACTTCACGTTCATGTTGCCCTCGAAGCCTGGCAGCAGCACGCGCAACGGGTAGCCCTGCTGCGGGCGGAGGCGCTCGCCGTTCTGGCTGTAGACGAGCAGCGCGTCGTCGAGGCATTTCTCGATCGGAATGCTGCGGGTCAGCGCGGCCGCATCGGCACCCTCGGCGATCACCCACTTGGCACCGGGCTTGAGCCCGGCCTCCTCGAGCACCGTCCTGAGCTGAACGCCCGTCCATTCGGCACAGCTCAACAGCCCGACGAGGTCCGATGCCGTTCGGCCCGCATGCACCGCCTTAAAGTCGGGGTTTCCCGAGCACTCGATGAAATGGATCTGCGACAGGCTCGGGAAGCGGCGGATGTCGTCCATCGAGAGTATCAGGGGCCGCTCGACCAGGCCGTGGATCATCAGTCGATGCTGGGTCGGGTCGATCTCGGGGACGCCGCCATGGTTGCGCTCATAGAACAGGCCGTTGGGCGTGATGATCCCGTCGAGTTCCTGCAGCGGCGTGCGTACCGAGGCCGATATTGACTGCTGCAGGGTCTTCGGGATGTTCTTGACGACGTGCGCCTCGAACGGCGACGGCGTTCCGTAAGGATGCGCCCCTGTATCTGCGCCCGGTACCTTCATCCAAGGCGGCACGCTTGGCGGCCCGTTCGCGGAGGCCGGGCTAGCTGCAAATTCGGCAACGACGCCGCCGTAGATGAGAGCGGATCCTCGTGCAAGGAACCGCCGGCGCGACGTCGGCGCAACCGCCTCGATGTCTCGGACCGTTTCGGCATCGGAGTCTGTTCCGCTCACCCTGTATCTCCTCAGCTGGATTGGGGCCGTGGTCGGACGCGAGATTGTAGTTCCGCCAATCCGACTGAGTCATCCCCAAGCCAGTCCTCCGGGTGACATCGCCGAAACGAAACGCCTTAATTGATCACTTGGCTGCAGTTCGGCTTCGACCCATCGCTAACGCGTAACTCCGTACTACCCGGTCGCCGACGCCAGCGAGACACGTGACGCCAGCGTCGCCGCCCGATCCAATGCAGTGCGGACTGGCCGTCATCGACCCGAGCCAGACGTAGAACGAGTTCAGGGCTCTTTTCATAAGCGGACGTGCCGGGCGCAGGCGGACGGACGCTTAGCGAACCCGCCCTGCCTTGATGAGCGTCCACGCTGGTGCGTCTTCCATCATCGACCGCCTGTCCGCCGATGATTGTCAGGTGTCGCGAGCGCAATGGCGACCGGCGGCCGGTCGCGGTCCTGTCAAGGCAGGCGACGGTAGACGCCGGCGAATACCGTGCCGCCGGGCAGTTCGCAGGTGCCGGACTGGGTGACCTCCCAACGGTCCGCATTCAGCGGCGCAAAGGCCAGCCTGCAGGGGCCATCGGAGAAGGTGGCGCGCCCTTCCCGGAGGTCCAACAAGGCGTCAGTCCCGATGGCGAACACATCGCCCGCCTCCTCGCCGCCGGCCCCGATGTACGTCGAAGAAAGGGACACGCTGGCGAAGCCGTGGACCGGCCCCACGACGCTGAGGGTCGCGTGGTTGCCCTTGGGCTCCTCGCTGAAGAAGTCCGTGCCGACGATGGTCCCTCCCTCGGACCGTTGTAGTTCGGCGTTCCGCCTGTCGTAGGCCTCGGCCAGGCAGACTGAGGCGTTGCAGATCTGAGCGGTCCTCAGCCACTTTCGCTGCCGCGCCTCGACCCCATCGCGCTTGCCGGCCTTCAGGGCGGCCGCGTAAAGCCTCGCCATGATCTCGTCCCGGGCACCGAGGGCGGCATCCTCGCAGACGAGGCGCTCCATTCCAGTCGACGCCTTGGCGCAGTCAAAGCTTGCCGCGTAGGCAGCCGGCGCCACGATAGCGAATGCCGCGGATGCCCCGAGGTAGGTCGCCGAGTGCCGCAGGACGCTTACCGCTCGCATGACATGTCCCCGCCCGGGCAAGCCAACTGGTCCGTCAGGTCGCGGGTCCGGCGCTCGGTCATGGCGGTCTCGCATTCCTCGATGAGCATGGGCATGATCGAGCCGTTCCTATCGGGGTGCTCAGCGTCGTAGCCGGTCTCAAGCTGGCATTCGAGGTCGCGGAAGCGCCGCCATGCCTTCTGCGCAATGTCGAGGTTGCGCCGCCCGTTCGGGTCGAGCTTGGCCTGCAGGGCATCCTGTACCTTCGCGAGGCCGACCTCGGCATCGTCCAACTTGCGCTTGGCGCATAGCGTCCCCTCGATCTGGTTCGGCGCGTCCGCGCAGAGCGTCGGCACCTCCGCCGCCGCCGCCGTCGACCAGAGCATCAGGACAGCGAGGCATGCCTGCTTCATTGCGAGGCTCCTTGCGGACAGAACCATCATCGCGGCCGTGCCCGAGACTTTGCCTGTGGTAACATGGCGCGCTAACGTCGCCCAAGAACTCACCTTGGGAGGCTACGACGCCGAACCGAGCCACGACAGACCAACGCCGAGACCCGGTCGTGCGGGTGCTCGGCGGCTACCTCGCCGCCGTGGCGGCGGCGATAACGGTCTTGATGCTGGCGGGAGCGTCCGCCGCGCTGGTCGAGCCTTCACCCCCAACCGTCGCCGAGCCAGTGTTCCCATCCGACTGGGGCTCGGTCGCAATCACTTTCGTCATGGCCACGTTGTTCGTGACGGTCTTCGCGATGCCGGGCTTCCTCTTGTGCCTGGCCGTCTCGGTCCGGTTGGGCCTGCGCCACCCGGCCATCCACATGGCCTGCGGTGCCGCCATCGGTCTCGTCCTGGGGCGCCTGTTGCCCGTCACGGTCGATCACCTGGTGCAAGCCGCGGCCGCCGGGGCGGTGGGCGGGGCGGTCTACTGGCAACTCGCCGTCAGAGGCGTTGCCGGTCAACGTTGAATGAGCTGGCCGGCAGGTCGGGCGATGGCGACAGGCCGGATCACTTCACCGTGAGCCCCTTCTGGCTGAGACCGTCGCTAGGCTGGCGCGAGAGATGGCGCCGCGGCAGGATCGACTTCTGTGCCTTCCGGCAGTCCTTGCTGCCCGCAACGGGGGAGGGGAACCGATGAAGAGAATCATCGCTCTGCTCGTCATCGTGGGAGCCGCCGCGACCGCAGTCCTCCATTTTACCTACCCGGCCGCAGCCACCGCGGGTTGCCCGTCCTGCTACGGTTTCACCGATCTGGGCGACGGCGTTTACGTCGAGGGTGACATGTCCCCGGACCGTCGCGCCGCTGCCAAGGCGACAATCGAGACGGCGCGCGCCCAGGTACGCGAGTTCTACGGCGACCTGCGGTCGTCCCCCCGCGTGCTGCTCTGCGCGACCGAGGCCTGTTACCGGCCCCTCGGCGGCGGTTCGCGCGGCGTCACCCTGCTCGACCGAGCGCTGATCCTGTCACCCCGGGGGGCCGATACCGTT
>NZ_BPQU01000007.1 GCF_022179445.1 Methylobacterium mesophilicum | reverse complement strand
GGGATCGCCACGATCTCGTTGGCCTTCTCACCCACGGCCTCCTGGCCCAGCACCAAGCGCTGGCGCGTGGCCCAGGCCGAGACGACATGGAGTGGATGGCCGCCCTTGGCGCGGGCGCGACGCGAACTCTTGCCATCGATCGCGACGATGTCGGGCTCGGTCTCGCGCAGGGCCTCGACCCAGGCGGCAAAGCACGCCGAGAACAGGCCTGGATCGAGGGCGTTCAGAACGTCGTTGAGGGTGTCGTGCGACGGGATGCCATGTCGGAACGGCAGCATCGTGCGCAGGAATTCCAGCTTCTCCCGGCCCCAGCGTCGGATCTCGACGAAGTCCTCGGCCGAGGCCAGGGTCGCGCACAGGACCAGCAACATGATCTCCGGCAGCGGGTAGACCACCTTCCAACTCTGGCGCGGGTCTTCCAACGCCGAAAAATGCTCCACCAGTGCCTTGCCTGACATCGGATGCCTCACCAGACCGAGGCCCCCTGTGAATCACGCAAAAGGCAACACCGAAATCCATTCCTTTCAAGCGATCGCCCTGGGAAGCCGCATCGCGACCGTTGCCTGCCGCCGCCCACCTCTGCTAGAGACCCCCACCCGGAGCCGGCCGCCAGGCTCCGAGGGCGGCGCCACGGCGTCGCGACGAGGGGCCTCGTGGCGGAGTGGTTACGCAGAGGACTGCAAATCCTTGCACCCCGGTTCGATTCCGGGCGAGGCCTCCATCGATCTTCCGAGATAACGCACGCTACCGCCGCCCGGTCTTCGTGCCGTCGAGACGGCGGATGTCCCGCGTCGCGAACGCCGGCATGGCCGCCGCCCCCCTGTCGTCTCCCTCGAAGGGCCTTCCGCCTTTCAGGACGATGCCGTCAGGCCGCGGCGACCTGGGCCAAAAACGTCTCGATCGCCCGCTGCAGGCTGTGGGTCCCGGCATTCACCTGCAGGGCGCTCGTCCGGACATGCTCGGCCTGCACCTCGTTGGAGGCCGCGGTGGCGCGCACGCCCGCTACGCTGTCGGAGACCTTCCGGGAATCCGTCGCCGCGCTGGTGATGGCGCGGGCGATCACTTGGCTCGACTGGCCCTGCTGGTCCGCCGCAACCGCGACCTCGGAGGCGATTGAGCTCATCTGCGCGATCGTCTGGCCCACCGTGCCGATCGAGCCGATCGCCCCGACCGTATCGGCGGCAGCCGCCTGGATCGCCCCGATGTGATGGGCGATGCGGTCGGTCGCCTGCGCGGTCTGCGCCGCCAGGTCCTTGACCTCGGTGGCGACCACGGCGAACCCCCGTCCGGCCGCGCCGGCCCGGGCGGCCTCGATGGTGGCGTTGAGCGCCAGCATGTTGGTCTGCTGGGCGACGGCGCGGATCAGCGCGATCACGGCGCCGGCGTCGTCCGCGGCTTGCGAGAGGGTCGTCACCGTCGCCACCAGCCCTTGCGTATCCGAGAGCGCCGTCGAGGCGATCTCGCTGGTGTGCCGGACCTGGCTCTCGATCTCCCGGGCCGCGACCGACAACTCCTCGGCGGCGCTGGCGATGCTGACCACGACACCGGCGGTCTGATCGGACGCCTCCGCCACGACGGCGACCTGCACGGTCGTCTCGCCCGCAAGACCCGATAGCGCGTCGGCCGAGGCCTGCATGGCGTCCGCGGAAGCCGCGAGATCCGCCACCGTCCGCTGCATCTCGGCGTCGAAGGCCTGGGTCGCCGCGGCCAGCCGCTCGGCCCGGACGAGGTCGCGCGCCGTCCGCGCCCGGGCGTCGTGGTCCAGCGTCCGCCGCTCGATCATCGCCGCCTGGAACGCCGCGATGGCATGCGCCATCTGGCCGATCGCGTCCTGGCGCTCGGTGAACGGGATCGTGTCGTCGAGCCGGTCCGCCGCCAGAGCCTGCATGGCGGCTTTCAGGCGTCTCAGGGGCTTCTGGATCTGGGAGACGGCGATCCAGATCGAGGCGGCCAGCGCCAGGGCGAGCGCCACCGCCGGCGCCACGATCAGGGCGACGATCGCCCGGCGCTGCTCGATGACGCCGGCCGCGCGCTGGTCGTTGAGGCGGGCCAGCACCTCGCGCCCGAGGCCGCCGATCTCCGCGATCATGCGTTCACGGTTCTTCACCGTGGATTCGTCGGTGGCCTGGATCAGGGCGGCCTTGGGCGAGATCGTCAGGCCGAGTTCGGCCGTGTCGGTCTGGTAGGCGATGAACTCCTTCACGAAGAGGTCGAACCGGCGGCGCCGATCCGGCGGCAGTTGATCCTCCATCGCCGCCAGGAACGGCACCCGCACCTGTTCCACCGCCGCCAGGGCGTCCTGCAGCCCGGAGAGACGCGTCCGCGCTTCCTGCGTGTCCTCGGCGGTGTAGAGGGCGGTGGCCTGCACGACCGCGTGCTCGATGGCCTGGCTCAGGGCGCCGGCCTGCAGCCCGGCATTCCAGATCCGGTCCGTGGCGGCGGCGCGGTCCTGCTCCCACAGCGATTGCCGGACGGCGAAGGCCGAGATGCCGAGAGCCACGAAGCCCAGCAGGCCGACGACCGCCGCCAGCTTGAAGCCGAAGGAATTGCGCATCTGAAGCACGATACTGTTCTCTTCTGGACCGACGCACGATCGCGTCGCGGCAAGGCGCCTGGCCGAAGGCGGAAACGGCGATGCCGAAGGGTGAGGAGACCGTCCGGCGATCGAGATCACGGGGCACGTGGCCGGGTTCGAGGCGATCCCGGTGCTCGGGACGATGCGCCAGGCGTTGGATCTGCGCGCCGCAGCCTCAGCGCCGGCGGATCGCCGGGCCGAAACTCAGCCGCCTCCGGCATGGCGACGCGCAGCCCTGACGGAACGAGCCCGCCGGATCAAAAATCGACACTGCAAACATGGGATAGCGGGACGGTTCGGCGACGTTGCTCTGGCTCTTCGTATAAAGATACGAGCCAAATCCTCGATCCGTCAATACACGTAAAAGTTGTCAATACTGAATTTGTTTTCTATTTACGTTCAAATATACGCTAGATTAAGTCTCAATTATAGAAATAGCTACACCATTTTTATTGTATTCAGAAACAATACCAAGCCGGTGCGCTCGGATATGACACTATCGGCAGCGCGGCCGCCTGCGTTCGCACGCAGGACGCGCTTGGATCCGATCATGCCTTGGCGACAGGCCTGTTCCGCTACCCCGGGCGATTCTGTTCGCGCTCCGTCCCGCTGGGAACGAACGGCAACGTCGGAAACCCCGGAGGATCGCGGACGTGTCCAGGCGTTTCCATCGCGCGCCGCAGCAGTGCCGGCCCCCACAGTTCGGCGTGGGAGCGGTCCCGATCCATCTCGGGCCGCTGGCCAGCCTTTTCAGGACGGTCGCGCGCGCCCAGGCTGTCTTGTCCGGCGCCCGAAATGCGGTTTCAGGCACCGGGTAGAACCTTACGCAGCGTGGACCTGCCCCAGGAAGGTCTCGATCGCCTGCTGCAGGGTGCGGGTCCCGGTGCTCACCCGGGAGGCGCTGCCACGCACCTGCTCGGCCTGCACCTCGTTGGAGGCAGCCGCGGCGCGCACGCCTCCGACGCTCTCCGAGACCTTGTGCGAATCCGCCGCCGCATCCGCGATGGCCCGGGCGATCTCCTGGCTGGCCGCGCCCTGCTGGTCCGCCGCATGGGCGACCTCGGAGGCGATGACGCTCATCCGGGCGATCGTCTCGCCGATCGACGCGATGGCGCCGACTGTGTTGGCGGCGGCCCCCTGGATCGACCCGACCTGGCCGGTGATCCGGTCGGTGGCGAGCGCGGTCTGGCCGGCGAGCGCCTTCACCTCGGCGGCGACCACGGCGAAGCCGCGTCCGGCCGCGCCGGCGCGGGCCGCCTCGATGGTGGCGTTCAAGGCCAGCAGGTTGGTCTGCTCCGCCACCGTCCGGATCAGGGTGACGACGGCGTCGATTTCGGCGGCCGCCTGCGACAGGCTCGAGACCGTGATTTCCAGCTGCTTGGTGTCGGTCAGCGCGGAGGCCGCGATCTCGCTGGTGCGGCGGACCCGCCCCTCGATCTCCCGGGCGGAGGCCGCGAACTCCTCGGCCGCACTGGCGATGCTGTCGACGATGTCGGCGGTCTGGCTCGAGGCACCCGCCACCACGGCGGCCCGGGCCGCCATGTCGCCGGCCGTTCCGGTGAGCGTCGCGGCGGCATCCTGCATCGAGTCGGCCGATCCCGCGAGATCCGCCACGGCGCGGTGGGTCTCCCCCTCGAAGGCGCGGGTCGCCTCGGCCAGCTGCTCGGCCCGGACGCGGTCGCGGTCCCGCCGGGCCTGGGCCTCGGCATCGAGCGTCCGCTTCTCGATCAGGGCCGTCTGGAAGCCCGCGATGGCGCTGGCCATCTCGCCGATCTCGTCCCGGCGGTGGGTGAACGGGATGGTCCGGTCGAGGTCGTTGGCCGCCAGCGCGGTCATGCTGGATTTCAGTCGGCCCAGCGGCTTCTGGACTTGGCTGAGGATGATCCAGATCGCGGCGAGCAGGCCGAGGGCGAGCGCCACGGCGGGCACTACGATCAACGCCAGGCGGGCGGCGCTGCGATCCGCGGCGTCGGCGGCGCGCCGCTCGTTGAGCCGGGCCAGCACCTCGCGTCCGAGCAGGCCGATCTCCGCGATCATGTGCTCGCGGTTCTTCACCGTGGACTCGTCGGTGGCCTGGATCAGGGCGGCCTTGGGCGAGATCGTCAGGCCGAGTTCGGCGGTGTCGTTCTGGTAGGCGATGAACTCCTTCACGAACAGGTCGAACCGGCGGCGCCGATCCGGCGGCAGTTGATCCTCCATCGCCGCCAGGAACGGCACCCGGACCTGTTCCACCGCCGCCAGGGCGTCGTGCAGCGCGGACAGCCGCGTGCGCGCCTCCCTGGTGTCCTCGGCGGTGTAGAGGGCGGTGGCCTGCACGACCGCGTGCTCGATCGCCTGACCCAGGGCGCCGGCCTGCAGCCCGGCATTCCAGATCTTGTCGGTGGCGGCGGCGCGCTCCTGCTCCCACAGCGATTGCCGGATGGCGAAGGCCGAGATGCCGACCGCAACGAAGCCCAACAGGCCGACGACCGCCGCCAGCTTGAGGCCGAGGGAAATGCGCATGGGAAGAGAACCGCTATCCGCGAGAATCGAGTGGGAGGGCCGTACTACAGCAAAGCTTGCGCCAACACTAAATATAGCCGGCAAACGCCGCGAAGCGATATGCAATAATTCTGAGATATATTCGGGCCGATCAGTACAAACGAGAAGAAACAGTCATTGAAATGCCGGAGCGCTCTTCGGTCTTGCCATCGATGCCGCGCGTCAAAATCTGTTCCCGGCGATGCGGCCCGGTCGCCGGATCGTGCGCGGACCTCATCAGACCGTGTGCGCCAGGATCACGCGCACCGCGGCGGCGACGATGAGGAAGCCGATCACGGCGCCGCCGATGTAGTCGGGCATGCGGCTGCCACGCTCCGGGCCGAGGGCGTCGCCTGCCTGAAGGCCGTCGGGATCGCGCGACATCGTGAACACTCCGAATACGTGGCAGGCAGGCCCGCACGCGACCGAGGCCGGCTGTCCGGGCGAACGCGGCATGACCGGACGGCACGGCGCGGACGCCTTGCGGTTCGGACCAGCGGGGGATCTGCGTCGGGGGGCGCTTGGCGACGGCCCGTGCCGATGGTCCGACCGTCTAGGCGGCCGCCGTGACGATGGGATGACCCCGCGACACCGCATCTGGCGCGGCAGGCTGGGGCTGGCGCCGCGCCCCCCCAACCAACCGTAACAGAAAAGCCACAGCCGGCCCGGTCGAGCGCCGGCAAACCACCTTTCTCAGGGCGCGCAATGGGTGAGCCCCGGCGAACGGTGCCGATCGCGCCATTCAGGGTCTTGCGTCCCGCGATCCTGGTGTGTAGAGACCCGCTCGTGATCCCCGATAGCTCAGTTGGTAGAGCAGGCGACTGTTAATCGCCTTGTCGCAGGTTCGAGTCCTGCTCGGGGAGCCATCACCGCTCCCAGCATCATCCGACACCGATAGACGTCGCATCGACGTCCCCGCGGGACTTCGGCTCGCGCCCCCGTGACCGCCGGATCTGCATCCCCGTTACCGGACTGATCGGCACTTCGGCGTCATCCCGGTACAACGCGATTTCACGCCAGGCTCGCACGAACAGCAGGCTGGTCGCGCGCGCGATCAGGACGCGGAGCCGAAGCTCCCGGCATGAATGGCAACGCAGATCACCGGCACCGGGAATCATCCGAATGCCCACCCGATTCGGATGAGCATTCGCGAACACGGCTGGCGATCGACAGGAAGAACAAAACCAGCGACGCCAAAAGCAGTACACTTGAGATCATTCGAGCCATGACGATCGCCGCGCCACCATCAGCGTGATGTCACGTCGGATCACATCATGAAATTTCATTTCCTCAACGGGCATATGCGTCGTATTATTGTATGTATACGCGGGTTCTGGACGCCTTTTCTATAAAATAGACTGCCCGTACTGTAGGTCATTTCTGTCCTCGCGGCCCATAAGCTAACGCGTGAGCCGTCAAAGGACGGAAAATCCTAACGAGGCGCTTATGAGATCGGCCGGGCGTCCCGCTCGAACCCTTATGCGTTCGGGTCCACCTTCACGGTGCGGTCCCCGGAGGATCGCGGGAACCCCAGACATCCGATGTCGCCCACCATCCACGTCGCCGCCCCCGCGGGGGACACCGCCCGGTTCATCGTCGGCCAGGATCCGGAGGGGCACTGGGTCGCCATCGAGATCCACGGGCGGGCCGGTGGCCTGTTCCGCAGCCGGGAGGCGGCGTTCGACTACGCGGCCGGGGAGACCGATCACCGCCCCGATGCCGTTCAGGTCTCGGCGGAGCGGATCGCGCTCCGGCTCTGAGCCGGCCGAGACTCCGTTCTCAGGCGCCGCCGGTGGGCGCCCGCCCGTTCTCCGTGACGGGCGGCTCGTCCTCCGGCGCGCGCAGGCGGTAGCCGACGCCGGTCTCGGTCAACAGGATGCGCGGGCGTTCGGGGTCGGCCTCCAGCTTCTGCCGGAGCTGGCGCATGTAGACGCGCAGATATTGCGGATCGGAGGAGACCGAGACCGCCTGCATCAGCTGCGCATGGGTCAGCACCTTGCCGGCATGCAGCACCAGCACGCGCAGGAAATCGTACTCGCGCGGGGTGAGCTTCACCTCGGCCTCGTCGACCTTCACGATCCGCCGGACGAGGTCGATCGTGAGCCGGTCGACCTTGAAGATCGGCCGTTCACCCTGGACGGCGAGCTGGTGGCGCAGGGCGGCGCGCAGGCGGGCCAGCAACTCCGCCATGCCGAACGGCTTGGTCACGTAGTCGTCCGCGCCGAGGTCGAGGGCCTCGACCTTGCCGCCCTCGTCGGTGCGGCTCGACAGCACCACCACGGGCAGCGCGGGATGGCGGGCCCGGATCGCCCGCAGCAGGTCGTGGCCGCGCATGTCGGGCAGCCCGAGATCGAGGATGACGAGATCCACCCGCTCGCGCCCCAGCACGTCGAGGGCGGTCGCGGCGTTCGGCGCCTCCAGGATCGCGTAGCCCTGCGTGGACAGCCCCGTGCGCAGCAGCTTCCGGATCGGCGGCTCGTCGTCGATGACCAGGATGGTCGGGCTCATAGGGTCGGGCTCATGCGGCGATGTCCTTGCGCCCGGTCCGGGCCGGGACCGGCAGCGTCACGGTGAAGACCGCCCCGAGGCGGTCGCGCCGGTTGGCGGCCGTGACGGTGCCGCCCATCGCCTCGACGAAGCCGCGCGCGATGGCCAGCCCCAGCCCGGTGCCGGCCCGGACCCGGTCGCTCTTGCGGACCCGGTAGAACTTGTCGAACACCCGCTCGACCTCCGTCTCGGGCAGGCCGTCGCCCTCGTCGAGGATTTCCAGCCGCACCCGGTCGCCCGCCCTGCGGGCCCGCACGGTCACGGTCGAGCCGGCCGGCGCGTACTTGGCGGCGTTGTCGAGCAGGTTCACCAGCACCTGCTCGAACAGGACCGGATCGAAGCGGAGCACCGGCAAATCGGGCGCCAGGTCGAGTACGACCCTGTGGTCGGCCAGCACCGGCTCGACCCGGCGCAGGGCGGTGTCGACGGTCTCTGCGACGTCCTGGGGGGCGAGGTTCGGGGCCACCGCGCCCGCCTCCAGGCGGGTCATGTCGAGCAGGTTGGCGATGAAGCGGTTCAGCCGCTCAGATTCCGCAATGATCGTCGCGAGCAGCTCGGCCTTGGCCTCGGGGCCGAGGTCGGCGTCGAGGTCGCGCAGCGTGCTGGCCGCCCCCAGCACGGAGGCCAGGGGGGTTCGCAAGTCGTGGCTGATCGAGGTCAGGAGCGCCTGGCGCAGGCGGTCGGTCTCGGCGGCGCGCTCGGCACGGTCGAGATCCTCCACCAACCGCACCCGCTCGATGGCGAGCGCGCCCATGTCGGCCAGCGCATCGAGCAGGCGGCGACCCTCCGGGGTCAGGATCGGGCCGGCGCCGTCCGCGTCGAGGCCGATCACTCCGATGGTGCCGCGCCCGGTGCGCATCGGCAGGAACAGCCGCTTGGCGCCCGGCAGGGTGTCGGCACCGCGCCCGGCCGGGCGGTCGTTGTCGAAGGCCCACTGGGCCGCGGCGAGGTCGGCGGCATCGAGCCGGTCCTCGGGCGGGTAGCCGGCCCGGACGGTGACGGGCTTGCCATCCGGCAGCAGCAGGACGACCCGCACCCGGAGCATGGCGGCGACCTGCGCGCAGGTGGCCCAGAGCACGTCGTCCAGGGTGCCGCAGCCCGCGAGCTTGCGCGAGAACCCGAACAACCGCTCCGTGGACGCGGCCCGGCCCTGGCTGATCATGGCGATGCGGCGAGCCCGGGCGGCGAGGTTCGAGACCAGCACGGCCACCAGCGTGAACAGCAGGAACGCCGCGACGTTGGTCGGGTCGGCGATGGTGAAGGTGTAGAGCGGCGGCAGGAAGAAGAAGTTGTAGGCCAGCGAGGCCGAGACCACCGCGGCGAGCGAAGGTCCGAGCCCCCAGCGAACCGCGACCGCGACCACGGCGGTGAGCAGCATCAGGTCGGCATTCTCGATGCCGGTATAGGGCTGGAGCAGGAGCGCCGCCCCGAGCGCCGCCGCGGAGGCGAGGAGCGCCATCCCGTAGGGGCCGGGCTCGAAGGCCGCGGCCGGGGTTGCGGTGGCGACCGTCCGGCGCGCCGGAGCCTCGGCCGGCACGGCTTCGCCCGGCACCACGTGGACGCTGATGTTGCCGCTGCGGCGCACGAGGTCGTGGACCACCGAGCCGTTCACCAGCTCGAAGATCCAGGAACGTGCCGCCTTGCCGACCACGATGTGGTTGACGTTGGCCGAGCGGGCATAGGCCAGGATGTCGTCGGCGACGCGCCGGCCGCCCGGCAGGGTGACGGCATCGCCACCGAGCCGGTCGGCGAGCCGCAGGGTCTCGGCGATCCGGTCGCGCGCCGCCTCGCTGGCGGACCCGGCGCGCGGCGCCTCGATGTACAGGGCGGTCCAGGGCGCGTGCAGCCGGTCGGCGACGCGCTTGGCGTAGCGCACCAGGCCGGCCGAGCGCGGATCGGCGCTGATGCAGACCAGCACCCGCTCGCCGGCGCTCCAGGGCCCCGCGATGGCGTTGGCCTGCATGTGGCTGAGGAGTTCGTCGTCGACCCGGTCGGCGGTGCGGCGTAGGGCCAGCTCGCGCAGGGCCGTGAGGTTGCCGCGGGAGAAGTAGTGCTTCAGGGCGCGCTCGGCGTTGGTCGGGACGTAGACCTTGCCGTCCTTGAGCCGCTGGATTAGGTCGTCCGGATTGAGGTCGACCACCTCGATGTCGTCCGCCCGGTCGAGGATGCCGTCCGGCACGGTCTCGCGCACGCGGATGCGGGTGATCTGCGCCACCACGTCGTTGAGGCTCTCGACATGCTGGATGTTGAGCGTCGTGTAGACGTCGATGCCGGCGTCGAGCAGTTCCTCGACGTCCTGGTAGCGCTTCGGGTGGCGGGATCCCGGCGCGTTGGTGTGGGCGAGCTCATCCACCAGCGCGAGGGCCGGCCTCCGGGTCAGGAGGGCGTCGAGATCCATCTCGTCGAGCGTGGTGCCGTGGTAGGGCACGGTGCGGCGCGGGACGATCGTGAACCCGTCGAGCAGCGCCTCGGTCTCGGCCCGGCCGTGGGTCTCGACGACGCCCACCACCACGTCGAGGCCGGCTTCGCGCCGAGCGCGGCCGATGGTGAGCATCTCGAAGGTCTTGCCGACCCCGGGGGCGGCCCCCAGGAAAACCTTCAGCCGGCCGCGGGTCCGCGACTCCCGGCGCGCCGTTTCCAGCAGCGCCTCGGGGGTGGGACGGGTCGGGTCTCGGCCGGTCTCGGGCATGGTTCTTTCAGGGTACCCGCGGTCAGCGCGACACGGATGGGGTTCGCATCGGGCCGGATTCCCGCCGCTCCGGTCTCGCACGCGGCAATCCCTTCCACGTTGCAGGTCGTGGTGCGGAAGGACGTTTCGCCGCCTCAGAACATGCCATTCGGATTGGCGGAGGTCTCCGGGAGGATTTGAAGCACGTCCCAGTGCTCGACGATCTTCCCGTCGGCATCGAGCCGGAACATGTCCATGGTCGCGTAGTCGTGGCCGCCGGGCCAGCGCTGGAGACAGTGAAGAACCACGAATTCGCCCTCGGCGACGGCGCGCTTGATCTCGACGCGCTTACCAGGCCATTCCCGCGCCATGCGTTCGAAATAGGTGATGAACCCGTCTTTTCCGGTCGCCACATGTGGATTGTGCTGGACGTACTCGGCCCCTGCGTAACGCTCGATTGCCTTCCGCGGACGACAATCGTTGAACATCAGCTCATAGAAGGCGATCACGTCCGCCTTTCGCTGCACAAGGTCGCTCATGACATCTCGAGAGTTCTGACGATCGCGGGATACCAGGTCGGTGCCGGCAAGAGCGTCCGCGCGGGAAGCCCCTGAGCCGTCCATCGATCGATCACGATACCAGCGTGGGTCGCCTGCGAATACCGTTCAGTCCAGCGGTTGGATTGAGGCCGGCTCAAGAAGCCGCCTTACGAACAGACTCAAAACGTGCCGGTTCTCGAGCTGTCTCGACCGTCCGATCCGTTGGGCCGCCGGCCTTCGGGTGCAGCTGCATCGTCCCGCGAGGATGGATCGGAACGATGCCGTGCGTCCTGGATGGCCGTTCAGCGCCCACCCAACCCATCCAGCGCAAGGTTCAGCGCCAGCACGTTCACCCGTGGCTCGCCGAGCAGCCCGAGCGTGCGGCCCTCGCTCTGCGCGGCGACGAGCTGGCGCAGGCGGTCCTCGGGCAGGTTGCGGGCCTTGGCGACCCGCGGCACCTGGAACAGGGCGGCGTCGGGCGAGATATCCGGGTCGAGGCCCGAGCCGCTCGCCGTGACGAGATCGACCGGGACAGGCCGGCCGGGATTTTCCGCCGTCAGCGCGTCCCGGTCGCCCTTGACCCGCTCGGCCAGCGCGGCGCTGGTCGGGCCGAGGTTGGAGCCCGCGGAATTGGACGCGTTGTAGGGCGCCGGCACGGTCTTCGACGGATCGGCCGGGTCCGCGGCGCTCGTGGCCGAGGGACGGCCGTGGAAGTAGGTGGCGCCGGTGAAGTTTTGGCCGATCAGGCCCGAGCCGACGACATGGCCGTCGCGCTCGATCAGGCTGCCGGCGGCACGCG
Source organism: Methylobacterium mesophilicum (assembly GCF_022179445.1). Classification (GTDB taxonomy): domain Bacteria; phylum Pseudomonadota; class Alphaproteobacteria; order Rhizobiales; family Beijerinckiaceae; genus Methylobacterium; species Methylobacterium mesophilicum. The sequence goes on along the minus strand of NZ_BPQU01000007.1, from coordinate 185,451 downwards.
CGGGGAAGATCAGGCCGGCGAGGCCGGTGACGGCGAGCGGGTAGGCGAGGCCGGTGATCGCCGTGAGGACGGTGAGCAGGACCAGGGCGGGGCGAAGCTGGCTGAGCATGGCGGGTCTCCGAGGGGGCGGTTCAGGCGAGGTGCAGGGCGGTGACGGCGAGGTCGATCGCCTTGATGGCGGCGAACGGAACCAGCACGCCGCCGAGCCCGTAGATCAGCAGGTTCCGGCGCAGCAGCGCGGCGGCGCCGACGGCCCGGTAGGTCACGCCCCGGAGCGCCAGGGGGATCAGCGCCACGATGATCAGCGCGTTGAAGATGATCGCCGACAGGATCGCGCTCTGCGGCGAGGCCAGCCCCATGACGTTGAGGGCCTGGAGCTGCGGATAGAGCCCGAGGAACATCGCCGGGATGATCGCGAAGTACTTCGCCACGTCGTTGGCGATGGAGAAGGTGGTCAGCGCACCGCGGGTCATCAGCAGCTGCTTGCCGATGCCGACGATCTCGATCAGCTTGGTCGGGTCGGAATCGAGATCGACCATGTTGCCGGCCTCCCGGGCCGCCACCGTTCCGGTGTTCATGGCGACGCCGACATCGGCCTGGGCGAGGGCGGGGGCGTCGTTGGTGCCGTCGCCGCACATGGCGACGAGCTTGCCCTGGGCCTGCTCGGCGCGGATCAGCGCCAGCTTGTCCTCCGGGGTGGCCTGGGCGAGGAAGTCGTCCACGCCGGCCTCCGCGGCGATGGCGGCGGCGGTCATCGGGTTGTCGCCGGTGATCATCACCGTGCGGATGCCCATCCGGCGCAGCTCGGCGAAGCGCTCGCGGATTCCGCCCTTCACGATGTCCTTCAGGTAGACGACACCGAGCAGCCGGCCGTCCCGGGCCACCGCCAGCGGCGTGCCGCCGGCCTTGGCGATCTCCTCGGCGATGGCGCGGATCTCGGCGACGGAGTCGGGCTCCGCCTCCGGCTGGTAGGCGAGCGCCGCGTTCGAGCCCCGGCTCGCCATCGGCTGCGCCGAGACCGAGGCGATCACCGCCTCGACCGCGCCCTTGCGGATGGAGATTCCGTCGAGATCGACGCCGCTCATGCGGGACTGCGCGGTGAACGGCACGAAGCTGGCGCTGAGGCCGGCCATGTCGCGGGCGCGGATCCCGTAGGCCTCCTTGGCGAGCACCACGATCGAGCGGCCCTCCGGGGTCTCGTCGGCCAGCGAGGCGAGCTGGGCCGCGTCCGCCAGATCCTGCTCGGTGACGCCGGCCACCGGCCGGAACGCGGTCGCCTGGCGGTTGCCGAGCGTGATCGTGCCGGTCTTGTCCAGCAGCAGGGTGTCGACGTCGCCCGCCGCCTCGACGGCGCGGCCCGACAGGGCGAGCACGTTGAAGCGCACCAGCCGGTCCATGCCGGCGATGCCGATCGCCGAGAGCAGGGCGCCAATCGTGGTCGGGATCAGGGTGACGAACAGCGCGACCAGGACGATCAGCGGGATCGCGCCGCCGGCATAGGACGCGAAGCTCGGGATCGAGGCCACCGCGAACACGAACACGAGGGTGAGCCCGGCGAGCAGGATGTTCAGGGCGATCTCGTTGGGGGTCTTCTGCCGCGAGGCGCCCTCGACCAGGGCGATCATCCGGTCGACGAAGGTCGAGCCGGCGGCCGCGGTGATCCGCACCCGGATCTCGTCGGAGAGCACCTGCGTGCCGCCGGTCACGGCCGAGCGGTCGCCGCCGGATTCGCGGATGACCGGAGCGGATTCGCCTGTGATCGCCGCCTCGTTGACCGAGGCGACGCCCTGGATCACCTCGCCGTCGGAGGGGATCAGGTCGCCGGCCTCGACCAGCACCACGTCGCCGACCCGGAGGCTGGTCCCCGGGACGGTCTCGTAGCGACCGCCCGGACCGGTGAGGCGCTTGGCCATCGTCTCGGTGCGGGTGCGCCGCAGGCTGTCGGCCTGGGCCTTGCCACGCCCCTCGGCCAGGGCCTCGGCGAAGTTGGCGAAGACCAGGGTGAACCACAGCCACAGGATGATCTGGCCGGAGAACAGCAGGTCGCCGGCGCCGGTGGCGACGTCGCGGACGAACAGAACGGTGGTCAGTGCGGCCACGACCTCGACCACGAACATGACCGGGTTGCGGATCATGGCGCGCGGATCGAGTTTTTTCACGGAGCCGACGAGGGCGGGTCCGACGAGTGCAGGGCTGAACAGGGATGCGGTCTGGCGGGACATGGATCGGGTGTCCGAAGCGGGGCGGGGAGGCCCGTCGCGCGGGCCTCGGGATGCGTCAGGGGGCGGGGGTGCCGACGGTCAGCGCGTGGGCGGCCATCAGGGCGAAGGCGGCGAGCAGGAGCACGCCGAGCAGCGCCAGGACGAGGTCGGAGGTCCGCGGCGGCGGCGCACCGGCCCGGTGCCGGGGCGGGGGCGGGGGTGCCCGGTGCAGCAGGAGGTGATGGCGCGGCATCCGCCGGGTCGGGAGCGTGCGCGGCATCTCAGCCTCCGCTCGCGAAGGTCTGGCCGGCCGAACCGGCCAGGTGCTCGACCACCGGGCCCAGCGCCAGGGACGGGAAGAAGGTCAGCCCGCCGACGATCAGGATCACGCCGACCAGCAGCCCGATGAACAGCCCGCCATGGGTCGGGAAGGTGCCCGCCGAGGCCGGCAGCGTCTTCTTGGCGGCGAGCGAGCCCGCGATGGCGAGCACCGGGATCTTCACGAAGAACCGGCCGACCAGCATCGCGAGGCCCAGGGTGCTGTTGTAGAACAGCGTGTTGGCCGTGAGCCCGCCGAAGGCCGAGCCGTTGTTGGCCGCCGCCGAGGTGTAGGCGTAGAGGATCTCGGTGAAGCCGTGCGGCCCGGCATTGGCCGGCCCGGCGAGGCCCGCCGGCAGCACGGTCGCCAGCGCGGTGCCGCCGAGCATCATCAGCGGCAGGCACAGGATGCCGAGCATCGCCATCTTGACCTCCCGCGCCTCGATCTTCTTGCCGAGGTATTCGGGGGTGCGCCCGACCATCAGGCCGGCCACGAAGATCGCCACGATGACGAAGACCAGCATGCCGTAGAGGCCGGCCCCGACGCCGCCGATGACGACCTCACCGAGTTGCATGTTGATGAGCGGGATCATGCCGCCGAGCGCCGTGAAGCTGTCGTGCATGGCGTTGACCGCGCCGCAGGATGCGGCCGTGGTCACCACCGCGAACAGCGCCGAGGCCACGATGCCGAAGCGGACCTCCTTGCCTTCGAGGTTCCCGCCCGCGAGGCCGAAGCCGTTGAGTACGGAGCTGCCCTGCGCCTCCGCCCAGTAGGTGACGAGGACGCCGGCCAGGAACAGGATCCCCATCGCGCCGAGGATCGCCCAGCCCTGGCGCTCGTCCCCGACCATGCGGCCGAACACGTTGGTCAGGGCGGCCCCGATCGCGAAGATCGACACCATCTGGACGAAGTTCGACAGCGCGGTCGGGTTCTCGAACGGGTGCGCGGCGTTGGCGTTGAAGAAGCCGCCGCCGTTGGTGCCGAGCATCTTGATCGCGACCTGGCTCGCCACCGGGCCGATCGCGATGGTCTGCCTTGCCCCTTCCAGCGTGGTCGCGTCGACCGAGGCGCCGAGCGTCTGCGGGACGCCCTGCCAGACCAGGAACAGCGCGTAGGGGATGCAGAGCGGCACGAGCACGTAGAGTGTCGCCCGGGTGACGTCGACCCAGAACGACCCGATGGTGCCGGTGGAGGCGCGGGCGAAGCCGCGGATCAGCGCCACAGCGACCGCGATGCCGGTGGCCGCCGACAGGAAGTTCTGGTGCGTGAGCCCGAGCATCTGGGCCAGGTACGAGAGCGTCGTCTCGCCCCCGTAGGCCTGCCAGTTGGTGTTGGTGACGAAGCTCGTGGCCGTGTTGAAGGCGAGGTCCGGCGCCACGGCGGTCTGCTCGGCCGGGTTGAGCGGCAGGAACGCCTGCAGCCGCAGGATCGCGTACAGCACCGCGAATCCGAGCAGGTGGAACAGGATCACCCCGCCCGCATAGGCGAGCCAGTGCTGCTCCTGCCGCGCGTCGATGCCGGCGACGCGGTAGAAGGCGCGCTCCACCGGAGCCACGATCGGCGACAGGAGCGTACGCTCCCCGTTGAAGACGCGCGTCATGTAGAGCCCGAGGGGCTTCACGAGCGCCAACACGACCGCGCAGTAGAGCGCGATCTGCATCCAGCCGTTGAGGGTCATGGGAGGGGTCCGTCCGTGCCGCTCAGAACCGCTCGGGGCGGACGAGGGCGTAGGTGAGGTAACCGAGCAGCCCGAGGGTCACGAGCGCGCCGAGGGTCAGGTCGAGGGTCATGGCTAAGGTCATGGACGCGCCTCGTCAGAGGCGGTCGCAGAGGACGGCATAGCCTTCGCCCAGGGCGAAGAAGGCCAGTCCCGCGGCGATGAAGATGAGGTCGAGCATGACGGGGTCCGTTTCGGTTCTGCGGGCGGCCGGCGGCCATGCCGCGACCGATCCCGTCCGACCCGGATTGTGGGCGGGAACCACGTTAGGGTTCGAGATGGAGAGGCGGGCGATCTTATAAGGATCGCATGAGGATCGGCGGGGTAGGGCCGTGCTTTCATCGGGCCCGCAGGCCGCGGCGGGCCCGCTCTCCCGTGCGGGCCATCGGGTTCACACAACGCTGCCGGATAAGGGCGAAGGCTCACCCCAAGCGCGTCTCACTCCCCCCTTTGCGGGCTGGCGTATGCACACATCGTCTTCGGCGAGGCGCGCCGCGCGCTCCTCCCCTGGCGACCTACGGTATTCACACATCCCTGGCCGAGACGCGCTCTCCTCCCCCCTTGCGGGGAGGGGAAAACGCGCCTTTCTTCCAGAACCTTAGTGTTCCGGAAAGACGTGTGAATCCGTTAGCCCGCAGAGGGGGGAGGGAGGGCCTGTGCCTACCTCGGAGCGACTTCTCTTCGGGCCGAGAAGTATCCGACCCGCGTTCCGTGCAGCCCCGATTTTACAAAGGGTAGGGAACGCGCGCTTGGCCGTCCGCCCGGGCCAAGCCACTGCCCCCGAGCCGGCAAAATCTGCCGTGTGGCCGATCCTGCCGGCCCACCGCCCGCCTTGGCCCTTGGAATCACAGGCAAAATTCTGGACCGCAGCGTGCATCGTCCCGAAAAAGGACTTTCGCGAGGACGTATCATGTCGGTCGGTTCGGTCACGAGCAGCAGCCTCCAGCGGGATCTCATCAGTGCCCTGCGGCAGACGCGCGGTGCGTCGGCGCAGCAGACCGACGCGAACGCGTTCGCGGTGGCGAGCGACGGCGCGAGCCCGTCGGCCGGCGCGGCGGCCACGACCTCCTCCGGCAGCAAAGCGTCCAGCCCGGCGCTGTCGAACGACCTGATGGCATCGCTGCTGAAGGTGCAGTCCGACTTCAGCCAGATCAGCGCGCAGGGCGGCTTCGCGGCCCCCACCTCCGCGCAAAGCATCACCGAAGCATCCACCGACGGTTCGGATGACGGCCAGACCCAGGGCAATGCCGCGCCGGCCCGTGCCCATCACGGCCATCATGCCCGCATGGCCGGCCCCGAAGGCTCCGACTCCGTGGCGTCCGGCAGCACCGCGGTCGCGGCGACGTCCGGTCCGGCGACGGGCGAGACCGACGCGTCCGGCGGGATCCAGGACGGCCTGCAGGCCCTGCTGCAGCAGGTTACGAAGGCGATCGCCGCCTATACCGCAGCCGGGCCGGTCGGCCTCGCGGCCTCCGCCCTCTCGACCTCATCGAAGACCTGATCGGACGCACTTCACCCTCCGCGACGGACCAGGCCGGGATCGCAGGCCGAAGGCGACGCAAGCACCGCCCCGAAGCGGCGGCTCGCCAATACGCCTTTCCGGGAGGTTCGATACGGCTTGGCGGCAGCGGGGATGCGGCATCCGGGACGATGAACTAGGTTTCGGGCATCGTCGGCCGTCCCGGAGATCGCCATGCCCCTCACCGTTCCCGTCATCCTCGGCAGCGTCCGAACCGACCGCATCGGCATCCGGGCGGCTCGGTTCCTGATCGCCAGGCTCGAAGCGCGCGGCCACAACGCCCCGCTGATCGACCCCGCCGAACTCAAGCTCCCGCTGCTCGACCGGATGTACAAGGAATATCCGGCCGGCACCGCCCCGGAGCCGTTGGAGCGTCTCGCGACACTGTATCGCCAGGCGGACGCCTTCCTGGTGGTTTCGGCCGAGTACAATCACGGTGTTCCGCCGGCTCTTTCGAACACTCTCGACCACTTCCTCGAAGAGTATTACTGGCGGCCATCGGCGATCTGTTGCTATTCGGCCGGCCAGTTCGGCGGGGTCCGCGCTGCGATGCCGCTCCGCGCGATGCTCGCCGAGTTGGGCATGCCGAGCATTCCGTCGTTGCTGCCGATCCCGCGCCTGCAGAAGGTGCTCGGCGAGGATGGCACGCCGGCGGATGACTGGATCGAGAAGGCGGCCGGTCGGTTCCTCGACGAACTGGCGTGGTATGCCGAGGCCCTGCACGAGCGGCGTCTGCGCGGGACCCCTTACTGAACCTTCATCGCGCAGTCCTCAGCCGTCGACGAAGGTCTTTCCACCTGGGCAAGTCTGAGGATCCGGCCCGAACAGAGGCTGCCTGCTCCGGCCGCGAACCGGTCATCTCTGCAGGCTCGCATCGAACCGGGAGGCGGACCGAACAGGCCGGGCGACGATGCCATCGGCACGCGTTCACATTGACCTTTCGCGGGGCGAATGCGCCTATCACCCAAAGATCTGAAGGCAGAACCCTTCGCGAAAGCTGGATTTTCTGTCTTTCATGACGAGAATATCTTTCAATCTATAGTCTATACGTCCGCGCTGAAGCGATCGCGTCCCGCACTGATCGAATCTTGAAATGAGGAACTGTATTGCGCTGTTGCAAAAAGGTGGCTGCGCGGTCCGGGGAAGTGTGAGATCTTCTTTCCGTTCCCAGTCGCGGACCCGGCCCAATGAAACTCGACGAGAGGGCGCTCCTTCAGGAGCGCGTGCGAACGCTTGTCCTGCGTCATGCCCTCGAGGCGGCGCTCGACCGTCTGGCGGCGGTTACCCGCGAGGCTGGAAAAGAGGCGACGGCCGAATTCCAGAGCCTGGAACAGTCGCTGCTCTCGGCGGCCCGCAGCCTCGCGGATCGTGCCAGCGCCCAGAAGCTGGCCGTGCTGGTCGCTGTCGAGGATGCCAGCGCGACGGTGCGGAGTGCCTTCGACAACGCCCATAGCCGCCTGGACACCCGTCGGACGGACGTGCTCTCCGCAGCCGCCCCCCTGAACGCGGTCGCGGCGTAAGCAGAACCGCGCAAACACCGCTCGGGACGCCCGCCCGCGGCTGGATGTCGGAGAGGACGGGCGTTGTAGTGCGGCGCGCCCGCCCTGGATCGCTCGCGCCCGCGGCGCTCGACTTACCGGCGGACGATCACTGCTTGGCGCGGTTGATGATCGCCCAGAGCGCGTGAGCCACGGGCTCGGACACGGTGCGGCGGTACTTGCGGTGAACGAGCTGGCCGTTGTGGAACACGTCCTGCTCGACGTAGAGCCGCTCGCCATCCCACCGGACGATGTTGTCGGATTCGATGGTCTCCTCGACGCCGAGATCCCCACGCAGGATCGTGTTGCCAGTCTGGGTCAGCATACGCGCGTCCTCGTTCACGCTGTTGGTTCGGCGCAGGGGAGCATCGTCGCGGCGCGCGCGGCGAAGCCCCCGCATGGGGCTACCATAGGAGGGCACCGCGATACGCGCCAGCGATGCCGCCGACGCAAACGGATGACCGTAACCGCGGGGACGAGCGTCGCGCCCGGGAAGCGGCCGAGCACGCCGATGATCGTGTGCCGGTCGGAGATGCCGCATGTGCGCTTCGGCACGCCGGATCGGGCGGTTGGGTGCGATGCTTCTGGGACGCGTCAGGGCTGCACTCAGGTCTCTGCCTGAGTCGTCAACGTCGCGACGGAGGCGCCCATGTTCGCTCGCCCGCTCCGATACGTCGCCCCGGCGCTCGCAGGGCTCAGCCTGATCGCTCTGCGGCTCGCCAGCCCGTTCCTGACCCCGGCTCCGCCGCCCGGCGCCGCCGAGGACCGGCGGGTCGTGTTCCGGCACTACCTCTGACGCATCGACACGGCGGGAGCCGGTCGCGGCCTCAGCCGCGCCGGTCCAGCACCACGCGCGGCACCGTGCAGGCGGGCAACGCCGAGGGGCCGAGGACGATATCGCCTTGCTGCGGGTTGTTGACCGTGAAGGGGGCGGTCTCCTGCGTCCCGAAGAAGCCCCGGCCGAGCTGCGTCGCGAAGAACTCGTCACTGCCGAACCGGACGAAGCAGCGGTCGAGCACGGCCTCGTAATCGAAGGTCGCCTGGGTGACCGGGCTGCCCCCGGCCTCCGGAAGCCCGCAATACGCCGAGATCGCGATCTGGCCGGGCCGCGACAGCCGCACCGGCAGCGACCGGCCCGGCAGCAGGGTCGCGGGCGGTCCGCCGTCCTGGCGGGCGACCAGCACGTAGGTCGAGCGGTTGTAGATCCGGCGCAGGCAATCCGCGGACGCATCGGAGACGGTCAGCACCATCCCGACCAGACCGAGCGCGACGCCGGCCAATCCGCATCCAATACGCTTCGTCACCGCACATCCTCCGCCGATCGGCCGATCCATCAGCAACGCGGCCGGCGGTGACTTGAACAACGCCCGGCATCGCCGCGCAAGGCGAACGCGGCAACAGCCGCCGCGTTCGATGCGGCCGGGGCGAAATCGGCTTGGGTTCAGCGGCGCTCGTAGAGCAGGCGCGCCCGGATCGTGCCCGGGATGGCGCGAATCTCGGTGAGCAGCGTCTCGGCGTCGGCGTTGGTGGCGTCGGTCTCCAGCACCACGTAACCGACCTCGCCGTCGGTCTGGTAGAACTGCGCCGCGATGTTCACGTGGCTGCGGGAGAACACGTCGTTCAGGCGCCCGAGCATGCCCGGCAGGTTGCGCTGGACGTGGATGAAGCGGGTACCGGTCGGACGGGCCGGAAGCTGGACCTGCGGGAAGTTCACCGCCCCCACCGTCGAACCGATATCGGAATAGTCGATGAGCTTGCGGGCGACCTCGGCGCCGATGCGCTCTTGAGCCTCCTCGGTCGAGCCGCCGATATGGGGCGTGAGGATCACGTTCTCGATGCCCTGGAGCGGGCTCTCGAAGGCTTCCGCATTGGAGCCGGGCTCCACCGGGAACACGTCGATGGCCGCACCCTTGAGATGGCCGTCGCGCAGGGACGCCGCCAGGGCGTCCAAATCGACCACGGTGCCGCGGGCGTTGTTGATCAGGAAGGCGCCCGGCTTCATCGCCCGGATCTCGGCCGCGCCGATCATGTTGGCGGTCGCCTCCGTCTCGGGCACGTGGAGCGAGACCACGTCGCACTGGCCGAGCAGGTCGTGCAGGGTCTTGGTCGGCTCGGTGTTGCCGTGGCGCAGCTTGTCGGTGTGGTCGTAGAACAGCACCCGCATCCCCATGGCCTCGGCGAGCGTCGAGAGCTGGGTGCCGATATTGCCGTAGCCGACGATGCCCAGCGTCTTGCCGCGCACCTCCAGGGAGCCCGCCGCCGACTTGTCCCAGCGGCCGGCATGGGCGCCGACCGAGCGCGGCACGATCCGGCGTAGCAGCATCACGATCTCGCCGATCGTCAGCTCCGCCACCGAGCGGGTGTTGGAGAACGGCGCGTTGAACACCGGGATGCCGCGATGGCGCGCGGCCTCCAGGTCGACCTGGTTGGTCCCCACCGAGAAGCAGCCCACCGCCAGCAGCCGGTCCGCGGCCTCGAAGGCCGCCCCGTCGAGCTGCGTGCGCGAGCGGATGCCCACCATGTGCACGCCCTGGAGCGCCTGGTGCAGAGCCTCGCGGTCCAGCGCCTTCGGCAGCCGGGTGAGGTTGGTGTAGCCGGCCGCCTGCATCAGCGCGACGGCGCTGTCGTTGATGCCTTCGAGCAGCAGGATTCGGATCTTGTCCTTGGGCAGGGATAGCTTGTCGAGCGTCATAGGCGTCGTTCGTCCGGCGGCGGGACGGTCGCGCGCCGCAGCGCCGGGGCCGATCCGCAGATCTGAATCGCGCGCAGCGTTACGGTCCTGCCCTGTGCGATGCAACATGGTGCCGGGCACGGCAGGTCTGCACCGCGGATGTGCATCCGGCGCGGACCACCCGGGTGGGCGGCATCGCGTGCCGCATATTCGAGCACTGTCGATGGACGACAACAGTCAAGCGAACGGAACCACTGACAACCTGGAGTATTATAAGTCCCAATATTGCATGCTCCGCCCTACAGCTCGGCCCCGCGTCGGCTTCGTCCACGGTTTTTCGCTATGCACGTCCGCACCGGCTTCACCATCGCGTTCGACACCTTCGGCCCGACGCCGATGAACCTGCTCCTGAACGTACGACCGGAGCGGCGAGGCGACCTCGTTACGCCGGAGGTGATCACCTTCGATCCACCGGTTGCCGCGCGGCAGCACGTGGACGCCTTCGGCAATGTCTGCACCCGCATCGTCGCCCCCGGTGGGCGGATCACCATGGCGGCCGACTTCACCATCGCGGACACCGGATTGGCCGATACCCGGGCGCCCGAGGCCCGGCAGATCCCCGTGCAGGACCTGCCGGACGACGTGCTGATGTACCTGCTCGGCTCGCGCTACTGCGACACCGACAAGCTGTCGGGCATCGCGTGGTCGCTGTTCGGCTCCACGCCGGAGGGCTGGGCGCGGGTCCAGGCGATCGTCGACTTCGCCCACGCGCGCCTGCGGTTCGACTACCAGCAGGCCGACGCCACACGCACGGCCTTCGACGGCTACACGCAACAGGTCGGCGTCTGCCGGGACTTCGCCCATCTGGCGATCGCCCTGTGCCGGTGCATGAACATCCCGGCCCGCTACGCCACCGGCTACCTCGGCGACATCGGCGTCCCGAAGGACCCGGCGCCGATGGATTTCTCGGCGTGGTTCGAGGTCTATCTCGAAGGCCCCGAGGGCGGCCGCTGGTACACGTTCGACGCCCGGCACAACCAGCCGCGGATCGCCCGGATCGTGATGGCCCGGGGCCGCGACGCCACCGACTGCGCGCTGACCACCAGTTTCGGGACGGCCTATCTGGTTCGGTTCGACGTCCATACCGACGACGTCGAGGAGACCCGGGCGATGCTGGCGCAGGCGGCCTGACCGGAGCGGCCCCGAGCGGGAAATCCCGCTCGGTTGAAGTCGTTAAGCCGATGCTGTATGGAGCGCGCGTCCTCCCGGATTCCGCTCGCGCGCGCTCATTTTCCGAGCGCCCGCCGCGTCGCCGGCTGGATCGCCCTCGTCATCCGTATCGACGCGTCGGCAAGCCGGATCCCGCGGGACCGGCCGCCTCTCCCTCAGGGTTTCGGGAGGGGCCGCGGCGAACCGGGGGTGCGTGCAACGCGAGCCGCCGACGCAAAGGGCCTCCGATGGGGGCCGTTCAGGAGAGAGAATGACCGCAGGTACCGCTCTGGGGCGTGGCCCGAGCCGCGATGATTTCGCCGCCCTCCTCGAGGAGAGCTTCCTCGAGCACGAGATCACCGAAGGGTCCGTCGTCAAGGGTCGCGTCGTCGCGATCGAGAAGGACGTGGCCGTCATCGACATCGGCGCCAAGACGGAAGGCCGTGTCGCACTCAAGGAATTCACCGGCCCCGGCCGGGAAGGCGAGCTGAAGGTCGGCGACGAGGTCGAGGTCTACGTCGACCGGATCGAGAACGCGCTCGGCGAAGCCGTGATCTCGCGCGACAAGGCGCGCCGCGAGGAGAGCTGGGTCAAGCTCGAGAAGTCGTTCGAGAACAACGACCGCGTCACCGGCACGATCTTCAACCAGGTCAAGGGCGGCTACACCGTCGACCTCGACGGCGCCGTGGCGTTCCTGCCGCGCTCGCAAGTCGACATCCGTCCGGTCCGCGACGTCACCCCGCTGCTCGGCACCCCGCAGCCGTTCCAGATCCTCAAGATGGATCGCCGCCGCGGCAACATCGTCGTGTCGCGCCGCACCGTGCTCGAAGAGAGCCGCGCCGAGCAGCGCTCGGAGCTGGTGGCCAACCTCGAAGAGGGTCAGGTCATCGACGGCGTCGTCAAGAACATCACCGAGTACGGCGCCTTCGTCGATCTCGGCGGCATCGACGGCCTGCTGCACGTCACCGACATGGCGTGGCGCCGCGTGAACCACCCGTCCGAGGTCGTCACCATCGGCCAGACGGTCAAGGTCAAGATCATCAAGATCAACCACGAGACGCACCGCATCTCGCTCGGCATCAAGCAGCTGCTCGCCGATCCGTGGGAGGGCATCGCCGCCCGCTACCCGGAGGGCGCCAAGCTCAAGGGCCGCGTGACCAACATCACCGATTACGGCGCCTTCGTGGAGCTGGAGCCGGGGATCGAGGGCCTGATCCACGTCTCCGAGATGAGCTGGACCAAGAAGAACGTCCATCCGGGCAAGATCGTCTCCACCTCCCAGGAGGTCGAGGTTCAGATCCTGGAAGTCGATCCGGTCAAGCGCCGCATCTCGCTCGGCCTCAAGCAGACCCTGCAGAACCCCTGGGAGGCCTTCTCCGAGAAGCACCCGGTCGGCTCCGAGGTCGAGGGCGAGGTCAAGAACAAGACCGAGTTCGGCCTGTTCATCGGCCTCGAGGGCGATGTCGACGGCATGGTCCACCTGTCGGATCTCGACTGGAACCGTCCCGGCGAGCAGGTCATCGAGGAGTTCAAGAAGGGCGACATGGTCCGCGCCCAGGTTCTCGACGTCGACGTCGAGAAGGAGCGGATCTCGCTGGGCGTGAAGCAGCTCGGCGGTGACCCCTTCGCCGAAGCCGGCGAGATCAAGAAGGGTCAGATCGTCACCTGCGAAGTCGTCGAGGTGAAGGATTCGGGCGTCGAGGTGAAGATCATCGACACCGACATGACCACTTTCGTCCGCCGCGCCGAACTGGCCCGCGACCGCGGCGACCAGCGCCCCGAGCGTTTCGCCGCCGGCGAGAAGTTCGATGCCCGGGTCGTGCAGTTCGATCGCAAGGCCCACCGCGTCCAGGTCTCGATCAAGGCTCTGGAAGTGGCCGAGGAGAAGGAGGCGATGGCCCAGTTCGGCTCCGCCGATTCCGGCGCCTCGCTGGGCGACATCCTCGGCGCGGCCTTCAAGAAGGCCCGCACCGACGACGAGTGAGACCCGACGGTTTCGCCGCCCGGCTCAGCCGGGCGGCGGCTTCGGATCAACGAAAAAGCCCGCGCGGGACACCCGTCCCGCGCGGGCTTTTTCATGCCGTTTGTGGCGGCGAAGTCATCGTCCAGCTCATCGGCATGGCTCCGAGCCCTCTGGATCGCACGACGTGATTGCAGGATGATGGAATGCAATCCTTGCCGTCCGGCTTCGGGGGTTGGGTCAATGCCGTCCATCACGATCCGCAATGTTCCCGATGCAGTGCATCGCGCCCTGCGCGCGCGGGCCGCTTTGCACAATCGCAGCACCGAGGCTAAAATCCTCAGCATCCTCGAACAGGCCGCTAAGCCCGAGGGCCGCCTGAAGCTCGGGTCACTGCTGGCGTCCTTCGCGCGCGACGCCGGCGGGATGACCGAAGCCGAAGTGGAGCACCCTCAAGCGTTGCGCGATCGGACACCGGCCGAGCCGACGCGCTTCGAATGATCGTCCTCGACACCGACGTGATATCCGAGCCCTGGACGGCCGAGCCGGATCCAAAGGTGGTCGCCTGGTTCGATGCACACATGGTCGAAACGCTCTACCTGTCCACGATCACCGTGGCTGCGCTGCGTTTCGGCTCGGCGACGATGCCGGACGGAAAGCGGCGCCGGATCAATCAGGAGCGTCTGGAACGCGAGGTCCTGCCCGCCGTCGCGGGGCGGATCCTGTCGTTCGATCTGGGCGCCTCCCAGGCCTATGCGGACCTGATGGCGCGGGCGCGGGCGGCCGGCAGAGCCATTGGCCGGGCGGACGGCTACATCGCTGCCACCGCCGCCGCGCACGGCATGATGGTCGCGACCCGCGACATCGGTCCGTTCGAGGCGGCCGGCCTGACCGTCATCGATCCTTGGAATGAGATGCCGTGAGGCGAAGGCGCCGACACTTTGCAAGACGCGTCATGCCCGGACGGTTTGCTCAATCGCCCGACGGCCCGGCTTGAGGGTCCGCGGGGTGCCACCGCATTTTCTTCGCGCGGCCCATATCCAGGTCCGCGGAAAATGCTCTAGAACACCGGCCTCGGGCGGCTCCGGCCGCGCGAGGCAAAGGAAACCAAGGACTTGCCCGGCGCGGGGCCTCGCCCCCGCACCCCGTCACGGGGCCGATCCGGGGAGGCGAAGGGAAGCGACCGCATGGCAGCCGACGCCGAACTGCTGATCGACCGTCGGCGCCTGCGCCGCAGATTGTCCCTGTGGCGGGTGCTCGGGATCGGCGGCCTGATCGTGGCGGTGGGCGCCCTGGGCTACCGGGTCCGGACCGGCCCCGACGGCGCCTTCGCGGTCCGCCCGCAGATCGCCCGCATCTCGGTCTCGGGCTTCATCGCCGGCAGCGAGTCGACCGCCAAGCTGATGAAGCGGGTCGGCGAGTCCGACGCCGTGAAGGGCGTGATCGTCTCGATCAACTCCCCGGGCGGCACCACCACGGGTTCGGAGGAGATCTTCCGCAACCTGCGCGCGCTCGCCGCCAAGAAGCCGCTGGTCGCCTTCGTGGACGGCACCGCCGCCTCCGGCGCCTACATCACCGCCATCGCGGCCGACCACATCGTGGCGCGCGAGACTAGCCTGGTCGGCTCCATCGGCGTCCTGTTCCAGTATCCAGACCTCTCGGGCCTGCTCGACAAGGTCGGGGTCAAGGTCGAGTCGGTGAAATCTTCGCCGCTCAAGGCCGAGCCGTCGGGCTTCACGCCGACCACCCCGGAGGCGCGCGCCGCCCTGGCCGCCGTGGTCGGCGACACCTACGCCTGGTTCAAGGGCCTGGTCGCCGAGCGCCGGGGCATGGACCCCGGCCAGCTCGCCGTGGTCTCGGACGGGCGGGTCTTCAGCGGGCGCCAGAGCGTGCCCCTGAAGCTGGTGGACGAGTTGGGCGGCGAGCGTCAGGCCGTCGTCTGGCTCGAGAACGACAAGGGCGTCCCGAAGGACCTGCCGATCAAGGATTGGAAGCCCAGCAAGGAGAGCGACTTCTCCCTTTGGTCGGCTGCCGGGGTCGGCGCGGACCTGCTCGGCCTCGAAGGGCTCGCGGGGCGGCTCCGCGCCGTCGGCGCCCAGGCCGAGACCGCCGGCGGCGGCCTTCTGGTCCTGTGGCGCCCGGAGCCCTGAGCGCCGCCGGACGAAGAAGTCCAGTCGCCCGCCCCGATCCCCCGAGAAGACCAGACGCCATGATCAAGTCGGAGCTCGTCCTCAAGATCGCCGAGCAGAACCCGCATCTCTACCAGCGCGACGTCGAGATCCTGGTCAACGCGATCCTCGACACCATCTCGGATGCGCTGGCCCGGGGCGACCGGGTGGAGCTGCGCGGCTTCGGCGCCTTCTCGGTCAAACGTCGAGAAGCGCGGCGGGGACGCAACCCGCGCACGGGCGCAGCCGTTGCCGTGTCCGAGAAGGCGATTCCCGTGTTCAAGACCGGGAAGGAGATGCGCCAGCGTCTCAACGCCGCCGGCATCGGCGAGAGTGCGTCGGCCGCCGAGTAGGAAGAGGTCTGTGAGCGCGATGATCCGTTTCCTGAAGAGCCTCGTGCTGCTGCCGATCGCCGCCCTGGTGATCCTGCTGGCGGTCGCAAACCGGGCACCGGTGCCGCTCTCGTTCGACCCGTTCAACGCGGAGGCGCCCGTCTTCAGCGTGAACCTTCCGCTCTACGCGATCCTGTTCGGCGCCGTGGCATTGGGCATCGTGGTCGGCGGCGTCTTCACGTGGCTCGGCCAGGGCAAGACCCGGGCGAACGTCCGCTACCATCGCCGCGAGGCGACCCGGTACGAGCGCGAGGCGAGCCGGCTGCGGGCCTACGCCCCGGACAGCGAGACGCAGGGCGGCGCCTACACGGTCCCCAATACCGGCCGCACTGCCCTGCCTGCGCCGCGCTGAGCGGAAGCGTTCAGCGGGCGGACCGAGCCGCGGCTACGAAGGCCGCGATCTTAGCCGGATCCTTGAGACCGGGGGCCGATTCGACGCCCGACGACACGTCCACGGCGCCGAGGCCGGTCCGGGCCAGCGCGTCCCGGACAGTGCCGGAATCCAGTCCCCCGGACAGCATGGTCCCGTCCGGCAGTTCGGCGCCTTCCAGAATCGTCCAGTCGAACCGGTGGCCATTGCCCCCGGGGAGCGCGGCGTCGGGCGCCGGCTTGGCATCCAGCAGGATCCGGTCCGCCACCCCGGCATAGGCCGCGATCGGCGCCAGGTCGGCCCGGGTCGCGACGCCGATCGCCTTCATCACCGGCCGGCCGGCGAGCGCCCGGATCGCCGCCACCCGGTCCGGGCTTTCGCGTCCATGCAACTGGATCAGATCCGGATCGACGGCCCCGATCGCAGCCCGCACCAGGGCGTCGTCCGGATCGACGAGAAGGATGACGCGGTCGGCCCGGCCGCGGGCTTGCGCCGATAACCGCGAAGCCTGTTCGAAGTCTACGTGGCGGGGACTTCGAAGAAAGTGGACGAGTCCGATCCAATCCGCGCCAGCCTTCAGCGCCGCTTCAAGCGTAGCGGGCGTGCTGAGCCCGCAGATCTTGACGCGGGCCGGTGACATCGGAGCGGACATGGGAGGGGTATAGCCGATCTAGTACAGGGTCGGCAGGTAGAGGTTCGGGATCGGGAACCCGCTGAACACCACCCGCCCGTTGACGAGCTTCAACGGCGGCAGGGCCTTGAGCGGCGCTGAATCGCCCTGCGACTCCCCCAGCTCGGGCCGCCGGCCCAGGCCCAGGAGGCCGCCCACGAGTTGGCCGACCAGCGCGCCCTTCTCCGAACCGAAGCGCTGGCCCACCACGCTGCCCACCAGGGCATCGACGCCGGCGGCCCGCAGGTCGAGCTGTCCGACGGGCCGGTGCGCGTCGTCGAGGGCGAGCGTGCCCTTCGCCTGGACGCGCTGGGCACCCTTGGCCAGCGAAAGCGCCGTCAGGTCGAGGGTGCCGCCGGCCTGGCGCCAGCGCTCGAGTTCCCGCGGCACCGGCCCGGTGCGCAGGATCGTCGCCTGGGTCAGCGTCGCATCGAGCGACAGGTCGGCGGGGGCGGGGTTGCCGGTGAGCGCGTCGAGCTGCGGAACGGCGGCCTGGGCGAGCCGCAGGCTTACGTCGACCGCGCCTTCGGACTCGAAGCGGCCGGGGGTCGGCCGCGCATGCATTTCGAGGTGCTGACCCGACACCGCGATCGGTCCGGGATCGGCGCCGGAAACCGTGACGTTCGGGTTGTCCACCACGAGCGAGGCACGGGTGAAGCCCTCCGACGCTCCGTGGACGCTCCCCTGGAGCTTGCTCCAGGCGGCATCACCGGTCAGCGCCCCCTGCTCGACATGGAACGGCCCGGCGCTCTCGAACAGGACCAGGCGGGGCTGGTAGACCTGAGCCACCGCGGTCGATGGACCGAGGCGGAAGCGGCCGTCGGACCGCTCCAACGTGACCGCGTTGCAGCGCAGCTCGATCCGGAACGGGTAACCGGTGAGGGAACGGTCGGCGCAGGTCCAGGTACGCCCTGCCGCCGCCTCGCGGGCCATCCAGCCGTCGATCTCGGTCGCCGCGCGTCCCCGGAGCCAGAACCACCCAGCCGACCACGCGATGACGATCAGTGCGAGCAGGACGTAAGGCAGGAACAACCCAAGCCGGAACCGTCGAGCGGTTCGTGCCAGGGAAGCCTGCGCCGCGCCGTCTGGCCGCGTCCGATCCTGCGTCATGCGTCCTGTTTCCCGTCCCCGCCCCGATCAGAGGGCTCGCAGACTCCGCCTTGAAGCCATGCACGGGGCAAAACTGGGGCAGCGCCGACATCGATCGACCGGTCGGCCGCCGATCCACGGCGGGGAACGCCGCTTCCGAAGCGGATCTCGCCTCAGACTTGGGCCGGCTCGATCGTGTCGAACCGCAGGTCGCTGACGATCGCCGCCCGCTCGGCTTCCCCCTCGGCGAGGCGATGCACGTGCAGCTCGGTGGCGCCGCTCCTCCGAACCCGGTCGAGCCAGGTTCTCCGGAGGTGGTCGCGCGGGCTCTCGTTGGAGGTCGCCACCGAGACCATCTCGGCGATGCCGGTATCGTCGCGCCGCACCGCGATCACGACCGCCTCCGCCATCTCGTCGAGGTCGAAGCCGCCGGCCGGATGGACCCCGACGACGTAGCGACGACCGGAATGCCCGCGCCAAGCCGAGAGCGGGAGGGCCGGCGTGCCGCGCAAGCCCGCGGTGGTCTTGAGGCGTTCTTCACGCACATCCTGTCTCCGCGTGCGATCGTCCTTCAGGTCGCGTAGCGCGGCCGACCAGGACAGGGCTCTTCTGTTCGCCATTTGTTCCAACCTACCGCGCGATATCCACAGGCGTCAAGCACAACGTTCCTGAGGAGGAATGTGGTATCGGGCCCGGTTATCCACAAGCGACGCGCGTCGGCTCAGCGCCGGCTCGGAGCCGTCGAGCCAGTCTGTTCAGGCCGGAATCGTCAGTGCCTCTGGGCCGTCGCCGCCGTGTGTCCGGCCGCGGTGGAGGCGGGCTGCTCCGCTCCTACGGTCGATCCCGCAGGGCCCGGCTCCAGAAGGGCGTTCGAGGCGGTCTCCAGCCGTTCCTGGGCGAGGGCCTGGAACTCCGGGCGGCCCATGCCCGGCGGAATGGGTTCGAGGAAGTGGATCACGGCGGTTCCGGGCCGGCGGATAAGGCTGTTGCGAGACCAGAACCGACCCGTGTTCAACGCCACGGGCACGCACGGCACCTTCAGAGCCGTGTAGAGGTGCGACAGGCCCTGCTTGTAGGCCGGCGGTGCTCCGACCGCACGGCGGGTGCCTTCGGGGAAGATGATGAGCTGGCGGCCCTCCTGGATCGCCGTGGCGGCAGCCGCATTCATCAGGCTCATGGCCCGGGCGCCCTTGGAGCGGTCGATCGCCACCATGCCGCTGCGGGACAGGTACCAGCCGATCAGCGGGATCAGCAGCAACTCACGCTTCAGGATGTAGGCGAATTCGGGGAACACGGTGCAGAGCGCCAGCGTCTCCAGGGCCGACTGGTGCTTGGCCGCGATCAGAAGCGGCCCCTCCGGGATGTTCTCGAGCCCGCGGAACTCGACCTTCATGCCGGCGACCACGCGCAGCAGCCACAGCGTCAGCCGGCCCCAGAGGCGGGCCAGCCGTAATACCGCGCGGCGGGAGACCAGCGTGGGCAGGCCGCCGAACGCCAGAAGCGTCGTCATGGCGTAGAAGCAGACGTTGAAGGCAAGTGAGCGCAGGGCGAGCATCGGAATCCGCTTCGTGGCGGTCCTCCTCTAGCGCGCAGAGGCGTCAGCGGCCAAGCGCGCCCGGTCCAGCATCTGGCCGAACGATCATTCGTCTCCGGCCTGCGCGGGACGCCGGGAGAACCCCGCGCCGCGCCCGGCAACCAGCCAGTAAACGAGGCCGGCGCTCGCACCGACGACGAACAGGATCAGCGTCAGGCGCGCTTCCGCGGCGAGAAGCCCTGGATCCGCGCCGGCCGCCGCCGGACGTACGCCGCCGCGGGCGAGCCAGGGGAGGGCGGCGGTCAGTATTCCGGTTCCGGCGCCGTACCAGAGCAGGCCGCGGCGCCCGAACACCTCGCCCGCGAACCCAACCAGGGCCGGTGGCACGAACAGGAGGACGAACAACGCCTGAGCGAGACCGGCGACCAGGAGAACCAGCGCCTCGGGCGGCAGGCCAGCCGAAAGGTCCGACAGGGCCATGTCGACGCCGGCGAGCGCACCGCCAGTGAGCCAGGCATTCGCCGTCGGGTCGATCAGCAGCGCCAGCACGAGGATCCCCGCGCCGGCCGGGACGGCCAGGAGGAGGGCGAAGGCTCCGAGAATCAGACGGCCGAGGAGGTGCATGGCACGCTCATACACCGAAGTTTGCGGACCCTCGCAAAAGAAGCCGCGCCCGCCGGTCAGGGTCGGGCGCGGCTTTGGAATGCGCGGCTCTCTGGATCGGACGGCCGGCGGGACGCCTCAGCCGTGGGCGGGGGCCGCCCCTCCGTGGTCACCGTGCGAGGACTTGCCCCGCAGGCGACCGAGCCAGAGCGAGAAGTGGCGGATCACGACGTAGAAGACCGGGGTGAGGAACAGGCCGAAGAAGGTCGCCCCGATCATCCCGAAGAACACCGCGGTGCCCAGGGCCTGGCGCATCTCGGCGCCGGGGCCGGTGGCGATCACCAGCGGCAGGGTGCCGAGGATGAACGCGAAGGCGGTCATCAGGATCGGGCGCAGGCGCAGCCGGCAGGCTTCCACCGCCGCCTCGACCGGGCCCCGGCGCTCACGCAGTTCGATATCGTGCGCGAACTCGACGATCAGGATCGCGTTCTTGGCCGCGAGGCCGATCAGCACGATCAGGCCGATCTGGGTCAGGATGTTGTTGTCCTGCCCCCGGAACTGCACCCCGGCGAGTGCCGCGAGCACGCCGGTCGGCACCACCAGCAGGATCGCCAGCGGCAGGGCCCACGATTCGTACTGCGCGGCCAGCACCAGGAAGACGAGGAGCACGCCCAGCGCGAAGACGGCGCCGGCGGTCCCGCTGGCGGCCTTCTGCTGGTAGGCGATCTCGGTCCAGTCGTAGGAATAGCCGTCGGGAAGCGCCTTCTTGGCGATCTCTTCCATGGCGGTCAGCGCCTGACCGGTCGAGACGCCGGGCTTGGCCACGCCCTGGATCGGGACCGAGTAGTACAGGTTGAAGCGCTGGACGATCTGCGGGCCGGTCACGTCGCGCACCGAGGCGAGGGTGCCCATCGGCACCAGCGCCCCCGTCGAGGAGCGAACCTTGATCTGCGAGATGTCCTGGATCGACGAGCGGTAGGCGGCATCGCCCTGCAGACGGACCTGGTAGATGCGGCCCAGGGTGTTGAAGTCGTTCACGTAGGTGCCGCCGAGATCCGCCTGGACCGACGAGAACACGTTGGCGAGCGGCACGTTCAGCATCCGCGCGATGGTGCGGTCGATGTCGAGGAAGAGCTGCGGCGTCGCGTTGTCGAAGGTCGTGAACACGCGCTGCACGTCGGCGCTCTGGTTCGCCTGGGCGATCACCTCGCCGGCCGCGGCCATAAGCGGCCCGATCTCCGAGGATTGGCGGCTCTCGATCTGCAGCTTGAAACCGCCGCCGTTGCCGAGGCCGCGGACCGGCGGCGGCGGGATCACGATCACCCGGGCTTCCTGGATGTCGGACGTCGCCTTGAGCACCTCGCCGGTGAGCACCGCGGCGCTGCGCCCCTCGCCGGCGCGTTCCTTGGCCCCGGTGAGCGTCAGGAACATCACGCCGGCATTTGTGGTGTTGGTGAAGGTCGCCCCGTCGAAGCCCGCGATGATGACGGCGTTGGCGATGCCTTTGACCGTCCGGGCCTGCTTGGCGGCGCGCAGCATCACGTCCGTGGTGCGGTCGAGCGACGAGCCGGAGGGAAGCTGGACGACGCCGATCAGGTAGCCCTGGTCCTGGTCCGGGATGAAGCCCGTCGGCGTCGTCTGCGCCAGGTGCAGGGTGCCGGCGATCACCGCGGCGTAGACCAGCAGCATCGCCCCGAGCCCGACGATCCCGCCGGTTAAGACACGGATCGAGCGGCCGTAGGCGTTCGACGTGGCGTCGAAGGCGCGGTTGAAGCCGTTGGCGAGCCAGTTCACGAACCGGGTCAGGAAGAACTTCGGCTCCTTGCGCGCGTGATGCGGCACGAGCAGCAGCTTACACAGCGCCGGGGACAAGGTCAGCGAGTTGAACGCGGAGATCAGGGTCGAGGCCGCGATCGTGAGCGCGAACTGCTTGTAGAACTGGCCCGAGATGCCCGGGATGAACGCCGTGGGCACGAACACCGCCGCCAGCACGAGCGCGATGGCGATGACGGCGCCGCCGACCTCGTCCATGGTCTTGTGGGCGGCATCGCCGGGCGAAAGCCCTTCGGCCATGTTGCGCTCGACGTTCTCCACCACGACGATGGCGTCATCGACCACGATACCGATGGCCAGCACCAGCCCGAACAGGGTCAGGTTGTTGAGCGAGAAGCCGAAGGCCGCCATCGCCGCGAAGGTGCCGATCAGCGACACGGGAATCGCGATCACCGGGATCAGCGCCGTGCGCCAGCTCTGCAGGAACACCAGCACCACGATGACCACGAGGCCGACCGCCTCGAACAGCGTCTTGTAGACCTCCTGGATCGACTCCTCGATGAACTCGGTCGGGTTGTAGGCGATGCGGTACTCGACGTCCGGCGGGAAGTTCTTCTTGACGACCTCCATCACCTGCTTGACCGAGCTTGCCGCCTCCAGGGCGTTGGTGCCGGGCCGCTGGAACGCGCCGATGCCGACCGCGGGCGTGTCGTTGAGGTACGAGTTGGTGGTGTAGTCCTTCTGGCCCATCTCCACGCGGGCGATGTCCTTGACCCGGACGAGGCGCCCGTCCTGGGCCTTGATGATCACCTCGGCGAATTGTTCAGGGGTCTTGAAGCGCGCCTGAGACTGGACCACGAGCTGGAACGCCTCGCCCTTGGCGGCGGGCGGGCCGTTGAGCTGGCCGGCCGCCACCTGCACGTTCTGCTCCTGCAGGGCCGTGGTGACGTCGGTGACCGAGAGGCCGTAGGCGGCGAGCTTGTTCGGATCGACCCAGATGCGCTCGGCGTACTCGTTACCGCCGAACACCGTGATGTCGCCGACGCCGTCGAGGCGCAGCAGTTCGTCACGGATGTTCAGGTAGATGTAGTTGGCCAGGTAGTTCTGGTCGTAGGTCTTGTTCGGCGAGAGCAGGTGCACGACCAGCATCAGGTCGGGCGAGGCCTTGCGCACCGTCACGCCGAGGTTGCGCACGTCCGGCGGCAGGCGCGGCTGCGCAACCGAAAGCCGGTTCTGCACCAGCACGTTGGCGATATCGAGGTTGGTGCCGACCTTGAAGGTCACCGTCAGCAGCATGTTGCCGTCGTTGGTGGACAACGACGTCATGTAGAGCATGTTGTCGACGCCGTTGACCTCCTGCTCGATCGGCGTCGCGATCGTGGCGGCCACGGTCTCGGCGTTGGCGCCCGGATAGGAGGCACGCACGGTCACGGTCGGCGGCACGATCTCGGGATATTGCGAGACCGGCAGGCTCTCGTAGGCCACGAAGCCGAGAATCAGGAAGATGATCGACGTGACGGACGCGAAGATCGGCCTGTCGACGAAGAAGTGGGCGAAACGCATCGGTCAAACCTCTGAGGCCCGCCGGTCACCCGGTCGGGGCCCTGCGTCGTCGGTGCGGCGCACGCGGCGCGGCGCGCACGAATGCAGTCGTGTCGAGCCGGTCAGGCTCACGTCTTGCTCGGGGGCAACTCGACCGTCTCCGGGGTGACCTTGGCCCCCGGACGGATGCGGGCGACGCCGTTGACCACGAT
This sequence comes from Methylobacterium mesophilicum, assembly GCF_022179445.1. Lineage (GTDB taxonomy): Bacteria > Pseudomonadota > Alphaproteobacteria > Rhizobiales > Beijerinckiaceae > Methylobacterium > Methylobacterium mesophilicum. The sequence continues at coordinate 161,964 of NZ_BPQU01000007.1, read as the reverse complement.
GGTCTCGTCGCCCTTCAGGCCGCTGCGGATCACCCGGTAGCCATCGACCTTGGGGCCCAGCACCACGTCCTTCTGCTGGACCACGTTCTCCGGCCCGATCACGTAGACGATGCGCTTGTCCTGGTTGGCGGCGACCGCCTCGTCGGGAATCATCACGCCCTGGAACGGCTTGGTCGCCGGCATCGCGACGATGCCGAACAGGCCGGGCTTGATGAACTGGTCGGCGTTCGGGACGGTGGCGCGCAGCAGGATCGTGCCGGTGGCGTTGTCGACGCGGTTGTCGACGAAGTCGAGGGTGCCCTTGCGGGTCGGCTTCGCCTCGCCCGACAGCGCGATCATGATCGGCACGCCCTTGCCCTGCTGGGTCTGGCCCATGCCGATGCCGAGGCTGCTCTGGTACTTGAGGAACGACTTCTCATCGACCGTGAAGCTGAACCAGATCGGGTCGAGCGACACGATCGTCGTCAGCATGGTCTGGTCGGCGCTGACGATGTTGCCCTCGGTGACCAGCCGGCGGCTGATCCGGCCGTTGACCGGGGCCTTCACCTCGCTGAAATCGTAGTTGAGCTGCGCGTTGTTGAGCGCCGCCTGGGCGCTGTCCACGTCGGCCTGGGCGGTCAGCGAGGCCTGCCGGCGCTGATCGGTGACCTGCTCGGAGATGTTGCCGCTCCGCGACAGGGTCTGGGCGCGCTCGAGATCGGTCTGCGAGAACGACTGGCGCGCCTTGGCGGAGGCCAGGGCGGCCTGGGCCTGCTCGAGGGCCGCCTTGTAGGGCCGCCGGTCGATCACGAACAGCAGGTCGCCCTTCTTCACGGTCTGGCCGTCCATGAAGTTGATCTTTTCCAGGTAGCCGGTGACCCGGGCCCGGACCTCGACGTAATCGATCGCGTCGAAGCGGCCGGTGTACTGGTCCTGCTCGACGATCTCGCGCACCACCGGCTTGGCCACGGTGACCTTCGGCGGCGGACCGCCGGGCGCCTGGGCGTACGCGGTCTGGGCGAGCGGCCCCGCGAACAGGAAACCGGCCGCGAGACCGGAGAGCACGGGGAAGAGGCTGGAAAGCCGGCTGCGCATCGGGTCCTGCTGTCCGTTGGCCGACCCGTCGGTCGAACCGAGCTTGACGATGTGTCCTTGTCAGACGCGCCGTACCCTACGCGCCCGATTGCTCATTGTGCGAGAGCGCACATCGCGGCCCGGGACGGCCGGATTGTTTCGGCGGGCTACTCGATTGCTTCGCCTGCGGCGTACCAATCCTTGAAGCCGCCCTTGTAGTGCTCGGAGATGTCGACGCCCGCCTTCTGGGCGGCCATCAGCGCGTGAACCGAGCGGACGCCCGACCCGCACGACAGGACCGGCCGGCGGCCATCGGCCGCGATCAGGGCGGCCACGGCCTGAGGATCGAACGTGGACAGCGGATGCAGGACGGCGCCGGGGATGTGCCCGGCCTCGTATTCGTGGTCTTCGCGCACATCGATGACCAGCATCGTGCCGTCGCTCAACCCGCGTTTGACCGTTTCACGATCGAGGTCGACCACCTGCATTGGCGGATCTCCGTTCCGTCCACCCTGTGCCAGCCCTATGGACTGACGCTTTCCCTTATTCGTCAGGGCGGGGCCGCGCAACTCGCGGCGATCGGCCCGGTCCCGTCAGAGCGCCGCGAGCGTCGGGCCGACCGCCGCGAAATGTGCGTCCCAGGTCGGCGGCACGTAGCCGTCGAGGCGCCCGGCGAGCTCCGCGCGCAGGGTGGCGTCCGGCCGGGCGAGTTCCGCGATGGCGTCGGCCCAGCCAGGCCCATCGAGGGGATCGCGGAACAGCGCGAAGCCTTCGGCAATCTCCCTGTGCACGGGAATATCCGAGGCCACCACCGGAAGACCGGAGGCCGCCGCCTCGACGATCGGGATGCCGTAGCCTTCGGTGAACGAGGGCATCAGCAGCGCGGTGCAGCTGCGGGTCAAAGCCGCGAGGCCGTGCGTGGAAAGCCCCGTCACCTCGACCGCGTGGGCGCGCACGCCGGGGCAGCGTTCCAGCATGTCGATCGCGCTTTCGGCCTCCCAGCCCCGGCGCCCGACGACGACCAGGCGAGGCGTCGCGGCGCCGTACCGCTCGGCGAGGCGTCGCCAGAGCTGGAACAACAGCAGGTGGTTCTTGCGGGATTCGATCGTGCCGCAGACCAGGAAGGTCGGCCGGTCGGGCTGGAGGCGCGGCCCCGCGCGCCCGAAGGCGGGCTCGACGCCGAGATGGCCCACCGCCACGGGCGGCCGGCCAAAACCCTCGGCGGTCAGATGGTCGAGGGTGCGGGCGCCGGTATCGGCGGAGTTGACCAGGATCGCGGCGGCGTGCCGGCCGATCGTGCGCATCCGGAGCCGGTGCCGGTCGGCCTCGCCGGCACGCCCGTATTCCGGATGGGTGATCGGGATGAGGTCGTGGACGAAGAACGCCGCGCGCACGTCGCGCCGGTCGTAGAGCCAATCGAATCGGCGCGGGTTGTCGAGGCGCAGGTGCGATGTGTGCAGGTAAAGCGCGTCGCGGGGCAGGGCGGCGAGCGACCGGCCGCGCGCGGCGATGTCGGCCGCGGTCCGGGCCTGGATCCGACGGCGCTGCACACCCTCGACCGGGGTGGCCTGCGCAGGCGGGGCGGAGGCCAGCGGCGCGCCGAGCCGCGCTGCGAGACCGCGATAGACCGGATCCGAGAGCGCGTCCCGGTCCTCGACCCAACCCGCCGCCACCGCCTCGACGATGGCGAAGGCGCGCTCCCGGTCGAGTACCCGCGGTCCGTAGGCGGTAGAGACCACGCCCACGGCCGGTCCGGGCTGCCCCAGATAGAAGCGTGCGTAGGCGAGATCGACCCGGTCGATCCCCGACGGGCTGGCATGGCGCAGCCGTGTGACGAGGCGCGTGAGATCGAAGGCAATCGGTCGGTCCGTCATGGTCCTCGACAGCGTGGCGCGAGCGTTGGGCGCGATGAGACGCGGAGCGGAGGCTTCCCGTAACCGCCCCGGCGGGAGACGGCCAGGGTCGCCGATCCGGCATCGAGGGCTTGCGCGGGCGCAGCGCGGCGGCTAAGAGCGCCGTGCCCATGTGGCGTCGGAGTGTAGCGCAGCCCGGTAGCGCACCTGTCTGGGGGACAGGGGGTCGTCGGTTCAAGTCCGGCCACTCCGACCATATCGGCTTCGCCCATCGCGAATACGAGCACGCGGGGCAACATCCTTAAGCATCCGGGTCCGCGACGTCGCTGTTCTCGCGCGTTCGGGCGATCAGTCCGGCGGAGCGTAGGCCGAACCGTCAGCGGCTCGGGCCGGCTCGTCCACGTAGCGCCCGTTCTTGGGAACGGCGACATTGTCGAACGTGTCGGCCAGGGCGTGGAGCGCCCGCCGCATCTCGGCTCCCTGCAAAGGACGGCCGTGACCCGTGATGACCCGCTCGGGTTCGAGGGCGGCGAGCGCCCGGACGGAGTGGCGCGCAGCTTTCCAGTCGAGGGTCAGGTACATGGGCGGCCCATGCAGCTCCGGCTCCTGCATCGCCACCGCATAGGCCGATTCCTGCGCCGTGGTGACGAAGGCATCGCCGACGATCAGGGTGCGGTCGGCCTCCCGCCAGAACGAGACGTGACCCGGCGCGTGGCCGGGCGTGTGGATCCAGCGCCAGCCAGCCATCGGTGGAACGGACCCGTCAGCCGGCAGATCCTGCAACCGATCGGACACGTCGACCGGCCGCGTCGGGAACAGCGGCGACAGGCGGCCCAACAATCCGCCGCCGACGCTCGGATCCGGGGTGGGGTAGGAGGCGCTGCCGTCGAGATACGGGCGCTCCAGCGCATGCGCGAAGATCGGGACGTCCCACTCCGCGGCGAGATCCTCCAGCACGCCGACATGGTCGAAATGGCCGTGTGTCAGCACGATCGCGGCAGGCCGTGCGCCCGCACCGAACCGTGCTTCCGCGGCGGCCTTGATCGAGCCCTTCGCGCCCATCACGCCCGCATCCACCAGCACCCAACCGCGGTCGCCAGACCCGGGGGCGCCGACGAACACGGTGTTGACCAGCACGAGCCGCCGATATGCCACGTCGCCCGTGACGGCGTGGGTGAAATCGTCCCGCTCGGCATCACGGGCCGGATCATCGGCGCGGGCTTTGGGATCGACCGGGATCTGCTGGGCCATGTCGGGCGGCTCCCCTGCCAGGTGCCCGAGCAGGCCGGCATCGAGGGACCCGCTCAAGTCATTGCGACGGCAACGATTCTCACGCTGCGGCCTCAGCGGCTCGGGCGTCGGATGCGTCGGCCGCTCCTGTATCGCAAACCGGGGTTCCCGAGGCAGGTTCCCGGTCCGCTGTGGCGTCCCCCTCGCCGCAGCGGCTTCGCGCACGGCCTGGCGTACCCCATATTGCAACGATCGACGCACCCGTCGCAGGTTCGAGCATGGCACCGAATCCCGTCGCCCTCATCGCCTCCGCCGCCATCGTCACCCTGGTCGCCACGGGAACGGGGGCGATCGTCCTGCAACAGGGATCGCAGTTCAGCCATCCGCGCCGCGTCGGTGGCGCCTTCGCGATGGCGGATCTCGACGGGCGCCCGGTGAGCCAGGCGGACCTGCGCGGCAAGCCCTCGGCCCTGTTCTTCGGCTTCACCCATTGCCCGGAGGTCTGCCCCACGACGCTGTCCACCCTGTCCGGTGCGCTCGGCCGCATGGGGCGTGACGCAGACCGGCTGAACGTGGTTTTCGTCACCCTCGACCCGGAGCGGGACACGCCCGACAGCCTGCGGGATTATCTCACCGCGTTCGATCCCAGGATTCGCGGTTTCGTCGGCACGCCCGACCAGGTCGCCCGCATGGCCGACGCCTACCACGTCGCCTACAAGCGCGTCCCGGTCCCGGGCGGCGACTACACGATGGAGCATTCCGCCACAGTCGGCCTGTTCGACAAGACCGGCCGCATGGTCGGCGAGATCGGCTACGGGGAGGACGAGGACCGCACGCTGTCCAAGCTGATCACGCTGGCCCTGCCGGGCCAGTGCGCTCCCGGTGGCGGCGCGGCGCTGTGGGAGACCAACGGTCCGACCAACGCCTGCGGCCCGCGAAGCTGAACCTCAGCCGGCTGAGCCGTCAATGGCGCGCTCATTCCAGCGTGACTAGAGGACGCGGCGGGTCGTCGGAGGGGCGATTCCCGGAGGTTTCAGCTTGATCACGCGACGCGCCCTGACCGCCGTAGGCCTGCTGGCCCTCTCGCCGCTGGCGCGATCCGCCGAGGCCGCACCAGGCGGTCCGCGCCTGGCGCCGCCGGAGCCGATGGATTTCGAACGCCTGAAGGATCTGGCGCGCACGCTGCGCGATCGTCCCTACATGCTGCCCCCCGAGACCCCCCCGTCGCCGACCCTCGACGCGCTGACCTACGGACCGCTTCAGGAGATCCGCTACCCGCCAGCGCACGCACTGTTCCCGGAGAGCCCGTACCCGGTCACCTTCTTCCACCTCGGCAACTTCTTCCGTCACCCGGTGAAGATCTTTGCGCTGGAAGGCGGCCAAGCCCGGGAAGTGCTGTATTCCCGCGATCTCTTCGCCTACCCGCCCGGCAATCCCGGCAAGGACCTGCCCGACGGCTCGGGCTTTGCCGGCGTTCGCTTCCAGAAGGTCGCGGCAGGCCGGCCCGGTGACGACGGCGACTGGCTGGCATTCCTCGGCGCCTCCTATTTCCGCGCCGCCGGTGACGGCGCGCAGTACGGAGCCTCCGCTCGGGGCATCGCCATCGATACGGCAGCGGGGCCGGGGAAAACGGAAGAATTCCCGGTCTTCACGCGCTTCTACGTCTCCCCCGCCGCGGACGGGGCGGTTTCGGTGCTGGCGCTCCTCGAAGGTCAGAGCCTGACCGGGGCCTACCGGTTCACCGCCCGGAAGGAGCCGCACGTGGTGATCGACGTCGCCTGCACTCTGTATATCCGCAAGGCGGTCGAGCGGTTCGGCGTTGCGCCCCTGACCTCGATGCTCTGGTATTCGGAGGGGATGAGCCGGTTCCTCGCCAGCGACTGGCGGCCCGAGGTGCACGATTCCGATGGCCTGCTGATGCAGACCGGCGCCGGCGAGATGATTTGGCGCCCGCTCAACAACCCGCCGCGCCTCAGCGTCAGCGCCTTCGCGGATGCGTCGCCGAAGGGCTTCGGGCTGCTCCAGCGCGACCGGGCGTTCGACACCTACATCGACGACGGCTTCGAGGAGAACCGCCCCCACATCTGGGTCGAGCCGCAGGGCGATTGGGGAAAGGGCAGCGTGCAGCTGATCGAGATTCCGACGCACCAGGAGACCGACGACAATATCGGCGCCATGTGGGTCCCGGCCGACCCACCCGCCGCGGGTGCCGAGCGCAGCTTTGCCTATCGCCTGCACTGGCCGGTGACCGAGCCGGTCGCCACCGATCTCGCCCGCTGCGTCGCGACCCGGGCGACCAAGGCGTCCTGGCTGTCCGACGCGGACCGGCGGCCGGGCCGGGCGAACCTCGTGCGCCAGTTCGTCCTGGAGTTCGAGGGTGCGGCCCTGGCCGGTCTCGACCCGGAGAAGGCGCAGGTGGCCCTGACGCTGTCCCGGGGCAGCGCCGAGGAGGTCGGGGCGACCTGGGCGCCCTACGGCAAGCCAAGCCCCTGGCGGGTCTTCCTGAAGGTCTACGCCGAAGGGCCGCAGCCGATCGAGATGCGGCTGCAACTCAAGAGTGGGGACCGCCTTCTCTCAGAGACCTGGGCATACCAGTATTATCCTGAGGCGCCCGGGACCGTATTGTAGGCGGCGCGACCGGGCGCATTGCCGGCGCAGGCCGGCTGCCTCTAGAAGGTCGAGCCCCGGCCGCACCCGCCGGCTTGTCCCATCGCCCGCATCCGAGGCCGTCATGAACGGCGAACGACCGCCCGGCACCGATCTGCCCGACGCCCTGACTCGGCTGCTGAGAGCGCCCAAGAGCGCGATCTGGCCGACGCCCGAGGATCGGGATCGCCTGCGCCTCGGTCGCCAGCGGCCCCGGCAACCGAGCGGGGCCGTGTTGGGCGTCTGGATCTGGGCGATCCTGTACAATGTGATCGGCTTCGCGATCCTCGCGACCCTCTGGCGGACGATGCACTGACCGATGAACGCATTCCTGTCGACCCGGCCCGGATCACGCCGCGCCATCCTGTCCGTCCTGCTCGCGGCGAGCCTGACCTCCGTGCCGGCCCGGGGGCAGACGCCCGAGAGCGCCCTGAACGCCGATGACGGCACCGGGGCGGTGAAGGTCTGCGCGCCCGTAGCGATGCCGCGCTGGCGCTCGATGATCCCGGCCCCGAAAACCTGGACCTTCCTGGACTGCATGGGCTTCTCGGGCGAAATGGGCGCCAGCCACTTCCAGCTCGGCTGCCTGTTCGCCAACGTCACGCCGCACGCGCAGAAATACGCCTGGGGACCGGTGGTTGCGATCGAGAAGGCCGCCTTGGCCAAGCCGCAGCCGCCCATGCCCAATTGCGGATGGTGACACGCCGGTCCGGCTCAGGTCGGACGCCCCCACACGAATCGGTATCGGCCGATCGACCGCTGAATCCGCGCGGATGAGATCGGCGCCATACCTTGCATTTGATCGATCCGCGAAACCCTTGTCTCTCGAGTTCGTGCGATGCTCCGCGGGAGGAGAGCCCACGATGATCGACGCGCTTCAGACCGCGACCGCCGGCATGACCCGGGCCACCGACCGCCTCGGGAATGCCGCGCAGCGCATCGCGGAAATCGGGGTGCCGGCCGGGGATGCCGCGCTGCCGCCCGCCGCGCAGGTCGATCTGTCGAGCACCGTCGCGGATCTGATCGGGTCGCGGACATCCTTCGCGCTGAACGCCGCGGTGGCGCGCACCGCCGACCGCATGAGCGGCCAACTGCTCGACATCACCGCCTGAGGGCCGTGCGACAACGCGCTCACTCGGCCGGTGCCGAACGGCGCGGGCCGATCGCGGGGGCCGCCAGGAGCGCCAGGATCGCGGCGGCGGCGAACAGCAGCCCGACGCCGATCGCGCGGTACGCGACCACGCCCAGGAGGCCCCCGCCGGAGAACGCGCCAACCGTCATCAGGTGGAGCCGCAGCTTGTCGGGGTCATGGCGTTTCGCCAACGGGTCGCCGGCCCTGCGGTCCAGCCAGCGCGCGAGTTCGATCCCGATATCGGTGATCATTCCCGTGACGTGTGTGGTCCGCACCCGGGCATCCGTGATCTTCGTCACCACGGCGTTCTGCAGGCCCAGGACGAAGCTGAGGCCGAACACCAGAGCCTCGCCCCGCGCCGGCTCGGCCAGTGGGAGTGCGATCAGACCGATCGCCGCAAGCAGGAGGGCTTCGGCCCGGATGCCGTAGGCGTAAGCCCCGGAGGGGGCGTGGCGCCGGCGCCGGCGAATCAGCAGGGTCGAGGTCGCGGCGCCCAGCACGAAGAGCACGACGAGGAGAAGCGCCTGGGCGGCGAGGATCAGGTCGCCGGTCCCGGCTCGGTCCGAGATCGCCGAAACGTTGCCGGTCATGTTCGAGGCGTAGAATCCGACCGCGTAGAAGCCCGCCGTGTTCAGGGCGCCGGCCACAGCCGCCAGGGACCAGGACAGGGTCAGGTCGGCATCGCGGGTGCGCGTCTCGCCTTCATGGACAAGCATGGAATCGCCGATGCCGTTTGGATCAGTCCGGATTGAGTCGGTGATCGTACCCGACCCGCCCGCGATCGGGTACGCGACCGCGGCGCAGTAGTGCCCTGCGTCGCGTTTCCGGACCAAGCGCCATCGTAGACGGCCGACCGAGCGGGACGAGACCATTCCGATGCCATTGCACACGAAACGATCCCGACATCACCGTCAGGGTCGCCCGCCGGGATCGTCGCACCGTCCCATCCTCACCAGCCGCGGTCGTACCGACCGTAGCCGCCTTCGTCGTCGCAATCCGCCTCGTCTCGCCAGCGGCGGTGACCGTAGCCCACCGGGACGCGCTCGTAGGTGACAACGCGCCGCGTGGCGTAGACCGGCTCGACGGCGTCGTAGGCGCGGTAGATCGGGCGCGGCCGGACCACCACGGGGATCGGCCCGTAGCCCTCCTCCTGGATGCCGTACGCGTGGCCGTACCCCGGCGCGGCCTGGGCAGCCGCACCGATCAGGGCGCCGGCCGCCAAGCCACCGATGATCCCGGCCACGACGGCACCACCGCCGCGCGCCTCGGCGGCCGTGGATGCGAGGGTCCCCGCGCCGATCAGCGCGGCGGCCGAAAGCACAGCGATCCGTTTCATGATCTGACTCCGAATGAAGCGCGGGATCACCGGGGCGATCCCGATCACGGAGGACAGAATGCCTCGGCGTCGCTGCATCGGCGCTGAAGTCCGGCTGCAGCCAACGTTCAGCTTTCAGCCTCCGCGGTGATCATCGGCGCCTCTCGGACGTAGCCGCGCGAGATCAGGCGGCTGCGCTCGCGCGTCCGGCGCTCGGCATCCATCAGGTCGGACAGGGCGTCGGCGATGGCGCAGCGGAGCGCGATGCCGGCATCGCCGCCGGCAAAGCCGAGATAGGCGCGGCTGATCGCGTCGACCGGGCAGGCATGGTCCTTCTGTGCGGCAAGCGCCTGGGACAGCATCGGGGCTCCTTCGTCACGCCCTGGAACGAAGAGAGAACAATTCATAAGGGTTAACGCTTCGTCAACGCCAAGAGGAGCACGGTCATGAGCCTGGGCAAACCCTGTGGATAACGGGGATCAGGATGCCCGGGCGCTGTGGAGAACCCTGTTCATTCCGGAAGGCGCGGGAGGCGCTCGCCGTCCTGGGGAATCGGGTAGCGCGCCGTGTTCAGATCCATGGCGAGCAAGGTGTAGTAACCCGAGATGGCGGCCAGATCGACAATACCAGGGTTCCCGAACCGAGCCTCGGCCTGGGCGTAGGTCGCATCCGAGACGCGCCGGGTATCCTGCAGTTCGGTCGTGAAGTCGTACACGATCGTCTCGTCCTCGCTCATCCGGGCCGGCCGGCGCCCATCGCGGATCGCCGCGACGATCTCCGGGGCGATGCCGGCCTTCTCGGCGATGGGTGCGTGGACATACCACTCGTAATCCTGCGTCCAGCGCCGGGCCGTGAGCAGGATCACCAGTTCCGACAGCGTCGTGCCGATCTTCGGTTTGAAGCGCAGGTAGTCGCCCATCGCGCGGGCGAAGGTCATCACCTCGGGCGAGTGCATCAGCGGCTGGAAAGGGCCGAACGGCGGCTTGCCGCGGGCCTGCTCGAACGCCTCGGCGGCCTGCCTCTGCTCAGGCGTATAAGCCTGCGGCGGAATGGTCGGCAGGCGCTCCTCGGCCGCGATCGAGAGGGTGGGGAACAGGGCCGCGAGCGCCAGGGCGCGGGCGGCGGGGCGGATGCGCATCGTTTCACTCCCGGATCGTTGCGCGTACGTTCACCCCTGCCTGCGGCGCCGGCCAGGGCAGGGGGCGGCCGATCGGTGTCGATCGCGCCTCGGCGTCACGTGTGAGCGCCGGGCGGTTGCGCCCCGCGCCGGACCGGGCCATCAGCGGAGGCGATGGCCGGTCCAACCTCCGCGCTGCCGATCGAGGCCGCACTCCCCGAACTGCGTCGGGTGCTATCCGCCCGGAATGCCGCCGTCCTGGTGGCGCCCCCCGGCGCCGGCAAGACCACGCGCGTCCCCCTCGACCTGCTCGACGCCCCCTGGCTTGAGGGACGCAAGATCATCCTCCTGGAGCCGCGCCGCCTGGCGGCCCGAGCCGCCGCCGCCCGGATGGCGCAGACCCTGGGCGAGCCGGTCGGCGAACGGGTCGGCCTGCGGGTGCGGCTCGGTTCGAAGATTTCGGCGCGGACCCGGATCGAGGTCGTGACCGAGGGCGTGTTCACCCGCATGATCCTCGAAGACCCGGAACTCGCGGGCATCGGCGCGGTGCTGTTCGACGAGTTCCACGAGCGGTCCCTCGACGCCGATCTGGGCTTGGCCTTCGCGTGCGACGCGCAGGGCGGTTTGCGTGAGGATCTGCGGATCCTGGTCATGTCCGCGACCCTGGATGGCGCCCGCGTCGCGCGGCTGCTCGGCGACGCCCCCGTGGTCGCGTCCGAGGGCCGGGCTTTCCCGGTGGAGACCCGGTACGCCGAGCGCGACCCGAACCGGCGGATCGAGGATTCGGTGGCCGAGGTCACGCTGCGCGCGCTCCGGGCCGACCCGGGTTCGGTGCTGGTGTTCCTGCCGGGACAAGCCGAGATCCGCCGCACCCACGACCTCCTGGCCGACAAGGTCGGGCCGGAAGTCCAGCTCGCCCCGCTCTACGGAGCGCTCACCCCGGCCGAGCAGGACCGCGCCGTCGCGCCGGCGCCGGCCGGTACCCGGAAGGTCGTGCTGGCCACCAGCATCGCCGAGACCTCGCTGACCATCGAGGGCGTCCGGATCGTGGTCGATTCCGGCTTGGCCCGCGTGCCGGTCTACGAGCCGGGGCTCGGCCTGACCCGGCTGGTCACCGCCCGGGCGTCGCGGGCCTCGGTGGACCAGCGCCGGGGGCGGGCCGGGCGGACCGAGCCGGGTCTGTGCTGGCGGCTGTGGTCGGAGGCCGGCACCAATGCGCTGGAACCGTTCACCCGTCCGGAGATCCTGTCCGCGGACCTCGCCGGAATGCTGCTCGACTGTGCCGCCTGGGGCGTGACCGACCCGGGCACGCTTGCCTTCCTGGATCCGCCGCCCGCCCCGGCGCTCACGGAGGCCCGCACCATGCTGGCCGCCCTCGGGGCGCTCGACGCCGACGGTCGCCTGACCGAGGTCGGCACGCGATTGCGCGCCCTGCCGCTGCCGCCCCGGCTCGCCCGGATGGTGACGGTGGCGGCCGGAACCGGCCACGCCCGCGCCGCCGCGGATCTCGCGGCGGTTCTGGTCGAGCGTGGGCTGGGCGGCGACGGCATCGACCTCGACGAGCGGGTCGAGCGCTTCCGCAGGGACCGCGGCGCCCGGGCCGCGGATATGCGCCGCCTGGCCCAGAACTGGGCTCGGATCGCGGGCGGGCCGCAGACGGACGCTTATAGCACCGCCGGCCTGCTGCTCGCCCTGGCCTATCCGGACCGGGTCGCCCGCGCCCGGGGACGGGAGGGCGAGTTCGTGATGGCCAGCGGCCGCGCCGGCCGACTCGACCCGGCGAGTCCGCTCGCCCGGGAGACCTTCGTGGTCATCGCCGACTTGGCCGGCGCCGCCGGCAACGCCCGCATCCTGGCGGCGGCGGCCATCGGTGCCGACGCGATCGAGCGGCTGTTCGCCGACCGGATCGAGGCGCGCACCGAGGTCACCTTCGATCCGCAGGCCGCCGCTCTGCGCGCCAGAGCGGTCCGGCGCCTGGGTGCGGTCAGCCTCGGCGAGCGGCCGCTGACTGTCCCGGCCGAGATCGCGTCCGCCGAGATTCTCGCCCGCGGCCTTGTCGGCCTCGGACTCGACCGCCTGCCCTGGACGCCGGCCCTGTCGCAATGGCGGGCCCGGGTGCAGTTCCTACATGCCGCCGAGGGCGATACGACGTGGCCGGATCTCTCCGACGCCGCCCTCGGGGCGAGTGCCGCAGCTTGGCTGGCGCCGGCGCTCGTCGGACGCAATTCCCTCGCGGCGATCACCCCGGACGACCTCGGCGGCGCCCTCCAGGGCCTGCTGCCCTGGCAACTTCGCAGCCGCCTGGATTCGGAGGCGCCGACCCATGTCGAGGTGCCGACCGGCTCGCGCATCCCGATCGACTACACCGAGGCCGAGCCTGTGCTGGCGGTCCGGGTGCAGGAATTGTTCGGCCTGGACCGCCATCCCACCGCGGGCGGCCGGCCCCTCGTGCTGCACCTGTTGTCGCCGGCACATCGCCCGATTCAGATCACCCGGGATCTGCCGGGCTTCTGGCGCGGTTCCTGGGCGGCGGTGCGCGCTGAGATGCGCGGGCGCTACCTGCGCCATCCCTGGCCGGAAGACCCGCTGGCCGAGGCGCCGACCCGGCGCGCCAAGCCCCGCGGCACGTGAGCTTCGGCAAGCCCGATGCCCGTCAACGACGAGATGGACGAGACCCGATGGCGATTGACCCGACACCCATCGATCCTGCATCCGAGGGCTGGGCGTTGGTGGAGGATGCGGGCTTCATCGCCCACGTCGGCCCCCTCCATATCCGCGCCGCGGACGGCGCCTACGCGTTCCGTGCGGAGCAGAAGCACGCCAACCTGATCGGCGTGGTCCATGGCGGCATGCTGATGAGCTTTGCCGACCGCGCCCTGGGCGAGACAGCGATGCGGGCCGCCGACGGCGCCAACTGCGTCACGATCCAGCTCGAGATGAAGTTCGTCGATGTCGGCCGCCTCGGCGACTGGCTCACCGTGCATCCCGGGGTGGTGAAACGCACCGGCTCCCTGGTGTTCATGCGCGGAGAGGTTCGCCAGGGCACGCGCCTCGTGGCGACAGCGGACGGCGTTTGGAAGATCCTGCGACGCAAGCCCGGTTGATCGAACCACGGTCCCAGTCATACTGCCGAGATCGGCAAGAGTTAGATCGACGATCGGTCGGCATACGGGGAGGATTGCCATGTCACAACCGCAGAATGACGCGGCCGGAACTGGACTCGCGCTGCCGTCCCGTCGCGCGATGCTCGTCGGTGCTGGCGCGGCCCTGGCCTCGACCACGGCGGCTCTCGGCCAGCCGGAGCCGCCCAGCACCGTGACCAACCCGCCCCGCGACTTTCGTCCCAGTGCAGCCCCGACCACCTATTTCAACGATCCCGACGTCATCACGGTCGATCCGGCCTTCGGCCCCTACGTGGTCCCAAACAGCGCCATCCGCCGCCTCTGGACCGGCGCACTCTGGGCGGAGGGGCCGGCCTGGAACAGCCTCGGCCGCTTCCTGATCTGGAGCGACATCCCGAACGACCGCCAGATGCGTTGGCTCGAGGAGGACGGGCATGTGGGCGTCTTCCGCAGCCGCAGCAACAACTCGAACGGCAACACCTTCGATCGCCAGGGCCGCCAGATCTCCTGCGAGCACGTCACCCGGCGGGTGGTACGCTATGAGCTCGACGGCTCGGCCACGATCCTGGCCGACCGCTTCGACGGCAAGCCGTTCAATTCACCCAACGACGTCGAGCAGCACGCCGACGGATCGTACTGGTTCACGGATCCGCCCTATGGCGGTCTCCTGTACGAGGGGATGCCGGACGAGGCGGGCGGCCCCTCGAACCCGCAGGGCCGGATCAATCCGCGGCTCGGCCAGCCGGCCGGGATCGCCGTGGGCAAACGCGCACTCCCCAACGCACTCTACCGCATCGACCCGACCGGCCGGATCGACCAGGTCCTGACGGACGCGCAGGTGCCGAATCCGAACGGACTTTGCTTCTCGCCAGACCGCAAGACACTCTACCTGTCCTCCACCGGGAAGGGCCCCGGCGATACCGGAGCCGGCGGCAAGGGCGAGATCTACGCCTTCGATGTCGGGGACGGCCCCAAGCTGTCGAACCAGCGGCTGTTCTCCGATTGCGTCGTGGACGGCGTGAAGTGCGGACCGGACGGCATGCGGGCCGATGTCGACGGCAACCTCTGGGTCGCGAGCAACGCGGGCCGGGCGGTCGGCTACAACGGCGTCACCGTGTGGTCGCCGCAGGGCCAACTGATCGGCCGCATCCGCCTGCCGGAGGCCTGCGGCAACCTCACCTTCGGCGGCCCGAAGCGGAATCGCCTGTTCATGACGGCGAGCCAGTCGCTGTATGCGGTCTATGTGAACACGCAGGGGGCCGGGCCGGCCTGAATGCGTGGAAGGGCCAACACAACGCAGACGCGGAATTGATTGAAGCCGGATTTCCCATTCGCCACCTGATCCTGAAGCCCGCGCTCCGGCAGGCGTCGGGACGCGGACGAGGAGTCAACAGCCCTCGGCCCAATGGGTCCTGGCGCTCGCCCGAACGACGAAGGCGACGGACGGCGGCGAAAGGCGGAAAAGCAACCGTGGTTGCCAGGCCCCCAAGGCGCTATCTGTAACGGGCATGAGTGAGGAACCCGCCCCCGACCCGACCTTGAGCCGCCTCGGCGCCGCCTTGGGCGACCTGCCTAAGCGTGGGCTACCGCCGGTCGAGACATGGAACCCGCCCTATTGCGGCCCCATCGATATCCGCATCGCCGCGGACGGCACCTGGCATCACAACGGCTCGCCGATCCGCCGGGAGAAGATGGTGAAGCTGTTCGCCTCCATCCTGCGGCGCGAGCCGGATGGGCGGACGGTGCTGGTCACCCCCGTGGAGAGCGTCGGCATCACCGTCGACGACGCCGCCTTCGTAGCCGTCGAGATGGCGGTGGACGGTATCGGGCAGGACCGGCGGATCTCGTTCCGGACCAATGTCGACGATCTCGTGAGCGTCGACTCCGAGCATGCCCTGCGCTTCGAGCAGGACCCGGATGGGGCTCTGAAGCCCTATCTTCATGTCCGGCGCGGACTTTCGGCCCTGGTGACCCGCGCGCTCACCTACGATCTGGTGGACCTCGCCGAGGAGCGCGTGATCGACGGGCAGCCGTGGCTCGGCCTCTGGGCCGGCGGCACCTTCCACAGGATCGCCCCGGCCGAGGCCGCGTGAGCGACCCGCTCGCCGAATTCCTCGCCCGCGCCGCGTCCCACCTATCCCCGGACCCACCGGGCCCGGACGATCCGACCTCGAATCCCCGGGGAGACCATAGTCTCGACCCGGACGGGAGCGCGGTGATCCCGCCGCCGCCGCACCGGCGGGCCGCAGTGCTGGTGCCGGTGGTGTTCCGGAGGGACGGCCTGAGGCTGGTCCTGACCCAGCGGGCGGCCAACCTGCGTGACCATTCTGGGCAGGTCGCGCTGCCCGGCGGCAAGATCGACCCGGCCGATCCCGGACCCGCGGACGCCGCCCTGCGGGAGGCCCACGAGGAGATCGGGCTCGCGCCCGAATCAGTCCGCCTGCTCGGCTATCTCGACCCCTACCTGTCGGGCACCGGGTTCCTCGTCACGCCGGTGATCGGCGTGGTTCCGTCCGACGCCGCCTTCACGCCGAACCCCACCGAGGTCGCGGACGTGTTCGAGGTGCCGTTGCCGGTGCTGATGAACCGGGAGCGGTACGTTCTGCAGGCGCGGGTCTGGCAGGGACGCACCCGCCGGTACTATGCCCTGACCTTCGAGGACCGGCTGATCTGGGGCGTCACCGCCGGGATCCTGAACAACCTCCGGGAGCGCCTCTACCCGGAAACCGGCCCCCACCCTGCGGGATAAGGCTACCGACCATCATGCTGCGCCGCCTCATCGAAGAGTTCGGCCTCTTCCTCATCCCGTTCGTGCTGTTCATGGTCTATCTGGTGCTCGTGGGCCGCAATCCGCTGCGCCGGGTGCACTGGGACCCGCACCTCGTCCGCCTGGTGCTCGCCGGCCTCGCCATCGTCATCGGGACGCTGGTCTACGAGGGCCTGTTCTCGGAGCGTAGGGCCGGCGGCTACGTGCCGACCCATATGGAGAACGGCCGCCTCGTGCCGGGCGGCTTCAAGTGAGCCAGGCCGCCCTCGACCACGGTGCGCTCGCGGCCCTGCTGGGCCAGCCGGGCGTGCGGCGGGCACTCGCGGCCCTCGATGTGCCGCACGCCGAGACGCGTTTGGTCGGCGGTTGCGTGCGCGACGCGCTGCTGGGCAGCCCGTCCGCCGACATCGACCTCGCGACCACGCTGCTGCCAGACGCCGTGATGGACGCCGCCCGGAAGGCGCAAGGCCTCAAGGCCGTACCCACCGGGATCGAGCACGGCACGATCACCCTGGTCACCGAGGACGGCCCCATCGAGGTGACGACCCTGCGCGAGGATGTCGAGACCGATGGCCGCCATGCGGTGGTGCGGTTCGGCGCCGATTTCGCCCGGGATGCCGAGCGGCGCGACTTCACCGTCAACGCGCTCTCACTGGGAGCCGACGGGCGCCTGCACGATACCGTCGGCGGTCTCGCCGACCTGGAGGCCGGGCGGGTACGCTTCATCGGCGATCCCGGGACCCGGATCCGCGAGGATGCCCTACGGATCCTGCGCTTCTTCCGCTTCCACGCCCGGTTCGGCGCCGGCCCGCCCGATGATGCGGCGCTCGCCGCCTGCGTCGCCGCCCGGGACGCCCTGGACCGGCTGTCCCGCGAGCGCGTCCGGGCCGAGTTGCTGAAGCTGTTGGCTGCCCGCGGCGGCACCCAAATGGTCGCGATCCTGAGCGCCACCGGGCTGCTGCAACGGATTACCGGCGGTGCCGCCGAACTCGGGCGCCTGAATCGGGCGGTTGCCGCAGCGCTCTCGCCGGCGATGCGCCTGGCGGCGCTCTCGGTCAGCGGGCGGCACGATGCGGACCGGCTGCGCGACCGGCTGCGCCTGTCGAAGCAGGAGCACGCATTGCTCAGCGGCTATGCAGACGCGCTGGCGGACCTTCACGGTCGCGCCGACATCGATCCGCTCACGGCTCGGGCGCTCGTGGCCGAGCATGGGCTGCCGCTCCTGCGGGAAACGCTGACGATCTTGGCGGGCGAGCCTCGGCCCGTCCTGACGGATCAGGCGCGGCAAGCGCTGGACGCGATGAGCGAGGCGGGTGGTGCGCCGCACTTCCCGCTCGCGGGGGCGGATCTCGTGGTGGCGGGCCTCTCGGCCGGTCCGGCCATCGGCCGCGGATTGGCCGCGGCCCGGGCGCTCTGGCTGGAGCGCGGCTGCCCGACAGATGCTGCGGCGCGGGCCGAACTGCTGGAACGCGCGCTGGCGAGCGCCCGCGCGCCCTCTCTCAGAGCTTGAGGAGCGCCTTGGTCTCCTGGAGCTGGACGATCTGGCCGTTCAGCTCCTCGCGCTTCTGGAGATCCTCGGTGGCGTCGCGCTGCAACTCGGCCGCCTCGATATCCCGGTCGAGGGAGTCGTGGGTCAGCTCCTCGATCGGCGCGGCGCGCTCGGCGAGCACCGTCACAGCGGTCGGGCCGATATCGGCGAAGCCGCCGCGGACGTAGATTCGCTTGCCGCTGCCCTGGCTCTCGGTGATCACGATGACGCCGACCCGCAGGGAGGTCAGGACCGGGGCGTGGCCCGGCATCACGGTCATCTCGCCCTCGGTGCCGGGCAGCTGAACGGCCGTCACCTCGCCGGAATACAGCGTCCGCTCGGGGCCGACGAAATCGAAGTGGAAGGTGGCCATCTCAGGACGATCCCGGAACCGCAACACGCTCTTCGCCCCATCGTGTGGCGAAGGTGGAGGTGGGGTGGTTCGGACGGCACCGGCGAGCCTCGCCACGGCCATCCCACCCCGGCCCCTCCCCACGAGGGGGAGGGGATGGGGGCCTTACGCGGCCTTCAGCTTCTTGGCCTTCTCCTGGGCCTGCTCGATCGTGCCGACCATGTAGAAGGCGGCCTCCGGCAGGTCGTCGTAGTCGCCGTTCACCAGGCCCTTGAAGCCCTTGATGGTGTCTTCCAGCTGCACCTGCACGCCCGGCGAACCGGTGAACACCTCGGCCACCGAGAAGGGCTGCGAGAAGAAGCGCTCGATCTTGCGGGCGCGGGCGACGGTGAGCTTATCCTCCTCGGACAGCTCGTCCATGCCCAGGATCGCGATGATGTCCTGGAGGGCCTTGTAGCGCTGCAGGGTCTGCTGCACCCGGCGGGCGACGTCGTAGTGCTCCTCGCCGAGGATGGCCGGCGACAGCATGCGCGAGGTCGAGTCGAGCGGATCCACGGCCGGGTAGATGCCCTTCTCGGCGATCGAGCGCGAGAGCACCGTGGTGGCGTCAAGGTGCGCGAACGAGGCGGCGGGCGCCGGGTCGGTCAGATCGTCGGCCGGCACGTAGATCGCCTGAACCGAGGTGATCGAACCCTTGTTGGTGGTGGTGATGCGCTCCTGCAGCGCGCCCATGTCCGTGGCGAGCGTCGGCTGATAGCCCACGGCCGACGGGATGCGGCCCAGAAGCGCCGACACCTCGGAACCGGCCTGCGTGAAGCGGAAGATGTTGTCCACGAAGAACAGCACGTCCTGGCCCTCGTCGCGGAACTGCTCCGCGATGGTCAGGCCGGTGAGCGCGACGCGCGAGCGGGCGCCGGGCGACTCGTTCATCTGGCCGTAGACCAGGGCGCACTTCGAGCCAGCGGCCGAGCCGCCATTCTCCTTCGGGTCCAGGTTCACCTTGGACTCGATCATCTCGTGGTAAAGGTCGTTGCCCTCACGGGTGCGCTCGCCGACGCCGGCAAACACCGAATAACCCGAGTGCACTTTGGCGATGTTGTTGATCAGTTCCATGATCAGCACAGTCTTACCGACGCCGGCGCCGCCGAACAGGCCGATCTTTCCGCCCTTCGCGTAAGGGGCGAGCAGGTCGACGACCTTGATGCCGGTCACGAGGATCTGCGCCTCGGTCGACTGGTCGGCGTAGGACGGGGCCGGCTGGTGGATGGCGCGGTAGGTGTCACACACCACCGGGCCGGCCTCGTCGATCGGCTCGCCGATGACGTTCATGATCCGGCCCAGCGTGTTCATACCCACCGGCACCTTGATCGGCTCGCCGGTATCCGTGCACTCCTGGCCGCGGGTGAGGCCCTCGGACGTGTCCATGGCGACGCAGCGGACGGTGCTCTCGCCGAGCTGCTGGGCGACCTCGAGGACGAGCCGGGCGCCGTTGTTCTTGGTCTCCAGGGCGTTCAGGATCTCCGGCAGGTGGCCGTCGCTGAACTGCACGTCGACCACGGGGCCGATGACCTGGATGATCTTGCCGGTCTTGTTGGAGCCGGCGCCGGGGATTGCGGTGTTCGCCATTGTAAACCTACCCTTCAAGCTGTGCGTTCAGGTCGCGGTGCCTCAGAGAGCTTCCGCGCCCGAGATGATCTCGATGAGTTCTTTGGTGATCATGGCCTGACGCGTGCGGTTGTAGATCAGCGTCTGCTTCTTGATCATCTCGCCGGCGTTGCGGGTGGCCGAGTCCATGGCGCTCATGCGCGCCCCCTGCTCGGACGCGGCGTTCTCCAGGAGTGCCCGATAGACCTGCACGGTGAGGTTCTTCGGCAGAAGCGTCTCCAGGATCGCCTCCTCGGACGGCTCGAATTCCAGCGCGGCATTGCCGATGCCGGCCTTCGCAGTGGTGTCGACCGCCGGCAGCTCAGCCGGGATAAGCCCCTGCGCGGTCGGGATCTGCGAGATCACCGACCGGAATTCGGAGTAGAACAGGGTCGCGACGTCGAACTCGCCGGCCTCGAAGCGTGTCAGGATCTTGTTGGCGATCCCGGCGGCGAACTCGTAATCCACCGGGCGGTTGCCGCGGATATCCATGCTCTCGACGATCTGGTCGCGATACAGGCGCCGCAGCTGGTCGTTGCCCTTCTTGCCGACCGTCATGATCTTGACGGTCTTGCCGGCGGCGGTGAGCTTCACGATGTGTTCCCGGACCGCCAGGCGGACGATCGAGGAGTTGAACGCCCCGCACAGGCCGCGGTCGCCGGTGCAGACGACCAGCAGGTGGGTCTGATCGGCGCCGGTGCCGGAGAGCAGCTTCGGGGCGCCCACGCCGCCGACGAGGTTGCCCGCGAGGTTGCCGAGCACCTGAGCCATCTTCTCCGCGAAGGGACGGCCGGCCTCGGCGGCCAGCTGCGCCCGGCGCAGCTTGGCGGCGGCGACCATCTGCATGGCCTTGGTGATCTTCTGCGTCGCCTTCACCGAGGTGATGCGGTTGCGCAGGTCCTTCAAACTCGCCATCGGGCCGCGTCCAGATCCGTTCCAGGGCCTCTCCTCCCCCATGTGGGGAGGAGCCGAAGGTGGGGGTGGTGCCGGGTCAAGGGCCCGAAAGTGCGGTCAGCACCGGCGTCCAACCCCAGCCCTCCCCACCGCAGGCGGGGAGGTCGCAAGGTTCGTGTCGGATCAGGCGCCGATCGACTTCGCCACGCCCTCGACCACGCTCTTCAGCTTGCCGGCGCTCTCGTCCGACAGGTCCTTCGAGGTGGCGATGGCGCCGAGCAGATCCTGGTGCTTCGTGCGCAGCGTGCTGAGCAGGCTGTCCTCGAAGGCGCGGATCTTGTTCACCGGCAGCTTGTCCAGGTAGCCGTTCACGCCGGCGTAGATCACAGCGACCTGCTCTTCCATCTTCAGCGGCGAGAACTGCGGCTGCTTCAGGAGCTCGGTGAGCCGCGAGCCGCGGTTCAGGAGCTGCTGGGTCGAGGCGTCGAGGTCGGAGCCGAACTGCGCGAAGGCCGCCATCTCGCGGTACTGCGCCAGCTCGCCCTTGATCTTGCCGGCGACCTTCTTCATCGCCTTGGTCTGGGCCGAGGAGCCCACCCGCGACACCGAGAGGCCGACGTTCACCGCCGGGCGGATGCCCTGGTAGAACAGGTCGGTCTCGAGGAAGATCTGGCCGTCGGTGATCGAGATCACGTTGGTCGGGATGTAGGCCGAGACGTCGTTGGCCTGGGTCTCGATGACCGGCAGCGCGGTCAGCGAGCCGTTGCCGGCGGCGTCGCCCATCTTGGCGGCGCGCTCGAGCAGGCGGCTGTGGAGGTAGAACACGTCGCCCGGATACGCCTCGCGGCCCGGCGGACGGCGCAGCAGCAGCGACATCTGCCGGTAGGCCACGGCCTGCTTGGACAGATCGTCATACACGATCACGGCGTGCATGCCGTTGTCGCGGAAATACTCGCCCATGGCGCAGCCGGCGAACGGCGCGATGAACTGCATCGGCGCGGCGTCCGAGGCGGTGGCGGCGATGACGATCGAGTATTCCAGGGCGCCCTGGTCCTCGAGCACCTTCACGAACTGGGCGACCGTCGAGCGCTTCTGCCCGATGGCGACGTAGATGCAGAAGAGCTTGGCCTTCTCGTCACCGCCGGCGGCGTGGCCGGGCTTCTGGTTCAGGATGGTGTCGAGGGCGATGGCGGTCTTGCCGGTCTGGCGATCGCCGATGATCAGCTCGCGCTGGCCGCGGCCCACCGGGATGAGGGCGTCGATCGCCTTCAGGCCCGTGGCCATCGGCTCGTGCACCGACTTGCGCGGGATGATGCCCGGCGCCTTCACGTCGACGCGGCGCCGTTCGGTCGACTCGATCGGGCCCTTGCCGTCGATCGGGTTGCCGAGGCCGTCAACCACGCGGCCGAGCAGGCCCTTGCCGACCGGCACGTCCACGATGGCGCCGGTGCGCTTGACGGTCTGGCCTTCCTTGATCTCACGGTCGGAGCCGAAGATCACGATGCCGACGTTGTCCTGCTCGAGGTTGAGCGCCATGCCGCGCACACCCGACTCGAACTCGACCATTTCACCGGCCTGGACGTTGTCGAGACCGTAGGCACGGGCGATGCCGTCACCGACGGACAGGACCTGCCCAACCTCGGAAACCTCGGCCTCTTCGCCGAAGTTCTTGATCTGGTCCTTCAGGATCGCGGAGATCTCGGCGGCGCGGATGTCCATACTCGGCCTCTGTCGCTAAATCGTCAGTGCATGTTCGGATCGGATGAGGGCGCGCTTACCGCGCGGCCCGCATCGCGAGGCGGATACCGTTGAGCTTGGTCTTCAGGGACGCGTCGATCATGCGCGAGCCCATCCGGACGACGAGGCCGCCGATCAGGCTCGGATCGATGACCAGATCGACGTCCACATCGGACTTGGCGATGTCGCGAAGGGACGCCTTGATTTCCTCGATCAGCGCGTCGGACGGCCGTTCGGCCACCCGCACCTCGGCGCGCACGACGCCCTTCGAGTCCTGGACCAGCGACCGGAAGGCGCGGATCATGCCCGGCAGGGCGAAGAGGCGCCGGTTCGAGGCCGCAAGCCGGATGAAGTTGCCGGCCAGTCCGCCGATCCCGGCGCGATCGAGGACGGCCCCGATGGCGGCGACCTGCTCGCTGGGGGTGAAGGCCGGGCTGCGGACGAGGCGGCGCAGGTCCGCGCTCTCCTTCAGCAGGGCATCGAATTGATTGAGTGCTTCGGCGACTGCGTCGACCTGGCGCTCGTCACGCGCGAGCTCGAAGAGGGCGGAAGCGTACCGGCCCGCCACGCCTGCGACCAGGGGACCAGCCTCGGAACCGTTCTGCGCCACCCGTCGCTCTCTTCTCTGTTGCCCGCCCGATCCGCGCGCTCCGGCCGGGAGCACGGTGCGGATACCGTTCGGGACGTGGGATCGCGCCAGCGGAGGGAAGGGTCGAGAACCAGCCCTTGTGGCGCGGCGACCGCCTAGCATGCCAGCATGGCCGCACGCAACACGGACCGGCGCGGCTCTGCGCGCCACGGCGGCGGAAGTGTGACGCAGCCGGCCTCAGCAGGCGAGGCGATCGCACCGCCGGGTGCTGGCGATCATCTTCGCCATGGCGTTGGCGCCGGGGTGACCGAGGATGCCGCTGTTGCCCAGGACGTACGAGGGCGTCGCGTAGAGGCCGAGATCGGCCGCCATCCGCATCTGGCTCTTGAGCGCCAGCCGGACCTCCTCGCTGTCGGCGATTTCCTCGATGTCCGCCTGCGCGATGCCGAGCGCGGCCGCGGCCGTGAGGGCGCCGGGCCCGTCGATGCGGCCGGGCTTGCTCAGCAGCGTCCGGTAGAATCCCCAGGCGGCCGCAGCGCCGAGCTTGCGCTGAACCGCCAGCATCACCTTGGCGGCCTGTGCGGATTGCGGCGACAGGATCGGGTTGTTGACGAGGCCGATGCGCAGGTCCGGATCCGATTCGTGCAGCGCCATCACATCGGCCGCGGCCTTGCGGCAGTACGGGCAGTTGAAGTCGAAGAACTCGTACAGCGTGGTCTGCGCCTCGCGCGGTCCCGCATAGGTGACCCCGCGCAGGCCCGGGATCTGCCCGGTGATCTCACCAGGCAGGATCGAGTTCGCGACCGGCCGGCCATCATCGCCCGTCACCGCGACGCGCTGGCCGTAGGATTGCGCGGCCGCACGCCCGAGCCCGGCGCCCAGGGACGCGCCGGCCGCGGCGGCGATGAGGTGACGACGGGACAGCGCCATGGAATCCGTCCGGGACAGAGGGGATCGTTCGGCCGGAGTGGGGCCGGAACAGGAACTTGCGCCGACAGATGATGCCGGTTGGTGAACGCCACCCTACCGGATCCCGGCCGGGCGGTCGCCGACCGCCCAGGCCAGGGCCTGCTCCAGCCGGTCGTTGCCCCAGAACAGCTCGCCGTCGTCGGCCAGGAAGGTCGGGGCGCCGTAGATGCCGCGAGACCGCGCCTCCTCGACGCTGACCCGGAGCCGGGTCTTGTTGGCCTCGCCGGCGGCAGCGCGCACCGTCTGTGTGCCGTCGAGACCGAGCGAATCAAGGATCTCGACCACGGCGGACGGCTCGGCGATGGAGCGTCCTTCGGCGAAGCTCGCGGTGAAGACCGCCTTCGAGAACGGCACAAGCCAATCCTGGTCGTGCCCGTAGACCGCCGCCCGCACCGCGCTAAGGCTGTTCTGCGGAAACTGGGCCGGCCGGGTGAGCGGCGGCAAGCCGAGTCGGGCGGCCTCGCGCTCCACGTCCCGCCACATGTTCTTGCCCTTGGCCGGGTAGAGGTTGAACGGCGAGGTCGTCCAGCCCTGCGCCGCGAAGAGCGGCCCGACCAGGAACGGTCGCCAGCGCACGGTCACGCCCGCATCGGCGGCGGCCGCCTCGATCCGCATCGCCGCCAGATAGGAATACGAGGAGGCGAATTCGTACCAGAACTCCAAGGTTGGCTGGCGCGCCATAGATTTCGCTTCTCCGATGCTCTCGTGCGGCGGGGATCAGGCAATGCCCGCGCCGCGCCGTGCCTCACACGGCCGCAAGGCCGTCATGAGGCGAAACGCTGTCGATCGTCCGGAACAGGCTACGCGCGAGGCGGCACGCCGGTTGCAGGCCGATGATGCCCGCGATAAGCCGCCGACACCCTGCACCAGTTCCGGAACCAGCATGTCCGATCCCGCGAAGAGCCCCGTGAAGAAGGTGGTGCTGGCCTATTCCGGCGGCCTCGACACGTCCATCATCCTGAAGTGGCTGCAGACCACCTACGGCTGCGAAGTCATCACCTTCACGGCCGATCTCGGCCAGGGAGAGGAACTGGAGCCGGCCCGCCGCAAGGCGGAGCTGCTCGGCATCAAACCCGAGAACATCTTCATCGAGGACCTGCGCGAGGAGTTCGTGCGGGATTACGTGTTCCCGATGTTCCGGGCCAACGCGGTCTACGAAGGCGTGTATCTGCTCGGCACCTCGATCGCGCGGCCGCTGATCGCCAAGAAGCAGATCGAGATCGCCGAGCGGCTCGGAGCCGACGCGGTCTGCCACGGTGCCACCGGCAAGGGCAACGACCAGGTCCGGTTCGAACTCGGCTACTACGCGCTGAAGCCCGATGTCACCGTGATCGCCCCCTGGCGCGAATGGGACCTGCGCTCCCGCGAGCAACTGATCGCCTTCGCCGAGCAGCACCAGATCCCGATCGCCAAGGACAAGCGCGGCGAGAGCCCGTTCTCGGTGGACGCCAACCTGCTGCACGCCTCCTCCGAGGGCAAGGTGCTGGAGGATCCGGCCGTCGAGGTGCCCGACTACGTCTTCTCCCGGACGATCTCCCCGGAGCAGGCGCCGGACACCCCCACCATCGTCACCATCGGGTTCGAGAAGGGCGACGCAGTTTCGATCGACGGCGAAGCCCTGTCGCCCGCGAGCCTGCTGGCCAAGCTCAACCAGCTCGGCCACGACAACGGCATCGGCCGGCTCGACCTCGTGGAGAACCGCTTCGTCGGCATGAAGAGCCGCGGCATGTACGAGACGCCGGGCGGCACGATCCTGCTGCCGGCCCACCGGGCGATCGAATCGATCACGTTGGACCGCGGCGCGGCCCACCTCAAGGACCAGCTGATGCCGCAATACGCGGAGCTGATCTACAACGGCTTCTGGTTCTCGCCCGAGCGCGAGATGATCCAGGCGCTGATCGACAAGAGCCAGGAGAAGGTCACTGGGACGGTGCGGCTGAAGCTCTACAAGGGCGGCGTCCACGTGATCGGCCGCGAGAGCCCGCACTCGCTCTACGACCAGGACCTCGTGACCTTCGAGGAGGGCGCCGTCGCCTACGATCACCGCGACGCGGCGGGCTTCATCAAGCTCAACGCCCTGCGGCTGCGCACCCTGGCGCAGCGCAAGAAGCGGGACGCCTGAGCGTCCCCCGGGGGCCCGCGCTCAGGCGGGTTCCCAGACCGAGGCTGCGTTCCGGCGGAACAGGCCGGGCCCGAGATCGGCGTAGCGCAGGAAGATCTGGAAGGCCGGCTGCATCTCGCGGTGGAGCCGGGCCAGGCTGTGCTCGTCGGTGGCGCCGCCGATATGCCGCCCCATGGCCAGCGTGTACGGCCCGGTCCCGCCATAGGGCCGGTCCAGGTCGATGCGCGGCACGCCGTGCCCTGCGTCCCAGACGTGGTTGAGCTGCGGGATCAGCGCGAGATGCGCGTCCGTCACCGCGAACGTGATGTGCTCCGGCGTCTCGCCGGTGGCGGCATCCCGGAACACGTCGGTGATCGCCGCGCAATCCAGCTTGGCGAGCGGGTTGTGGTACTGGTAGCGACCGGGCTTAAGCTTGGCGTTCTGCGAGAACACGGCGATCCCGTCCTCCAGCGCCCGGTGCTCCTCCTCGGCGCCGTCGTCGTCCCCCGTGACGTTGGCGATGTCGCCGTCCCGGTCGTGGCTGCCGTAGGGCGCCTCCGGGTGGATCATCGGCGCCCCGGGCTCGGCGCCGTTCCAGGCGACCACCATCCGGCGGATCAAGGCGATGCGCTCGAGGGTGAGGTCGTAGACGGCGTCGTTCATGGTCAGTCGATCCCGGATGTCGTGGTTCTGGCGCCCCTCTTACAGAGCCGATTCGGAGGCTGCTACCGTCCGGAACGGCCTTGTGCCTCCACGTGATTGGTCATACGTATATCCCAGCTGGATATCCCATATTTCGATTGAGATATCTCCAGGAGGTTGCGCATGGCCAGTTCCACGGTGTTTTCCAGCAATCGTAGCCAAGCGGTGCGGCTGCCCAAGGCGGTCGCTTTCCCCGCCGACGTGCATCAGGTCGACGTCTTGAAGATCGGCCGCAGCCGTGTGATCGTTCCACAGGGGCAGAGATGGGACGATTTTTTTTTGAATGAGCCGTGCGCGAGCGAAGATTTCATGAACGAACGCGTGCAGCCAGCAGCAGAGACGCGCGAGTTGTTCTGATGTTGACGTACATGCTTGATACAAACATCTGCATCTACGTCATAAAGAGGCATCCGGCCGCAATCCGTGAAAAATTCAATGCGCTCGCGGAGCAGCTTTGCATTTCTAGCATTACGTTGGGCGAATTGCATTATGGGGCGGAAAAATCGGTGCGCCGCGCCGAGAATCTAACGAATATCACTCGCTTCGTAGCGCGGCTGGAAGTGCTGCTCTTCACCGATAAGGCAGCGGCCCATTATGGGCAGGTTCGCGCCGAACTTGAGCGGGCCGGAACACCGTGCGGTATCCACGACATGCAGATCGGCGCTCACGCTCGCAGTGAGGGACTGATCGTTGTGACCAACAACATGCGGGAGTTCAGCCGCATGCCCGGGGTAAGGTCGGAAAATTGGCTGACGGCGCCGATTGGACCGGCCGCCTAACCCCGCCATGCGCCTCCTCGACCGATACCAGCCGACCTACCAGTTCAGCGAGACGCATGCCTGCCTGGTGGCTGCCGAACCCGCCGCGATCCTCGACAGCGTCGTCGCCTATCGGCCGGACTCGGACCGGTTCTTTCGGCTCATGATCGGCCTACGGGAGCTGCCGATGCGCCTCTTCGGCGAGCCGGAGGCTCAGCGGGCGCCGTTCGGATTCCACGACTTCACGCTGCTCGCCCGGAGCGAGAGCGAGATCGTCTACGGCTTGATCGGCCGGTTCTGGCGCCCGGATTTCGGCCTGGAGCCCATCGCCGACGGTGCGGCGTTCCTCGCGTTCGATGCAGCCCACGTCGCCAAGCTCGCCTTGGCCTTCACGGCGCGGTGCGATCCCGAAGGCCGGACCCGGCTCGTCACCGAGACGCGGGTGTCCTGCGCGAGCCGCGCGGCGCGGCTGAAATTCACGCCCTACTGGCTCCTGATCCGCCCGGTCAGCGGTCTCGTGCGCCGCCGTACCCTCGCGTCGATCAAGAGCGCCAGCGAGCAGCCAGCGAGCACCGGATCGTAAAAAAATTATCGCCGCAGGCAGCCCGTAAGCCCTTCGATCTGGCCCATCATGGCTTGGATCTGCGCGGCGCGCCGGCGCACGCCGGGGGAGGGGCGGCCGGCGCTGCGGGTGATCGGGTTCGGCAGCACGGCGGCCAGGAGGGCCGCTTCGCCCCGGCTCAGCCGGCTCGCGTCCTTGCCGAACCAGTGGCGGCTCGCCGCCTGGGCGCCGTAGATGCCGTCGCCCCATTCGGCGATGTTGAGATAGATCTCCATCATCCGCCGTTTGCCCCAGAGGGCGTCCAGCGCCAGCGCGAGTGGGATCTCGAACGCCTTGCGGATGTAGGACCGGCCCGGCCACAGGAAGACGTTCTTCACCGTCTGCATGGCGATGGTCGAGGCGCCCCGGCTCGGCGAATCCTCGTCCTCCACGACCTCGCGGATCGCGCCGAAATCGACACCGTAATCGAGGCAGAAACGCTGGTCCTCCGAGGCGATCACCGCCTGCGGCAGCGCCGGCGCGATCGCAGCGAGCGATACCGCGTCCCGGCTGACGGGCTGTAGCGTCAACCAGCGTCCGAGCATCAGAGTCGACGGCGGCGTCACCGCGCTATAGACGAGCGCCAGCGTGAGCGTGGAGATGAATCCGACGGCGGGGAGCAGCAGGAGCGCTCCCACGATCCGGCGCACACGGCGGGACCGCCTTGGGCGAGCGCGTTCCGCCGCGATCCGCCTGGGTCCGGGTCGGTTGATCTTGATTTCATCTCCGCGCAAAGCGACGCCCGATTGATTTCGCCAGGCCAAGACCGGACGCAGCGCCCGATGACCTCGATACCCTCAACGCAGGCTCAGACCGGTTCGGTCAAGACGGCCACTCCCGCCGCCGGGTTTTCCCACAGGCTGACGCAGGTCGCCGAGACGGTCGAGACCTTCCTGGTCGAGCGCCTCGGCCCCGAGGTCGGCTCCGGCGAGATCGCCCGGCCGCCGCGCCTGATGGAGGCGATGCGCCACGCGGTGCTGGGCGGCGGCAAGCGCCTGCGCCCGTTCCTCGCCATCGAGACCGCCCGGATGCTCGGCGGTTCGGAGGCCGCGGCCCTCGCGGCCGGCGCCGGGGTCGAGCTGGTGCATTGCTACAGCCTCGTGCACGACGACCTTCCGGCCATGGACGACGACGACATGCGCCGCGGCAAGCCGACGGTGCACAAGGCCTACGACGAGGCGACCGCCATCCTGGTGGGCGACGCGCTGCAGACGCTCGCCTTCGAGATCGTCGCCGACCCGACCTGGCAGCCGGATGCGCGGATCCGCGCCGACCTCGTGCTCGGGCTCGCCCGCGCCTCCGGCCTCGGCGGGATGGTCGGCGGCCAGCTCCTCGACCTCACCGCCGAAGGGCGCTTCGGCGCCGCCAACATGGACGTGGACGACACCCTGCGGATGCAGGCGATGAAGACCGGCGCGATCCTGGCCTTCTCGGTGGAAGCCGGCGCGATCGTCGGTGGAGCCGACGAAGCACAACGGTCGGCGCTCCTGCGCTACGGTCTGGCTCTGGGCCAGGCCTTCCAGATCGCCGACGACATCCTCGACCGGGAAGCCTCACCCGAGGCGATGGGCAAGGCGACCGGCAAGGACAAGGATGCCGGCAAGGCGACCCTGGTGGATCGGCTGGGCCTCGACGGCGCCCGGGCGGAGTGCGACCGCCTGGTCGGCGTCTGCGAGGATGCCGTGGCGCTCTGGGGCGAGGGCGCCCGGACCCTGCGGGACGCCGCCCGCTTCACGGTCGCGCGCAAGACCTGAGCGGATCGGCGCAGGACATAGGCCCAGGGCAGGGCCGGATTTGCGTCAATTGAGCGGATCGGTTTGACCGGCCCGCAAGGGTGCAGCCCCAAGTGTCGGGCATGCCCGCCTATCCGTCCTTATCCCGCATCCTGGCCGCCGGTTCGGGGCTCGGCGGGCTCGGTTACATGATGACCCAGCCGGATCCGTCCGTGGAGGACGTCATGACCGGCCTGTCGTGCCTGGTGCTGTGTGTCGGCTTCTCGGCGATGCCGGCACCGAAGACGCCGAAGCATCGGGCACCTGTCCCGCCACCGCCGGCGCCCGAGGCTCGGCCGATTCCGCTTCTACCGGGTCCGCAGCCGCATCGGCTGCTCATGACGAAGATCGTGCAGCCCGCCTCCGAGCTCCCAGAGTTGGGGAGCCAGCGGCAGCGCAGAGACGACCGGCAGCCCAAACCGATCTCGTAGATCGGCGGCGACGGACCGGCCGTCTACTGGCGTCAGGCCCGGTTCTTCTTGTTGTAGACGTCGAGGCAGACCGCTGCGAGCAGCACGATACCCTTGATGACCTGCTGGTAGTCGATGCCGATCCCGAGGATCGACATGCCGTTGTTCATCACGCCGATAATGAACGCCCCGATGACGACCCCCGAGACCTTGCCGATGCCGCCGGCCGCCGACGCGCCGCCGATGAAGCAGGCCGCGATCACGTCGAGTTCGAACCCGACGCCGGCCTTCGGAGTCGCGGTGTTGAGGCGCGCGGCGAAGATCATGCCGGCGAGCCCGGCCAGCGCGCCCATGTTGGCGAAGGTCAGGAAGGTGAGCCGCTCGGTCTTGATGCCCGACAGGCGCGCGGCCTTGATGTTCCCGCCCAACGCATAGATTCGCCGCCCGATCGTCGTGCGGGTGGTGACGAAGCGGTAGATCATCACCAGCACGAACATGACGAGCAACACGTTCGGCAGGCCGCGATACGAACTCATCTGGTACGCGAAGGCCAGGATCACCGCGGTGACGATGCCGTTGCGGGCGATGAACGAGGCGAGGCTGTCGGGCTGGCTGCCGTGGCGGACCTGCACGGCGCGGCGCTGCCAGTTCATGCCGAGCAGGAGGAGCGCGAGCACGAGCCCCATCAGCATGGCGGTCCAGGGCCCGGCGAAGTTGACCAGGAAACCCTTGGCGAGGAGCTGGAACACCTCCGGGAACGGCCCGATCGAGGCGCCCTGCAACAGTGCGAGCGTCAGACCGCGGAACACCAGCATGCCGGCGAGGGTGACGATGAAGCTCGGGATCCCGAAATACGCCACGAACGCGCCCTGGAGGCCGCCGATGGCGGCGCCGACCGCGAGGCACACGATGGTCGCGGTGAAGGGGTCGATGCCGTAATGGACCATGAGCAGGGCCGCCAGGGCGCCGACGAAGCCGACGATCGAGCCGATCGACAGGTCGATATGGCCGGCCACGATGACCAGCAGCATGCCCAGCGCCATCACGACGACGTAGCTGTTCTGCAGGATCAGGTTGGTCAGGTTGAGCGGCTGGAACAGCACGCCGTTCGTCGTGTACTCGAAGAACAGCGTGATCAGCAGCAGGGCGATCACCAGCCCGTAATCCCGGAACTGCGAGGTTCCCAGGAAGCCGCGCTTGGCGCGCGCGTCGGGAGCGGGCTTGGCGTCCGGGACGGAATCGGGACCGGGGGGCATCGTCTTGGCCGCAGAGGTCTCGGTCATCCGTTCAGTTCCTTCGAGCGCATGATCGCGCGCATGATCGCCTCCTGGCTCGCCTCCGAGCGCTGGAACTCGCCCACGAAGCGCCCCTCGTTCATCACGTAGATGCGGTCGCACATGCCGAGCAGTTCCGGCATCTCCGACGAGATCATCAGGACGCCCCGGCCGCCCTCGGCCAACTCGTTGATGATCGCGTAGATTTCGTACTTGGCGCCAACGTCGATGCCCCGTGTCGGCTCGTCCAGGATCAGCACCTTGGGGTGCGTGAACAGCCACTTGCTCAGCACGACCTTCTGCTGGTTGCCGCCGGACAGGTTCACGGTCTGCTGCGCGACCCCGAAGGAGCGGATCCGCATCTTGGTGCGGTAATCGGTGGCGACGCCGCGTTCCCTGTCCTCGTCGATCACCGAGGCCGTGGACACGCCCGGCAGGTTCGCCAGCGTCGTGTTCTTGGTGATGGTCTCGTCGAGCACGAGGCCGAGCTGCTTGCGGTCCTCGGTGACGTAGGCGATGCCCGCCGCGATCGCCTTGCCGATGGTCGAGACGTCGACGTCCCGGCCCTCGATCCGGACGCGGCCCGAGATGCCCTGGCCGTAGGCGCGGCCGAACAGGCTCATGGCGAGTTCGGTGCGGCCCGAGCCCATCAGCCCGGCGATCCCGACGATCTCGCCCTTGCGGACGGTGAGGTTGACGTTGCGCACCACGGCCCGGTCGGCGTGGACGGCGTGGTGCACCGTCCAGTCGCGCACCTCCAGCATCACGTCGCCGAGCCGCGGCTCGCGGGCCGGATACCGGTTCGCCATCTCGCGGCCGACCATGCCCCGGATGATCCGGTCCTCGTCGACGGTGCCGTCGCGACAATCCAGCGTCTCGACCGTGGTACCGTCGCGCAGAACGGTGATCCGGTCGGCGACCTTGGAGATCTCGTTGAGCTTGTGGGAGATCAGGATCGACGCGATGCCCTGCTCCCGGAAGCTGACGAGCAGGCGCAGGAGCGCGTCGCTGTCCTTCTCGCTCAGGCTCGCGGTCGGCTCGTCGAGGATGAGCAGCTTGACCTTCTTCGAGAGCGCCTTGGCGATCTCCACCAGCTGCTGCTTGCCGACCCCGAGATGGGTGACCAGCGTATCGGGGTTCTCCTCCAGCCCCACCGTCCTCAGGAGCTCGACCGCCCGGGTGAACATCCGGTCCCGGTCGATGATTCCGAACCGGGCCGGCTCGTTGCCGAGGAAGATGTTCTCGGCGATCGACAGGAACGGAACCAGCGCGAGTTCCTGATGGATGATGACGATCCCGACGCGCTCGCTGTCCGAGATGTCCCGAAACGCGCTGAGGCGGCCCTCGTAATGGATCTCGCCCTCGTAGGTTCCGTGCGGGTAGACGCCGCTCAGGACCTTCATGAGCGTCGACTTGCCGGCACCGTTCTCCCCGACCAGGGCATGAATTTCGGCGGGCCGGATCGTCAGGTTGACGTCGGAGAGCGCCTTGACGCCGGGAAATGTCTTCGTAATCCCTCGCATTTCGAGGACGGGCTGCATGCGACCAATTCCGGCTCGTCGTTCAGATATCGGCAGCCGATGCCGGGGTGCCGGCATCGGCCAGGATCGATCGGGACCGGAACGGGGCCCCGTCGCGGTTACTTCAGCTGGTCGAGCGTGTAGTAGCCCGTGTCCACCAGGGCCGGCTTCCAGTTGTCCTTGGTGACGACGACCGGTTTCAGCAGGAAGGACGGGACGATCTTCTTGCCGTTGTTGTAGGTCTTGGTGTCGTTCACCTCCGGCTGCCGGCCGTTCTCGATGTCGTCGATCATCGCCACCGTCACCTTGGCCAGGTCGCGCGTATCCTTGAACACGGTCGAGTATTGCTCGCCGGCGATGATGGACTTGACCGATTGCAGCTCGGCATCCTGGCCGCTGACCACCGGCATCTTCAGGCTGCCGGAGCCGTAGCCGACGCCCTTGAGCGACGAGATGATGCCGATCGAGATGCCGTCGTAGGGCGACAGGACCGCGTCGAGCTTGGCGCTGCCGTAATAGGCCGAGAGCAGGTTATCCATGCGCGCCTGCGCGGTGGCCGGGTCCCAGCGCAGGGTCGAGACCTTGTCCATTCCAGCCTGGCCGGAGCGCACGACCAGCTTCTTCGCGTCGAGATACGGCTTCAGCACCGACAGGGCGCCGTCGTAGAAGAAGTAGGCGTTGTTGTCGTCCGGCGAGCCGCCGAACAGCTCGATGTTGAACGGCCCCTTGCCGTCCTTGAGCCCGAGCGCGTCGACGATCGAGTTGGCCTGCTGCACGCCCACCTGGAAGTTGTCGAAGGTGGCGTAGAAGTCGACGTTCGGGGTTCCCTTGATCAAGCGGTCGTAGGCGATGACCTTGACGCCGGCCTCCTTGGCCTTCGACAGCACATCGCTGAGCGTCGTCCCGTCGATGGATGCGACCACCAGGACCTTCGCCCCCTTGGTGAGCATGTTCTCGATCTGGGCGAGCTGATTCGGGATGTCGTCGTCGGCGTATTGCAGGTCCGGCTTGTAGCCCTTGGCGGACAGCTGCTTCACGATGTTGTTGCCGTCGTCGATCCAGCGCTGGGACGACTTGGTCGGCATGGCGACGCCGATCAGGTCGCCGCTGGCGGCGAGCGCCTCCGGCACGGCGACGCCGGCCAGCAGCGTGGCGGCGAGCGCAAGCCTCAAGAATGACTGCTTGGTGATCATCAAGTCCCCCCGGTCGTATCGTCGTCCCGCGCGCCGAATCGGCACCCGTCGCAGTGTGCGAATGCTTTTCTTGATTGGTGGACGTCATCGACAGACCGGCGCGATACGGCCGGTTCTACGCAAGAACGTCCTTGGCGACCCGATCCCGGAGCTGCGGGACGATCGTTAGTCTTCCACGCCGGTACTGCCGGCTCGATCGTCCGGCGATAGAGCTGACGATTGCAGCGCACGGCTTACGAGGGCCCTCGCCCCGTGCGCGGCCGAGTTCGCACCCCGGCCGTTTTTGTTGAGCGATTTGTATGAGTTATAAATCCGGGCGTCAATCGCCGCCGCGCCGAGCACACGGAAAAAGCGTGGATGCTGTCGGAGGCGGTTGTGCCGTGCGGGTCGGGCCGGGCCGTCGGGCGCCGGCCCGGGACTTCAGCCGCGGCCGACGAACGGCATCTTGGTCGCCATCACGGTCATGAACTGGACGTTCGCCTCCAGGGGGAGGTTCGCCATCATCAGCACCGCGTCGCCGACATGGTCAGGGTCCATCACCGCCTCAGGCCGCGTGGAGCCGTCGGCCTGCGCGACGCCGGCCTTCATCTTGCCGCCCATCGGGGTGTCGGCGTTGCCGATATCGATCTGGCCGCAGGCGATGTCGTGGGCGCGCCCGTCCAGCGAGGTCGCCTTGGTCAGGCCGGTGACGGCGTGCTTCGTCGCCGTGTAAGCGATCGAGTTCGGCCGCGGGGCATGGGCCGAGATCGAGCCGTTGTTGATGATCCGGCCGCCCCGGGGATCCTGGTCGCGCATGATCCGGAAAGCGTGCTGGGTGCACAGGAACAACGCCGTGAGGTTGGTGTCGATCACCTGGCGCCAGGTCTCGAGCGGCAGATCCTCCAGCGGCACCGCCGGCGCACCGATCCCGGCATTGTTGAACAGCAGGTCGAGACGGCCGAACCGGTCCTTGGTCTGCGCGAACAGGTTGGCGATCGAATCCGGGTCGGTCACATCGGTGGGCACCACGAGGGCGCGGCCGGGCTCGATCTGCGCCGCGACTTCGTCGAGCGGCGCCTGCCGCCGCCCG
The DNA here is from genome assembly GCF_022179445.1 of Methylobacterium mesophilicum. Lineage (GTDB taxonomy): Bacteria > Pseudomonadota > Alphaproteobacteria > Rhizobiales > Beijerinckiaceae > Methylobacterium > Methylobacterium mesophilicum. Next base: position 126,616 of record NZ_BPQU01000007.1, on the reverse strand, counting down.
GAGAGCACGACGGTCCACCCGGATCCGGCGAGCGCCAGGGCCGAAGCCTTGCCGACCCCCGTCCCCGCTCCGGTCACGATCGCGATCCGACCAGCCACCGACATCGCCGCCTCCCTGTTCCATGACGTTGCCCTGGCTGTACCGGACCGCCGCGGCGGCGCGAAGGGCGATCCGTTTCAGTTGCATGGGGACCGTAGCGACCGGCAACACGCTATGGTGGATCGTGGCGGGACGCGGGATTGGGAGCGGCGGGATGCGGGCTTATCGGGAAGCGGGTGCGAACGCAGCCGCGACGGAGCAGGGATGAGCGCACCCGAGATCCCGTTCCTGGCCGGCCTCGACGCGGCGGCGGTCTCGGCCGTCCGGGCCCGCATGGTCTCGATGGCGGTGCCGGCCGGCCGGACCCTGTTCGGGCAGGGCGATGCCGGCGACGCACTCTATACCCTGGTTTCCGGCGCGGTCGGCGTCTCGACCCGCGACCGCCACGGGATCTTCACCCGGATCGCCCGGCTGCGCCCGCCCGAGACCTTCGGCGAGATGGCGCTCCTGTCCGAGGCGCCGCGTGCGGCCACCGTGATGGCGCTGCGAGATTCGCAGTTCCTGTGCCTGACCCGCGCCGCCTTCGAGACCGTGATCACGGAGCATCCGCACACGCTCCTCTACTTCGCCCGCATGCTCGCCGAGCGCCTGCGCACGCTCTACGAGGGCCATTCGGTGCATCACGCGCCGCGCACCTTCGTGGTGCTGGCGGTGACGGACGGCCCGGATCCGGAACCGCTCGCCCACGACTTCGCCGCCGCCCTCGATGCGATCCTGCCGGGGGAGACCGCTTGCCTGAGCCGGTTGCCGGATGGGGCCGACGAGGCATGGGTCCACGCCTTCGAGGCCCGGCATGCGCGGACGGTCTTCGTCGCACGGGACATCGGCGACGCGTGGTCGCGGCTGAGCCAGCGCCTCGGCGACCATGTTCTGTTGCTCGCCCAGCCCGGCGCGCCGCCGCGCCCTGGCGTGACCGCCTATCTGGAACGGGTGCGGTCGGACTGGATCCGCATGGACCTGGTGGTGCGCCAGGATCCCGAGGCATCGCGCCCGAAGGCCTTGCACCCGGACGTCGCCGGCCTGCCGGTCGCGATGCGGGTGCAGGTCCGCCCCGGCCGGAACCACGATATCCGGCGGCTGGCGCGGCTGGCCAGCGGGGTCGGGCGGGGACTGGTGCTCGGCGGCGGCGGCGCGCGCGCCTTCGCCCATCTCGGCGTGCTCCGGGCCTTGGAGGAAGCCGGCTGCCTGCCGGACTTCGTGGGCGGGACCAGCATGGGGGCGATCATCGCCGCCAGCCTCGCCATGGGGTGGAGCCTCGCCGAGATCGAGGCGCAGACCGAGGCCTCGTTCGCCGGCCGCAGTCTGATCAACGATTACACGCTGCCCATCCACGCCCTGACCCGGGGCGCCAAGGTCGATGCGGGTCTCGCCGAGCGCTACGGCGGCGCGCGGATCGAGGACCTGTGGCTGCCGTTCTTCTGCGTGTCGTCGAACCTGACGACCGGGCGGGCGATGATCCACCGCGCCGGCGACCTGCCCAAGGCGCTGCGGGCGAGCATCGCGATCCCGGGGCTGCTGCCCCCGGTGCTGTGCGACGCGGGCGTGCTGGTCGACGGGGGCATGATGAACAACGTGCCCGCGGACGTCGCCGCCGAACTGGAGCGCGGCCCGGTCCTGGCCGTCGATGTCGGCAGCGACCGCGCGTTCCAGGACATGCCCATCCGGGGCTGGCGCGGCCGGCTCCTGCGCCGGCTGATCGGCTCGCCGGCGGCGATGCCGAGCCTGGCGCCGCTCCTGCTGCGGGCGGCCACCGTATCGAGCGACGCGCAGACCATGATGGCGGCGGCCCATGCCACGGCCCTGCTCAGGCCGCCGCTCGCCGGCATCGACCTGCGCGCATGGTCGAGCTTCCGGGAATCCGCCGAACTCGGTTACCGGGACACCCGCGCGAACATCGAGGCCGGACACCTGGCGCAGTGGCTCGATCCGATGCGCTGATTGTTCGCCGGATCGGGCAGAGCGGTCGCGCGTGTGCCAGCGCACCGTGGCGACGGGCAGGGGGTAACCAGACGCCTCCGCCGACGATCTTCCCTGAGACGAAGACGCTCTGGGCTTGAAGACGATGACCACCCATTCTGCAACACCCCGCAATCGGGCCGATACCGAGCGCGCGCCAAGCCTACGGGATGGCGACGGCTCGCCCTATGTCCCCGCCTCGGGATCCTTGCTGCACGGTGCCGCCTTCGTCCTGCTCTGTCTCTGGACGCGGACATCTCCGGATCGGCTCAGGGATCAGTTGGCGACCGAGGCGGGCGCCTGTTCCGCCCTAGGCTTCTGACGGGACGGATGCGCGGCCAACACGCCGCGTGAGCCGTCGGACATGACGGAGCACGGGATCGTATGAGCGAGGTGGTGGGCGTTGCGTTGCGCAGGATCGACCTGCCGGAGGTAACTCTGCACGTGGCCGAGGCCGGCCCGCAGGGGGGTCCGCCGACCATCCTCCTGCACGGGTTCCCCGAGTTCTGGTACGGCTGGCGCCATCAGATCGGAGCGCTCTCAGAGGCCGGGTTGCGGCTCGTTGTGCCCGATCAGCGCGGCTACGGCCTGAGCGACAAGCCGCACGGCATCGCCGCCTACCACCTCGATCGGCTGGCCGGTGACGCGATCGCCCTGGCCGACGCCTGCGGCTTCCGGACGATCCGCCTCGTCGGCCACGATTGGGGCGGGCTGGTCGCCTGGTGGGTCGCAAGCCAGTATCCCGACCGGATCGACCGGCTCGCGATCATCAACGCGCCGCATCCGGGCATCGTCGGGTCGTACATCCGCCGCCACCCGGGTCAGTGGCTGCGCAGTTCCTATGTCGGCCTGTTCCAGATCCCCGTGCTGCCCGAGCGGCTGCTGACGGCGGATCGGTGCCGTGCCTTGCGGCAGGCGCTGACCCGCACGAGCCGGCCCGGGGCCTTCGCGCCTTCGGACCTCGATCGCTATGTCGAGGCCTGGCTGCAACCGGGCGCGATGACCGCCATGCTGAACTGGTACCGTGCCCTGGCGCAGTTGCCGCGGACGGCGCCGCCGCGGGTCCGCGTGCCGACCCTGATCCTTTGGGGAAAACAGGACACCGCCCTGCAATCCGGCCTCGCGGAGGCGAGCCTGGATCTCTGCGAGGACGGGCGGATCGCGTGGTTCCCGAATGCCACGCACTGGCTCGCCCACGAAGAGCCCGCGGCCGTCAACACCGCGTTGCACCAGTTTCTCGCTTGAACGGTCGCCGGGGCGAACCCGCTCGTTGTCCGGTACGACCGTGTGCTGACGGCAACTCGCCAGGTAACCATGCGTCCGATGCGGTATCGTGCCTGCCACGCCTAATCTCGGTGCACGACCCCTTCGGTTGAGCGATGCTTCCGTCTTAGAAGTTGTAGCTGCGTAATTTCATCATCTCTTAAAGTCGACACTCTCCCCGACACGGACTGGATGTCGGGTTAATCCGATCTGTTCCTGGTTTGCACACAACTTTTTATGAATGAGTCTCGGGAACCTCCCGAGGCGCGAAACATTGTGCAGTGCCTTCTTGAAGTCGGATGGAGTATTTTACAAATGTCTTTTCGTTCACTGCTGACTGCCAGCTTGGTCCTCGGCGGCCTGGTCGCGGGGACGGCGGCCGTGCAGGCCGCCCCCGCGATGCCGCAATCGGGCTTGGCCGGGCATGACATGATCGACACCGTCGCGATGCATCATCACCGGATGCACCGTCATCACACCACGCGCCACCATCGCCGGATGCGCCGCATGAACACGATGCGCCACGGTAATCCGAACGCGAAGAACCCGGCCCTGCGCGGCTATCAGCAGAACCTGGGCAGCACCACGAACGGCCCGCGCTACTGAGTTAGTCCACGCAACCCGAACCACCGCCCGGCGCGTGAAGCGCCGGGTTTTTTGTTCCGCGCGACGGCATCCACGGCGATGATGGCTTCTCCCCAGGCGCATCGCCCGGGACGGCCTGATTCGGCAGACGCACTCTGCTAAGAGGCGCCATGGCTCGTACCGCCGTCCGCCTCCCCGACACGCCGCCTGCCGCCAGCCTCGATCCGGCCGGCGCTACGCCGATGATGGCGCAGTACATCGAGATCAAGGCGGCCAACCCCGACTGCCTCCTGTTCTACCGGATGGGGGATTTCTACGAGCTGTTCTTCGGCGACGCCGAAATCGCCTCGCGGGCCCTCGGGATCGTGCTGACCAAGCGAGGCCGGCACGGTGGCGCCGAGATCCCGATGTGCGGCGTGCCGGTCGACCGCGCCGACGACTACCTCAGCCGCCTGATCGCGCTGGGCAACCGGGTCGCGGTCTGCGAGCAGACCGAAGATCCCGCCGAAGCCAAGCGGCGCGGCCCGAAATCGGTGGTGCGCCGCGAGGTGGTCCGCCTCGTCACGCCGGGCACGATCACGGAGGATCGCCTGCTCGATCCGGCCAGCGCCAACCTCCTGCTGGCGATCGGCCGACGCAAGACTGGGGAGGGGGCCACGGCGTACGGCCTCGCCGCCATCGACATCTCCACCGGCCGCTTCTCCCTGAGCGAGGTCTCGGGTGGCGATCTCGCTGGCGCCATCGCCCGGCACGATCCCCGGGAGATCGTCCTGTCGGAGGCGATCTACGCGGATCAGGCGCTGGCGCGGATCTGGCAGGAGAGCCGGGCCGCGATCGTCCCCCTGGCCCAGGCGGAACTGGAGCCCGCCGCGGCCGAGCGACGGGTGCGCGAGCAATATGGCGTCTCGACCCTGGACGGCTTCGGCAGCTTCACCCGGGCCGAGATCCAGGCCGCCGGGACCGGTCTCCTGTACATCGCCCGCACGCAACTCGCCGCCCGGGCGCCCCTCTCGGTGCCGAGCCGCGAGGAGGCCGGGTCGACGCTCGCCATCGACGCCGCCACCCGCGCCAACCTGGAGCTGACCCGAACGCTCTCGGGCGAGCGTACCGGCAGCCTGCTCGACACGATCGATCGGACCGTCACCGCCAACGGCGCCCGCCTGCTGGCCGAGCGCCTGGCTGGGCCGCTCACCGACCTCGAGCGGATCGCGCGCCGGCACGAGACCGTCGCGTATCTTGCCGAGGACCACGGCCTCCGGAAGGCGATCCGCGAGACGCTGGCCCGGGCCCCCGATCTGGCGCGGGCGCTCTCCCGGGTCGGGTTGGGGCGCAGCGGCCCCCGCGATCTCGCCGCGATCCGGGACGGGCTGACGGCCGCCGCCGGGCTCGGGGCGGTGTTGACGCAGGCCGCCGCGGCCACAACGGAACTCGCCGAGATCGCCGAGGCCCTGGCGGCGGCCGATCCGGCCCTGACGACGTCGCTGCAGGCCGCGTTGGCCGACGAGCTGCCCCTGTCCCGGCGGGACGGTGGCTTCGTCAGGGCGGGGTTTTCCGCGGAGGTGGACGAGGCCCGGCTGCTCGGCCAGGACTCGCGCAAGGTCGTGGCGGCACTCCAGGCCCGCTACGCCGAGGAGACCGGTTGCCGGACGCTGCGGATCAAGCACAACAACCTGCTCGGTTATTTCATCGAGGTTCCGCAATCGGTGGGGGAGGCCTGCCTCAAGGGCCTTCAGCGGGAGTTCGTGCATCGCCAGACCATGGTCGATGCCATGCGCTTCACGAGCGTCGAACTGGGCGACCTGGAGCGTAGGATCTCCGGCGCTTCGGACCGCGCGCTGGCGCTCGAATCCGCGATCTTCGAAGAATTGGCCGGCCGTATCGTCGAACTCTCTTCGCAGACTGCGCGCGTCGCCGAAGCTCTGGCGTCTCTCGACGTCGCGGCCAGCAACGCGGAACTCGCGGTCGAGCTGGACTGGCGGCGGCCCGAGGTGGACGATTCCCTGGCCTTCGCGATTGTCGGCGGTCGTCACCCGGTGGTTGAGGCCGCCCTGCGTCGGGCGGGCGAACCGTTCATCGCCAACGATTGCGACCTGTCGGGCGAGACGCGCGGCCGGATCCGTCTGATCACCGGCCCGAACATGGGCGGAAAGTCGACCTTCCTGCGCCAGAACGCCCTGATCGCCGTCCTGGCTCAGATGGGCGCGTTCGTCCCGGCGGCGTCGGCGCGGATCGGGCGGGTCGACCGCCTGTTCTCGCGGGTGGGCGCCGCAGACGACCTGGCGCGCGGGCAATCGACCTTCATGGTCGAGATGGTCGAGACCGCCGCGATCCTCAATCAGGCGAGCCGGCGCTCCCTGGTGATCCTGGACGAGATCGGCCGCGGCACCGCGACCTTCGACGGGCTGTCGATCGCCTGGGCCTGCCTGGAGCATCTCCACGAGGCCAATGCCTGCCGGGCGTTGTTCGCCACGCATTTCCACGAGCTGACCGCGCTCGGCGACCGGCTGGCACGGCTCGACAACGCGACCCTGAAGGTGGCCGAGCACCGCGACGGCGTGGTCTTCCTGCACGAGGTGGTGCCCGGCATCGCCGAGCGCAGCTACGGCCTCCAGGTGGCGCGGCTCGCCGGGCTGCCGGCCAGCGTGGTCACCCGGGCCGGGGCGATCCTGAAGAGCCTGGAGAAGGCCGAGCGCGGGCGTCCGGCCCGGGCCAAGATCGACGACCTGCCCCTGTTCGCGGCGCTCGCCCCGCCACCGCCGCCTGAGCCGCCGGCCGAGGATCCGATCGGCACGCTGCTCGACACCATCGATCCGGACGCGCTGACGCCCCGGGAGGCGCTGGACGCGCTCTATCGGCTCAAACGCGAGCGGGCGGAGAAGCGGTGATCGCGGTGTAACCGGCGTCTCCCACCACCCCCCTCCGCATCGTGAGGTGCTGCGCAGCAGCCACGAGGAGCCCTCCAGCCGCCCGCGCGATCCCAGGAAGATACCTTCGAGGCCTCCGCTTCGCTCCGGCACCTCACGATGAGGGCGTTTGACGGGAGAATGGGGTCTCCAAAAAATTACGGCGCCGGCGCGAAATGAAAGCCGTCCGGCGCGCCATGCTCCGGCGCGCGGCCGGCCCTGCGGTCGGCGACCCAGTCCAAGATGCTGGCGACGACACGCTCCGAATAGGGCTTGGCGATCACCCCGATGGCGCCCGCGAAGTCGTCCGGGATGCGCTTCGCATTGGCGGTCATGAACACCACAGTGATCCGCGGATCCGCCGAGAGCGCCCGGGCAACCTCGACGCCGGTGGGGCCGTCGACCAGGTGGATATCCACGAAGGCGACGTCCGGGGTGGCCGAGCGCCCCAGCGCGATGGCTTCGGTCGAACTCCCGGCGATGCCGACGGTGACGTGCCCGAGATCGTCCAGCAGGCATTCGAGTTCGAGGGCGATCAGCACCTCGTCCTCGACCACGAGGATGCGGAGCGCAGCGTCCGTGCCGGCGTTCCCGCCCCTCATGCGCTGTCCCCATCCCGTTGCAGGGCCCACTTGCGGATCGCAGATCCGGGAAGGCTCCAGGTTCTTCATCGAGGCTCGACGTGGTCCGAGAGCCGGCACCGGCTTTCGGGATGGTGTTCAGGGGCGCTGAGCTTGAAGCCTTTGAGCCGAAGACTCAAGCCGGCGCCAGGAGCGGGATATCGATCTCGACATGGGTGCCGGGTCCGGCATCGGCCCAGGCGATGGTGCCCCGCAGCTGGCGCACCACCATCTCCACGAGATTGCGACCGAAGCCGGCGGGGTTCGGGGCCGCCGCCGCGATGCCGACGCCGTCGTCGCGGATCGTCAGGCGCATCCCGGCCTCGGTGCGGCGGGCGGTGATCGAGACGCGGCCCTCGCGCGCATCCGGGAAGGCATGGCGCAGGGCGTTCGCGGTCAATTCATGGATGAGCAGGGCGAGCGGTGCCGCCATGGCCGCCGCCACCGAGATCGGCTCGACCTCGGCCTCGACCCGTCGCGTCCCGTGATCGAGACCGGCATTCACGTCGGACAGGAACTCGGCCGCGAAGTCGCCGAGGTTGAAGTGGGTGCAGTCGCCCTCGGAGTAGAGCATCCGGTGCGCGGTCGAGAGCGCACCGATCCGCTCGGCCATGCCCTGGAGTGCGTCCCGGGCCTCCCCCTCCGGAGTACGCCGGGCCTTGAGCAGCATCAGCGAGGAGATCACCTGAAGATTGTTCTTCACCCGGTGATCGACCTCGTGGAGCAGGGCGGTCTTCTGCTCCAGGGCGGCGCTCAGATCGTGGGTGCGGGCCGCGACCAAGCGCTCCAACTCGTCGTTGTTCACCCGCATGGTGAACTCGCGCTCGCGGGTGTGGGTCATGTCGGATTGCGCCGCGTAGAAATACGCGAGGCCGGCCGCGTCGTGGACCGGCGTGATCGTCATCGCGCTCCAGTAGGGCGTGCCGTCCTTACGGTAGTTCAACAGCTCGGAGTTGATCGAATCGCCGGCTTCGACGGCGGCGCGGATCCGGGCGACCTCCGCCTTGTCGGTTCCCGGCCCCTGCAACATGCGGCAATTGCGTCCGACGAGTTCGTGGACGGCGAAACCGCTCAGTTCGACGAACGCGTCGTTGACCCAGGAGATCGGGTTGTCCGGCGCGCGCGCGTCCGTGATCACCATCGGGGATGGCGAACGGGCAAAGGCATCGACCAGCATCGCATGGGGCGGACTGGGCTCGGGGCGGGCACTCAACGCATCATTCCACACTCGATCGACCTGGCTCTGCGATGCGGCGGCACCGATCACGCCCCGCGCATGCAGGACGTGGAGACCACGTTAAGCAGGCATCGACCATGATTTAGGCGCACGGCCCCCCGATTCAGCCAAGACCCGAACGGCGCAAGGCTGCCACGATTTCGCGGGATCAAGGCCATTAAGGCTCAGGAGTTCCATGCCATGGCCAACCCGCCACAGGCTGCGCGCCGCTTTCACCTGCGCGACATCGTCGAGGATCGCCGAATCCTGCTGATGCTGGCGCTCGGGTTTTCCTCCGGGCTCCCGCTCCTGTTGGTGCTCGGGACCTTCACGCTCCGGCTCGCCTTTTCGGATATCGACGTGCGGGCGATCGGCCTGTTCAGCTACGTCGCGCTGCCGTACTCGCTGAAGTTCCTGTGGGCCCCGGCGATCGACCGTTTGAACGTGCCGGGCTTGAGCAAGCTGCTCGGCCGGCGGCGGGCCTGGATGGTGACCACGCAGGCGGCTGTCGCCCTGTGCCTGATCCTGATGGCCTTCTCGGACCCGAAGACCAACCTGGCGCTGCTCGGCTTCGGGGCCTTCCTGGTGGCGTTCTGCGCGGCGAGCCAGGACGTGGTGGTAGACGGCTGGCGCATCGACGCCGCCGGAAGCGACTTCCAGGGCATCCTGGCGGCGACCTCGAACCTCGGCTACCGGCTCGGGCTGATCGCGGCCGGCGCCGGGGCCCTGTTCATCGCGTCCTCCGGGGGCTGGACGCTGGCCTACCTGATCATGGCGGCCCTGATGCTGGTCGGGATGATCGCGGCGCTGCTGGCACCGGCCTTCGACGCGCCCGCGCGGGTGCAGGCCGACGCCACCGGGCATTCCCGGTTCTGGTCGATGCGCCGGGCCGTGCTGGAGCCGCTGACCGAGCTGCACGGCCGCTTCGGCGGGGCGCTGTGGGGCATCCTGCTGCTGGTCGCGCTCTACCGCCTGCCGGACTTCCTGTCGGGCGTGATGGCGAGCCCCCTCTACCGGACGCTGGGCTTCGATCTGAAAGAGATCGCCACCGTCACCAAGCTGTACGGCATCTGGGTCGGCATCGCGGGCGGCTTCGCCGGCGGCTGGGCCCTGGCGCGGCTCGGCCTGTTCCCGACATTGCTGCTCGGCGCCTTCCTGGCTGCATCCTCGCACCTGTCCTTCGCCTGGCTGTCGGCCGGCGCCCCCGAGATCTGGCGCCTGACGGTGGCGATCTCGATCGAGAACTTCTGCGGCTCCTTCGCCGGCATCGTGCTGATCGCCTACATGTCGAGCCTCACCAGCCCGGCCTACGCGGCGACGCAGTACGCGCTGTTCTCCTCACTCTACGCCCTGCCGGGCAAGCTGATCGCGGGCTCGTCCGGCTTCGTCGTGGCGGCGATCGGCTATCCGGCTTTCTTCGTGATGACCTCCCTGGTCGGGATCCCGGTGCTGATCCTCTGCCTCGCGGTCGGACGGCGTGGGCAGCGACAGGACGAAGCCGCGGCGCGGGCGGCCGAGGAGGCGGGGAACCGCATCCCGGCGCCCGACCTTCCTTCCACGGCGCGGGCTTCCGGCACCGCGTGATGCGATCAGATCCAGGAATTTACGGATGAGCACGAGCGACCTCACTCGCGCCGACGCGACGATGCCGGCGCCGATCCCCGAAATCGCTTTGAGCGATGCGGACCTCGCCGCCCTGCGCCGGGCCGTGGCGGTGCTGGAGCGGCCGAGCCTCGCCGCCCGCCTGTCCTCGGCGGCCGGCGCTCCGCTCGACATCATCGGCCGCTCGCTGCCCGCCCCGGTGACGGAGGCGGTCGGCCGCTCCACCGAGGCGGCGATGCGTGGGGCCCTGCGAGTCGCCCTGGCGACGCTGCCGCGCAGGGACGTCGTGCCCGCGGCCGGGACCGAGATCGAAGCGGGCGTCGCCAAGGCGGACAGCCGGCTGACCCGTCTGCTCGGCTCGGGCGACACCAAGCACAAGGCGTTCGCGGCCCTGTCCGGGGCGTTGGGCGGCGCGTTCGGGCTGGCGACCCTGGCCGTCGAGCTGCCGGTCTCGACCACCTTGATGCTGCGCTCCATCGCCGAGATCGCCCGCGACGAGGGCGAGGACCTGGAAACGCCGGAAGGTGCGCTCGCCTGCGTACAGGTCTTCGCGTTGGGCGGTCGCACCGCGGCCGAGACCCAGGCGGGCTCGGCACTGACCGAGAGCGGCTACTTCGCGGTCCGGGCGGCCCTGGCCAAGACCCTGGCGGAGGCGGCCCGCTACGCCGGAAGCAAGACCCTGCTCGACCAGTCGGCTCCTGCCCTGATCCGGTTCACGGCGCAGATCGCGGCCCGGTTCGGCCTCGTGGTCTCGCAGAAGGTCGCGGCTCAGGCCGTCCCCGTGCTGGGCGCCTTCGGCGGCGCCGCGGTGAACACCGCCTTCATGAGCCACTTCCAGTCGACCGCCCGGGCGCATTTCACGGTCCGGCGGCTGGAGCGGGCCTACGGTGCGGCCGCCGTGCGGGCGGCCTACGAAGTCGAGAAGGCGGCGCTCGGGGTCGCCTGAGTGCGAGAAGATCGCGAAATAACCTTGCGGTCGGCAGGATCGATGTCGTCGTAACGAACCGCGTCGTCATTCCGGGGCGCCGCGAAGCGGAGTCCGGAAAGACAGGGTGCGCGATCGAACCTCGATCGAACCCCGGGACCCGCCTTGATCCGCCCTGCCAGATTCTCCAGAAACTTTCCGCGCGAGGCGGGTAGACGGAGGCGATTCTGATCAGCAACGCGGAGATGGTGGCCCGGCTCGCTTTGGCGGCGCTCGCCGGCAGCGTCATCGGGCTGGAGCGCGAGCGGCTGCTCTGGGCGGCGGGCCTGCGGACGCACATGCTGGTCTGCGTCGGCTCCTGCCTGATCATGATCGTCTCGGCCTTCGGCTTCAGCGACGTGCTCGGCACCAAGGACATCGTGCTCGATCCCTCGCGCATGGCCGCGCAGGTGGTGTCCGGCATCGGCTTCCTCGGGGCAGGCACGATCCTGCTGCGCGGCGAGGTCGTGAAGGGGCTCACCACGGCGGCGAGCCTGTGGGGCGTGGCCGCCATTGGCCTGGCGGTGGGCAGCGGGCTCTACGTGCCGGCTCTGGCCACGACGGCCCTGGTGGTCGGCATCCTGGCCGGGATCAAGCCGTTCGAGGAGCGCTGGCGCGAGCGGATGCGGTCGCAGACCCTGCGCATGACCGTCCGCAGGGGCACGATGTCGATCGACACGCTCCATGAGGTCACGGGCGAGCGCGCCTCGCGGGTTCGCCAGTTCACCACCCGCCCGGCCTCCGACCTGAATCTCGACGAAGTCACCGTCACCTTCGTCCGGCTGTCGCGCACGAGCTTCGAGGCGATCGCCACGAAACTGCGCGCGACGGCGGACGTGGTCTCGGTCGATACCGTCGACGGCTGACGGTCAGGCCGCCTCGCCGTCGAGGAACAGCCGGTAGGCCGGGTTCTCGGTCTCGTCGGTGGCCGGGTAGCCCAACGCCTCGATCGCCGCATCGAACCGGGCACGCTCGGCCGGCGGCACCGCGATGCCGGCGAGCACCCGGCCGTAATCGGCGCCGTGGTTGCGGTAGTGAAACAGGGTGATGTCGAAGCCGGGCCCCAGCGCGTCCAGGAACTTCATCAGTGCCCCCGGCCGCTCCGGGAACTGGAAGCGGAACAGCCGCTCGTGCGCGACGCCCACCGCCCGGCCGCCGACCATGTAGCGGACATGGACCTTGGCCATCTCGTTGTCGCTCATGTCGAGCACGCGGTAGCCGGCCTCACGCAGGTCGCCGATCAGCCCCTGCTTCTCGCGCTTGCCGCCGGCGATGTTGATGCCCACGAAGATCTGCGCCTCAGAGCCCGGTGCGTGGCGGTAGTTGAACTCGGTGATCGCCCGCGGCCCGAGCGCCCTTATGAACGCCCGGTAGGCGCCGGGCTGCTCCGGGATGGAGACGCCGAGCAGGACCTCGCGCTGCTCGCCGATCTCCGCCCGCTCGGCGATGTGGCGCAGACGGTCGAAGTTGAGGTTCGCCCCCGACGAGATCGCGATCAGGGTGCCGTTTCCGCCCTCGCGCTCGGCGTAGAGCTTGGCCCCGGCCAGGCTCAGGGCGCCTGACGGCTCGGAAACGGCGCGCGTATCGTCGAAGATGTCCTTGACGGCCGCGCACATGGCGTCGGTGTCCACCGTGATGACTTCGTCGAGATGCTCCCGGCAGAGCCGGAAGGTCTCCTCGCCGGCCTGGCGCACGGCGACGCCGTCGGCGAACAGCCCGACCGAGGGCAGGCTGACCCGGGTGCCGGCGGCGAGCGCAGCCGCCATGCAGGCGGCATCCTCCGGCTCGACGCCGATCACCTTGGTGCCCGGCCGCAGGTACTTCACGAAGGTCGCGATCCCGGCCGCCAGCCCGCCGCCGCCCACCGGCACGAAGATCGCCTCGATCGGCCCGGTATGCTGCTCCAGGATCTCCTTGCCGATGGTCCCCTGGCCGGCGATCACCTCGGGATCGTCGAACGGGTGCAGGAAGGTCAGGCCCTGCTCGGCCTCCAGGATCTTGGCCTGGGCCAGGGCCTCGTCGAAGGCGTCGCCGTGCAGCAGCACCTCGGCGCCGCGGGCTCGGCAAGCATCGACCTTGATCGACGGGGTGGTGCGCGGCATCACGATCACCGCCCGGGCCCCGAGCTTGGCCGCAGCCAGCGCCACGCCCTGCGCATGGTTGCCCGCCGAAGCGCAGACGACGCCCCGGGCGATCTGGTCCGGGGTCAGCCCCGACATCTTGTTGTAGGCGCCCCGCAGCTTGAACGAGAAGACCGGCTGCAGGTCCTCGCGCTTGAGCAGCACGGGCCGGCCGAGCCGCTGCGTCATCCGCGGCATCGGATCGAGCGGGCTCTCGATCGCCACGTCGTAGACGCGGGCGGTCAGGATCTTACGGATGTAGTCGGTCATTTCTTTTGGGACTTGGGTCGCGGGACGCGGTTGGCCGGAGATAGACCTTCGCGCCGCGAGATGCGAGCGGGGGTCTTGTCAGGTCAGATACCACGCCCAATCCTGGCGGCCCGGCAGGGCGCGGACGATCAGGATGCTGTCCGCTGGCTCGACAGACGCGACGACATGTGCACGATACGGATACAGCCGCACCGGCCGCACGATGTCAGCCCGCAGGCGCGCCATCAGCGGATTCTCAGCGAGCAGGGCGAACAGCGCCTTCAGCCCTGCACAGGACCGCTCGGCCCGGTCGCTGCCGAAGGCGGCAGCGCCAGCCATGTAGATCGCGAACTGATCGCGATCCGCCTATCGCGTCGTCCGGATGGTCACAGATTTGCGGAAGCCCGTACGCGCTCCCAGGCCTCAGCCAGGACTTTACCAATGACCGGTCACCGAGGCCGCTGTCGAACCCTTCGGCAATCGGCGTCTGAAGCTGTGCAGGGCCGTCGCTGCGCTCCTGCTCGCGGCGGATCAGGTCGCGGACATCGTCGCTGGCGCTGCTGAAGCGCCCAGTCTCAGCCTAAGACTCGACTCAGTCCTTCAGCGCATCGGGCAACGATACGTTCATGGTCGCCATGCCGAACGGTCTCTATTCCGATCCAGCATGGCAAACATTCTCATTTTCGCCCTAGCGCCCCCGTCCGAGGGGTGGCACGGGCATCCGAATGATGTTGCGCCATTGTCGGGCGCGCCTTAAATTCATCCACGAGTGTGGATGCGTTTCAATGCCTCTGGCCCGCCTTGCCCTGACAGTCCCGGAAGCCGCGTTCGTTACGCAATCCAGCGTGCGTGGGGTGAACAGTGAGATCGATGCCGGGATCGTCTCAGGGCATGGTAAGCCCGTGCGCGAAATCGGCAGCGCGGATCTGCTTTATCTGGCCACCGTGCGCGACTTGCGTGTCGATCTGACCCCGGCCCTGCGGCAGCGCCTGCGCAATGCGATCGCCGCAGCGCACGATGCGCGGCGGAACACAGCTCAGGTCAGCCATCTCAGTGTCGCCCTCGATGCGGTGGAAGCCGAACTTGCGGACCGGCTGCAAATCCTCGATCGGCTGCGCAACGAGGCGATCGAACAGAACGCCGAGATCATGGGCGGCGAACCCGTTTTACGCGGGACACGGATCCCGGCGCGGCACGTCGCCGACATGGTGAGGCACGGCGCTTCCCCGGAGTCGTTGGCGGAGGAGTTCGACCTGACGTCCGATCAGGTCTCCGCGGCGATCCTGTTCGACCGCGTCAGCCCGCGTCAGGGCCGCCCGCCCCGGAAGGCGCGCAGCGTTGTACCTCCTTCTTGACGAATGCTGCCCGAAATCCCTGGTTGGCATCGCTGAAGGCTTGGGCCACACGGCACAACGCACCGTCGCGGTGGCCGAGCTTGGACGGCAGGCGACAGATGCAGCGATCTTCGCCTTCGGGTGTGCGGTCGGAGCCATCATTGTTACGGTGAACGCGGGCGATTTCCTGGCCCTCGCTGCGCGGATGCCGGCCCATCCCGGATTGATCCTGTTGCCGTCATTGCCGCCGAGCCAGACAAGCTTGCTGTTCCGAAAGCTCCTCAAAGCGGCGGACGAGGCGCTGCGGAAGCCCGGCGGCGTGATACGTATCGACACCGCTGGGCGCATCCACCGCATCGGATCGTGGTGAACCGCGCGCCTGCTAACCCACCCGCTCCACGAGCGCCGCCACCCACACCAGCAAGGCCGCCATCTGCGCCATGAAGGTCCCGGCGGAGGCCAAGTCCTTGACGGTGCCGATCATCGGGTGGTGGCCGGGGTGGACGTGGTCGCAGAGCTTCTCCACGGCGGTGTTGAGGAACTCGGCGGCCAGCATCAGCAGCAGGCTCACCATCAGGGCGACCCGGACCCAGAGGGTCGCGCCCAGCAGCAGGGCCACCGGCACGCCGAGCGCCAGCAGCACCAGCTCCTGCCGCACCGCCCGCTCGGTGCGGGCGCCGTGGCGCAGACCGCGCCAGGAATTGAGGAAGGCGAGGACGAGGGCGTTCATCGGGCGGCGCCCTCCGGGACCGACCGGCTGATCCACTTGGCCAGCAGCGGCCCGGTCAGCAGCACCACGAACAGGCGCAGGGTCTGCACCGCCAGCACGAAAGACACGTCCGCCTTCGAGCCAACCGCGATGATCGCCACGGAATCAAGCCCGCCCGGGCTGGTGGCCAGCACCGCGGTGAGTAGGTCGATCGGCAGAAGGAAGGTCAGGCCCCAGCCCCAGGCGGCGCACAGGGCGATCACCGAGAAGGTCGCCGCTAGGATGCCGGGCAGGGCGGAAAAGGTCAGCCGCAGGGTCTCGCGGGTGAAGCGCAGGCCGACATAGATGCCGATGCAGGCATAGGCGAGTTCGAGGATCGGTGCCGGCAGGGACATCCGCACAAGGCCGCTGGCATGGAGCAGGCTGCCGAGCACCATCGGGCCGATCTGCGCTCCGGCCGGGACCCGCAGGGACAGGGCAACGCCGGCCCCGACCAATGCGACCGCCAGCGTCGCCAGCAGCGAGAGTAATCCGGTCACCTCGGCCGCCCCGGCGGCGGCGCCCGGGACCGGCGCCTCCATCAGGAACCGGGCGGCCAGCGAGGCCGAGAACACCACGGCGGCGACCCGCACATACTGCATGAAGGCCACGAGCCGCGGATCGGCCCCGAAATCCTCGGCCATCGCCACCATGGCGGAGGCGCCGCCGGGGGAGGAGCCCCAGGCCGCCGTGGTCCCGGGCAGGACCCGCAGCCGTGTCAGGATCCAGCCCACGAATCCGCTCGCCGCCACGGTGACCAGCACCACGGCGACGATCAGCGGCCCATCCTCGAACAGGGTCTGGGCGATCTGCCCGGTGACCGCATGGGCCACGAGGCAGCCGATCATCGCCTGTGCGGCGTTGAAGGCGAAGCGCGGCACATGCAGGCGGGAGCCACCGACCCCGAAGGCGATCGCCGCGATCATCGGCCCGAGCAGGAGCGCGGCGGGGAACCCCGCATGCAGCAGAACGATCGAGACGGCCGCCGACGCGACGGAGAGGGCGGCCCAGAGGCCGAGGGTGCGGGAGGAGGGCAAGGCGACCGGTGGGGATTCACCCGCACGGATTGCCGGGCGGAGGCGCGCTACACTGCAATCTAGGCCCTGTCACGGCAAAGATTTTCTGGAATGTCGATGTCGGGGCTGGCGACGTTCGGTGTTCATGCAGGGTTGCACGAATACGTTTCTCTCAAGGCGAAGCTATGTCGAGCGCGTAGGGCTCTCCGCCGGCCAATCCCACCCACTCCCCCATCCCGAGGTGCCGCAGCGAACCCGAGGCCTCGAAGGAGCCCTCCGGGGATCGCGTGGCCGGCGGACGGCTCCTTCGAGGCCCGGCGATGCGGGCACCTCGGGATGGGGAGGTGGGCGGGAGGGTCGTTTTAACGGGAATTATCCTACGGACCCTTTCTAAGATCCGCGAATGCCGCATCCAGCCGCCCACGTGCCGCCGCGAGCGCAGTGCGGCGTTCGGCCAGCCAGGTCCGGTCTGAATCGAGCCGCGTCCGGGCGGCCGCCAGCATGCGCCGGACCTCCGGGGCTTGCGGTCCGCCGAGCCCCTTCGCGGCGTCGATCATGCCGCGGGCCGACAGGGCGGCCCGGA
Source organism: Methylobacterium mesophilicum (assembly GCF_022179445.1). Lineage (GTDB taxonomy): Bacteria > Pseudomonadota > Alphaproteobacteria > Rhizobiales > Beijerinckiaceae > Methylobacterium > Methylobacterium mesophilicum. The sequence goes on along the minus strand of NZ_BPQU01000007.1, from coordinate 109,358 downwards.
ACCGGGCCTCGTCGAGGGGCAGGTCGGGCTTCAGGCCCGAGCCGGCCGCAGCCTCCGCGTAGATCCGCTTCACCTCGGTGAACGGCAGGTCGGCCGGGCGCAGGTCGTGGCTGCGGCCGTAGCTCACAAGCTCGGAGGCGAAATGGTGGCCCAGCCGGAACGGCACGTCGGCCACGCGCTGGAGCGTGTCGGCGAGTTCCGTGGTGGTGGCATAATCGGCCGCGACCTCGTCGGCGGCCCGGTCCCGGTCGATCACCAGCCCGTCGAGGACCCGCGTCCAGCGCCGGCAGGTCTCGGCGGCCTCGGAGACGGTCCGGCCGGGGGGCTCGGCCTGGTTGCGCTTGTAGTCCGGCATGCCGGAATCGACGTTGTGGGCCATGATGACGAAGGCCTGCGCGGCGCCGACCACGTCGCTCGCCTTCATGCGCAGGCTGTACAGCGCCACTGGGTTGCGCTTCTGCGGCATGATGCTGCTCGGCCCGGTCAGCGCGCCCTCGCGCAGCAGGATCCACGGCCGGGTCTGGTGGTACTGCGCGTAGAGGTCCTGTGCGAAGCTGCCGGCCGTGGTGGCGAGGTTGGCGGACAGGCCGGTCAGTTCCAGGCCGAGATCCATCGGTGCCAGCTGGCCGGCATCGTAGCTGTTCTCCACCGGTGCGTCGAAGCCCAGCAGCCCCGCGAGGCGGACGCGATCGACCGGGAAGCTCGACGTGCCGAGCGCCGCGGCCCCCAAGGGCGACAGGTTCACGCGCGCCCAGGTCTCGCGCAGGCGATCCGCATCGCGGGCCAGCGCCCCGGCATAGCCGAGCAGGTAATGGCCCAGCGTCGTCGGCTGGGCCTGCACGCCGTTGGTATAGGCCGGGACGATCGTATCGGCCTCCCGCTCCGCGACGTCCAGGAGGGCGGCGCGGGTCTTGTCCAGGGCCTCGGCGAGGTCGAGCAGCCGGTCGCGCTGGTCGAGCTTCAGCACGGTCGGGATGATGTCCTGACGGCTGCGGCCGGAATGCATCCGGGTGGCGTCCGGTCCGGCGATGGCGGTGATCAGCGGCTCGATCCGCAGGTAGTCGTCGGGCCGCTCGGCCCCCGGGCGGGCGGCATCCGCGGCGACCTGATCGAGCGCGCGGGCGATCCGCGCGCCGAGATCGCGCGGCACGATGCCGGCCTCCACGGTCATCACCAGGGAGGCGCGGTCGATGGCGTCGATGCGGGCGAAGCTGTCATGCGGCTCGGCCCGGGCCGCCGCGGGGGCGAGGAGGGCGACCAGGGTCGCGATCAGTCTGCGCCGCATGCACGTGCTCCTATGGGTCGCCGTCTCGCGCCGGCCGGGGCATTCTGTCGGATCCGGCGGGTGATCACACATCACATTGCGGATCGTGTGTGGAGCCGGTGCGGATTGGACGTTCCTCCGCGCGCTGGCGATACGGTTCGGCGGAGCAGCCCTCTGCGATATGAATCACCCCGGCATTCCGGAAGTGTGGCATCGAAAGACTGAGTTGCGACAAGACCATGCGCCGTCGGCGGATCTGGATCCCGGGCTCGCCTACGGCGCCCCGGGATGACGGGGCAGGTCAACGAACGGCCGTGCCTCAGAACCCAGATCCTCGAAACCTATGCCGCCCCATCCCGGCAGGCGGCCGTGCCGGCCGGCGCATGAGCCCGGAAGAACGCCGCCAGGTTTGCCAGCCCAGGCGCGCGGGGATCGCTCGCCCGCCAGGCCAGCGCGATGGTGCGGCCGGGGCCGTCGACGTCGAAGGCCCGGGTGACGGTCAAGCCGGTCGGGTCGGGGCCGGCGGGCACGGCGAGCGCCGGCAGCAGGGTGTATCCGGTCCCCGCCGCCACCATCGAGCGCAGAGTCTCCAAGCTGGTGGCGTGGCGCCCCACGGAGGAACCGGCGCCGCAGGCCGCGATCGCCTGGTCGCGCAGGCAGTTGCCCTCGTCGAGCAGCAGCAGGTCCGGCCCGGCGATCTCCGTGGCCGACAGGGCGCCGCCGCGGGCGAGCGCATGCTCGGCCGGGCAGGCCAACCAGAACGGCTCGACGAACAGCGGCGCCACCGCCAGCCCGACCGGGGGCAGGGGCAGGGAGACCAGGGCGGCGTCGATGCGCCCGTCGCGCAGGCCCTCGACGATCTCGGCGGTGCGGGATTCGGACAGCGACAGGGTCAGCAGCGGGTATTGCTGGCGCAGCGGCCGCAGGACGAGTGGGAAGAAGTAGGGGCCCAGCGTCTGGATCGCGGCCAGCACGAGCCGGCCGGTGAGCGGCAAGCCGCGGCCCTCGGTGGCGAGCGCCAGCAATCGCTGGGCCTCGGCCAGGACGATCCGCGACTGCCGCACGATCCCCTGGCCGGCTTCCGTGAGCAGTACCCGGCGGTTCGAGCGCTCGAACAAAGTCAGGCCGAGGGACGCTTCGAGCTTGCGGACTTGGACGCTCAGGGTCGGCTGGCTGACGTTGCAGCGCTCGGCCGCCCGGCCGAAATGGCCCTCGTCGGCGATGGCGACCACATACTCGAGGTCGCGCAGCGACAGGCCCGACAGGTTCATAGGCTACGTCTATCACGGCGTTTGCGACGATGCATTAGCCAACGCCCCCGCGGAGGTCCATAACCTAGTCGGAACGGTTCCAGTCTGCTGAGTCGGCCCCATATGCTGATCACAGGCATCACGGAGAGATGAGACGCATGAGCGATCAACGCCCGATCCTGACCACACGCCAGGGCCATCCGGTCCGCGACAACCAGAGCACCCGGACGGTCGGCGAGCGCGGCCCGGCGACGCTCGAGAACTACCAGTTCATCGAGAAGATCACGCATTTCGACCGCGAGCGGATCCCGGAGCGCGTGGTCCACGCCCGCGGCGCCGGCGCCCACGGCTACTTCGAGGCCTACGGCAAGATCGGCAACGAACCGGCTTCCAAGTACACCCGCGCCCGCGTGCTGAACGAGACCGGCGTGAAGACGCCGATGTTCGTGCGCTTCTCCACCGTGGCCGGTGCCAAGGAGAGCCCGGAGACCGAGCGTGACCCGCGCGGCTTCGCGGTGAAGTTCAAGACCGTTGATGGTAACTGGGACCTGGTCGGCAACAACTTGAAGGTGTTCTTCATCCGGGACGCGATCAAGTTCCCCGACATGATCCATGCGTTCAAGCCCGACCCGGTGACCAACCGCCAGGAGGCGTGGCGCTTCTTCGACTTCGTGGCCCAGCACCCCGAAGCGATCCACATGGTGACGCACCTCAAGTCGCCCTGGGGCATCCCGGCCAACTATCGCGAAATGGAAGGCTCGGGCGTCAACACCTACAAGCTGGTCAACGACCAGGGCGAGGCGGTGCTCTGCAAGTTCCACTGGGAGCCGAAGCAGGGCGTGCGCAACCTGACCTCCGCGCAGGCCGCGGAGATCCAGGGCAAGGACGTCGGCCACGCGACGCGCGACCTCTACGACAACATCAAGGCCGGTAATTTCCCCGAGTGGGAGTTCTGCGTGCAGATCATGCCGGACGGCCCGAACGACCACCTGTCGTTCGATCCGCTGGATGACACGAAGCTGTGGCCGGTGGACCAGTTCCCGCTCCTGCCGGTGGGCCGCATGGTTCTGGACCGGGTGCCGGACAACTTCTTCGCCGAGGTCGAGCAGTCGGCGTTCGGTACCGGCGTCCTGGTGGACGGCATCGACTTCTCGGACGACAAGATGCTGCAGGGCCGGACGCTGTCGTACTCGGACACGCAGCGCTACCGCGTCGGCGCCAACTACCTGCAGTTGCCGATCAACGCGCCGCAGCCCGGCGTGAAGGTCTACTCGAACCAGCGGGACGGCCAGATGACCTATTCGGTCGACGGCACCGGTCCGAACAAGCACATCAACTACGAGCCCTCGACGCTCGCCGAGGGCCTGCGCGAGGCCCCGAAGCCGGCCAAGGACTACCACCAGCCGGTACAGGGCCAGCTCGGCCGCTACCAGACCTCGCGCACCGAGGACGACTACACCCAGGCCGGCGTCCGGTACCGCTCGTTCCAGGATTGGGAGCGTGAGGACCTGATCGCCAACCTCGTCGGCGACATGAAGCAGTGCCCGGAAGCCATCCAGCTGCGGATGGTCTGGCACTTCTGGCACGCCGACGAGGATTACGGCCGCCGCGTCGCCGAGGGTGCGGGCATCGATCTGGAGAAGGCCAAGGCCCTGCCGCCGCTGCCGGGCCGCGCCGCCCCGCACAAGCGTCTGCAGTCCGAGACCTACACGGACGGCTCGCAGGCCCACCGGGTCGCCGCCGAGTAGCTTTTTACCCTGCGTCGCACCGATCCTGAATGACGCAAGGCCCCGCGGGCGAGAACCCGCGGGGCCTTTCCGTTGGGCTCAACCGAGAGCGTGATCCGCGCTCAAGGGCAGTGCCGCCGGACGTAGCCCTTGCCGATGTAGGTCTGCGTGGCCGGATCGTAGGTTCTGAAGCGGCGGGCGCAGGCCGCGACGGAAGCGGACAGATCGGCCGGGTCCTCCGCCTCGACGACGGGCGGGACATCGGCGGGTGCCACGTAGGCCGGGGGTGCGTAGACCGGGGGCACATAGACGTAGCCGTCGTCGAAGAACGGGTCACCGAAGCCGCCCCACAGGCCGCCCAGGCCGAACCCGAGGCCCAGGCCGCCGAGCCCGTAGCCGTAAACACCGCCGTAGCCGCCACGCCAGTGCCGGTGATAGCCGGGATGCCGGAAGGCGTGGCCGGGCCCGCGCCAGCCGAGTCCCGGGCCCGGCCGCATCGGGCCGAGCGGTCGCCCCCAGGCTCCGATCCGTGGCCCGATCGCGCCACCCGAGTAGCCGCCCCCGAACCCGCGCGCCTCCGCAGCCGTGCCCATCACGGCGAGCGCCATCATGGCGGCGGCGGCCAGCCGAATCCCGGACCGTTCGATACGTGTCATGCCGTCCACCCAGCGCGGGACGCCGGCCGAAAGAGGCGGCGCCCGAGTCGCAATACTCTGCGTAATCGAGCGGCGGCGGACCGGTCCGTCAAGGACGTTCCGGCGGCTGCGCTCAAGCGCTGCGCGCAGGATCCGAGCTGCGGAGCGTCGTCACCGGCTGGAGGTGACCGCTCCCGGCCTCCGGCGCCGCGGCGCTGACCTTGCGATCGCGGCCGGCGGCCTGGCCGACCAGGATCGCGGCGAGCGCGATCGTGACGAACAGCCCACCGGCGAGACCCCAGCCGCCGGTCGCCTCGTGGGCGAGCCCGAAGGCGAGGGGCCCGAGGCAGGCGCCGGTATAGCCGATGCCCTGCGCCATGGCCGAGAGGCCGGCGGCGCTGGCGGCATCGGCGGCGCGCAGGACGATCAGGGTCAGCCCCAGGCCGAAGCAGCCGCCGATGCCGAAGCCGAGGGCGCAGGCCGCGGGGATCCGTAGGGTCTCGGGTCCGAAGGCCAGCACGAGAAACGCCGCCGCGGTGAGCCCCGGGATCGCCACGATCCAGGCGCGCTGATCCCGCGCGCGGGCTGCCAGCATGGCGGTGATCAGCGCGCCGGGCGCCTGGACCAAGGTCATCAGCGAGGCGTAGAGGCCAGCATCCAGGGCCGAGAGGCCGCGCGCCTGGAGCAGCAGCGGCAGCCAGCCGAACAGCGTGTAGGCCAGGGAGGATTGCAGGCCCATGAAGCCCGTGACCCACCAGGCCAGCGGATCGCGCAGCAGCCGCCCTGCGGAGGGCGCCCGGGTCGAGGCCGTGCAGCGGGCGAACGGAATCCACAGGAAGGCCGCCATGAGGGCCGGCAGCGCCCAGACCGCGAGCGCCGAGGGCCAGCCGCCGCCCAGCGCGTGCTCCACCGGCACTGCGGCGCCCGCGCCCGCCGCAGCGCCGAGGCAGAGGGTCATGGTGTAGAGGCCGGTCATCAGCCCGCCGCTGCCGGAAAAGTCGCGCTTCACCAGTGCCGGCAGCAGCACGTTGTCGAGGCCGATCCCGATTGCGGCGAGCGCCGTCCCGGCGAACAGGGGCACGAGGCCGCCGAGTCCCCGGAGCGTCAGGCCCGCGGCCAGGATCGTGGCTCCGACCAGCACGGCGAGGTCGGGCCCGATCCGGCGGATCAGCGGCGCCGCCAGGGCGCACGCGATACCCAGGCACAGGACCGGCAAGGTGGTGAGGATTGCCGCGCCGCCGGCGCTGAGCCCGGTGCTCTCGCGGATGGTCGCCAGCAGCGGCCCGATCGTGCTGAGCGCCGGGCGCAGGTTGAACGCCACCAGCATCAGCGCGAGGCCGAGCAGGATCCGGCCCGGGGCCGTGCGCTCGGGGCTCATGCCCGCAACCGGGCGGTGAGGGCGCCGCCCAGGCAGGCGGCGAGCATCAACGCGAAGGCGGCGTCCCCGAACTGACCATACAGGGTGCCGCCCACGATGCGGGTGGGCAGGTCGGCATCGAGCCAGGTTTCCGTGTCGAGGGCGGTCTGCGCGACGATGCGGCCGTGCGGATCGATCACCGCGGAGATTCCGGTGTTGGCGTCGCGCACCAGAGGTAGCCCTTCCTCGACCGCGCGCAGCCGAGCCTGGGCCAGGTGCTGGCGGGGCCCGGGCGTGTCGCCGAACCAGGCATCGTTGGTGACATTCAGGATCAGCCCGGGCGGGCGCGGCACCGAAGCGGCCGTCGCCGGCAGGATCGCGTGCGGGAAAATCGCCTCGTAGCAGATCGTCGCCGCCACCGGGGGAAGGCCCGGCACGGTCAGGATCCGCTGGGCCGCGAGCGTACCGGCCGAGAAGCCTCCGGGGATCGCCACGAACTGGCGCAGGCCCGACGCCCGGAGCGCCGCGTCGAGGGGCGCCGGCAGGTACTCGCCGAACGGGACGAGATGGACCTTGTCGTAGCTGTCCGAGATCCTGCCGTCCGCCCCGATCACCATCACGGCGTTGAAGTAGCGCAGGCGTTCGCCGGGCAGGGGTTCCTCCGCCCGGGCCGCCCCGGTGATCAAGTGCTGCCCGGGCTTGAGGCCGGCCGCGACCTTCGCCAGGGCGTCGGGATCGCGCTGGATCAGGAACGGGAAGGCCGATTCCGGCCAGACGATATGGGTCGGCTCGGGCTCGCCCCCCTCGGTCGGGCGCTGGCTCAGCTCGATGTAGCGGTCGACGATGTCGGCACGGTTCTCGGGCCTGAACTTGGCGTCCTGCGGCAGGTTCGGCTGGACGAGGCGCAGGCGGACGCCGGTCACCACCGGGTCGGGCGGGCCGAGTTGCAAGGCCCCGTAGAGCGCCATCCCGACGAGGGCGATCGCGGCGGCCGCGCTCGGGCCGAACCGGCTGCGCGGGTGCGAGCCCGTGGCCAGGGTCGCGGGCGCGGCGCAGATCAGGACCGCCAGGATGGTCAGGCCGTAGAGGCCGATCGCGGCGCCCCATTGCAGCGTCCAGAGGTTCTGGGCGAGCGCCATCCCGAGGGTGTTCCAGGGGAAACCCGTGAAAAGGTGTCCGCGCAGCCACTCGGCCGCGCCGATCCCGAACGCGAGGGCGGCGATGCGGGCCGGGCCGCGCGCCCAGAGCAGTCCGGCGGCGCCGAACCCCGCGCCGTAGAACAGGCCGAGTGCGAAGGGCAGGCCGATGACGCCGAGCGGCATCGCCCACAGGAACTCGTCGGCCTCCACCAGGAAGGCCTGGCCGAGCCACCACAGTCCGGCGGTGAGGTAGCCGAAGCCCCAGGCCCAGCCGATCAGGACGCAGGGCCAGACGCGCCGCAGCGCGGTCCGCTCCGCGCCCGCACCGTCGATGAGCCAGACCGCCACCGACAGGGACACGGCCAGGGCGGGCAGGAACCCGTAGGGCGGCATCGCCAGGGCGCCCACCGCACCGGCAAGCCAAGCCAGCCCGAGCCGCCGCCAACCGGTCGACCGGGTGATCGCCAGCACGAAGCCCGGGGACGGGCGGCCCATGGGACCGCTCGGTGCGGCCGAGTCCCGGGCATGCCCCGCGGTCAGGACCGCCACGCAGCACCCGTCACGCGAAGCCCCTCATGGATGCGGCGTCTCGGGAGCCGGCGTCGGGGTCGGTGGCGGCAGGGCGAGCGGCACCACGGTGCTGATCCGCGCCGGACCCTTGTGGAAGCGCAGGCGCTTCAGGCGCCGGGGGTCGGCGTCGAGCACCTCGAATTCGAGGTCGCCCGGCCCCACGATCAGCTCGCCGCGGGACGGGACCCGGCCGGCCAGGGTGACGATCATGCCGCCAAGGGTGTCGATCTCCTCGGCCATGTCGCCGACCGCCGCCACGAGGTCGACCCCGGTGGCCTCCGAGACCTCGGCCAGGGGCGTGCGGGCATCGGCCACGAACACGTCGTCCTCGCCATCGACCCGCTGGACTTGCTTGGCCTCGGCAACGTCGTGCTCGTCCTCGATGTCGCCGACCACGACCTCGATCAGATCCTCGATGGAGATCAGCCCGTCGGTCCCGCCATACTCGTCGATGACCAGGGCCATGTGGGTGCGCGTCGCCTGCATCCGCACCAGCAGGTCGATGGCCGGCATGGAGGGCGGCACGAACAGAACGGGCCGCTGAATGCGGGCGGCGGCCAGCGTCGTGCTGAGATCGACCTTGCCGAGATCCAGCGCCCGGGGCAGCCGCACCGGCGGGCGACGGGCCGGGCGCGGGACCACGGTCGCATCGGCCACGACCTCGCCCTCGGCGGGCACGGTGGGCCGCGCCGCGGCCGCAGCCGGGCTGCGGCGGGTCGGCTCTGCCTTGGCGGCGATGTGATCGACGAGGTCGCGGATGTGAACCATGCCGCGGGGGTCGTCCAGCGTCTCGCCGTAGACCGGCAGGCGGGAATGGCCGGCGTTGCGGAACAGCTTGAGCAGATCGCCGAGATTGGTGTCGTTCGAGACCGCGACGATGTCGGCCCGGGGGACCATCACGTCGTCGACCCGCACCTTGTGCAAGCCGAGCACGTTCTTGAGCATCACCCGCTCGAGGGGGGTGAGACCGCTCTCGCCGGCATCGGGCTCGGCGAGCGCCTCCTCAAGGCCCTCGCGCAGCGAATCGCGCGGCTTGAGGTGGAGCGCCTGGAGCAGGCGGTCGTACCAGGGCTCCCGGGTCTGGGATTCGCCCTCGGTGGAACTGGGCGCGGCCAGGGCCGCGCCGCGACTTCGATCGTTGCTCATGTCTCTCGGATCTGGGGGCGGTGGGGAATCGGCCGCTCAGGCATAGGGGTCCGGAATGCCCAAGGTCGCGAGGGCCGCGACTTCGAGCGCCTCCATGGCCTCAGCCTCGGCCTCGCCGTTCTCGTGGTCCTGACCGAGACAATGCAGGGTGCCATGGACGAGGAGGTGCGCGAGGTGATTCTGGAGCGGCTTCGACTGCTCGGCACTCTCGCGCACAAGGGTCTCGTAGGCAAGGACCACGTCGCCGAGCGGCAGCGCGGCGCCCGCATGCCGGGGCTGCGGGGCCGCCGGGAAGGACAGCACGTTCGTGGGCTTGTCCTTGCCGCGCCATGTGCGGTTGAGATCCTGGACGGTGACGTCGTCGGTCAGCATGACGCTGACTTCCACGGGCCCGTCCGGCGGCTCGGGAGCGGCCGACAGCCCCGCCTCGACGGCGCGGATCACGAGCGATTCGAGGTCGGGAATCGCGGTTTCCCAGCGGTCGTCCTCGACGGCGATGTCGATGTCGTGCGGCGTGCTCACGCCAGGGGCCGACGCCGGGGGTTGGGATTGCGGTCGGCATCGCCGTCGCCGTGGGTGGCGCGCTCGTAGGCGGTGACGATCCGGCGCACGAGGTCGTGGCGGACCACGTCCACGTCCTTGAAGGTCACCCGGCCGATGCCCTCGACGCCGTCGAGCACGTTCACCGCCTCCACGAGGCCGGATTTCTGGCCCGGCGGCAGGTCGACCTGACTGGGGTCGCCGGTGATGATCATGCGCGAGCCCTCCCCGAGGCGGGTCAGGAACATCTTCATCTGCATGGAAGTGGTGTTCTGCGCCTCGTCGAGGAGCACCACGGCGTTGGTGAGCGTCCGCCCGCGCATGAAGGCCAGCGGCGCGATCTCGATGATGCCGGTCTGCAGGCCGCGATCCACGTGGCGCGCCTCCATGAAGTCGTAGAGGGCGTCGTAGATCGGGCGCAGGTACGGATCGACCTTGTCGCGCATGTCGCCGGGCAGGAAGCCCAGGCGCTCGCCGGCCTCCACCGCCGGGCGTGACAGGATCAGTCGCTCGGCATGGCCCTGCTCGAGCAGCGACACGGCGTGGCCCACCGCCAGCCAGGTCTTGCCGGTGCCGGCCGGGCCTTCCGCGAAGACCAACTCGTTGGAGCGCAGGAGCTTGATGTACTGGTCCTGCGCCTGGTTGCGCGCCCGCACGGCCCCGCGGCGGCGGGTGGCGATCTGCTCGAAATGCGGCGTGTCGGCCTCGGCCGCGATCGCCTCGGCGGGGAACAGGGTCGCCTGCGCGGTGGCTTCGCGGATCGCGCCGTCGACATCGCCCAGCGTCAGGGTGCTGCCTCCGGTCCGCACCCGGGCGTAGAGCTTGAGGAACACCCGCCGGGCCTTCTCGGCGGCATCGGGCGAGCCCTTGATGACGAGGTGGTTGCCGAGCGCCGTTGCGGTGACGTCGAGCCGGCGCTCGATATGGGCGACGTTCTGGTCGTATTGACCGAAGACGAGGCTCGCGAGGCGGTTGTCGTCGAAAGTCAGCGGCACCTCCACGGCTTCCTCCGACTCGGCCGGCCGCGCCGCCGGCCCGCGACCCCGCAGGGGGCCGCGCACGCCAGACCCGTCCGACGCGCTCAACCTGTGGTCCTCACCGCCATCCCCATCGCTTAAATCCTCACGCCGCCACAGCCTCGGAAGCCAGCTGCCCGAACAGGCTGTTCGTCCCGGCACGGACGATCCGGACCGGGACGATCGACCCGATATGGTGGAGCGGGGCGTCGAACTGCACAGCCAGCAGGTGCGGCGTCTTGCCCGCGAGCTGCCCCGGAAGCCGGCCGGCCTTCTCGACCAGGACGTCGAACACCTGCCCGACCGCCGCCCGCTGGTAGGCGTAGCGCTGCTCGTCGAGGAGCGCCTGAAGCTCGGCGAGCCGCGCCGCCATCACGGGTTCGGGCACGCCGTCGTCGCGCTCGGCGGCCGGCGTGCCGGGGCGGGGGCTGTACTTGAACGAGAACGCGCTCTCGAAACCGATCGCGCGCACCAACCGAAGGGTGTCGGCGAAGTCGGCGTCGGTCTCGCCCGGGAAGCCGACGATGAAGTCCGAGGACAAGGCGACGTCCGGCCGGGCGGCGCGCACCCGGTCGATCAGGCGCCGGTACTGGTCGCCGGTGTGCTTGCGGTTCATGGCCGCGAGGATCCGGTCCGAGCCCGACTGAACCGGCAGGTGCAGGTACGGCATCAGCGCCGGCACCTCGGCATGGGCCCGCACGAGCGCATCGTCGAAATCGTTCGGGTGGCTGGTGGTGTAGCGGACCCGGGCGAGGCCGGGGATCTTTGCGACGGCCCGGATAAGGTCGGCGAGCCCGACCGGGGCACCGTCCGGGCCAAGGCCGTGATAGCCGTTGACGTTCTGGCCGATCAGCGTGACCTCGCGGGCGCCGCCCTCGGCAAGCCTCTGGGCCTCGGCCAGCACCGCCGCCACGGGGCGGGAGACCTCGGCGCCGCGGGTATAGGGCACCACGCAGAAGGCGCAGAACTTGTCGCAGCCTTCCTGCACGGTGAGGAAGGCCGTCGGCCCGGAGGTGCGGCGCCGGGGCAGGTGCGCGAACTTGTCCTCGACCGGGAATTCGGTGTCGACCACCCGGCGCTCGCGGGAACGGGCCAGGAGGTCCGGCAGGCGATGGTAGCTCTGTGGGCCGACCACCACGTCCACCGCGGGCTGGCGCGCCTGGATCTCGGCGCCCTCGGCCTGGGCGACGCAGCCGGCGACGACGATGCGGGTGTCGAGGCCGCGGGCCTGCCGCTCGCCCTTCAGGACGCGCAGGCGGCCGAGTTCGGAATAGACCTTCTCGGCGGCCTTCTCGCGGATGTGGCAGGTGTTGAGGACGACGACGTCGGCCTCCTCCACCGAATCGGTCGGCGTATATCCCTCAACGCCCAGCACGTCGGCCATGCGGGCCGCGTCGTAGGCGTTCATCTGGCAACCGTAGGATTTGACGAAGGCCTTCTTCAACGCGTGCCGCCCTAAAACCGTCCGCTCGCCCATCGACCCGCCCCGATCCTGCGCGGACCGGCGGGCGGGAGCCTGTAGCACGGATCGCGCGGGCCGTCGCGACACCCCACGGCAAGGCGCGGTTTCCAAAGGGCTCAGCCCTTTGGCGGGTTTGGGGCGGAGCCCCGATAACCTTGGGAGGCGGCGGGGCTTGCCCGCCGCCCCGTCGTCAGTGGGCCGCGGCCGCGGCTGGGACGTCGATGACCATCTGCTGGAAGAACGGCACGTAGGCTTGGAGCATCACGAACAGGCCGACCAGGCAGGCGAGCGCGATCGAGTGCCAGAACACGAAGCGCAGGATCTTGCCTTCCTGCCCGAAATAGCCGGTGGCCGTGGAGGCGACGACGATCGACTGGGCGTCGATCATCTTGCCCATCACGCCGCCCGACGAGTTCGCTGCCGCCATCAGCACGCCCGAGAGGCCGAGTTGCTCGGCGGTGATCCGCTGCAGCCCGCCGAACAGGACGTTCGAGGCCGTGTCCGACCCGGTCAGCGCGACGCCCAGCCAGCCGAGCAGGGTGCCGAAGAACGGGTACAGGATGCCGGTGCCCGCGAAGGCGAGGCCCAGCGTGGCGTCGACGCCGGCGTAGCGGGTGAGCACGCCCAGCGCCAGCATCGCCGCGATGGTGATCAGCGAGAACCGCAGCGCCCAGATGGTCTCGACATAGGCCGTGACGAGGCGGACCGGCGAGAACCGCATGATCAGGCCGGAGATGAGCGCGGCGATCAGCACCCCGGTCCCGGTGTAGGACATGTAGGTGAACAGGAAGACCGCGCCCTCAGGCACCGGCTTGGCCACCACCGGCGGCACCTTCATGATCGCGTTGTGCAGGCCGGGCACCTCGTATTTCCAGGTGAAGAGCGGGTTCACGATGCCCTTGAACCAGCCGGTGCCCCAGATCGCCACCACCACCGAGAGGATGATCCACGGCAGCCAGGCCAGCAGGATCTCGCGCTGCGAGGCCGTGCGCGTGCCGGTGTGGACCGGGGGCGTACCGGGAACCCCGGCGCCAAGCGGCGACGGGCGCGGAGTGGCCAGCGCCAGGGACGGATCGTGACCGCGCAGCGCCGGGGAGGTCCAGATCTCCCGCGGCTGCCAGACCTTCAGGAACAGCACGAGGGCGAGCATCGAGGCGATCGAGGCGCCGATGTCGACGATCCACGGATTGACGTAGTTCGAGATCAGGAACTGCGCGGCCGCGAAGGATCCGGCGCAGACCAGGATCGGCGGCCAGACCCGGACCATGCCGCGGAAGCCCGCGAACACCCAGATCAGCCAGAACGGCACGATCAGCGAGAACAGCGGCAGTTGCCGGCCGATCATGGCGCCCAGGATCTCGGGCGGGTAGCCCGTGACCGAGGCCAGGCCCTGGATCGGCGCGCCGAGCGCCCCGAAGGCGACGGGAGCCGTGTTGGCGATCAGCGACAGGCCCGAGGCCGCCAGCGGCGAGAAGCCCAAACCGATCAGGATCGCCCCGGTGACCGCCACCGGCGTGCCGAAGCCGCCCGCGCCCTCGAAGAAGGCGCCGAACGCGAAGGCCACCAGGAGGAGCTGCAACCGCCGGTCGGCGGTGATGCCGGCAACCGACTGCTGCAGCACCGAGAACCAGCCCTTCTCCACCGTCAGCCGGTAAAGGAAGATGACGTTGAGGATGATCCAGCCGATCGGGAAGAAGCCCGTGACCATGCCGAGGATCGCGGCCCGGGACGCGAGCCCGGCCGGCATGCCGAAGCCCACGATGGCGACCAAGAGGGCGAGGACCAGGGCGATGACCGCCGCGATGTGGGCTTTCACGCGCCCGCTGGCGATCATGGCGAGGAGGGCGATGACCGGCACGGAGGCGGCCAGCGTCGAGAGCCAGGGGCTCCCGAACGGATCGTAGACTTGGTTCCAGGGTTGCAAGGGGCGTCCTCCGATACCCCGATGTCAGGGGTTTCGGCCGACCTATCAGAGGCTCACCAGACCCTCAACAGATATGCATCATGTATTCATAGGGTGGTTCTACCGGGATATGGCGGTCACGGGTCGGATCCATCCAGGCCGCTTCGCCACGCGTGCGATGACGGGAAACCGCATCGCACCCGTCTCGTAAGGCCCCCAAAAACCTCACACCGCCGCGATCTCGGGGCCGCCGAGGTCGAGCCCCGGGGCGGCCGGCCGAGGCCCGAGCGTGGGCCTGGTCTCGCCCCGGCCGGTGGCGATCCCCTGAAGCGCGGCCCGCACCTCGGCCTCCGCGGCCGCGGTCGCGGCCTTGCGATCGGTCGTCGCCTCGAAGACGATCGGCTGGCCCCAGGCCACATGGACGTCGATCGGCCCGCCGTTGACAAAGGCAGCCAGATGCGGCGCCAGCTCCATGTCGCCGTACCACGCGATCTCGGAACGTTCGGAGCGCACCACCGGCAAGCCGTTGCGTCGGGGATAGGCGATGGCCAGCGGCTGGAGGCGCACGCGTCCCCGGCCGGCCTCGGCCTGCAGCGCCGCCCGCGCCGCCCCGACCAGCGCGGAGCGGAACGGCAGGAGCCGGTTGCCGTCGCCGGTGGTGCCCTCGGCGAACAGCACGACCAGCTCGCCCTCGGCCAGGCGGTGGCCCATCGTGGCGCTCACGGTGGCGGTCGCGCCCCGGCGCTGCCGGTCGATGTAGATCGTGCGCTGCAAGGCCGCGAGCAGGCTGATCACCGGCCAGCCGGCGATCTCCGACTTCGCCACGAACGAGAGCGGGCGCAGCGACCCGATCACCACGATGTCGAGCCACGACACGTGGTTGGCCAGGACCAGGGCCGCCTCGCCGGGTTCCGGCGGCGTCCCCGACTGCGTCACCCGGACGGAGAACAGCCACAGGAAGGTGCGGTGGAACAGCAGCGGCGCCGCGGTCGAGCGCCGGCCGAGCAGCCGCATCGCGACCCAGTGCGGCGGGCCCAGCGCCAGGAAGGCGAGGGCGAGGGCCGCGACTCGCACGGTGAGGCCGACGCGGCTCACGCCGTCACAGGTCGGCGCTCATGGTCAGCGCGGTCGCCCGGCTGCCGTCGGCCTTGAGGTAATAGCCCGTGCGCTCGCCGACCTTCCGGAAGCCGTGGCGGGCATAGAGCTTGAGCGCCGGCACGTTGCCCTCGTCGACCTCCAGATGCACCCGGGCGACCCCGGAATGCGCCAGGCTCGACAGGTGATCGCGCAGGAGCCGGCGGCTATGGCCGCCGCCGCGCAGCGTCGGCGACAGCACGACGGTGAGGATCTCGGCCTCGTCGGCCGCGCGGCGCGACAGGACGAACCCCTGAAGCGTCCCGGTCCGCCACAGGGCGTGCGCCTGCGTCGAGCGCTCGCACAGCATGCGCTCGAATTCGTGGGCCTCCCAGGGCCGGGCGAACGCCGTGGCGTGGAGCCGGGCCAGGGCCGGAGCCTGCGCGGCGTCGGTGAGCGGGGCGACGTAGGGCACCGGCGTGAGGGCGTCCCACCACGCAGCCCACCAGTCGAGCGGCCAGAACGGGATGGGACGCGTCATTGCCGCGCGATCCTCGCGTGATCCTGAGGCCGTGCATCGGCCCCGCGGAGGTAGAGCGGCCGCGGCAGGGCCTGGGCCGGGTCGGCCACGAGACCGAGCGACGCCACGGCGGTGATGTCGGGCGCGCCGAGCCCGGCGACCCGCGCGCTCACGCCGCGGGCGGCCAGGGCGGCCGCCACCAGGGGCGCCCCGGAGCCGGTGAGCACCACGGGGCCGGCGCCCAGCCGTTCCGCGGCGACCTCCACGGGCAGATGGACCGGAGCGAGCCCGTCGTTCGGACCGAGGGCCTGGACGTAGACGGCACCGTGCCGGGCGTCGACCGTGGCGGCGATCATGCCCTCGACAGACTCCGCCAGCAGCGGTGCCAGCAGGGCCGAGAGGGTGCCGACGCCGACCACGGGCTTGCCGGTGGCGAGCCCGATCGCCCGCGCCGCCGAGAGGCCGACCCGCAAACCGGTGTAGCTGCCGGGTCCGACCGTGACGGCGATCCTGTCGATCGCCTCGAATCCGCCCTCGATCCGGGCGATCACCCGCTCGATCAGCGGCAGCAGGGCTTCCGCGTGGCCGCGCAGCATCGGGAGCGACTCGGCCGAGAGCGGCGCGTCGGCATCGTCCGAGGCGACGCAGGCGGCGCACAGGTCCAGCGCTGTGTCGATGGCTAGGATACGCACGCCCACTCCCGAATGCCGGACCGGACCGACGACCGCCCCCATTCAGCCCCGAAGGCCGCGAACACCCCAGGGCCACGTCCAGGATACCGATATCCTGGTTACGGTCCTAGCATTCTGGTGTGCATCGTCGTTTCCCGAAAGCCGGCGACCACCTTTCGGGATGAAGCTTCAGCGTTAGAACAAAACCACCGCCTCGTCAGCGCAGGTCGCCGACGAGAACCGCGTTGACGGGGGAGTGTTGCCGGCTTGCGCCGGTCTGCCACGCGGCGTGGGTCTCAACCCGCGCGAACCGCGGTGAGGAAGCCCCGCACCTCGACGTTCAACTGCTCGGATTGCCCGGACAGCACCGAGGCGGAGGCCAGCACGAGGTTGGCCGCCGAGCCGGTCGCCTCCGAGGCCTTCGCCACCTCGACGATGTTGTGCGTGACCGCGCCGGTGCCGGTGGCGGCCTGGGCGACGTTGCGGACGATCTCCTGGGTCGCCGCGCCCTGCTCCTCGACCGCGGCTGCGATGCTCGTCGCGACGCCGCTGATCTCCCGGATCAGACCCGTGATCGAGCCGATCGCCGAGGCCGCCTGGCCGGTGGCTCCCTGGACCCGGCCGATCTGCGCCGCGATCTCGTCGGTGGCCTTGGCGGTCTGCTCGGCCAGTTCCTTCACCTCGGCGGCGACCACCGCGAAGCCGCGTCCCGCTTCGCCGGCCCGGGCCGCCTCGATCGTGGCGTTGAGCGCCAGCAGGTTGGTCTGGCTGGCGATCGATGCGATCAGCCCGACCACGTCGCCGATCCGCGCGACGGCACCGCTCAGGTCCTGCATCAGCGCACCGGTCTGGTCGGCCTCGCCCACCGCGCGCTGGGCCAGATCGGCCGACCCTTCGACCTGCCGGCCGATCTCGGAAATCGAGACGCCGAGTTCCTCGGCCGCCGCCGCCACGGTGTTGACGTTGGCGGCGGCCTCTTCGGCCGCGGACGCCACATGGGTGGTCTGGCCGGCGGTCCGGGTCGCGGTGGCGGTCATGGTCTGCGCGGTGGCCTGAAGCTCCGTGGCCGAGGACGAGACCTGTCCGACGATCCCGCCGACCGCTTCCTCGAAGTGATCGGCCAGGTCGACCATCGTGCGCCGCCGCTCCGCGGCCGCGGCGTCGTCCGCCTTTCGCTTGAGTTCCGCCTCCGCGGCGGCCTTCTGCACGACCATGGCCTTGATACCCTCCACGGCCCGTCCCACCGTCCCGATCTCGTCCCCCCGGCGGGCTTCCACGATCTCCGCCTCGATCTCCCCCTTCGCCATGCGCTGCAGCACCGCGACCAGGCGATTGAGGGGCCGCGTGATGCCGATCGTCGAGACCAGCAGGGAGCAGAGGATGCCGACCAGCATGCCCAGGGCGCCGAAGCCGATCAGGTTCCAGCGTGTGGCGTTGGTCTCGGCGGTGAGGTCGCGGGAGCGCTTGCGCATGTAGTCTTCGATCGCATCGCCGAGCTTGGTCCCCTCGATCCCGAGGGTCACGAAGATCGGCTCGCTCTTGTCGTGGGCATGCTTCAGCGCGGCGCTGACCTCGCCGGAGATGGCGAGGCGCCGCGCCTCCGACGCCTCGGCCACGAACCGCGCGGTGCGATCGCGCTGCGCCTGGATCAGGTCGTTGAAGGCCGGGACCTGCTGGGCGAGATCGGACAACGTCTTGTCGGCCTGCCCGATGATGACCTCGAACTGCTTGCCCGCCTGGCGGATCTGCTCGGGATCGGTCTCGGCGATCGTCCGATACAGGAGATAGTTCATGGTGTTGTGCAGACGATTGGTCCGCCGCACGTTGGACACCGCCTTCGCCTCCCGGGCGATCAGGCTCGTGTAGATCTCGTCGATCATCGTCATCCGCGACTGCGCGAACCAGATGCAGCCGCCGACGATCGCCGCGATGATCAGAGTGATCGCGAGCAGCTTGGTGACGATGTTCGTGCGGCTGAGAAGGTTCATGCGAATCCCCGGAAAACCGCGGGATACGAGAGGCATGACGAAACCTTACGTCAAGATCTCCGATAGAGATCTGGCATGGCGCCTATAGCACTTCAATAAATCGTATTCGATTAAGTATTACGTCATCTAGCGAAAAATGGAATATAAATACTGAATTTATGCGGGATATCGGCTCAGAAATATGCAGTCGATATTACCATCGAACGATTTACCGTGCCGGCAAGGAGCACGTTACAATCTGCCGATGGGCGTACGAGGCGCCAAGACGGGCCGGGGGCTCCGGATCCGGAGCGGTCCATGCTTCGAGGTTGCGGACATAGCCTCGAAGCGGGCACCCGGCGTTCGGCCGGATCCAGGGATGCCATAAAAAACGCCGGCGGCTCGCGGCCGCCGGCACTGATCGTGCCGTGAACGGCGGCGTCAGGTCAGATCGCCTGAACCTCGCGGATCTCCGGCAGGAAGTGCCGGAACAGGTTCTGCACGCCGTGGCGCAAGGTGGCGGTGGAGGAGGGGCAGCCCGAGCAGGCGCCCTTCATCTCCAGGTAGACGACGCCTTCCTTGTAGCCGCGGAAGGTGATGTCGCCGCCGTCGCCGGCCACCGCCGGGCGGACGCGCGTCTCGAGGAGGTCCTTGATCGTCACCACTGTATCGTGGTCGGCGGCGTCGTAGAACTCCTCCTCGCCGTCCTGGTCGTCGAGGCCGCCTTCGGCCATCACGGGGACGCCGGACTGGAAGTGCTCCATGATCGCGCCGAGCACGGCAGGCTTGACCTGGGCCCATTCCAAACCGTCCTCCGCCTTGGTGACGGAGACGAAGTCGTGGCCGAAATAGACGCCCGCGACCCCGGGAACGTCGAACAGCGCGGAGGCGAGGGGCGAGCGGCCCGCGGTCTCGGCGTCCCGGGCCTCGAAGGTGGATTCGGGCAGGACGACGCGGCCGGGGAGGAACTTGAGGGTCGCCGGGTTCGGCGTGGCTTCGGTCTGGATGAACATTGTCGGCGAACTCCGCTGCGCCGGTTCAAGGCCGGCCGGGACAGGCACCGTGAGGCACCGTCTCCCATGTGGACCGGCGGGTGGATTTTCTCAACCGGGCCCGGGCGCCTCAAGAGTGGACATTCGCGCGACGCGCCTTCAGGACAAGCGCGAACGGGATGCTGACGGAGCCGGCGGTGGATGTAACCGGGGATGCGATGCTCGCGCAGGAGTTGCTGAACGACCTGCGCGCGGCCCAGGCCAAGCTGGAGGCCGCGCGCGAGGATGCAGCCTCGCTCAAGGTTCTGCTCGCGCTTCGCACGCACCAGCACGACCTGGCCTGGCAGGAGGCGCAGCGCCTCGCGGCCGAGCTTGAGAACGCCCGCACCCGATCGAGCGCCCTCGAGGCCGAGCGCGCCGAAGGCCAGGCCGACGCAGCCTCCGCCCACGCCGTGGCCGAGGCGGACGAGCGCACCGAGGCCGTCCGGATCGTGCTGGGCGCCGTCCTCGACAGCATCGGCAGCCGCGCCCTCGACCGGCGCCGCTTCCAGGAGATCATCGCGCGGGCCGGGCGCGAGGCGCCGACCGACGGCCCCGGAGCGGCCCGCCACGCCGTGCTGCTGACCGAGGCGCGGCGGGTCCTGGGCATCCCCGGCTAGGGCGGCCGAGAACCGGAATCGGGTTAACCGCGCTTTAACCACACGCTCGCATCGTCGGTCCCGGGACGGACAGGAGATCGAACGCATGCAGATCAGCGAGCAGCACGTGCGCGAATGCGCCTATTACATCTGGGAGAAGGAAGGCCGGGTTCACGGCCACGCCGTCGCCCACTGGATGCGCGCCGAAGCCGAGCTGCGCGCCAGCGTGATGCTGGCGGACGGCAAGGCCCCCGCGGCCGAGCCGGTCGCCGTGAAGGCGCAGGCCGCCAAGGTTGCCGCGCCGAAGGCCGCGTCCGCTAAAACTGCCACCACGGCCAAGGCCACCGCTCCGAAGGCTCCGGCGAAGGCCGCCGCCAAGGCCGTGACGCCCAAGGTCGCCCTGGCCAAGCCGGTCGCCTCGAAGACCGCCAAGGCTTCGAAGGCTGCCGTGACCGCCGGCCTCGCTGCCAAGGCCAAGCCGGCCCGCGCTCCGGCCTCGATGCACTGAGCTGACGGCGCCTTTCGCCGCCCTCAAACCACAGATTCAGGAGCCCGCCCCTTCACCGAGGGGCGGGCTCCTGCCGTTTCTGCCCTCCGGAACAGGCCGGCCCCGGCACCGTTGTCCGGCCTGACGCGTACGCCGTGCGCCGCAACGGGAGGCCGCGATGCGCGCCGTGATCTTCGACATCGACGGGACCCTGCTCGACAGCGTCGACCTGCATGCCCGCGCCTGGGTCGAGGCGTTCGCCCATTTCGGCGTCGAGACCGACGAGGCCAAGGTCCGCAGCCAGATCGGCAAAGGTGGCGACGAGCTGATGCCGGAATTCCTTCCGGCCGAGCGCATCGAACGCGAGGGCAAGGAAATCGAGGGGTTCCGGTCGGATCTCTTCAAGAAAAAGTATCTCCCGGAGGTCCGGCCGTTCCCGGCGGTCCGGCCGTTGTTCGAGCGGCTGCATGAGGCCGGCCTGAAGATCGCGCTGGCCTCGTCGGGCAAAGGCCCCGAAGTCGAGCGCTACCAAGAGATCCTCGGCATCGCCGACCTCGTCGACGTCGCCACCAGTTCCGACGACGCGGATCGCTCGAAGCCGCATCCCGACATCTTCGAAGCCGCGGTGAAGAAGCTCGAAGGTCTCGGCAAGGACGACATGATCGTGGTCGGCGACACGCCCTACGATGCCGAGGCGGCTTCGAAGGCCGGCCTGCGCACCGTCGGCCTGCTGTGCGGAGGCTTTCCGGAGGCCGACCTGTCGGCCGCGGGCTGCATCGCGATCTATCGCGACCCGCAGGATCTCCTCGACGGATTCGAGTCGTCGCCGCTCGCGAAGGGTTGAGCCGCGACGGAAGCAAGCGAAATCGTCGGGGCCGCGCCAGCTCTCCACGGTTTCCCGCTTCCTGTGTTGCAGTGCGGTGACGGAGCGTGATGCCGGCTACGTAAAAGTGCGAATGGGGCTGGCGCGGTGGGGCGGGAAGGCGTAGCCACCCGGCCGCCATCTGGAACGTCTCCAAGCACGAGCCCCGCGCATGCCCCAGACTCACCAGTCCAGCCCCGCACCGCGTTTCGTGCCGGCCGCCAAGCCCCTGCCGGAGCAGATCGCCGAGGCGATCGCCTGCCGGTCGACCCCGCTCAGCCATCTGCTGCGTCTGATGTCGGCGCTGAACGCGGAGGGCGGCAACGAAGCCCTGCGTCATGAACTCCGTGCGCGGATCGGCGCGCCGCTCGACGCCTGAACCCGCGGCGGCGCGTCAGCGCCGCCTGTGACGATGCTTGCGTTTGCCGGTGCGCTTCGGCGGTTGGACGGCCGCCTGGGTCGTTCGGGCCATGCAGGCGAAGTAGATCTGCCGGCCGATATCCTCCAGTTCCAGGCCCTGGGGATTGGGTGCCGAGAACACCTTCGCGCGCGCCTCGTTGCGGCAGGCCGCGTCTTCCGGGCTTTTAATCGGCGGCTCGGCCCTGGCCGCCGCACCACCGAGGATCGTCGTCAGAACCGCAGCCGAAACCCAGGCGGGGACCCGCATCCTGGCTTGGATACTCAACATACCGGAGCGTGTTCCTCGTTGGAGAGAACCGCCGAGATAGTGCGGATCGTCTTTCCGTGAAGCTTCGTCAGACTGCTGGTTCCGGCGGCGACGCCGTAAGACAGCACTGCTTGCGATCCGGGCGCGGTCTGCGTGCCATGCGTCAGGGCACGACCCACAGGCAGCGGCCGGACCCCGTGATCGTCATGCACTCGTAGGGCGCGCCACCGATCAGCGCCCGTTGCTCTACAGGGCCGATATCGGCCCGTGGGATCCGGCGGCAACCCGGCTCCGGCGCCTCGCGGGCCGGCCCGGTCGCGGCATCGATCCGGCGGGTGGCGATCAGCGTGTCGCAAGCGGTGACGGTGGATGGATCCTGTGCCGAGGCATGGCCCGATCCCAGGAGGACGAGCGGCAGCGCCGCCAACAGGGTTCGAGACCGCATCGCTTCCTCGCCATCCGCATCATGCTCAAAGGCATCCGGTCATCCCGCGCATGCGCTTGACGACGGCGACTTCCAACACGGATCGACGCGTGAAGGTTGCCCGGCATTCGACCGACGCGGCTCGGACGAGCGATCGCGCCACCGGGCCGAAGGTTGAACCAGCGCGCTGTCGGGCTCAGCGTCGCCCCCCGGGGGGCGAGCGGTCCGGCAGAGCGCTTCCCCGGACACGGCAACGCCGCCCGCCTGGGGGGCGGACGGCGTTCGCGCGCGCTCTACGGGTGCGGCCCGCGGGCGACGCGGGTCAGCGCTTGGCTTTGGCCTTACGGGCGGCGTAGCGGGCGTCGCGCTGGGCCTTCTTCAATTCGAGTTCGGCAGACTTGCGCTCTTGCGCGGCAGCGAGTTCGGCGGCCTCGCGGGCGAGCCGCGCAGCGAGTTCGGCCTCCTCGCGCAGACGCTTCTCCTCGGCAGCCTTCCGCTCGGCGGCGATCCGGGCGGCCTCGCGCTCGCGGGCGCGCTCCTCACGGGCCTGGGCGATCTCGGCCCGGGCCTTCGCCTTGGCGATCACTTCAGGATCGTCGGCCGGCGGGCGTGCCTTGAACTTGGCCAGCAGGGCAGCCTTGGCGCTCTGCGAATGCTGGCGGCGGTCGTCGAAATTCCGGTAGTCGAATGCGCTCATCTGACCTTTCTCGGTTGGGTACGTCACGCGTGTCGCGGGGACGACCGGCTGAACCGGCCACGTACTGAGACTACGGGTTCCGGAACCGTCCCCGGGCCCCGGAACCGCACCGATCCATCGGCGCTGCCGATGGCCCGACCCGAGCGCTCGGCTCACACGGGAGCGCTCGGGTCGGGCCATGTCTGAAAAAACGGGACAGCCCTTAAACCCTGCTCCCCTGAGGACGCAATCGCGTCGGCGTACCGAGGGCGCCGGTAAAACGACAATCGAGGTGAACTCTGTAAAAGTTTGTCCGGGCGATGCCCAAAAGCCTCAAACCGACGATGGGACACAACGATCTCGAACGGAGTTTCGTCGGTTGCCGGGTGGGACGAGCCGCAGGCTCGATCTAATGCAAGACAGGTAGGTCGCGCCCGCTGAACCGACAAGACCGGGTGATCGCCACGATTGCCGCCGACCGGCGGGGCAGGGCCTCCCGCTCCCCCGCAGGCGGAGTCTTCCGCGACTCGCCATGGGCTTCCCGGTGGCGCATCTTCCGTTTCGGCCCGCGTGGATGGTGGCGTCCGGCCGCGTCGTGCCCCGGGGCGGACGCGTGGACGCGAGGAGCTGTGATGCGCACCCTGATCCTGTCCGATATCACCGCCGAGGCGTTCGCCCCCTACGGCGAGGTCTTGGATGATCCCGCCACCCCACCCCGTCAGGACCAGGCCGGGCGGATGCAGAACACGCGGCGGGCGGCGCGCGCCAACCTCGCGCTGGTGCGGAGTGAGCCGATGGCCGGCCTGATGCCGGTGCGTCGCCTTGAGCGTCACCTGCATTCCAACCAGGCCTTCCTCCCGCTTTCGGCGGATGCCTACGCCGTCATCGTGGCCCCCGATCGCGACGGCCGCCCCGACGAATCCCGGATCCACGGTTTCCGCGTGCCGGGCCATGTCGGAATCAATTACCGCGCGGGGACCTGGCACGCGCACATGATGACGCTCGAAGAGCCGGGCCGCTTCGCCATGCTGGTCCACGAGGACGGCACCGACGCGGATTGCAGCTTCGCACCGATCGCCCCTCTTATGATCGCGCTGGGATGAACTGCTCATCAAATAGGCATCGCTCGTCATGGCCTGGAATCGCTCTCAGGTAATCGCGACAAGTGCCTAGTGTTTGTGCATCACGTAGAGATCCGGCATCGGCCAACGACCCGGCACGATGCCTGCACCGCCCGGAAGCCGGCCCATCCTGAATACCGGTGTGAGGAACGCGATGCCTGAGACACCCCCTCCGTTCGACCCGGACGCCTACGCGGCAGTGGCCGCGCCGCTGCTCGGCCTGGCGATCGATCCGGCCTGGGTGCTGCCGATCACGTTGAACCTGCGCGTCCTGGCCTCCGCCGCGGACCTGGTAGCGGGCTTTCCGCTCCCCGACGAGGTCGAGGCTGCGCCGCGGTTCGAGGCATGAGCGCGCCGACGCCATCCGATGCCGCGACGATCGCCGCCGCGTTCGCGCAGGGGCGTACGACCGCCCGCGCCACCGTGGCGGCCACCCTGGAGCGGATCGCAGGGATCGACGGGCGCGTGGGCGCCTTCACGGACGTGCTGCCCGAGCGGGCGCTGGCCCGGGCCGACGCACTCGATGCCGCCCGCGCGCGCGGCGAGCCCGCCGGCCCGCTCGCCGGCGTACCCTTCGCGGTGAAGAACCTGATCGACGTCGCCGGTCTGCCGACCCGCGCCGGCTCGAAGATCAACCGGGATCGCCCACCGGCCGCGCGCGACGGCGCGGTGGTGCGGCGCCTGGAGGCGGCCGGGGCGATCCTGGTCGGCGCGCTCAACATGGGCGAGTATGCCTACGACTTCACCGGCGAGAACGTCCACGACGGCGACGCCCACAATCCCCACGCCCTCGACCACATGACCGGCGGCTCCTCCGGGGGGTCGGGCGCGGCCGTGGCGGCGGGGTTGGTGCCGCTGACGCTGGGCTCCGACACCAACGGCTCGATCCGGGTGCCGGCCGCGTTCTGCGGCTGCTTCGGGATGAAGCCGACCTACGGGCGGATCAGCCGGGCCGGCAGCTTCCCGTTCGTGGGCAGCCTGGACCATCTCGGGCCGATGGCCCGGAGCGTCGCCGACCTCGCCCTGGCCTACGACGCGATGCAGGGACCCGACCCGGACGATCCGGTGGCCACGACCCGGGCGCCCGAGCCTGCGTATCCCGACCTGGAGGACGGCATCGGCGGCCTGCGCATCGCGGTGGCCGGCGGCTACTTCGCCCGCAACGGGCATCCGGAGGCGTTCGCGGCCGTCGCCCGCGTCGCGGACGCCCTCGGGGCGAGCCGCACGGTCGAGCTCCCGGAGGCCCAGCGCGCCCGGGCGGCGGCCTACCTGATCACGGCGGCCGAGGGCGCCACCCTCCACCTCGACCGCCTGCGCACCCGGCCGCAGGATTTCGACCCGGCCGTGCGCGACCGCCTGATCGCCGGGGCGATGATCCCGGCCCCCTTCGTCGAGCGGGCGCAGCGCTTCCGCCGCTGGTACCGCGACGCGGTCATGGACTTGTTCGGCGGCGTCGACGTGATCCTGGCTCCGGCCACGCCGTGCCGGGCACCGAAAGGCGGCCTGACCCACTTCGTGCTCGACGGCGTGACCCTGCCGATCCGGGCCAATATCGGCGTGTTCACGCAGCCGATCTCGTTCATCGGCCTGCCCGTGGTGGCCGTGCCGGTCAGGATCGATGCCGGGCTGCCGCTCGGGGTCCAGGTGATCGCCGCGCCCTGGCGGGAGGACCTGGCCCTGCGGGTCGCGCGCCAGCTGGAACGGGACGGGATCTGCACGGCCCCCGTGGCGGAGGTCGCCTGATGGTCATCGACGATCCCGCCGTGAAGGCCGAGGTCGAGGCCGCGTTCGCGACCTACGAGACGGCGCTGACCACCAACGACGTCGCCACCCTGGAAGCGCTCTTCCGGGACGATCCTCGCACGATCCGGTACGGGGCCGGGGAGAACCTCTACGGGATGGACGCGATTCGGGCGTTCCGGCGGGCGCGCTCGCCCGTGGGCCTGGAGCGGGTGCTCGCCGAGACGGTGATCACGACCTACGGGCGCGACTTCGCCACGGCGATGACCCTGTTCACCCGGGACAACGCCCCCGGCAGGACCGGGCGCCAGAGCCAGACCTGGGTGCGGTTTCCGGAGGGGTGGCGGGTGGTCGCCGCCCACGTGAGTCTCATCGAAACCGCCTAGGATCGACGGGTCCGTGCATGGCCCGGGACCGAGTGGCCGCGGGCTTGCATACAGTCGAGCGTATTCCGGGCCCGCCCTCCCGGACCAACGCGAGTATCCGATCCGACATGCTGTCTCGTCTGAAAACTCTCGGCGCCCGTGCGGCGCTCGCCGGCGCCCTGGCGCTCTCCGCCAGCACCGCCGCCCGCGCACAGGGAACGCTGCGGATCGGGATGACCGCGTCGGACATCCCGCTGACCACCGGCCAGACCGACAATGGCGGCGAGGGCATGCGGTTCCTGGGCTACACGGTCTATGACGGCCTGATTAACTGGGACCTGTCGAGCGCCGAACTCGCCTCCGACCTCGTGCCCGGCCTCGCGACCAGCTGGGCGGTCGACGCCGCCGACAAGACCAAGTGGACCTTCAAGCTGCGGCCGGGGGTGAAATTCCACGACGGCTCCGACTTCAACGCCGACGCCGTGGTGTGGAACCTCGACAAGCTGCTGAAGGCCGACGCGCCCCAATACGATCCCCGCCAGTCCGCGCAGGGCAAGACCCGCGTCCCGGCGGTCGCCTCCTACAAGGTGGTGGACCCGATGACGGTCGAGATCGTCACCAAGGCCCCGGACGCGACGCTGCCCTACCAGATCGCCTGGATCATGATGTCCTCGCCCGCGCAGTGGGAGAAGGTCGGCAAGTCCTGGGACGCCTTCGCCAAGCAGCCCTCCGGCACTGGCCCGTGGAAGCTGACGCTGTTCGCGCCGCGCGAGCGCGCCGAGATGGTGCCGTTCAAGGAATACTGGGACACGAACCGGGTCCCGAAGCTCGACAAGCTCGTCCTTGTGCCGTTGCCGGAGGCCAACGCCCGCGTCGCGGCGCTCCGCTCCGGCCAGGTCGACTGGATCGAGGCGCCCGCGCCGGACGCGGTGGCCTCGCTCAAGGGCGCCGGCTTCACCATCGTGACCAACGCCTATCCGCACAACTGGACCTGGCACCTGTCCCGGGTCGAGGGCTCGCCCTGGAACGACATCCGGGTCCGCAAGGCGGCCAACCTCGCCATCGACCGCGACGGCCTGAAGGAGTTGCTCGGCGGCCTTGCGATTCCCGCCAAGGGCTTCATGCCGCCCGGCCACCAGTGGTTCGGCCACCCGACCTTCGACGTGAAGTACGATCCGGAGGCGGCCAAGAAGCTGATGGCCGAGGCCGGCTACAGCCCGGCCAAGCCCCTGAAGCTCAAGGTCGCGATCTCGGCCTCGGGCTCGGGCCAGATGCAGCCGCTGCCGATGAACGAGTTCGTCCAGCAGAACCTCTCGGAGGTCGGCATCCAGGTCGACTACGAGGTGGTCGAGTGGAACACGCTGATCAACATCTGGCGGGCCGGCGCGAAGGCCGACATCTCCCGCGGCGTGTCGGCTATCAACTACTCGTACTTCATCCAGGACCCGTTCACCGGGTTCATCCGCCACCTCCAGAGCAACTTCGCCCCGCCGAACGGCACGAACTGGGGCTATTACAGCGATTCGGCGATGGACAAGCTGTTCGACCAGGTGCGTACCACCTTCGACAAGGCCGCGCAGACCCAGGTCCTCGAGAAGGTCCACGAGAAGTACGTGGACGACGCGCTGTTCGTCATGATCACGCACGACGTGAACCCGCGGGCGATGAGCCCGAAGGTGAAGGGCTTCGTCCAGGCCCAGAACTGGTTCCAGGACTTTTCGAAGATCACCATCGCGACGGCGGGGCGGTAACCGCGGGATTTCCCTTCCCCCTCTGCGGGGGAGGGTACCTGCGCAGCAGGGGGGAGAGGGGCAGCGCGACGATGCGGGTTTCGGCTCCCGGCACGCCCTCTCCGGATGCGTCGCTCCCCTCTCCCGACCCCTGCTGACGCAGGGGCCACCCTCCCCCGCAAAGGGGGGAGGGACTTTCAGCGGCCACGGTAAGGCACCCGATGCTGATCTACATCCTCAAACGTCTGGTCTACGTGACGCCGGTGGCGTTCGGGGTCAGCCTGGTCTGCTTCCTGCTGGTCCATCTGGCGCCCGGCGACGCCCTGAGCGCGGTCCTGCCGGCGGACGCCACCCAGGAGACCATCGACAGCATGCGGGCCGCCTACGGGTTCGATAAGCCGCTGCCGATGCAGTACCTGATCTGGTTGTGGCACGTGCTCCACGGCGATCTCGGCACGTCCATCGCCACCGGCCGGCCGGTGCTGGGCGAGGTCACCCGGGCGGTGATCAACTCGCTGATCCTCGCCTCCGTGGCGACCCTGTTGGGCTTCACGTTCGGCACGCTGTTCGGCTTCGTCGCCGGCTACCACCGCAACTCGCTGGCCGACCGGGCGGCGTCCGCGCTCTCGGTCTTCGGCGTGAGCGTGCCGCATTACTGGCTCGGCATGGTCCTGGTGATCGTGTTCTCGGCGACGCTGGGCTGGCTGCCGCCCACCGGCGCCGGGCCGGACGGCTCGGGCAACTGGCGGCCGGATTTCGACCACCTGCGCTACCTGATCCTCCCGGCGGTGACGATGTCGGTGATCCCCACCGGCATCATCGCCCGCACGGTGCGTGCCCTGGTGGCCGACATCCTGTCCCAGGACTTCGTGGAAGCCCTGCGCGCCAAGGGCATGGATGAGTTCGGCGTGTTCAAGCACGTCGTGCGCAACGCCGCCCCGACCGCGCTGGCGATCATGGGCCTGCAGCTCGGCTACCTGCTCGGCGGCTCGATCCTGGTCGAGACCGTATTCGCGTGGCCCGGCACCGGCTTCCTCCTCAACGCCGCGATCTTCCAGCGCGACCTGCCCCTGCTCCAGGGCTCGATCCTGGTGCTGGCGATGTTCTTCGTCGTCCTCAACCTGCTGGTCGACGTGATGCAGACCGCCCTCGACCCGCGCATCGAACGCGCCTGACCCGGAGGCCGATCATGACCGCACCGATCACCGCCGCCTCGATGGCCCTCGACGGCGGCGTGCTCTCCGCCAAAGACGCCGCCCCGGAGGCCGCGTTCGTTCCGTCCCGCGGCTTCTGGGGCCATGTCGGCCACCGGCTGGTGCGCGATCCCGTGGCCATGGGGGCGGGCGCCCTGATCCTGCTCGTGGTGGCCATCGCCATCCTGGCGCCCTGGATCACCCCGATGGACCCGTACAAGGGCTCCATGCTGCGCCGCCTGAAGCATGTCGGCGACGCCACCTACTGGCTCGGCTCGGACGAGCTCGGGCGCGACATGATCAGCCGGCTGATGCTGGGCGCGCGGCTGTCGCTGTTCATCGGGGTCACCCCGGTGCTGATCGCCTTCGTGATCGGCTCGAGCATCGGCATCCTGGCCGGCTATGTCGGCGGCTGGCTGAACACGATCCTGATGCGCACGATCGACGTGTTCTTCGCGTTCCCGTCGGTCCTGCTGGCGATCGCCCTGTCCGGTGCGCTCGGGGCCGGCATCTTCAACTCGATCGTGTCGCTGACCTGCGTGTTCGTGCCCCAGATCGCCCGGGTCGCCGAGAGCGTCACGACGGGCATCCGCAAGCGCGACTACATCGACGCGGCGAAGCTCTCGGGCGCTTCGCCGCTGACGATCATGCGGGTGCAGGTGCTCGGCAACGTGGTCGGGCCGATCTTCGTCTACGCCACCAGCCTGATCTCGGTCTCGATGATCCTGGCCTCGGGCCTGTCGTTCCTGGGTCTCGGCGTGCGCCCGCCGGAGCCGGAATGGGGCCTGATGCTCAACACCCTGCGCACCGCGATCTACGCCAACCCGGTCGTCGCGGCCCTGCCGGGCGTGTGCATCTTCGTCGTCTCGATCGCCTTCAACCTGTTCTCGGACGGCCTGCGCGCGGCCATGGAGATTCGCCAGTGAGCGTCATCCCGGACGCCCCCGATCCGTTCGCCCGCGACCGCGGCGGACCCGCCCAGCCGCTCCTGTCGGTTTCGGGCCTGTACAAGCACTTCCCGGTCCGCAAGGCCGGGGGCAAGAAGCAGGTGGTGCGCGCCGTCGATGGCGTCGATTTCGACGTGCTGAAGGGCGAGACCCTGGGCATCGTCGGCGAGTCCGGCTGCGGCAAGTCCACCACCGCCAAGCTGCTAATGGGCTTGATCGAGCGCGATTCCGGCTCCCTGCTTTACGACGGGCAAGCCGTGGGTGAGCGGGTGATGCCGTGGCGGTCCTACCGCCGCCAGGTCCAGATGGTGTTCCAGGACAGCTACGCCTCGCTCAACCCGCGCATGACGGTCGAGCAGTCGATCGCCTTCGGCCCGAAGGTCAACGGCGTTCCCGGCCGCGAGGCGGTGGAGCGCGCCCGGGCCCTGCTGGGCCGGGTCGGCCTGGAGCCCAAGCGCTTCGCCGGCCGGTACCCGCACGAGATCTCCGGCGGCCAGCGGCAGCGGGTCAACATCGCCCGCTCGCTCGCCCTGGAGCCGCGGCTGGTGCTGCTCGACGAGGCGGTCTCGGCGCTGGACAAGTCCGTGGAGGCGCAGGTGCTGAACCTCCTCCTCGACCTGAAGTCCGAGTTCGGCCTGACCTACATCTTCATCAGCCACGACCTCAACGTCGTGCGCTTCATCTCCGACCGGGTGATGGTGATGTATCTCGGCCGGGTCTCCGAGATCGGCCCGTCCGACACGGTGCTGGACGCCCCGGCCCACCCCTACACCGAGGCGCTGCTGGCTTCGATGCCGTCGCTGGACCCGGACAACCGCACGCAGACGGCGCTCCTGCAGGGCGATCCGCCGAACCCGATCGATCCGCCGCCCGGCTGCCGGTTCCACCCCCGCTGCAGCCTCGCCGAGCCGATCTGCAGCGAAAAAGAACCGCCCCTCGACCCGGTCGGTCCGCTGCACCGGGTCTCGTGCCTCGCCCGCCAGCCCGGCTCCGGCCATTCCGCCGCCCCGGCCCGGGCGCTCGCGGCATGAGCGCCCCGATGTCGAACCCCGAACCCGCCGTCACCCTCGAGAACCTGCGCGTTGCCTTCGGCAAGGTGCAGGTCGTGGACGGCGTCGACCTCACCGTGGAGCGCGGTCAGGCGATGGCCCTGATCGGCGAGTCGGGCTCGGGCAAGAGCGTCACCCTGCGGGCGATCCTGCGCCTGTTTCACGAGGGGCGCAGCCGGATCGAGGGCAGGATCCTGGCGGCCGGCCGGGACGTGCAGGCGCTGAGCAAGCGCCAGCTCGCCGACTTCCGCGGCGGCGACGTCTCGATGATCTTCCAGGAGCCGCTGCTCGCCTTCGACCCGGTCTACACGGTCGGCCGGCAGATCACCGAGGCGATCCGGCGGCACGAGACGATCTCGAAGGAGGACGCCCGCAAGCGCGCGCTCGCCCTGTTCGAGCGCGTGCGGATCCCGAGTCCGGAGCGGCGGCTGGACAACTACCCGCACGAGATGTCGGGCGGCATGCGCCAGCGCGCCATGATCGCGCTCGCGCTCGCCTGCCGGCCGCAGGTGCTGCTGGCCGACGAGCCGACCACCGCCCTCGACGCCACCGTGCAGATCCAGGTCCTGCTGCTCCTGCGCGAATTGCAGCGCGACCTCGGCCTGTCGATCATCATCGTGACCCACGATCTCGGCGCGGCCGTCGAGGTCGCCGACCGGATCGCCGTGATGTACGCGGGCAAGATCGTCGAGACCGGGACCGCGCATCAGGTCGTGCTCGATCCGCACCACCCCTACACGATCGGCCTGCTGCGCAGCCGGGCGGAGGGGGCTCTGGCGAAGGGCTCCCGGCTCCAGACCATCCCGGGGAGCCCGCCGGACCTCGCCAACCGGCCGCCGGGCTGCCCGTTCGCGCCACGCTGCTTCCTCGCCGAGGAGCAGTGCCGCCGGGAGATGCCGCCGGTGACCGAGATCGCCCCCGGTCACAAGGTCGCCTGCTGGCGGACTGAGGAGGCCTCGGCGGCCTACCGGGCGGGACCGACGCCCGTGCGCGCGGCCGAGCTGGTCCCGGCCTGAGTCCCGGGGATCGACGCATCCGCGCGAAGCCTTTATCCGGCATCGCGCGGCTTTCAGGCGGCGGATCACCGTGCGACCGGCCGCCCGAGAATCGCGATGAGCCCATCCGCCTCCGAGATCGTCCTGGTCCCCCGCGGGGAGGCCGGCCATTTCCTGCCGGCGGCTTTGGGCTGGCTGGGGAAGCGGATCAGCGTCACCGCCCATCCGGGCGCGGCCAACCACGTGCTCTGCCTGCCGGTGCTCGACTTCGTCCGCCTCGGCTTCCCGGACCTGAACGGGCGGCTCGATCTGCTGGAGCCCGGCGACGCCGAGAACCTGCGGTCGGGCCGAGCGGCCCTGCTCCTCGACCTGTCGAACGAGGGGCCGGGCCTGCACGCTCCCACCTTCGAGGCGCTCCACCGCAACCTCGAAGGCCTCGGAATTCCCCGGGAGCGGGTCGTCCTGGTGACCCAGAACCGGCTGCTGCGGTTGGATTACGAGCGGCTCTACGGCGAGGGCCTGCGGTTCTGGACCTTCGAGTTCTTCCCGCTCCAGGTCGCGCTCTGGCTCGATGCCGAGGCCGGCCCGCGCCTCTTCCCGCAACACCCCCTCGACCGGGTCGGCTACGCGCCGCTCGCCCGGGACACCGGCGCCGCCCGGTTCCTCTGCCAGAACGCGGCCCTGCGCTGGCACCGGGTGCTGCTCTACCGCTGGTTCCAGCTCAACGGCCTGGACCGCGACGGCCTGATCTCGTTCCACGGGATCGGCGCCGACAACCCGAAGGCGGGCGGCATCGACGTCTTTCACGCGCCGCCGGAGATCGCGGTGGCCTTCGGACCGCTGCTGGCCGATGTCGGCAGCTGGATTCCCCGGCAGGCCAGGCGGATCGATACTCCGGCCCCCGGTGGCGACATGGTCCTCACCCTGGATACCCGGGCCTACGCCGCCAGCGACCTCACAATCATCTCCGAGACGGATTTCTTCGAATTGGGCGTCGAGCGCATCACGGAGAAATCGTTGAAGGCCGCCGCCATGGGCGTGCCGTTCGTGACGGTGGGCGCGCCGCGGGCCGTCGCCCTCCTGTCGGAGCTCGGCTTCCACAGCTTCGGCGGCCTGATCGACCACCATTACGATGTGATCGCCGACCCGATCGAGCGTCTGCCGCAGGTCTTCCGGTCAATCACGACGGCCTGGGACGCGTGCAGGCGCGACCGCGCCGCCTGGCATCGCCGGGCGCGCGCGCAGGCCGAGGCGAATGTCGCGCTCGCGCGCCACGGACTCCTGCCGCAGATCGACCGGGTGATGGTGGCGCCGCTGGTGGAGCGCCTGGCCCGGTTCATGGAAACCGGCGCGCTCGCGCACTGACCCGCGGCTCCGCCGTGACCGCCGACATTCCGACCGCGCCCTCGCGCTGCTCCGCTTGCGACCGCGGCCTCCACGTTCCGGTGCGGTTCTGCCCGTTCTGCGGCGCCGAGCAGCGACGCCCGAAGGCCCAATCGCCGATTCCCCCGTCGCCACCGCCACCGCCACCGCCACCAGAGGCGCTTAAGGCGCCGCCGGCCGACATCGCCCCGGAACCTGCGCCGCCGCAGGAGGGACCGCCTCAACCGCCGGCCAAGCCGGCCCCGGCGCCCCCGAAACCGGTCTGGACGGTACGCCGGGCCCCGCGTCGGCCCGGGAGACTCGCCCGCGTCCGTCAGGCCGTCCTGGCGCTCGCGGCGATCATCGGTCTCGCGGCCCTCGCCTTGGCGCGCCGCGACGTCGTCCCGGCACCAATACGGATCGAGGTCGGGGCGGCCTGGACTCCGGTGCCGCTGAAATCCTTCCGGAACGTCGCGTCGCTGCGGATCACCGCGGAGGGCGTGGTCAGCCTGCGCATCGACGGCGAGCGGGTGCAGCGCGTCAGCCCGTCGAGCGGCGCGACCGTGCGGCCCAAGACCCTCCGGAACCTGGAACTGCGCGCGGGCCGCGGCCCCGTTACCGTGACGCTGACGCCGCGCGGTGAATGACCACCAGGACTTCTGTAAGGCCCGCCCCCGCCGCTCGATCGGTCCATCCCATCCTCGCCCTCATTCCGAGGCGACGGAGCGCAGCGGAGGCCTCGAAGGAGCCCTCCAGCCAGCCGCGCGATTCCTGGAGGCCTCCTTCGAGGCACGCGTCGCTCACGCCTCAGGACGAGGGACAGATTGGGATTTTCGGCGTTCGGAACCCCCGTTCGACTGTGGGTATACGACCGAACGGCTCTCACCCGGCCGCCCGCAGGGTCTCGGCCATGCGCCGAACCGCCGGCTCGATCACCCGCTCGGGCACGGCCGCGTAGCCGAGCAACAGCCCCGGCTCCGGGGGACCGACATGGTAGGCCGAGAGCGCGACCGCGGAGATCCCGGCTCGGTCGAGCCGCGCGACGGCCTCGGCATCGCCGAGCGCGGCCGGCCAGGCCGGACCGGAGCGCGCGATGAGGTGCATCCCGCCCTCCATGGCGGCGACCGCGACCACATCGGCGGCATGGCGGTGGGCCGCCTCGACCAGGGCTTCCTGGCGCAGGGCGTAGAGCCGCCGGGTCCGCCGCAGGTGGCCGGCGAGATGCCCCTCCTCGATGAAGCGGGCCAGCGCCCATTGGCCGATGCCCGGGGGTGCCGGGCCGGTCTCGGCGAGGGCCTGATGCACCGGCGCCACGAGGCCCCGCGGCAGGACCAGGTAACTGAGGCCAAGCGCGGGGAGCAGCAGCTTGGAGAAGCTGCCGACGTAGATCACCCGTCCGCCGCGATCGAGCGCCCGCAGCGGGGCCAGCGGCCGCCCCGCATACCGGTAGGCCCCGTCGTAATCGTCCTCGACGATCCAGCCCGATACGGATTCCGCCCAGGCCAGGAGGTCGAGGCGGTTCTCCAGGCTCATGGCGTGGCCCAGCGGATAATGCTGCGCCGGCGTCACCACGGCGAGGCGCGCACCCTGCAGGCGCGGCCCGGCGGCGCTCACCGATAGCCCGCCCGGTCCGACCGAGACCGGCACCGGGATCAGGCCACCGCTCGCGAGGGCCAGGGCGATACCGGGGAAGCCCGGCTCTTCCACCAGGGCCCGCTCCCCGGGATCGAGCAGCAAATCGGCCAGCAGGCGCAGGCTCTGGCGGATGCCCGCCGTGACGATCACGTCGTCGGCCTCGCAGGCCACGCCCCGCGCCTGCGCCAAATAGGCCGCGATGGAAGCCCGGAGTGCCGGCGAGCCGCGGGGATCGGTCCGCTCGGCCGGTCCGTGACGCCACTCGGCCTGGAGCAACCGCGCCCAGACCGCGTACGGGAACGCGTCCAGCGCGGGCCGGCCCAGCGCGAAGGCGTCGGGCACGCCGGGGCCGGCCATGAACCGCCGGGCCGGCGCCGCGATCAGGCGGGCACCCCGGCGCGACAGGTTCGGAGCCGCCGCAAGCGCCGGCCGTGCCGCCCCATCCGGCCGGGGAAGGGTGTCGTCCGGCAGGGTCGCGGCGACCCGGGTGGCCGATCCGGTCCGCGCCGTGAGGTAACCCTCGGCGATCAGCTGCTCCAGGGCGAGGACCACGGTGCCGCGGGCGCAGCCGAGATCGGCCGCCAGCATGCGGGACGCCGGCAGCCGCGTTCCACGCGGGAGGCGGCGGTCGAGGATCGCCCCGCGCAAGCCTTCGCGGAGTTGGACGTGCAAGGGCGTCGGCGACACCGGATCGAGGCTGACGGGCAGCGGCAGCGGGCCTCGGGCCATGGCGGCAAGTGGTCCAGTCGGATTTCGAAAACCGGACCTTTCGCCTGGTCCGCCGTACGGTCAAGCAGGATCCCGCAACAAGGACTTGGCTCGATGTACCAGCCGCCACACTTCCGCGATGACACGCACGCGGCGCAGCACGGGCTGATCCGGACCTATCCGCTCGGCCTGCTGGTCGCCGGCGGCGCGGGCGGCCTGATCGCCAACCCGATCCCGTTCCTGCTGGACGAAGCGGGCACGCACGGCACCCTGCGCGCCCATCTCGCCCGCGCCAACCCGCAAGCGCAGGCGCTCGCCGAGACCGAGGACTGCCTCGTCGTGTTCCAGGGACCACAGGGCTACGTCACCCCGGGCTGGTACGCGAGCAAGCAGGAGCACGGGCGGGTGGTGCTGACCTGGAACTACGCCACGGTCCACGTCTGGGGCCGGCCACGGGTGATCGAGGACGCGGACTGGCTCCGGCGCCAGATCGCCGACCTCACCGCCCTGCGCGAGGCGCCGCGCGCCGCGTCCTGGGCGGTGGACGACGCGCCCGCGTCCTTCGTGGCGGCCCAGATGAGGGCCATCGTCGGCATCGAGATCCCGATCGCCCGCATCGAGGGGAAGTGGAAGATGAGCCAGAACAGACCGGAGGCCGATCGGGCCGGGGTGATCGCCGGGATGCGCGCGGATGGCGAAACCGTCCTGGCCGACATGGTCGCCGAGCGGAGCGGATCGTGAGCGCCCGCCTCAACGCCTTCGGCCAGCCGATCGGCCCGGCCCTGCCGGACTGGACCCCGCGTCCGCGCCCGCCGCGGACGCCCATGGAGGGCCGCACCTGCAGGGTCGTGCCGCTCGATGCCGAAGCGCATGCCGCGGGGCTGTTTGCCGCCTACGATGCGGCGCCGGACCGGCGCGGCTGGACCTATCTCGGCGACGAGATGCCCGACAGCGAGGCAGCCTACCGCGTCCGCCTCGACGCCCAGGCGCAGAGCCAGGACCCGCTGTTCCACGCCGTCCTCGACCGGGCGACCGGGGCGCCGCTGGGGATCGCCTCCTACCTGAGGATCGACCCCGGCAACGGCGTCATCGAGGTCGGCCACCTGCATTTCGGCCCGAGCCTTCAGCGCTCGCCCGCCTCCACCGAGGCGATGGCACTCATGATGGCTCGGGCCTTCGACGAACTCGGCTACCGCCGCTACGAGTGGAAATGCGACAGCCTCAACGCCCCGTCCCGGGCGGCGGCGCTGCGCCTCGGCTTCACCTTCGAGGGGATCTTCCGCAACGCCGTCGTGGTGAAGGGCCGCTCCCGCGACACGGCGTGGTTCTCGATCACCGACGCCGAGTGGCCGCGTATCCACGCCGGCTTCGCGGCCTGGCTCGACCCGGCGAACTTCGATGCCGACGGCCGGCAGCGCCGCGGGCTGGCGGAGCTGCGCGGCGAGGCCGGTTGATCTCAGCGTCCGGCGGCCAGGAACGCCTCCGCGGTGCGCAGGGACAGCGCCATGATGGTCAGGGCCGGGTTCGCGGCGAGGGAACTCGGGAAGGTCGAGCCGTCGCAGATCCACAGGTTGTCTATGTCGAAGCTGCGACCGACCGGATCGACCACGGCGCTCGACCCGTCGCGCCCCATCCGGCAGGTGCCGATCGTGTGGGCGACGCGCTCCATCACCCAGATGTCCTCGGCCCCAGCCGCCTCCCAGAGGTCGCGCATCACCTTGGTGGCGTGCGCGTTGAGGCGTTCCTCGTTGCGACTGTAGCCGAAGCTGATCTGCGCCTTGCGCATCCCGCGCGCGTCGGTCTCATCGGACAGGGTCAGCACGTTCGCGTCGCAGGGCAGCGTCTCGCCGTTGATGCCGATGCCGGCGAGGTGGTTGTAGCGGTCGAGGTAATCGAGCAGCGGCTTGCCCCACAATCCGCGGCCGCGCGCCACCGCGTTGCCGAAGGTCAGCGGCACCACACCGAGACTCTGGATCAGGTAGCCGCCGGCGAAGTCGGCACCGGCCCGGATGAAGTCCTCCGTGATCAGCGACGAGGGGTAGCCGCGGTTCATCCGCACCTCGTTGGCGAAGGTGCCCCAGACCTGGGTGGCGACGTGGCCCATGTAGTTGCGGCCGACCTGATCGCTGGAGTTGGCCAGGTCCAGATTCAGCAGGAGCCGCGGCGTCTCGACGGCGCCGGCACAGAGGAATACCGCCCCGCAGCGTTGGCGCCGTTCCTGACCGTCCTGTGTGTAGACCACTGCGGTGACCCGGCCGTCGGTGCCGCGCTCGAGTCCGTGCACGAAGGCGCCCGCCCGGATCTCCGCCCCGTGCGTGACGGCCAGGGGCAGGTAGGTGACGTCCATGCTGGTCTTGGCGCCGTTGCGGCAGCCCTGGTGGCAGAAGCCGCAATTGATGCAGGCGTTGCGCCGGGGTCCGCCCTCGGATTCGAAGTCGCGCGAGACCACCGCCGCGGGCGCGTCGGCCCAGCGGATCCCCAGCGTATCGCAGGCTCCGGCCATGATCTGCGCCGGGCCGTTGCGCGGCACCGGTGGCAGGGGATAGCGGCGCTCGGGATCCCAGGGATACGATTGCGGCCCCGAGACGCCGATGAAACGCTCGACCCGTTCGTAGAACGGCGCCAACTC
This sequence comes from Methylobacterium mesophilicum, assembly GCF_022179445.1. Taxonomy (GTDB): domain Bacteria; phylum Pseudomonadota; class Alphaproteobacteria; order Rhizobiales; family Beijerinckiaceae; genus Methylobacterium; species Methylobacterium mesophilicum. Next base: position 70,897 of record NZ_BPQU01000007.1, on the reverse strand, counting down.
GTCGTAGTCGAGCGGCCAGTCGACGCCCTCGCCGCTCTCGGTGTGAAGCCGGAGGTCGCGGGCGTCGGCCCGGGGCACGAAGGCGCCCCAATGCAGCGTCGAGCCGCCCACGCCGGTGCCGCTGTTGTTGGCCCCGAACGCCTCCGGCGTGGAACCGCCGCTGAGGCGCTCCTCGGTCCAGTAGATCTGGTCCGCCAGCGTCTCGTCGAAGGCGAAGCGCTCGGGGGTGAAGTTGGGTCCGGCCTCCAGGGCCACGACCTTGAGGCCAGCCGCAGCCAGTCGGGCGAGGAGCGGCGCGCCGCCGGCCCCGGTCCCGACGATGACCGCATCGACGGTCTCATCCGTGCGGTAGGTCCGCATCCCGTCGAGGTTCATCGGACCGTCTCCCCCTGTGTGGGCTGGGGTTCCCAGGATTCCGCCCGATCGAGCCCGACGTCGTGGAAGCCGGGCAACCCGTCCGCGATCGGGCCCGGCCGGTCGCCGCCGGCGCCGATGCCCGAAAAGCCGACCCGTGCCAGGGCGGCCGGATGGGCGAGCCACAGGCGCACCGCGTCGGCGCGCAGATCCTCGAACCAGAACCGCATCCGGTCGCCGTCCAGGCGTCCGCCGAGGGAGTCCGGCACCGCCAGGTCGCCGCGCTCGGCCAGCGTCAGCAGCGCATCCTGGTCCTGCGCCTCCAGGGCGACGAACGGACGGTCGTGGGCGGCGCGCGACGCGGCGTCGAGGGTGCGCAGGCCGGCGCGATACGCCTCCGGATCGGGTGGCAGGGCCACGAACCGCCAGCCGTCGCCGGCCCCAGACGCCAGACGCGCATCGAGCCGGGCGGCGAGGTCGACGGCGATCTCCGGCAACACGCGACCGCAGGCAGCGCGCAGGATCGCGAGTTCCACCGGGTCGAGGGCCTGGGGGGCATAGGCGGGGTCGTCTGGCTCCCCACGCGTCTCCAGGGCGCCGCGCAGCCGGCTGTTGACCCGCTCGGACGCGATCAGCGCCGCGTAGGCCGGCGGCACCGGAGCGGCCCGCGCGGCCTCGTCACGCGGGCGGTCGCGCCAGTGATCGCGCAGGCGATCCGCCATCACCTCCGGACGCTCCAGTGGCAGGAGATGGCCGACGCCGTCCACGGTGACGACGCAATGGTGGGCGAGATGCGGCGCCATCAACGCCCGCTGCGCATCCGCGCCGAGATCGGCATCCTCGGATCCCGCCAGGATCAGCGCCGGGGTGCGCAGAAGCCCGATCCGGCGGCACAGATCCTCGCGGGAACCCGATTCGAGCCAGGCCTTCCAGGCCGCGGGGGCCGCCTGCAACACGTCGGCGACCGCACGCGCCTCGGTCTCCGGGTCGAGGGGACCGCCGACATTCTCGGATACGAAAGCCTGTGCCTCGCGCAGCCGCGTCTCCGGATCGGCATCGATCCAGGCGATCATCCTGGCCCGGCGATCGCCGGGGATCGGTTCCGGGCTCGGCGGCGAGCCCGAGACCAGGATCAAGTCGGTGAGCCCGTCCAGGCCCGGCTCCCCGTCCTCGGACCGGCGCGCGAGGGCGAGTGCGACCTTCGCGCCCATGCTGTGACCCGCGATCGCGAAACGCCTCGGCGCATGGGCGCGGATCGCTGCCGCCACATGGTCCGCCATCGCATCGACGGAAAAGCCCGTCTCCGCGGCAGCGTCGCCGAAGCCCGGCAGATCCACGGGCACGCAGACCGGCGTTCCCCCGAGCGCGCGCGAGACGGGCTCCCAGGTTCTGGCGCTGCCGCCCAGGAAATGGAGGCAGACGAGGATTTCGGGTTCGGGCATGACGAGGAGATTGCGCGAGCCTGGAATGCTTCAAGCGTACGCGACGCCGCACGGCTCCGGTTGCCCCGGGGGTGGCGCCGTCCCGACCGCTATGAGATCAAGCGCGCGGAGACTCATAGGATGTCGGATATCGATCTGGCCTGGCGCGTCGAGGAGGCCTGCCTCAACGCCTGGCCGAGCCAGCGCCAGCTCCTGGTCCACGGTTACCTGCTGCGCGCCGCAGGCGGCACCTCGAAGCGGCAGAATTCCCTGAATCCGATGCGCGGCAGCGGCCAGCCCGAACCGGCGATCCGGGCCGGAGAGGCCGTCTACGCCGCGCTGGGACGCCGGGCGATCTTCCGGGTCCCGGGGATCGCACCGCAGCTGGAGCCGCTGCTGGCAGGCGGCGCTTACTCCGTCGCGGACGAGACCTGCACGCTGTTCCGGGACCTCGACGGCCTGTCCGACGAGCCGGACCCGGCGGTCACCCTCGCGCCGAGTCCCGATGCCGCCTGGCTGGCCCTGCGGGACGCCATGAACCGGGCGGATCCCGCCGCCGCGCAGGCCTTTCGCACCACCGTCGATGCCCTCATCCTGCCGCGGGCGTTCGCGACTCTGGCGAGCGATGGCGAGATCGGTGCCTTGGCCTTCGGCGTGTGCGACGGCGACCTGCTGGTGATCGAATCCGTGGCGACACCCGAGAGGCTGCGGGGACGGGGCCACGCCCGGCGGGCCGTCGGCGCGCTGCTGCGCTGGGCCCGCTTGCAGGGCGCCCGCGCGGCCTGTCTGCAGGTGGTAGCGGCGAACACGCCGGCCCGATCACTGTACCGCGGGCTGGGTTTCGAGCGGGAGCTGTACCGGTATCACTACCGGGTCGGGCCGGAGCCGTCCTGAGACGTCCTCAGGCGTCGAACAGCGAACCCTGCCGGGTCGCCGCGGCGGCGCCCGCTTGCGTGCGCTTGCCCGCGGCGGACGGCTCCGTCCGTGCGGACCGCCGCGCAGGCTTGGCGGACACGGACGGGTCGGACGTCCCGTCCGGCACCGCGTTCACCGTCCCGTCGGCGAATTGCAGGCTGAGGCGGCTGGCGGCGGCGGCCTCGGCCGCGTGGCGGACCGGCAGGCCCGCGGCGTCGCGGACGAGGACGTAGCCCCGCTCCAGCACGGCCCGGTAGCTGAGCGATCCGAGGAGGTGGGCCAGGCCCTCGAGCCGGTCGCGGCGGCGCTCGACGCCCCGCAGGCCTGCCTGATTCAGGCGGTCGGACAGGGCGACCAGGCGATCGGCGCGGCGTGCCTGAAGCGCCCGCGCCCGCTCGAGGCTGGCATCCCGGGCGACGACCAGCCGCCGACCGAGTTGGGCCAGGGCCTCGCCCTTGCGCTGGACGTCGTTGCGCAGGGCGGTGAGCGGCCGATGGTCGATCCGCGCCAGGCGCGCCCGGGCGTTGGCCAGCGCCACGTCGGGCGAGCGCCGGGCCATCCGGTCGAGGAGGAGCTGGAGGCGCGCGCGATGGCGGCTGGCCCCGGCCGCCAAGGCCGGAGCGAGGCGCGCCTCGGCGAGGTCGAGGCGCTGGCGCTTGGCCGCCAGCAGGGCATCGGCGCTCGGCAGCGCGCGCGCGAGGGCGCGCAGATCGCACCGGTCGCGCTCGACCCGCCGGCCGACCGCCCCGACCGCCCGAGCGGACAGGTCGGCCACCGTGGCGATCAAGTCGGCGCGGACGGGGACGGCCATCTCGGCGGCGCCCGTCGGGGTCGGCGCCCGGCGGTCGGAGACGTAGTCGATCAGCGTGGTGTCGGTCTCGTGCCCGACCGCCGAGATCAGCGGGATCGCGCTCTCGAATGCGGCGCGGACCACGCATTCCTCGTTGAACGCCCACAGATCCTCGATGGAGCCGCCGCCGCGGGCGACGATCAGCACGTCCGGCCGGGGCAGGGGGCCGTCCGGGGCCAGGGCATTGAAACCGCGGATCGCGGCCGCAACCTCCTCGGCCGCGCCGTCACCCTGGACCCGTACCGGCCAGACCAGCACGGGGCGCGGGAAGCGGTCCTCCAGCCGGTGCAGGATATCGCGGATCACGGCTCCGGTGGGCGAGGTGACGACGCCGACCACGCGCGGCAGGTAGGGGATGGCCCGCTTGTGCTCCGGAGCGAACAGGCCCTCGGCGGTAAGCAGCTTCTTGCGCTCCTCCAGCAGGGCCATCCAGGCGCCGAGGCCCGCCGGCTCGAGGCTTTCGACCACGATCTGGTACGAGGATTTCCCCGCGAAAGTGGTGATGCGGCCGGTGGCGACCACCTCCAGCCCCTCCTGGGGCTTCTGGCGCAGGCGCCCGAACACGCCCTTCCAGACAACGGCATCGATCCGCGCCTGGCCGTCCTTCAGGGAGAAGTAGGCGTGGCCGGAGCCGTGCTGGCCGCGATAGCCGGAGATCTCGCCGCGCAGGCGCACATGACCGAACGCGTCCTCCAGGGTCCGCTTGAGCGCGCCCGCCAGCTCGCCGACCGACCATTCAGGCTGGTTGGCGGTGAGCACGCTGGTCGGCGGAATATCCGCCGCGGGCGAGGCTGCGGGGCGCGGAGGCGGCACGAGGGGCATGGACGGACGCTAGGCGGCCTGCGCCGCAAGGTCAAAGGTTTGAGGGATCCCTACTCCACGGCCAATTCGCGCGGGGCGTCCGAGATCGTGATCCGCGGCACGAACAGCGACAGCACCAGGGTCAGCAGAGCCACCGCGAAGACCGTCCAGAACGTGCCGTGGAGGGCATGCTGCAGCCCGTCCCGGATGGCGTCGCCGCCGGCGCCGAGGCTGCCGGGATCCTCCAGGAGACTCCGGAGCTGGCCGGAATCGACCGGTGAGCCGTCTGCCGGATGGGCCAGCCGGTAGTTCAGCACCGCGCCGAGCGCCGTGGCACCCAGGGTCGAGCCGAGGTTGCGCGCGAAGATGTTCGAGGCGGTGGCGGCGCCGCGCTGCGCCCAGGCGACGCTGTCCTGGATGATCACGATGGCGGCGGTGGACAGGAAACCCATACCGAGCCCCATCACGATCGAGCCGCAGGCGGCCACGATCGGCGAGGTCTCCGAACCCAGGGCGACGAACGCGGTGGCGCCCAGCGGCAACAGCGTCGCGCCGACCAGCAGCGTCGGGCGCAGGCCGAAGCGCACGAAGTTGCGGGCCGCCGTGGTGGCCCCGATCGGCCAGCCGAGCACCATCAGCGTGAGGGTCAATCCGGCGATCAGGGGCGACTGCCGTAGGACGCCCTGGACGTACATCGGCAGGAACGCGGTGAGCCCGATCACGGTCATGCCGGAGAGCAGCGTCGCGGCGTTGGTGGTCGCGATGGGGCGCTGCATCCACAGGCGGACGTCGAGCATCGGGTCGGCGGCCCGGCGCTCCTGGAGCACGAACAGGATGGCCGCCACCACGAAGCCGAGTGCCGGCCACAGGGCCGCCGAAGCCGACGTGCCGGCCTCCGTCAGCGCCATCATCAGCGCGGCGATGGCCGCGGTGAACAGGGCGGCACCGAGTGCGTCGATCGGCCGGCTGCGACGCTCGACGCTCTCCCGCAGGTAGGCCAGGAACAGGCCCGCCGCGACGAGACCCACGGGCAGATTGATCCAGAAGATCCACGGCCAGCTGAGATGGCCGATGATCAGGCCCCCGACCAGGGGTCCCGCCACCGACGAGATGCCCCACACGCTGGCGAGATAACCCTGGACCTTGCCGCGCTCCCGGGCCGGGTAGAGATCGCCGATCACCGTCAGGCTCACCGGCTGGATCGCTCCCGCGCCGACGCCCTGCACCAGGCGGAACAGGATCAGGGAACGCATCGACCAGGCCAGCCCGCACAGCAGCGAGCCGGCCAGGAACACGGCGATGCCGAACAGCAGCACCGGACGGCGCCCGTAGAGGTCGGACAGCTTGCCGAACACCACCGTGGTGGCGGTCTGAGTCAGCAGGAACGAGCCGAACACCCAGGCATACAGGTGGAGGTCGCCGAGCTGGCCGGCGATCTGCGGCATCGCGGTCGAGACGATGGTCGCCTCGATGGCGATCATGAACATCGCCGCCATCACCGCGGCGAGGACCAGCGGGCGGCGCGTCTCGGAAGGACTGGGCATGGGCGCGGTCTAGGCCCGGCTCCGGCCGAGACCTAGCGCCGAAGGCGGGCTCCCGCGCGGCCCCGCTTCCGGGCCGTGCGGGAGCGCACATCCGCGGCTACGCTTCCACGTCGGCGTCCAGGTCTCGGCCGCGGGTCTCGGGCAGCAGGAAGGCCGCGATCGTCCCGACCAAGCTGAAGGCCGCCAGGTAATAGGCCGGGGCGAGCCGGTCGCCGGTGGCGGCGATCAGCCAGTTGATCACGTAGTTGGTGCTGCCGCCGAAGACCGAGACCGAGAGCGCGTAGACGATCGACAGCCCGGCGCTGCGCACCGCCCGCGGCAGCGCCTCCGGAATCCCGACGATCACCGCCGCGGCGTTGATGGAGGAGAGCGCCGAGAGCAGGAAGGTCACGGCGTAGACGCTCATGGCGCTCGGGGATCGCACCACCCAGGCGAAGGCCGGGACCGCCAGGATCAGGATGAGCGTCCGCGGCCAGATCATCACCGGGCGCCTTCCGACCCGGTCCGCCAGCCAGCCCCCCAGCAGCGGGAAGATCACCGAGGCCAGGCCCAGCGCGATCGGCACCGCGGTCGCGGCGGTCTCGCTCAGGCCCAGGGTCGCGCCGGCATAGACCGGCATGTTGGTGCCGACGGCGTTCGAGACCGTGGAGGCGGCGATGACCAGGAAGGTCAGGCCCAGCAGGCGGCCGTGCTCGCGCAGGAGACGCCCGACCACCGCGAGGGTCGAGGGGGCAGCGTGGGGATCCTCCTCGGCGCCGGCGGTCTCGGGCAGGTGGCTGCGGATCACCAAGCCGACCGGAACGACGCAGAGGCCGAGCGCGAACATCAGCCGCCAGCCCCAGGCCGACATCGCCTGATCGCCGACCACGAGGGCCAGGATGGTCGCGATGATGCCGGCGAACAGGGCCGCGCAGCCCTGGCTGGCGATCTGCCAGCTGGTCACGAAACCTCGCTTGGCCGGCGGTGCCGCCTCGAGCAGGTAGGCGGTGGACGGGCCGACCTCGCCGCCGAGCGCGAGACCCTGAATGAGACGGCCCGCGATGACGATCACCTGTGCCCAGCCGCCGATCGCCGCGTAGGACGGGCATGCGGCCAGCATCAGCATGCCGAGCGCCATCAGCGCGATGGTGATCAGCATCGCCGGCTTGCGCCCGGCCCGATCCGCGAAGGCGCCGATCAGCACGCCGCCGATCGGCCGCATCACGTAACCGATGCCGAACAGGGCGAGCGACGCCAGCAGGCTGTGCGTCGGGTCGGTGGCCGGAAAGAACGCTTCGCCGATCGGCTTCGCGAAGAACGCGTAGACCGTGAAATCGTAGAATTCGAGGGCGTTGCCGAGCACCACGGCCCCGACCGCCTTGCGGTCGAGGGCGGGGTGGGCTGGCGCGGCGGCGTGTACCTGCGTCGTGGCATCCATCAGCGAGTCGGCTCCCCGGCCGGCGGATGCTTGGCGATTCCCCCCGTCACCGGCTCGGCGCCATCGGAGACGGCTTCGTCGTAGCCCGCAAGCCAGCGGTCTCGGGCTTCGGTGCCTTCGGCATAGGGGCAGGCCTCGCGGGCCAGACCCTTTCCGGGCGCGGCCTTGCCGAGCGCATGCGTGTCGAGGTCGTTCGGTGGCGAATCCATTCGGGCGGCGCTCCTCGTGTGGCGGCCGCCGCGATGTAGGGCGCGCGGGGCGGGGCGCTCAATGCAGGGTCGGATCCGCGTCCGGCGGCAGCGATACGACCTCGCTGAACGGGAATTCCAGAACGACGTCGCCGGCTTCGTCGGTGACCACCAGGCAGGCGGTCAGGAGCCTGGCCTGATCCCGGGCCTCGGCCAGGGCCGCACGGATCGTGTCCTGGGCCTTCTCCCAGGCCTGATCCGGATCGCGCAGAGCGACGCCGGTCGCATCGGTGATCACGTCGTCGCCGATCTGCGTGTGGAAGAAGTAGCGCGGCATGACCTTCAACCCCGGTGTCGACCGCTCCGGCAGAGCGGCAGGCTCCAGATGGGGATCGGAGCGGTCGCAATCAGCAGCCGTCCTAGCCGTTTGCGGCGCTCCGTGCCGAAGCATCGGGGACCGGCCGGAGGGTGTGCACGGTGGCGGAGGCGCCCCCCGTGCGGTGGAGCTTCTCCATGGCCATCAGCGGTCGCAATTCCGGCTCCGCGAAGTCCATCAGCCGGGCGTTGCGCCAGCGCGGCTTTCCGGCTCCACGACCGAACCAGCGCGGTCGCACCTCCTCGACCAGCAGGACGAGCCGGCCCGTCCAGGATTTGCGGAACCAGAACCGCCCGGTCAGAGACATCGTCCGATCCTCGTCAACTGTCCCGCCCGGAACGATGGGCCGGGATCGCGGCGCCCCGCTCTCGAGCAGTCCGATACCCGACTTGGTCGCGTAGATACCAATCTTCATAACAGACCGATCGGGTATCGACCGATATCCACAGGCCACCATCGGGCACACCGGCGCTAAGCGCATGACGTGACGCGCGACCAGGCCGAGGACGAGGAGCCAGACAAGCCCCGAGGTGACGTAGACGAAGCCACGCAGGAGCGCGGATTCCAGGGCATGGTGCGCCGAGACCTGTCCGGGCGCGTCAGCGCGAGGCTCCCCGGATGACCGGGCCGCGCCGCGCCCACCGCCGGGAGGGGCGGCGAGCATGCGGGTCAGGCTGTCCGGCAGCGGTCTGTGGTGGGTCTTCACGGATCGGAAGAATAGGCGCCGCCGATCCCGCCCGACAAGGCACCTGTCTTCAGGAAACTGCTGCGGGTGAATCGGCGGTCTGCCCGTGATAGAGAACGCCGACCTCGGCGGGACGGCCCGCCCTCGGCGTCCGATCATGTCCCTGCCACCTGTCCTGATCACGGGCGTCGCCGGCTTCATCGGCAACGCACTCGCGCTGCGGTTTCTCGAGGCAGGCCGGGAGGTCGTGGGCCTCGACAACGTCAACGCTTATTATGACGTCGGCCTGAAGGAGGCGCGGCTCCGGCGCCTCGATCCGTTCCAGGGCTATAGCTTCGCGCGCCTCGACCTGACCGACACGGCAGGCCTCGATGCGCTGTTCGGCCGGCACGGCTTTCGAACCGTCGTCCACCTCGCGGCACAGGCCGGCGTGCGCTACTCGCTCACGAACCCACAGGCCTACGCGGCGAGCAACCTCGTCGGCTTCCTCAATATCCTCGAATCCTGCCGCCACGGCGGCGTCGAGCACCTGCTCTACGCGTCTTCGAGTTCGGTCTACGGCGCGGTCACGGCCATGCCGTTCTCGATCCACCAGAACGTCGACCATCCGGTGAGCCTCTACGCGGCCACCAAGAAGGCCAACGAGCTGATGGCCCACAGCTACAGCCACCTCTACCGGCTGCCGACCACCGGCCTGCGCTTCTTCACCGTGTACGGACCCTGGGGCCGGCCGGACATGGCGATGTCCCTGTTCGCCCGCGCGATCCTGGCCGGAGAGCCGATCCGGGTGTTCAACGAGGGCCGGATGCGGCGCGACTTCACCTATATCGACGACATCGTCGAGGGGATCGTCGCCCTGGCCGAAAGGCCGGCTGCGCCCAACCCGGACTGGAGCGGAGCCGATCCGGATCCGGGCACCAGCGCGGCGCCGTATCGCATCTACAACATCGGCAACAACGAGCCGGTGGAGTTGATGCAGATGATCGCGCTTCTCGAAGAGGCGCTCGGGCGCAAGGCCGAAACGATCCTGCTGCCGATGCAGCCCGGCGACGTGCCGGCCACCTTCGCGGATATCGACGACCTCGCCCGCGACACCGGCTTCCGGCCGGCGACACCGCTGACGCTCGGCATCGCGCGCTTCGCCGACTGGTATCGCGGCTTCTACGGCCTTTGAGCCACGAGGCTGCACCTCATCGACGACGTGCTGAAGGTCGATGCGGGCGTCCGGTGTCGCGCCGCCGGTAGCCGAGCAAGGCTGCGATCCCGACGAAGGCGGCCAGCGCCGTCCACATGCCGCCCTCGCCGAGCTTGCCGAACGCGGCCGACAGGCGGTCCGGCTCGTCCACAAGCGCGATCACGATTCCGACAAGTCCGCAGAGCGTCACGAAGATCGCCAGGACGCGGAAGGTCATCGTGGGCACTCCCGGCGCCGCGAAGGGCGCGAGCCGGCGGGCGACCGGCAGATCCTGTCTAGGTCTTCGCCCGAGCGGACTGCAAGCGCGCAGCCGACACCGGGCGCCGTCGGCCCATCCCGATGCAGCTTCCATCGGCCGCAGGCCGCAGAGGACGGGCCCCGCCGTTGAGGGTCTGGTCGCCAGCGAATGCGGCGGGACGGCGGCCTCGCAAGGCTAGGCCGTTGCACCATCTGCGTGTAATCATTTAGAGCTGTTCCAGGCAGGAAAGCTCTGCTTCAAACGCTGCCGCGACAGCGGCCAAAAGGAGGAAATCCATGCGTTCACTCATTCTCGGCGCCGTTCTCGCTGCCTTGATCCCGCTTTCCGCACAGGCCCAGGAGGCCGGTGATGCGGCTGCCGGCGAGAAGGCGTTCGCCCCGTGCAAGGCCTGCCACAACTTTCAGAAGAACGGCGTCGGTCCGGACCTGAAGGGCGTCGTCGGGCGCAAGGCCGGCACCTACGAGGGCTACAACTACTCCGCCGCGCTGAAGAATTCCGGCATCACCTGGGACGAGGCCAACCTTCACGAGTGGCTGAAGAACCCGAAGACCAAGGTGCCCGGCACCAAGATGATCTTCCAGGGCTACCCCGACGACAAGAAGATCAACGACGTGATCGCCTACCTCAAGACGCAGTCCTGAGCCCTCGCTCCAAGGTCTGACCTCCAAACGAAGGCATCCGCGCAGCCGCGCGGGTGCCTTCCGTCGTTCAGGACCGCCCGATGAGCGGATCGAGGCTCGAGACGGCGTGCTATTCCGGGATCAGCCCGGCTTGAAGCCCGAGCCGCAGGGTCACCAGATCGTTCAGCAGATCCTTCCGGCCCTGCACGTTCAGGCCGGTCCTGTCGCCGGCCTCGTCGGGGAGGCAGGCGAGCACGTCGCGCAGCTTGGCTCCGGCGGGCGTGAGGAAGATGCTGACCTGCCGCTCGTCGGCCCGGTCGCGGGCGCGCCGCACCCGCCCGGAGGCTTCCAGGCGCTTGAGCAGGGGCGTCAGGGTCCCGGAATCGAGGAACAGGCGGTTTCCGATCTCCTTGACCGAAAGGCCGTCCTCTTCCCACAGGACCAGCAGGACGAGATATTGCGGGTAGGTCAGCTCGTGCTGGCCGAGGAGGTTGCGATAGGCACGGCCGAAGGCGTGCGCGGCGGCGTAGACCGCGAAGCACAATTGGTTGTCGAGGCGCTGCCGGTCCCGCTGCGATAGCTGATCGGCGGGCGCCTGACCCGCCTTGGTGGTTGGCGCAGCGCCGCTCTGCGGAGCAGTCGGGCCTGACATGGGATGGACTCTCTCTGGTAAAGGCGGCCTATCGTACCGGTATGCCGAAGGGCACTCTTAGTCAGTTCGTCAAACCTGTACAATTCTCGTGGACCGCGGACGTGCCACAGATCCTCTGCGACGTTCAGCCATCCATCAATGGGTGCAGATCTCGTACCATCGCTTTCAGGCGTTCATCGAGGACATGCGTGTAGATCTGCGTCGTCGAGATATCGGCGTGACCGAGCAACTCCTGGACGATGCGCAGATCGGCCCCGTTCTGCAGCAGATGACTGGCGAAGGCGTGGCGCAGGACGTGCGGGCTGACGCGGTCTGGGCGCAAGCCCGCCGCCAGCGCCACGGCCTTGAGGTCCCGGGCGAAGGCCTGCCGGGTGAGGTGGCCGCTGTCGCTGTCGGCGGGAAACAGCCACGGGGACTCCTCCGGCACCGCGGCGAGGTGGGCGGTCATCGCGGCCCTGGACGCCTCGGTCAGCGGGACGAGCCGCTCTCGGCCGCCCTTGCCCTTGATGAACAGGTAGCGCTCACGGGTGGCGCCCGCGGTGCGCGGGAGGGCGACGAGTTCCGAGACGCGCAGGCCCGTCGCATAGAGAAGCTCGAGCAGGCAAACCATCCGGCGGGCCCGGCGCGCCGGACCGGGCTGCTCGTCGGCGGAGGCCGCCGCATGGGCGGTGGCCAGCAGGCCGTCCACCTCGGCGATCGACAGCACCTTCGGCAGCGTGCGGCCCCGGCGCGGTCCCGAAACCGCGACGCTCGGATCGGCTTCGGCGTATCCCTCAGCGTAGAGAAACTTGTGGAAGCCGCGCACGCACGACAGGCGCCGCGCCGCCGACGACGCCATCAACCCCCGTGTCTCCAGGTCGGCGACGAAGGCCCGGAGGCTTTGGGTGTCGGCCTCTTCGAGCGGGATGCCCGCGCGCTTGAGATAGGCGAGGTAGTCGTCGAGGTCGCGCCGGTAGGCGGCCAGCGTGTTGGCGCCGGCACCGCGCTCGGCGGCCAGCATGTCGAGATAGGCGGCGACCTCCGGGGACGGAGGCGGAGCCGCGCCGCCGGCGACCGCCGCGCTCAACGGCTGCCCGGTTGGAGCTTCGAGGCCGGGATGGTCACGGTCATCTCCCGGGGGGTCGGCACCACGAAGTTCGCCAGCGCGAACATCGCCGCGAAGACGAGGCCGGCCAGGATCGCGAGGGTAGCGAAGAAACGGAACAGGGTCGGCACGTCGGTCGAACCTCGGGCAGACGAGCGCAGTCGGCGGGGAGGGAGCGCGCGGAAATCTCCCCCGAAATGTCGCGAAGGCTCGGTTTCCATCATGCGATCACGGCGCTGACAAGGCCTGTAAGGACACAGCGATGCGTTTCGCAGGCCGCTTGAATCGCGCTAAGAGCCTGGCACAGGATTGGAAGCCCCCCAGCGAGGCGCGCACGGGGCGGCGTCAGGGAGCCGGAGACGCCACGACCATGCGATGCTGCCGTCGATGAGCGAAGAAGACGTCGGTGAACCGATCGAGGCGCGCCTGCGCCGGGCGCTGGGCCTGCGCTCGATCGTGCTCGTCGGCTTGATGGGGGCGGGCAAGAGCACGGTCGGCCGGCGCCTCGCCAGCCGGCTCGGGCTGATCTTCAAGGATGCCGACAGCGAGATCGAGGCTGCGGCCGGCCTGACCATCCCCGATATCTTCGCGATCTACGGCGAGCCGAGCTTCCGCGACGGCGAGGAGCGGGTGATCTCGCGTCTGCTGCGCGCCGGCCCCCTCGTGCTGGCCACCGGCGGCGGCGCCTACCTGCGCGAGGCGACGCGGGTGCGCATCCGGGAATCCGCCATCTCGGTCTGGTTGAAGGCCGATCTCGACGTGCTGATGCGGCGGGTGCGCAAGCGCGGCAACAGGCCCCTGCTCCACACCGACGATCCCGAGGCGACGATGCGCGACCTGATGGCAGTCCGCCACCCGGTCTACGCGGCCGCCGACGTGGTGGTGATCTCCCGGGAGGTCTCGCACGACCGGGTCGTCCAGGACGTGCTGGAGGCGCTGGACGCCCACATGAACGCCGCCGCCCCGCGCCCCATCGCCGCCCAATGACCGCCAAGTGAGCCTGTCCGTGACCGAGCCATCGACCCAACCGGTTCCCCTGACGGTCCACGTGCCCCTCGATGCCGGGCGCGACTACGACATCCTGATCGGGCGTGGCCTGATCGAGACGGCCGGCGCGCAGGTGGCCGCCCTCGGGGGCCGGCGGGCGGCGATCGTCACCGACGAGAATGTCGGGGCGCTTTATGGCGAACGGCTGCGCAAGAGCCTGGAGCGGGCGGGCCTGAACGCCGGTTTCGTCACGGTGGCGCCCGGCGAAAGCTCGAAATCCTACGCGGGCTACGCGCAAGTCTGCGACGGCCTGCTGGCGCTGAAGGTCGAACGCGGCGATCTCGTGGTCGCCCTCGGGGGCGGCGTGGTCGGGGATCTCGCCGGTTTCGCGGCTGCCACCCTGCGCCGGGGCGTACGCTTCGTGCAGGTCCCGACCAGCCTGCTCGCCCAGGTCGATTCCTCGGTGGGCGGAAAGACCGGGATCAACGCGCCGCTCGGCAAGAACCTGATCGGCGCCTTCCATCAGCCGCGCCTGGTTCTGGCCGACACGGCGGCGCTCGACACCCTGTCCGAGCGCGAGATGCGCGCCGGCTACGCCGAGGTCGCCAAATACGGGCTGATCGCCGATGCCGGCTTCTTCGACTGGTGCGAGGCCAACTGGCGCGGGATCTTCTCGGGCGGTCCCGAGCGTGACGAGGCCGTCGCCGCGTGCTGTCGGGCCAAGGCCGGCGTGGTGACCCGGGACGAGCGGGAGGACGGCGAGCGCGCGCTGCTCAACCTCGGGCACACGTTCGGGCACGCCCTGGAGCGGCTCACCGGCTACGAGTCGGCCCGGCTCGTCCACGGGGAGGGCGTCGCGATCGGTCTCGCCCTGGCATATCGGTTCTCGGCCCGGCTCGGGCTGTGCGCGGGCCAGGATGCCGGCCGCGTCGCCAACCACCTGGCGCTCGCCGGCCTGCCGACACGCCTCCAGGCGGTCCCGGGCGGATGCGGCGACGCCGACGCCATCCTCGACGCGATGGCCCAGGACAAGAAGGTCCGCGACGGCGCCCTGACCTTCATCCTCGCCCGCGGCATCGGCCAGAGCTACATCGCCCCCGGGATCGACCGGGGGGAGGTGCGGGCGTTCCTGCTGGACGAACTCGCCGCCGACCCGCGTCTCTGACGGCGCCATCGGCCTTGCCTTGCGCCGGTCGGACCGCTATGAGCCTGCCACGTCCGGGACGGCGCAAACCGTCACGGGAGCCTAGCTCGAACCGCCCTTGGGGCGCTTGGGACAGAGGTTCGGGATCGGTGCGCCGATCTCGCCGGTTGCCGGTGTAGCTCAGTGGTAGAGCAGCGCTTTCGTAAAGCGAAGGTCGGGGGTTCAAATCCCTCCTCCGGCACCATTTTCTTCCGCAGACAGCGCTAGCGCACCAGGTCGAGCCGCGAGCGGCTGGAGCGCGTGTCGGCCGAAAGCCGCCATGCTAGAACGTCGCGTGCGCAGGACCTCCGTCGGAACCGGATTGCCCATCCTGGTGTAGGGCCTTCTGTGCCGCGTGGCGGCCCAGCGGGCGGGGATACGTCATGAAAGCCGAAATCCTGGACGTCCGGTTCATCCACGAGGGCTGGAGCCGATTCGGGGTCGCGAAGGTGCGTCTCGCCGACGGCGCCGTGGTCGAGCGCGAGATCGAGGATCACGGCAACTCGGTGGGCGTCCTGCCCTACGATCCGGAGCGGCGGGTCGCCACGCTGGTGCGGGAGCTGCGGGTGCCGCCCCTGTTCGCGGCCGGCGAGCAGATGCAAATGGAAGCCCCGGCCGGCCTCATCGACGACGGCAGCCCGGAGGAGAACGGCCGCCGGGAGGTTTTGGAGGAGGTCGGTTTGCGCCTGCACGCGCTCGAATTCGTCGGCGCGACCTATTCCTGCGCCAGCTTGACCACGGAAAAGCTGCATCTCTACCTCGCCCCCTACGGCAAGGCCGACCGCGCCGAGGACGGTGGCGGCGCCGAAGGCGAGCACGAGAACATCCGGATCGTGGAAATGCCGCTCGCGGACCTCGCCGGGATGGCGGACCGGGCCGAACTCACCGACCTCAAGACGCTGACGCTGGTCCTGGCGCTGCGTGCCCGCCATCCGGAGCTTTTCGCGGCGTGAGAATCCGCTATCGCGTATTCGCGCAATGGTTGATCACCGCCGCGGTATTCGGCGCGGTCGCCTGGATCGCGTTTCACCTGCGCTGAGCAGAAACCCGTCTCAGGAATCGAAGCGATGAGCGAAGACGCCGTCACCGCCGAACCCCACGGCCTCGACCGGGGTCTGACCAATTACGGCGACCGCGATTTCGCCCGCTACCTGCGCCGCTCCTTCGCCCGGTCCATGGGCATCTCGCGCACGCTCCTCGACAAGCCGGTGGTCGGCATCGCCATGACGCCGTCCGGATTCAACAATTGCCATCGCGGCATGCCGGAACTCGTGGAGGCGGTCTCCCGCGGGGTGCTGGCTGCCGGGGCCTTGCCGATGCCGTTCCCGACCGTGTCGCTCGGAGAGGTTTTCCTCAATCCGACCAGCATGATGTACCGCAACCTCATGGCCATGGACACGGAGGAGATGATCCAGGCCCAGCCGATGGATGCGGTGGTCCTGATCGGCGGTTGCGACAAGACCGTGCCGGCCCAGCTCATGGGGGCGGCCTCGGCCGGCCTGCCGGCGATCCAAGTCGTGACCGGCCCGATGTCCACCGGCCGCCATCGCGGCCAGCGGCTCGGAGCCTGCACGGATTGCCGGGGCTTCTGGGCCAAGTACCGGGCCGGCACGGTGGATGCGGAGGAGATCGCCGAGGTCGAGGGAAGGCTCTCGGTCACGGCCGGCACCTGCGCGGTGATGGGCACGGCGTCGACCATGGCCTGCATTGCCGAGGCGCTCGGCATGTCGCTGCCCGGGACCGCTGCGATCCCAGCCGTGCATTCGGACCGCCTGGTGGCCGCCGAGGAGACCGGACGCGCCGCGGTGCGGCTGATTCAGACCAAGATCACCCCGGCGCAGGTCATCACGGAGAAATCTGTCGAGAACGCGATCCGGGTCCTGATGGCGGTGTCGGGCTCCACCAACGCCATCGTGCACCTCACGGCCATCGCCGGGCGCCTCGGCATCCGCATCCCGTCCGGGCGCTTCAACGCCATCTCGGACGAGACCCCGGTGCTGGTCGACCTGAAGCCCGTGGGCGAAGGCTACATGGAGGATTTCCACGCCGCCGGCGGCATGGGCGCGCTGCTGCGGGAACTGCGCCCGCTCCTGCACCTCGACACCGTGGACGTGGAGGGCCGCACCCTGGCCGAGCGACTGGACGAGCCGGCCGGCTGGGTCGACCGGGCGGTGATCCGAGCCTTCGACGATCCGGTCTCGCCGGTGGGCGGCCTGGTGGCGCTGAGCGGCAACCTCGCCCCGGACGGAGCGATCTTCAAGCGCGCCGCCGCGACGCCCGAGCTGTTCGAATCCGAGGGGCGGGCGGTGGTGTTCACCGGCCTCGAAGACCTGAGCCGCCGCATCGACGACCCGGATCTCGACGTGGCGCCGGGCGACGTGCTTGTGCTTCAGAATGCCGGGCCGCACGCCGCCGGCATGCCCGAGGCCGGCTACCTGCCGATCCCGAAAAAGCTCGCCCGGGCGGGGGTGAAGGACATGGTGCGGATCTCGGACGCGCGAATGTCCGGCACCGCCTTCGGGTCGATCGTGCTGCACATCGCCCCGGAGGCGGCCATCGGCGGCCCGCTCGGAGCCGTGCGCGACGGCGACCGGATCCGCCTGTCGATCCGCGACAAGCGGATCGACCTACTGGTGGACGAGACCGAGATCGCCCGCCGCCTCGCGGACCATCGACCGCCGCCGGCACCCAAGCGCGGCTACAAGGCGCTCTACCGGCGCACCGTCACCCAGGCGCCGGAGGGGTGCGACTTCGACTTCCTGATCGGCGACGGCGAGCCCGGCTGACACGCGGCTTGATCCTCGGGCGCCCCAGGGCCATCGTCCGGTGAAGAATCGGGAGGAGTCGAAGAGCATGACGCGCGCCTGCATCGTGGGCTGGGCCCACACACCGTTCGGCAAGCTCGAGGAGCCGGATGTCGAGGGCCTGATCGCGCGGGTGTCCGGCGAGGCGCTGGCCCATGCCGGAATCGACGATTCCCAGGTCGATGGGATCTATGTCGGTGTCATGAACACCGGCTTCTCGAAGCAGGGTTTCGAGGGATCGCAGGTCGCGCTCAATCGACCGGGCCTCGCCCACGCACCGGCGACGCATCTGGAGAATGCCTGCGCCACCGGCTCGGCGGCGCTCTACGCGGCCCTGGATTTCGTCGATAGCGGCCGCGGGCGGATCGCCCTGGTGGTCGGCGCCGAGAAGATGACGGCGAAATCCGTGGCCGAGACCGGCGACATCCTGCTCGGCGCCTCCTACCGGAAAGAGGAGGCCGACATCGAGGGCGGCTTCGCGGGGGTGTTCGGCCGGATCGCGGCCGGCTACTTCCAGCGCTACGGCGACCGCAGTGAGGAACTGGCCCGGATCGCCGCCAAGAACCACCGCAACGGTGTGGGCAACCCCTACGCGCAGCTCAGGAAAGACCTGGGCTTCGAGTTCTGCAACAAAGTTTCGGACAAAAATCCCTACGTCGCGGCACCGCTCCGGCGCACCGACTGCTCGCTGATCTCCGATGGCGCCGCCGCCCTCGTCGTGGCGGATGCCGAGACCGCCGAGGGTCTGGCTCGCGCCATCGGCTTCCGCGCCCGTGCGCACGTCAACGACATCCTCCCCCTGTCGCGCCGGGATCCGACCGCGTTCAAGGGCGCCCGGCTTGCCTGGGAGAAGGCGCGCGCGCAGGCCGGAATCGGCAACGACGACCTGTCGTTCGTGGAGACGCACGATTGCTTCACCATCGCAGAACTCATCGAGTACGAGGCGATGGGGCTGGCCGAGCCCGGCCAGGGTTACCGCGTCGTCCGCGAAGGGTGGACCGAGAAGGGCGGCCGGCTGCCGATCAACCCGTCCGGCGGGCTGAAGTCCAAGGGCCATCCGGTCGGCGCCACGGGCGTCTCGATGCACGTGATGGCCTGCCTCCAGCTCATGGGCGAGGCCGGCGAGATGCAGGTCCCCGGGGCGAACCTGGCCGGGATCTTCAACATGGGCGGTGCGGCGGTCGCCAACTACGTATCGATCCTGGAGCGGCGGCGCTGAGCCGAGGTCCGAGATGCCGTTGAGGACCGGACGCCACTCGCGCCCGCTCCCGTGCGGGCCGCGGTTTCACACATTGCCGGATGGAGCGCAGGTCCCCTCTCCCGTGCGGGAGAGGGATAGGGTGAGGGATCAGGTCTTTCCGGAGAGGGCGCATCCCTCACCCCAGCCCTCTCCCGCACGGGAGAGGGGGCCGGTCGCGGCCTGTACAAGCTGACGTGTGAACACCGTGGCCCTGACGGGGCAGGGGCCTGCATTCTCGTCGGTTCAGAAGAATCAATCCCCTCAATCGAGCTTGTCGAGCGCCTGCTTCAGGTCGGCGATCAGGTCGGCCTCGTTCTCGAGGCCGATCGACAGACGCACGGTCTCGGGTCCGACCTGCGCGGCGGCCTTCTCGCCCTCCGGCAATTGCCGGTGCGTGGTCGAGGACGGGTGGATCGCCAGCGATTTGATCTCGCCGATGTTGACGAGGTGCGAGATCAGTTCGAGCCCGGCGATGAACGCCAGGGCCGCCGGCTCGCCGCCCTTCAGCGCAAAGGTGAAGATCGAGCCCGGTCCCTGCGGGGTGTAGCGCCGGGCGAGGTCCTCTCCGGTCTGGCCCGGCAGTCCGGGATAGCTCACCCAGGCCACCGCCGGGTGGTCCTTCAGGAAGGCCGCGACCGCCCGCGCGTTGGCGCAGTGCCGCTCCATGCGCAGCGGCAGGGTCTCGATGCCCATCAGGGTCAGGAACGCGTTCATCGGCGACAGGCCGGGGCCGAGATCACGCAGGCCGAAGAACCGGCAGGCCGCCGCGAACGGCGTCTCCGGGAAGCTCTTGGTCAGGACGAGGCCGTCGTAGTCCGGCCAGGGCTCGGTGATCAGGTTGTAGCCGCTGGTCCGGGTCCAGTCGAAGGTGCCGGCATCGCAGATCATGCCGCCGATGGTCTGGCCCGAACCGCTCAGAAACTTCGAGGTCGAGTGCCAGACGATATCCGCACCGTGCTCGATCGGCCGGATCAGCGCCGGCGAGGCCAGGGTGTTGTCGACCACGAGGGGCAGGCCGTGGCGACGGGCCACCGCGGCGATCCCGTCGAGGTCCACCACCGAGGCGCACGGGTTCACGATCGACTCGCAGAAGATGGCCCGGCATTCCGGCGTGATCGCCGCCTCGAAGTCCTCCGGCCGCATGCCGCGGGCGAAGCGCGGCTTCAGGTCGTAGCGGCCGTCGAGGCGCCGCATCAGACCGAGGGAGCCGCCGAACAGGCGCGGCGAAGCCACGTAGGCGTCGCCGCTCTTCATCAGGGTCATCAGCACCAGCATCATCGCCGACTGCCCGGAGGAGACCGCGACGCCGGCCTTGGCACCCTCCAGGTCGGCGACCCGGCGCTCCAGGGCGGCCACCGTCGGGTTCGACCCCCGCGAATACGAGAACCCGGACCGGCGGCCCGCGAAGATGTCCGCCGCCTGCTCGGTGGAATCGAACACGAAGCCGTTGGTGAAGTAGATCGGCTGGACCCGCGCGCCGGTGGCGGGGTCGGGCGCCGCGCCGGCATGGATGGCCCGGGTCGCGAAGCGGTGCTGTCGGCTGGTATCCGTCATGGCTCTCGGTCGGCTGTACGGCGCCCGGATCGTCGACGCGCCCGAGCCGGAGGAGGCTTCACGCCGCGCGACGGATGAAGGCCTGCAGGGTTCGGACCAGGGTCGTGGGCTCGTAGGGCTTCGGGATGAAGCGGGCGCCCTCCGGCATGTCGTTGGGGCCGGGGGTGCCCATGCCGGATACGACGAGGACGGGGATGGTCGGCCAGCGATGCGCCACGAGGCGGGCCAGGGCGAACCCGTCCATCGAGCCCTGCGGCATGTCGACATCCGTCATCAGGACGCCGACATCGTCGCGGTTTTCCAGGACCTTCAGCGCCTTGTCGGCGTGGCTGGCCTCCAGCACGGTGAAGCCGGCATCCGCCAGGGTGTCGGACGCCTCCATGAGCAGGAGGCCGTCATCTTCCACCAGCAGCACCACGGGTTGGTCGGACAAGCTTTCAGTCATCAGACCTGCAAAGGTTCAGTCGCGACGTTCGAAGCCCGCGCCGTATTCCCCGGACCTGCCCCCGTCAAGGCGCGGGACCTGCGGCGTCAGGCGGCCTCCTCGCGCTTGCCCAGGCGCTTGTCGAGATAGGTGTCCACCGTCTGGGTCAGCTCGTCGACCTTGCCGTCGAAGAAGTGGTTGGCGCCCTCAACCATCTGGTGCTCGATGATGACGCCCTTCTGCACCTTCACCTTTTCGATCACCGGCATGACGTCCCGGGCCGGTGCGACGCGATCCTCGGAGCCGTGCACGAACAGGCCGGAGGAGGGGCAGGGGGCCAGGAAGGTGAAGTCGAAGCGGTTGGCCATCGCGGCGATCGAGATGAAGCCCTCGATCTCGGGACGCCGCATCAGCAGCTGCATGCCGATCCAGGCGCCGAACGACACGCCGGCGATCCAGCACGACTTCGCCTCCGGGTTGACCGACTGCACCCAGTCGAGGGCCGCGGCCGCGTCGGAGAGCTCGCCCGAGCCGTGGTCGAACGCGCCCTGGCTGCGGCCGACCCCGCGAAAATTGAAACGCAGGGCTGCGAAGCCGCGATTGGCGAAGGTGTAGAAAAGATTGTACACAATTTGATTGTTCATCGTACCCCCGAACTGGGGGTGCGGGTGCAGGACGATCGCAATCGGCGCGCCGCGCTTCTTGGGGGCCTGATAGCGGCCTTCCAGACGTCCGGCCGGGCCGGTGAAGATGACTTCAGGCATCGTTCAACTCTCGTTTCAGCGGTCGCCGGCCGCGCGATCTTGGGCAGTGAAGAGGCAGCCTTGACTCGCCGCACGCACACCATACAAACGCTCTTAGAACAGTTCTAGGCGATTAGAACTATTCTAATGTAGGTGAGCGGGCACGCGGTGCCAGTTCTCTGCACCAGCCATTCGGTTGGCGACATCTCATTTGTCGGCGCGCCTTAGCACGGCGAGCCGGTCCGCGGGCAAGGAATTGTCACGCGCCGCATGCAGGGGACCAGACGGAATCAGCATGACCCGGGCCCGCGCCTATCTCGATTACAACGCGACCGCCCCCGTCCGCCCCGCCGTGGCGGATGCGGTGGCGCGCGCGCTGATGCTGCCCGGCAACCCGTCCTCGATCCATCAGGAGGGCCGGGCTGCCCGCGCCGCGCTGGAAGCCGCGCGCGGCCAGGTGGCGGCCCTCGTGGGCGCCCGCCCGGCGCAGGTGGTGTTCACCAGCGGCGGGACGGAGGCCGCGAATGCGGTCCTGTCCGGCGCGCTCGGCCGGCGTGGCCAGCCAAAGCCGACGCGGCTACTCCATTCCGCCACCGAGCACCCCTGCGTCGCCGCAGGCCATCGCTTCCCCGCGGACGCGGTCGAGGAACTACCGGTCACACCGGACGGCGTGATCGATATCCGAGCCCTCGAAAGACGCCTCGGCGCGCTTGCGGACGAGAGCGTGCTGATCTCGATCCATGCGGCCAACAACGAGACCGGCGCGATCCAGCCCCTGTCCGATGTCGTCGCCCTGGCCCGCGCCCATGGCCGGGCTCTGGTCCACACGGATGCCGTGCAGGCGGTCGGCAAGGTCGCCCTCGACATGGCAGCCCTGGGGATCGACGCGCTCACGCTGTCGGGCCACAAATTCGCGGCCCCCAAGGGGGTCGGCGCGATGATCCTGGCCGACGATGTCGCCTTGGACGCCGCGTTCCTGCGTGGCGGCGGGCAGGAGCGGCGCCAGCGCTGCGGAACCGAGTGCCTGCCGGCGATCGTTGGTATGGGCGAGGCGGCCCGGATCGCGACCGAAGCCCTCGTGGCAGAGGGCGTTCGCCTCGCGGGCCTGCGCGATCGGCTCGAGGCTGGCATGCGCGTCCGAGCCCCCGAGGCCGTAGTGTTCGCGGCCGGTGCGCCGCGCCTGCCCAACACCCTGAGCTTCGCGATTCCGGGCCTCGACGCGCCCGCCGCCCTGATCGCCTTCGACCTCGCCGGCGTGGCGGTGTCGTCAGGCTCGGCCTGCTCGTCGGGCAAAGTCGCCCGTTCGGCGACGCTGTCGGCGATGGGCGTGGCGCCCGAGCTTGCCGGGGGCGCACTGCGCGTCAGCCTCGGCTGGAATACGGTGGACGAGGATGCGTCATGCTTTCTCGACGCCTTCGAACGGGTCTTGCAGCCCCTATATAAGCGGCGAGGGTACGCGGCCTGAAACAGCCGCGTCCCACGCTTTCCGAAAGACGCTTCCCGGTCCTTGAAACCGGGCTTGCCAGGAGATGCTAATGCCTGCCGTGCAGGAAACAATCGACCGGGTCCGCTCGATCGACCTCGACCAGTACAAGTACGGGTTCGAGACCACCATCGAGATGGAGAAGTCCGCCAAGGGCATCTCCGAGGACGTCGTGCGCTTCATCTCGGCCAAGAAGAACGAGCCGGCGTGGCTGCTGGAATGGCGCCTCGACGCCTATCGCCGCTGGCTCACCATGAAGGAGCCGGAGTGGGCGCGGGTCGCGTACGACAAGGTCGATTATAACGACATCTATTATTACGCCGCGCCGAAGCGCCCGGCGGCGATGTCGCTCGACGAGATCGATCCCGAGATCCTGAAGACCTACGAAAAGCTCGGCATCCCGCTGCGTGAGGTCGAGGTGCTGGAAGGCATCGCGCCGGAGCGCCGCGTCGCGGTCGACGCCGTGTTCGATTCGGTCTCGGTGGCCACGACCTTCAAGAAGGAACTCTCGAAGGCCGGCGTGATCTTCATGCCGATCTCCGAGGCCGTGCAGGAATATCCGGAGCTGGTGAAGAAGTACCTGGGCACGGTGGTGCCCTCGACCGACAACTTCTTCGCGACGCTGAATTCGGCGGTCTTCTCCGACGGCTCGTTCGTCTACATCCCGCCGGGCGTCCGCTGCCCGATGGAGCTGTCGACCTACTTCCGCATCAATGAGCGTGACACCGGCCAGTTCGAGCGTACGCTGATCATCGCCGACAAGGGCTCGTACGTCTCGTATCTCGAGGGCTGCACCGCCCCGAAGCGCGACGACAACCAGCTCCACGCCGCGGTGGTCGAACTGGTCGCCCTGGACGACGCCGAGATCAAGTATTCGACGGTCCAGAACTGGTACCCGGGCGACAACGACGGCAAGGGCGGCATCTACAACTTCGTCACCAAGCGCGGCGATTGCCGCGGCGACCGCTCCAAGATCTCCTGGACCCAGGTCGAGACCGGCTCGGCGATCACCTGGAAGTACCCGTCCTGCATCCTGCGCGGCGACGAATCCCGCGGCGAGTTCTACTCGATCGCGGTGTCGAACGGCATGCAGCAGGTCGATTCCGGCACCAAGATGATCCACCTCGGCAAGAACACCACCAGCCGGATCATCTCGAAGGGCATCTCCGCCGGGCGTTCGCAGAACACCTACCGGGGTCTGGTCTCGGCCCACAAGAAGGCCAAGAACGCTCGCAACTTCACCAATTGCGACTCGCTGCTGATCGGCGACCAGTGCGGGGCACACACCGTGCCCTACATCGAGTCGAAGAACGCGTCCGCGGTATTCGAGCACGAGGCGACCACCTCGAAGATCTCCGAGGACCAGAAGTTCTACTGCCTGCAGCGCGGGCTCTCCGAGGAGGAGGCGACCGCGCTCATCGTCAACGGCTTCGTCCGGGACGTGCTGCAGCAGTTGCCGATGGAGTTCGCCGTCGAGGCCCAAAAGCTGATCTCGATCAGCCTCGAAGGCTCCGTGGGCTAAGTCCCGACCGGCGTCGATACCCATGGCGATCGCGGCATCCCCGCGGTCGCCGACCGGATTGCGTGAAGGCTTTCATGCGCGGCATCCGGACCTGAAGGCCTTCGAAATGGCCGTCTCGGTGACGGCGATAAGGAACTGACGGCACGCGGTCGGTGCATGAACCCGGCTCGCCGTTCGATAGGACTTGAACTAACATGTTGGAAATCAAGAACCTCGTCGTGCAGATCGAGGATAACCGCATCTTGAACGGCCTCAACCTGACCGTGAACGACGGCGAGGTCGCGGCGATCATGGGTCCGAACGGTTCGGGCAAGTCGACCCTGTCCTACGTCATCGCCGGCAAGGAAGACTACGAGGTTCTCGACGGCGAGATCCTGCTCGACGGCCAGAACGTGCTGGAGATGGCCGCCGACGAGCGTGCCGCGGCCGGCGTCTTCCTGGCCTTCCAGTACCCGCTGGAGATCCCCGGCGTCGGCACCATGACCTTCCTCAAGGCTTGCCTCAACGCCCAGCGCCGCGCCCGCGGTGAGGGTGAGATCTCGACGCCGGACTTCATCCGCAAGGTCAACGCCGCCGCCGATAAGCTCGAGATCAACAAGGAGATGCTCAAGCGTGCCCTCAACGTCGGTTTCTCCGGCGGCGAGAAGAAGCGCATGGAGATCCTTCAGATGGCGCTGCTGGAGCCGAAGTTCTGCGTCCTCGACGAGACCGATTCGGGCCTCGACATCGACGCCCTGCGCATCGTCTCCGAGGGCGTCAACGCGCTTCGGGCCCAGGGCCGCTCGTTCCTGGTGATCACCCACTACCAGCGCCTGCTCAACCACATCGTGCCCGACACCGTGCACGTCATGTCGAAGGGCCTGATCGTGAAGACCGGCGGCAAGGAGCTGGCCCTCGAGCTCGAGGCGGCGGGCTACGCCGAGTACCGCACGAACGAGGCCGCGTAAGTCCATGGCCGAGATCCAGAACCTGCGCACCAGCGCCGAGACCGGGCTGTCGAGCCTGTTCGAGGCCGCACGCAAGGGCTTCGCCTCGGAAGAGGCGATCGCCCGCGAGGAGGCGTTCCGCTTCTTCGAGGCCGCCGGACTGCCCAGCCGGCGGGTCGAGGCGTTCAAGTACACCGACCTGCGCGCCGCCATGAAGGAGGCCGTGCCGCCGGCCGAGGCCCCGTCTGCGGAGGCCGCCCAGGCGGCAGCCGCATCCGCGAAGGGCTTCGCCGGCATCGACGCGGCGCATTTGACCTTCGTCAACGGCCATCTCGTCCGTTCGCTGTCGGACCTCGACGGGCTGCCGTCCGGCCTCACAGTGACGCCGCTCAACGATGCGATGGGCAAGAGCGACACCCGCCTCCGGCTGCTCGCGCCGGTGGAGCAGGCACGCGAGAACCCGATCTACCAGCTCAACACCGCCTTCCTGGCCGACGGCGCGCTGATCTCGGTCGCTCCCGGCACCAAGATCGAACGCGCCCTGCACCTGCGCTTCATCGGCAGCGGGTCCGAGGGTTTCTCCACGGCGACGCGGGTCCTGGTCGAGGTCGGCGACGGCGCGGAGATCACCGTGCTGGAGAGCCACGAGGGTCCGGACGGCCTGACCTACCAGCCGAACGATGCACTCGACGTGCGGGTCGGGAAGCAGGCCGTCTTCCGTCATGCCCGGCTCAACCGGGAGGGCAACGCCGCCATCGCGCTCTCGACGATCAGCGTGCGCCTGGACGACGAGTCCCGGCTGGAGACGGTCAACCTGGTGACCGGCGCCGTCCTGTCGCGTCACCAGATCTACATGCACGTCGCCGGTGAGAACGTGAACGCCGTGGTCAACGGCGCGGCGATGCTGGGCGACGGGCAGCTGGCGGACTCGACCCTGCTGGCCGACCATGCGGCCGTGGGCGGCATCGGCCGCGAGATGTTTAAGACGGTGATCGACGGGAACGCCACCGGGGTGTTCCAGGGCAAGATCATCGTCCGGCAGGCCGCACAGCAGACCGACGGCAAGATGAAGTCGGATTGTCTGCTCCTCAACGACGAGGGGCAGATGATGAACAAGCCGGAGCTGGAGATCTTCGCCGACGACGTCGCCTGCGGCCATGGTGCCACCTGCGGCGCTCCGGACGAAGACCTGCTGTTCTACCTGATGGCCCGTGGGCTGCCGCGCGCGGTGGCCGAGAGCCTGCTGGTCCAGGCCTTCGTCGGCGAGGCGATCGAATCGGTCACGCATGAGGGCGCCCGCGCGGCGTTGATCGGCGAGATCGAGGCCTGGCTCGCGGCACGCGCTTGATCGTTCGGCCGATCCTCCTGCAGGATCGGCCGGCCTTCGCGAATCCAGAGCCCCGTTCGCGGGGTCATCGGGGTCGCGACGCTCTTTTCGGAGGCCTCCTTCGAGACCTTCGCTTCGCTTCGGCACCTCGGATCGAGGTGGCCCATGGGACGGACTTGAGGTCCCAGAAGGTCGCGACCATGAACGCACCCGTCCGCACCACCGGCTACGACGTCGAGGCTGTCCGCAAGGACTTCCCGATCCTATCGCAGACAGTCTACGGCAAGCCGCTGGTCTATCTCGACAACGCGGCCTCGGCGCAGAAGCCCCGGCAGGTGATCGACGCGATGGTCTCCTGCATGGAGACCGGCTACGCCAACGTCCACCGCGGCCTGCACTTCATGGCGAACGCCGCCACGGAGGGGTTCGAGGGCGCCCGGGAGACCACGCGCCAGTTCCTCAACGCCGCCTCCACCGACGAGATCATCTTCACTCGCAACGCCACCGAGGCCTACAACCTCGTGGCGTCGAGCATGGGCTGGGCCGGGCTGATCGGCGAGGGTGACGAGATCATCCTGTCGATCATGGAGCACCACTCCAACATCGTGCCCTGGCACTTCCTGCGCGAGCGGCGAGGGGCCGTGATCAAGTGGGCGCCGGTGGACGAGGACGGAAACTTCCTGGTCGATGAGTACGAAAAACTGTTCACGCCGCGCACCAAGATGGTGGCGATCACCCAGATGTCGAACGTGCTGGGCACAGTGACACCCGCGGAGGAAATCGTCCGCATCGCGCATGCGCACGGCGTTCCGGTGCTGCTCGACGGGGCGCAGAGCGCCGTCCACCAGCCGATCGACGTGCAAGCGCTCGACTGCGACTTCTTCATCTTCACCGGCCACAAGGTCTACGGTCCGACCGGCATCGGCGTGCTCTACGGCAAGAAGGAATGGCTGGAGCGCCTGCCCCCGTACCAGGGCGGCGGCGAGATGATCCGGACCGTCAGCCAGGATACGGTCACGTACAACGACCCGCCGCATCGCTTCGAGGCCGGAACCCCGGCTATCGTCGAGGCGGTCGGGCTCGGGGCGGCGCTGGAATACATGCTGGGCCTGGGCCGGGAGAACATCGCGGCGCACGAGGCGATGCTGACGCGCTACGCCCACGAGCGGCTCGGCGCCATGAACGCCCTGCGGATCATCGGCACCGCCAAGGGCAAGGGCGGCGTGGTCAGCTTCGAAATGAAGGGCGCCCACGCGCACGACATCGCGACAGTGATCGATCGACAGGGCGTCGCGGTGCGCGCCGGCACGCATTGCGCCATGCCGCTGCTCACGCGCTTCGGCGTCACCTCGACCTGCCGGGCCTCGTTCGGGCTTTACACCACGCCGGCCGAGATCGATGCCCTTGCCGAGGCGCTCGGCAAAGCCGAGATGATGTTCGCCTGATCGGCGCAGCGTCCCGAACAATATCGTGAGGACGATGCGCGTGCCGCGAGGAAACCGGGTCCGTCTGGACGGGCCCGGGGGAGAATGAAACGATGAGCACCGACGCCACAATCACCGGCGGCGCGAACGCCCCCGCGGTCGAAGCCGCATCGGCGATTCCGCCGGCCGAGCTGGACCGGCTGACCGACGACATCGTCGCCGCGCTGAAATCCGTCTACGATCCGGAGATCCCGGCGGACATCTACGAGCTCGGCCTGATCTACAAGGTCGATATCGGCGACGACCGGAAGGTCGCGATCGACATGACTCTGACCGCTCCCGGCTGTCCCGTAGCCGGCGAGATGCCGGGCTGGGTCGAGAACGCCGTCAGCGCGGTGCCGGGCATTCAATCGTGCGCCGTCACGATGGTGTTCGATCCGCCGTGGGATCAGAGCCGGATGTCGGACGAGGCCCGCGTCGCCCTGGACATGTGGTAGCGCCGCCCGGAACGGCCCATGCCCCCCGGATGCAGTCTATCGGGACGGCGCATGCTCCACATGCGCCGTCCCCCTGTGCGCCGAAGCCTTTCTATCGCGCGACTCGGCCACGAAATGAGCGACCTCGACGAATATTGCTATTGTTGACGGCGCCCGATGGGACGAAGAACGCGTCGATAGCGCTATAGGCCTGCACGCCGACGCTTGTGATGGAAGAAGCGCTCGACTGGTCGGCGAGCTACAATTCGGTCGCTACTGTCGAACGCATGCAGAAATGCCCGAACGGTCTATCAATCGATGGTGATTTTAAGATTTCGGTAACCACGATTGCCCACTTGGGATGGGTGGCCGCCCGTTCAGGCGGCTTCGCTAATCGCACAGGGTGGTGATGGATGGGTCCGGGTTACGTGGCCGCGGTGCTTCTCGAAGTGGCCGGGCTAAGCGGGATCGTGGTGGCCGCCTTTGTCATACGCACGGAGCGCAGGGCGCGGGTCGCCGAATTGCGCAGCTTCCTACTCTCCGGCCAGATCCCGGTGACAGGCCCCATTCCGGTCTCGCAGAGGCTGTGGTTTTCCCCTGGTCCCCGGGTCGTGAATGTCCCGGTCGCCCAGGGACGCGATGACGGGCGACCTCGGGAATCCGCGGCCCGGTCCGCCCTGGGCCGTGCCTTCGCGCGACACGGTTCGACGGAGATGGGCGGGATGGTGGCGGCCTCGATCAGCGCAGGATGACGTCCAGGCCGCTGCCGAGCAGCGTGACGGCGCTGAGGAGGAGCATGAACTTCAGGTCTTCGAAGCGAGTGCTCATGGTGGATCCGTCCTCTTGATGCGGTTCGTCGCCGTTCCGATGATGCATTATCGTCTGATTAACGACTGTTTCGCGAGTCGTTTCAGGAACTGTTAGGGATTGGTCTGCGCTTTCCATTTAGTAAGGTTGATAATCGGTTAATATCGATCCGGCCTGGTGAGTTCGTCTTAACGGGGCTTCGGCCGGCCGGCGGTGCGCCGCCGCACGATAGCGCGGCAACAGGAAGGGCGCCGGACCATGATGCAGCCATCGACCAGTCCCCTCCTGCGGGTGCGCGACTGGCTTTTCCGGGACCGGCAGACCGGCGCCATCACGATTGCGCAATGGCCGAACCTGCCGCTCTGGCTGTTCCTCGCGCTGACGCTGGCGGCATGGCTGGCAAGCGGCGCCGAGCCCCTGGGGTCTTGGCTCGCCATCGGCGCCGATGTCGCCTTGGGCTGGTGGGCGGTCGATGAGCTCGTCCGCGGCGTCAACCCGTGGCGCAGGATGCTCGGCCTCGCGACGCTGGTCGGACTGGCCGCGCTCGTCTTGCTCCGGCACGGTGGATAGGCTCGTCGTAGGCGCGTCAGCAGCCGCACGCGAACCTGCGCCCCGGGATCGACAGCCGGACCTCAGCGGGAGCACGCCTCTACTGATCTTCGCGATCGGCGGTGCGTTTCGGCATGCAAGAGCGGCGACGGCGCGCAATTCAATCGACCGCGGTATTCAATCTCCGCAGCCGGTCGTTACCGGCCGGCTCAAAACCAATCCTGCGTCTCTGGTCCATGTGACTACCGAGAAGCGTAACGGTTGATTGCGGCGTCGCGAAAACTCATGAATGGTCGGGTCGAATTCCGTCCCGAGCGGCGTCGGCCTTTCGAGGTGCGCAGACCCCTGCTCGGCTGTCGTTTAAGCTGGACCGCACGATGACCACGCCAGGAGCCTTCGAATCCTCCGAAGCCGCAGAGCGGCTCGACGAGCGGGCTCAGCTCCTCCGATACATCGCCGATACCCTGGACCTTCCGGTATCGCTCTTTCGCCGCCGCACTTCGCAAGGCGATGAGGGCCCGACGGCGGCCGAGTGCGTGGCGATCCTGGCGACCTTCTCGCGCATCCGCGATCCGGAGGCCCGGCGACAATGCCTGGCGCTGGTCTCCCGCTGCGCCGACGCTCAGGAGTAGGGCCGGTCCCGCTGTGCGCTTGCGCACCTGGGCGGCGTGAGAACAGTACAGACCCCGTGCTATAGGGGCGGCCGCTTCCGCCAGAGGCCCACCGGATCGGCAGGCCGTGCGGAACGTCGCGACGGCGTCGGCAGACGGGCCCCGAGCCGAGCCGGCGGTCGCCGGCGCACGCTGCCCCGCATTCCTTTCAGGCCCCGATGCCGATCATCTCTATCTCGAAGCTGTCGAAAACCTATCAGTCCGGCTTCACCGCCTTGAGCGGTATCGACCTCGCCATCGAGCGGGGCGAGATCTTCGCGCTGCTGGGCCCGAACGGGGCCGGCAAGTCGACACTGATCAATATCGTCTGCGGCATCGTCACCGCGAGTTCCGGAACGGTGGTGGTCGACGGCCACGACATCGCCGTGGATTACCGCGCCGCGCGCCGGGCGATCGGGCTCGTCCCGCAGGAACTGACCACCGACGCCTTCGAGACGGTGCTGAACACCGTGAGCTTCTCCCGCGGCCTGTTCGGGCTGCAGCCCGATCCCGGCCATATCGAGCGGATCCTGCGGGCCCTGTCCCTCTGGGACAAGCGCGACAGCCGCCTGATGACCTTGTCGGGCGGGATGAAGCGCCGGGTTCTGATCGCAAAGGCCCTCTCGCACGAACCCCGGGTGCTGTTCCTCGACGAGCCGACGGCCGGGGTGGACGTGGAACTGCGGCAGGACATGTGGCGGCTCGTGCGCGACCTGCGCGAGCAGGGCGTCACCGTGATCCTGACCACCCACTACATCGAGGAGGCCGAGGAGATGGCCGACCGGATCGGCGTGATCCGACGGGGCCAGATCATCCTGGTCGAGGAGAAGGCCGCGCTGATGCACAAGCTCGGGCGCAAGCAGCTGACCCTCCAGCTCCAGACACCGATCGCCACGGTCCCGCCCGAGTTGGCGGAGTACGAGCTGGCACTCGCCGGCGACGGCCGTGAACTGGTCTACACCTACGACACCCGCGCGGAGCGGACCGGGATCACCGGCCTGCTCACCGGCCTCGCCGCTGCCGGCATCCGGTTCAGCGACCTCCATACGGAGCAGAGTTCCCTGGAGGACATCTTCGTCGGCTTGGTGCGCGAGGGAGAGGCACGGATATGAGCGCGACCATGAGCATGAACTGGCCGGCGGTCCGTGCCATCTACCGCTTCGAGATGGGCCGCTTCTGGCGCACCGCCGGGCAGAGCATCCTGGCCCCGGTGATCTCGACGACCCTGTATTTCGTGGTGTTCGGGGCCGCGATCGGTTCGCGGGTCTCGGCGGTGGACGACGTGCCCTACGGGCTGTTCATCGTGCCCGGGCTGATCATGCTCTCGCTGCTGACGCAGAGCATCTCGAACGCCTCGTTCGGCATCTACTTCCCGCGCTTCGCCGGCACGATCTACGAGATCCTCTCGGCCCCGATCTCGCCGCTGGAGGTGGTGCTGGGCTTCGTCGGCGCGGCGGCGTCCAAGTCGATCCTGATCGGTCTGATCATCCTGGCGACCTCGGCGCTGTTCGTGCCGCTGCGGATCGACCATCCGGTCTGGATGATCGCCTTCCTGCTGCTCACCGCGGTGACGTTCAGCCTGTTCGGCTTCGTCATCGGGCTCTGGGCGGACGGCTTCGAGAAGCTGCAGCTGGTGCCGCTCCTCGTCGTGACGCCCCTGACGTTCCTGGGCGGCAGCTTCTACGCCATCGACATGCTGCCGCCGTTCTGGCACGCCGTGAGCCTCGTCAACCCGGTGGTCTACCTGATCAGCGCCTTCCGCTGGGCGTTCTTCGGCAAGGCCGATGTCAGCATCGCGATCAGCCTCGGGATGACGATGCTGTTCCTGGTGATCTGCCTCGGCCTCGTCACCTACATCTTTCGCACCGGCTACCGCCTGAAGAGTTGATTTCAGGGCTGCGCGGCGAGGAACGCCAACACGCCGTCCCGGTGCGGCTTGGCGCCCACGGCGGTGGAGTGGTCCTTGCCCTCGATCTCCAGAGCGCGTGCGTCTGGGATCAGGGCGGCCACGGCCGGGCCGGAGCCCGCCACCGTATCGAGGGTGCCGACCGAGACCAGCACCGGCACCTCGATCTGGGAGAGTTCTGCCCGGCTCAGCGTCTGGCGCGAGCCGCGCATGCAGGCCGCGAGCGCGCGGAGGTCGCTCCGGGTCTGTTCGGCGAAGGTGCGGAACGCCGCGGCGGTCGGGTTCGGAGCGGGTGTGCCGGGGGGCGCCTCCAGCGCCTCGGAGATCCCGGACGGCAAGCCCTTGCCCTCGACGAGGTGCATGCCGAGCCCGCCGATCAGCGCGGACCGGACTCGGTCGGCATGGTCGAGGGCGATGTGGGCGGTGATCCGTCCGCCCATCGAATAGCCCATCACGTGCGCGCGCTCGATGCCGAGATGGTCGAGCAGCCGTATCGCGTCGCCCGCCATGGCCTCGGAGCTATATTCGGCCGGGTCGTAGAGCTTCTCGCTCTCGCCATGCCCGCGATTGTCGAGGGCGATCGCGCGGTAGCCGGCCTGCGTCAGCGCGCGCACCCACTGGGTGTTGACCCAATTGACCGCGTGGTTGGAGGCGAAACCGTGGATCAGCAGGATCGGCGTGCCGGCCCCCTCTGCCGGCGGGACGTCGATATAGGCGATCCGCACGCCGTCCGAATCGAAGGAATCCATGCCGTGCAACCCGTGCCGTCCAAGCTCGGCCTCCGCTTAGACCACAGGGCCGCGCGGGGGCAACGCGGATCGCTCCGCTTGCGGGGGCGGGCGCCGGCTGGCACACCGCCCCGGTTATGACCGATCCCAAGCCCTACGGCACCTACGAACCGGCCGGCCTCGTGGCGGCGATCACCCGCCGGACCAACCGGATCCCGGCCGAGTCCTGGTATGGGCGGCGCCTGGCGCTGTTCCTGCGCCGGATCGCGATCTCGCGGCTGGGCGGCAAGCCCCTCGACGTGACCCGCTACGGGGCCCGGATGCGGCTGCACCCCTACAACAACAACTGCGAGAAGAAGGTGCTGTTCACGCCGCAATTCTTCGATCCGCAGGAGCGTGCGCTGCTGCAGGAGCGCCTGCCGAAGGACTGCGTCTTCCTGGATATCGGCGCCAATATCGGCGCCTACGCCCTGTGCGTCGCGGCGTTCTCGGGGCCGGCCGCCCGGATCGTCGCGGTCGAGCCGCAGCCCGACGTGTTCGAGCGTCTCACCTACAACATCGCCCAGAACCCGTTCCACACCGTCAAGGCGGTCGCCTGCGCGGTGGCCGACAAGGCCGGCGAGCTGACCCTGTTCATCGACCCGCGCAACCGCGGCGAGTCGAGCCTGCGGATCGTCGGCACCAACGAGGGCGCCCGGATCACCGTGCCGGCGGTGCCGCTCCTCGACCTCCTGCGAGCCGAAGGCCTGACCCGCGTCGACGCCATCAAGCTCGACGTGGAAGGCGCAGAAGACCTGATCCTGGAGCCGTTCCTGCGCGAGGCGCCGGAGGCGCTGCTCCCCCGCATCCTGCTGATCGAGAACGGCACCGGCCAGTGGCAGATCGACCTGCCCACGCACTTGGAGAGATTCGGCTATCGCGAGATCTCGCGCTCCCGATTGAACCTGATGTTCGAGCGACAGGCGCCCGTCAGGGCGGCGTGATCACCGGGATCTCGTCGGTCAGGGCGACCCCCGCGGGGCTCACCGCGCAGCGGTAGGCATGCATTGCGACGCCGGCCGCGCGGGCGTCGCGGAACGCCCGGTCGAAGGCCGGGTCGATGTCCCGGGCGACGTCGAACGCCTCCGCGTGCATCTGCACCACGATGATCACCATCGCCCGGCCGCCATCCACGACCACCTGGGCCAGGTCGCGCATGTGCCGGGCGCTGCGGGCGGCGACGCAATCCGGGAATTCCACGAGGCCCGCCCGGCGCATCAGGTGGCAGTTCTTGACCTCCACGTGGCACGGCCCGCTGCCTGCGCCGCTCGCGAGGAAATCGACGCGGCTGGCCTTCGCGTAGCGGACCTCCGGACGGAAGACATCGTGCCCGGCGAGCGCCGCGATCCCGCCGGCGCGAAACGCCTCGGCCACCAGGGCGTTCGGGCGCAGGGTGTTGATGCCGACCCATTGCGGGCCGCCCGGCAGGTCGGCCTCCACCAACTCCCAGGTCAGCGGCAACTTACGCGCGGGATTGCTCGAGCGGGAGAGCAGGACCGGCCGACCCGGCTCGTTGAGGCCGAGCATCGCACCGGGATTGGGGCAGTGCGCGGTGACGAGGCCGTCCGCGGTTTCGATGTCGGCGAGGAAGCGCTTGTAGCGCTGCACCAGCAGACCGGGCGCGAGCGGCGCGGCGAACAGCATCGGGGGATATCTCCGGGTTCGTGTGGTCCGGGCCGGCGGCCGCGCTATCTGCAGAGCATCCACCGTCAAAGGTGTCACCGCTGCGGCGGCGAGACCGTTGCGCGCGGGATACCGTCGGCCGGACCGCGATCCGGCCTCGACCTGCTCCTCGCCGACAGAGTTCCATGGACCAGCCTTCCGATCCGATCACGGCCGCGATCCTCGTCATCGGCGACGAGATCCTATCGGGGCGTACCAAGGACAAGAACATCGGCACCATCGCCGATTTCCTCACCGCCGCCGGGATCGACCTGCGGGAGGTGCGGATCGTGCCCGACGAGGCCGCGATGATCGTGGAGGCGGTGAACGCCCTGCGGGCGCGCTACACTTACCTGTTCACCACCGGGGGGATCGGCCCGACCCACGACGACATCACAGCCGATTGCGTCGCCCAGGCGTTCGGGGTCGGCATCGACATCGACGAGCGGGCGCGGGCGATGCTGCTGGAGCGTCACAAGCCCGAGGACCTGAACGAGGCCCGCCTGCGCATGGCGCGGATCCCGTTCGGCGCCGACCTGATCCCCAACGCGGTGTCGAAGGCCCCGGGCTTCCGCATCGGCAACGTCCACGTCATGGCCGGGGTGCCGAGCATCATGCAGGCCATGCTCGATGCCGTCGCGCCGACCCTCAAGGGCGGTGCCGCGATGATCTCCGAGACCATCGAGGCCGTCGGGCTCCCCGAAGGCCAATACGCAGGCGAACTCGGCGAGATCGCCAGGGCCCGGCCGGCCGTGTCGATCGGCTCCTACCCGGCGCTGACGCCGGAGGGGTTCCGCAACCGGATCGTCGTGCGCAGCCGGGATGCGCAGGCCCTGGCGGAGGCGAAGGCGGTGGTCGAAGCGCTCGTGGCGCGGCTCACGACCTGACTCTCTCACGTTCGGTCGCGTGGCGTCAGGGAGCTGAACGGATGATCCAGGATCGGAGGGACCGGGCCGACAAGGAGGCGCGGCGGGACGAACTGCTGAAGGAGGTCTCCGAGATCGGCCGCCCGGATGCCTACGTGCTTCACGAGGTGATCCGGCTGGAGGGCGACGAGGAGTTGCGCCGCCACGGCATCGCCCTGTTCCTCTCCGCCTTCGCGGCGGGACTCAGCATCGCGCTGTCGCTGATCGTGCCGGGCGTACTCAAGAGCCACCTGCCCGAGGCCGACTGGGCCAAGATCGTCACCACGATGGGCTACGCCGTGGGCTTCCTGGTCGTCGTGCTGGGGCGCCAGCAGCTGTTCACCGAGAACACCATCACGCCGATCCTGCCGCTGCTGCACGACCGGACGGTGAAGACGGCGTTCCGGGTGGTGCGGCTCTGGCTGATCGTCCTGTGCGGCAATATCCTCGGGACGCTGGCCATCGCCGCGGTGCTCGCCAACGCTGGCGCGTTCGAGCCGCCGGTGCTCAAGGCCTTCGCGGAGATCAGCCACGACGCCATCGCGCACGGGTTCTGGTCCACCTTCGTGAAGGCGGTGTTCGCCGGCTGGATGATCGCCCTGATGGTCTGGTTCCTGCCCGCCACGGGCAGCGCGGCGCCGTTCGTGATCCTGCTGATGACCTGGCTGGTCTCGCTGTGCGGGCTCGCCCACATCGTCGCCGGCTCCGTGGAGGCGTTCTACCTGCTGATCACCGGCGCGGCCTCGCTCGAGGATTACGGGTACCGGTTCTTCCTGCCGACGCTGCTCGGCAACGTCATCGGCGGCGTCACCCTGGTGGCGGTGCTGAACTACGGCCAGGTCGCCCCGCAGGTGGAGGAGACCAAGGAGGTCGAGGGCGAGCGCCCCGACTGACCGGACGCGCGCACTCACGCCGAGCCGATATCCACTTGCGCGCGGAGGCTAATCGAGGCTCACCGGCGGGCTGATCAGGTGATCGAGGTCGTCGAGGATCCAGGTCATCGTCCCGCGCAGCGGGCCGTACAGGCCGATCTGGTGCTGCCGGTACAGCAGATCGTGCGTGAGCCGGGCCGAGAGGCCGTTCAGGCGGCCGCCCCCGAACGTGTAGCGCCCGAGGGTGCCCCACCCGTTGAAATCGGCCAGCGAGACGATGGCGCCCTTCTCGACATACTGGAACGGCGGCAGGTCCGCCGCGACCGTGTCGCCCCGGGCCAGCGCCCGACCGAGATGCAGCGCGAGGTGTTGAGCCTGCTGCCGCGCCGCCTGGGCCGTGGCCGGGACCGGTTTGCCGGTCTTGCTGTCAACGAGGCTGGCGCAGTCCCCGAGCACGACGATCGCCGGGTCCCGGGCCGTGCGCAAGTCGTCACCGACCGTGAGCTGGCCGGTCCGCGACCGCTCCAGCCCCT
Source organism: Methylobacterium mesophilicum (assembly GCF_022179445.1). Classification (GTDB taxonomy): domain Bacteria; phylum Pseudomonadota; class Alphaproteobacteria; order Rhizobiales; family Beijerinckiaceae; genus Methylobacterium; species Methylobacterium mesophilicum. Next base: position 33,792 of record NZ_BPQU01000007.1, on the reverse strand, counting down.
CGACGGTGCTGAGCACGTCCGGAGCCTTCACGCCGGCGGCCCAGACCTTCAACCCGGCCGAGATGCGGCTGCCATCCTTCAGGGTGAAGCCCGACGCGTCCGCGCCCGTCACCATGGCGCCGGTCCGCACCTCAACGGCGAGGTCGGACAAGGTGCGAGCGGTCGCCCGGGAGACCCGCTCCGGGAAAGCCGGCAGGAGGCGCGGACCGCTCTCGATGAGGGTCAGGCGCAGTCGGCGCGGCAGGTCGGGAGAGCCGTAATCCGAGGCCAGGTTGATGGCGTGCTTCAGCTCAGCGGCCAGTTCGACGCCGGTGGCGCCGCCGCCGACGATGGCGATCTCGAGCCGATCGGGACTGTCGAGCCGGGCCAGCAGGTGGCGCCGCAGGTGCCGGTGGAACGATTCAGCCTCGGTGAGGTCATCGATGGTCAAGCAGTGCTCGGCGACGCCCGGCGTTCCGAAGTCGTTGGCCCTGCTGCCGATGGCGAGGATCAGGAGATCGTAGTCGAGGTCGGCTTCCGGCCGTCCCTGCGCCGCCTCGACTGAGAGCCGCACCCGGCGGGCCGAACGGTCGATCCCGATGAGGGTCCCGGGTTGGAACCGGAAGCCGTTCCGGCTCGCCTGCGCGAAGAAGTCGACCTTCTGCCGATCGGGCCGGGCGGTGCCGGCGGCGAAGGTATGCAGCATCGGCTTCCAGACATGGGACAGGCTGCGATCGGCCAGCACGATTTCGGCTTTGCCACCGCGGCCGAGGCTGGTGGCCACCTCGATCCCTGCAACCCCACCACCGACGATCACGATCCGCGCCTTGTCCGCCATGCCGTCTCCCGGAATTCTCGTTCCCGGTGAACGCAGTGCCGGCAGCGATGTTCGCGACCCGCTGTCCGGACATACCGTGCCGTCCGCCGCCTCCGCGGGAATGGATCGGTCGACGGGAGAATGCGGGCGTAGACCCACCGAACACGCTGTCGCCGCCTGGCATCGGGACCGTTGCGCGGCGATCCGGAATAGCCCCACCGACGCCGATCCCCGATCGAAATGCGGCCCGGCGTCAGACGTCCCTCATCGCCGCCCGGGAGACGCCGTGTAACGCCTTGTTTACCATTTGATCATTGTTAATGACCAATGCTAAACGCCAGAAAAAGCGTTCAATAGCGGACAACCTGCCTAAAAGGGGCGGCCTGAATGGTTGATCTCACCGGCTATCGGCTGACGTTCGACGACGAGTTCAATAACCGCAGCATCTCCCGGACCGGTGTCGGAACGACCTACGCCGACACGCGTGCCGAGTGGCGGACGACCGATGACAGGTCCGATATCGGGTTCGGGCGTTCGTCCTTCGTCGATCCGTCCTCGGGCTACGATCCGTTCAGCGTCCAGAACGGGACGCTGTCGATCACGGCGGTGCCGGACCGGACCCCGTACGGCTATCCCGGAAGCTGGGAATCGGGGCTGATCACCACGCAGAGCAACTTCTCGCAGACCTACGGCTACTTCGAGATCCGGGCCGACTTCTCGAACGATTCGAACGCGTGGGATGCGTTCTGGCTGCTGCCGAACCAGCAGAGCCCGCAATCGAGCGCCACCAATGGTCACCAGGAACTGGACGTCGTCGAGCATTACGGCAACGACGACCGGAGCGTCTACAGCACGATCCACACGACCGATCCGCAGAACGGCATACCCTGGCAGACCAATCGGCAAGTCGTCACCGGTCTGAACAATCCGTCCGGCTATCACACCTACGGAATGAATTGGCAGGCGGACAAGATCAGCTTCTATGTCGACGGCCAGCTGACCGGATCGCAGATCACGCCGTCGGACCTGCACAGCCCGATGTACCTGATCGCCGACCTAGCGGTCCGGAGCGAAGGGACCGCCACGGGAAGCCCGATCACATCGACCATCGACTACATCCGGGTCTACTCCAACAGCACGAACGCGGTCGCGGTCCCACAGGGCCGGGTTTCGTCTCCGGATGGGTACGATCCTGGCCTCTACGGCTCCACCGCCGCCCGTTCGGGCTCCACGACAGGGGTCGGGTCGTCACCCATCAGGGGAGGGGCAGCCGCGTCGTCATCCCTCTCGGGTCCCGCAGCATCGTCGCCGACATCGGTCTCGGGTCTTCCAGCGTCGCCGCCGACATCCGGCGCGGCGACATCATCGCCCGCGACAGGTGCGGCCGCGGCGCCGGCCGGCGCGGAGGCCACGCCCGGATCGCCGCCATCAAACACTCCGGCGCCGTGCTACTGCACCGGCACCCGCATCCTCACAGAACACGGCGAGGTTGCAGTCGAGGATCTACGGGTCGGTCAGCAGGTCGTGACCGCCTTGGGGCAGCTGCGACCGATCCGATGGATCGGCACGCGCCGCTACTCCGGCGCCACCGCGCCGCGAGCGGACTGGCCTGTCCGGATCAAGGCCGGTGCCCTCGCAGACGGCGTACCCATCCGGGACCTCTGGGTCTCGCCGGACCATGCGCTCCATCTGCACGGCCTGCTCGTCGCCGCCGGTCATCTCGTCAACGGCCGGTCCATCACGCGCGGTGAGGCGGTGGCCGACCTGACCTACTGGCATATCGAACTCGACGCGCACGACATGCTGCTGGCCGAAGCCGCACCGGCCGAGATTTTCTTCCCTGCAGCCGGCCTGCGCGCGCGTTTCGACGGCGGCACGGGCCGGCCGGGAATGCGCCCGGCGCCCGCGGCCTATGCCGAGCGCGTGGAGGACGGTCCGTTCCTGAAGGCGCTCGTCCGCCGTCTGATCCAGCGGGCCGGCCTGTCGATGGATGAGCCGGGCTTCGGCGACATCCGCGGCAGCCTGGATGTGTGCGAGATCCGCAACGGCGACCTGCGCGTCGCCGGCTGGGCCCAGGATACCGCGCATCCGAGCGGACCGGTCTGCCTGGACGTCCTCGTGGACGGCGTCGTGGTCGCCATGATGCTCGCGGAGATCGACCGGCCCGATCTCGGCGCGGCCGGGATCGGCGGAGGGCGGCACGGGTTCGACCTGGGTCTGGACGTGCCGCTCGCGGTCGGCGTCTCCCATACCGTGTCGGTGCGCCGCTCGGCCGACGGAGCCGTGATCGGCGCCATGCGGCTCGACGCAACGGGTGAATGGAGCCGGGCGCAGGTCGCCTGACGCCGGAAAGCGACATCATGACGATGCGCGGTAGTATCGACGTGCTCAGCCATCGCCGCATCGTCGGCTGGGCGTGGGAGACGGATGCTCCGGACGTTCCGGTTGCGATCCTGGTGGCGGTCGAGCGGCGCGTCCTCGGTCGCTGCCGGGCCGACCTGTTCCGCGAGGACCTCGCCGTCGAAGGCATCGGCACGGGCCGATGCGGTTTCGCGCTGGACCTCCCGGTCGGGCTGCTCTCTCCGCGCCAGGATCACGCGATCAGCGTGCGGCGTGAGGGTGACGGCGCGCACCTGCCGGGCTCGCCCTACGTGCTCCCGGCGACGCTCCGGATCGTCCGCACGCCATGACGACCCCGCCACCCCGACGACAGGGCCGGGTGGCAGCCACGAAAGGGCACCCGGGGCATCCGAACGAAAAAAGCCGCCCGGAGGCGGCTTCTCGTCGGCGCGGGATGTCCGCCGGGATCAGGACCGCAGGCGGGTCCGGACCTCGCCGAGGCTGGAGCGGATCAGGCCCTGCGCCGCGTCGCCCTGCATGCGCTCGCGCAGGATCGTCTCGGAGACCTTCACGGCCGCATCGGCAGCGGCCGCCCGAACCTGGGCCTCGGCCTGGACCTCGGCCTGTGCGATCTTGGTCTCGGCGGCCTTGGTGCGCCGGGCCAGGAAGTCGTCCAGCTTGCGATGGCCTTCCTCGGCGGCGCGCTTGGCCTCCTCGCGGGCGCCGGCGATGATCGACTCGGCTTCCTTCTCGGCCTCGGCGCGGCGGCGCTTGTAGTCGGCCAGCACGGTCGCGGCCTCCTCGCGCAGGCGCTTGGCCTCGTCGAGCTCGTGACGGACGCGGGTCGCGCGACCGTCGAGGCCCTTGGTCATGGTCGCGAAGGCACCGGCCTTCCAGGCGATCCCCATGAAGATGACGAACGCGACGGCGACCCAGAATTCGGCTTCGAGCAGCATCGTGGGTTCCCGTTCAGTGTGCGGTGGCGTCGAGGGCGCGGTCGAGGGTCGCCGGATCGGGCGCCTGGCCCGTCAGGCGCTCCACGATCGCTGCCGCGGTCTCGCCGGCGATGCTGCGGACGTTGCCCATCGCAGCCTCGGTCCGCGTGCGGATCGTCGCCTCGGCGGACGAGAGCTTCGTGTTCAGGTCGGCTTCGAGCGCCTTGCGCTTGGCATCGGCCTCGGCGGCCAGCTCGTTCCGGGTGGTCTGGGCGATGTCGCGGGCCTTGCCCTGCGCATCGCGGAGCGCGGTCTCATAGGCCAGTCCGGCGGCATCGGCCTCGGACTTCATGGCCTGGGCCTGATCGAGATCGGTCCGCAGGCGCTCTGCGCGGGCGTGCAGGATCGCCTGGATCCGCGGCAGCGCGACCTTGTCCATCAGGTAGTAGAGGAGACCGAAGGCCAGCGCGAGCCAGATCAGCTGCGACAGGAACCCGGAGGTCTCGAAGGGCGGGAAGGCGCCGCTATGCGCTTCCGTGTGCTCGACATGGCCGGGCACGAGCTGCGTGTCGGCGCCCGGGGGCGGCGTGGTGAGGGGATTCGGCTGCGCCATGAGACCGCTACACTGACACCGTTCGCACAGGTCACCGCCGACGCGGTGACGGAAGAAGGCGGACGCCTCGTTCGCGAAGCGCCCACCCGTTGGTCGGGCGGTGAGAGCCCGGTGGAGGCCGCGGCGTCCGCGGCCTCCGAGCGCGTCGATCAGACGGCGAAGAGCAGCAGCAGCGCGATGAGCAGCGAGAAGATGCCCAGCGCCTCGGTCAGGGCGAAGCCCAGGAGCAGCGTGGCGCGCTGGCCGTCGGCCGCGGAGGGGTTGCGAAGGGCGCCGGCGAGGAACTGACCGAACAGGTTGCCGAGGCCGATGCCTGCACCCGCCATGCCAAGGCAGGCGAGGCCGGCGCCGATGTACTTCGCAGCGACGGGATCCATGATAACTCCTGAGGTCTCTTCAGATCGAAACGTGCGGTGACGTTCGCGGCGGGTGGAGCCGGCCAAGTCCGGAGGCCGGGGTGAAGCTGAGCGGCCGGGGCGTGCGCCTAGTGGCCGGGGTGGAGAGCGTCGTTGAGGTAGATCGCCGTCAGCGTCGCGAAGACGTAGGCCTGAAGCGCCGCAACGAGGAACTCGAGAGCGGTCAGCGCGATCGTCAGGAACAGCGGAAGCGGCGATAGCACGCTCCAGGCACCCGCGAGAAGAAGCTGGACCACGAAGAACGCGAAGATCTTCATCGCGATGTGGCCGGCGAGCACGTTCGCGAACAGACGCACCGACAGGCTGATCGGCCGCGAGATGAACGAGATGATCTCGATCGGCACCAAGATCGCAAGCAGCGGCTTCGGCACGCCCGACGGCACGAACAGGCCGAAGAAGTGGGTGCCGTGCTTCATGACGCCGAAGATCACCACGACCGAGATCACCAGGGCGGCGAGGCCGAAGGTGATGATCAGGTGGCTGGTCACCGCGAACGCGTACGGGATCATCCCGAACAGGTTCAGGATCAGCACGAACATGAACAGGGAGAAGACCAGCGGCATGAACCGCTTGCCGCCGTCGCCGGTCGCCTGGTGCACCGTGTCGGCGATGAACTCGTAGAAGATCTCGGCCAGCGACTGCATCCGCCCCGGCACCACCGAGCGCGACGCCGTCGCCACGATCGTGATCAGGGCGATCACGCCGACGGCGGCGAACATGTACAGGGCGGATTGCGTGAACGCGAGTTGCTGATGGCCGATATGGCCGAGCGATACGAGCGGCTTCAGCTCGAACTGATGGATCGGGTCGATCGTGACCGCCATTCCCGCTTCCGCCCCTCTTGATCCGGCGCATCGACAGCGTCGATCGCCTCAAACCCCTATCGACCGGCGCGCCTTATGGCTCTTGCCGATCGTCTCGTCCGGGACGCGCGCCGGCAAAACCAGACACCCGCATCACGTTGTAGATCCCCGCCACGAACCCCAGCATGAGGAGGACGATCAGGCCCCAGGGTTTCGTCCCGAAGACATGATCGACGATCCAGCCGAGTATGCCCCCCGCGATCACCCCCGCGACGAACTCCGTGGAGATCGTCATGGCCTGACCGAGCGAGGAGGGCCCGGTACCCCGAGGCCGCAAGGAAGGATCGGGAGCGGCCTGCGGACGCTTCCGTTCGATCTGCGTCTCGAGACGTCTGAGCCTCGCGGAGAGTTCGCTGTCCGTCGGCGTTCCCGCGGCCTCTTTCCCATCCCTGGAATCGTCGCCGCTCACGGCTGAAACTCACAGGGCGGGAGGATCTGAAACCGGCTGGACGCCCCCATCAAGCGGGCGCACCATAGTTTCGCCTATCTTGGGTGTCAAGGCGACGTCGATACATAGTAAGTCTTTGAACCGTATGCTGTTTTCAGGCTTTTGCCCAGGCTGGGCGGTGGTGCTTCGCGCATCGACCGCCGCGACGATCAGGCACCGATGATCGGCTTGATGACCTTCTCCATGCCGTCGATCGTCATCTCGCCGGTGTAGCGCTCGCCGTTGATGAAGAAGGTCGGGGTAGAGTCGACCTTCATGACGTCCAGCCCGCGCTGCTTCACGGCGTTGACCGCGCCGTAGACCTTCTGGTCCTTCAGGCAGGCCTCGAAGGTATCCTTGGTGTAGCCGGCCTGACGGAGCATCTGCTCCAGCGCGTCGACGGGCTTCTGGGTGAAGGCCCAGGCCGGCTGCTGGTCGAACAGCAGGTCAGTGATCGGGTAATACTTGGCCTCGCCCTGGCAGCGCGCCAGCATGAACGCGGCGGTGGCCAGCGGGTCGAGGGGGAATTCGCGCAGGGTGAAGCGCACCTTGCCGGTATCGATGTAGCGCTCCTTGAGCACCGGCCAGGTGGTGCGATGGAACGCGGCGCAGTGCGAGCAGGTCATCGAGGCGTATTCGATGATCGTGCACTTGGCGTCGGCCGGGCCGAGCCAGACGTCGCCGAGGGGGCCCGGCTGCATCAGGGCGGCCAGATCGGCGTTCTGCGCCCAGGCCGAGCGGGCCAGATAAGGCAGGGCCAAGCCGGCGCCGAGCGCGAGGCCGGTGAACTTGAGAGCGTCGCGTCGCGTGGTCATGGGCAGGCTCCGCCGGATCTGGTCGGTCTTCGCGTCTTTAATCTTGGCGTCCCGATGCGGGTACTCGGGCGCGGCTTTCCTGGCAAGATGACGCAATCGCCGCTGAAACCGGCGGGTCAGCGCTCGGGCCGCGTGGCCACCGCGGCGATCCCGAGGCGGTCCAGGGCGGCGCGCAACCCGTCATCCTCGATCGCGGCCACCGCGCGCTTCACCTCCACGGCCCGGGACGGGTCGATGCCGGTGCGCGGCGCCGGCCGGCCGCCGCGGCCGACCCGGTCCTGCTGCAGCACGAGGCGCGAGACGCAGGCCCAGCCGTAATGCGCGTTGATGCGCTGGATCACCACGGGCGCGAGATGCTGGAGCTCGATCGCGAAGACGCCCTCGACCCGGACCACGAGCGTGCCGGATTCCGGCGCGTCGGCCTCCTTGCGGCGGCGCTTGGGCCATTCGAGCTTCGAGGGCCGGCAATAGCGTGCCAGCCGCTCGCCCACAATCTCCGGCCAGGCCGCCAGGATATCGGTCGACGCGAAGCCCTGCGCCGCGAAGGCGGGCCCGATGCAGCTCTCGATCAGCTCGGCCAGCGGTTTGACGCGCGCCATGGTGCTCTGGGCCTCGCCCCCGGATGAATCGCATCACGGTAGCGCAGCTTCGTTTAAGAAGGGAGCACCGCCCCGGCGTCGGGCGGGCCTATGATCGCCCGGCCCCTCCGGGTATGCAGCCTGGCCCATGCCGACCTGTTCAGCCACGGATTCCGGGTCCGCTTCCGGACCACGCGCCGACGACCTGCTCGCCTGGTACGACCGGCACCGGCGGGTCCTGCCGTGGCGCGCGCTCGCCGGCGAGGTGCCCGATCCCTACCGGGTCTGGCTCTCCGAGGTGATGCTGCAGCAGACCACGATCGCGGCGGTGCGGCCGTATTTCGAGCGCTTCCTGACGCGCTTTCCGGATATCGACGCGCTGGCCGAAGCCCCCGAGGAGGTGGTGATGTCGGCCTGGGCCGGGCTCGGCTATTATTCCCGGGCCCGCAACCTCCACGCCTGCGCCAAGGCCGTCGCGGCGGCGGGCCGCTTCCCCGACACGGCCGAGGGCCTGCGCAAGCTCCCGGGCATCGGCGCCTACACGGCCGGAGCGATCGCCGCGATCGCGTTCGAGCGGGCGGAAGCCGCGGTCGACGGCAATGTCGAGCGGGTGCTGAGTCGCGTGTTCGCCGTGGAGGCGCCGCTGCCCGGCAGCCGCCCGGAGATCCGTCGGCTGACCCAGGCCCTGGTGCCGCACGACCGGCCGGGCGACTTCGCGCAGGCGCTCATGGATCTCGGCGCGACGATCTGCACGCCCAAGCGCCCCGCCTGCGCGCTCTGCCCGTGGATGCTGCCCTGCGAGGCCCGGGCACGCGGCACGCAGGACACGTTCCCGCGCAAGATCAAGGTCGCCAAGGGGGCGCTGCGCCGCGGCGCGGCCTTCGTGGCGATCCGCAGCGGCGACGAGGCGGTGCTGCTGCGGACGCGTCCGCCGGAGGGTCTGCTCGGCACCATGGCCGAGCCGCCCGGCAGCGCCTGGGAGCCGGATTACGACGTCGCCGCGGCCCTCCTGGACGCGCCGATCGACGCCCGTTGGAAGCGCCTGCCGGGCCTGGTGCGGCACGGATTCACGCATTTCCCGCTGGAGCTGACGGTGTTCTCGGCGCGGGTCGCGCTCTCGACCCCGACGCCGCCCGGCATGCGCTTCACCCCGCGCAGCGCGCTGGAGGACGAGCCGCTGCCCGGCCTGATGCGGAAGGTGCTGGCCCACGCCTTCGACCCGAAGCCGGAGCCCGAGAAGAAGCCGCGCGGCCGCTCGAAGAAGGAGCCACCGGCGATGCCGCTGCTCGCGGCCATGGAGGCGCCGATCTCGATGGCCGATCCGGAGCCGCGGCCGAGCGTGCGCGCGGTGCCCAAGCCGCGCCCAAAGCCGGCACCGGAGCCGCCGCCGGACATGGACGACTTTTTGGATGGCGAGCCTGAGGCAGTGCCGGTCCCGGTGCGCGCCCGGCCACCGACGCGTCGGCCGGGCGCGGCGCGGCGGCGTTGACCGGGTTCCCAAAGGGCTCAGCCCTTTGGTGGGGCTTGGGGCGAAGCCCCAAGGTGTTCGCAGGGCTCTGCCCTGCACCCGCCAAAGGGCTCCGCCCTTTGGGATCCCAGGACCGATACGGGGAGGGCTCAGCCGTTCGCCATCGCCTGCCGCAGGCCGGCCCGGTAGCTGTCGATCACCAACGGCTTGCCCGAACGCTCGACGTGCCAGAAGGTCCAGCCGTTGCAGGCCGGAAGACCCTGGACCAGGGCGCCGATCTTGTGGATCGAGCCGATGACCAGGCCGTTGTCGAGCTGGCCGTCCGGACGCACCGTGGCGCGGAAGCGGCGCCGCTCGTCGGTGACGATCTCGCCCGGGCGGATATGCCCGGCCTCGATCACCGAGAGGAACGGCACCCGCGGCTCGGCGCGCTTGGTCGGCGCCACCATGAGGGCCGCCTTCGACAGCGGCTGGACGGCGGCGATCCGCTCCATCGCGGCCTTCGCGTAGGTGGCCTCGCGCTCGATGCCGATGAAGCGGCGGCCGAGGCGCTTGGCGACAGCACCGGTGGTGCCGGTGCCGAAGAACGGGTCGAGCACCACGTCGCCGGGATTGGTCGCCGCCATCAGGGTGCGGGCGAGCAGGGCCTCGGGCTTCTGGGTCGGATGGACCTTGTGGCCCTCCGCATCCTTCAGCCGCTCCTCGCCTGTGCACAGCGGAATGAACCAGTCCGAGCGCATCTGGAGGTCTTCGTTGCCCCCCTTCAGCGCGTCGTAATGAAAGGTGTAGCCCTTCGAATCCGCAGAGCGCGAGGCCCAGATCAGGGTCTCGTGGGCATTGGTGAAGCGCTTGCCGCGGAAGTTCGGCATCGGGTTGGCCTTGCGCCACACGATGTCGTTCAGGATCCAGTAACCGAGATCCTGCAACGCGCTCCCGACCCGGAAGATGTTGTGGTACGACCCGATCACCCAGAGGGTCGCGTTCGGCTTCATCACCCGGCGACAGGCGGCGAGCCATTCGCGGGTGAAGCTGTCGTAGGCCTCGAAGGTCGCGAACTTGTCCCAGTCGTCGTCGACCGCGTCGACACAGCTCTGGTCCGGACGCAGCAGGCCGGCGTCGCCGAGCTGCAGGTTGTAGGGTGGGTCGGCGAACACGCAGTCGACGCTCGAAGCCGGCAGCGCGTTCATGGCCGAGATGCAATCCCCGACCAGAACTTGGTCAAGGGGAAGGGAACGCTGGGCGGGTACGAGACCCATCCGTGGCGCCGATGCGGGCCGCCCGGCACGCGAGACCTGTTTCCGGGCGACGGCATCGGCAGCCACGGTACGCGGGGAAGCCATGGCAAACACCGGTTACGCGACTGACCGGCAGACCATGCGTCGGACACGGTAAAGGCCGGGTTTTCGAATTCGCCGGCCGCGCGTCCCGTTCTGGGGCTGCACTTTTTGCCTACCGCCCAGGCCGCCAGTCTTTCCGCAGAAAAAGCCACCCCTCGACGCGCGCCTAGAGGCGCGACGTCAGTTGCCGTAGCTCGGCTTTGCTGACGGAGTGCCGGCACCGAACCGCCCATTCTTATGGCAGCGCTCCGAACGACAATTGTCGGGTCCGGACGGCATCCGCGTCCAGCTGAGCGGGATACAGGGTCACACCCCACGCAGGGCTTAGGAATTATAGCTGATCGTGGGACCGATGTGGCATCTCTTGCCAGCACTTGCCGATGACCGCGAACGACTGTCGTGTCTGCAAATCGAAGACATCCGGGAAATATTGAGATACAAAACGGGATGTAATCTGCATGACCAGCTCAAAACTGGCTAAAATGTGACCCGCAGCATGCCCGAAAGGCCGCCTTATTCCGGTCGATTTCTGAAACGACTTGCGCCGCCCCGGAAACAACAAGGGAATACGGGAAGAATGACATCTGGTTTCGGTAAGTTCGTGGCCACCGTTGGAATGCTGTCTGCCATCGTCGGAACGACCCTCCCGGCTGCCGCCCAGAGCGGCGGGGCCTCCTGGTACGGGAGCGGCCATCGCACCGCGAACGGTGAGCGTTTCAACCCCAACGGACTGACCGCTGCCCATCGCAGCCTGCCGTTCGGAACCCGGGTCCGCGTGGAGAACCGCAGGACCGGCCGCTCGGTGGTGGTGCGCATCAACGACCGCGGCCCATTCGTGCGCGGCCGGATCATCGATCTCTCGCGGGGCTCGGCGCGTGCCCTCGGCATGGGCGGCACGAGCTACGTCTCGCTTCAAGTCCTGAACTGAAGACCTGGCGTTGACGGCTTGCAGGACGAGCCTGTCCTGAAGCCCTGCGGCCTCCCGACGTTGTCTGCGGCATCGGGAGGCCCCATGTGCTGCGAAAGCAGTCCGGACCCAGCCGCCCCATGCCCAAACCCCTGATCGTCGACATCCCGCACGACCTCGGCCGCGACGAGGCCAAGCGGCGCCTCGAGCACGGCACCGACCAGGCGCGGGCCTTCCTGGCCAAGAGCGGCGTCAGCGTGGACCAGCTCGCCTGGACGGGCGACCGCCTCGATTTCGGGGTCTCGGCGATGACCCAGAAGATCGGCGGCACCATCGATGTCGGCCCCGAGAGCGTGCGCCTCGAGGTGAAGCTGCCGTTCCTGCTCGCCCTGTTCGCCGAGAAGATTCAGAAGGTGGCGAGCAAGGAGGGCAATCTCCTCCTCACCAAGAAGTAGCACGCCGGAACCGGAGCGGCAGGCCCTCGTTGCCGCCCGAACGGTGCAGCCCAGCACCGCGGGCCATCTGGAGGACAGCCGTGCCAGACTTCACCCTCGCCGATCCCGGCCAAGTGCCCGAGGTTCCGCCGCAGCCCACGCCGGTGCCGGACGCTCCCTACGAGCCGCCGCAGGCCCCGACGCAGCCGCCCGGTCCCGAGATCCCCGGGAACACCCCGGCCGAGGCGCCCGGCATTCAGCCGCCGGAGATCCCGGTGAACGATCCCGGCCCGCCGGAGATCAGCCCGCCCACCGGGCCGGCCAACCCGATCGCCTGAGCGCGTGTGCCGCCCCGCCCCGCGGGGCGGCACCGTTTGAACCGGAAGCCCGGCGCTGCCATAAGCCCGGCATGGCCGCTCCCCCGCTTCTGACCCTCCAAGATATCGCGCTGACCTTCGGCGGTACTCCGCTGATCAACCGCGCCGACCTCACCATCTCGCCCGGCGAGCGGACCTGCCTGGTCGGGCGGAACGGCTCGGGCAAGTCGACGCTGATGAAGATCGCCGCCGGCCTGGTCGAGCCGGACAAGGGGCGGTTGTTCCTGCAGCCCGGGACCACGATCCGCTACCTGGCGCAGGAGCCGGATTTCTCGGGGTTCTCCACCACCCTCGATTTCGTCGAGGCCGGATTGCCGCCGAACGAATCCACGTATCGGGCCAAGTACTTGCTGGAAAGCCTCGGCATGACCGGGGCGGAGGATCCGGGCAAGCTCTCGGGCGGCGAGGGACGGCGCGCGGCGCTGGCCCAAGCGCTGGCGCCGGAGCCCGACGTGCTGCTGCTCGACGAGCCGACCAACCACCTCGACCTTCCGGCGATCGAGTGGCTCGAAGCGGAGCTGCGCGGAACCCGCGCCGCCATGGTCCTGATCAGCCACGACCGGCGGTTTCTCTCCGCGTTATCGCGCGCCACGATCTGGCTGGACCGCGGGGAAACACGGAGGATCGAGCAGGGATTCTCGAATTTCGAGGCCTGGCGCGACGCGTTCTTCGAAGAGGAGGAGCGCGACCAGCACAAGCTCGACCGCAAGATCGTCGCCGAGGAGCATTGGCTGCGCTACGGCGTCACCGCGCGGCGCAAGCGAAACGTCCGCCGCCTCGGCAACCTGCACGAGCTTCGCCAGAATCGCCGCGAGGTCCGCCGCCCGGTGGGCAGCGTCAGCATGCAGGCCTCGGAGGCCGAATCTTCCGGCAGCCTCGTGGTGGAAGCCCGGGACATCGCCAAGGCCTACGGCGAGCGGACCATCGTGGACGGGTTGTCGCTGCGCGTGATGCGGGGCGACCGGCTCGGCATCGTCGGGGCCAACGGCGCCGGCAAGTCGACGCTGATCAACCTTCTGATGGGCCGGCTCGCCCCCGATTCGGGGCAGATCGTGCTGGGCACCAACCTGATGCCGGTGGTGCTCGATCAGGCGCGGGCGACGCTGGAGCCCGGGATGACCGTCACCGAGGTGCTCACCGGCGGCCGCGGCGACAGCGTCACGGTGAACGGCCAGAGCCGCCACGTCATCGGCTACCTCAAGGACTTCCTGTTCACCCCCGAGCAGGCCCGGACCCCGGTCTCGGTGCTGTCCGGCGGCGAGCGCAACCGGCTGTTGATCGCCCGCGCGCTGGCGCAACCGGCCAACCTGCTGGTGCTGGACGAGCCGACCAACGACCTCGATCTGGAAACCCTGGACCTGCTCCAGGAGATGCTCGGCGACTACCAGGGCACGCTGATTCTGGTCAGCCACGACCGCGACTTCCTCGACCGGGTCGCCAGCAGCGTGCTGGTCTCGGAAGGGGCGGGCCGCTGGATGGAATATGCCGGCGGCTACAGCGACATGCTGGTCCAGCGCGGGCAGGGGGTCGAGGCCCGCACGGTCACGGCCAAGAAGGGGTCGCGCGAGCGCCAATCCACCGCGCCGGCCCCGCAGGCCTCCGCCAAGCCGAAGCTCGGCTTCAAGGATCAGCACGAGTTGAAGACGCTCCCGGCCCGCATCGCGAAGCTGGAAGCGGCGATCGGCCAGCTCAAGACGGTCCTGGACGATGCCAACCTCTACGCCCGCGACCCGGCCCGGTTCGACAAGGCCACCGCCATGCTGGCCCAGGCCGAGACCGAGCTGTCGCAGGCGGAGGACCGGTGGCTGGAACTGGAGATGCTGCAGGCGGGGTGAGGCCCACACTTAACACCATCAAGGAATTATATCCTAATGATCGGTGCCTGCAGAGCGTATGCTGGCACGCGTCGATCAGGAACCGACCGGGACGGATGATCGCATGACCGCCTACCAGATCCTCGAACAGCGTTTCTCCCGCCTGGCGGCCCTGGAAGGGGCGGCCGGTATCCTCGGTTGGGATGCGCAGACGCTGATGCCCGACGGGGCGGCCGAGGCGCGGGGAGACCAGCTGGCCATCCTGCGCGGGCTGGCGCACGAGATCCTGACGGCGCCCGAGACGCGGGGAGAGATCGACGCGGCCGAGGCGGCGGGCGGGCTCGATCCGTGGCCGGCCGCCAACCTGCGGGAGATGCGGCGGACCCAGGCTCACGGCGCCGCCGTGCCCCGGGATCTGGTCGAGGCCAGCTCGCGGGCGGTGTCCCGGTCGGAGATGGTCTGGCGCGAGGCGCGGCGCGACGCCGACTTCGCCCGGCTGGCGCCCTACCTCGCCGAGGTCTTGCGGCTCCAGCGCGAGATCGGGCAGGCCAAGGGCGCGGCGCTCGGGCTCGATCCCTACGACGCGCTGCTCGACAGCTACGATCCCGGCATGCGCCGGGCGGTGATCGACCCGCTGTTTTCCGATCTCACGAGCTGGCTGCCGGACCTGATCGCCCGCGCCCGGGAGATCCAGGATTCCCGCAGGGCGCCGCTGCCCCTGGAAGGCCCGTTCGACGTGGGCACGCAGCGCGCCCTCGGCCTCAAGCTGATGAGCGCGCTCGGCTTCGACTTCACCCGCGGCCGGCTCGACATCAGCCTGCACCCGTTCTGCGGGGGGGCCACCGACGACGTGCGCATCACCACGCGCTACGACGAGGCCGATTTCGGCCGCGCCCTGATGGGCGTGCTGCACGAGACCGGCCACGCCCTCTACGAGCAGGGCCGCCCCGCCGCGTGGCGGCACCAGCCGGTGGGGGCTGCCCGGGGCATGAGCCTGCACGAGAGCCAGTCGCTCATCGTCGAGATGCAGGCCTGCCGCAGCCGGGCGTTCTTCACCTACCTGGCACCGCTGCTGCGGGAGGCGTTCGGCCGCTCCGGGCCGGAATGGTCGCCGGAGAACCTGCACGCGCTGAACACCCGGGTCCGGCCGGGCTTCATCCGGGTCGACGCCGACGAGGCGACCTACCCGGCTCATATCCTGCTGCGCTACCGGCTGGAGACTGCGATGATCGCGGGCGACCTCGCGGTGGCCGACTTGCCGGGCGCCTTCAACGACGGCCTGCGCGACCTCCTCGGCCTCACGGTTCCCGACGACCGCCTCGGCTGCCTGCAGGACATCCACTGGCCGAGCGGGGCGTTCGGCTACTTCCCGACCTACACGCTCGGCGCGCTCGCCGCGGCCCAGCTGTTCCGGGCGGCCCGCACGGCGGAGCCCGCCCTGCCGGGCTGCCTTGCCGAGGGCGACTTCGCACCGCTGCGCACTTGGCTGCGGGCCAACGTGCACGAAGTGGGCAGCCTCCTCGGAACGGATGATCTGCTGGTGCGGGCGACGGGGGCGCCGCTCGGGACGGCGGCGTTCCGGGCGCATCTGGAGGCACGGTATCTGCGGGGCTGAACTCTCCACCGCGGCAAGGGCCTGAACCCAACGAGCACCTTCTCCGCGAGGACAGCGCGCCTTCCTTAGGCGGACCGGGGCATTCAAGGGACGAAACGCCCCTGCTGCAGCAATTGAGGGTTCAAAAACCGCACGATCCCCCGCCTCGCCATCCCGGGGCCACGCAGGGGAGCCCGGGAACCATAACCGCCGACCCTTGAAGGACTTGCGCGGTCGGCGGCTCTGGATTTCGGGATCGCCTACGGCGCCCCGGCATGACGGAGAGATTTACTCCCCGCCGTTGTGGCGGCCGTCGCCAAGGGAGTTGCCGGACGGCCGCGCTCTTCGGTCAAAACCGCCCCCTACAGCTCCAAAACGTCCACCGCGTCCCCCAGCCGGTCCCGGGCGATCTCGGCGACGTGACGGTGGTGGGTGAACAGGATCGGCTGGACGCTGGCGCCGATCTCGGCCAGCGCGTCGAGGCCGTATCCGGTCCGGGCCTCGTCGAATGTCGAGAACAGATCGTCGCCGATGAAGGGGGCCGGCTCGGCGCGCCCGGCGTAATCCTCCAGGTAGGCGAGGCGCAGGGCGAGGTAGAGCTGGTCGCGGGTACCCTCGCTCATGCCCTCGATCCCGACCAACCCGCCGCCCGCGCGCTGTCCGGCGAGCTTCGGGGTGTCGGCCTCGTCGTAGGTCTGGGCCAGCCCCGCGAAGCCGCCGCCGGTGAGGGCGCGGAACAGGGCTCCGGCCCGGGCGACGAGCGGATCCTGCTGGCCGGCCCGGTGCCGGGCCACCGCCTGGCCGAGCATCAGGCCGGCGAGCCGCAGCACCGCCCAGGAGCGGGACGCCGCCTGCAGATCCGCCTCGGCGGCCTTGCGCTCGGCGGCGGCCAGTTCGGCGCCGCTGCCGCCTTCCAGCTCCGCCCGGCGCCGCTCGGCGCGGTCGCGGTCGGCGTAGACGACCTGGCCGCGCTCCGCCTGCTCTTCGGCCTCCATGGCGAGGCGGGCGAGTTCCGCCTCGACCGCTTCCGGGGGCAGGGCGTCGAGGCCGGCGCGGATCTCGGCTTCCGGCAGGCCGTCGGCGGCGCCCGCGAGGCTGCCACGCAGGCGCAGGCGCTCGGCCCGGAGCGCCTCCCGGGTGTTCAGCCGCCCGAACACCGCCTCGATCCCCGCGATGGGCGCCTCGGCGAGGTCCGGCATGGTCTGCGCGATCTGCCGGGTCAGCGCGGCCCGGGCGGCGGCGTGCAGCCCGGCGGCGGCGCGTGCCGCCCCCTCCGCATCCGCCAGGCGCCGGTCCAGTTCGGCGCGGCGGGCCGCCCGGGCCTGCGCAGCGACCAAGCGGTCATGCAGCGTGCGGACGGCCCCTGTCGGCGGCGTGCCGGCGAGGTCGGGGGCCAACGCTTCGACCAGGGACGCGGCCGTGACCCGGAACGCCTCCCGGTCGCGCCGCAGGCCCGCCGCCCGGCGCTGCAGGTCGGCGCGGGCCGTGAGGCGGTCGGGCACCGCGCGCCACGCCTCCAAGGCGCTCTCGGCCTCCTCGGGACGGGCGCTCGCAGCGAGGCCGAGGGGGCGCAGAGCCTCCGCCCATTCGGCCTGCCAGGCGGCCCGGCGGCCCTCGGTCTCGGAAAGGGCCACGTCCAGCCTGTCGGCGGCCGCCGCGGCCGCGCGGAGCAGGCCGCCGGTCTGGAGGTTGGCCTCCCACCGGCTTGCCAGGGTGGCAACCCGCGTCTCCAGCCGCTCCAGCGCCTGCCCGACATCGAGATCGGGGGCGGGATCGAGGCCGGCCCGGGTAAACAGGGCGGCGAGCGGCGCCCGGGCGGCCTCGATCCGGGCCGACAGCCGGTCCCGCTCGATCCGCTGCTCGGCCAGGCGCTGCTCGGCCTCGATCAGGTTTTCGGTCTCGGTGAGCCAGGCCGCCATCTCGGCCGGCGGGCCGGGGACGAGACCGGCGGGCCGCCACGCTTCGTGCCAGGCGGCCTCGCCCTCGGCGATCTCATGGGCGATCGCGGCGAGCACCCGATCCGCCGCCGCGCAGGCGGCGTCCTCGGCGGCGAGGCGGTCGAGGTCGGCGGCGTGGGCCGCGACCCGGGCGGCGTCGGCGGCGCGCGCGTCGGCCAGGCGGTCCGCCTCGAACAGGGCGCGCTCGTAGGTCGCGATCGCGCCGGGCTCGGCACTGCGCCCGGCCGCGAGGGCGTCGCGCAGGGGCGCGAAGCCGGTATCGCGGGCCGTCCGGGCGGCGTCGAGCCGCTCTTGGGTGGCGATCGGCCGGCCGGCCTCGCGCTCGCGCAGGCGGTCACGGGTGGAGGTAGCTTGGCTGTGCGCCGCGTCCCGGCGGTCGGCGGCGCGTTCGTGCTCGCGCCTTTTGCCGTCGAGCAGGGCGCGATAGCGTGCCACCGTGTCGGCGGCCGGCAGGGGCAGGCGGACCAGGGCGGCGGTGTCGGCCACCGGCGGCGACAGCCGGCCGGCCTGGTTGCGCAGGAGCGCCGTCTCCCGACGGATCGCGGTGTCCAGCGCCTCGTGGGCGGCGATGCGCTCGTGCAGCTTCGCGAGCGGCTTCAGGTCCTCGCGCAGCGGCGTCGGATCGTGGGTGGCACCGGCCGCCTCGACCTCCCCGGCCAGCCGGTCGCGCTCGGCCCGGGCGGCGGCGCCGTCGCGGGCGATCTGCTCCTCGGCGGCAGCCAGGGTCCGGCCGTCGCGGATCAGGCGCTCGACCCGGGCGCGGGCGGCGTCGGTGGGCTGTCCGGCCTCCAGGGCAGCGAGGTCCGGGACGCCGATCCGGGCGCGCAGGCGCTCCAGGTCGAGCCCGACCTTGTGGGCGTCGCCCTCGATCCGGGGCAGGTCGGTGCCGCCCTTCTCGAACTCCTTGGTGCCGCTGAACGCCGCCAGGATGTCTTCGGCGTGCAGGATCAGCTCGGGCTCCACGGGCACGGAATCGGCCTCGCCGCGCGCCCGGGTGAGGGCGGCGTCGGTCCGGGCCGCCTCGGCCTCGGCCGTGCGGCAGCCTTCGAGGGCGGCGCCCAGGCGCTCGATCCAGGCGATATCCGCCTCGGCCAGGTCGGAATCGGCGGCGATCCGGTGGTCCAACACGTCGATCTCGGCGACGATCGGCCGGGCGCGCTTCAGGCGCTCCAGCCGGGCGCGCTCGGTGGCGATGCGCTGCGTCCCGGCCCGGAGCGCGTCGAGCTTCTCTGCGGCGGCGGCGATCTCGTCGTTGAGCGCGCGCCAGTCCCCGGACCGCAGGCCCTTCTCGCGGATCGCCTTGCGGGCGGTCTCGTGCCGCTCCAGGGCCTGGTAGAAGGTCCGGTGCTTGGCCTGCCGGGGCGCGAAGATGCCCTCGGCCTCGGCGTCCAGGGCGGATTGGAGCTCGGTGAGGCCGCGCAGGCCGGAACCGGCCGCGAACAGGCTGGCGCCGACCTCGCCCTCGACATCGACCATCTCGCGCCCGCCCGCCCGCAGGCTGCCGGCATCCAGCCCGAACGCGCGGCAGAACACGGTGCGGGAGATGCCGCCGAGGAACGGCGCCAGGGAATCGTCGGGCAGGGGCGCCTCGTCGGCGTCGATCAGGGTCCGGGTGTTGCCCTTGCGGCGGCGGAACGCCAGGCAGCGCCCGTCCGCTGCCTCGACCTTGGCGCCGAGCCGCAGCAGGGGCATGTCGTGCAGGAAGGCGTACCGGGTGGTCTTCTCGAAGCCGAACAGGAGGTCGGTCACCGCCGCCAGCGCCGTGCTCTTGCCGGCCTCGTTGGCGCCCAGCACCACGTGCAGGCGGGCGTCGGGCCGGAAGGTCACGGTCCGGTCGGTGAAGGCGCCGTAGCGCTCCAGGGCGAGGCGGATCAGCCGCATGATGCGCCCTCAGCAGTGCCGGCCGCCGAGGCGGCCCAGGATCAGCGCCTCGGCCTCGGCGCAGAGCGCGTCGAACTCGGCCTCCAGGTCGGCCTCGGCCGCCGCGGTGGCGGGCATCCGGGCGCCGATCTCGGCAAGCGCCGCCTTGGCGCGGATGCGGAAATCCGGGTCGCGGTCGAGGTCGGCCAGAAGTGCCGCCGGGTCGATCGCCGCCCCGGAGGCGTCCACGGTCGCGCGGGGCCGGCGGGTCTCGATCTTCAGGCGCTCCAGCCAGATGTCCTCGTGCAGCCGGTGGGCGGCGGCCTGGATCTCGGCGGTGACGCCCTCGCGGTCGGCCGACAGCGCGTTGTGGGCCGGGGTCGTGCCGGCGAGGTGGACCCGCACCAGCACGAGGCGCCGGGCCGCCACCTCCGCCAGCGGCCGCAGGGCGGATTCCACGATCGCGAGGGCTGTGCTCGTGTCGGCGGCCGCGCCCAGGTCGACGGTGACCTGCTCGAACCGCGCCCGATCGAGGGGGAGGCGGCTGAGGCCGGTGACCCGCCCGTCCGCGACCTCGACCAGGACCGCACCCTTCGCGCCGCATTCGCGCACGCTGCGGCCCTGGATGTTGCCGGGGAACACGATCCAGGGATCCCGGGACAGCTCGGCGTACTCGTGGATGTGGCCGAGCGCCCAGTACTCGTAGCCCCGGGCGGTGAGGTCGGCGATCGAGCAGGGCGCGTAGGTCTCGTGGGCGGCGTGGCCGGTGCAGGAGGTGTGGAGGATCCCGAGGTTGAACCAGCCGGGCAGGGCGGCCGGGTAGGTCAGCGACAGGTTCTCCTCCACGGCCCGGGCCTGGAAGCTGCGGCCATGCACGGCGACCCGCACGGCCTCGAGGCGCAGCGTCTCCGCCCGGGCCGCCGGGAACACGTGGACCGAGGGCGGCAGGGTGATCGAGCGGGTGATCACGCTCTCGGCGTCGTGGTTGCCGCGGACCAGCAGGGTCGGGATGCCGGCCCGGTCGAGGCGGGCGACTTGGCGGGCGAAGAACAGCCCGATCGTGTTGTCGGCCCAATCGCCGTCGTAGATGTCCCCGGCCACCACCACGAAGGCGACCCGCCGCTCGATCGCCTGGGTGACCAGATCCTCGAAGGCCTGCCGCCCGGCCGTGGCGAGGCGCCGGGCGAGTTCCGCGTCGCGGGTCGCGAGGCCCGAGAGCGGGCTGCCGAGGTGCAGGTCCGCCGCGTGGATGAAGCTGAAGCCCGACATCGGTCTCCGTGGAGCAATCGGTGAGCGGGGGTCTTAGGCCGCCGGGGCGTGCGGCCTCAAGCGCGGTGCTCCGATTGCTGCACAGGCACGGGGCGCATGCGACGGTCTCAAGAGCTGACCGCGATCAGCCTCTGACCTTGTTGATGTCCGAGACGGGGGATGTCCGCCCGTCCGCCGCTGGGCAAGAAACGCCTTCGGAGATCGTCCGGGGCCTCCGCCGGCCCCTGGGCGGGGGGCCGGAACAGCACCTGCGAGAGGCGGCCGCCGCCTCACGGCGTCGATCCATCCGGCCCGCCTCCGTGCGGGCATCACGTTTCGCGCAGCCACTTCCAGACGTGTTGTGCCGTCCCCTGACCGCCGATCCGTTGGGCCACCCGGCGCTCGCCACGCCAGGCCTGCGGTGGGGCGCCGTAGCGGTTGCGGAAGCTGCGGCTGAGCTGCGAGATGGTGTTGAACGCGAACACCTCGGCCAGCCGGCTGATGGTGCGCCGCTCCATCGGGTCGGCCAGGGCATCACGCACCGCCGCCAAGCGCTCGCCCTGCACGAAATGCATTACGCCGCCCTCGGGCTCGAACAGCCGGTAGAGCGTGGACCGCGAGACCTGCATCTGCCCGGCGATGAATTCGGGCGATAGCATCGGCCGCGACAGGTTTTCCTGCACGATCGTCCTGGCGAGGGCGAGGAGCGCGCCGTTGAGTTCGCGCCCGTCCAGCACGTCCGCGGCCGGCGAGGGATCGAGGAGCCGGTGCAGGAAGGCCACGAACTCGTCGGCGAGCGCCGGGGCCTCGTTGGCGCGCGTGGTCGGCAACCGCCGGTAGATGTCCGAGATGCGGGCGGCCAGCAGCCGGTTGCGGGCTGCATCGAAGAGCAGGCCGTGCGCCTCGAGCGGCAGACCGTGGAGTCGCGTGCTGGGTACGGCGATGCCGATCGCGTCGGCTCGGTCGAGCATGCCGTCGAGCAGATGACGGCGGCCGATCAGGGTCACGGTGCCGGCCGAGGCCGAGACCGGTTTGCCGCCGACCGTGCCCTGGAAGCGGCCGGACCGGTAGAGCTGGACGATGTAGTGGTCGGGACCGGCCTCGACGCGTCGGCGGTCCCGCTGGAGCCGCTGGGTCGAGAGCCGCGTGCGATGCGCCACGAGGTCGTCGATCGGGTACGCGATGTTGCTGCCGAACGGCAGCGGAGCGGATGGCGTGGCAGGACTGACCGCGTACATCGGCGCCAGGAGGGTCCGCCATCGCTCGAAGGCTTCCCCGGGTGGCAAGCCCGTGGTTGTCAGGAGGAAGTGCGGCAGACCCGGCTCAGCCGTCGTGTCGTCTGCACTCAAGGGACAGATCCATCGCCATCCGACCCGTGCGACGGGAGAGATTGAGCATTCGGCCCCTGGTGGGGCAACCTAAATGCGCGTGTGTGCTCCGCGGAGGTCGAAAGTGTCGCAAGCAGGGCGGATGACCGCTAGCGGCGGCATCCAAGTCTGCATCGACGGCAGGATCGGGTTGGGTCCGGTGCGCCCGCTGCGGATCTCCCCCGGTCAGCGACCGGTCGTACAGGTCGGTAGATCCATTTCCCGTGAGTCCATCCCCGATTCGCGACAACCCGCGCCGTCATCCCGGGGCGCCGCAGGCGAGCCCGGGATGACCGTGCGTGTCAGCACGGGACGGTTGTTCAATTGAAGAAGACTGAGCCGCCCTCCTGAGAAGAGATCGAGTTTCCAACCTGTGCGACCCGTAGCCGGCAAGCGATGGCCAGTCGTTTGCCGATCCGGAAACGGAAGCGCCGTCCCGGGATCCGCCCCTTCGACTAGCCCGATCCTGGCCTGAAACGATGATGCAGACGTGTCCCGTCCGTTCGCACGGACGAGGCAACGGTGCCGTCCCACCGGCTTCGCCGTCACCCGTGGGGTGTTGCCCCCGTCCCACCGAATGGTGCGACGGGGGCACGCGATGCTGGGCCGCGTCGATCAGGCCGCCATGGACCCGTAACGGCGGTGACCCTTCACGTCGTAGCGATCGAGCATCATCACCTTGTCCCAGACCCGCACGAAGTCCGCCACGAACCGCTGCTGGCCGTCGCGGCCGGCATAGGCGTCGGCGATGTTGCGCAGCTGCGCGTTCGCCCCGAAGACGAGGTCGTTGCGCGTCGCCTCGAACCGGGCCTGCCCGGTCTCGCGGTCCTTGAGGACGAAAGACGTCCCGTCCGAATCGACCTTCTCCCAGACCAGGTTCGTGTCGGTCAGGGTCCGGAAGAAGTCCGTCGTCAGCACGCCCACCCGGTCGGTGAAGATGCCCTGGTTCGATCCGTCGTGGTTGGCGTTGAGGGCCCGTAGGCCGCCCGTCAGCACCACCCATTCCGGCGCGGTCAGAGTCAGCAGGTTGGCCTTGTCGAGGAACATCTCCTCCGGCGACAGGCGCGGTGCCATGTCCCTGAACCCGCCGTCGACGTAGTTGCGGAAGCCGTCGACGAGGGGCCTCAGCCACTCGAACATCTCGATGTCGGTGAGGTCCTGCGTGGTGTCGACCCGGCCGGGCGTGAACGGCACGCGCGTCTCGACGCCCGCGTCCCGGGCAGCCTTCTCGACGGCGGTACAGCCGGCGAGCACGATGAGGTCGGCCAGCGAAACCTGCTTGCCGTCGCCGCGCCCGCCGTTGAACGTGGCCATGACGCCGCGCAGCGCCTCGACCACGGGTGCGGCCCGGCGGTTGACGGCCCAGTCCTTCTGCGGAGCGAGGGCCAGACGGCCGCCGTTGGCGCCGCCGCGCTTGTCGCTGTCGCGATAGGTCGACGCCGCCGAGAAGGCGGTGAAGGCGAGGTCAGAGACCGAGACGCCCGTGGCCAGGATCGCTTGCTTCAGGTCGGCGATCTCGGCCTCCCCCACCGGGGTGTAGGCGGCATCGGGAATCGGGTCCTGCCACAGCAGGCCGTCCTCGATCGTCACCTCCGGACCGAGGTAGCGGTGCTTGGGGCCCATGTCGCGGTGGGTGAGCTTGTACCAAGCCTTCGAGAAGGCCTGCGTGAAGGCATCGAAGTCGGTGAGGAACTTCTCGCAGACCTTGCGGTACTCCGGGTCGACCTTGAGGGCGATGTCGGAGGTCATCATCATGAGCGGGTGCATCTGACCCGCGACGTGGGCGTCGGGGGTTTTGGGCGCATCCGGGTCCTTCGGGGTCCATTGCAGGGCGCCGGCCGGGCTCTTGGTCTGCTCCCACTCGAACTTGAAGAGGTTCTCCAGGTAGGCGTTGTCCCACTTGGTGGGATCGGGGGTCCAGCTGCCCTCGATGCCGTTGGTCATCGTGTCCTTGCCGGCACCCGTGCCCTTCGGGTTGTGCCAGCCGAGCCCCATCGCCTCCATCGGCGCCATCTCCGGCGGCGGTCCGATCTCCTTGGCGGGGGTCATGCCGTGGCTCTTGCCGAAGGCGTGGCCGCCGGCGATCAGCGCCACCGTCTCCTCGTCGTTCATGGCCATGCGGGTGAACGTCACCCGGATGTCGTTGGCCGAGCCCTGCGGATCCCCGTTCGCGTAGGGCCCCTCGGGGTTGACGTAGATCAGCGCCTGGTGAGAGGCGGCCAGCGGGTTCTCCAGGTCGTAGTCGGGGTCTCCGTTCTTGCCGCGCCAGCGCTGGTCGCGGTTGACCATCTCGTCGAAGCTCGACACCGCGCCCATCTCGACGACTTCGGGACCCCAGTAGGTGGCGTCGTCCGCCTCCCAGGCGTCGAGACGTCCGCCGGCGAACCCGTAGGTCGGCAGGCCCATGATCTCCAGGGCGCAATTGCCGGTGAGCACCATCAGGTCGGCCCAGGACAGGGCGTTGCCGTACTTGTGCTTGAGCGGCTGCAGGAGGCGGCGCGACTTGTCGGTGTTGCCGTTGTCCCACCAACTCGAGATCGGCGCGAACCGCTGCATCCCGGTGCCGGCTCCGCCCCGCCCGTCCGCGATGCGGTAGGTTCCGGCCGAGTGCCAGGCCATGCGGATCATCTGCGGGCCGTAATTGCCGTAATCGGACGGCCACCATGCCACCGACGACGTCAGGAACTGCTTGATGTCGCTCTTGAGCGCATCCAGGTCGATCGTCCGGAAGGCGTCGGCGTAGTCGAAATCCGGCCCCAGCGGATCGGCCGCGAGCCCGTTCTGGTGCAGGAGCTCGACCCTGAGCCGGTGCGGATACCAGTTCTCCAAGGCGGGACGGCTGCCGAAGGCCCCGCCGACGCGGTCGCCGCCGAACGGGCATTGACCCGCCATCGGGTACGATTCGGTATTGGTTTTGTCGATCGTCGTCGTGTTCATCAAGATCCCCCTTGGCGCAGGACCGGCGTCACTGGACCCCTCGGTCCGCCGGGCTGTCGCCGACAGCAGCGATCGGCGTGCCGCTCTCACGACCGGCCGCGCAGGAACGATGCTGCACTGCAGGCGACATCAGTCGCCCGCCCCGAAAATCAAGGTGCCGGCGTCACCCATACGGGCACGCCGGCGGACCGCACGCCTAGGAAGACGCGCCTCACGATCGCGCGAGTCGATGGCGCGCAATCGAAGCGTCGGCCGCCATTCGGCCGATCGCCGTTGCCGACCGGCCGGACGACGGGCGTGGCGACGGTCATGACGCCGCGCAGCTGCCCGAGGCAAAAGCCGATTGGCCTCGGACCCGAGCGAACGCCCGAGCCTCCGGCGCGTTGAAGCGCGGCGGTGGCGACGGAGCCCCCCGGTGAGGTACGAGTCCGGCCCGATGAACAGCTTCGCCCATCCGGACCGCTCCGGCCTCGCCTCGGCCCTCCCGATCCGGCCGGCCGAGCGCAGCCGCAGGCCGTTCAAGATCGTGAGCTGGAATCTGCTCCGGCGCACCGGCGCGGCGGTGGACGACGTGGCCGCCCTGGTCGCCCAGGAGCAGCCGGACCTGCTGCTGATGCAGGAGGCGACCCGGGCGATCGGCTTCCTGCGCGACCGGATCGGCGGCCATTACGCCTGGGCGCCGCTTCCGGGGCGGATCCATGGGCTCGCCATGTGGAGCCCGAAGCCGTTCGCGACGCCGCCCCGGGTGATCGAGCTCCCGGCCGGCGCCCTGGTGCACCGGGTCTGCCAAGTGCTCGATCTCGGCGAGTTCGGCGTCGCCAACGTCCACCTGTCGCATGGGCAGATGCTCAACCGCCGCCAGCTGCGCCGGATCGTCGGCGAATTGCCGCCGCGGGCCGCGGTGCTGGGCGATTACAACATCGTCGGGCCGGCGCTGATCCCGGGCTTTCGCGACGTCGGCCCGCGGAGGCCGACCCACGCGATGGTCGACGTGCTGCCGTTGCGGCTCGACCGCTGCCTCGCCCGCGGCCTGATCTGCCACGAGCACGCGGTGCTGCCGCGCGGGCCCTCGGACCACAAGCCGATCGTGGTCCATCTAGGGCCGGCGCCGGAGGCGCACGCCCCCGCGCGCTTCAAAGGTATGGCAGCAGCAGTCGCACGCCTGCGTCGCGCAGACGGGTCGGCAGGGCGCGGGCGGCGAGAGCCTCACGGCTGAGGCGTGCCTCCATCTTGCCGCGCATGAAGGTGTCGAGCTGGGCCGCGAGGTCGGCATCGATGATCTCGACGTTCAGCTCGAAGTTGAGCCGGAAGCTGCGCATGTCCCAGTTGGCGCTGCCGATGAAGCACCAGACGTCGTCGACGACCATCGCCTTGGAGTGATCGAACGGCGGCTCGTCGAGCCAGACCCGCACGCCAGCCCGGAGCAGGGGGTCGAGATGCGCCCGGGTCGCCCAGTCGATGAACGGATGGTCGCTCACCCGCGGGATGATCAGGTCCACGGTGATGCCCCGGGTCGCGGCCTGGGCGAGGGCGCCGGTCACCAGCTCGTCGGGCAGGAAGTACGGGGTGACGAACCGGACGGTCCGGCGGGCGCAGGCGAGCGCCTGGAGGATCACTTGCTCGATCTTCTCGACGTCGGCATCCGGCCCCGAGGTGACGACCCGGGCGACGCTGGTCCCGACCGGCGCCAGGTCGGCGACCCAGGGCTCGGAATCGAGGATCTCGCCGTCCACGAAGGCCCAGTCGGCCGCGAACGCCACGGCGAGTTGCTCGACCACCGGCCCCCGGAGCCGGTAATGCGTGTCGCGGATCGGGTGCTCCGGCTTCAACGCCACGCGGTTCGGCTGTGAGATGTTCAGCCCGCCCGTGAAGGCGATGCGCCCGTCGATGATCAGCAGCTTCTTGTGCGAGCGCAGGTTGAGGAACGGCATCCGCCAGGGCAGGGCGGAGTGCATGAACAGGGCCGCCGGCACCCCGAGGCTGGTCAGGCGATGATAGACCGGCGCCCGGAAGTAGCCGCCGCCGATCCCGTCGATGATCACCCGGACCTTGACGCCGCGGGCCTGCGCCTCCGCCAGCGCCGTGCAGAATTCCCGGCCGACGGGATCGTCGCGGAAGATGTAGCTCGACAACCCGATGCTGGCCTTCGCCGCGCGGATCTCCGCCAGCATGGCCGGGTATCCGGCGTCGCCATTGCGGAACATCTCGACGTGGTTGCCCGAGAAGGCCGGCAGGCCGGTGATGCGCCGGATCGCCCGGTCGAGGGGCCAGAGCGTCTCCGGCACCACGGCATCGTCGGTGTCCGGGAGGTTCGTCGCGTCGGAGGGCTTGGTGCGCAGCTTCCGGGCCCGCCGGGAGACGCGGTTGATGCCGAAGGTCAGGTAGAGGGCGGTGCCGAAGATCGGCGAGAGCCAGGCGAGCCCGATCCACCCGACCGCGACGCTGACCCGGCGCTTGCGCAGCAGGGCGTGCAGGGTGACGCCGAGCGCCAGGGCAATGCCGATGAGCGCCGCGACATCCGCCCGCAACAGGGCGGTGGATTGCAGCCATCGATACAGCGCGTCTTCCAAGGTCTCGGCATCCGGTTCGTGTCAGACGCCGCCGGATATAGCCGAAGGAAACGAGCGCGAGCGGATTTAATAGGCGCGCAGGGGCGGCAGCGCGCCGTTATCGGCGGTGCCGAGGGGCCGGGCACACCGGTAGGGGCCGCTGCCGTCCAGCGCCGCGTACAGGATCCGGCCGCCATCCGCGATGCAGCGCGCCTTGGCCTCGGCATAGGGCCGGTGGAAGCTCCAGATCGTGATCATCGGCCCGACGGTGCCCAGGCAGACGCCGCCGAACAGCAGGGCCGCGGCCCAGGTCGCACGATCCGGCCGCGGACGCGGCGGCCGGGGCGGCGGCATGGCGCCGACGAAGGCGAGCGTCAGTCCGAACAGGTCGAGGGTGCTCATCAGCCGTTCCGCGAGGACGTGCCGAGACCGGCAGGACAGGGTGTGCCCTCATCCTAGGGCAGGGCACGGCCGGAGCCTACGCGTCGCGCGGCACGGGGCCTGCGTCGTATCGCGCCGGGCTCAGGGCTCCCAGCGCGGCGTCCGCTTGGTCAGGAACGCGTCGATGCCCTCCTGGGCGTCGGCCATCATCATGTTCCGGGTCATGACCTCGGCGGTGTAGCCGTAGGCCTCTTCCAGGCCCATCTCGATCTGGCGGCCGAACGCCTCCTTGCCGACCGCGAGCACCCGTCGGGCCTTCCCGGCGATTTTTTCGGCCATGGCGGCCACCGCGCCGTCCAGTTCCGCGGCCGGCACGGCGCGGTTGACGAGGCCGATCCTGTAGGCCTCCTGCGCGTCGATCGGCTCGCCTACCAGCAGCATCTCCAGGGCGGCCTTGCGCGACACCGCCCGCGAGAGCGCGACCATCGGGGTCGAGCAGAATAGGCCGATCTGGACCCCCGGCGTGGCGAACCGGGCCCCTTCGGTGCAGATCGCGAGGTCGCAGGTGGCGACGAGCTGGCAGCCGGCCGCGGTGGCGATGCCGTGGACCTGGGCGATCACCGGTTGCGGCAGGCGCGTGAGGCTCAGCATCAGGCGGGCGCAGGTGCGGAACACCGCCTCGGTCGCAGCCAGCGAAGGATCGGCGCGCATCTCCTTGAGGTCGTGGCCGGCGCAGAAGGCCGGGCCGGCGCCGCGCAGGATCACCACGCGCACCCCGGCATCCTCCCGGATCGCGTCGAGTTGCTCCTGAAGGGCGCCCATCAGGGCCATCGACAGGGCGTTGCGCGCCTGGGGGCGGTTCAGCGTGAGGGTCGCGACGCCGTCGGCATCGTGGCGCAGCAGGACGGGGGCGTCCGGGACTGTCGCGTCGGACGGTGCTAAGGTCACGGCTGCGGTCATCGACGTCTCCCGGTGCCGGCCGCCCTTGCGCTCTGGGCCGGTCGCTTGGCCGGAGGGTAGCAGGCCGCACGCGGTTTCGCGATGGCACCCGGCCGGCAAGGCGGCTTCACGAAAGGTTCGACCGTTACCCAGGCAGGCTCGTATGGTGACGCCGAGGCCGCGACGGTGCGCGGCGTCCTTGCGCGGAGTCGATGCCCATGATGGTGCTGCCGTTCATTGGGTTCGCGGGAAGCGCGGCCGCCATCCTGGCGGGGCGGCGCAGGATCGCCCTCGGCCTGTGGCTGGTGTCGCTGGCCGGCACCATCGCGCTGTTCGGCGCCCATGCCACCTCGACGCTTCAACTCGACTTCTGAACGGGCCTCGCCATGACCGCCCACCAGGTCCGAACCCTCAACGCCCTCGGGTTGCTCGGCTGCTGCGCCATCCTGATCGTCGCGTTCGGGTACCAGTTCCGCCTCGGCGAGTTGCCGTGCCCGCTGTGCCTGCTGCAACGGTCTGCCTTCGCGGCGGCAGGGATCGGCTTCGCGCTCAGCGTCCGCTTCGGCCCGCGAACATCCCATTACGGCGTGGTGATCCTGAGCGCGGTCACCGGCGCCGGCATCTCCGCCCGGCAGGTCGCCCTGCACGTCGTCCCCGGGACCGGCGGTTATGGTTCGACGCTGTTCGGTCTGCATTTCTACACGCTCGCCCTCATTGCCTTCGCGGCCATGATCGTCGGCGTCGGCGTGCTGCTTTTGGGCAATGGGGCCGCCGACCGGGTCTCGCAGGACCGAGTTGAAGAGGTCGGCGCCTTCGGGACGGCTTGCCTGCTGCTGTTCCTTAGCGTGATCCTCGCCAACGCCGTGTCCACGGTGGCGGAATGCGGTGCCGGCCTGTGTCCGGACGATCCGTCCCGATACGAGGCGCTCGACGACTGGCTGGCGCGGTTCAGGTCGCGTTGAGGAGGCGACCGAGGCCGTGGCCCGAACGGCCTTCCGGGGGGAACAGCGGTCACGCGGCGCGGTTGATTCCCCTCGGTCCGTTAGCGCCCGTCAATCCTGCTCGGCCAGGGCGAGATCCAGGCTGGCGAAGTCCGCACCGGGGCCGTTCCACCACACGGAGGGGTAGGCGGGCAGCCGCCCCATCACGCCGGCGTAGGCCTCCGCCAGGACGGTATCGACGATCACCAGCGTGGCGGCCGAGAGGGCCAGGCTGTCGGCCAGGGCCTCGCCGCGCCGGCTGCCGTCGATGGCGGCGACCCGGATCCCGAGCCGGGCCAGGCCGAGCCGCATCGCCTCGGACTGGCCGAGGTCGCGGACCAGGAGCGCGACGGTCGAGCCGGCCCGGAGGCCTTCGCCGTAGGCCCAATGCGCGACCCGGTTGGGGCAGATCGCCGGGGCGGCCTGCAGATGGGGCGGACGCCTCTCCCCGGAAGCGCCGCCGGAGCGGAGGCGCCGGTCGGGATCACGGGTGGCCGGATTGGAGACCGGCGTCGGGACCGGGACATCTGCGACAGTGGAGTTCACGCCAAACATACGCTGCGAACCGCCTGGATCTGGATAAACGGTGGACCTTGGCGTGACGCGCGCCGGTTAACACTCTGTCTCACGATCGCAGATCATCGGAACACTGGGCTGTTTTCCGGGCCGCAGGCGCCTGCGACTGCGCCTATGCCGAATCGATGATGAACGGCCGACCGCAATTTGAATGCGAATTCGGTCGCATTGGCGATGTGCTCGGTCCGGCCTATGTCCGGCTCCGCGCGGGCGGCCCGGAAGAGGTCGCCCCGGACCGAGGAACACGTCCCATGAACCGCCCCACGCGCCGGGTCGCCCCCTACGCCACAGCCCTCACCCTGACGCTCGCCGCCGCGACGTTCGCCGCCCTGCCGGCGCGGGCGCAGATCCGGAACGCCCCGTCGCCGCGCGCGCTCGAATTCGCCGCCTACATCTTCGCCGCCTCGAACGTCTGCGGCTACCGCATCGGCAACGCGGCTTTTGAGGGTCTGCTGGCGAAGCAGAACGTTCGGGTGGACGACGTCCAGCCGCGCGGCCCGTTCGGCAACCGCGTCCAGACCATGTTCACGCTGATGTCGAACCAGATGGCCCAGAACCGCGATCAGGCCTGCATCGCGGTGGCCGGCGAGTACGGGCCCGAGGGCTCCATCACCAAGAACGTCCTGTTGCCGGCCGGTCAGGCCGCCGACGCGCCGGCTCCGGCGGAGGCCGTCAAGCCCGCAGAGCCCGCCAAGCCGGTGGAGCCCGTCAAGCCGGCGCAGTGACCGGTCAGCCGAGGCGCCAGTCGATCGGCGTCACCCCGCGTTCGGCCAGCCAGCCGTTGGCCCGGCCGAACGGGTCCGAGCCCGGGAAATCCCGGGCTCGGTTGAGCGGCGAGGGGTGCCCGCTCTCGAACACGCCGTGGCGCGCCGCATCGATCAGCGGCACCCGGGCGCGGGCCTGAGCGCCCCAGAGCAGAAAGACCGCCGGCTCCGGACGCGCCGAGACCGCCGCGACGGCCTCGTCGGTCAGCGCCGACCAGCCATAACGCAGATGCGCACCGGCCTTGCCGGCCTCGACGGTGAGCGCGCTGTTAAGGAGCAGTACGCCCTGCCGGGCCCAGGGCGTCAGGTCGCCGCCGGCGGACCGTTCGGAGCCGGCCTCGGCCAGGATCACCCGCAGCGAGGCCGGCAGGCGGCCGGAGCCCACGTACGAGAAGGCGAGGCCGTTGGCATCGCCCGGTGTCGGGTAGGGATCCTGCCCGAGGATGACCGCGCGGACCGCCGGCAGCGGCGTCTCGGCGAGCGCCCGGAAGATGTCGGCCGGGGCCGGCAGGACCCGCGCGCCCGCGGCGATCCGGGCATCGACCCGGGCCGCGACGGAGTCGGCCGCGTCGCCGGCGAAGAACGGCAGCGCCAGCCACGGAGACCCGGAGGCGCGGAAAGCAGCCAGCGCGGCGGCCACGGGGGTGTCGGACATCGGGTCTCGCGGTTGCGGGCCGGGACGGCGGTGGCTAGGGAGGAACGGACGACCATGCATGGCACGTCCGGTGCAGCATGTCGCAGCCGGCCTTCGCTCGGCGGCGCGGCACCCTACATGGGATCGCACCTGACACCGGGAAGCCTCCGGCCCAAGCGCGTGCGCCGGCTGCCGGGTATCTGAAGCCAGAAGAAGGACTCGGCGCGCGGCGCCGGAACGCTGCCATGAACGAACGCGTCGAACCCGCCGCGCTGGCGGAAGGCCGGCCCCTCGCCACATCGGTCCCCGCCGCGGGCGGCTTCCCGGCCGACCACCCGAAGGTCGCATGGGGCCGCGTCGGCGTCCTGCTGATGAACCTCGGCACCCCCGAGGGCACCAGCTACTGGCCGATGCGGCGCTACCTCAAGGAGTTCCTGTCGGACCGGCGGGTCATCGAGGTGCCCCGGCTGATCTGGTGGCCGCTGCTCAACCTGATCATCCTGACCAAGCGCCCGGGGCCGAAGGGCCGCGACTACGCCAGCGTCTGGAACAACACCCGCAACGAGGGGCCGCTCAAGACGACCACCCGCGGCCAGAGCGAGCGCCTGCAGGCCGCGATGGGGGATTCCGTCGTGGTCGACTGGGCGATGCGCTACGGCAAGCCGGAGGTGGCCGACCGGCTCCAGTCGCTGCTCGACCAGGGCTGCGACCGGATCCTGCTGGTGCCGCTCTACCCGCAATACGCCGCCGCGACCTCGGCCACCGCCTGCGACCAGGCGTTCCGCGCCCTGATGGACATGCGCTGGCAGCCGACCGTGCGGGTGTCGCCGCCCTATCACGACGATCCGGTCTACATCGCCGCGATGGCCGATTCGATCCGCGAGGGCCTGGCCAAGCTCGACTTCGAGCCCGAGGTGATCCTGACCTCGTTCCACGGCGTCCCGCGCAGCTACCTGCTCAAAGGCGATCCCTACCATTGCCAGTGCCACAAGACCGGGCGCCTGATCCGGGAAGCCCTGGGGATGTCGCCCGAGCGCATGCGGGTGACGTTCCAGTCGCGCTTCGGCAACGAGGAGTGGCTGAAGCCCTACACCGACGAGACCGTGACGGAGCTGGCGAAGTCCGGCGTGAAGCGGATGGCCATCGTCGCCCCGGGCTTCACGGCCGATTGCCTGGAGACGCTGGAAGAGCTCGACGGCGAGAACCGCCACTATTTCGAGGGCAACGGCGGTGAGCGCTTCGCCTACATTCCATGCCTGAACGACTCGGATCTGGGCATGAAGGTCATCGAGCACGTGGTGCGTCGCGAGCTTCAAGGCTGGCTCTGACGCGAAAGCAGCCCAGGGCGATCGCTTGAAGGGGATCAGGCGGTCTGAGTGACGATGGCTCTGAGGTAGTCGTGGTTCCAAGCGGCGGCTTTTCTGCGGGTCTTGAGGCTGTCCGTGTCGGATGCGGTGCGGATGAGGTTCATGGCCATGTGCTTGATGGTGGCCATGTTGTGAGGCCCGTTGGCGGTGCGCAGGCGCATGAGATCGTCATGGAAGACGACATCGAGCACCCAGTGGAGCCGGTTCTCGATGCCCCAGTGAGCGCGCACGGCACGGGCGAACAGCTTGGCGTCGAGGGGGAGCGAGGACAGGAAGTAGCGCCGCTCGACCGAAGTCGTGTCGCCGCGTCCGACCGTTGCCTCGACCATGGCGATGGCCTCGAGGCCGGGGAAGCGCGGCGCGCCGGGATAGCGGCGATCCGCGGTGAGCCAAGCGACGTCGTGGCAGACGACATGGCGGCGGATCTCGCTGCGGCCGTGGCCGAGATCGATGGTCTCGTGGCTGTCGAGGCGGGCCTGCCCGGGGTCTGCGAAGAACAGGCGCACGTCCTCGGCGAG
>NZ_BPQU01000006.1 GCF_022179445.1 Methylobacterium mesophilicum | reverse complement strand
AGGACATCTCGATCAACGTCGGCACCTTCGTCGGCGGCATCTGGGCGTTCGACCTCGGCAACAACTTCGGCGTCAGCTTGCTCGGCGGCGCGTACCTGAACGACCTGAACGGCGACCGTGGCTCGTTCGTCAGCATCGGCGGTACGACTCCGGTCCTGCCGCAGCTCTCCTCGAACACCTACCGCTTCGGCGTGGCCGGCAGCTACACCGGCGACGGCTGGAACATCACCGGCAACCTGACCGCCAACGTCTACGACTCGCCCGGCCGTTTCGGCGGCCGTGTCGGCGCTGCCCTCGGCTCGTTCGTTCTGTCCGACTCCCTGAACTTCGACATCACCGCGACCAAAAAGTTCGGCAACTTCGAGATCGGCCCGATCGCCTACGGAACCTACAACTTCGACATCAGCCAGTTCAGCGCGGCCGCCAACAACCGCGGCCGGTTCGCCGTCGGCGGCCTAATCGGCTACGACTTCAAGGTCTTCACCGTGCAGGCCTACGTCGCCCGCGACGTCGTAACCAGCGCGCAGTACGTTACCCAGTTCGGCCGCACCCGCGACAACTACTCGACGGACGGCTGGCTTCGCCTCATCGTTCCGCTGTACTCGCCGGCTCCCGTCTCGCCGGTCCCGACCGCCCTGGTCCGCAAGTACTGATCTGAAGATCTCAGCATCGAAAGGGCGGCCCGCACTGGAGACAGTGAGGGCCGTTCTCCGTTTCACAGGTTAGATCTATCGCATGGAAAAAAACCGGAGAGATCGAATCGAACGAGCGGCACGGATCTCCTTCGTGATCCAAGAGATCCGGATGGCGGGCATTTCGGATCCCAAAGAAATCGCTGCCGCCTTAAATGCTCGTGGGATTCAAGATCTGCGCGGTGGCGAGTGGACATGGATCGAGGTGCTTCGGTTCGATAGGCGCCCGAAGGAACGCATAGAAGCACCAAAGCGGGCGGATTGGACTCAACGCTAGTGGCGCTCACAGCACCCAAACCAAGCCTCGACTGGTTGGGGTCCGGCAGCGTCCTCTTCGGCCGCAGTAGCATCAAGACAGCTAAGTTAGGTGTAGCTCTCAACCCGAGCGCCGCGGACCATCCGTTGTCCAAAATGGACATGCACGCCGCTTGTCCAAGGATGACATGCAAGGCCGACTTTGCCCGCGATACATCACCGTGATACAAATCGGTCGACGGCGGCCAACCAGATTCAGTAATCACAATGACTTAGCACATGGATTGGCGAGTCCTTTCCTGGGCACCATCAGCCGCCTAAAGCGCTGATCCGCACAACTCTCTCCCCAGACCATGACACGAGACCGGCCATCACAGCCGGTCGGCGCCGCTTCGGATCCCTGTCGATCGAAGCCGCATGTCGTCATCCGAACCCAGCTTCGCGCGACCGAGACCTGTCACGACGGGGCCGCGCGCCGTATCCCGGTGTCGCCCGATTCGCGCTGGCCGCATGGCCGGCAGGCCGGAAGGAGAATCACCGGATGACGAAGTTCTCCGCGACGCTCGCGGCGGCGTTGCTCATGGCCGCGTCGCCCGGCCAGGCCGCCGATGCCCAGCCGCAGGTCCATGCGGACGAGGGCGACCTCGCCGAGAAGATCGTGGGGACCTGGGAACTCGTCTCCTACCAGGTCGAGGACAAGGCGACCGGGTCGCTGATCGACGCGATGGGCAGCGCGCCGCGGGGCCGGGTGATCTTCACCCCGGATGGCTGGGTCGCGTTCAACCTCGAGGGCACCGACCGCAAGCCGGCCGAGACCGATGCCGACCGCGCCGCGCTGATGAAGACGCTGGTCGCCTATATCGGCCGCTACCGGATCGAGGGCGACCAATGGATCACGACGGTCCAGACCGCCTGGGCTCCGGAATGGGTCAACACCGAGCAGCGGCGGACGATCAAGATCCACGGCGACGAAGCGGACGTGACGACGCCCTGGCGGATCATGCCCAACTGGGACGCCGGCCGCCTCTCGCGCAGCATCATCCGGTTCCGGCGCAGCCGATAAAGGCGGCGTCCGCCATGACGCGCACGCACGCCCCGCATGTTCCGGACAGGACAGGCGGCGGCGTTTGTCCTACACCACAGATTGTCCTTTCAGACCTCATCCTCTAAGACGCGGGGAACACGCCGCCGCGCCAGATCGGCCGGCGTCTTTTCACCGTCGAGACTCGCCGATCACCGCGCGGTCTCCGGATCGGGTCTCGGCTCTATTCGGCGCAGCCACGTCGAACCCGGCCATCAACTCGGAAAAGACGCTTCGATCCGGCCCTGCACTTCTGGAAGCTGCTTTCGGAAGCAACAACGGCGCCCAAGACAATAAACGATCGCATACGATCGATCACGCGCTGCGTGCCGCATCATCCGCGGGGGAACGTTCTGGAAGGCTGGATGCGCGGGGCTCCCGTCGCGTCGATCCGACGCCTTCTGTGCCGGGACGTGCCAGCCGTGCATGTCCGGTCCGCAACCGATGAGATGTGGCGATGCGTGCCGACGACACCAACAAGCCCCGGTCCCCGCGCGACTCGCTCGCCTTCAGCCGGCGCCAACTCCTCGGGACGGCGGCCACCGGGCTCGCCGCGGCCTCGCTGCCGAGCGCCCTCGCGTTCGCCGACAGCGCCGACACCAAGGTCGACGTGCTGCTGATCGGCGGCGGCATCATGAGCGCGACGCTCGGCGTGTGGCTGAACCAGCTCGAGCCCACGTGGTCGATCCAGATGGTCGAGCGCCTGGATCAGGTCGCCCTGGAGAGTTCGAACGGCTGGAACAACGCCGGCACCGGCCACTCGGCGCTGGCGGAGCTGAACTACACTCCGGAGAAGAAGAACGGCCAGGTCGAGATCGCCAAGGCGGTGGAGATCAACGAGGCGTTCCAGGTCACGCGCCAGTTCATGGCCTCGCTGGTCAAGACCGGGGTGCTGAAGAACCCCCACACCTTCATCAACTACACCCCCCACATGAGCTTCGTCTGGGGCGACGACAACATCGCCTACCTGCGGAAGCGCTGGGAGGCCCTGAAGGCCAGCCCGCTGTTTGCCGGCATGGAATTCTCCACCGATCCGGAGCAGCTCAAGACATGGGTGCCCCTGATGATGGAGGGGCGCGACCCGAACCAGAAGGTGGCCGCCACCTGGTCGCCGCTCGGCACCGATGTCGAGTGGGGCGAGGTCACCCGCCAGTACGTCGCCCACCTGCAAGGCCAGCCGACCTTCAAGCTGAGCCTCTCCACCGAGGTGGAGGGCATCACCAAGAACGCCGACGGCTCCTGGCGGGTGACCTCCCGCAACATCAAGGACGGGTCGCGGCGCAGCGTCGACGCCAAGTTCGTGTTCATCGGCGCCGGCGGCGGCGCCCTGCACCTGCTGCAGAAGTCGGGCATCCCGGAGGGTGAGGATTACGCCGGCTTCCCCGTCGGCGGCTCGTTCCTGATCAACGAGAACCCGGACGTCGCGACGCTGCACCTCGCCAAGGCCTACGGCAAGGCGTCGGTCGGCTCGCCGCCGATGTCGGTGCCGCACCTGGACACGCGGGTGCTCGGCGGCAAGCGCGTGATCCTGTTCGGACCGTTCGCGACCTTCTCGACCAAGTTCCTGAAGGAGGGCTCGTATCTCGACCTCCTCAGCTCGACCACGACCAGCAACATCTGGCCGATGGTCCGGGTCGGCATCGACGAGTATCCCCTGGTCGAGTACCTGGCCGGCCAGCTCATGCTGTCGGACGACGACCGGATCGCGGCCCTGCGCGAGTACTTCCCGAAGGCCAAGAAGGGGGAGTGGCGCCTCTGGCAGGCGGGTCAGCGCGTGCAGATCATCAAGCGCGACCCGAACAAGGGCGGCGTGCTTAAGCTCGGCACCGAGATCGTCAACGCCAAGGACGGCAGCATCGCCGCCCTGCTGGGGGCCTCGCCGGGCGCCTCGACGGCGGCGCCGATCATGCTGCAGGTGCTGGAGAAGGTGTTCGCCAAGAACGTCGCCACGCCCGAGTGGCAGGCGAAGATCCGGCAGATCGTCCCGAGCTACGGCACGAAGCTCAACGACGACCCCGCCCGGGTCGCACAGGAATGGGCCTACACCAGCGAGCAGCTGCAGCTGCCGGCGGCGCCCCGGATCGACACGGCGGCGCTCAAGCCCGTGCCGGCGAGCAGCACCGTGCTGAACAGCAGCGACACGCCGGTCCCGGCGCCGGTCCACGATCTCGCACCCTGAGCGTGATCCCCCCCCCGGCCTCGTGCGGACGCACGGGGCCGGGGGCCGGCAGCGTCTCGCAGGCCCTCCCTGGATCGGGCTCGGACGGGTGGCTCTACCGGGCGGCGCCGTGGGCGATGTGCAGCCAGCCGAAATCCACCGGATAGCCGAGGCCGTGCAGCATCTTGACCCGCTTCCACGAGGCCGTGCGGGCCGAGCCGGCGTCCTGTCCTGCCTCGATCTCCGCGGATTCCATCTCCTGGAGCTCGCGGGTCAGCTCCTCGCGCAGCCCGGTCGCCTTCATGGCCCCGAGGGCCGCGGTGAAGGCCTGTTCGGTCACCCGCACCTGATCGCAGATTTGACGCACGCTCATCAGTCCTGAGCCCTTTCGCACTGCTTGAAGACCGCTGTTTCGCAGTCACCGGACCTTAGCATCCGCGGCAGCAACGTTAGATGTACGTCTTTGGTGCAGACAGGTTTAGTATCCAGCGTGGTAAAGCCGGCCTGCTGGAGCGCTCGCCGCCGAGGCGGTTCCCGGTTCGGCGTCA
This sequence comes from Methylobacterium mesophilicum, assembly GCF_022179445.1. GTDB lineage: Bacteria > Pseudomonadota > Alphaproteobacteria > Rhizobiales > Beijerinckiaceae > Methylobacterium > Methylobacterium mesophilicum. Next base: position 207,688 of record NZ_BPQU01000006.1, on the reverse strand, counting down.
GCGGACGCGTCGAACGCAAGGCTGCGTGCCGTTCCGGGCGATGGCCGGCGGCTTTCGGGAAAAGGCGATGCGGCGCAGGCGTCTAGCGCAGCGGAAGCCAGCCGAGGGGGCGCGTCACCCGGGACGGGCGGCGCCAGCGCCGCTTGCGGCCGAAGGTCCGGCGCGGATCGAGGATGCCCGATCCGAGATCATCCTTCTGGATGATCCGGGGCTGCACCGCCGCGCCGATGGCCACCAGGGCGGCCGAACCCACCAGCGCCATGATCGCGGCACCCCAGAAAAGACTCTCGAACATCTGGTCCTTCCTGCCCGTGGCTCCTCTTATAGGTCTGAAGTCTGATCGAAATTGCGGCAGAAGCTAGACTGCGCAGATTATTTTGCACACTTATCAGTATCGCCGGGGATGGATTTGTGGGGGCAACCCTTGCGGCGGGCCGTTTCCGCCGCGGCGATCCCCGTGAGCATGGCCGAGGCCGGGGCGCTCGCGGCGGCAGCGGGGTGCGCCTGATCCGGCCCACCCGAACGCCACGCCCCGCACGCCCCGCACGCCCCGGCGGCCGAGGTTGCAAATTTTACGAAGCGTTCATCCTGCGGGTGTCCACTTTACGCCACCAAGGCCAGGCAAGCCTTCGGTGGACCATGCCACCCGCGACGGGCCGAGAACCGGCTCACAGGACAGATCACACAACAGGGATCCGAGACCGATGCCGCGCAAGACCGACACGACACCGCAAGAGCCGATCATGGAGCTGTGGCGGATCCTGGCGCTGGCGCTGATCGTCGCCGCCGGGATGCTGTTCGTCCATCTGGTCGTCCCCACGGAGGCCGAGGCCCTCGACCGGCCCGCGAGCGCCGTCGCGCTGGGCTGACGCGGGCATAGCGGCGGCCACCTCCATCGATCAGCGCGGCTGGGGCCACCGGCCGGCCGGGTCCAGGCACCCCGTATCGCCGACCAGGTCCGGCGGCGTCAGCCCGATCAGCAGGGCGATGCTCAGGACGACGACGGCGAGGATCAGGGCGAACTCGACGCGCTTCGGATCGATCCACGTCGATCGCAGCACGAGGCATCCGGCGGTGAACGTCGCGGCCTCCGCGAGGGGAAGGATCTGGGCCAAGGCCACGCGCGGCGGCCCGGGCCGGAACCTAATCCTGCCCCGCCGGCCTCGCACCGGCCGAATCCAGCGCGGCGGTGGCGGCCCGCATGTCCCGGCGGGCCTGCGCGATGGCCGCCGTCTTCGCGTCGCCCTGCGCGTTGAGCGCTTCCAGGAACGCGAGCCAGTCGGCGCGGGCCTGGGTCGGGATTTCCCCGTCGAGCTTCTGCCGGAGTTGGGCGACCCGTCCGTCCGGGGTCGCGGCGGCGGGCGCCGCGGCGTCGGTGTCGTAGACCCCCACCGCGCACATCTGGTCGCCGGCCTTGGTGTAGTAGGTGGTCTTGGGCTCCTCGATCGTGCTGCCCGGCTTCGGGAACAGGTAGTGGATCACCGCGACCTGCCCCGGCTTGGCCGTGTCCAGCATCGTCTGGATGAAGCGGTTGCCGGTCCTGTCGTGCAGGTCGCGCACGTCGTGCCCCTGCAGGATCGGGTTCGGGTGGGCGGTCATCACGCCGTCCGGTCCGACGCAGAACACGTAGGTGTCCGCGGTCCGGAAGCCGTTCGCCCCCGCGGTGAAGGCGGCCAGCGCCTTGTGCCGGTCGGCCTGCAGCGCCTGGCTGACGCGCCCGAGCATCCAGGAGGCGAAGCCGTTGGGGCTCGGATCGTCGCAGGCGGTCGGCGCTTCTCCGTCGCCGCAGGCGCGCGCACTCGTCGGCGCCTGCGCGACACAGATCAGTGTCGCCGCCAGCAAAGCTGCCCGCAGAGTCATACGACTCCCCTGAGATCAATATAATCGCTCAACCTCAGCGATAAAATACCGTCTCGACTGATTATGCAAGCAGGCATGATTGTTGTCGCGCGCCGAGAGCGCTGCGACGCGCGACCGGACGACCCCGGCCGACGCGGCGTCCGAGGCGAGGCCGGACGCGCGGCCTACTGCATCGGCAGCGGCATAGCCTCGACGGCGATCTCGCCGATCCCGCGGGCGGCGAGGGAAGCGCGCAACGGCGCGGTCAGGCAGGTGCCGGCCGTGAAGGCGCCGTGCACGGCCCCGTCCGGGTCCGCATTCCGCCGGGCCGGGCCGATCAGCTGGATCACGCGCCGGGCGATGGCGGGCGCCGGATCGATCCAGGTCACCGGCCAGGGCGCCAGCGCTTCGAGGCGCGGCAGCAGCAGCGGATAGTGGGTGCAGGCGAGGCAGACCACGTCGGTGCGCCGTCCGTCAGCCTCGGTGACGAAGCAGGGCGCGATCTCGGCGGCCAGGGCGGCATCGTCGATGGGTGCGCCGGCGAGTTCGGCCTCGGCGAAGCCCGCGAGGTTCGGCGAGCCGACCAGCGTCACCGAACAGGATCCGGCATAGGTCGCGATCAGATCGTGCGTGTAGGAGCGCGCCACCGTGCCGGGCGTGGCGAGCAGCGTGATCAGGCCCGAGCGCGTCGCGGCGGCGGCCGGCTTGATCGGCGGCACCACGCCGACGAACGGCGTCGCGAAGCGCTGGCGCAGGGCCGGGAGGACCAGGGTCGAGGCGGTGTTGCAGGCGATGACCACCAGGTCCGGCCGATGCGTCGCGACGAGCTGCTCCATCACCGCGAGCACCCGGGCCACGAGCGTCGCCTCGCCGAGCCGCCCGTACGGGAAGGCGGCATCGTCGCCGGCATAGACGTAGCGGCCGTCCGGCCGGGCGCGGCGCACCGCATCGAGGACCGTCAGGCCGCCCAGGCCGGAATCGAACACCAGGATGGTCGGCTCCGGGGACGCGCGAAACGCCGCGGGGGACAAGCTGGCCCCGGCCATCAGATCGATCCGCATGGAAATTCTGGACTCCGCACTCAGCGCCTCGAATCTCGGTGGCGAGGGTTAAGGCCTCCTCACTGCGGCGCAAGAAAGACCCGCGCTTTCACGTTCTCCCCGTTAACCCCCGCGCCTCCGGCGGCGAATGAGGCGAACGAACCGGGCGCAGGTGGAATCACCAGCGGAGGTTGTCTGACCACCGCGGGGACATATCTTCTGCGACCACGCTGGGCGTCGATAAGACGATCCCAGGAGAGACGTCATCAAGGGAAGATCCGCATGGCAGCCACGGCGGCACTCCGCTCCGGCGACACGCGCACGCAACCGGCAGCGGCTTTCCCGCCCCCGCCCGTGACGGCCCGGCCGATCGACCGCGCCGCCTGGATCGCCGCATTCCGCTTCGTGCGCAGCGAGACCGAGCGCCGCGCCGCGCCGCTCTCTGCGGAGGACCAGCAGGTCCAGTCGATGGCCGATGCCAGCCCGACCAAGTGGCACCGGGCGCACGTATCGTGGTTCTTCGAGCAGTTCCTGCTGCGCGAGCACCTGCCGGGCTACGCCATCTTCGACGAGCGCCTGCATTACCTGTTCAACTCGTACTACGTGGCGGCCGGCCCGCGGCAGCCGCGGATCCAGCGGGGCATGATCACCCGGCCGACCATGGACGAGGTGACGGCCTACCGGGCGCATATCGACCGGGCGGTGGAGTCGCTGCTCGGCCAGGCCTCCGAGAGCGCCCTGGAGGGCGTGCTGCCGATCCTGGAGATCGGGCTGTACCACGAGCAGCAGCACCAGGAGCTTCTGCTCACCGACATCCTGCACGCCTTCGCGCAGAATCCCCTCGGGCCGGTTTACGATGCCGGCTGGCGCTTCCCGGCGGCCTCCGGGCAGACCGGTCAGGCCCCGCTCGCCCGCGGCATCGCCTGGATCGGACATACCGGAGACGGGTTCTCGTTCGACAACGAGTCGCCCCGCCACGAGGCGCTGATCCTGCCCGGCCGGATCGACAAGGCGCTGGTCACCAACCGCGAATGGCTCGCCTTCATGGAGGCGGGGGGCTACGCCAAGCCGGAATTGTGGCTCTCGGACGGCTGGTACGCCGGCCAGGCCGAAGGCTGGGAGGCGCCGGGCTATTGGCGCCGGGACGGCGACGGCTGGGCGACCATGACGCTCGGCGGGGTGCGGCCGGTGGATCTCGAGGCGCCGGTCACCCATGTCAGCTACTACGAAGCCGACGCCTATGCCCGGTGGGCCGGCCGCAGCCTGCCGACCGAGTTCGAGTGGGAGGTGGCGGCGCGGGACGGCGCCCTGCCGGACGCGTTCGGCCTCGTCTGGCAATGGACCCGCAGCGCCTACACCGCCTATCCGGGCTACCGGCCGTTGCCGGGGGCCCTGGGCGAATACAACGGCAAGTTCATGGTCAGCCAGTTCGTCCTGCGCGGCTCGTCGGTGGCGACGCCCGAAGGCCACGCCCGGCTGCCCTACCGCAACTTCTTCTATCCGCATCAGCGCTGGCAGTTCACCGGCCTGCGCCTCGCCGACGCCGCCTAGAGCCGTTCCCGATCGCGTTGCAATCGGGAACGGCTCTCAGTCCTTGGTCCAACGCGCTCGCTTACGCCGAACCGGTATCCATTTCAGCGGCGAGCGCTCGAAGCGCCCCGGAGCCTCCCTTGACCGTCAAGCCCAGCTTCTCCGACGCGACCGCGGTCGCCCTGGACACACCGGAACTCGCCTTCCTGGCCGACGTGCGGGACGGCCTGTCCCGCCCGCAGAAGGCGCTCGCGCCGAAGTATTTCTACGACACGGCCGGCTCGGACCTGTTCGAGGCGATCACGCGCCTGCCGGAATACTACCCGACCCGCACGGAGGTCGGGATCCTCGACCGCAGCGGCCCCGAGATGGCCGCGCTGCTGCCGGCCAAGGCCGCCCTCGTCGAGTTCGGCAGCGGCTCGACCATCAAGCTGCGCCGCCTGCTGCGCCACCTCGACAAGCTCGCCGCCTACGTGCCGGTGGACGTCTCGGGCGAGTTCCTGCGGGCGCAGGCGGACGTGCTGAGCGGCGACTTCCCGCATCTGCGGGTCGAGCCGGTGGCCGCCGACTTCACCCGCGACTTCGACCTGCCCGCGAGCCTCGCCGGCATGCCCCGGGCCGGCTTCTTCCCGGGCTCGACCATCGGCAACTTCGAGCCCGCCGAGGCCGAGGACCTGCTGCGGCGGTTCGGGCGCATCCTGGGGGAGGGCGCCCACATGATCGTGGGCGTCGACCTCGTGAAGGATGCCGCGATCCTGGAGAACGCCTATGCGGATGCAGCAGGCGTGACGGCCGCGTTCAACCTCAACCTCCTCACCCGGATCAACCGGGAGCTCGCCGGCCGCTTCGATCTCGGCGCCTTCTCACACCGGGCGGTGTTCAACCCGGGGCCCTCGCGGATCGAGATGCACCTGGTCTCGCAGCGTGCGCAGGATGTCGGGATCGGCTCCGAGACCTTCGCGTTCGCGGCCGGCGAGACGATCCACACCGAGAGCAGCTACAAGTACACGGTCGAGACCTTCCGGGCCCTGGTGGAGCGGGCCGGCTGGACCTGGATCCAGGTCTGGACCGATCCGGAGGGGCTGTTCTCGGTTCACGCCCTCCGGCAGGATTGAACCCCGGCGCGTCGGGCCGGCACTTGGGGCCGGCACTTGGGGTGAAGGACGGCCGGATGCGTTTCAGCCCGCGCTGGTTCTACCTCGTGGCGCCGGGGCTCGGCGCCCTGGCCGGCCTGCTCTACGGATCGCTGTTCGCGGTCGGCCCGCTGCTGGGCTCGGCGATCCGGGGCGCGATCATCGGGACGCCGATCCTGCTATACGAGCGCGGGCTGCTGTGGCGGCAGATGCGGGAGCGGGTGCGTCAGCTGGCGACGCCGCTGTTCCTGCTCGCCACCGTGGCGCTCTACATCGCCCTGATCGTGGCCGGCAACGCGGTCGCCAGCACCGTGCTGAACCGCCTGTTCCGCTTCATGTACAGCGAGCGGAACGCGATGCTGATGACGGAATCCGGCCTGCTCTACGGGCTCGCGATCTCGGTCCTCGTGGTGTTCGTGTTCCGGGTGCGCGACCTGATCGGTCCCGGCGTCTTCGCCAACCTGCTGATCGGCCGCTACCATCGGCCGATCAGCGAGGAGCGGATCTTCCTGTTCCTCGACGTGACCGGCTCGACCCGCTTCGCCGACCGCCACGGCGACCGCGCGGCGCAGGCCTATCTCGGGCAGGTCTTCAACGCGCTGGCCCTGCCGGTCTCGCGCTTCCGGGGCTCGATCGACGACTATATCGGCGACATGGCCCTGGTCACCTGGACGATCGAGCGGGGCACGCGCGACGCGGCCTGCCTGCGCTGCGTCTTCGCGTTCGCCGAGCAGCTCGCCGACGAGGCCGACGCCTGGACGAAGCGGTTCGGGCAGGTCCCGGAATTCCGTGCCGCCCTGCATTGCGGCTCGGTGGTCACCGCCGAGATCGGGCTCGAGCGCCACAAGATCGCGTATTTCGGCGACGTCGTGAACACCACCGCCCGGCTGGAGAGCCTGTCCAAGAGCCTCGGCGTGCACGTGCTGGTCTCGGCCGACCTGCTCGACCGGATCGGCCCGCTGCCGCCCGACCTCGTGGCTGAAGATCTGGGATCCCACACCCTGCGCGGCCGGGAACAGCCGCTGGCCGTGGCGGCGATCCGAACCCGGATCTAGGCGCCCAGCACCTTCAGCACCTCCCGGGCGGCGCGCTCGCCGTCGAGGGTGGCGCCGCCGACCGTCATAGCGCCGCCGCCGGCGAGGGCTTCGCCGGCGAAGAACATCCGGCCGCCGACCGGTTCGCGCAGGCGCTCGCGGGCCTCGGCATGTCCGGGCCCGACGATGGAATACGAGCCGCGGGCATGCGGGTCGGTCCACCAGCCGGCGAGCCGGCCGGCCAGGACGGCGCCCTGCGCCTTCGCGCCCAGGATCGCGCCGAGCCGCTCGGTGGCCAGGGCGATCGCGGCCGGTTCGCCCGCGCGGCACAGGTCCCGGGCGAGGTCCCCGCCGAGATTGGCCACCGCGATGGCACGGCCGAACGGGCCCATCTCGAAATACACCGTCGGCCCGCCGGTGATCACCGACACGGCGTCGCCGAGCGCCGCCGGATCGACCTTGGCGGGGTCGAGCCGCAGGCCGACCTTGGTGTAGGCGCCCATGTGCAGGCCATCCAGGGCCGCCGCGGCGCCATCGGGCAGGCCCGGGGTGAACCGGAGCGCCCCGGATTTCAGCACGCCGACCGGCACCGTGACGATCGCCGCCGCAGCCGCGAGGGTGCCGCCGGCGGTCTCGATCCGGACGGTCTTGCCGGACCAGTCGATCGCCTGCACCAGACAGTTCAACCGGACCGGCAGGTCGGCGAAGCGGCGCGCCACGAGGTCGCCGTAGCCATCGACCCAGAGGTCGGTTCCGGACCACAGCCGGTCGTAATCCACCGCCGAGACCCGCTCGGGATCCTCGCCGAGCGAGAGCCGGCTCAAGCCCGCCGCCGCACCTTCGGCATTCGGGCCCCCGGCGCGGGCGGCCTCCGCCAGCGAGGTGTCGCCGCCCTTGGGGGCCAGCAGCGCGTCGAGCCCGGAGAAGCCGGCCCGGCGGCCCGCGTTCTCCGCATCGGTCGCCGGACGGCCGTCGATCATGAGCGTCCGGGCCCAGCCGCCCTCCTGCGCGAAACGCACGCCCGACGCCCGGGCCACGGGGGCCCAGGGATTGCGCTCGGCCCAGTGGATGTACTCGGCGCCGGCATCGAAGCGGCAATCCGGGCCGAGGGCCCGGTCGGTGAAGGCGCGGCCGCCGATGCGATCCCGGGCCTCGACCAGCACGACATCCTGCCCGGCTGCGCGCAGCGCCGACGCCGCCGCCAGGCCGGCCGCCCCGGCGCCGATGACCGCCACGGTGCCGCCCCGCGCCGCGGCGCGCACGGACGGGGCCGCCAGCACGGCGGCAGCCAGGATCGTTCGTCGGGTCGGACTCACGGCGTCACCGCTGGGGGGCCATTCTGAGCCGGCTCAGTCCGGCTTCATGCCGGATACCTGTAACGCCATCGCGGACCGGCAAGCGCGGCAGCTCTGCGGCATCTTCCCAAAGGACGCGAGCCTGCGGCCGGCGACGGCGATGCAGGCTCGGAGACCCCGGGCATCGTCCCGGACAGGGCGGCGCCGGCTTTCGGGAAACCGACGACGCGAAGCCGAGACCGCGCGTGGCGCCGTGACCCTGTTGCCCGGCAGGATGCGCTAATGCGCGGCCGGGCTGGCGGACCGCTTCTCCATCATGGTCTTGACCTGCATCAGCTGGTCCCAGACCTGACCGGGCGAGGTGCCGAAGAAGTCGAAGCCGGCATTCACGCCGAGATAGATCCCGACGCAGATCAGCGGCACCAGCACCCAGGCCAGCACCTCCTCGCCGCGGCGACGCCGCTGGCGGCGGCGGCGCCGTTCCTCGCGCCGGGTCAGCTTCGGGGCAGGCGCAGGATGCGTGACGGGGGATAGAGGCCCCTCGTGCAGATCTTCGGTCATCAAGCGCCTCCTCGCCGCGGCGCGTTCGCGTCGCGGCGGTCATAGACCGGCAGGCCGTGGTCCGGAAGCCTGCCGGCCGGCGTGAGGGCCCTTATGCGCGGACCAGTGGCACCTTCGGCACGGTCCGGACACCGCCGCCCGAACCGCCGCCGCCACCCCCACCCTTGTCGTCCTTCGGGGTCTTCTTGCGCGTGGCCGCACGGGGCTTGGCCCGCTTGTGCCGCTTGGCCGCGTTGGTGACGTCCGCCTCCGGCTTCGGCGTGACCGGGCCGGCCGGGAAGTCGAAGCCCAGGCTGTCCTTGGCGCCGGCCTTGGCCTCCTCGTCCTCCGGCTTGCGCACCACCACCCGGACGGCGCCGCCGTCCTTGAGCTTGCCGAACAGCACCTCGTCGGCCAGCGGCGTCTTGATGGTCGCCTGGATCAGGCGCGCCATCGGGCGGGCGCCCATGGCGTCGTCGTAGCCGTGCTCCACCAGCCACGCCCGCGCCTCGTCGGACAGCTCGATCGTCACGTTGCGGTCGGCGAGCTGGGCCTCGAGCTGGAGGACGAACTTGTCCACCACCTTGGCCACGACCTCCTTCGGCAGGTGGCCGAACGAGATGATCGCGTCGAGGCGGTTGCGGAATTCCGGGGCGAACAGCTTGTTGATCGCCTCGACGTCGTCGCCGGTGCGCTTCGTCTGGGTGAAACCGTAGGCCGACTTCGCCAAGTCCGAGGCACCCGCGTTGGTCGTCATGATGATGATGACGTTGCGGAAATCGACCTGCTTGCCGTTGTGGTCAGTCAGCTTGCCGTGGTCCATCACCTGCAACAGGATGTTGAACAGGTCCGGGTGGGCCTTCTCGATCTCGTCGAGCAGCAGCACGCAATGCGGGTGCTGGTCGATCCCATCGGTGAGCAGGCCCCCCTGGTCGAAGCCGACATAGCCGGGGGGTGCGCCGATCAGGCGGCTGACCGTGTGGCGCTCCATGTATTCCGACATGTCGAACCGCAGCATCTCGACGCCCAGCGAGGAGGCGAGCTGCTTGGCGGCCTCGGTCTTGCCGACGCCGGTCGGACCCGCGAACAGGTACGAGCCAATCGGCTTGTCCGGATCGCGCAGGCCGGCCCGGGCGAGCTTGATCGCCGAGGTCAGCGCCTCGATGGCGCTCGGCTGGCCGTAGACCACCCGCTTCAGGTTCTCGGTGAGGTGCTGCAGCACCACCGCGTCGTCCTTCGAGACGGTCTTGGGCGGGATGCGGGCCATCGTGGCGATGGTCGCCTCGATCTCCTTGATGCCGATGGTGCGCTTGCGGCGCGCCTCCGGCACCAGCATCTGCGACGCGCCGGTCTCGTCGATCACGTCGATCGCCTTGTCGGGCAGCTTGCGGTCGTTGATGTAGCGGGCCGACAGCTCCACCGCGGCCTTCACGGCCTCGGTGGTGTACTTGAGCTTGTGGAACTCCTCGAAGTACGGACGCAGGCCCTTCACGATCTCGATCGTATCCGGGATCGACGGCTCGTTGACGTCGATCTTCTGGAACCGGCGCACCAGGGCGCGGTCCTTCTCGAAGTACTGGCGGTACTCCTTGTAGGTGGTCGAGCCGATGCAGCGCAGCGTGCCCGAGGCCAGCGCCGGCTTGAGCAGGTTCGACGCGTCCATGGCGCCGCCCGAGGTCGCACCGGCACCGATCACCGTGTGGATCTCGTCGATGAACATGATCGCGTTCGGGTGCGCCTCGATCTCCTTCATCACCTGCTTGAGGCGCTCCTCGAAGTCGCCCCGGTAGCGGGTGCCGGCGAGCAGCGTGCCCATGTCGAGGGAGAACACCGTCGCGTCGGCCAGAACCTCCGGCACCTCGTGCTGGATGATCTTGCGGGCGAGCCCTTCCGCGATCGCGGTCTTGCCGACGCCGGGATCGCCCACCAGCAGCGGGTTGTTCTTCTGCCGGCGGCAGAGCACCTGGATCGTGCGCTCGACCTCGGAGTGGCGGCCGATCAGCGGGTCGATCTTGCCGTCCCGGGCCTTCTTGTTGAGGTTCACGCAGTAGGCGTCGAGCGCGTCGCCCTTCTTCTTCGCGCCGCCGCGGGGATCGCCCTCGTCGCTCGGGCGCTCGGCGGCGCCTTCCTCTTCCGCGCCCCGCACGGGCTTGGCCTCGGAGGCGCCGGGGCGCTTGGCGATGCCGTGGCTGATGTAGTTGACCGCGTCGTAGCGGGTCATGTCCTGCTCCTGCAGGAAGTAGGCGGCGTGGCTCTCGCGCTCAGCGAAGATCGCCACCAGCACGTTGGCCCCCGTCACCTCCTCGCGGCCCGAGGACTGGACGTGGATCACCGCCCGCTGGATCACCCGCTGGAACCCGGCGGTGGGCTTGGCGTCCTGGCGCCCGTCCCCGGTCAGGTTCGAGAGCTCGGTGTCCACGTAGTCGACCAGGCTGCGCTTGAGCGTGTCGATCTCGACGTTGCAGGCGCGCATGACCGCGGCCGCATCCTGGTCGTCCACGAGGGCGAGCAGGAGATGCTCCAGCGTCGCGTATTCGTGCCGTCGCTCGCCGGCGAGCGCGAGGGCTCGGTGGAGGGCTTGTTCTAGGCTGCGTGAGAAGCTTGGCAAAGCTGGCCTCTGTGTGGGTGCCTACCGCGAACGGCGCCTATTTCTTTTCCATAACGCACTGGAGAGGATGTTGGTGTTTGCGCGCGAAGTCCATGACCTGCGTCACCTTGGTCTCCGCCACCTCGTAGGTGAAGACCCCACACTCGCCGACCCCGTTCTGATGCACGTGCATCATGATGTGGTAGGCGTCCTCGTGGCTCTTGTTGAAGAAGCGTTCGACGACCAGCACGACGAATTCCATCGGCGTATAATCGTCGTTCAGAAGGAGTACCCGGTACAGGCTCGGCTTCTTGGTCTTCGGCTTGGTGCGGGTGATGATCGCGGTGTTGGACCGGTCGTCGCCGCCCGGGGCGCGCGAACCGGAGGCCGTGATCGCCAAACGCGCCGGCCCGTGAAGCGTCGTCGATATCGCGGTGCCCTGAAGGGGGACCTGTGTCATGTGCGTCGAACCGATCCCTCGATTGGAGCGGGCGTCGCCGGCCCCCAATACCGATCCCGTCATGACCCTGCCGGGAGCGGCGTCCGGGTCGGCGGACATTAATCTACAGACCGTGAGGCGACTTCGCCAGACGCCTGCGCGCACTTGTCCGCCCCGCAAAGCTTGCGCCCGGCGCATCACGTTCGACCCGTTCATGCCGAAGGGCTGACGCCAGCGCACGGAAGCCGCCCGGGGGGAGGGACCATGGTGGACGCGCGTCGCCCGGCTCGGACCGCGGAAGATCCGATACCCGACCGGCGAATTCCGTAAGACGCCGGGAGGGCGGGGGAGCGCTGCATGGCCGGCCTCCTTGGCGCCGCCGGGCCGACGCGTCGCGCGCCGACACCGGTGACGAAACCGGATCTTCTCCAGAGGTGTGGGCCGCATGCGCCATCGTCAAGGCATGGCCGGAACGACACGATTCGGAACGCGAGCGGTTCGCATTAACGGGCCTGTAACTGCACCCGCCTAATTCTCAACCGATGCAGCGGGGCCACGCGATCAGCGCCGGCCAGCACCAGAGATACGACCGGCGCATGCCGGTCTCGCGAGGCTATCAGGCGTGATGCGTAGCGTTGTAGGCCGCCCCCGGACGATCCCCGCGCTGCCGGCCGCCATTCCGGCCGCCTTGGCCGCCGCCGCGGTCCTGACCGCCCTGGCCGCCCCGGCCGAGGCCCGCCGCGGGCGGCACCATCATCACCACGCGTCGGGGGGCGGCTACAACCCGCCCTACGCCGCCATGGTGGTGGACGTGAAGAGCGGGAAGACGCTGCACGCGGTCAACGAGGACGCGCTGCGCCATCCGGCCTCGATCACCAAGGTCATGACGCTCTACATGCTGTTCGAGCAGATGGAGCGCGGCAAGTTCGCCCTCGATTCCGAGCTGACCATGTCGGCCCACGCCGCCGCCCAGGCGCCGTCGAAGCTCGGCCTGCGCCCCGGCCAGACCATCTCGGTCGAGGACGCGATCAAGGCGATCGTCACCAAGTCGGCCAACGACGTGGCCTGCGCGATCGGCGAGAACATCGCCGGCTCCGAGGAGCGCTTCGCCCAGATGATGACCGCCAAGGCGCACGCGCTCGGCATGAGCCGGACCCGCTACGCCAACGCCTCCGGCCTGCCGGACCCCGACCAGCTCACCACCGCCCGGGACCTCACCGTCCTGGCCCGCGCCATCCAGGACCGGTTCCCGCACTATTACCGCTACTTCCAGACCCGCTCCTTCGCGTTCCGCGGCCGGGTGATCGGCAACCACAACCACCTGCTCGGCAACGTCCAGGGCGTGGACGGCATCAAGACCGGCTACACTCGGGATTCGGGGTTCAACCTGATGACCGCGGCCAAGTCCGAGGGCCGCCAGATCGTGGCGATCGTGCTCGGCGGCAAGTCGGGCGGCAGCCGCGACCGGATCATGGCCGACCTCGTCCGCTCCAACCTCCCCCGGGCCTATGCTGGCGCCCGCCAGTCGGCGCCGGTCACCGAGGTGGCCGAGCGGGCCCGCCCGGCCGTCGTGGCGGACGCCGTCTCGCGCACCCGCACCCAGGTCGCCTCGGCCGACGACGAGGATGTCGAGACCACCGGCACCACCGGCGAGCCCCTGGACATCATGCCCTCGCGCTCGACCACGACGCCGGGCGGCACCTGGAAGCCCGGTCCGCAGGGCGTGTCGCAGGCGCTGCCGAAATCCGCGCAGGCCTATGCCGGCGCGAGCACCGCCCAGGCCCCGTTCCCCGGCGCGTCCAAGACCGCGGCCCGTCTGGCCTCCGCCGAACGCGACGAGCCGCCCAAGGCCGTCACCGGCACCCGCGTCGTCCCCACCGCCTGGGTGATCCAGCTCGGCGCCATGGACGACGAGTCCAAGGCCCGCACGATGCTCTCGGAGGCCCGCGCCAAGGCCGGGGGCAGCCTGTCCAAGGCGGCGCCCTACACGGTCAAGGTCGAGCATGGCGGGACCACGCTCTACCGCGCCCGCTTCTCCGGCTTCGCGGAGCAGGATTCCGCGCAGGATGCCTGCACGGCCCTGAAGCGCAGCGGCTTCAGCTGCTTCGCGACCCGCAGCTGAACCACTCGAGCATCATCCCGAAAGGTGGGTTCCGGCTTTCGGAACGCGATGATGCAGAAACAGAAGCCTCGAGCGTCGTCCCGGCTCTGATGTCCGGGCCGACGCCCTAGGCGATCGACGGCGCGCCGATCCGGCGCGCCGGCACGGCAGAGCCGCGGCTGTGTTTGCCCGCGGCTGCGAACCAGTCAGCATCTGACAACGCGCGTGGAGTTCAGCGATGTCGGTTCAAAAGCCTGTCCCGGGCCGCGTTGACCCGCGCCGCCCTGTCGGCACTTCCGCCCTGGTCGGGGTGGGTGAGCTTCATCAGAGACCTGTGGGCCGTCCGGACCTGCTCAGCGGTCGCCCCGCGCTGAAGCCCCAGGATCTGGTACGCCTCCTCCTGCGTCATCGACCCTGGATACGCCGGGCGTCCCGGCCGCGGGTCTCGATCGCGCTCAGCGTCTACACGCCAGCCGGGCGCCCGGCGGTCGAGATACGGCTCTAGGAGCGCTGCGCCCGCGGGATCGCGCGCGCGGCAGGCCTGCAGCAGCGCGACCAGGATCTCGGCGGGCAGGGCGTCGAGCCGCGCCCCGGCGCCGGGCCCGGCGGTCACCCGGCCGTCGCGGATGGAGCCGTCCGGACGCAGGCGGACATCGAGCAGGGCCGTGCGGTGCCGGAGCCCGGGGCCGAACCGCGACTTGACGAGGCGGGCGAGGCGCTCGGTCATGGCGGCCTGGCCCTCGATCATCCAGATGCCGCCGAGGCCGAGAAGGGCCGCCAGGACGAGGTTCCCGTGCAGCAGCAGGAACCCGGCCGCCGCGAGCGCGAAGGCGCCGCCGAGCTTCTGCGGCCGGACCGCGCCGGTCACCGCGCCGACGCCCTTGCCGAAGGCGCGCCCGAGCCGGCGGCCGACGCCGTCCCCGTTCTTCGAGAGCCACCAGAGCGTGGCGCAGGCCAGTAGGACCGCAAACAACACCATCGCGAACCGCCGCCGTTATCGCCGCGCGCCGAATTCGGCGCCGACGCGGCCACCGATCCGCACCGTGGTGCCGTCACCCAGATCGTAGAACCCGCGCGGGGCCGTCGCCGGCGTGTGGGCCGGAACGTCGCAGCCGGGCGGCGGCGGCAGGCGGACACCCTCCGGCAGGTCCTCCGGGCAGAGGCGGGACCGCACCCGCGTCTCGGCGGCCTGCACGGCGCCGGCGGAGACCAGGACGAGCAGCGTGAGGACGGGCAGCCGCCTCACCGCCGGTTCTCCGCGACATCCGCGGTGGTGATGCGGACCTGCCGGATCCGGCCGTCGCGCACGACCTTCAGGTTGATGGCTGCGCCGAGGCCCGCCTCCTCGATCGCCGCGGTCAGGTCGGCCAGCCGGTGGATCGGCCGGTCGTCGGCCGCCACGATCACGTCGCCGAGACCGCCGGATTGCGGATCGACGCCGCGCAGGCCGGCCTGGGACGCGGGCGACCCGGGCAGGACCCGAAGCACCACCACGCCGTCGATCCCCAGCCGGGCGGCGGCGGCCTCCTGGGCGGCGATGATGCCGATGCCGGGATTGCGCACCCGCCCCACCCGGATCAGCTCAGGGACCACGCGGTTGACGACGTCCACCGGGATCGCGAACCCGATGCCGGCGCTGGCCCCGGAGGGCGAGACGATGGCGGTGTTGACCCCGATCAGCCGGCCGGCGGAATCGAGCAGGGGGCCGCCGGAATTGCCGGGGTTGATCGCCGCGTCGGTCTGGATGACGCCTGACAACTCACGCCCGGCGCTGGTCGGCATCCGCCGGCGCACGGCGCTGATCACGCCGGTGGTCAGGGTGTGGTCGAGGCCGAACGGGTTGCCGATCGCGAAGGTCGACTGGCCGACCTTCAGGTCCGCCGAGGTCCCGATCGCCAGGGGCGGCGGCATCTTGGCCACGCGCCCGAGCCGCAGGACCGCCAGGTCGTAGGACGGGGCCAGCCCGACCAGGGTCGCGGAGACCACCTCGCCGTCGCTCATCCGGACCGAGACCGAGCCGCCGGATTGCGCCGCGTTCTGCACGACATGCGTGTTGGTGACGACGTGGCCGGCCCCGTCCCAGACGAAGCCGGTGCCGGTCTGCGTGCCGCCCTGCTCCCCGCCCTCGTCGTCCGCGTCGAGCAGGTCGCGCCCGGTCGCGGCGCTCTGCGCGAAGACGTGGACGACGGAGGGGCTCGCCCGCTCGAACAGCGCGATCGTGGAGGTCTCGGACTGGGCCAGATCGCCGCGTGCGGTCACCGCCCGCGGCGTCTCGGCCGCGTAGAGCAGCGCCTGCACGTAGGGTTGGGCGACGTAGAGCGCCAGCAGGACCAGGACCGCGGCGAGCACGATGCGCACGGTACGGTCCGGCAAGGGGGCGGTCTCCAGGCAGAGGCGGGGCAGGGGGCGGGCAGAGCCTTAAGTGCGCGTTCAGGATCGGGGCGTCAACACGGAGGAAGCGCGGTCTCCGCCGGGGCCCCGACGTGTTCTGGCGCACCTCGGAGACTGGCGCGCATTGGCTAACGGAATGGTCATCAATCGGTGGCCACAATTCTCGCAAGTTCACGGCGGATCAGACATGGCCGGTTTGGGCATGGAACAAGGCACCGCACCTAATCCTACGTAGTAGGACTAGATACTGGTACCTGTAATGCCCAAATTGATCGCAAAGCTGCCGCAGAGATGCTTGCATTGACGCTCAGCCTCACGGACCCCGCGGCACACCGGTTCGACCGGGCGGCGGGGATCTGAACGGTCCAAAACGGTTCGGAAGGACACGACATCATGGAAACCGAAGCTCTCGAACGCCCGGCCGATCTCACGATCTGGCGCACGGCCCCGGCGACCGCCCCGCTGGCCCAGCCCGAGCGGTACGGCACCCTGCGCGAGGCGATCGCCGCCGCCGCGGGCGCCCTGACCGATCCGGCCAAGCAGCCCTGGATCATCACCGAGGAGGGCGAGATCCTCTCCCCGAACTGGATCCGCACCTACCTGAACTGACACGACGATGCGGCTTTGCACCTTGAAGATCGCCGCGCGAACTTTCGGAGCGCGAAAGTCTTCAGGTGCAAAGCCCCGTCATGCCGCGGCAAGCGTGATCCATTTAAGCCGAGCGCGTCCGGCCCGGTCTGCCGTTGACAGGACATGCGCCCGGCAACATCCTCCGCGTATCGCAGCGCGCGGCGTACGATTCGAATGTCGTCCTGAGACAGGACCTTCGGCGTAAGCCGGCTCCTGAAAAGCGCGAGCCGCGTCCGTGACCGCCGTTGCGTTCGATACGCTGCGCTTCGTTCGCAGCCTCCGCGACAAAGCGACGATGTCTTCGGAGCAAGCCGAAGTGCTGGCCGACGCCGTCGCAGAGGCGATCCAGAGCAATCTCGCGACCAAGTCGGATATCGAAGCTCTGCGGCTCGCCAACAAAGCGGACATCGAGGCTCTGCGCCTCACCAACAGGGTCGACGTCGCCGAGACGAAGGTTGAGATCCTCAAGTGGGTGCTGCTGGGCGCGATCGGGCTCCAGACGCTCGTGATCGTCGGTGCGGTCATGGCCCTGACACCGGGCCTGCGCTGACCGCACGCGCAATCTGCCACGCGCGATCACGCAGGGACGGCGGCCATCGCTGAAGACCGGGGATATCGGGGATCGCAATCGGTGCCCCGCCGGCTCACTCGGCCGCGTTAGAGCGGCGGAATCCCTCGATCCCGACCTGCTCCGGGTTGATCGCGTGCAGCGCCCGGCGCGCCGCCTCCAACGGGTGCTCGGCCTCGATCCGCACCGACGTCAGGTCCGGGCTCTTGTAGACGGTGACGATGGTGTCCATCACCTCGGTCAGCGTCGTGCGCTTGTCCTCGGGGGCGGCGATCAGCAGCTGCAATCCCCAGGCGCGGTAGAGATCGACCAGCGCCTGGCTGTTGCGCACGTCGAGCTTGGAGAACGCCTCGTCGAGGAGGCAGAGCCCCAGGCCCGGATTCTCGTCGCCGGGCCGGTCGCCCGGATAGTAGGCGCTCGCCAGCGAGGCCGCGATCGCCACGTAGAACGGCGCCTGCGCCTCGCCCCCCGATCCGCGCAGGGCCCGCGCCGACATCGTCGTGCGGTTGCCGGCCGCGTCCTTCATGCCGATCTCGTAGACGAAGTAGTTGCGGTAATCGGCGAGCCGGGCCGCATCCTCCTGGCCGGCGATCAGCGCGGTGATCTCCTCCAGCGCCGCCGCCATCGGCCCCTCGGTCTCGCCGGCCAGCAGCGCCTGCGCGGCCTCGGGCGAGCGAGCGGTCTCGGTGGCGAGCGCGTGGACGGCGGCGTAGCGCCGGTCCACGGCCGCCTCGAACGCGTAGGTCTGGCCGGTGAAGCTGCGGGCCGAGAGCCGCTCGTTCAGGGCGGCGAGCCGGGCATGGACCCGCTCGAAGCGGTCGGCCAGGCGGGTCAGCAGGTCCTCGGTCATGAGCCGGCGCATCTCGACCTCGGCCCGCTCGGCCTGGGCGCGGTAGCGGCGCAGCTCGTGGCCCTCGACGGCCTCGTATTCCTTCCGGACCCAGGCGTAGCCGTCGATCGCCGGGGCGTCGCCGGCGTTCAGCGGGTTCTCGACCCGCCAGGCCGAACAGGCCTCGGTCAGCTCGCGCTCGGCGACGCGCCCGTGCGAGCGGGCCGCCTCGGCGGCCTCCCGGGCGAGTCCGCGCTCGGTGGCGGCCCGCGTGCCTGCGGCCTTGGCGTCGAGGCCCGCGAGCGCGCCCCGCGCCTGCGCGATCACGCCGACGTTAAAGGTCTCGGAGCGGGCGAGGCGCACCCGCGCCGCGTCGCCGCCCATCGCCTGCCGCAGGGCCGAGCGCCGGGCCGCCAGCGCCGCGCGGGCGGCCTCGCGCACGGTCCCGAGGCGCGCCCGCAGCGCCGCCTCGTCGGCGAGCAGGCGGTCGAGCTTCGGCTCCAGCTCTTCGGACAATTCCCGCAGGTAGCCCATCCGCTCGGTGGTCAGCGCGGCGATCTCGGCGGTGAGGCCGGCATTGTCGCGCTTCTCGATGCCCTCGCGCTCGGTCTGGAGCGTGCGCCGCCGCCCCTCCAGCCCGTCCAGTTCGCCCCGGAGGGAATCGACGTCGTCGAGGCCGCGCGCGATGCGGGCCCGGACCGCAGCCGCGGTGCGGGCGGCCTCGCGCAGGACCGCCGCCTCGCCGCGCAGCCGCCTTGCCTCCGCGACCGCGACCTCGTGCGCCCGGCGGCTGTCCACCGTGGGCCCGCGATGGCCGCGGGTCATCAGCAGGTCGACGCTGCGGGTCACCGAATAGGCCATGCCGGCCGTGGTCCGGCCGCTCGGCGCGACGGCGCGGGACAGGCGGGCGAGTTCGGCATCGTCCTTTGCCAGGTCGTAGCCCCCGAGCCGCACCCCCAGAAACGCCTCCGCGTGCGGGTCGCTGGTCTCGATCACGGTGAGCGGGCCGTCGTCGTAGCGGCGCGCCCGCTGCTTGGCGGTGTCGGTGGTCTTGACCAGGATGCAGCGGTGGAACCGGTCGCGGCCCGATTGCAGGACGCCCAGCGCCTCGCTCAGCCGGTCGGGCGCCACCACCAGGGCCTCGCGGGCGCGCCCGAGCAGGCCTTCCAGAGCGGGCCCCCAGGTCGGGTCGACGATCTCGGCCAGCTCGCAGATCGGCAGAGCGTCGATGTCGCGCCGCGCCAGCTCGCCCCGGAACGCCACCGTATCGGAGGACAGGCGCGCCGCCGGGCCGCCCCCGGTGCGCGGCGCGGTGCGCTCGGCCTCGCTCTCCTCCGCGCGGGCCTTGAGCGCAGCATCCTCGGCCGCCCGCTCCAGCGCCTCGTCGAACTCGGGCAGGCGTGCCAGCCCGTCGATCAGTTCCGCCAGGGGCCCGTCCGGGCGCAGGATCTCGTCGGGTGAGGATTCCCGGCGCAGGCCGGCCCGGGCGCAGGATTCCGCGAGGCGGGCCGCCGGCGGGCAGGCCTGGCGCAGGATCGGGGCGACCGGCTGGAGCTTGCCCATCTGGCCGACCAGGCCGACGAGGTCGGCGATCCGGGCGGAGAGATCCTTCCGGTCCCGCTCCAGCATCGACAGGCCCAGCGTCGAGGCGGCGAGCCGGCCTTCCGCGGCGCTGCCGGCGAGCAGGGCCTTCTTCTCGGCGATCTCGCCGTCGATCTCCCGGACGTGGCCGCGGCTCGCCGCGACCCGCTCCCGGGCGATCCGCACGGTGTCGGCGCCCTCGCGCAGGCGCAGCCGGACCGCGACGAGGTCGAGGCTGCGGCGGCGCAGCTCGGCGCAGGCCGCCCCGAACTCGTGCGTGGCGGCGGCCAGCACCGCCTCGCCCCAGGCCTCGTAGCGGTCGCGCAGGCGGCGCAGCCGGGCGAGCCGGCTCTCCAGCTCGCCGATCGTCTCCAGCAGGCGGCGCCAGTTGGCGATGGAGAGCCGCACCCGCTCGACGTCCAGGGGCTCCGGGTCGAGCACGAAGGCGCGCACGAAGGCGCTGGTGTCGAAGATCGGCTTGAACGCCACGGCGTTGGAGAAGCTGCGCAGGAAGTGCCGCGGCTCGGGGGAGGGCGCGCCCTCCCGCAGGGTCGCCAGGATGTCGGCGGTGAAGCGCTCGCCGGAGGTCCGGTATTCGGTGAAGCTCGCCGCCCGGGCGCGCAGATCCGCGGCGATCTCGCTCCACGGCGCCGTGAAGCTGCCGCCCGGGGCGGTGCGGGCATAGTCGGCGATCTCGAACCGGTGCCCGACCGCTATGAAGCGGGACAGCACCGTCTCGCGCGGCTCCACCGCCCGGGCGGCCAGCGCCAGCCCGACCGTGACGGTGCGGCCGGAGGCCGGATTCTCGAACACCAGGGCCAGCACGGTCTCGCAGGATTCCCGGGTGGGCCTGCCGCCCTCGGCCGGGTCGCTGATCCAGCCCAGGCAATAGTCGCGCACCGTGCGGGCGCTGCGCCCGGAGGCCGAGGCGTTCAGCGCCAGCCGGCTGGCGTTGTTGCCGGCCAGCACCGTGCCGACCGCGTCGAAGATCGTGGACTTGCCGGCCCCCGTCGGCCCGACCAGGGCGGCGGCGCCCCGGAGGCGGATCTGCTCGCGCCGGATCAGGTACCAGTTGGAGATGGCGATGTCGGTGAGGACGTACACGATGTCGGGAGGCCGGGCCGCTGTCGGAGGGTTGCGTGGTCCAGTTGGCCGGGTTCGGCCGCGCATGCAAGCTTCGGCGTGACCGGCGCCGGGCTGTCACCTCCGCCGGGATTCACAACTTGTCAGACAATTTATCGCTTGTATCGTCCCCCCGGGGGGATCGATCAGAACCATGCGTGCCAGCCTGAAGCTCACTTTGAGCGGCCTCTTCGCCCTGCTCCTCCTCGCCGCCGCGCTTCAGGGCGGATTCGCGATCCATCGGATGATCGCCCTCGACAGCCAGCTCGCGGCGCTGCTCGATCACGCGGTGCTGTCGATGAACGAGGCGCAGGCCATCGAGGCCCTGGTGATCCGGTCGCGCCTCGCGCAGGTCCGGTTCGTCACCGCGGCGGCGGAGACCGAGCGGCAACTCACCGTGAAGGAAGTGGACGGGCTGACCCGGGAGCGGAACGCCAAGGTCGAGGCCTACCGGGCGCTGATCGCCTCGCCCGACGAGAAGGCCCGGTTCGATGACCTCCTCGCCAAGCTCAAGGTCCAGCATTACGACTGGGAGCGGCTGCGCGGCTTCAGCCTCGAGCAGCGCGACGCGGCGATGTCGTATTTCCGCGGGACGATGAACGGCCATTACGTCGCCGCCGCCGGAGCCGCGCACGCGCTGGCCGAGATGAACATCCAGGCCGGCGACGCGGCCGGCCGCAGCGCGCGCCAGAGCCAGGCCGAGGCGGTCCGCTCGACCGTGATCATGTTGGGCGTCACGCTGCTGATCGCCCTGGGGGCGACGCTCTACAGCTTCGTCGGCGTCTCGCGCCCGATCACCCTCATGACCCGGGCCATGCGCCGGCTGGCGGACGGCGACGCCCGGGCGGAAATCCCCTACGCGGCCCGCCGGGACGAGATCGGCGCCATGTCGGCCGCCGTGGCGGTGTTCCGGCAGAACCTGCAGCATACCCGCACCCTGGAGGTCGAGGCGGCCCAGGCCCGCGCCGCGTCCGAGACCCAGCGCCGGGAGGCGACGCGGACGCTCGCCGACCGGTTCGAGGGCGCCGTCGGCGGCATCGTCGGCTCGGTGACCGCGGCGGCGACCCGGTTGCAGGCCACCGCCCAGGGCCTGAACGCGACGGCGGCGCAGACCGCCGGCCAGTCGACCGGCGCGGCGGCGGCGGCCGAACAGGCCTCCACCAACGTGACCACGGTGGCGGTGGCGGCCGAGCAGCTGGGCTCGACGGTGGACGAGATCGGGCGCCAGGTCGGCGCATCGGCCGATCTGGCCCAGGCCGCCGTCCGCGAGGCCGCCGCGACCGCCCAGCTGGTCCAGGCCCTGAGCACGGGCGCGCAGCGGGTCGGGGAGGTCGTGTCGCTGATCTCCTCGATCGCCGACCAGACCAACCTGCTGGCCCTGAACGCCACCATTGAGGCGGCGCGGGCCGGGGATGCGGGGCGCGGCTTCGCGGTCGTCGCCACCGAGGTGAAGGCGCTCGCGGCCCAGACCGCCCGGGCCACGGCGGAGATCGCGGCGCAGATCGGCCAGATCCAGGGCTCGACCGGCGAGGCGGTGCGGGCGATCGACGGCATCGCGGCCCGCATCCGCGACATCAGCGGGATGGCGACCGCGATCGCCGCCGCCGTGGAGGAGCAGGGCGCCGCGACCCAGGAGATCGTCCGCAACGTGACCCAGGCCGCCACCGGAACCGAGGCGGTGACCGCCAACGTCACCGGCGTGGCCGGCGCCGCCGCGGCGACCGGGCAAGCGGCCGGGCAGGTGCTCGATTCGGCCTCCGAGATGGCCCGCCATGCGGCGCAGCTCGGCGAGGAGGTCGAGCATTTCCTGGCGACGGTGCGGTCGGCTTGAGACGCCGGGTTACCGTTTGCGCCGAGCCCTTTTCCCGGGCGCAGGCAGCGTGAGCGGCCCGCGACCCAGCGGGACGCGACGCGACGCGTCCGCGCGCAGCGACATGGCGTCCCCTGACGGTCCAGGCGTCCGGGAACCGGGCGCGGCTCATCCGCCAGCGGTGCCGAGGGCCGCCCTCAGAGCTCCCCGGCATCCGACCACGCGCGCAGGCGCTCCAGCCAGGCGTCGGAGGCCAGCACCGCGAGGCCCGGCAGCAGCGACAGCGGCGTGACCCGCTCGACCCGGTCGCGCTCGCCCATCCGCAGGCCCCCGCGCCGGGCGTAGAGGCGTAGGATGTCGGCGAGGCGGCCCTCTTCCGGGGGCTCGTTGCGGGCGACGGCCCGGATCTTCTCCACGATCTCGTCGGTGGTGCAGGCGACGATCCCGTCGGTGCCGGCGCGGTTGTCGCGCAGGCCCTCCTCGTAGAGCAGCCGCAGCGCCAACAGCACCAGGGTCTCGTCCTTGCGCAGGCGCTCGGAGGCGATGTCGTGCCGGGGCGCGTCGGCGGCGGGGCTCAGCGACACCATCTGGTCGCGGTGCGAGACCGTGAGCGCGTAGCCCAGGCAGGCGAAGTAGTCGGTGAAGAACGGCGCGTAGTGCCGGGCCAGCTCGTAGGAGCGGCCGATCCCGGGCGTGTCCGCGTAGATCACCTGCCCCTTGAGCATCACCTGGAGGGCGCGGCACAGCTCCTCGGCGTCCGGGGCGCGGGCGCCGGGCGGCGGCGGCTCGTCGCCGTCGATGATCGCGCGAAATCCCTCAAGCACCGGCACGCCGCTCCAGCAGGAAATCGGGGCAGTCCAGCCAGCCGTTGGCCAGCCGCTCGGGCAGCCGGACTACCGCGTAGCGGTCGCGCAGCCGCGCATCGAACAGCACGTCGATCTCGCGCAGGCGCTGGAACACCACGAAGTCGTCGACCCCCTCGATCGTGATCTGCGAGCCGCGCAGCGACACGGCCTTGCCGAGCCGCGCCTCGACGAAGGCCGTCATGGTCTCCGGCGTCACGGTGGTGCGGCGGCGGAACTCGGCCTTGGCGGCCGCGAAGGCATCCACCGCGGGGTCGTCGTCGATATCCGGCAGCGGTTCGACCTCGATGGCGCTGCGGCGGGCGCGCGGCGTCTGCAGGTGGCCCTGGCCGATCGGCGGCCGCAGCAGCGACACCACCGGCGGCACCTCCGGCGCCACCTCGGCGGCGCCGACGGCGCGCAGCATCGCGGCGACCCGCTCGATCCCCGAAGGGTCCGGCCGGTCCATGGCGTGGAGCGCGGCGCCGATCCGCCGCTCCAGGCGGGCCACCACGGCATCGACTGCGTCGAGATGGTTGTCGAGCCCCTCGAACACCGAGAGGATCTGGGCGAGGTCGGCCCGGACCGCGCGCTGGGCGGTATCGAGGTCGGGGCTGCGGCCCTCGCGGATCTGACCCTCGGCCAGCGCCCGCACCGTGAGGGCGTCGCGCAGCGCCCGGCCGGCCTCGCGGACCACGCTGGCGCGGAACCGGAACGGGTTGAAGCGGGTGTGCAGCGTCCGGTAGTCGCTGATCAGGTGGCGTTCGACGAAATCCTCGAAGAACAGCCGGAAGGTCTTGGCCCGGTCGGGCTCGCGCAGGATCCGCTCCTCGACCTTGCGCATGCCGGCGGCGAGTCCGCGGACATGGGCCAGGAAGGCGGCGGACGCCCGGGCGGCGTTGGACAGGGCCTCGGAGCGGTTGGCCGGATCGGAGACGGCGCTCTCCAGGCCGCCCAGCACCTCCAGCACCGCGCCGCCGTAGGAGCGGGTCTCGCCCCGCTCCAGCCGGGACAGCTCCTCGAGCAGGAGGCGCGCCTCCGGGTCGAACTCGGCCACCGGGACGTAGCGCTCGCGGCGCTCGAGCAGCCAGCCGGTCTCCAGGAGGCGCCGGTAGAGGGCGTTGCGGCGTTCGGCCGGATCCGCGGAGATCGGCTCGTCGCCCAGGATCTCGGGGTCGCTCCAGCCGGCGGCGAAATCGCCGATCTCGGCGAGCAGCTCGGCCTTGCGCACCGGCTCCGCCCCGAGGACGCGCCGGTGCAGGTGCAGCAGCAGGGCCGCGTTGAAGCCCCGGCTCGGCGAGGCCAGCGGCTTGAACAGCTCGTCGGGCAGCTGCGCGAACAGCATTGTCTCGGGACTCTCGCCGTCGCGCAGCCGAACCCTTACTTCGCGCCGAGGAGTTCGACGTCGAAGATCAGCGTGGCGTTCGGCGGGATCACGCCGCCGGCGCCCCGGGCGCCGTAGCCGAGCTCCGGCGGGATGATCAGGGTGCGCTTGCCCCCGGTCTTCATCGTGGCGACGCCGAGATCCCAGCCCTTGATCACTTGGCCGGCGCCCAGCGGGAAGCTGAAGGGCTGGTTGCGGTCGCGGGAGGAATCGAACTTCTTGCCCTTCTGGCCGCCCTCGTCGAGCCAGCCCGTGTACTGCACGGTGACCTGCTGGCCGGCCTTCGGCTCGGGCCCGGTGCCCACCACCTCGTCCTGGTACTTCAGGCCCGAGGGCAGGGTGACGATCTCGGCATTCGCGGCTGCTGTCATGGCGATGAACGCGGCTCCGGCAATGAGGGACAGGCGAGGCATGGTATCTCCCTGGAGCCGGCGCCGTCCGCGCCGGCCGTCGGGGGGCCTTCTATCGACTCAGGTTCGTCCAGGCCAGGGAGGCGCAGGATCGCCGTCGGGGCGGCGGCTCAGGCGGCCCGGACCGTGTCGAGGAACCGCGCCACTTCGGCGGTCAGCGTCTCCGACTGGCGGGACAGTTCCGTCGCCGCGCCGAGCACCTGGCCGGCCGCCTTGCCGGTCTCGTCGGCGGCACTCGCGACGCCCGCGATGTTGCTGGTGACCTCGCCGGTCCCCGCCGCCGCCTGGCCGACGTTGCGCACGATCTCCTGCGTGGCCGCGCCCTGCTGCTCGACCGCCGCCGCGATCGAGGTCGCCACGCCGCTGATCTCCTGGATTCGCGCCGTGATCGAGCCGATCGCCGTCACCGCCCCGCCCGTGGAGGCCTGGATGCGGCCGATCTGGCCGGAGATCTCTTCGGTGGCCTTGGCGGTCTGCTCGGCGAGCGCCTTCACCTCGGAGGCCACGACCGCGAAGCCGCGCCCGGCCTCGCCGGCGCGCGCCGCCTCGATGGTCGCGTTCAAGGCCAGCAGGTTGGTCTGCCCGGCGATGCTCGAGATCAGCCCGACCACGTCGCCGATCCGCCCGACGGCGCTGCTCAATTCCTGCACCAGGTCGGCGGTCTGGCCGGCCTCGGCGGCCGCCCCCAGCGCCAGCTTGGCGGATCCGTCGACCTGCCGGCCGATCTCCTGCACGGAGGTGCCCAGCTCCTCGGCGGCGGCCGCCACGGTGTTGACGTTGCTGGCCGCCTCCTCGGCCGCGGCCGCGACCGTGGTGGATTGGCTGGCGGTCTGCGTGGCGGTGGCGGTCATGGTCTGTGCGGTGGCCTGCAATTCGGTGGCCGAGGACGAGACCTGGCCGATGATGCCGCCGACCGCCCGCTCGAAGCTCTCGGCCATCTGAAGCATGCCGGCCTTGCGGTGCTCCTCGGCGGCGGCGCGCGCCTGCGCGGTCTCCGCCTCCAGCGCCCGGGCGCGGATCAGGTTGTCCTTGAACACCTGGACCGTCCGCGCCATCGCGCCGACCTCGGTGTCGCGGTCGCGCAGAGGCACCGCGACCGACGCGTCGCCGTCGGCCAGGGCCTGCATGGTCCCGGTCATCGTCCGGATCGGCCGCAGCACGAAGCCGAAAAGGGCGACGAGGCCGAGGGCCACGAGCAGGCCGGAGACCACCAGCGCCGCCACGTTGCGAATCAGGACGCCGCGCGCCTCCTGGGCCAGGGTCTCGGCGCGCGCGATCATCTCGTCGAGGGCGGCGTAGGCGAGGTCCACCAGGGTGGCCTGTTCCGGGGTGTCGAGCTTGCGCGCCTGCTGGAGCGTGACCCCGGGCGGCTGATGCTGGGCCAGCGCGGTCGAGACGGCCATGCGCCGGTCGAGGGGCGCGCCCTCGAAATTGTTGGTGCGCGCCTTGTCGAAGGCCGTCCGGACCGGGCCCATGAGGTTCGCCGCCGTCTCCGCGGCGAGCTTCCACGTGGCGTCGAGCCGCCCCCGCTCCTCCGCGGCCGCGACGGTCTCGGCGGGCGACCAGGGCGTCCCGGCCGACAGGGACGTCTGGATCCGCAGCGCGATGGCGCCGAGCGCCATGCGGGTCGCCCAGGCCGCGCGCTTGAGGGAGAGATCGCGCTCCAGGACGGTGTCGGAGCGCGGGATCGCGGCATCGACCGCATCCGTCGTCGCCGTCAGGGTGTCGAGCATGGCGAGGAGGGCCGTCTGCGCCTCCGCGGTGACGGCGGCGTCACGCTGGGCCTTGGACACCTTCAGGGCGTCATCCACCCGGGGGCGGAGGCGCTCGACACGCTCGCGGGACGCCTGGAGCTGACCGAGCGTCGCCCGGACGGAGGGCAGATCCAGGTCGCCCACAAGAGCCGTCGCCGCGGCGATGCCGGCCACCGCCCGCTGCCGCTCCGTGTAGAGCCCGGACAGGGTCTCGGCATCCATCGGCTGGTCGGCGGCCAGGAACTGCAGGGTGGCGCCCCGCTCCAGCCGCGTCGCGTACAGGGTCTGGAGCAGCGCGCGGCTCGCCCGCACGAGCGAGATGCCCGCCTCGGCCTGGACGGCCTCCGTCCGCGCCCCGATGAGCGCGGTCGTCGCATAGGTGAAGATGATCAGACCCAATACGAAGAACACCACGCTCATCGTCGTGCGGATCGAAATATTTTGCAGGCGGATCATCGCACAACTCCAGAAACCCGACGGTCGCGCGGTCATGTCCGATACGGAACCATTTGTCGAATGTTACGGCCGTGAAACTTCTTGATCTCACTCTTAACTGTGTCGCTGGATGACAATCGGTGCTTGAACTATTCCGTGTCGAAACCGCATCGGTCGGAGAATTTTGTCGACTTCGTTTCAATTGAAAGCTGTTTAACTTTGTCTTTACGCTCGCATTCCGGCGGGTCACTGATCTTCGCGCCGGGGTGGGGCGTTCCATGATGCGCCACCGCCGTGCGGGTTACGATGGCCACGCAGGGTGCGCCGAGGGCTCTCTCCTCCCCTGGCGGGGGAAGTGGAGGTGGGGGTGGTTCGGATGGCGCGTCTCCGCGCGATCCTGCGGCCTCCACCCCCGGCCCCTCCCCACCGCGGGGGCGTTCAAGGCCTTCGTCGGCCCGGCCCGCCGTGCGACGGGAACCGGGCGGCGGGGCACTCAGAAGGTGATCAGCGAGGTCAGGCCGAACACCACGACGTCGGGCTTCTGCTCCGGCGTGGCCCGCCGGGTGATGTACTGGATGTTGGGTCGGACGACGACGTTGTCGGTCACCGCGATGCTGTAGAACGCCTCGACGAAGCGTTCCTGCCACGGCAGCCGCCGGCTGGTCCGGCCGACCAGGTTGCTCAGCGCGATGGCCTCGACCGCCCGGGGATTCGGGGTCGTCTGGCCGACGCCGAAGCCGATCCAGTCGTTGGGACGCTCCGCGCACCAGCCCTTGTAGACGAACCCGCCCGTCACCTGGGCCGAGTAGACCGAGGTGTCCCGGTCGCTGGCCACGGCCCGGACGAAGGCCGAGACGTTGCGGACGGTGTTGGCGGGATCCGGGCGGTAGACCTCCTGGACGCCGACGAAATACAGGCCGTCCCGGCCGTCGTGATGCAGCGGCTGTCCCCGGTACATGGGGAAGGGCAGGCGCCGGTCGTTCAGGTAGACGTCGTTGCCGCCGCTGGTCTCGTGCCAGCCGCCGACCTTGTAGCTGCCGGCGTAGCCCGCGCCGCCGACCTTCGGGAACCAGCCCGCCTCGGACAGGATCAGGGCGCCGGTGCCCTTGCTGAAGTTGAAGCTGAAGCCGTCGACGAGGTTGTCCGGATTGACCTGGTAGGCGCCGACCTGGACGTAGGCCGTGTCCGCCGTGCCGACCCGCAGGCGGGTCGCCCACTGGCTGACCGGATAGTTGTAGATGTAGTTGCCGGCGATCTTGCCGGTCGGGGCGCCGCACAGGGCGTTGAGCTGGAACTCGCAGGCGAAGCCGGCGAAGTCGTCGCTCGACGGCATCCGACCGATCTTCAGGTCCACCAACGGGCCGAACTTCTGATCGTACCAGAACTGGCTCAGTCGCCAGATGCGGCCGCGGCCGTAGATCTCCTCGACGCTGGTCTGGGTGCCGAGATGCGCGTCCTGGGTCAGGTCGCGGCCGTGCCTGTGGCTGAGCGTGACCACGCCCGACCCGCCTTCCAGGCCGAACATCTTCTCGAAGTCGAACAGGCCCTTGGCGACGAACTGGGCGGCACCGCGCGCCAGCGTGCGGTCCCCGCCGGCCGCGTTCGTGGCGCCCTCGTAGACGTAGCCCAGGTTGAGCAGGATCCCGTGTTCCCAGAGCCGGTCGCGGACGCCGCCGAGATTCCCGAGCAGGCCGAATTTCGGGCCGACGTTGCGCGGATCCACCGAGCCGACGGCGGGGCGGGTGTCCGGCGCGGGCGTCGACGGCCGATCCAGCGGGAGGCGCTGCGGCGCATTCGGATCCGGCAGGATCGTCGATTCTTCCGTATTTCGAGGCGCCGAAGGCTGTGCCTGCGCCGTTCCGACAAGAGGACCGGCCGCGATGACAAGCAGAGTGGCCGCCCATCCCGAAAGAAGTCTACGTTCCATGATCCATAACGCCCCCGAGCCGACAGTTTTCTGTTCGGCGCCATGGGGTTACAGCCTGGTAAAACCGCAGATTGCAAGCTTTTGAGGGCGACTTATCTTGGAACGTCAGAGACCTTGAATTCGCCAGCGAGACTTAGTTTGGATCATTTTGAAATGTCGAGCGGCGGATAATCGATTTTCAATACGCTTTCATCGATCGATACAGAGATCGAGGCGGCCGATAGAGCGACGGGCGGACAATCCCCGCCCAGCAAGGCCCACCGTGACCGCATTCGCATCGGTCTTCGTCCGCTGCGTCTTGCTCCGGCGCGGGCTTCGGGAAGCCCGCGCGGCGTCAAGACGGGCGAGGATTCGCCGCCACACCCGCGGCGAAATCGGCTTCGCGCGGCCGGTTCTGCGGGTCCGAGGCCGGCTCAGCGCGCCAGCAGGCCGGCCAGATGCGCGACGAGCCGGCGGGCGACCTCGTCCTTGCCGAGGCGCGGCCAGGTCTCCAGCGCGCCGTCGCGGTGGATCAGGTGGACCGTGTTGTCGGTCCCGCCCATGACGCCGCCCGCGGCCGAGACGTCGTTGGCGACGATCAGATCGCAGCCCTTCCGGACGATCTTGGCCCGGGCGTGGTCCAGCACCGTGTCGGTCTCGGCGGCGAAGCCGACCACCAGGGGGGGGCGCCCGGCCTCCAGACGCGCGACGGTGGCGAGGATATCGGGGTTCTCGACCAGCGGCATCGGCACCGGGCCGGCGCCGTCCTTCTTGATCTTCTTCGCGCCGGCCTCCGTCTCGGGGCGCCAGTCGGCCACCGCGGCCGCGAAGATCGCGATGTCGGCGGGCAGGGCGGCCTCGACCGCCGCGAGCATGTCCCGGGCGGTCTCGACCCGCACCACGGCGACGCCGGCGGGATCCGGGATCGAGACCGGCCCGGAGACCAGCGTCACGCGGGCGCCGGCCTGGGCGGCCGCGGCCGCGATCGCGTGGCCCTGGCGCCCGGAGGACCGGTTGGCGAGGTAGCGCACCGGATCGATCGGCTCGTGGGTCGGCCCGGAGGTCACCAGAACCCGCTTTCCGGCAAGGGGGCGGGCGGGCGCGCCCTGGCGGCCCGACAGGAAGCCGAGGCCCGGGGCCCCGGCGCCCGCCTCGCCCAGCATCCGCTCGACGGCGTCGGCGATCTCGTTGGGCTCGGCCATGCGGCCGGGGCCGGTCTCCGCCTCGGCCATCTTGCCGGCATTGGGCCCGACGAGGCGGATCCCGTCGCCCTCCAGGGTGGCGCGGTTGCGGCGGGTCGCCGGATGCGCCCACATCTGCACGTTCATGGCCGGCGCGATCAGGATCGGCAGGGTTGTGGCCAGCAGGATCGTGGTCGCGAGGTCGGCGGCGTGGCCGCCCGCCATCCGGGCCATCAGGTTGGCGGTGGCCGGCGCCACCACGACGGCATCCGCCTGTCGGGCCAGCTTGATGTGGCCGATATCGGCCTCCTCGGCCCGGTCGAACAGGTCGGTATGGGCCCGCTCGCCCGCGAGCGCCGCGGCGGCGAGCGGCGTCACGAATTCCTGCGCGCCCGCAGTCAGCACCGGGCAGACGCTGGCGCCCCGCTCGCGCAGGCGCCGGATCAGGTCGAGGGCCTTGTAGGCCGCGATGCCGCCGCCGATGACGAGGAGGACGCGGCGGTTGGCGAGCGTTTCAGTCGTGCGGGTCTCGGTCATGGCGAAAAGCCTCTGCCTGAGCCGGCGCGCCCGTCAAGCGGGCCGGGGGTCAGGCCGCCGCCGGAACCGCGGGCGCCTTCAGGCCGCCGAAGCGGCGATCCCGGCGGGCGAAGTCGGCGATCGCCGTGGCGAGGTCGTCGGGGCCGAAATCCGGCCACATCCGGTCGGTGAAGTGGAGTTCGGCATAGGCCGCCTCCCACAGCAGGAAATCCGACAGGCGCTGCTCGCCGCCGGTGCGGATCACGAGGTCCACGTCCACCGGCGAGCCGTGCATCTGCCCGGCCACCAGCGCGCCGAAACTCTCCCGGGAGGCGTCGCCGCCCTGGAGCGCCTGCGCCGCCGCGATGATCGCGTCCCGGGCGGAATAGTCGACGCAGATCCGCAGGTGCAGGCGGGTGCCGGCCGCCGTGGCCGCCTCGGCGGCCGCGATCGCCTCCGGGATGCCCCGGGGCAGGCGGTCGCGCCGGCCCACGACGCTGAGCCGGGTGCCGGTGCGGGCGAGCCGCTGGGTCTCGTTGCGCAGGTAGGAGCGCAGCAGCCGCATCAGGCCGCCGACCTCGTCGTCGGGGCGCTGCCAGTTGTCGGCCGAGAAGGCGTAGAGCGTGAGCGTGCCGATGCCGAGATCCGGGCAGGCCTCGGCGGTGCGCCGGATCGCCTCGACGCCGCGATGGTGGCCGGCCAGACGCGGCAGGCCGCGCTGCGTCGCCCAGCGCCCGTTGCCGTCCATGATGATCGCGGCGTGCAGCCCCCCCGGCCCCGCTTCGCTTTGCATCGTAAAGTCTCCCGGCATGGGCGTATCGCTGAGGTTTATTCGGTTTGCGTTGAGAGTCTCTGCGCGATCCGGCGTTCTCAGGCCGGTTTCGTGGCCGGATCGAGGCCGCGCACCCCGCCGTCCGGACTTCGCTCGGCCGCCGCCGCCGCGTCGCGCACCACCTGCTCGAGCACGCCGAGATAGAAGATGAAGCGCCGGCGCCCGGTCGGCGTCATCCGGCACACCGTCTGCGTCCGGTTGAGCGAAAACCCCTTTTCGAGGCTCACCAGGTCGGCCTCGCTGAGCACGGCCAGGTGGCGGCTCAGGTTGCCGTCGGTCAGCCCGCACAGGCGCTTGAGGTCGGGGAAGGGCAGGCCCTTGGGGTGGGCCACCAGGGAGGTGAGCACGCTGAGCCGCGCCCGCTCGTGGATGATCCGGTCCAGCCCCTCGTAGGAGAACCGTCCGTCGTCGCGGTCAGAGGTCATCATCGAAGGCCCGGGCGCCGCGATGGATGAGGCCGGCCAGCCAGATCTGGCCGACCACGAAGGGGAGCCCCATGGTCCAGGGCGACAGGGTGCGGGTCTCGGCCGCGATCGCCAGCGCGGCGAGGCCGGTGAGCAGGTACCAGGCGCCGACCCCCTGGACCGCCCGGGGCAGGATCCGCGCCGAGGCGAACAGGCCTAGCCCGACCAGCACCTGCCACAGGCCGGGCAGCATCCAGACCTCTTCCGGAGCGAAGCGGGCGATCACCAGGGCCAGGCACGCCCCGGTGCCGGCGGCCGGCATGAACACCTCGATGGCGTTCCACACCATCGCGTCGGCGAGGCCGGAATGGAGCCGGCGGCTGCGCCGGACCGCCTCGACCCCGATCAGGGCGAACGCCACCAGGGCGGCACCGATCCACAGGCCGAAGAACAGGGCCGGCCGGGCCGCGGGATCGCCGAGCCAGAGGGCTTGGCCCACCGCGCAGGCGAGCGACAGGCCGCCGGTCCCCGCCACGGTGGCCGCGCCCAGGCCGCGGAACGCGGTATCGCGGGCGATCTGCGACCGGATCGCGACGATGTCGGCCAGCGCCTTGTCCAGGTCCTGCATGAGCTTCAGCCCCCGCCCTGCATCATGCTTTGCACCGCAAAGTACCGGCGGGCTCCGGCCGCCGCAAGCCAATTCACCGGTCGATGGGACCGAATTTTCTCAGCATCGACCGTGCCGGTCCAGGCCAAAGCACGGTGAATTCTACCTAAGAGTTGTAATTATCCATTTTCGCGGCGAAGAGCGTCGAGATCGAGCGGGGCCGTGACCATCCGCAGGGCGCCGTCCGGATCGCGGGGCCACTCCGCCTCCGGCCGGTCCCGGTAGAGCTCGACGCCGTTGCCGTCCGGATCGCGCAGGTACAGGGCCTCGCTGACCCCGTGGTCGCTGGCGCCGTCGAGGGGGATGCCGGCCGCCTCGACCCGGCGCAGGGCATCCGCCAGGGCGGCCCGGGTCGGGTAGAGCAGGGCGAGGTGGTACAGGCCGGTGGTCCCCGGCGCGGGCGGCGGACCGCCGAGGCTCTCCCAGGTGTTGAGGCCGATATGGTGGTGGTAGCCCCCGGCCGCGACGAAGGCGGCGCGCTCGCCGTAGCGCTGGGTCAGGCCGAGGCCGAGGATTCCGCAATAGAAGCCCAGCGCCCGGTCGAGGTCGGCCACCTTGAGGTGGACGTGCCCGATGCGGGTCTCGGGATGGATCGGTGCGGTCATCGGCGGGCTCCCCCGTGAAAGCTTGAAAACTCCGCAGCCCCGAGGGTTTCTCGCGGCGCGTGCGGGGCCCATATTGGTGCCATGCCTGCTCCGAAGAACACGCCCGCTCCGAAGAAGCCGCGCGCCGTATCCGTCTCGGCCTCGTCGGCCAAGGCGTCGAAGCCCGAGCTGAAACCGCTCGACACCTACCTGGCGGAACTGCTCAACCCGGCGCTGAACCGCAACCGGCCGCCGCCGATCGCGCCGGAACCGGAGAAGCCGCGTCCGGGCAAGCCCAAGGGACGGCCCGCCAAGGAGCCGGTCGGCAAGGCGGCCAGCCGCAAGGTCGAGATCGCCCGAGACGGCTTCGCCGAGGCGCCGCAATCCGGCTACGCCCTCGGCGACGCGGCCGAGGTCGATCCGCGCCTCGCCCAGGCCCTCGGGCTGACCCCGCCCGAGGACGGGCCCGCGCCCGAGGGCGCCGACCTGGCGGATCCGGGCGGCGACGGCGGCGCCTCCGCGACCGTGACGGCGCTGGAGCGGCTGCTGATCGAGGGCAACCCGCTGTTCAAGGACGGCCAGACCTGGGTGCCGCACCGGCCGGACCGGCCGCAGAAATCCGAGGGCGGCCTCCGGTTCACGCTGAAATCCGAGTTCGAGCCGGCCGGCGACCAGCCCACCGCCATCGCCGAACTGGTCGGCGGGATCAGCGCGATGGAGCGCGACCAGGTCCTGCTCGGGGTCACCGGCTCGGGCAAGACCTTCACGATGGCCAAGATCATCGAGCAGACCCAGCGCCCGGCGCTGATCCTCGCCCCGAACAAGACCCTGGCGGCGCAGCTCTACGGCGAATTCAAGTCGTTCTTCCCGGACAACGCCGTCGAGTATTTCGTCTCCTATTACGACTACTACCAGCCCGAGGCCTACGTCCCGCGCTCAGACACGTTCATCGAGAAGGAATCGTCGATCAACGAGCAGATCGACCGGATGCGCCACTCGGCCACCCGCGCCCTGCTGGAGCGGGACGACGTGATCATCGTCGCCTCGGTGTCGTGCATCTACGGCATCGGCTCGGTCGAGACCTACACGGCGATGTCGTTCACGGTGACGCTCGGCGAGAAGATCGAGCAGCGCCAACTCGTGGCCGACCTCGTGGCCCTCCAGTACAAGCGGATCCAGGCGGATTTCGCCCGCGGCACCTTCCGGGTGCGGGGCGATTCCATCGAGCTGTGGCCGGCCCACCTTGAGGATCGCGGCTGGCGGATCGGCATGTTCGGCGACGTGATCGAGTCGATCGTCGAGTTCGACCCGCTCACGGGCAAGAAGATCGCCGAGCTGAAATTCGTGAAGGTCTACGCCAACTCCCACTACGTCACGCCGCGGCCGACGCTGCAGCAGGCGATCAAGGGCATCAAGAACGAGCTGAACGGCCGGATCGAGGAATTGACGAAGATGGGCCGGCTGATCGAGGCCCAGCGCATCGACCAGCGCTGCACCTTCGACATCGAGATGATCGAGGCCACCGGCGCCTGCAACGGCATCGAGAACTATTCCCGCTACCTCACCGGCCGCCGCCCCGGCGAGCCGCCGCCGACCCTTTTCGAGTACCTGCCCGACAACGCCCTGGTGTTCACGGACGAGAGCCACGTCACGGTGCCGCAGATCGGCGGCATGTACCGGGGCGACTTCCGCCGCAAGGCGACCCTGGCCGAGTACGGCTTCCGCCTGCCGTCCTGCCTGGACAACCGGCCGCTGCGCTTCGAGGAATGGGACGCGATGCGGCCCCAGACGGTCCACGTCTCGGCCACGCCCGGCAAATGGGAGATGGAGCGCACCGGCGGCGTCTTCGCCGAGCAGGTGATCCGCCCGACCGGCCTGGTCGACCCGGTGATCGAGATCCGCCCGGCGCGGGCTCAGGTCGACGACCTGCTGGGTGAGGTCAAGGCGGTCGCCTTGGCCGGCTACCGGACCCTCGTGACCACGCTGACCAAGCGCATGGCCGAGGACCTCACCGAGTACCTCCACGAGAACGGCGTGCGCGTGCGCTACATGCACTCCGACATCGACACCCTCGAGCGCATCGAGATCATCCGCGACCTGCGGCTCGGCGCCTTCGACGTGCTGATCGGCATCAACCTGCTGCGCGAGGGTCTCGACATCCCGGAATGCGCCCTGGTGGCGATCCTCGACGCCGACAAGGAGGGGTTCCTGCGCTCGGAGACCTCCCTGGTCCAGACCATCGGCCGGGCGGCCCGGAACGCCGACGCGCGCTGCATCCTGTACGCCGATTCCATCACCGGCTCGATGGAGCGGGCGATGGCCGAGACCGAGCGGCGTCGCACCAAGCAGCTCGCCTACAACGAGGAGCACGGCATCACGCCCCAGAGCGTGAAGCGCGGGATCAGCGACATCCTCAACAGCGTCTACGAGCGCGACCACGTCCAGGTCGATACCGGCCTGGCCAAGGACGCGATCACGGTGGGCCACAACCTCAAGGCGGTGCTGGCCGACCTGGAGAAGCGGATGCGGACGGCCGCCGCCGATCTTGACTTCGAGGAGGCCGCGCGCCTGCGCGACGAACTCAAGCGCCTCCAGGCCACGGAGCTGCTGGTCTCGGACGACCCGATGGCCCGGCAGGGCGACGTCGAGCGCGAGGCCGGCAAGTACGGCCGCAAGGCGCCGCGCGGCGCCGGGGCGACCCGGATCTCGAAGCCGGAACTCGACAACATGGGCCCGGGCACCGACCGCGAGATGCCGGCGAACGCGGTGGCCTGGCAGGAGCGGCCCAAGCCGCGCTCGACGCAGGGCCTCGGCGGCCAGAAGCCGAAATACAAGGGCGGGGGCGGCCGCAAGCGCGACTGACCGTGCGGACTTCAGGCGGCCCGGTCGTCCCAACCGGCATAGCGGCTCGCCACCGCCTCGCCCTCGTCCACCAGCGCCTCGGCGATCCGGAGCGCCAGGGCGTCGCAGGCCTCGTCGTAGGCATGGGGATCCGCCTGCACGGCCGCCCGCGTCACCGCACCGACCCGGTCGCGGACGATGTCGCGGGCGATGCGCAACGCATCGGCGAAGGGCTCATAGGGGCGCGGCATGCTCGCTCCGGCGACGGATCGGGCCATCACGGCCCGGGTGGCGGCTGCAACGAGCATCCGGGGGAAAACGTTCCCGTGGGGTGCCGGACGGAGATGGGTCCCATCCCAGATCCGCCGGTGAGTGAAGCAGGCGAGCGACGATGAATTCCGAGACGAACACGCCCCCGGCCCTCGACGACGCGACCCTGGCCTTCGCGGGCCGGGTCTTCCAGTTCGCCCGGATGGGCCATGCCGACGAGCTGGCGGAGCTGTTCGGGCAGGGGCTGCCGGCGAACCTGCGCAACGACAAGGGCGACAGCCTGCTGATGCTCGCGGCCTATAACGGCCAGGCGGACGCCACCCGGGTGATCCTGGAGGCCGGCGGCGACCCGGAACTCGCCAACGATCGCGGCCAGACGCCTCTGGCCGGCGCGGCGTTCAAGAACGACATCGCCATCGCCCGGCTGCTGCTCCAGCACGGCGCCGCCGTGGACGGCACCGGCACCGGCAGCCGGACCGCCCTGATGACCGCGGCGATGTTCGACCGCACCGAGATGGTGGCGCTGCTGCTGGAGCACGGCGCCGACCCGGACTTTCGCGATGCCGCCGGCCAGAGCGCCGCCGACATGGCCCGGGCCATGGGCGCCCAGGCGACCCCGGGCCAGCTCGACGCGGCGGCACGGAAGGCGGGGTGAGGGATCTTTCGACGAAGGGGGCTGGATACGGAGAGCAATGCCAATCTTTTGCCCTCGCGATCACGACATCCTCTGCTTCAGCAAAAGTTGGACGGCGAACGCAATGCGATCCTTGGAGGCGGTCGCTTCCAGTTTCGCGATACCGTCCTCGGCCTGCGCGATCGCCGTCAAGGCATCGGCACGGGTCACACGGTGTGTGGGATCGTAGTCGGCGCTATGCCGCTGCACCTGAAGACCCTGGAAGACATCGCCAACCCGGATCAGGTCATTGGGAAAACCAAAACTGCGCAATTGTTTGCATGCGCTTCTGGCATCTCCGTGATTCAACGCGCGATACGTATGGCGCCACGCTTTGTCTGGCCGGTCCCGCCCCGTTCCGGCCAGTCTGTCCGCACAATCCCGCGCGAGCGCATGGAAGAGCGCGTAATAGGCGGTACTGATCGCCCGCTTCAGATCCGATTGCCGCGGCCTGCCGACACTGGCCTTCGCGAGCCGTCGTGCCGTTCCGAGAAGCTCCCGGCTCATTAGCGGGGACGCGGGCTCGGGGTCGCTTCCGGAACCATGTGCCGTAAATAGGCGAATCGCGGTTCCCGCAACTCGAACAGCCTGTCGTTCAGCTTCGTAAGCGTCTCGGATGCGATTCGAGGGTCAGGCTCGGACGCGGAATCGTTATAGTGGACCCTGACCTGGATGATCGGATCTCCACCCGCATCCTCATCCGCGATCGCCTCGACATCACGCACTCCGAAGCGACCGAGCTGCGCGCGCACGATCGCATCGATGGCCTCATGTAAGGCAGGGGTGATCTCAACGCCCATCATGATCGCAGGATAGCATACGGGCCGATGGCGAACCATCGGAAGGCGGGCGACTTTGATCCGTGTCGCAGGGGAACCCTTCTTCGAAGATCTGCCTGGACACAGGCGTTCCGGCAATGATTGGTTCTTGCCTGCGCAGCCCGAGCCAGAAGATCATCAAAGCGGCCACGGCGCCTTCAAAATCAGAACAGACATCGATCGAAGGAAACGCCGTGCCGCCCATGACCGCACTTCGCCCCGCGCTGATCGCCGTCGCGATCCTCCTGCCCGCCGCCGCCCGCGCCGCCGAGACCCCCTGGCCGGCCTTCGGGCACGACCACAGCAACCGCAATTTCTCCGACCTCACCCAGATCGACCGCGCCAGCGTCGCGCGGCTGCGGCCGGCCTGGATCTTCCAGACCGGGGTGACCGGCTATTACCAGGCCCAGCCGGTGATGGTCGACGGCGCGCTCTACACGTCCACGACCCAGAACAACGTCGCGGCGCTCGATGCCCGCACCGGCCGGCCGCTCTGGACCTACACGCACAAGCCCCGCACGGAAAAGATCTTCGGGCCGCCCTCGAACCGCGGGGTCGCGGTCTCGGACGGCCTCGTGTTCGAGGCGACCATGGACGGGCGGCTGATCGCGCTCGACGCCAAGACCGGCCGGGTGGTGTGGGACAAGGAGGCGGTGCGCCCGGAGGAGGGCGAGAGCGAGACCGCCTCGGATCTCGCGGGCAAGCTCGGCGGCAAGCCGGTGCAGGGCTCGAGCCGGCTCGGGTTCAAGATGCCGCCGCTGGTGGCCGAGGGGCTGGTGATCGTGGGCGTCACGGGGGCGGGCTACGGCCTGCATCTGGAGGACGCGGCCGGCGGGCTCGACGGCGGCGCCGTGGTCGGGATCGAGGGCGGTTACGGACGGCGCGGCTGGCTCGCGGCCTACGACGCCAGGACCGGCGCCGAGCGCTGGCGCTGGTACGTCACCCCGTCCGAGGGCTGGGAGGGCGGCTTCGTCGGCCAGACGGTGGACGGCGTGCCGCTCCAACGCGACATCGCCGCCGAGAAGGCGGCGGCCCCGGCCAACCGCGAGGCCTGGCGGGTCGGCGGCGGCTCGCTCTGGATGACCCCGGCCTACGACCCGGATCTCGGCCTGATCTTCCTCGGCACCGGCAACCCGGCGCCGCAGAATTTCGGCGCGTCGCGGCCGGGGGACAACCTCTACACGATGTGCCTCGTGGCCCTCGACGTCCGCACCGGGCAGCTGCGCTGGTACTCGCAGCAGGTGCCGCACGACGAGTGGGGCTACGACGTCGCAGCGCCGCCGTTCCTGCTCGACGGGCCGAACGGCACCAAGGCCGTGGCCTCGGCCAGCAAGACCGGCTGGATCTACGTCCACGATCGCGCCACCGGAAAGCTGCTCGAACGCTCGGCCCCGCTGATCGAGCAAAAAAACCTGTTCGCGCCGCCGACCCCGCAGGGCACCGTGGTGGCGCCGGGGCCGCTCGGGGCCGTGTCGTGGCCGCCCACCGCCTATGACGGGCGCCGCGCCTACGTGCAGGTCCGCCACGGGGCCACGACCTACACGATCAAGACCGTGCCGGCCTCCGGCGACCGGCCGGAGATCCGCTACACCGAGACCAGCGAGGCGAAGGGCGAGCCGTCCTTCAGCACGCTGACCGCCGTGGACCTCGCAGACGGCGGCACGATCGCCTGGACCCTGCGGTCCGACAGCCGGCTCTCCGGGGGGACGCTCGCCACCGCGGGCGGCCTGGTCTTCTCCGGCGCGGAGGACGGACATCTCGAGGCCCACGATGCGCGCGACGGCACGCTGCTCTGGCGGTTCCAATGCGGCGCGGGCATCAGCGGCCCGGCCATGACCTACGCGCTGGACGGCAAGCAGTACCTCGCGGTGGCGGCCGGCGGCGCGTCCTTCACCAAGGCGGCCGGGTTCGGCACCGGCGACGCACTGCTGGTCTTCGCGCTCCCCGATTG
The DNA here is from genome assembly GCF_022179445.1 of Methylobacterium mesophilicum. Taxonomy (GTDB): domain Bacteria; phylum Pseudomonadota; class Alphaproteobacteria; order Rhizobiales; family Beijerinckiaceae; genus Methylobacterium; species Methylobacterium mesophilicum. The sequence continues at coordinate 167,751 of NZ_BPQU01000006.1, read as the reverse complement.
ACGCGCGCCGAGCTTGACTGGAGGAGTTCCAACCTTTGGCGGCGGGGATTCGTCCGGACGATGACGCAGGAGCAGGGCAGGGACGGCGCGGATGGCCAGCCGAGCCATCGCGGCGCGCCGGTGATCCGCACCATCGCGATGCCGGCCGACACCAACCCGGCGGGCGACATCTTCGGCGGCTGGCTGATGGCGCAGATGGATCTGGCGGCCGGCAGCGTCGCGGCCCGGCGCTCGCGCGGGCGCTGCGCCACCATCGCGGTCGACGCGATCACCTTCCACCACCCGGTCTTCGTCGGCGACGAGGTCAGCCTCTACGCCTGGCTGATCACGGTCGGGCGCTCGTCCCTGCGGATCCAGGTCGAGGTCTGGCGCCGGGAGCGGGCGAGCGAGACCACCATGAAGGTCACGGAGGCGACCTTCACCTTCGTGGCAATCGGCGACGACCGCCGCCCGCGCCCGGTGCCGGAGGCGTAGGCCGGGCCTGGCAACCCCGACGCCGGGCCCGGTGGGCGCGGCGCATGGACGGCACTGTCGCACCGGGCGGGTGACGCAACCCAGGTGATTTCGTCGCCGCCGCTCCTGCGCCAAATCGGGCGCGCCGGATCCTCTCCGGTCGGTCCCGTCGATCATGGTCTTCCGCCCCCTCGGTCCATGGTCAACGGGGCCGCCCTCCCGGAACGGAGCACGCTGGATGACGGATGGGTCTTCGAAGGATCCGGACTTCTGGGACGGCCTGGCCGTGCATGTCGCCACGAAGGTCGAACCCGTCCTGCGGCAGGGGCCGCGGGCGCGCGAGCCGGTGATCGCCTACCTGCGGGACCTGGAGGCGGTGGCCCGGCAGGAATGCGACAGCCGGGGCGTGATCCAGATCCTCGCCTCCGCGCGGCGCGTCCTCGGGGATCGGGACCAGATCGAACCGGCCAACGGCCCGTTCTCGCGGACCTGATCATGCGTTGCGGCGGGCGGCATCAGCGCACCCGTTCCAGCTGCCGCGTGATCCAGTCCTGCGCCTCGTCGAGGTCGGAGAACGTCGGCCGGTTCGCGGTGTCGACCCGGCCGAAGCCGGCCTCCAGGAACCACATCCCGGCCATGTCCTGGTGGAATCCCGAGAGCTTCACCAGCACCGCCGCGAGGAACCCATCGGCGAAGACCAGCTGACCCTCGGTGTCGTAGCTGCCCGTCGCGACTTGGATGGGTTGCAGGCGCAGAGTCATGCCGCCGCTTGGTCTCCAAGGTGCAGGTAATTCGGCCGGAACTCCGCCAGCGCCCGCAGGCGGGGCAAGTCGAGGATCGTGAGCCGTCTCGTCCTCAGTTCAATCAGCCCCTGTCGCCGGAGTTCCCCGAGCGTGCGGTTCACGTGGACGGGCGTGAGCCCGGCGGTGTCGGCGAGGTCCAGCTGGGTGAGCGGCAGTTCGTAGCTGTCGCCCGGCGCCAACCCGACCGCGCGCAGGCGCAGCAGCAACTCGCAGAGCAGGTGTGCCAGCCGCTCTAGGGCAGAACGGCGGCCGACGTTGACCAGCCACTCGCGCAGGGTCGCCTCGTCGACGAGCTGGGCCTTGCGCAGCCCGCGCGCGATCTGCGGATGGTTCGCCAGGAGGTCGGCCACCGTCTCGGGCGCCAGGCGCACGACCTCGCAGGCCGACAGGGCCGTGATGGTATGGTCCATCGCACTCAGCAGGGCGACGTCGAGGTCGCATAGGTCGCCCGGCACCAGGTACGCCATGATCTGCCGGGCGCCGCTCACCCGCAGCTTGTGCCGGGCCGCCACGCCGTTCATCACCAGGTACACGCCGTCGGGGCGGTCGCCCTCGCGCGCCAGGTCGGTGCCGGGGGCGACCCGGCGCGGCTCGGCACTGATCCGCGCCAGCGTGACCCGGTCCGCGTACGACAGGGACGTGAAGCCGCTCAGCTTGCGGATCAGCGGATTGTCCGCGGTGCCGGAGGGCCGGAGGCGCGGGACCGGGGCGGCTCTCGCGAGCACCGACGCCGACAGCAGCTCACGGAGCGCGGCCAAGACGTCGAAGGACAAGGCCGGCTTGAGGAGCCAGGGCACGCCCGCGAGGTCGGGCGTCAGATGCCGGTCCTGACCCGCCTCCAGGTGGACGAGGATCGGCACGTCGAGCCGGCGCAGGGTGTGCGAGAGCTCGATGAAGCTGCCGTCCTTCAGGGATCCGTCGACGAACGCCAGGTCGGGCTTCCGCTGCACCAGCAGGCTCAGCGCCTCGGCCGTGGTCCTGGCCGGCCCGAGCACGCGGTAGCCGGCCCTCTCCAGGGCGTCGCTCAGGTCCATGCCGATGACGGCGTCGCTCTCGGCGAGCAGGATGGCACGCTGTTGTCCCATCTGTGGCATGCAACGCTCCCGCCGGTCGAGCCGTCCGTTCATTCGGCTCACGCATGGATGGATAACGCAAGCTGTAAACCGACGATCCATCGTCGTGGAAGATGCATCCGGACGTCGGTATGGTATCCGACCATGCGGAATACTGCGTTTCCCGCTAACATAGGTTTGAGTTCGCGGGTTGATACCGCCGAGTCGACTGGATTATGAGAGTGTCGCCTGTCGGATGATCCGGGCGCAGGCGCTTGAGAGACGGCGTGTGCTCTTGCCGCGACGGGAGCGGAAGCGTGCCCCAGCCTGAGCAATCCAGTCTCCACAACCGTCTTTTGAAGGCGCTGGCACCGAACGACTTCGCTCTGCTTCAACCGCACCTGCAGCCCGTGACCACGGTCCTGCACCAGCCGCTCATCGAGGCCGACGCGCCGATCCGGCAGCTGTACTTCCCCGAGGTCGGCTTCGGCTCGATCGTCACCCACGGCGCGGGCAGGAAGGTCGAGGTCGGCATCGTCGGACGCGAGGGGCTGGGGGGCGCCTCGCCGATCCTGCTGGGCACCGATCGCACGCCGCACGAGCACTTCGTCCAGAACGCCGGCACGATGCTGGTCATCGACACGGAGGCGCTGTACGCGGCCGTCGCCGAGAGCCCGCGCCTGCACACGATGCTCCTGCGCTCGATCCAGGTACAGATCCTCCAGACCGCGCAGACCGCCTTCGCGAACGCGAGCTACACGGTCGACATCCGCCTCGCCCGCTGGCTGCTGATGTGCCACGACCGGCTCGACGGGGACGACCTCCTCCTCACGCACGAGTTCCTGTCGATGATGCTGGGCGTGCAGCGCTCCAGCACGACCCTGGCCATCCAGGCGCTGGAGGGGCATCGCCTGATCCGGGCCCGGCGCGGCCGCATCACGATCCTGGAGCGGGCGGCCCTGGAGGCGGTGGCCGACGACAGCTACGGCCTGCCCGAGCGTGAGTTCGCCCGGCTGATCGAGGGGGCGTGATGCCGCGCTACTTCTTCAACGTCCGTCATCGTCCCGGCCCCGCGGGCCTGGCCGTGGATCCGGAAGGCGAGGACTGCGCGGACCTGGGCGCGGCGCGCGAGAACGCCCTGTCTCAGGCGCGCGGGATGATCGCGCGGGAGCGCCACACCTTCATCCGCGACTGGATGGAATGCGCCTTCGAGATCGGTGACGAGGCGGGCGAATTGGTGCTCACGGTGCCGTTCCGCGACACCGTCCCCGACGAGGAGCCGGGCTGAGGGCGCTTGTGTCGGACGCCCGCCTCGGGCTGGGACGTCGATGGTGAGACAGCGGATCGCGCACCGCAGCTTCTTCCCGCCTGCCGTACGACCCCGGATGGGGCGGCGACTTCGGCCCGTCACCCTGATGCGAACGACCCTGTTCACCCCGCCGCCAAGGCGTAGCGCGTCCGCAGCCGCAGGCCGAACACCGCCATCATGAACATGCAGCAGGTGGCGTTGTTGCCGTTGTACAGCACGGTCTCGAACGAGGCCGAGACGAGGCCCAGGAACCACAGGCGCAGGAACAGCAGCGTCTCGGCATCGAGGCCGCGCCCCCCGGCGACGCGCTGCAGGTCGCGGACCGGCGCCAGCACGAACGCCACCACGGTGAGCGCCAGGAACGGGAATCCGCCGATCAGCGCCGTGTCGAGGTAGGCGTTGTGCGAGTGGTTGGCGGTGTTGACCCAGGTCAGCTCCTCGGAGCCGCCATACATGGTCCGCTCGGTCATCCAGAACGCGCCGATGCCCCAGCCCCGCCAGGGGCGGACCATGATGTTGTCCAGGGCGAACTGCCAGATCTCGCTGCGCCCCGTGAAGGTGACGTCGGTCAGGAGCGTGCCGACCGCGTCCTGGATCGCCGGGACCAGGATCGAGCCGATCGAGACCAGCGAGAACCCGGCGATCGGCCCGAGCAGCAGCAGCGCCCGCAGGCCCCGCCCGGTCAGGATCCGGCACAGGCCGGTGACCGCCAGGATAACCGGCAGCAGCAGGATCGCGGTCTTGGAGCCGCTGGCCACCAGGAAGCCGAGGGCCAGGAGCACGATGATCCAGCCGAGCACCCGACTCGCGGCCGCGGCGACGTAGAGCCCGACGATCACCAGGATCACCATGGCCGCCCCGGCCTCGTTCTTCTGCGGGAAGATGCCCCGCCACAGGCCCGGATGGCTCGGATCGGAATTCACGTCGAAGGCCGAGTGGATCGCGAGATCCGGCACCAGGGCCACCGCCAGGTACGAGGCGACCAGGATCACCAGCGCGGACCAGGCCATGGTCAGGGCCAGTTGCCGCGGCGAGCGCGCGACCAAGAGCACGCCCGCCGACAGCATCGTGGCGATGCCGAGCAGGGCGAGCCGGCGCAGCGACAGGCTCGGCTCCACCGACAGGAGCGCGGTGAGCCCGAGCCAGGCGCCGCACAGCATCAGCGGCCAGGTCGCGAGCGGCCGCAGGTGGCGGAACCCGATCCGGTGGAGCGCCGCCGCCATGCCGAGGCCCGCCGCCAGGAACAGCACCTGGGTCAGCAGGCTGCCATCCTCGGAGGCCGCCAGCGAAGACCGGTCGGACAGGTCCTTGAGCCAGTCGTGGTTCCACAGCAGGACGAACACCGCCCCGTTCAGGAGCACGCGCACGACATCCGGCAGGTCGCGCCCGGCCACGCCGTCCTGGGCCGTCCCGGCCGGGATCCCGATCGCCGCGTCCGCCGAAGCCATGCCGTTCCACTCAGGGGCCGCGGGATGCGGCGCGCATCCATTGTAGCGGGTGCGGAGGCCGAGGCGATGGGGCGACCAGCCGTTGCAGCGGAAGATCTGGCGATAACCTTAGCGGAGGCGAACGCAGGAGGGGGCCTGCGAAGGCGACGGCTCAAGATGACAGATTTGGCATCGGAGATACCTCGTGGCGTATAGATCCACGCACGGCATAACGTGGAGGTACCCCATGCGGGCCAAGGTCATGCCTGATGGACGGATGAGCCTGCCCGCCGACCTCCGCAAAAGGCATGGGCTCGGCAATGGCGGCGAGGTCATCGTCGAAGATGTCGGGGACGCCATCGTGCTCCGGACGCTGGATCAGGTGGTGGCGCGCGCGCAGGATATGAGCCGCCGGTTGATCGGCGGCCACGTCGGCGCCTCGGTCGAGGATTTCCTGGCCGACCGCGCCCGCGAGGCCGAGCGCGAGTGACACGCTTCGTCCTCGAGGCCTCGGCTCTCCTCGCGCTCCTGCTCGGAGAGCGGGGGGCCGACACGGTCAAGGCCGGGCTCGACGGTTCTGTCATGACGACCGTCAACCTCGCCGAGGTGATCGGCTACTACGCCAAGCTCGGTGCTGGACGCCACGACATCGAGATGCTGCTGCGGCCCCTGCCGATCCGCCTGTTTCCCGTCGATGCGGCATTGTCCTACGACGCGGGCCTCTTACGTTCGATCACGCTCGAAGGCGGCCTGTCGCTCGGGGACCGCTATTGCTTGGCTCTGGCGAAGCGAGAAGGCGTACCCGCCCTCACGGCGGAGCGGCGCTGGCCGGACATCGCCGGGGCCGCCGGTGTCACGATCGAGTTGATCCGCTGAGGCAGGGATTCTCTGAGGCAGGGATTGTCTGAGACAGGACTTTCTGGATGTGACGCTTCATCGAGCAGCATGCTCTTGCCGCCGCTCCTGCATCCGGCGTGGCGGCCAGTTCGATCCGGTCGGGATCGCGGGAACACCCGCCGGCCCCGCGCAGACAACAGGTGCACCATGACCCAATCGGCATCCCGGGCGGTCATCGTCCAGCCCGGCGGCGGCTTCGACGCGGTGGGGTTCGGCGAGCGTCCCGTGCCTGAGCCGGGCCCCGGCGCGATCACCGTGCGGCTGCGGGCGAGTTCGCTCAACTATCACGACTACGCCGTGGTGAGCGGCCTGTGGGGGCCGAGCGAGGCGCGGGTACCGATGTCGGACGGCGCCGGGGAGGTCGAGGCGGTGGGCCCGGGCGTGGACGGGTTCGCGGTGGGCGACCGGGTCGTGAGCACGTTCTTCCCGACCTGGCTCGACGGCACGCCGCTTGTCGAGGGTTTCGGCACCGTGCCGGGCGACGGGGTCGACGGCTACGCCCGTGAGCGGGTGACGGCGCCCGCGACCGCCTTCACCCACGCCCCCCGGGGCTGGGACCATGCCGAGGCCGCGACGCTGACCACGGCCGCGCTCACCGCGTGGCGGGCGCTCCACGCCGATGCCGGGCTCAAGGGCGGCGACGTGGTGCTGGTGCAGGGCACCGGCGGCGTGTCCCTGTTCGCCCTGCAATTCGCGAAGGCGGCGGGCGCGACCGTGATCGCCACCTCGTCCAGCGACGCGAAGCTCGAGCGCCTGCGCGCCCTCGGGGCCGACCACCTGATCAACTATCGCGCCGACCCGGCCTGGGGCGACACCGCAAGGCGCCTGACCGACGGGCGCGGCGTCGACCACGTGCTCGATGTCGGCGGTCCGGGCACCCTGGAGCAGTCGATGGCGGCCGTGCGGGTCGCCGGCCACGTCTCGGTGATCGGGATCCTGACGGGCGTGGCCGGGCCGCTGCCGCTGGTGCCGGCGCTGATCCGGCAGATCCGGCTCCAGGGCGTGCTTGTCGGCAGCCGCAGCCAGCAGATCGCGATGATCCGCGGCATCGAGGCGTGCGGCCTGCGGCCGGTCGTGGACAGCGTCTACCCGCTGGACGAGATCGTGGCGGCGTTCCGGCACCAGGAGAGCAACCGCCATTTCGGCAAGATCTGCATCCAGATCTGAGGGCCGGGAATCGGATAGGGTGGCGGCCTTCGCGGTCGCCACAGCTCCGAGCCGATGCCAACCAACCCGTCTTCGCCGGAGCTGCCGCCGGGCTTTTCCGCGGTCCCGCCGGGCCACATCGCGGCCATCGTCACCAGCCTCGAGATGGTCGAGCCGCCGGCCCCGCGGCCAGCGCGGCCTTTCCCGGCCGGGACGGCGCTGCACCGCCTCGTCCGGCCGGATTGCGAGACCTACCGCAGGCTGTATCGGGCCGTCGGGGCGGACTGGCTGTGGTTCTCGCGCCTGACCCTGCCGGACGCGGCGCTGCAGACGATCCTCGACGATCCGCGCGTCGAGATCCTGGCGCTGCGCCGGGACGGCACGGATCTCGGCCTGCTGGAGCTCGACTTCCGCGAACCGGACACCTGCGAGCTGGCCTTCCTCGGCCTCATCCCGAGCGCGGTCGGGCAGGGGCTCGGCCGCCCGCTGATCGACGCGGCGATCCAAAGCGCCTGGTCGCACCCGATCCGGCGGTTCTGGGTGCATACCTGCACGTTCGACCATCCCGGGGCGCTCGGTCTCTACCGCCGCTCCGGCTTCACGCCCTGCGCCGTCGCGGTCGAAGTCGCACCCGATCCGCGCCTCACCGGCGTCCTGCCCCGGACCTGCGCCCCGCACGTGCCGGTGCTGGCGTGACCGCCGCGCCACATCGCGCCCTTGCGCGCGCGGCGATCGTCGGCCCCGGGTTGCGCCACCCAGCCCGGCGGTTCTAGCTTTCCTCTGGAGCCCAGAAGGAGTGCGCCGCCGTGAACGACAGGACGAACACCACTCTTCGCCCCGTCTCGTCCACGCTCCCGGCTCGCTATGTCCGCATTCCTCACCCTGGACGGTCTCGCCCTCCGCACGCCTGAGGGCCAGACCCTCTTCGACGATCTGAGTCTGTCGCTCGGGAACGAGCGGGTCGGGCTGGTCGGCCGCAACGGCTCCGGCAAGTCGTCGCTCCTGCGCGTCGTCGCGGGTGAGGCCGAGCCCGCCGCCGGTAGCCTGCAACGCTCGGGTTCGGTCGGCCTGCTCCGACAGGACTGGCCGGGCGACTGCACGCTCGCGGACGCGCTCGGGATCGCCGCCCGGTTGGCGACGCTGGAGCGGGTGCTGGCCGGAACCGGCAGCCCCGACGACCTCGATGCCGCAGACTGGACCCTGGAACCGCGCATCGCGACCGCGCTCGCGGAAGCCGGCCTGCCCGGATGGCCCCTCGACCGCCGGATGGGTACGCTGTCGGGCGGCGAGCGCACGCGGGTCGGCATCGCGCGCCTTCTGGCCGAGACGCCCGATCTCATCCTGCTCGACGAGCCGACCAACAATCTCGACGGGTCCGGGCGGGACGCGATCCAGTCGCTGCTGCGCGGTTGGCGCGGCGGGGTGCTGGTGGCGAGCCACGACCGCGCTCTGCTGGAGCATGTCGATCGCATCGTCGAACTGACGCCCCTCGGGGTTCGGATCGTCGGTGGCGGCTGGTCCGCCTTCGCGGCCTGGCGGGAGACCGAGCGGGCCCGCGCCGCCGCCGAATTGGAGCGGGCCGACATCCAGTTGCGCGACGTGCGCGAGGCCGCACGGCAGGAACGCGAAGCCAAGGCCCGGCGCGACAGGGCCGGCCGCGCCGCGGCGGCCAAAGGATCGGAGCCGAAGATCCTGCTCGGCGCCCGGGCAGAGCGCGCCGAGAAGACCGGCGCCCGCGTCCGCGCCGTCGGCGAGCGGCTGATCGGGGATGCCGCCGCCCGGGCCGAGGCGGCGCGGGGGCGGGTCGAGGTGCTGGCGCCGCTGACCATTTCCCTGCCGCCGAGCGGGCTGCCCTCGGGGGCCGACCTGCTCGCCCTGGAGGATGTCGTCGCCGATCCCGGCGGCGGCCCGCTCGGTCCCTGGACGCTCGCGATCACCGGTCCGGAGCGGGTGGCGGTTGAGGGCCCGAACGGCGCGGGCAAGACGACCCTGCTGACGGTGGCGGCGGGTTCAACGATGCCGGTCAAGGGCCGGGTGCGGCGGGCGGAGGGCCGGGTCGCCATGCTCGACCAGCATGTCGGGTTGCTCGACCCCGCCGCCAGCATCCTGGCCAATGTCCGCCGCCTAAACGAGGGTCTGAGTGAACGGGAGGCCTATGCGGTCTGCGCCCGCTTCGCCTTCCGCAACCGCGAGGCCGGGCGGCGGGTGGACACGCTCTCGGGCGGCGAGCGCCTGCGCGCCGGGCTCGCCGCCCTCCTCGGTCGGAAGGAGGCGCCCTGGCTGCTGATCCTCGACGAGCCGACCAACCACCTCGACATCGAGTCCGTCGCGCTGCTGGAGGGGGCGTTGCGGGGCTATGACGGCGCGCTGCTCGTGGTCAGCCACGATCCGGCGTTCCTGCGCGCCATCGGGATCGCGCGGACGGTCGAGATTCCGGGCCGGCGCTGAGTGGTGCGGCCCTACCGCCGCATGGTGTATTGCGACCGCCCGGCGGCCTGGCGCATCAGGAACGAGGCCATCTCGGCGAGTTCCGGGGCCTTGGAGCGGAACGTCACCGACAGCGCCAGCAGCGTGTCCTTGTGGTCGAGCCCGGCATAGACCCGCTCCTGCACGGGCACGTGGGCGGCGCGCAGCTTGGCGGCGAGGCTGACCGTGTGCCTCGGCTTCACCACGGTGTCGGAATCGCCGGAGGCCAGGAAGGTCGGCGGCGAGAGCGGGCCCGCGAAGGTCATCGGCTGCGTCAGGGGCAGGTCGGGGGCCTGCCCGAACACCTTGGTCGTGGTGTCCTGGTCGAGCGGCAGGAAGTCGTAGGGGCCGGACAGGCCCGCCACCGCCTTGATCACCTTGGGGTCGACACCGGCGGCATTGAGGTAGCGCGGATCGAGCCCGAGCATCACGGCGTTGTAGGCCCCGGCCGAATGGCCGGCGAGCACGATGCGGCGGGGGTCGCCGCCATAGGCCGCGATGTTGTCCCGCACCCAGGCGATCGCCGCGGCGCCGTCCTTGAGGAACCCGGGGAACGGCGCCTCCGGGTAGAGCCGGTAATCGGGCAGCACCGTCACGAAGCCCTGGGCGGCCAGCGCGTGGCCGACGAAGGCGTAGTCGTCCTTGGAGCCGCTCTGCCAGGAGCCGCCGTAGAAGAACACCAGCACGGGCGCCTTCTCGGCCGCCACCGTGGGGACGTAGACGTCGAGCCGGCGCCGTGTCCCCTCGCCGAAGGCCTGGTCGCGCGCCGCGAGGCGGCCGCCGGCGTCGCGCGGGCCGATCGCGTCGAACAGGGTCAGCGGCGAGGCGGCGGTGAAAGCGTACGCCGCGAGGCCGAGGCCGAGGAGGCTGGCAAGCGCGATGAGGAGCCGTGTCATATCCCGTCCGGTTGCCCTGATTGGCCCATTCAGGGCTCCGCTCGGGGCGGATTGATGACGCGAGCGGGGCAGCGGTTAAAAAATCAGGTCCGCAGCACGATGCAGGCGCCCCCGACCTTGCGGATGCGGCCGCACAGGTCGTCGGCGGCCTGGCGGCTCTGGGCGGGGAGGCGGATCCGGTAGAACGCCCGGGTGCCGCGGTTGCGCAGGCGGGTGCCGATGATCATCGGCCGGGCCTCGCCGATCACCCCGGCATAGGCGCTGCGCGCGCGGTTGAAGCTCTGCAGGGCCAGCGCCTTGGAGAAGTTGCCGGCGAGCTGGATGCCCCACGGCGCCGCCGGCCCCTCGTTCGGCCCCAGCGCGAAGCGGTCGCCGCGCGACGGGATGCGCAGGCTGGCCGTGACCTGCAGGCAGGTGACCGGCGCCTCGGGTTTGGTCTCGGCCTTGGTCTCTTTGGTCTCTTTGGCCTTCGCCTCCGGCGCGCCGCCCTCGGGATACGTGATCGTCCCGGCGGTGCCGCCGCGCCAATCCTCGGCGGGCATTCCCGTGATGGCGGCGACGTAGGCCCGGGTCTCGGCGGGCAGGCCGCCCTCGCCGGACAGCCACTTGCTGACCCGGCCGGCACCGCCGTTATAGGCCGCCGCCGCGAGCCCGAGGTTGCCGAACTGCGTCTTCAGGTCGGCCAGCAGGTGGGCGGCGTGCGGGATCGCCTGCTCGGGATCGAACGGGTCGAGCAGGCCGCGCTCCCGTGCGGTGCCGGGCATGAACTGCGCGACGCCCTGCGCGCCGGCCGAACTCACCACGCCGACGCGAAAGCTGCTCTCGCGCCAGATCAGCCGGGTCAGGAACGGCACCGGCAGCCCGCGCGCCTTGGCGGAATCGTCGATGAGGCGGCACAAAGCCTGCTCGACGGTCTCGGTCGCCCCCTCGGACGGGGCCGCCGCGGCCGGGCCGGCGCAGAGCAGCGGGAGGAGGGCGAGGAGGCGCAGGCGGGGGGCGATCACGCAACCGCTTGTAGCGGGGCGCACGGGCGGATCAATCCGTACGGTTGGGGAGTGATGACGCGCTGGGCATCGCCGGCCCGCACCGCGAGCGCGGCGAACCGCGAAGGCGCCTTCCGGGGATCGCGCGGCCGGCCGGCGGGCTCCTTCGTGGCCGTGGCGACGCCGCCGCATCTCGGGATGAGGACCCGGACCGGAAAGACTATCTTAGGCGATCCCGGCGCGATCCGAAGCAAGACCACCGAGGACGATGAGTTTTCCGCGTCTCACATCCGCTTAAGTTGCAAGGCCGAGGGCGCATTCCATCGGCTGGACGCTGCGTCCGGCGCGCTTCATTTGCATGGCTCCAAACTTGGCCTCCGACTTGCTTAGCCTGCCCCGTCCTGGACGCATCCGGATCGGGAGACGGGAAGCGAGATGGCAGAGGCATCGGGGTTCAGTCGACGCAAATTGATTGCGATGGTCGGCGCCGCCGCCGGGAGCGGGGCGGCCTATCAGGTGATGACCAGCCTCGGGTTCGCCGAGGAATCGCCCTATCGCGGGCCGATCCGGCTCGACGGCGACCCAAAGGGCGCCTCGGTGCTGGTCCTCGGGGCGGGGCTCGCCGGCATGACCACGGCGCTGGAGCTGCACCGGGCCGGGTACCGGGTGCAGATCCTCGAATACAACACCCGCGCCGGCGGCCGGAACTGGACGCTGCGCGGCGGCGACACCTACACGGAACTCGGCGGCGAAACCCAGCGCTGCGGATTCGACGCCGGCCTCTACCTCAACCCCGGCCCCTGGCGGATTCCCTATCACCACCACGGCGTGCTCGATTATTGCCGCCGGCTCGGGGTGGCGCTGGAGCCGTTCATCCAGCTCAACCACAACGCCTTCGTGCACAGCGCGACCGGTTTCGGCGGCAAGCCGCAGCGGATCCGCACGGTGAAGACCGATCTCGACGGCGCCACCGCCGAGCTGCTCGCCAAGGCCACCCGCAAGGGCGCGCTGGACGCGCAGGTCTCCAAGGAGGACCAGGAGATCCTGATCGAGGCCCTGCGCTCCCTCGGCGGCCTCGACGAGAACCTCGCCTATCGCGCCGGCTCCGAGTCCTCGGAGTTCCGCGGCTACGCCCACGATCCCGGCGGCGGCCTCTCGGCACGCCCGGTCGACGGCGAGCCGATGGCGCTGCACGACATCCTGACCTCGCGGCTGTGGCGCGGCCTGCAGAACTTCCTGCTCTACGAGTTCCAGACCACGATGTTCCAGCCGGTCGGCGGCATGGGCCGGATCGGCGAGGCCTTCGCCCGCGCCCTGCCGCCGGACACGATCCGGTACGGCGCCAAGGTCACGCAGATCGCCCAGGATGGCCACGGCGTCACCGCCACCTACCAGGATCTCGCTCATGGCGGCGCGGTGCGGCAGGCCCAGGCGGATTGGTGCGTCTGCGCCTTGCCGCTGACGGTGCTGAGCCAGATCCCGACCCAGGTCGGCCCGAAGATGAAGGCCGCCATCGACGCGGTGCCCTACGCCTCGTCCGTGAAGGTCGGGCTGCAATTCAAGCGGCGGTTCTGGGAGGAGGACGAGCACATCTTCGGCGGCATCTCCTACACCGACCTGCCGATCCGCCAGATCGCCTATCCCGCGACCGGCTATAATGCCGGCGGCAAGGGCGTTCTACTCGGCGCCTATACCTGGAACGGGCCGAACTCCTACGAATTCACGGCGCTCAGCCCCGCCGAGCGGGTGCGCCGGGCGGTGGCCTACGGCAGCCAGATCCACCCGCAATACCGCACCGAGTTCGAGACCGGGATCGCGGTGGCCTGGCACCGGGTGCCGTTCACCCTGGGCTGCGCCGGCGATTGGACCGACGAGGCGCGGGCCCAGCACTACGACAACCTCTGCGCGATCGACGGGCGGATCATGCTGGCCGGCGAGCACGCCTCGTACATCCCGGCCTGGCAGGAGGGCGCGATCCTCTCGGCGCTCGACGCGGTCACGCGGCTTCACAAGAGGGTCCTGGCGGCATGAGTGTGTCTTCGATCACCCGAATCCTGGCGCTGCTCCTCGCCACCGGCACCGCCGCCGCCGCGCAGGAGCACGCCCTCCACGCGGCCGTCCCGTCGGCCGGCCCGGCGATGAGCGAGGGCAAGACCTTCATGGAGTCCGGGGGCGCGGCGCTCTACGCCCAGGTCTGCGCCGCCTGCCACCAGGCGGGCGGGGAGGGCGCGGTCGGCGCCGCCGCCTATCCGGCGCTCCGGCACAACCAAAAACTCGCCAGCGCCGGCTATCCCGTCACGGTGATGCTGTACGGCCTGCGCGGCATGCCCCCGCTCGGGCGCATGATGAGCGACACCCAGGTCGCGGAGGTGGTGAACTACGTCCGCACCCATTTCGACAACCCTTACGGCGACGCGGTCGCCCCCGAGGATGTGAAAGCGGCACGGCCATGATCGAACGGACCCTGATTTCCACAACCCTCGCGCTGGCCCTGCTGGCCGGGCCGGCTTCGGCCGAGGACATCACCCGGCACCCGATCCCGGGCTCGGACTTCCCGATCTCGGAGGCGGTGGAGGTGCCGGCCGGACACGCCACCGTCTATCTCAGCGGCTTCGGGCCGGCGGTGACCGATCCCAACGCCGAGAAGAACACGGTCGCCGCCTTCGGGGATACCCGCGCCCAGACCGCCTCGACCCTGGCCTCCATCGAGGCGGCCCTGAAGCGCCGGAACCTGTCGCTGCGCGACGTGGTGAAGATGACGGTCTTTTTGGTCGGCGACCCGGCCAAGGGCGGGCGGATGGATTTCGCCGGGTTGATGGAATCCTACCGCGAGAGGTTCGGTACGGCGGCCCAGCCGAACCTGCCGACCCGCTCGGCCGTGCAGGTCGCGGCTCTGGCCAATCCGGGCTGGCTGGTGGAGATCGAGGTCACCGCCGTGCGGCCGTGACGGGAAATTGCTCAAGCCGCCCGGACACCCGCCGCGTCACCCCGGGGCCGCGACACGGCGCCCGGGATGAATCCGGCTCCGGCCGGATGACGCGACCCGCTCCGTCCTGGCGTTCAGCGCGGCGCCCCGGGATGACCGGGTTGCTGTCGGAACGGCCTCGGTGAACATCTTGCGCGTTGGACAGGCGGGACGCTCCCTATCCAACCCGTTGCGAACACCTTGAAACGGCGGGCTCTCACTCCGTGACTCAACGCGCGCCGCCGAACCCGTATCCTCCTCGGCGACGCGCGCTCGGAGCCTCGGTTGCTCTGCAACATGCGCGCGAACGCCGATATGCGCAAATTTTTACTTGATACTTCAATATAAAGGAGACGAATTTCAATCCGTTCTTGTTTTTTGAAAACACTACACTGCTCGTGACCGAGCTTCGTTCGTCGGCCGCGCCATTAGCCGCCCTGAACGGCTGTCGCCTCGGCCGCACCCTCGAGGATTGTCTGCGCCCGGTCCCTGCCGCCACGGGGAAATTCCATTTCCCGGCAAAAGCCTGTCAATTTCACCGAACCCAAAGATGCGACACGTTATACGTTCAGATACGGCTTTCTCTTGGTTACCACTTTATCAAACCGCGGTAAATTCTCGCGCCACAACGCCGCTGCTTGTTGTGTCGGCGATAGATCGGAAACCAGATCTCTCATTTTATCCGGGGAGAACGGTGGATTTGGGCAAAAGTACGGGGTCAAGGGCCGGCTGGCATAGTAGTTATAAAACAAGGCCCTGCGATTTTTGCCTGTCGCAGGCTTACCCCTGTGGTAATATTTCGATGTGTCGCAAAATATGACGGACCCCGCCGGGCCCGTGAAGGTTGTGATGTCGAAATCGATCTTGCCCTCGTTTTGAGCATGTATCAATGTTTGCTGCTTGAAGCCTCGTGATTTTTCGAAATCGGGGGTCTTATGCTGCAAATGAAGAATTTCAAACGGACCGTCGTCGTCGCCGACATCATTCAGGTAGATGGCAACTTTCACCATCGGGCTGTCTTCGCTATCTTTATGCCAAGTTCTCGCGCCCCTCTCTAAACCATCGGCAACAGTGAAGAATATATCTACGCCCCCGAACGCAACGGGGAGCTTCAGATAATGCTCAATAATTTTTAGAAACTTGATATCCAACCCGGCGCAGAAAATGGTCTTGAATTGATCCATCAAAGATGGATGTGCGCCGAGCAGCTTTATGACATCGATATTCTTGCCTGTTGCGATGTAGGTTCGTTCCGTCAGATCATAAATCTCATTGGCGGCTGCGCGAAATCGGCTCGCCTTGAAGGACTCGAATGAATCCATGTCGGCCCTGCAGAAGCCCTGCTCATTCAAAGCCTGCGCCAGTGACGTCTCTTGATGCGTCAAGGTCGGCAATTCGTGACTGTAGGCCTTGATGAAAGAGGCCCGGTTATCGATCGATCTGCGTTTGATCGGACCAAGCGAGTAGACCGAATGTGTTGTTTTGGACGGCCATTGCGCAATGCGATGAAAGATCTTTTGCATCGTGAGAGCGGTCGTTCGCATTGCTTTCATGAGGCACCCGTTATTGCAAAGTTAGGCGCGCGATGGCTGGGGGTCCGCCGCTTCTGCTTTCCACCCATGCATCCAGAGTATACGCATCTATGAATGTTGCAATTTTTGTATTTTGATGCCGACTTGAAGTGTTTTTATTTGATTTACGTTAAATGTCAAGCTCAAATGACTGGTCTTGGAACCTAAATCTCACTCCGACGATCACTATTGCCGACGTGTCTCAGGTGGATCGGTTCACGATCAATCTTCCGCGCCTGGGACCGCTTGGCCAGATCGCAAACATCACGGCGTCGCAGGCCGATTGACCGGATCGGGTCGGTCTGCGGCAGTCCGCCGGCGCGCGGCGCCCCATGGAGGCGAACTTCGCGGTACCACGCGACCGAGGCCGCGCGTGAACGCTGGTCCCGACGGGAGATTGGGCCGCCTCGGCTGCCCGATCGCGACCCGATCTCAACACCTTGCGCGGGCTGACCCCGGACCCTGTTCCTACCGCAGACCCGCCCTCGGCTCACCCGCCCAAGCCGGCGCGTCGTCCCCGAGCCGCCGGGCGGCCCGGTCCCAGCGCATCGCGGCGCCCGCCACATGCAGCGGTGGGCGCAGGCGATGCGCCGGCCCCCACGAGGTCGCCTCGACCTCCGGGGCGCGATCCGCCGGGGTCTCGGGGGCGAAGGCCGGCTCCGGTTCGGCCGGGCCGGCCGCGATCAGGAACCCCGCCGTCCGGGCCAGCGACAGGCGGGCGCGGCCGCCGGTGCCGTCGCGGAGCCGCCGGGCCAGCAGGCGGAGCGCGGCGGCCGCCATGAGGTAGCCGGTGGCGTGATCGAGCGCCTGGACCGGGAGGGGCACCGGCGCCTCGGCCTGCCGCCAGGCCTGCCCGGCCTGGGCGAGGCCGCAGCTCATCTGCACGAGGCTGTCGAAGCCGCGCCGGCCCGCCCAGGGGCCGGTCCAGCCATAGGCGTCGAGCGATACGTCGATCAGGCCCGGGGCCAGGGCCCGCCGCGCCTCCGGGCCGTAGCCGAGGCGGTCGAGGGCGCCGGGGCGGTAGCCGTGGACCAGCACGTCCGCCCCCGCCAGCAGCGCCTCGAAGGTCGCCCGGTCCGCGGCCCGGCGCAAGTCGAGGCGGGAGCAGGTCTTCCCCAAGGTCATCTCGGGAACGAGGGCCGGCTCGTCCCAGTCGGGCGCATCGATCCGCAGCACGTCCGCCCCGAACCCGGCCAGGAACCGGGTCGCCACCGGGCCGGCGAGCACCCGGGTCAGGTCGAGCACCCGCAAACCCGCCAGCGGCCGCTCCGGCCGGGGCCGCCAGCGCGACGCGCTCCGATCGGAGGCCGGATCGAACGCCACCAGGGGCTCGGCCGCCACCGCCCGGCCCTGGGGATGGGCCACCCAATCCTCCGATCCACGCATCTCGGCCGCGCAACCGCCCTCGGCCACCACCGCCGCCTCCAGGTCCGCCTTGTCCCAGCCGGCCACCGCCCCCGCCATGCCGGCCCGGTCGGCCCGGGATCCCAGCACCCGCTCGGCCGCAGCCCGGTGATGCGGGGCGTTGGTGTGGAGCCGGATCCAGCCGTCCCGGGTCCGGTAGTCCCCGGCCACCGGATCCCAGGGCGCCGGCACCCGCCAGCTATCCGGCCGCAGCGACGTCGCGAACCAGAACGAAGCGAGTCGCCGGTCCACCGCGATCGGCCCGTCGAGGCTCGCAACTTCCGCGAGCGCCAGGCCGGCGGTTGCAATCGAGGCCGCGGCGAGGTCGGTCACCCGGAACGCGGAGGGCAGGGCGCCGGACCCGGAAACGCGAAGGCTGGCCGCAGGCCGCGAAGACTCTTCGAAGGGAAGCCGAAGATGGGCGGCCAATTCTTCGTCGATCCCGGGCATGGCGCGTCCCTCCGCTGCGATCACCGCGCATGATCGCGCATCCGCGGGCGGGTAGGCTAGGGTCCCGCCCGCGCTATAAGGGTCCCATGTCAGAGGCCGAAACCCCGCCGCTCCTGTCCGTCGAGGGCCTGTCCGTCGCCTTCCGCTCCCGCGCAGGCGAGACGGCGGCGGTGGACTCGATCGGCTTCACGATCCGCCGGGGCGAGACCGTGGCGCTGGTGGGCGAATCGGGCTCCGGCAAGTCCGTGACCGCCCTGGCGATCCTGCGGCTGCTCGACGGCGCGGCGCGCCAGAGCGGGAAAATCCTGTTCAAGGGCAGGGACTTGGCGATTCTGCCGGAACGCCAGATGCGCGACGTGCGCGGCGCCGACATCACCATGGTGTTCCAGGAGCCGATGACCTCGCTCAACCCGCTCCACACGATCGAGCGGCAGATCGGCGAGGTACTGGGGCTCCACCGCGGCCTCACCGGCAAACCCGCCCGGGCGCGGATTCTCGAGCTTCTAGAACTGGTTGGCCTGCGCGATGCCGCGCGTCGCCTGGGCGCCTACCCGCACGAGCTCTCCGGCGGCCAGCGCCAACGGGTGATGATCGCCATGGCGCTGGCCTGCGAACCGGACCTGCTGGTCGCCGACGAACCGACCACCGCCCTCGATGTGACGGTGCAGGCCCAGATCCTGGCGCTGCTGGCCGACCTCCAGAAGCGGCTCGGCATGGCGCTGCTGTTCATCACCCACGATCTCGGCATCGTCGAGCGCATCGCCGACCGGGTCTGCGTGATGCTCAAGGGCAAGATCGTCGAGGCCGGCGAGACCGGCGGCGTCTTCGCCGACCCCCAACATGAGTATACCCGCCGCCTCATCGCCTCGGAACCGAAGGGCCGGGCCAACCCGGTCCCGGCCGACGCGGCACCCCTGGTGGAGGCCGGCCCGCTCAAGGTCTGGTTCCCGCTGAAGGCGGGCGCGTTCCGGCGCGTCACCGGCCACGTCAAGGCGGTGGACGGGGTCTCGCTCACGGTGAAGGCGGGCGAAACCGTTGGTGTCGTTGGTGAATCCGGGTCCGGCAAGACCACGCTGGGCCTCGCCCTGCTGCGGCTCACCGGCTCCGAAGGCCCGATCGTGTTCCTGGGCCAGGCCATCGACGGCTTCACCGTGGCGCAGATGCGCCCGCTCCGGAAGGACATGCAGGTGGTCTTCCAGGACCCCTACGGCTCGCTCTCGCCGCGCATGTCGGTGGCCGACATCGTCGCCGAGGGGCTGATCGTTCAGGGCACCGCGCGGTCCCGGGCCGAGCGGCGGGCGGTGGTCTCGAAGGCGCTCACCGATGTCGGCCTCGACCCGGCCGCCATGGACCGCTACCCGCACGAATTCTCCGGCGGCCAGCGCCAGCGCATCGCCATCGCCCGGGCGATGGTGCTCAACCCCCGTTTCGTCGTGCTGGACGAGCCGACCTCGGCGCTGGACCGCTCGGTGCAAGCGCAGATCGTGACGCTGCTGCGCGACCTGCAGCGCGAGCGCGGGCTGGCCTACCTGTTCATCAGCCACGACCTGAAGGTGGTGCGGGCGCTCGCGAACTACGTGGTGGTGATGCAGAACGGCCGGGTGGTCGAGGAAGGCCCCGCGGAGACGATCTTTTCCGATCCGCAGACACCCTACACAAGGGCGCTGTTCAAGGCCGCCTTCGCCCTCGACAGCGATGTCGCCGCAGAGCTGGAGCCCGCCTGACCATGGCGCGCGCCCTCCTCATCGTCCTCGATTCCGTCGGCATCGGCGGCGCCCCGGACGCCGCCGCCTACGGCGATGAAGGGTCCGATACGCTCGGCCACATCGCCGAGGCCTGCGCGGCCGGGCGCGGCGACCGGACGGGCCTGCGCGCCGGCCCGCTACGCCTGCCCCATCTCGCGGGCCTCGGTCTGGGTCTGGCGGCCGCCGGAGCTTCGGGCCGCGTGCCTCCGAACCTCGCCCCCGTGGGTGAACCGGAGGGCGCCTACGGCCACGCCGTGGAGACGGCCGCCGGCAAGGACACCCCGTCCGGCCATTGGGAGATCACCGGGCTGCCGATGCCCGAACCCTGGGGCCATTTCCCGAACAGCCGGCCGGCCTTCCCGGTCGCGCTGACCGCTGCGTTGATCGCGGAAGGCGGCCTACCCGGCATCCTGGGTGACCGGCACGCGCCCGGCGTCGCCATCATCGACGAACTCGGCGCCGAGCACGTCCGGACCGGCAAGCCGATCTGCTACACTTCGGCCGACAGCGTCTTCCAGATCGCGGCCCACCAGGAGACGTTCGGGCTGGAGCGGCTCTACGCGCTTTGCATGACCGCGCGCCGCCTGTGCGATCCCTACCGGGTCTGCCGGGTGATCGCCCGTCCGTTCGTCGGGTCCGCGGAGGCGGGCTTCCGCCGGACAGGCAACCGCAAGGATTTCGCGGTCGCCCCCCCGGGGCAAACCCTGCTCGACCGGGCCCAGGCCGAGGGCCGGGCCGTGGTCAGCGTCGGCAAGATCGGCGACATCTTCGCCCATCGCGCCACCGGCCGCGAGATCAAGCCGGGCGCGAACGCGGCCTGCCTCAGGGCGGGCCTGGACGCCCTGGAAGATCTACCCGAGGGTGGGCTGATCTTCGTGAACCTGGTGGATTTCGACACGGAGCACGGCCACCGCCGGGACGTGCCCGGCTACGCCGCGGAACTGGAGGCGTTCGACGCCCGCATCCCAGAGATCCTGTCGGCGCTCGGGCCCGGCGACCTCGCGGTGATCACCGCCGACCACGGCAACGATCCGACTTGGCCGGGGACCGACCATACGCGAGAGCAGGTGCCGGTCCTGGCTTTCGGGCCCGGCATCGCGTCCCGATCGATCGGCCGGCGGGACACCTTCGCCGACATCGGCGCCACCCTCGCGGCCCATCTCGGCCTGGCCTGGGACGGCGCCGGCCGATCGTTCCTGTAGGAAGCCGAGACATGCGAGACGACGACGACCGGCCGCGCAAGGCCATCGCCCACGAGATCGGGCAGCCCCTCGACACGCTGTCGCTCTCCGACCTCGATGCGCGCGTCGCGCTGCTGCAAGAGGAGATCGCCCGGATCGAGGCTGCCCGGGCGGCCAAGCAGGCGGCCCAGGGCGCGGCCGACGCCTTCTTCAAGCGGGGCTGACATCTTGGATCGGACCGAAACCCTCGCGGCCCTGCGGCGCGGCGAGCTCGCGGGCGCCCGGGAACTGCGGCTGCCGGACGGACTCGTTGAATTCCCCCAGGAGGTGTTCGGCCTCGCAGACACCCTGGAAGTGCTGGATCTCGGGCGTGGCAGCCTCACCGACCTGCCGGGCGATCTCGGCCGCCTCCAGCGTCTGAGGGTGCTGTTCTGCTCCGGCAATCCGTTCGAGCGGCTGCCGCCAGTCCTCGGCCAATGCCCGACGCTGAGCCAGCTCGGCTTTCGCGGATGCGGCATCCGGGAGGTGCCGGCGGAGGCGCTACCGCGCGACCTGCGCTGGCTCACCCTCACGGACAACCGGATCGAGACGCTGCCGGATGCGCTGGGCGCGCGGCCGCTGCTGCAGAAGCTGATGCTGTCGGGCAACCGCATCGCGCATCTACCCGAGAGCTTGGCGGAGGCGCAGAACCTCGAACTCATCCGCTTGTCCTGCAACCGGCTCGACTCGCTGCCGCCCTGGCTGGCCCGCCTGCCGCGCCTCGCCTGGATCTCCTACGCGGGCAATCCCGCCGAACCGCCAACGGAGCCTGCCCAGGCGGCGGCCGTGCCGTGGACGGCGCTCGAGGTCGGCGATTTGCTTGGGGAGGGGGCCTCGGGCCGGGTCCACCGGGCCGTCTGGCGTGGGCCGTCCGGCCCGCAGGAGGTGGCGCTGAAGCTGTTCAAGGGCGCGATGACCAGCGACGGCCTGCCGGAGCGCGAGATGGAAGCCTGCCTCGCCGCCGGAACTCATCCGGCACTTACGGGTGCCCTCGGTCGGCTCGTCGACCATCCCGAAGGCGCACAGGGCTTGCTGCTCCGGCTCTTGCCATCGCAGTGGCGCGTTCTCGCCGGGCCGCCAAGCCTCGCGAGTTGTAGCCGCGACTGCTACGACCCTGCTCTGACGCTCGCCACCGGGCATGCCCTGCGCATCGCCGGCGCAGTGGCCGACGCCGTGGCCCACCTGCACGGGCGCAACCTGCTTCACGGCGACGTCTATGCTCACAACACGCTGTGGGATGCCGCGACCGGCGGCGCCGTGCTCAGCGATTTCGGCGCCGCCTCGGCGCTGCCTGCCGGCGAAGACGGTGCGGCGTTGAAGCGGATCGAGGTGCGGGCAGTGGGGATCCTGATGAGCGAATTGCTGGACCGCAGCAACGCGGTACCGAACAGGCTGCAGGCGCTTGTAGAGGCCTGCCTGCAACCGAACCCGAAGAAGCGGCCCGATCTGGCGGACGCAATCTCCGCGATCAGGCGGATGTCAGAGTAACGTCACAGCACGATTTTCCGACGGACAGGTTTTCTGTTGCGCGCGGCGTTTCTGCGAGGCAATCTCGATCATTCGCAAAGGTGACGACGGCGCCCTTTATGAACAGTCGCGGCCTCGAGTCTTTAGGAATCGTTCCAGAAACGCTTCTGATTCCGCTGGCCGCCAGGATGATCGCACAGGATCGCCATCCCGATCTTCAGTTCAGGGACAGCGAAGCCTCACGGATCGGGGCCGCGCTGGGTTTCGATCCCGCGCGCTTTGCCGGAGATACGGGCAGCATGCGCGGTTCGGTGATCCGCGCCCAATGGTTCGACCGGATCACCGAAACCTTCATCACGTCCCACCCATCGGGCTTGTGCGTCAGCATCGGTTCGGGGCTTGACGACCGTCCGGCGCGCATCCGGCTGCCCGCCACGCTTGACTGGATCGACGCGGACTTCGCAAACGTCGTCCGTCTCCGCGATACCCTGATCGCCCGCCGCGCAAATGTCCGGACCCTCACCGTCATGGAGACGGAGCCGCTTGCCTGGATGGACGGCATCAACTGGGTTCCCGAACGGCCAGTTCTGGTCCTGGCGGAAGGTGTCTCGATGTATCTCGCGCCGGCCTTGGGCGAAGATCTTGTACGCGGGCTCGTTGAGCGGGCGGGGCGCAACAGAGCCTCGATCGAGTTGGCCGCCGACTTCGCGTCCCCTGTCGTGGTGCGGCATTCGCGGCGCAACCCGAGTATCGCCAAGACTCGCGCGTCGTTTCTATGGGCGGTGGCACGGCCGGAGGCGGTGGGGGAGATCGCGCCCGGCCTCGCTTTGGTCGAGGCGGACGACATCACGCGCCGCTGCGGCGCAGTGGCTTGGACCATGGCCACGATGCACAGGCTTCTGACTGGCAGACCCGTCTATTTCTGCGGCCACTACCGCTACCGGCCCAGTTGATGCCCGTTCGCAGGGTCGTCGACCGACAGCACGGTGACGCGTATCCCGACCGAGCCGGACGACCGGCAGTGATCGATCGGGATATGCTGCGCCGTTCGCGATCAGGGACGACGATCACGCATCCGGGGCTGCGACGATCACCGATCCTTCAGCCCTGAGTTCACCGGATACGTACCAGCTATCCCACTGAGAGAACTGCCGGAAAACCCGGACATATCCCTTCGCCGCGAGAAGCGTGTCGATCGCGACATCGTTCTTCGGATTGTTCTCGACGGACATGACATTGAATTTGCGGCTGAAGCTGTAAGCCGACAGGATGTCGAGTTCGCTCCCCTCGGTATCGATCGACAGGTAATCGATGCAAGGAGGCGCCGCGTAGGCGTCGAGCAGATCGTCCAGGGAAATGGTTTCGATCTCGAGGCGCTGCCCGCGACTGCGCGTTTCCGCGAAATGGTCGGACTCGGCGAAGCTGGCGATGCCGCTCAATTCGGGATCCGAGTCGTTGGTCGCGATGAAGGTGACCGTTTCGTGCGACCGGGACGAAACGCATCTGTGCTCGATCGCGGCGTCTCGCTCGGCCGCCAACGCGGCATGCCAGATGGGATTCGGCTCCGCGAGAATCCCCTTCCACCCCAGTGTTTTTTCGAGCAGCCACGTGTTGCTGTTCTTCCTGCCGTTCGTCGCTCCGAATTCTACAAAGTAGCCACCGATCTTCTCGCCCAACTCGAAGCAAACCCATAGATCCTGCAAAATCTGCGATTTAGACCGAGATCTCCGCGCCAGGCAATACGCAAGGAACGCCGCATCGCGATCTAATATGAACCGTCGCACCTCCTTTCTGTTGAGCCGGAGAGCGTTGAATAACATCTTCTGCAGGGAGACATTGTCGAACAGCTTGCCGGCCAAGCTAGACGCACCGGAAAGGAGATAGTCCTTGGAAGTCATCACCGTCCGGCTCAGATACATGAATTTGCGCAGCGAATTAAATGTTTTTACTATAATGTCAAGGACATGGCGCAGCGCATCTCATGCGGTCGCGACCGGTTCAGATCGGTCCCGAACCGCCGGATGATGCTGTAGGCCGAAAAAGCCGGGTCTGCTTCGGGGATTTGTCGCCGTGCCGGCATCCAGGAAAGACCTGTCTCTGCCCTTCGACACCGGGACACCGGGCGGCCCCCATTCGTCATCGTGGACCGAGGCGGCCCCCGGGAGGCGCTGCCGCATCGGCTTGAGACCGATGGGCCTCGCGAGCCTATCGCGACAGCGGTGGCCCCGGATCGATCGCCGGCAACTCGTTCGCCGGGAGGGCCGCGCCGACCTGCGCCTGCGCACTACCAACCCCGCGCGCCCGGTTTGCCAGAGTGACGGTGAGGCGCTCGGCCGTATCGGGCTGCATCGCCGAGAGTACCTCGGCCATCTTGCGCGGGTTCATGGCCAACACGATCGGCACCAGCACGTCGTGGCCGAGGCGGTCGAACACCCGGGCAGCGTCCTTGGGCTTCATCGTCTCATACATCGTGACGATGTTCTTGAGCCCCTGCTTCTCAGCATCCTCGCGGGCCTTAGCCGCCGCGTCGACCTTCTCCTCCGCCTGCTTGAGGTCGCCCAGCCCGGTCTCGAGCTTGCGCTCGGCATCGTTGAGCATCTTCTCGCGCAGTTCCAGCTCGTCGTTCTTTTGGCGCAGCGCGTCACGCCGGGCTCCGAGCTTTTCCAGCAGCGCGCGTTCGGTCGGGGAACCGGATGCCGCCTTCGCTGGCTCGGGCGCGGGCATCTCCGGCGGCTTCTCGATGGGTGCCGCGGCCGCCTCCTCCTTGGCGCCGACCGAGCCGGTGGTAACCGGATCAGGCGGCTCGTAGCCGGTGCGTGCCCGGGCCACCGCCCGGCCATATTCGGGCAGGGTTCCGGCGCCGGGCAGGCCGACCTGCGCCAGGGTGAGCAGCTTGAGCAGCAGAAGGCCGGCGGCCGCGATCGCTACGGCATCGATCAGGCGCAGCCGCACCGGCCGCACGGGTTTCCGCCGCGAGCGACGCAGGGCCGTGGCGGCCGGGCGCGGCGCCTTCGGAATTGGCTTGGGTGCCGGCGGGATCTTTGGGGCCGGTACGCCGGTCATGCTGCGCGCGCCCGGACGCGGGCGAGGGCGCGCTCGCTCATGGCCAGGGCGGCCGCGGCGGCGGCGCCGAGGCGCTCGCCGTTGGGACTTGTGGGCTCGGACCGGCGCGTCACGGGAACCTCGGGCTCGGGGACCGCCCGCGGGGCGGGCGGCGGCTCGGCCCGGACCGGCGCGGCGCGCATCTGCGCGACGATCGCGCCGATGCGCATCACGACGGTCTCCCCGGCCTCCACCTGCGCCGCCAGTTCGGCGGAGCGGGCCGTGGCGGCCTCGATCCGTGTGGTCAGGGTGCGGTCGCCGTCGTCGATCGCCGAGCGCAGCCCCGCGATGGCGCGCTCGGCGGTGCCGGTGGCGACCATCAGGTCGCCGATGGTCTGGCGCAAGGCCGCCTCGTCACCTTTGAGCTGGCTGATCCGGCGCGACAGGCGCAGGCAGGTGACGATCGTGGCCGCGAGGAGGACGGCGACCAGGATGTCGGCGGCGAGCGTGACGAAGAGACTCATGATCCGGACCTATCGCACGCTAGACGTCTGTGTGGCTGTTCATCGAGGCCTCGTAGGCCTGGATGGTCGTGCGCGAGCGGCGCAGGGGTCGGGTGACCTGCACAGCGATGTTGCCGTCGACCTGGCCGATCCGCCCCTGTGTCAGGGCCCAGTCGCCGCACCGCACCGCGATCAGGTCGGAGGGCTTGGCGTCGAACATCAGGGTGTCGCCGACCTTGAGGCGCATCACCTGCTTGAGCGGCAGCATCATCTCATGGAGGACCGCCTCCATCGTGACGTCGGCCTGCCAGATCTCTGTGGCGAGGTGGCCCTCCCAAACATGGTCTCGGCCGAGCTTCTCGCCCATAAAGCTCTGGGTCAGCAGTTCCCGGATCGGCTCGATGGTCGCGTAGGGGAACAGGATCTGCAGCATGCCGCCACGCCCGTCGACGTCGAGGCGCAGGCTGATCAGGATCGCGGCGTTGCCGGGGCGGGTGATGGTGGCGAAGCGGGGGTTGGTCTCGATCCGGTCGATGCCGAAGGTCACCGGCGAAAGCGGCTGAAACGACATCTCCAGGTCGCCGAGCACGATCTCCACGAGGCGGCGCACCAGCGTCATCTCGATCGACGTGAACGGCCGTCCGTCGAGACGGCTCGACGAGCCGCCGCGCTTGCCCCCGAGCAGCAGGTCGAAGGTCGCGTAGGCGAGGTTCGAATCGACCGTAACGAGGCCGGAATTCTCCCATTGCTCGGCGCGGAACACGCCCAGCAGGGTCGGGAGCGGGATCGCGTTGAGATAGTCGCCGAAGCGCACCGAGGTGATGTTGTCCAGCGTCACCTCGACGTTGTCCTGGAACAGATTGCGCAGCGATGTCGACAGCAACCGGATCATCCGGTCGAAGACGATCTCCAGCATCGGCAGGCGTTCGTACTGGACGACGCCCGAATCGACGATGGCCTGAACGCCCCCGGCCCCTGAGGCCGAGAGCTCGCGCATGGAGAAGCCGAGGACGCCGTCGATCTCGTCCTGGTTCAGCACCCGGTCGTTGCCGGCGAGTTCGGGGAGGTTGTCGCTCTCCCCGTCCTCGATCATCGTCGCCCATTCGGCGGCGACGTCTCCGGCGTTGCGCGTGGTGCCCTGCTCGGCGAGCGCCGCGCCCCATTCC
The DNA here is from genome assembly GCF_022179445.1 of Methylobacterium mesophilicum. Classification (GTDB taxonomy): domain Bacteria; phylum Pseudomonadota; class Alphaproteobacteria; order Rhizobiales; family Beijerinckiaceae; genus Methylobacterium; species Methylobacterium mesophilicum. Next base: position 140,786 of record NZ_BPQU01000006.1, on the reverse strand, counting down.
TCGGCGAGCGACGTGTCGCCGCCCTCGGCACCCTGCTCCAGAAGGGCGGCCGACCAATCGTCTTCGGGAAGTTCGTCCTCGGGTTCCATCAGGCGCGTCCGCTCAAGGCCTGGTTGGTGGCGACCGACGGGGTCTTCGGCTGGGTCACTGGACGATCACGTCCTTGAACAGCACCGCCTCGACCTTGGCGGGATAGACGGCGACGTTCACGCGCCGCAGCAACTCCTCGCGCAGCCGGTAGAGCCCGACCGACCCGGTGAGATCACTCGCGCGCAGCTCGCGCATGTAGACCTGCAGGGTGTCCTCGATGCGCGGCATCAGGGGCTTCACCTCGTCCTCGACCCCGGCATCCTTGAGTTCCAGGGCGAGCCGCAGCTTTGCGTACTTGGCCTTATCCTGCGGCGCGTCGGGGCTGAGGTTCAGCAGCATCTCGCGCATCTCGACGAACACGATCGGCTTCTTGCCGTCCGGGCCGACGCCCTTGGCGGCGTCACCATGCCCGCCGCCGTGACCACCACCATGCCCGCCGCCCGCGGCAGCCTCCTTGTCCTCACCGCCGCCGCCATGACCCATCATCATGAAGGCACCGCCGCCGACGACGACGACCAGCAACGCGGCCGCCCCGATCATGATGAGCTTCTTCTTGCCCTTCGGCGCGGCGTCGGCACCGGCTTCGCCCTCTTCGGCGGCCTTTTTGGGCGTCTTGGCCATGGGAAATAATACTCTCTCGCGGATATCCGCGTGCCGGGTATGACCGGATATCGGAGCATTACGGTTAACGCGTCGTTAAGCGGGCAAATCCTGCCGGGCCAGGATTGCCGCGGCGCAGCCCCGACCTATCCGGGTGGTTACCGACGCCTCGCGCAAATCGCTCCACTTGCAAGCAAATTTGTCTTTTCGGACGTTGGCACAGCGGATGCTGAATGGATCGTTGCCGCCACCGCGGCACGCGAGTGTCAGAGTCCACGATGCAGAATGCCCTCTTCGTCGGCGTGTCGAGCCAAGTGGCGCTTCAGCGCGAGCTGGACGTCATCTCCAACAACATGGCGAACGTCTCGACCACCGGCTTCAAGGGCCGGAGCACGCGGTTCCAGGAATACCTGATGCCGGTGGCGAGCGCGGATTCGTTCGCCCGCCCCGATAGGCGCCTTTCCTACGTCATCGACCAGGGCACGACCCTGGACCTGGGGCAGGGGCCGATCGAGCAGACCGGCAACCCGCTCAACGTCGCCGTGAAGGGCTCGGCCTTCATCGCGGTGCAGTCGCCGCAGGGCGAGCGCTACACCCGCAACGGCGCCTTCGAGATCGACCCGACCGGCGCGCTGGTGACCAGCGACGGCTACAAGGTCGTCGGCGACGGCGGGCCGATCACCATCAACCAGCAGGAGACCGGGCTGACGATCGGCCTCGACGGCACCGTGTCGACCAACCTCGGCATCCGCGGCAAAATCAAGCTCGTCACCTTCGCCAACCCGCAGCGGCTCACCAACGAGGGCGGCAACCTCTACGCGTCGCCCGAGCCGGCGCGCGCGGCCGGGCTCGACGGTCGCCTGGAATCCGGCGCGCTGGAGCGTTCGAACGTGCGCCCGGTGATCGAGATGACCCGGCTGATGGACGTGAACCGCTCCTACGCCATGGTGTCGAGCATGATCAGCCGGCTCGACGACCTGCGGGGCACGGCGATCCGCCGCCTCGCCGACGTCGCGTAAGGGGGGCTCGACCGATGCGCGCCCTCTACTCAGCCGCCACCGGCATGGCGGCCCAGGAACTGAACGTCCAGGTCATCTCGAACAACATCGCGAACCTGCGGACCACCGGCTACAAGCGCCAGCAGGTGCACTTCCAGGATCTGCTCTACCAGAACCTGCGCCGGGCCGGCTCCTCGACCTCGGAGCAGAACACCCAGCTCCCCGCCGGCCTCGCCCTCGGCTCGGGCGTGAAGACGACCTCAACCGCCCGCGTGATGTCGCAGGGCACGCTGAGCTCGACCGAAAAGGATTACGACGTCGCGGTCCGCGGCGAGGGCTTCTTCCGGGTGACGCTGCCGGATGGCCGCACCGCCTATTCCCGAGACGGCTCGTTCGACCTGTCGGCCACCGGCCAGCTCGTCACCCGCGACGGCTACCTGCTCGATCCGGCGATCACCGTGCCGCAGACGGCGACCGCGGTGACGATCAGCGCCACCGGCGCCGTCCAGGCGACGCTGCCCGGGCAGACCGCGCCGCAGGCGCTGGGCCAGTTCCAGCTCTCGCGCTTCGTCAACAAGGTCGGCCTCGAATCGATCGGCGACAACCTGTTCATCGAGACGGCGGCCTCGGGGCCGGCGATCAGCGGCCTGCCGGGAGCGGAAGGGTTCGGTAACCTTCAGCAGAGCTATTTGGAAGAGGCGAACGTGAACGCCGTCACCGAGATCTCGTCGCTGATCGCCGCGCAGCGCGCCTACGAGATGAACTCGAAGGTCGTGACCGCCGCCGACCAGATGCTCTCCACCACCTCGCAGATGTTCCGCAGCTGACCGCGCGTCCTGCCCTCACTTCAGGTCTCCGATCATGTATGCCGGCTCCCAGATCGATCTTGCCGACCTGCCCCTCGTCAGCACGGCGACGGACGAGAGCGACCTCAGCCCGATCGTCCGCCGGGCCCGCCCGCGGGTGGCGCTCCCCGGCGCCGCGGTTCTGATGCGCGCGGCGCTCGCCTTCCTGACCTTCGCGGCGATCGGCGCCCTGGCGATCCCGGCGATGGCCCAGACCGTACCGCCGCAGAGCGAGTCTCAGAAGGCGCAGCCGCGCCTGCGCGGCGACGTGACCGCCCGTGGCGACGTGCTCGCCCTGTCCGACCTCGTCGAGGGTGCGCCGGACGCGCTCGCCGCGCGGCCGTTGTTCCGCTCGCCTGCGCTGGGCGCCACCGGCACGATCCAGACCCGCCGCATCGTCGAGGCCGCCGCCGCCCTGGGCCTGACCGGCCTGGAGACCGGTGGCCGGATGCAGATCGCCGTGCAGCGCGCCGCGCGACGTCTGGGACCGCCGGATCTGGAGGCCGCGCTCAAGCGCGCCCTGGAGACGGGCTACGGCCTCGATCCACACAGCGTGGCCGTCCGCTTTGACGGCGACGGCCCGACCCTGCTGGCGCCGGTCGACCTCGCCGGACAGGCCACGGCCCTCGACCTGACCTACGATCCGCGCTCCCGCCGGGTCACGGGGCTCGTCAGCCTCGGTGAGCGGCAGGCTTCGCTCCGGGTCTCGGGCGTGGTGGTCGAACTGCGCGAGGTGGCGGTGCTGACCCGATCGCTCAACCGGGGCGATCCGGTGCGAGACGGCGACCTCGTCGTCGAGCGCCGCCCCCGCGAGATGGTCGCGGCCGACGCGCAGGCCGGCGCCGCGACGGTCCTGGGTGAGGTCGCCCAGCACGCGTTGCCGGCCGGCACGGTACTGCGGGTCTCCGACACCGCCCTGCCGGAGCTGGTCGCCCGGGGCGAGAGCGTGACCATCGTGTACGAGACCGCCAGCGTCAGCCTGTCGATGCGGGGGCTCGCCAACGAGGCCGGTCGGATGGGCGCGGTCGTCAACGTCGTGAACGTGGCCTCGAAGAAGGTCCTCCAGGCCACCGTGATCGGCCCCGGCCGGGTCTCGGTCGGCCCCGCCCCCACGGCTCAGCAGGCCGCCGCGGCCCCGCAAGTCCAGGCGACGGCGTCCCTGCGCTGATCGCCCATCCGATGCGTCAACGAGTTTCCCGATGACCAGCCGCCTTGCCCTGACCCCGCTCGTCGCCGTGCTGTTTGCCGGCCTTGGGGCCTGCAACACAGCCGACCGGCTGTCCCAGGTCGGCGCCACCCCGGCGCTGTCGGCGATCGAGGATCCGACCACCCAGCCGGGCTACAAGCCGGTCCGGATGCCGATGCCCGACGTGCAGCCGGTCTCCTACGCGCCGAACTCGCTCTGGCGCACCGGCTCCCGGGCGTTCTTCAAGGATCAGCGCGCGGCCCGGCTCGGCGACCTGCTGACCGTGAAGGTCAACGTCACCGACAAGGCCAACATCAACAACGAGACCAAGCGGTCCCGGGCCAACACCGAGAGCTTCGGCCTGCCGAACGCCCTGGGGCTGGAGAACAACGCCGTCGGCAAGTCCTTCGGCGTCGGCAGCACCGCGCTGCTCGCCGCCACCTCGGCCACGGCCAACGACGGCGCCGGCTCGGTCCAGCGGGCCGAGACCGTGACCACCAACGTCGCCGCGGTGGTCACGCAGGTGCTGCCCAACGGCAACCTGGTGGTCGAGGGCAAGCAGGAAATCCGCGTCAACTTCGAGGTCCGCGAGATGGTGGTGGCCGGCGTGGTCCGGCCGGAGGACATCGAGTCCGACAACACCATCGACTCGACCAAGATCGCCCAGGCCCGCATCGCCTATGGCGGCCGCGGCCAGATCACCGACGTGCAGCAGCCCCGTTACGGCCAGCAGATCGTGGATATCCTGCTGCCGTTCTGAACGCGCTCAGCTCGGCTCCTCCGGCTCCGGCCCGCGGGTCACGTCGAGGCCGGAGGCGGCCCCCGCGGGGGGCCCGACCTTCACCGGCGCACCGGTGCGCGCGGCCTCGTAGATCGCCTCCATCAGCACCTGGTCCTGCAACCCCTCCTCGCCGGGGGTGCGGGGCCGCAGGTTCTCCTGGATGCATCGGGAGAAGTGGTCCATCTCGAGGGCGAACTGGTTCTTGGGGCTCAGGACCTTCTCGTCGCGGGCGCCGTTCTTGCCGTCGCGGTGGGACACGAACAGGCGCTGGCCCTCGTACGCGAAGGCGTTCTGCAGATCGACCGTGGCGCCGCCGGTGTGCAGCATCAGGCTGCGGGCCTCGTACACGCCGTAGCTCGACGTGCATTGCGCGATCACCCCGGACGGGAAACGCATCGTGAAGGTCACCGTCTCCTCGACCTCGCGGAACTTCGGGTCGTCGGGCGGGGAGTGGATCTGGGCCTGGATCAGGTCGGGCTCCTCACCGAGGACGGCCCGGGTGGTGTTGAGGCAGTAGAGCCCGATATCCGGCAGCGAGCCGCCGCCCGCGAGCGCCTTCTTGAGCCGCCACTGCTCGGGTAGCCCACTGGTCTGGCCGTTGAAGGCCTGGATCATCCGGGGACGGCCGAACTCGCCTGAGCGGGCGAGCTTGATCACCGCGCGGTTATGGGGCTCGTACTGGCAGCGATAGGCGATCATCAGCTTGACGTTGGCTTGGTTGCAGGCCGCGATCATGTCGCGGCATTCCTGCGACGCGACCGCCATCGGCTTCTCGCAAAGCACCTGCTTTCCGGCCGCCGCCGCGGCCAGGACGTTGTCGCGGTGCACGCTGTTGGGCGTCACGATGTAGACCGCCTGGATTGAGGCATTGGCCTTCAGCCGGTCCCACTCATCGTAGCCGTAGGCGGCATCCTCGGGCAGCCCGTATTGTCGTGCCACGAGCTTGGCCTTGTCGGGGGTGCCCGACATCACCGCGGCCAGCCGCGAGCGCTTGGTAGCCCCGAAGGCCGGCAGGATCTCGTCGAGGCTCAAACGCCCGAGGCCGACGACGCAATAGCCGACCCGCTGACCCGGAGGTTGCGGCGCCGGGCTCGGTGCCGGCGGCCGATCGGCCGGGCCGCGCCAGTTCGGGAACATCACGCGCCCGCCCTGGACCGCCCCGGTATCCGCCGGAACCGCCGGGCCGGGCTGGGCCGCCTGGGCCGGGCTGCCGAGGCCGGCACCAGCCAGGGCGCCTCCCGCGGCCAGGAGGGTGCGTCGTGAGAGCCGGGTGTCGTCCGCCATGAGCCTCGCCGTTTCGCTGAATCCTGGTCACGACACCGAATCGCCGCCGCGTGGCACGAACGTCCGCGATCGACGCTGTCCCGTCAGTGAACGCCGGCTGGTGCCCGGTCGTTTCCAGACAGCAGCGCGGCGCGCAGACGCGCGACCTCCGACTTGCTGTCGGCCAGACGACGGGCGACGACCTCCGGCTCGGACGCCGCCCGCGTCGCCTCGAAACCGAGGCCGATCATCGTGCCCGCCCGCCACGCCACCCAGGCGCGGCGGGTCTCGTTGCGGCACGGGATGAACAGGTCGAAGCAATCCGGCAGCGTCACCTTGGGCAGGACGCCGATCCTGGCGCCGCCGAGGGAAACGTCGCGCACGATGCAGTCGGTGTCCGGCAGGAAGGCAGCGGTCCGAACGCGTCCGCCCAGGCAGACGCGGCGGCGGGCGGTTTGGCGACGCTCGATCACGATCGCTGTCCTCAGGTTATCGGTCGTTCCGACAACCTCGATTCAGGCCCAAGGGCACCCTGAGGCCCACCTTAACCTCCGGTTTACTTTAATCGCCCGGTCAGGCGGGCGGCGGGGGATCGGGCGCCTCCACCTCGCCCCGCCGCTGAAGCTGGAGGGCGACGAACCAGCACAGCGATGCCCAGGCCGCGCCGATGCACCAGCCGGCCAGTACGTCGCTCGGCCAGTGCACGCCGAGATAGATCCGGCTGAGCCCGACCAGCAGCGTCAGGCCGACCCCGAGCCCAAGCACCAGGGCCTTCGCGCTGCGATTGCGGTCGAGCCGGGCGATCAGGGTCGCCAGGGTCAGGTACGCGATGGCCGACATGGTGGCGTGGCCGCTCGGGAAGCTCGCCGTGAACACCTCCATGCCGTGCGGGACAAGGTCCGGCCGGGGCCGCTGGTAGAACAGCTTCAGCACCGTCGAGATCAGCTCACCGCTGCCGACCGCGGCGAGCACGAACACGCTGATCCGCCGGCGTCCGGAAACCGCCAGGTAGGCCGCCACCGCGCAGGTCAGGAACAGCACCGTGAAGACGCTGCCGAGCCCGGTGATGTCGCGCATCGTCTCTTCGAGCCAGGGCGGCCCGATCGGATCGGATAGGTCGGCGGGATTGCGCAGGGCCAGCAGGATCTTGCGGTCCAGGGCCGCGGTCGAACCTTCGCCGACCTCGTGGGCGAGGTAGAAGAAGCCGTAGCCGAGGATGCTGACCCCAAGCAGAGCCACGAGGGGCCCGACCTCGTTCAGCCGCAGGCGCAGCCAGACCGACATCGCGCGTCCGGTCAGGGGATTGCGCTGCAGGGCATCCGGCGCCCTCATGGCGCTCCCCTGCCGGTCAGCGTGAGAACCATCAGGCATTCTCCCCGAAGGCCAGCGTGGCGACGGGCTCCCAGGGACCGCCGAGATAGCGCCACAGTCGCGTCGCGGGCGCGGTGAAGTGGAACGGCGCGAAGCCGGCCGCCAGGTCGGCGTGGAGCGCCCGGGCCTTGTCGGGGGTGACCTTGTTTTGCACGGTCACGTGCGGCCGCCAGCCCTGCCGGTCCTGCGCGGTGAGGTAGGGCTCAAACGTCTTCGCCAGCCGCGCCCGGAAGTGCGACAACGACTCGGATTTGAGGACGTAGGCCACGCCCCGGCCAGTGAAGCGCAGACCCGTGACGGCGACTCCCGGGGCCGGAACCGTGCGGGCCAGCGTCGTCACCGCCTCGATCACGCCGCGCTCCCGGTCCCCCGGCAGGTGGTGGAACAGCGTCGCATGAGCGGGAATGAAGTTCAGGGCCTCCGGAAAGTTGCGTCGGCGCTCGCCGTCGAATCGCGCGAAAGTCGGCTCGTCGAAGGCGAGCGTCAGGATCAGGGGGGCCGCGTCATGCATGAGACGTGACATGGAGCCCGAACCGGCTCAGGTCCAGTAGAGCACCCGCGCGGCCGGTAGATCGCGGGCGAGGCGATCCGTGAGATGCGCGCGCATCGCCTGCATCAGGGGCTTCGGGAAGACGTGCTTCACGGTGCCGAACTTGGTGCGCTTCTCCACGCGGTCGGCCTCGTCGAGGGGTAAGTCCGAGCCCGGGTACCAGCCGCGCAGGACCGCCTTCGAGATCGGCGTGAAGCGGTGGGTGATGAGTTCGGCGGTCAGGTCCAGATCAGGGATGCCGGCCAGCGCGTCGGCGGCATCGCGGATCAGTCCGGCATAGGCCGCCTCCCAATCGGGCACCGGAATGATCGGCGCGATGGTCAGGCCCACTGGATAGCCGGCCCGGGCCATCGCGCCCATGGCGGCCAGCCGCGCGTCGAGCGGGTCGGTGCCGCCCTCGTAGCGGGAAGCGGGACGGGCATTGACCGAGAAGCGGATCCGCGTGCGCCGGTTATGCGGCAGGTCGAGGAGTGGGGCGACGGCGGCGAATTTCGTGGTGAAGCGCAGCTGCACCGGCGCGTCCCAGGCACCGAAATGCCGGATCGCCGCCGAGAGCGAGCCGGTGAGATGCTCGATGCCCAGAGGATCCGTGTAGCAGGACGCCTCGAAGGTCGTGCCTTCGTGGGCGCGCTCCGTTGAGGCGGAGGTCACGGCACCCTGGCCGGCATAGGCCGCCAGGTTGTCCAGGATTGCATCGAGATTGGCGTAGGCCCGGGTCACGGGCGGCCCCTGGAGCGAGCCGGCGAGGTAGCAATACTGGCAATGGGCCGGGCAGCCCTCCGCGAGGTCGAAGCGCCAGTCGGCCGAGGGCGGGATCGGCTGCAGCCGCAGCTTCGTCGGCGGCGCTACCGTGATGGCGAGGGTCGCCTTGGCGGCGGTGTAGGCCCGGCGCGGATCTGCGTCGCGTAGGCCGGTGAGGCGGTTTGCGGCGAGCCGCTCAACCGGCAGCCCCATCGCCTCGGCCCGCGCCACAATGGCACGCCCATGCGCGAAATCCAGCGCGGCCGGGGTCACCAGCACCCGGCGCGGACGCCAGAGGCGGGCCGGACGGGTACGGGCCGAGTCTCGGCTTTCGGCCGGCGAGGGGGCGGGCATCAGGGCGGCGCTGGACGACATGTCGGTCGAACGCGTGCGATCCCGGACGGGTCCGGCCTCGGCGCCCCGGCAGCGTGCGGCCGAAGCGCTCGTCGGGCCGTCGGCCCGGCACCGTTCCCGATTGCAAGGTGGTCGGGAACGGCTCTAAAGCACCGCCATGGCTGCAGGCAGGGAAAGCGTACATGTCGGCCGCGACGGATGGCTGTTCCTCATCGGCGGCACCAACCGCGTCCTGGACCGCTACCGGGGCGGGTTGCGGCACTGGCTGCTGCTGCGCGGCTGGACGCGACTGATCGAAGCCCGGGCCCGGCGCGCGGAGCGCCTCGGGATCCGCTGCCTGCATGTGATCGTTCCGGAGAAGCTGTCGGTCTACGACGACAAGACCGACGGGCTGCGCTACGCCCCGGGCAAGGCTTCCACCCGCCGCCTAGCTCGGCGCCTGGCCCGGCATCCGGCCTATCTCGATCTCCTGGCGCCCCTCCGGGCCGGGCGCGACGGCCCGGTTCCGCTCTACCTCCGGACCGACACGCACTGGACCATCCAGGGCTGCCTCCTGGCCTATCGCGAGATCATGCGCGCGCTCGGGTCGATCCCGCCGGCCGATATCGGCGCGCGCCCGCAACTCGTCACCGAAGCCGTGATGGATCTCGGCGAGAAGCTCAGCGAACGTCCGCGGGAGCGGCTGGAGCGGTTCATGCTGCTGCGCGACGCCAAGCGGGTCGAGATCGGCCCGCTGCTCGCCGCCTACGAGGCGCAGGGGCGCGACCGGGAAGCCCATGTCGGCGCCCACGTCGTCTTCCGGAACGAGACGGAGGACGCCGACCCACGCCGCCTCGTGCTGTTCGGCGATTCCTGCGCACATTTCGACCCGTTCCTGCTGACCGGGCTGCTGGCCGAAAGCTTCCGCGAGGTTCACTTCGTCTGGTCGGCCAGCCTCGATTGGGGCTACATCGAACGCGTGCGCCCCGACATCCTGCTGTTCGAACTGGCCGAGCGATTCCTGGCGCGGCTCCCGCGGGACGATTTCGACGTGGCGGTCTCGGGCCAGCGCGGGACCGGCGGGCGCCTCGCCCAGATGAACGGCGCCGGGCGCGCCGCCGCAGCTCAGTAGATCGCCGGATCCAGTCTAGCGAACTCGGTGATGCTGGCCCCCTGATACTTGACGAAGGATTCGGGGGCGCAGGCGATCCCGATCATCAGCACAAGCAGGGTGGCAACGCAGGCGAGCGTCGCCGTGACCACGTCCGCATGCCGCCGAAGGGTGTGGATCAGCAGGCACCCCAGGGTGAACAGGGCCGCCTCAGCGACGGGCACCAGCGCGAACGACATCTCTCAGCTCCATCCAGTCTCCCGCCGGGCCATGAGCGCTGTGATTGCGCAGCAGCGGGCGGGTGGCCGGAAAATGGCCGATTATGTTGCGCTGCAACAGAAGTAAGTGCGCAAGCCTGCGTTGCACGAGGCTCGGGCGCAGACCGGAACCGGGCGTGAGGACGCCGCCTGCCCCTTTCCGCAGACGCACGGGCTCCCATCTCGCCCTGGTGACCATCTGAACCGGGACATCACCATGGGCCTCCTCGTCGACGGCGTCTGGCGCGACCAGTGGTACGACACCGCCTCGACCGGAGGTCGGTTCGAGCGGAAGGCCTCGTCCTTCCGCAATTGGGTGACCGTCGACGGCGCGCCTGGTCCTTCAGGGGAGGGCGGCTTCAACGGCGAGCCCGGGCGCTACCACCTCTACGTCTCGCTGGCGTGCCCGTGGGCCCACCGCACCCTGATCGGGCGCGCGCTCAAAGGCCTGGAGGAGGCGATCACCGTCTCGGTGGTGGATCCGCATATGGGCGCCGAGGGCTGGGTGTTCGGCGACACCCCGGGGGCGACGCCGGATCCGATCCATCACGCCAACCGCCTCTACGAAGTCTATTTGGCGGCGGATCGGTCCTATACCGGCCGCGTCACGGTACCGGTGCTATGGGACCGCGAGCGCGGCACCATCGTGTCGAACGAATCCGCCGAGATCCTGCGCATGCTCAACGGTGCGTTCGGGGGGACCGGGCCGGACCTGTACCCCGAGGACCTGCGCACCGAGATCGACGCGATCAACGAGCGGGTCTACGACCGGGTCAACAACGGCGTCTACAAGGCCGGCTTCGCCACCGCGCAGGACGCCTACGCGGCAGCCTTCGAGGCGCTGTTCGCCGAACTCGACGCGCTGGAAGAGCGCCTCGACCGGGGCCGCTATCTTTGCGGCGCCAGGCTGACCGAGGCCGATATCCGCTTGTTCACGACGCTCGCGCGGTTCGATGCCGTCTATGTCGGGCACTTCAAATGCAACCGTCGCCGGATCGCGGACTATCCAAATCTGTCGAACTATCTGCGCGACCTCTACGCGCTTCCCGGTGTCGCCTCGACGGTCGATCTCACGCACATCAAACGGCATTATTACGAGAGCCACCCGACTATCAATCCGACCAGGATCGTACCGCTCGGTCCGGAACTGGATCTGACAGCACCTAACGACCGCGCTCTTCGGTTCGCTTGAAGGTTCGCTTGAACGGAGATCGATCAAGCTTGGCAGACCCGCCTCCCTCGACAGACCGCTCCGAACGCCTAGTTCGACGGCAAACGGAGGAGACCCGGCCCGCCATGAGAAACCGACTGCGCCTCGCATTGCTCTGCGCTCTCCTCGGCCTCCCCTGCACGGCGCACGCGCAGGCCGCGCTCCGGCTCGAAGGGTCGTGCGAGAAGCTCATCGTCAACGGGCAGGATCTCAGCGCGTCTTGCAGCGGCGTGCTGATGAACGCCGTGAACCGCAACCGCACGAGCTTCGACTTCTCCGCCAAGGATGGCCAGACCGTCAGCTTCAGCGGCAACGGTGCCCAGCAGGAGGCGACCGAGGAAACCGACCCGCTTCAGCCGATCAACCTGGTGATGGTGGGCAAGGACGGGACGCCGACGCTGGCGATCGGCGCCTGCCGCTTCTCCGCCCCGGAGCCGGGCCGTACCGCGATCACCTGCGAGGCCAGCACGTCGGACGGGCGCACCTTCGCGGGAACCTTCGTGACGGCCGCCAAAGCTGCGGAGAAGGGGACACCCGGGGCGCCTGCCCGGTGAGTTTGGGCTGGTCAGACCCCGTTCGAAGCCCCATCTAAGGCGCTCCACGAAAAAAGTTCCGAAGCCAGGCCAATGCTGAATGACACCCTTGCCGGCGGCCCCGCCCCGGCCGGCGACACCGATGCCCTGATCAAGGACACGACCACCGCGGGCTTCCGGCAGGACGTCATCGCCGAGTCGATGCACCGGCCGGTCCTGGTCGATTTCTGGGCGCCGTGGTGCGGCCCCTGCAAGCAGCTCACGCCCGTCTTGGAGAAGGTGGTCAAGGCGGCCAAGGGCGCCGTCGCCTTGGTCAAGATGAACATCGACGACCATCCCTCGATCGCGGGCCAGCTCGGAATCCAGTCGATCCCGGCGGTGATCGTGTTCCAGAAGGGCCAGCCCGTCGATGGCTTCATGGGCGCGGTGCCGGAGAGCCAGATCAAGGATCTGATCGACCGCGTCGCGGGCCCAGCCCAGGATCCGGTCGAGCTGGCGCTCGCGGACGCCGCCGCCCTGATCGAGGAGGGCGACCTCGCGGGCGCCTCCGAGATCTACGCCGCAATCCTGGAGCAGCAGCCCGACAACGTCGCGGCGCTCGCCGGCTTGGCGAAGATGCAGCTCGACGCGGGCGAGATCGAGAACGCCAAGCGCGTGCTGGCGATGGTCCCGGAGGCCAAGGCCGCCGACCCGGCCCTCACCGGCGTCCGTGCCGCCCTGGAACTCGCCGAGCAGGCTGCCTCGCTCGGCGACCTCGCGGGGCTGCAGCGGGAGGTCGAGGCCAATCCGGACGCCCACCAGGCACGGTTCGACCTCGCCCTGGGTCTCGCCGCCGCGGGCGAGCGTGGACAGGCGGTCGATCACCTGATCGAGCTGCGCAAGCGCGACAAGGAGTGGAACGAGGATGCGGGGCGCAAGCAGCTCCTGCAGTTCTTCGAGGCCTGGGGCGTGATGGATCCCGACACGATCCGGGGCCGGCGCAAGCTCTCGGCGCTCCTGTTTTCGTAACATTACGGCTCGCCCTGGGGCGGATATGCCGCCCCAGCATCAGGCCCATCCGGGAGGCGCCATGAGCACCCATGCGAGCTACAAGGGCCCGGCGGATTGCCCCGCCGTCATCCCGGTCTTTCCGCTGCCTGGCGCGCTGCTGCTGCCACGCGGCCAGATGCCTCTGAACATCTTCGAGCCGCGCTACCTGTCGATGATCGACGACGCGATGCGCACGGATCGGGTGATCGGGATGATCCAGCCCGATCCGGAAGGGTCGGGGGCGGCGAACCCCAAGCTCTACCGTGTCGGCTGCGCCGGGCGGATCACGCAATACGCCGAGACCGGCGACGGCCGTTACCTCGTCTCGCTGACCGGTATCAGCCGGTTCCGGGTCGAGAGCGAGCTGGCCTCCACCAGCACCTACCGCCGCTGCCATGTCTCCTACGAAGACTTCGCGGTGGACTTCGAGCCGCGGGCGGGCGAGGAACAGGTCGACCGCGACGGCGTCCTCAAGGCGTTGCGCGACTTCGTGGAATCGAACGATCTGAAGGTGGATTGGGACGGGATCGACGAAGCGCCGGACGAGGCGCTGGTCAACGCCCTCTGCATGATGAGCCCGTTCGGCGTCCGCGAAAAGCAAGCGATGCTGGAGGCCCCCGACCTGAAAACCCGGGCGGAAATCCTGATCGCGGTCACGCAGATGGAACTGGTTCGCGGCTCCGGCCCCGAGCCGACGATGCAATAGGCTCGCACGACCGATGACCAACGACCTCACAACCACCGTCGAGGCGACCCGCGTGGACCCCAAGCTCCTCGAGATCCTGGTTTGTCCGCTGACCAAGGGCACGCTCGAATACGATTCCGCCCGCCAGGAGCTGATCAGCCGCTCGGCCAAGCTGGCCTACCCGATCCGCGACGGCATCCCGATCATGCTGCCGGAAGAGGCGCGCTCGCTGACGGATTGAGGGCCGAGGTCAGGATTACGCAACTGGATCGGTTTGGCCGCGCTACTCTTTGAGCCTCAGTTTCCTTCTCGCTTCTTGTTCGAACTACAGCCTAGCAGGTCTTGAAGCACAGGCGCTCCTGCCAGCCGCGGGGTGCCCCTTATCCCGTGCGCGAGAAGGTTGGGGTAAGAGACGAAATCTTTCCGGAAAAGGCGCATCCCTCGCCCTGTCCCTCTCCCGCACGGGAGGGGGACCCACGCCGCATCCTGAGATGCGTGCGACCGGGAACCCCGGAGGTTGGTACGCGGGCGCCTCAACGGCTTTCATCCATCAGCGATCTGAGCTCTGAGAGCTGACCTGGCGGACCATTGCCGCGAGTCAGGATGTGCATCGCTCACGATACGGTGTTCGCATGAACGCCCGCCCGCTGCGCCAATACCGCCAAGCAATCGCAAAACGCAGCGTGGCTATTCCTGCGCCATCCGCCCGCGGATCCTGATCTCACCTCAAAAATACGTGCGGCCATACTCTTGCCGCTTCTCTCATTCAGCATCGTGTCATCCTCCATCGACGAGTGTGACCCGGCGCGCCATGACGGGCGGCACGCGCTTTGCTGAAAGAGATACCTGCATGATCAAGCTGGTCGCCGCCGCGGCTCTCGCCGCCGGCCTGTCCTCCGGCGTATCGCCGTCGGCCCATGCCGCACAGGGCGCGAACAACGGGACGTGGTCGGTGGAACTCGTGACCGAGAGCGGCCTGTGCAGCGCCCGCTACACCTACGCCCTGGCGATCCGCGGGGGCCAAGTGCAGCTGGTCTCGGGCGAGGCGGGGGCCCGGGTGAGCGGCCATGTCGGCGCCGACGGCAGCGTCGGGCTCGCCGTCACCAACGGGACGGCGAGCGGGACTGGAACCGGGCGGCTTCAGGCCGGCACCGGCTCGGGCACTTGGAAGGTCGCCACCCTGTGCTCCGGCCGCTGGACCGCGCGGCGCAGGAACGACCGCACCGCGCAGGCCGACTGACGACGGTCAGGCGGCGCCGGCGAGCCAGGTCCGCGCCTCGGCGAGGCGGGCGCGCTCAAACACCTTGATCTGGGTCGGCGAGACGAAGTTGAAGGTCTCGGCCAACGCCTTCAGCCAGGGCGCATCCGTCACCAGGGCGACGTGGCTGACGCTCTTCATCATCGAGATGCCGAAGCGCGGGTCCTTGAAGAAGGCCGCCGGCTCCATGCCCTCGAAGGCGCGGATATCCTCGAGCAGCTTGATCTTGCCGCCCT
Organism: Methylobacterium mesophilicum; assembly: GCF_022179445.1. Classification (GTDB taxonomy): domain Bacteria; phylum Pseudomonadota; class Alphaproteobacteria; order Rhizobiales; family Beijerinckiaceae; genus Methylobacterium; species Methylobacterium mesophilicum. The sequence continues at coordinate 125,709 of NZ_BPQU01000006.1, read as the reverse complement.
TGTCGAGGTCCGCCTTCATGGCATTCATCGCGGCGTTCATCTCCTCGTCGGAGATCTTGCCGTCGACCACGATCTCGGCGACGTTCGAGTCCGGCGTCTTGGTATAGCTCAGCACTGATCGCTCCTCCGGGAACCGCACGCGTCCCGCCGCCGGGTTCCGGCCGCGGGTCCGCTGCCCGTGGCCGCACTGTCTTACAAAAAGCTCTGCGGGTCGACATCGATCGCGACCCGGACGTTGCCGCGCACCTTCGGGCCGCGGGCGATCCAGGCGCGCAGATAGGTCTGCATGTCGATGTTGCGCTCGGTCTTCACCAGCAGCCGGAAGCGGTAGCGGCCCCGGACCAGGGCGAGCGGCGCCTCTGCGGGCCCCAGAACCATCACACCCTCCGGCGGGTCGGCGGCGCGGGCGAGCGCCTGTCCGTGCGCCTCGGCGACCTCCCGCTCGGCGGCCGAGACGATCAGCGCGGCGAGCCGCCCGAACGGCGGCAGGCCCGCCGCCTCGCGGGCGTGGATCTCCTCCTGATAGAAGCGCTCCGCATCCCCCGACAGCAGCGAGGCGATCACCGGGTGCTCGGGCTGGTAGGTCTGGACCAGCGCCCGCCCGGGCTTGTCGCCGCGCCCGGCCCGGCCGGTGACCTGTTGGAGCAGCTGGAAGGTGCGCTCCGCCGCCCGGGGATCGCCCGAGGTCAGGCCGATATCGGCGTCCAGCACCCCGACCAGGGTGAGGCTCGGGAAGTTGTGGCCCTTCGCCACCAGCTGCGTGCCGATGACGAGGTCGCATTCCCCGGCCGCCACCGCCTCCAACTCCTGGCGCAGCCGGTCGGCACCGCCGGGAAAGTCGCTCGACAGGACGACGATGCGCCGGTCCGGGAACAGCCCGGCGGCCTCTTCGGCGATCCGCTCGACGCCCGGGCCGCAGGCCGTCAGGTTGTCGAAGGTACCGCACTCGGTGCAGGCCTCAGGCCGCCGCTCGGTGTAGCCGCACTGATGGCAGACGAGGGCGCGCCGGAACCGGTGCTCCACCAACCAAGTCGAGCAGTTCTTGCACTGGTAGCGGTGCCCGCACGCCCGGCACAGGGTCAGTGGCGCGTAGCCCCGGCGGTTGAGGAACAGCAGCGCCTGCTCGCCGCGCTCCAGGGTGTGCTTAACAGCGTTGACCAGCGGCGGGCTGAGGAAGCGGCCCCGCTCGGGCTGGTCCTTGCGCATGTCGATGGCGGCGATGTCGGGCAGGCGTCGTCCGCCGAACCGCTCCGGCAGCAGCACGTGGCGGTAGCGCCCGCGCGCCGCGTTCACCCGGGTCTCGATCGACGGCGTCGCCGAGGCCAGCACCACCGGGCAGCCCTCCAAGCGCCCGCGCACCACCGCCATGTCGCGGGCGTGGTAGTGGACGCCGTCCTCCTGCTTGTAGGCGGCCTCGTGCTCCTCATCGACCACGATCAGGCCGAGGCGGGCGAACGGCAGGAACAGCGCCGAGCGGGCGCCGACAACCACCAGAGCCTCGCCGGCCGCCACCGCGGCCCGCAGGCGCTCGCGGCGCTTGCCGCCGATGCCGGAATGCCAGGCCGCCGGCCGGACCCCGAAGCGTTGGGCGAACCGGTCGAGGAACTGCGCCGTCAGGGCGATCTCGGGCATCAGGATCAGCGCCTGCCGCCCAGTTCGGATACAGGCCGCGACCGCCTCGAAATAGACCTCGGTCTTGCCCGAACCGGTGACCCCCTCGAGCAGGATCGGCCGGTTGTCGGCCGCCTCTGCGTCGGGTTGCAGCCACGGAAACGGCTCGACCAGTTCCGTCACCGCCCCCGCCTGGGCGGGCGAAAGCGGCGTGCGCGGAAAGTCGGGATCGGGCGGCAGGGCGACCGGCTCGGGCTCGACCGCGATGGTCTCCAGGACGCCGTCATCGATCAGGCCGTCGATCACCGAGAGCGAGACCCCGGCCTCCTTGGCGAGCGCGCTCTTGCCGCGCAGCACCCGGTCGGCCGCCGTCGCCACGACCTTAGCCCGTGCCGCGGTCGGCCGTGAGGGCGGCTTGTCGGTGAGGCGCACCGCGACCCGGGCGGTCTCGGCGGCGGCGGCCTCGTCGGGCAGGCGCAGCACCATGGCGAGCGCCGAGCCCTTCGGGGCGAGGGTGTACCGGGCGATCCAATCGACCAGGCTGCGCAGCGGCTCCGAGAGGGGTGCGTAGGGCAGGGTGCCAGTCACGGGGCGCAGGTTCGATCCGCCGGCCGTCTCGGCCAGACCCCAGACGACGCCCACGATCTCGCGAGGCCCGAGTGGCACCTGCACCACGTCGCCGACCGCGAGGTCGAGGCCGCCGGGCACGGCGTAGCTGTAGGGCGCTTCGAGCGCCAGCGGGATCAGGATCTCGGCGACAAAGGGCATGCGGGTGTATCGGGCGGGTCCGTTCCGGGTCCGTACCACAGGGCCGGGAAAAGAACCCGCGGCTTCAGCCGTCGCGCAGGCCCGGCACCAGCGGCAGGGCGACGAGGCTCAGGGCCGCCATCGCCCAGAAGGCCGGCGCCCCGAACGCGCCGAAGAGCGCGCCGGAGGCCAGCGTCGCCAGCACGCCGGACAGGCCGAGGCCGAGGGTCCCGTAGAGCGCCAGCGCGGTGGCCCGGCGTTCCGGGGGCGTCGCGGCTTCGATCAGGCCGAGGCAGGCCAGATGCAGGAGGGCAAAGCTGAGCCCGTGCAGGAGTTCCGCGGCGGCAAGGACGGGGATCGCGGTCGTCGAGGCGAGCGCCGCCCAGCGCAGGGCGCCGGCCAGCGCCGCAACCGCGATTCCGGCCGGGAGCCCGATCCGTGCCAGGAGCCAGGGGCCGACGAGCAGGAACACCAGCACCTCGGCCGCCACCGATCCGGACCAGAGCAGCCCGGCGGTGCCGGCTCCGATCCCGGCGCCGCGCCACAGGATCATGGCGAAACCGTCGTGCATGGCGTGGGCGCCGACCACCAGCGAAGCCGCGAAGACCACGCGCAGGAAGCGCGGCAGCCGCAGCAGATCGGCGAAGTTGTGCCATGGCATGGCGCCTTTCTTGGCGCCTTCGCGGATCGGCAGCGCCAGGGCCGCCCCCGAAGCGGCGATGAACAGGCCCCCGCTCGCCACCAGCGCGGCCCACAAGCCGGACGCGGCGATCAGCCAGCCGGCAGCGCCGGTGGCGATGATGAAGCCCGCCGAGCCGGCGGCACGGACCCAGCCATACTGGAAGACGGTCCCGCCCCGGGCGGCGGCGAGCGCTAGCGCGTCGGCCAGCGGCGCGGGCGCGGCGGTTCCGGCCGCGTACAGGAGGGCCGGCCCGAGGAGCTGCCAAAAACCGACGCCGGGCAAATGCGCGAGGACGGCCAGACCCGCGAGCGCGACGCTCGCCGCCAGGACGGGACGGCCGCCTCGGCTCCGGTCGGCGAAAGCGCCGGCCAGCGGGCCGACTACCAGCCGGAGGGCGCCGGCGGCGGCCAGGAGGGCGCCGATCTGCCCCGGCTCCAGCCCCCGCGCCGCAAGAAAACCCGGCAGGATCGGCGAGAGGAAACCGTAGGCCCCGTAGAGGGCAGCGTACAAAACGAGGAAGCGGGACAGACCACCCCGCCGAGCGGTGTCGCGCGCGCCGGGATCCATCGGGGCAGCCTCGTCAGGATGCGGGCGGCGGGCAGGGCGGCATATAGGTCCGATCGAGGGGAGACTGAGGGCGCTCCGGCAACGGCCAGACAACAGTATCCGGGTCGCCGAATCAAATCACCGCTCCGGATGCACCGCCCGTTCAGCCGGGTCGACATTCAGCCGCCCGTACGCCCCCGAGTCATGCGATCGCACGGCCTTCGCGAGCGGCGCCTCGAAGCCGGCCCTATCGGTGTGTTGAAGGCCGATATCCTCGCCGAAGGCCGATCCGGTCCGCGCTTCCACGCGCGATCCTGTGCCAGGGCGCCGAGGAGCCAGCCTCTGCGATCCGTCAATGCCCACGCCGGCCGGCCGCGGCGGCGGGCGTCTTGGCGATGCTTTGCCCGAGGCGCAGCAGCAACATATCGATCAGCAATTGCAGCTCGGTATCCGCGACCCCTTCGAGCGCGTCGCGGCATTCGAGGGCGCGGTCGATGGCGACCGAGAGCGCATCCAGCGGCTCGACGGGCAACGGGGCGGCCTGCTCGTCCTCGAGCCGGCTGTCGGTCACGTCGATGATGATGCCGTGCCCCGTCCGCCGGCTCGACGCGCCCGCCGGCAGCCGGCCGCGGTCGAGGATCCACCGGACCTGGCCGGTTGGCGAGAGCGTGCGGTACTCGGCTACGAACAGGCCGCCGCGCTCGCGGACCGCCTGGAAGTGCCGCACCACCGCCGGCCGGTCCTCGGGATGGACGCAAGCCTTCGCGATCTCCAGCGGGATCGGACGCCCTGCGAGGCCGGGATCGCCTGCGAGCACGTCGGCGGCGCCCGCATCCAAGGTGCAGCGATCGGACCGGGGCGACCATGACCAGGCGCCGATCACGCCGGACGCGTCGAGGGCTGCCGACAGATCCACCGGCAGGCCGCGCGGGCGCTTGATCGCGTCGACAACCATGGGCGATCTCCGAAACCGGCGTGCCCCTCGCACGCATTCTTCGCAGTCATACAACCCATGATGGAATTAAGAGGCGGTTAACTCAACACCGCAACCTCAATGCTCTCCCGGTCATTCTACTGATGGATTGAGGTTATTCCCGCCGACCGACGAACCATCCCCGGTTTCGCGCCATGTCGATGGACGCGCATCGGTTGTAGTTCCCGGGCGAGCTTCAGCCGATCTGCGTGACCAGCGTGAACGCGCCGAACAGCAGCACAGCCCCGACCACGACCGCTAGAAGAATGAGCGCGGCCCGCGATTCCTGAATGTCCGGCGCCATGAGCCTCCCCGATCGTATCACCCGTTCCTCCGGGCCGCGCTCCGCGGCGCTTTGATTGCCAGCGTTGCACCGATCGGCTTGGCTGTCGATGGTGGACGACGCCACCGGGCGACACGGATCTCTGGCCGAAACGGCGCCGTCTTTGACTGGATTCACCGCGCCCACCTAAGCATGGTCCGGCACGATGCCTCGGCGAACGAGGGGGGGACCGATGCGAAGCGATATCGAGTTCGGTTCGGAGGGTCGGACCTTGCGGGGCTGGCTCTACCGGCCGGAAACACCGGCGGGAGCGTCCGTTGCGGCCGTGGTGATGGCCCACGGCTTCTCGGCGGTGAAGGAGCAGTATCTCGATCGGTACGCGGAGATCTTTGCGGCGGCGGGCCTCGGCGTCCTGGTCTACGACCACCCCCATTTCGGCGCCAGCGACGGACTGCCCCGCCAGGAGGTCGACCCGACCGTGCAGAAGCGCGGGTACCGGGATGCGATCAGTTTCGCGCAGACGATCCCGTGGATCGATCCGGACCGGATCGGGATCTGGGGCACCAGCTTCAGCGGGGGCCACGTGATCGAGGTCGCGGCGATCGACCGCCGGGTCCGATGCGTCGTCGCGCAGGTGCCGCAGATCAGCGGTTCGCTCTCGGCGCAGCGCCGGACCCGGTCCGATCTCGTCCCGGCCCAGTTGCGCCGCTTCGAGGCCGACCGCGCCGCGCGCTTCCGCGGCGGGGAGCCGGCCATGCTGCCGGCGGTGTCGAACGATCCGCTCCAACCCTGTGCGATGCCGGGACAGGACGGCCACGCCTTCTTCACCGGCACCCAAGCCTTCGCGCCGGCCTGGCGGAACGCAGTGACGCTGCGCAGCGCCGAACTATCCCGCGAGAACGAGCCGGGCGTGCACATCACCCGGATCAGCCCGACGCCGCTGCTGATGATCGTGGCCGAGGACGACGCTCTCACGGCCACCGACCTGTGCCTGGAGGCCTATCAGCGTGCCCTGCCGCCCAAGAACCTCATGATGGTGCCGGGCGGCCATTTCGACCCCTATCTCCGGCACTTCGACCGCACCAGTGGAGCCGCCCGCGATTTTCTCGTGGCTCATCTCGGCGCGGAACCGGCGGCCTGACGACCGGATCGTGTTCGGTCCTCCTGCCTTCCGCGGCCCGACAGTGATCTGCCTCGGCCGCGACTACCCGGATGGCGGGATCGTCGGCCCGCATTGTCACGCCCGCGCACAGCTAATCTACGCGATTGCCGGGGTGATGGAGATCCGCGCGGCGGGCAGCCTGTGGCTCGTTCCGCCGCAGCGCGCGCTGTGGGTCGGGGCCGGCGTCGAACACGCCATGCGCGCCCGCGGCGCCGTTTCGCTCCGGACCTTTTACGTCGCCGACCATGCCGTGCCGGCCGCGTTGCCGGCCGCGCCGACCGGCCTCGCGATGACGCCGCTCCTGCGCGAGCTGATCCTGCGGGCGATCCGCGACGCCGGGGCGGGCGATCGGGACGGACGGCGGGGGCGCTTGTTCGAGGTCCTGCTCGACGAGGTGGCCGCGCTCCCGCATTGCCCGCTCCGCTTGGCGATGCCGGACGACCCGCGGCTCCGGCGCGTCTGCGACGCGGTCCTGGCCCATCCCGGCGACCGGCGGAACATGGCGGCACTCGCCCGGGCTGCTGGGGCCTCGCCGCGAACGCTGGCGCGGCTGGCGGAGCGCGAGCTGGCAGTCCCGTTCTCGGTCTGGCGGCAGCAGGCCCGGGTCCTGGCCGCACTGCCGATGCTGGTCGGGGGCGGATCGGTCGCCGAGACCGCGGCCGCTTTGGGATACGACACGCCGAGCGCCTTCGCTGCGATGTTTCGGCGGATCATCGGAACGGCTCCGGCCGCCTATCGGGCCCAGGGCGCGGATTCCGTCGTCGCCTTCGGACGAGCCCTACAGATGCGCGAGGCCGGCCGTTCCGGTTGACGCGGGCTCGCGGTGCGTCCACATCTGTACCGATCGGTACAAACTGCGAGGATACGCCCATGTCGGACCGCCCGCCTTTGCCGCCCTTCACTTCGGAGACCGCCGCCCAGAAGGCCCGCATGGCCGAGGATGCCTGGAACGGGCGTGATCCCGAGCGGGTGTCGCTCGCCTACACGCAGGAGAGCGTGTGGCGGAACCGGAACGAATTCCTGTCGGGGCGCGCGGCGATCGTCGCGTTCCTGCAGCGCAAGTGGGCGCACGAGCTCGAATACCGGCTGATCAAGGAACTCTGGACCTGCGGCGGGGACCGGATCGCCGTGCGCTTCGCCTACGAGTGGCACGACGCGGCCGGGCAATGGTTCCGCTCCTACGGCAACGAGAACTGGGAGTTCGACGCGCACGGGCTGATGCGCCGCCGGCTCGCCAGCATCAACGATCTGGCGATCGCCGCCGCCGACCGGAAGTTCCACTGGCCGCTCGGCCGGCGCCCCGACGATCATCCGGGCCTGAGCGATCTCGGCCTCTAGACCCGGTGACGATGCTGACCGAAACGCTGCCGGTGCTCGCGGAGGTGTTTCGCGAGCGCGGCTACGCGGGCGCCAGCCTGGCGCTGATCGGCAAGGCCACCGGCCTGGGCAAGGGCAGCCTGTATCACCTGTTCCCGGGCGGCAAGGCCGAGATGGCGGCCTGCGTGCTCGCCGAGATCGACGCGTGGTTCGAGGCCAATCTGTACCGGCCGCTGCGCGAGGCGGACCGGCCCGAGACCGCGATCTCGGACATGTTCACGGCGGTCCATACCTATTTCCGGTCGGGTCAGCGGGTCTGCCTCGTCGGCGTCCTCGCGCTCGGCAGCGACCGCGACCTGTTCGCCGAGGCGGTGCGGGGCTACTTCGCCCGCTGGATCGCCGCCCTCGCCGACGCCCTGCGGCGTGCGGGGCACGGTGAGGCGGCGAGCGTCGCGCTCGCGGAAGAGATCGTCGCGCAGATCCAGGGGGCGATCGTGCTGGCGCGGGCGCTCGACGAGCCGGCAGTCTTCGCTCGCGCGCTGGACGCGCTGCGGTCGCGGATCGCGACCGCAGCGGGCTGAGGCGCCGCCTCAGGCGGCGGTGCGGCTCTCGACCATCCGGGCCAGGAAGGCGCTGCCGATCGGGATGACCGTGTCGTCGAAATTGTAGCTGGCATTGTGCAGGCCCGGACCGGGGTTCGAGCCAAGCCAGACATACGCGGCCGGTACCGCCTGGGCCATGTCGGCGAAATCCTCGCTGCCCATCTTCGGGGCGGCATCCGCCTCGACGTTGTCGGACCCGAGGAGTTCGGTCGCCACTGCGGTGGCGGCGGCCGCCTGCTCGGGCGCGTTCTCCAGAACGGAGAACATGTCGTGGATGTCGACCTTGATCTCGGCGCCGTACGCGGCGGCGAAGCCCGCGGCGAGTTCGCGCATGCGGGTTCCGGCGAGCGCCCGGAGTTCCCGGTCGAAGGTGCGGATCGTGCCGGCGAGCTGCGCCGTCTCCGGGATGACGTTGTAGGCCGAGCCGGCTGAGATCCGGGTGATCGACAGCACGATCGACTTCAGCGGGTCGGCGTTGCGCGAGACGATCGACTGAAGCGCCTGTGCGAGCCCGGTGGCGATCACGATCGGATCGATGCCGCCTTGCGGATGGGCGGCGTGGGCGCCCCGGCCACGGATGTGGATGTCGAAGAAGTCGGCCGCCGCCATGAGTGGCCCGGGGCGCAGCTTGATCCGCCCGTGGCCGCCGCCCGGCTGGTTGTGCAGGCCGTAGATCTCGTCGCACGGGAAGCGCTCGAACAGACCGTCCTTCAGCATCGCCCGGGCGCCGCCGCGGCCCTCCTCGGCGGGCTGGAACACGAACACGGCCGTGCCGTCGAAGTCGCGGGTCTCGGCGAGGTAGCGCGCCGCGCCGACCAGCATCGTGGTGTGGCCGTCATGGCCGCAGGCGTGCATCTTGCCCGGGTAGGTCGAGCGATAGGGGAGGTTGGTCTCCTCCTCGATCGGTAGGGCATCCATGTCGGCACGCAGGCCGATCCGACGACCGTTGTCGGTGCGGCCCTTCAGGAGCCCGACCACGCCGGTGCCGCCGACGCCGCGATGCACCTCGCAGCCGTACTGCTCCAGCAGGTCGGCGACGATGCCGGCGGTGCGCACCTCCTCGAAGCCGAGTTCCGGGTGGGCGTGCAGGTCGCGGCGCAGGGCCGTCAGCTCGTCGGCATAGGTCTTGATGTGGTCGATCGGGCTCATGTGCTCGGGCTCTCGGGGGACGAAGGCGTGGACCGGGCCGCAGCGTCGCCGACGGCGTCCGCGTCGGTGCGCCGGAACGGCGTGAGCGTGTCGAGGACGTCCACCGCCTCGGCGACGTGGGCCCGCTCCCGCTGCAAATAATCGGCCACCGCCCGGCGGAAGGCCGGGTCGGCGATGTCGTGGGCGGAGTGCATCAGCACCGGCCTGTAGCCGCGGGCCAGCTTGTGCTCCCCTTGCGCCCCGGCCTCGACCCGCTTCAGACCGCGGCTGATCGCGAAATCGATCGCCTGATAATAGCAGATCTCGAAATGCAGGAACGGGTGGTCCTCGATGCAGCCCCAGTTGCGCCCGTAGAGCGCCGTGTCGCCGATCAGGTTGATCGCCCCGGCGATGTAAGCGCCACCGCGGCGGGCCATGATCAGCAGCACCCGGTTGGCCATGCGCTCGGACAGGAGCGAGAAGAACCGGCGGTTGAGGTAGGGGCGCCCCCATTTGCGCGCGCCGGTGTCCATGTAGAAACCGTAGAACGCGTCCCAATGGGCCTCGGTGATGTCGGCGCCGGTCAGGTGCTCGACCGTGATCCCGGGGGCCAGCGCGTCGCGCCGCTCCTTGCGGATGGTTTTTCTTTTTCGGGACGCGAGGGCGTTCAGGAAATCATCGAAGCTCGCGTAGCCGGCATTCTCCCAGTGGAACTGCTGGTCGGTGCGCTGCAGGAAGCCCGCGGCCCCGGCCCGCTCCCACTCGGCCTCGCGCATGAAGGTGACGTGGATCGACGACGCCTTGGTCTCGGCCCGGAGCGCCCGCAGGCCCGCGACCAGGCCGGCGGTCGCCTCGTCCGGATCGGCCCCCGGGGCGATCAGGAAGCGCGGGCCGCTCACGGGGGTGAACGGCACGCTGACCTGCAGCTTCGGATAATAGGCGCCACCGACCCGCTCGTAGGCGTCGGCCCAGCCGTGATCGAACACGTACTCGCCCTGGCTGTGCGACTTCAGATAGCAGGGTGCCACCCCGAGCAGCGTGCCTTCGCGCTCCACCGCCACGTGGAGCGGCAGCCAGCCGGTCTTGCGCGCGACGCAGCCAGAGTCTTCCAGCGCCGACAGGAAGGCGTGCGAGACGAACGGGTTGTAGGTCTCGTCGCCCGCCGCCAGGGTCTCGGGGGAGAACGCGCAGGCATCCCAGGCCGCCGCGCCGATCTCCTTCAAGCCGGTCATCGCCCGCACGGTGAGTGAGGAGGTCTCCGGCGCCGGCCCGGGTGCTTGCTTCATGCGTCCAATCTAGCCGGGGCGGACAGCCGGGCAAGCGGGCGGATGCGCGCGGCTGCCCGACGGACTTGTCAGATGGACGACGGCGTCACACCGTCGGGCGGCAAAACCGAACCGCCCGCATCGATCACGGAACGAAGCCCTCGAACACCATCTGGTCCGCGTGCGCGCCCGCGCGGGCGCGCTGGTCCTCATTCCGCACCGTCCAGGCCATCACCGGGATGCGGCCGAGGAGGCGGCACAGGTAGGTCGGCGCGCAGGGCAGGTCGTCGACCCGCCACGACAGGAAGTCCGGCCGCGAGTCCGAAAAATGCAGCAGGTTGGACAGGGCCCGGCGTGTCGCCCAGGGCATGCCGGCATAGGCCGGGTCGTCCTGGGTGGTCTCCGCCACGATCCCCCGGGGAATCGCGGGCGGGCAGAGATCCCGCAAGGCGGCCACCAACTGCGGGTCGAAGGACTTCATCGCCACGGGGCCGCCCGAGGCGGCGGCGATCTCGGCCGCGCGGGTCACCAAGCGCAGGTCGCCGTCATAGCGGGACTTGACCTCGATCACGACCGGCACGGCCCCGGCCACCGCCGCCAGGAAGGCCGACAGGGTCGGGATCGTCTCGGCGGTCCCGCCGACTGCGAGGGCCCCGAGTTCGGCGGCGGACTTGGTCCCGACCGCCTCGCTCGCCCCGGTCAGCCGGCCCAGCGCCGCGTCGTGGAACACCATCGCCTCGCCGTCGGCACTCAGTTGAACGTCGCATTCGATGGCAAAGCCCCCCGCCACCGCCGCACGGGCGGCAGCCAGGGTGTTCTCCGGCCGGCCCGCCGCCCGGTCGTGCAGCCCGCGATGGGCGATCGGCCGCGCGGTGAGCCAGTCTGGTGCGGCCACGCTCACCGGACCTCGAAGATGGCCTCGACCTCGACCGCGGCGTCGAGGGGCAGTTCGGCGACGCCGACCGTCGAGCGGGCATGGCGCCCGCGATCGCCCAGCAACTCGACCATCAGGTCGGAGGCGCCGTTCATCACCCCGGCCACCGCGGAGAAGCCCGGGGCCGCATTGATAAAGCCGCCCAGCCGCACGCATTGCTCCAGGGCCCGGTCGAGGTCGCCCACCGCGGCTTCGAGCTGGGCCAGGACGTTGAGGGCGCAGAGCCGGGCCGCCGCCTTGCCGGCCTCGGCCGAGACGTTGCCGCCGACCTTGCCCTTGTGCTCGGGGGCGATTGTCCCGTCCGCGCCGAAGCAGACCTGGCCGGAGATCACCACGAGGTTGCCGGTGCGCACGAAGGGCACGTAGTTGGCCACCGGCGCCGCCGCCTTCGGCAGGGTGAGGCCCAGGCTCTCCAGACGGTCCTTGATCGTGCTCATCAGAATCTCCCATGCTGACTCGGCTCGGCGGGAGCAGGAGCATGCCCGCCCCCCGCCGCGCAAGGGGACCGGGGCATCGTCCCGAAAGGTGGCCGCCGGCTTTCGGAAAAAAGAGGATGCGACCCAAGAAGCGAGCGCGGCGTGCCGTTTCCAGGATCCGGAGCGACGCGCTCGTCCGGTGTCACACCGCTGAAATCCGATCCGCGCAAGCATCGCGCAGAGCTACCGCGCACCCTTGACCGACGTCCCAACGTTGACAGGAGGCGGTCGTTTCATAGTAATCGCGCGCGTGCCGCCCATGACGAGGCGGCACTTTCATTTGGGGCCGGCACAATGCTTGCTCCGGTGCCTTGAGAGACGGAGACGGGATCCGTGACGTCAGCCCTTCTGCCGACCTACGTCCGCGCGCCGCTCGCCTTCGAGCGCGGCGAGGGCGCCTGGCTCGTGACGGAGGCCGGGGAGCGCTATCTCGATTTCGGCGCCGGCATCGCGGTCAACGGCCTCGGCCATGCCCATCCGCACCTCGTCGGCGCGCTCACCGAGCAGGCCGGCCGGATCTGGCATACGTCGAACCTGTTCGAGATCCCGGGCGGCGAGCGCTTCGGGCAGCGCCTCGTGGACGCGACCTTCGCGGACGTGGCGTTCTTCTGCAACTCGGGGGCGGAGGCCAACGAGGCGGCGATCAAGATCGCCCGGAAGTACCACGCGGCCGGCGGCAATCCGGAGCGCTACCGGATCGTCACCTTCGCGGGGGCCTTCCACGGCCGGACCCTTGCGACGCTGGCGGCCGGGGGCCAGCAGAAATACATCGAGGGCTTCGGCCCCAAGGTCGAGGGCTTCGACCAGGTCCCGGCCGGCGACTTCGCGGCTCTGGAGGCGGTGATCGGCCCGGAGACGGCCGCCCTGATGATCGAGCCGATCCAGGGCGAGGGTGGCGTGCGGGTGATCCCGCATGCGGACCTGCGCCGCCTGCGGGAGATCTGCGACGCGCACGGCCTGCTGCTGATCATGGACGAGGTCCAGACCGGCGTCGGGCGCACCGGCAAGCTGTTCGCGCACGAATGGTCTGGCATCACCCCGGACATCATGAGCGTGGCCAAGGGCATCGGCGGCGGCTTCCCGATGGGCGCCTGTCTCGCCACAAGCGAGGCAGCCCGCGGCATGACCGCCGGCAGCCACGGCACCACCTTCGGCGGCAACCCGCTTGCCATGGCGGTGGGCAACGCCGTGCTCGACGTGGTGCTGGCGGATGGGTTCCTCGAACGCGTCGCCCATGCCGGGCTGCTGCTCAAGCAGAAGCTGGCCTCCCTACGCGACCGCCACCCGCACGTGTTCCAGGAGGTCCGCGGCGAGGGCCTGATGCTCGGCCTCAAGCTCGGCGTGCCGAACACCGATTTCGCCGCCGCCGCCCGGTCGGCCCACCTTCTGGTGATCCCGGCGGGCGACAACATCGTCCGCCTGCTGCCTCCGCTGATCGTCGGCGACAGCGAGATCGACGAGGCGGTCCGGCGGCTGGACGAGGCCGCCTCCTCCTTCGAAGCCCTGCGCGGGGCGGCCGAATAGCAGGCCGATTCCGCTTCTACGAATCACCGCCCTGCGCCGCGTTCCGGTGCCGGGCGGTGCGAAGCATTTTCGGGCACGGTCGATCCCGCCGTGCGTGACGAGAATGCCCCTCACCAGGAGATAGAGTGTCGTTCATGATCAGGTGATCGTGGAGCAGGCTCTAGCGAACGTGACGCGATGAAAGCCCAGATTGACGGCCGGGCGCGTGCCCCAGTCCCGCACCCGAACGGTGCCGGCCCCCGCCACTTCCTCGACCTCAAGGACTTCTCCGGAGCGCAGCTGCGCGGGGTGCTCGATACGAGTGCGGCCATCAAGGCGCGCCGCCGCAAGGGTGAGCGCGCCGCCGAGCGCCCCTTGGTCGGAAAGACCCTCGCGATGGTGTTCGACCGGCCCTCGACCCGGACGCGCGTCTCGTTCGACGTGGCGATGCGCGAGCTCGGCGGCGAGACCCTGATGCTCACCGGCTCCGAGATGCAGCTCGGCCGGGGCGAGACCATCGGTGACACCGCCCAGGTGCTGTCGCGCTTCGTCGACGCGATCATGATCCGCATCCTCGACCACGGCCAGATGCTCGAACTGGCCGAGCACGCCACCGTGCCGGTGATCAATGCCCTGACCAAGGTCTCGCATCCCTGCCAGATCATGGCCGACGTGATGACCTTCGAGGAGCATCGCGGGCCGATCAAGGGCCGTACGGTGGCGTGGTCTGGCGATTCGAACAACGTCCTGGCGAGTTGGGTCCACGCGGCCGCGCGGCTCGACTTCACGCTCAACATCGCGAGCCCGCCGGAACTCGCGCCCCCGCCCGGCCTGATCGCCTGGGCGAAGCGCGAGGGTGCCACGGTCAATGTTGGCACCGATGCCTTCGCGGCCGTGGCCGGTGCCGACGCCGTGGTGACGGATTGCTGGGTCTCGATGGGCGACGACGACGAGGGTCACCGTCACAACCTGCTGAACCCCTACCAGGTGAACGCCAAGCTGATGGCCGCCGCCAACCCGGACGCGATCTTCATGCACTGCCTGCCGGCCCACCGCGGCGAGGAGGTGACGGCCGAGATCATGGACGGGCCGCGCTCCGTGGTGTTCGACGAGGCCGAGAACCGCCTGCACGCGCAGAAGGGGATCCTGGCCTGGTGCCTGGGTGCGGAGACGCCCTGACCTCAGGCTCGCACACCGCACCGGTCCCGATTTCCGGGGCAGGGCGGTCGCGAATTTCGGAATGCCGCCCCATATACGGGTGAGCGGGCGGCTTTCGCGGCTCGCCTCCCCATCACGGCTGCCGGACGGCAGCATCCCGGCGACGGATGTGGCGCGATGCGCCCCCTCTCCCGTGCCGGCGCGGGCGGGGTGAGGGAACAGATCGCTCCGGACGAGTCCTCTTCCTCACGCCATTCCCCTCCCTGCGGGAGCGGGATCCGCGCCCCGGCCTGTCGGAGCGGCCGTCGCGGGCGCCGAATGGATCGATCGGAGCGGGCATGACCTCAGGAACAGAGTCGCAATCCCAGGCGCAGGCGGTCGGCAACGGCCACGACGGCGCGGACGATGCCGTGCTGCCCTTTGCCGTGGAAGCCCTCGACGTACGCGGACGGCTGGTTCGGCTCGGCCCGGCGGTGGATACGATCCTGCGCCGTCACGGCTACCCGGATGCCGTCGCCCGGCTCCTGGGCGAGGCCGCCGCGCTGACCGTGCTGCTGGGCTCGTCGCTCAAGTTCGAGGGCCGCTTCCAGCTCCAGACCAAGACCGACGGCCCGGTGGCGATGATCGTGGTCGACTTCGAGGCGCCCGATCGCCTGCGCGCCACCGCGCGGTTCGACGCCGACCGGGTCACCGCCCTGGGCGAGCGCCCGCTGAAGGATGCCGACCTGATCGGTGCGGGCCACCTCGCCATGACCATCGACCAGGGCTCCGCGTCCAGCCGCTACCAGGGCGTCGTCGCCCTTGAGGGCCAGAGCCTGGAGGAGGCCGCGCACCAGTATTTCCGCCAGTCGGAGCAGATCCCCACGCAGGTGCGCCTCGCGGTCGCCGAGGCCGTGGAGGAGGGTGCCGGCCGGTGGCGCGCCGGCGGCCTGATCGTGCAGTTCCTGCCGCAATCGATCGACCGGGCCCGTCTGGCCGACCTGCCGCCGGGCGACATCCCGGAGGGGCACACGCACCTGTCCGGGCAGGCGGTCGAAGACGATGCCTGGGTCGAGGCGCGGTCGCTCGTCGGCACCGTGGAGGACCACGAGCTGGTCGATCCGAGCGTGTCCAGCGAGCGCCTGCTCTACCGGCTGTTCCATGAGCGCGGCGTGCGGGTGTTCGACCGTCAGCCGGTGCACGAGGCCTGCCGCTGCTCGCGTGAGCGCGTGATGGGCATGATCCGCTCGTTCTCACCGCAGGAGCGGCACGACATCGTCGCGGATGACGGGCGCATCGTCATCACCTGCGAATTCTGCTCCCGCCGCTACGACCTCGACCCGCAGGAGGTCGAGGCCGAGATCGGTGAGCAATCAAACCAGTAGATGCCGAGCCCGAGAAGCCGATCCGCCGGTCTTCGCGCCACACGACAGCCAAGCTTTTCGCGCGAAACGCAGATGCTTCAGTATTCGTTGCGCTGATTTTTAGGTACCTCGCATAGAACCGTTTCGGGACCTTCGACGTTGCGTGGCTGCTTCACTATCGGAGGAGACGCCATGCGAACGTTGTCGATCGGGTTGGCTGCGCTGTTGATCAGCACCTCGGCCTATGCGCAGCAGCCGGCCGGGGCCGATCGCGGCACCGAAACAGCCGGCCGGGCCGGGCCGCAGGCTGGCGCGCAAGCCGCCGCGGGACGTTCCGGCGCCGAGACCGGCCGCGCCGGGCAGGGCCGGGACGGCAATCGGGACTCCGGTGACAAGGTAGCCCAGGATCGCGGCCGAGCCGGCTCGGAAGCGGATGCGCGTGGCGGCGCTCGCGTCGAGCGTGATGCGCGCGGCGACCGGAATGGCGCGCGAGGCGAGCGGGCCGAGATCCGGAATGAGCGCGGCGAGAGCCGCACGGGGCGCCGGAGGGATGTCCGGTCGGATCGCGTCGAAGGTGGTGTCCGCCGCGAAGGCCGGTTCGTGGTGATCGGCGGTCGTCGGGTGGTCTACGGCTCGCCTGAGTACCGCCGCTTGATCGTCACCGGGAACCGCAGCCCTCGGGTCCGGTACGTGGTGATCCGCGGGCAGCGCGTCCTCTATGGGTCGCCCGAGTACCGCCGCCTCGTCGGCGTCCGCGAGAGCCGGCCGCGGGAACGCTTCGTGACCATCCGGGGCCAACGCGTCGTGTACGGCTCACCCGAGTATCGCCGCCTGGTGGCGGTGCGCGAGGAACGGTTCGTGACGATCCGCGGCCAGCGGGTGCGCTACGGCTCCGACGAATACCATCGCCTGAGCGGCGGCGGCACGGTCAACGCCGGCTTCCGGACCGAGACCCGCGCCGGCGTCCGCACCGACCGCCGCGACGGCGCCCGCAATGCCGTGGGCACCGAGGGCCGCGACACCCACCGGACGGCCGATCGCCAAAGCCGTGACGACGGCATACGCAGCGGCGACATGCGGGGCGGCCGGGAGGACGGCATACGCAGCGCATCGGAGCGCGGGGACCAACCGGGTGGCGCGCGGCCGGCTAACAACGACGGTGGCCGGATGGGGAACGCCGAGCGCGGCGGCATGAAGGCCGGTAGCGCTCAGGGCGGTGCAGCGCAGGGTGCCGGGAGGGCCGGCCGCAACTGAGCGAAGTCCGGGAGGGGCCCTCTCGGCCTCTCCCGGATGCCTAGGATCAGACTTTCAGCACCGGCTCGGCGATGTCGCCGCCGCCGCGGTTCTTCAGGTAATCCGGCTGGAACAGGCACATCCGCACGGCGTCGCGATAGCGTCCGTTCACGAAGAACTCGTCCTTGAGCACACCCTCGGGATGGAAGCCGCAGCGCTCGTAGATCCGTACCGCCCGGGCATTGTCTCGGTCCACGTGCAGATACAGCTTGTGAATGTTGAGCACGCTGAACGCATAATCCATGGCGATCCGGGTCGCCTGCCAGGCATAGCCCCGGCCCTGGAAGCTGGGGTGGATCGCGATCTGGAACTCGCAGCGCCGGTGCAGGTGGTTGATCTCCACGAGCTCGATCAGCCCCGCCGGCTCGCCGCTCGGATCGGCCACGATGAAGCGGCGCTCGGTCTGGTTGTGGATGTTGCGCTCGTAGAGCTGCTGCAGTTCGGCGAAGGACTCGTAGGCCTCCTCGAACCAGTAGCGCATGATGCTGTCGTTGTTGTTCAGCTGGTGGACGAAGCGCAGGTCCTCGCGTTCCAGCGGGCGCAGCTTGATGGTGATGCCGATGAGCGCGTTCATGACGCACAAGCCTCGATCAGGGCCCTCAGGAACCGCTCGCCCTTGCCGAGCGCGTCGAGGGTGATGAACTCGTCGGGTTGGTGGGCCTGGGCGATGTCGCCGGGCCCGCACACGACGGTCGGGATCCCGGCCTGCTGGAAGCGCCCGGCCTCCGTGGCGTAGGGCACCGCAATGGTGCGGTTGCGCCCCGCGAGCCTCAGGCACAGCCGTTCGGCCTCGGAGCCTGGATCTGGTGCGAGCCCCGGGATGTCGACCTCCTCGAGCGTCTCGATTCGCCCGTACTCACCGTAGCGGTTCAGGCGCTCGCGCGTCACCTGCTCGACCACCTCGGCGAACAGGCGCGGGACCTCGCCCGGGTCGAGGTCCGGCAGCCCGCGGTATTCCCAGAGGAAGCGGCATTCCTTGGCCAGGATGTTGCGCGCGGTGCCACCGTGGATCGTCCCGACATGGACCGTGGTGGCGGCCGGATCGAAGCGCCCGGAGGCGTCGCCGCGCTCGATCATCAGGTCGGCGATCCGGTTCAGGCCGGCGACCAGGTCGCAGGCCGCCGCCACCGCGTTCGCCCCCAGCGCCGGCCGGGCCGAATGGGCCTCGTGCCCGTGCACGGTGGTCAGGCAGGTGACGATGCTCTTGTGCGCGTCCGCGACTTCCATGCCGGTCGGCTCGCCGACGATCACCGCGCCCGGTCGCGGCAGGTCGACGCCGAACCGGGTGATCGCGTCCATCGAGCCGAGGCAGGTGGTCTCTTCGTCGTAAGAGAGCAGGATGTGGATGGGCCGCGTAAGGTTGGTTGCCAGCATGTCGGGCACCAGAGCCAGCGCCAGGGCGTCGAAGGCCTTCATGTCGACCGCGCCGCGTCCGTAGGCCCGCCCGTCGGCGACGCGCAGGGTGAACGGGTCGCTGGTCCAGGCCTGACCCGCCACTGGGACCACGTCGGTATGGCCGGAGAGCACGACGCCACCATCGGCCATCGGGCCGATGGTGGCGTACAGGGCCGCCTTGTCCCCGCCTGCGTTCGGCAGGCGCAGGTAAGGGACACCCCAACCGTCGAGATAGGTGCAGACGGAATCGATTAGGGCCAGGTTTGGCTTGTCGCTCTCGGTATCGAACGACACGAGGCGGGCGAGCATGTCGAGCGGGCTGAGCCGCTCGCCGATCCCAGGCATAGGTCCCTCCGGAGCAAGGCCCCGGAGCCGGGACCTCAATGCAGGCTGCGGCGAACGTGCGGGCTGTCGAGGGAGAAGGCGGGAATCTCGGCCTCGAAGCTCTCGCCGGCCACCGTCGCCATGGTGTAGCTGCCGGCCATCAGGCCATCGGGCGTGTTGAGCGGGCAGCCGCTCGTGTAGCAGAAGGACTCGCCGGGCTCTAGCACCGGCTGCTTGCCGACCACGCCCGTGCCCCGCACTTCCTGGCAGGCCCCGTGCCCGTCGATGATGCGCCAGTGCCGGGAGCGCAGCTGCACCTGCTCGCTGCCGGTGTTCACGATCTCGACCGTATAAGCGAAGAAGTAACGACTTTCATTCGGCGAGGATTCCTCCTCGACGAAGCGAGGCTGAACGGTCACACGAATTCCCCGCGTCTCGGCCTTGTACATCGCCCTATTAGGCCCTTCTTCGAACGGTGCGATTCGATGAAGACGAATTGAACGCGCTTCACTGGCGGTGGTAGTGGCCAGTGAAATCGGCGTCAATTGCGGCGGACTACCTCGCGCGGATGATGCCGCAGCCTCGTCCGAGGGTGGTCGAGTCCCGAGCCGCGCGTATCGTACCATCCGGATTAAGCCGGCATTAGCCAGTCTGGGCGGAGAACGTTGGGGATCGCGGATCCACCCGGAGGCGCGCGAAGGAGTCGAGGCGCGATGAACGCGGGCGCAGGCCAGGATGCCGCCGATTCGCAGGCCGCCGATCCGGACGTCGAGACCCGTGGCGGCATCCTGCCGGCCGAGGCGATCGCGGCGCTGGCGCAGGCGGGCGGGATCCGCGCCGCTGCGGCCTTCGCGCCGGACCAGATCCAGCCGGCGAGCCTCGACCTGCGCCTCGGGGCCACGGCCTACCGGGTCCGCACCAGCTTCCTGCCCGGCGCGACCCGGACGGTCCAGGCCTGCGTCGAGCGCCTGTCGCTGCACAGGATCGACCTGCGCCCCGGCGCTGTGCTGGAGACGGGCTGCGTCTACATCGCGGAACTGCAGGAGGGCTTGGCGCTCCCCGCCGACCTCGCGGCGGCCGCGAACCCTAAGAGTTCGACCGGCCGCATCGACGTGTTCACGCGAGTGATCACCGACCGGGGCGAGGCGTTCGACCAGGTCGAGCCCGGCTATACCGGGCCGCTCTACGCCGAGATTTCACCGCGCACCTTCCCGGTGCTGGTCCGGACCGGATCGCGCCTGTCGCAGATCCGCTTCCGCCGCGGGGCGCCACGGCTGACGGAGGCCGAACTCGGCCAGTTGCACCTGCGCTCACCGCTGGTCGATTGCGCTGCCCCGTCCTTCCAGGGCGGGGTCGCGGTCTCGGTGGACCTGTCCGGCTTCGATGGATTGATCGGCTACCGGGCCAAGCGCCATACCGGGCTGGTCGACGTCGACGCCCCGGGCCGCCACAGGGCGGCGGACTTCTGGGAGCCGCTGCCGGCCGACGGCTCGGGCGCCCTGATCCTCGATCCCGGCCAGTTCTACATCCTGGCCTCCAAGGAATCGGTGCAGGTCCCCCCCGACCACGCCGCCGAGATGGTGCCGTTCGATCCGCTGGTCGGCGAGTTCCGGGTCCATTACGCCGGGTTCTTCGACCCGGGCTTCGGCCATGCCGGGGCCGGCGGGGCGGGTGCCCGCGCCGTGCTGGAAGTCCGCTCCCGGGACGTGCCGTTCCTGCTGGAGGATGGCCAGATCGTAGGCCGGCTCGTCTACGAGCGGATGCTGGCGATCCCCGGGACGCTTTACGGCGCCGGGGCCGGATCGAACTACCAGGCTCAGGGGCTGAAGCTCTCGAAGCACTTCTTCCTGTAGACCCGGCAGCCCGGACCCCGCGCGGGAGCGATGGTCGTATGGACGCGGTGGACCGAAAAATCCTGGACGTCCTGCAGCAGGACGCGACGCTGCCGGTCGCCGAGTTGGCCGAGCGCGTCGGTGTGAGCGCCGCCCCGTGCTGGCGCCGGGTCAAAAAGCTGGAGGCGTCCGGCGTGATCCGGGGTCGCGTCGCCCTGGTGGACCGTCGCAAGGTCAACGTCCCGACCACGGTGTTCGTGGCCGTGAAGGCGCCGCGCCACGCCGCGGACTGGTCCGATGCGTTCCGCCGGGTGGTCGCGGGCTTCCCCGAGATCGTCGAGGCCTGGCGGCTCACCGGCGAGATCGACTACCTGCTGCGCATCGTCGTGCCCGACATCGAGACCTACGACGCGGTCTACCAGCGCCTCATCGCCAAGCTCGAATTCTCGAACCTCTCCTCCTCCATCGCCATGGAGGAGATGAAGTACACGACCGCCGTGCCGACGATGTATATGGCGTGAGGCAGCTTTTCAGCAGGGCGTCGGGCAGGCGCCTTCGGCATCATCGCGACCAGGGACGCAATCCGGAGCGACGCGCGGTCCCGGCCAATCGCCGATGTGCCGTGATGCAAATCCCGACCGAGGTCTGCGCGTTACGCACTTCCGGCCGTCCCGAATCGACAACGCGCACGCGCAAAAGCCTCACGGCCAGACTGGAACGCCATCCAGCCCTGCGGTTTCCGGCAGGCCGCAGATGAGGTTTGCATTCTGGACGGCCTGACCGGCAGCCCCCTTGCCCAAATTGTCGACGACGCCCATCGCGATCACCAAGTTACGCTCGGGATCTGCCGCATAGCTGACGAACGCGAGGTTCGAGCCGGTCGCCCATTTGGTCTGCGGCGGCTTGTCGGTGACGCGGACGAACGCACGTCCATCGTAGAAGCGCCGCGCCGCGTCCAGGCAGTGATCCGTCGTGGCGCGGCCACGGCAGTAGATTGTGACGAGGACGCCGCGGGTCATAGGAACCAAGTGCGGTGTGAACACCAGCCCGGCCGCGCTGCCGCCGCTCAGCCGCTCGATCGTCGCGGCGATCTCGGGCATGTGGACGTGCTTGAGCAGGCCGTAGGGCACCAGGTTCTCGTTGCTCTCCGCGTATCCGAACCGGCTGTTGGCGCCGCCCCGGCCGGCGCCGGAGATACCGGTCTTGGCATCGATCACGATGTTGCCGGGCTCGATCAACTTGTCGGCCAGCAAGGGCGCCAGCGCGGTCAGGGTCGCTGCGGGGAAACAGCCGGGGTTGGCGACGCGAGCCTGATCCACGATCCGGGCCGGCCAGACGTCTGCCAGGCCGTATGACCACCCCTCGACGTAGCGGTGGTCACCACCGATATCGACGATCTTCACGTCCCTGGGGACGCGCGCCAGCGCCTCGGCCGAGGTGCCCGTGGGCAGCGACGCGAACAGCACGTCGAGCTTGGGCAGGGCCCCGGGGTCCCACTTCTCGATCACCAGCTCGGCCAGCTTGGCCGGCACGCCGGGGAAGCGATCCGCCAACCGGCTGCCGGCGCTACCCTCGCCCGCAGCGTAGACGAGGTCGAAGGACGGGTGACCCGCGATCAGGCGCATCGCCTCGCCGCCGCCAAAACCACTGATCCCGACGATGCCGACGCGAAAGCTCATGTTAGCGTCCTGCTGCTGGAGTGAGCGAACCGTCGAGCCGAGTGACGACTCGGTCGAGGGTCGCCTTTCGTTCCTGTAGCGGACTTCTGCCCTGCGCCGGAAGCAACCGCCGCAAGGAGGTACCACGCGTGAGACCCGGGCGACCGGGTTGCCATGCGCCGGCCAAGGAGCAAAATCCGAACGCCTCAGCCGGGCGCCGTATAGGCGCCCGCCGTCACCCCGCCGCGACCGCGTAGGTGCGGTGGACCGAGGACGCCCGCTCCCGGTGATCGTAGCCGTAGACGTGGATCGAGATCGCCGGCTCCGGGCCGTCGTTGGCGATGCGATGCAGGTTCGGCCCCGAGGGCATCATGCAGGCCACGTAGCCCGGCTCCCGGACCGCATCGCGGGTCGCGACCGCGTGGCTGTCGCTGATTGGGCGATACCAGGTCTCCCGCAGGCTGCCGCTCAGCAGACCGAAGCAGCAGGAACAATGGTGATCGTGCACCGGCGTGACGGCGCCTGGGCTCCAGACCATGGCCCAGACGCTGATCGCCCGCGTCCCGAACAGCAGGTTGCGGCCCAAACCCTCCGGCGGTGCGGCGAGCCGCGTCCGGTCGAGCAGGTCCGGGCGCGCCAGGATCCGCACCAAGGTCGTCCGGGCCGAGGCCAGGTAGGCGTCCGGCGAGCGCGCGGCCGAGAGCGCCAGGTCCGCCATCATCGCCTCGATGTCGGCCGGATGGGTCAGCGGGGTCACGGCGATCTCCTTCGAAGCCCTCCGTCAGGCTGAGTGGAGCCTAGCGCGGAGGGGCCGGAGACGGGTTGCGAAGTTCGCGCTCGGGTGGCCTGCGTGAGCAATGGCATTGCGCGGAATGGCGGACGATAGAAATGTCATTCCCATCCCACTGAAAGAGGCGCAGTGAGACCGCGGGTCGGCCCGATATCGCGCAATGAGATCAGCGCGCGTCGCATGCGAGTCTTGGTCCGTCCGTGCGCAGCTCAACCATCGTCGTTGCGAGCGCTGGATAGAGGGGCCGGATCGCGCTTCGGCACCCGCCCCCGTCCATCAGGATCCGGCGACGGAGCGCTCGAAGGCGCGCACCAGCGCCCGGTCGAGCTTGCCGTCCATGCCGTGCAGGATCGCCATGGCCGCGGCGGCCGGCATCGGGGCCCGGTAGGGACGGCGCTCCACCAGGGCGGCGTAGACGTCGCAGACGGTGATCAGCCGGACGATGTCGTCGATGGCGTCCCCGGCGAGCCCGTCCGGATAGCCCGAGCCGTCGAGCAATTCGTGGTGGTGGCGCACCACCTTCAGAACCGCGTCGTCGAAGCCGCCGGCCTGAACCAGGATCTGGTGACCCAGAGCCGCGTGCTCGCGCATCACGGCCCGCTCCGCCCCGTCGAGGGGACCGGCCTTGTTCAGGATCTCCAGGGGGATCTTGGCCTTCCCGACATCGTGCACGAGGGCGGCGCGCACGAGCTGCTGGCGGTCGGCGTCGGAGAAGCCGAGGTCGATCGCGAAGGTGGCGGCGAGGCCGGCGACCAGGAGGCAATGCTGATAGGTCGCGTCATCGTAGGCGCGCACCGTGTCGAGCCAGGCGGTGAGGCCGCCCTGGCCGATCGCCCCGAGGATCGGTTCGAGGCCGTCGTCGACCACGGCGGCATCGACCGATCCGGAGGCGCGCGCCGCGTCGAGCAGGTTGGCGATGACGGCGCCGGCCTTGTCGGCGGCCTGGACGATGAGGGGCGTCCCGACGCGCCCGCCCGGCCGCGGCACCTCCGGGACGGGCGGCAACTGCGCCAGCAGGGCCTCGGCCACGGTCTCGGCCGGCGTATCCACCGGGAGGCAGAGGCGCGCCCCGAGCCCGCGCGCCGCCGAAAGGCTGCGAGACCCCATGCTGCGCATCAGGAACACCCGCGGGAGAGCCGGGGCGGCGGCGATCAGGGTTCGCAGGCCGACGAGCGGGGAGGGCTGAAGCAGGTCGAGATCCGCCACCAGGGCGAGGCAGGGACCGGCAGGCGGCATCGCGGCCGCGTCCAGCACCGTGCAGGGGGCGATGTCTCCGAGCACGCGCAGGAGTTCGCCGCGGCGGTCGGGCTGGTCGGTGTAGAGGACGACGGTGCCCGCGCGCATCTGGCTCTTCGTGGCATGCCCCCGGGTCCGACAGGCGGCGGGATCCGCGTCGCGTCGCAGGCAGGGCGTTTTAACGCCTCGACCTTGCCAGACGGTAACGCCGGATCCGCGCCTACTGCGCCGCCGCCGCGTCGAGCAGCCAGGCCACGTCGCCCACGCTGGTGACCCGCCCGGCCGGCAGGTCCTCCCCGGCGGCGAGCCGGGCCAGGGCCTCGCGCTTTCCGGCGCCCGTGACCAGGAACAGCACGTGCCGCGAGGAGGCGAGCGCCGGCAGGGTCAGGCTGATCCGCGGCACGAACGGCGCCAGACCGGCTTCCGGCACGGGGGCGACCAGCCGGTGGGGCTCGGCCACGGCCGGCTTGCCCGGGAACAGGGAGGCCGTGTGCCCGTCCTCGCCGAGGCCGAGCAGCACCAGGTCGAACAGCGGCCTGGAAGGATCGAGGCTGTCGGCTCCGTAGAAATCCAGCAGGGTCTGCTCGTAGGCTCGCGCTCCCGCCTCCGCGCCCGCGTCGGAGGGAATGAAGTGCAGGTGGGTCGCGGGGATCCGGGAACCGTGCCCGAACGCCTCGCGGACCATCCGGACGTTGCTGCGCTCATCGTCCCAGGGGACCACCCGGTCGTCGCCGAAGAACCAGTGGATCCGCTCCCACGGCACCCGGGCGGCATAATCTGGGCCGGCAAGCAGGCCGTAGAGCAGCTTCGGGGTCGAGCCGCCGGACAGGCAGATCGCGATCCGCTCGGATTCGGTCTCGCCGCAGGCCACGATCAGCCGCTCGGCCGCCTCGCGGGCGACCGCCTGCGGATCGGACAGGACATGGGTTCCGGTGGGAAGGCTCATCGGCGCCTCGGGATGATTATCGGCTTCAGGACTTCTTGGGCTCCTGGTGGCCGCCGAACCCCTTGCGCATGGCCGAGAGCAGCTTGTCGGCGTAGCTCTCGTGCTCGCGGGAGCGGAAGCGGCGGTACAGGGCGGCGGACAGTACGGTCGCCGGGACGCTCTCCTCGATGGCGGCGTTGATCGTCCAGCGGCCCTCGCCGGAATCCTCGACGTAACCGGAGAAGTCGTGGAGGCTCTCGTCGCCGGCCAGCGCCTGGGCGGTCAGGTCGAGCAGCCAGGACGAGACGACGCTGCCGCGCCGCCAGACCTCGGCGATGTCGCCCATGTTCAGGTCGAAGCGCCGCTCCGGCGGAAGCGCATCCGAATTGGCGTGCTTCAGGATGTCGAAGCCCTCGGCATAGGCCTGCATCAAGCCGTACTCGATGCCGTTATGGACCATCTTGACGAAATGGCCGGCCCCGGTGGGTCCGGCATGGATGTAGCCCTGCTCGGCGCGCGGGTCGCGGCCGTCGCGGTTGGGGGTCTTGGGGATGTCGCCGATGCCCGGTGCCAGGGTCTTGAAGATCGGGTCGAGGCGGTCGACGGTCTCGGTGTCGCCGCCGATCATCATGCAATAGCCGCGCTCCAGGCCCCAGACGCCGCCCGAGGTCCCGACATCGACGTAGTGCAGGCCCTTCTGCTTCAGCTCCAGCCCCCGGCGCACGTCGTCGCCGTAGAAGGAATTGCCGCCGTCGATGATGCAGTCGCCGGATTGCATCAGGCCGCCCAGGGTCTTGACCGCCTCCTCGGTGATCGCGCCGGCCGGGAGCATCACCCAGGCGGTGCGCGGCACCTCCAGCTTGGCGACCAGATCCTCCAGGCTCGACGCGCCGACCGCGCCGGCTTCCACCAGCGCGGCAACCGCCGCCGGGTTCTGGTCGAAGACCACGGCCGTGTGCCCGTCGCGCAGGAGGCGCCGGACGATGTTGCCGCCCATCCGGCCGAGGCCGATCATGCCGAGTTGCATCGCTGCCATCCCTTACCGATCGCCCCCGCGGGGCGGGGCTTAAGTGCTTCGCCGGCTACGCCAATACTGAAGTATGCGGCGCACCCTTTTCCCGGACACCTGTAACGTAGTGAACGGCAATCCCGGATCCCGTGAGAAAAGCGCCGCGCAGCGGCTCGAACTCGACGCTGGGTCTCGATGTCACGACGTTTCGCGCGCTCTTGTGCCGGCCCCCGGGTCGCATTTCGCTGACGCTGCATGCGCCCGGGAACGGGCGGCCAGACCCATCCGCTCTCTAAGCCACGGCCGCCTTCAATGCCGCCGCCACGCGCTTCAGCCCGGCGTCGAGATCGCCCTTGATGTGGACCCGCAGCGCCCGGCGGCCGCGCTCGGCCAGCACCGCGAAGTCGCCCCGCGCCTGCGCGGCCACCACGGTGCTGAAGCCCAGCGCCCGGCCGGGGATCGGCAGGTCCTCGGAGGGGGCCGAGGTGATCTGCAGGAACACGCCGGTATCCGGGCCGCCCTTGTAGGCCTGCCCGGTCGAGTGCAGGAACCGGGGCCCGAATTCCAGGCAGGTCGCGACCTTCCGGGCGTCGCGCACGGCGAGCCGGGCCTCCTGCAGGATGCCGGCGGCCTTCGCGTCCCGCGGGACGTAGGCGAGCAGCCCGAGATAATCGCCGTCCTTCAGGCGGGCGAGCTGCGCCTTGAGCGCAGCCTCCAGGCCCTGCGTAGCCTGCGGCAGGGAAGCGGCATTCTCCCGGTCGGCGTAGAGGGCGACGGCGTCGTCCTCGAACAGTGGCGTCTCGGCGGGGAGGGCGCCGTTCGCTTCCGCTTCCGAGAACAGCTTCTTCGTCTCGATCTTGCTGGCCTCGACATCGGGCTGGTCGAACGGGTTGATGCCGAGCACCGCGCCGGCGACCGCGGTCGCCATCTCCAGGCGGTAGAATTCCTGCGGCAGCTGCTCGATCGAATCGAGGGTGATCCGGGCGATCGGGTGGCCGTCGCGCTCCAGGGCGCGCAGGGCCTCGTCCTGTGCCTCCTGAGCCTGACCGTCGAGGCGCAGGTAGATGAAGAACCGGTCGCGGCCATAGACCGCCGGGACGCTCGCCGGCTCGCCGTCCACCGGCACGAGGCCCTTGCCCTGCTTGCCGGTCGACTCGGCGATGAGCTGCTCGGCCCAGGCGCCGAAGCTGTCGATTCCCGGCGAGGCGATGATCGTGACCTTGTCGCGTCCGGCAAGACCCGCAACGCCCATCGCGGCACCGAGCAGCACGCCCGGATTCTGCGCGGGCGGCACCACCGGCCCGCAGGAACGGACCATGATCCGGGCCGTCTCCAGCAGCGCCTTCACGTCGAGGCCGAGGGCCGCGGCCGGCACCAGCCCGAAGGCCGACAGCACGGAGTACCGCCCGCCGATCTGCTTCACGCCGTAGAAGATTTTCTTGAAGTTATCGGCTTTGGCGGCGCGCTCCATGTCGGAGCCCGGGTCGGTCACGGCGACGAAGTGATCGCCCGCCCGGTCGCCCAACTTCTCCTTCACCCGCCCTAGGAAGTAGTCGCGAAAGACGTTCGGCTCCAGCGTCGAGCCGGACTTGGACGAGACGATGAACAGGGTCCGCCCAAGATCGATGCTCGCCTCCAGGGCGCGCACCTGATCCGGGTGGGTCGAATCGAGGATCTGGAGCTTCGGGAAGCCTTCGCGCTGGCCGTAGGTGAGGCTCAGCACCTCGGGGCCGAGGCTGGAGCCGCCCATGCCCAGCACCACGGCGTCGGTGAAGCCCTGCTGCTTCACCCACTCCGAGAAGGCGGCGTAGTCGGCGGCCTTCTCTAGCTCGTCCTCGACGATGTGCAGCCAGCCGAGCCAGCTCGCCTCGTCGTGGCCGGACCAGACCGTCGCGTCCCCGGCCCAGAGCCGGCGGATGGCGCCGCTCGCCCGCCAGGATTCGACAGTCTTCTTCGCCTCCGCGGCGAGGCTGTCGTCCATCACGAGGCTCTGGCCGTCGAGGCGCTGGCCGAGAAGCGCCGCGCGCTTGCCAGCGACCGCGCCGAGCAGGTCGTCGGCGGCGTCGATGAAGAGCTGCACGCCCTCCCTCACCAGCTGCTCGGCGACCTTCTCGATGTCGATGCCGGCCCGGGCGAGCCGGGTCATGACCGCCTCGGCGCCCGGCACTTCCTCTTCGATCGTCGCCCGCACGGTGCCGTGGTCACGGAACGCGTCCATGGTGGCGGGGGGCATGGTGTTGACGGTGTTCGGGCCGATCAGCTCCTCGACGTAGAGCACGTCGGAATAGGCCTTGTTCTTCACGCCCGTGGAGGCCCAGAGCAGCCGCTGCGCCTTGGCGCCCTTCTCGGCCAGGGCCGTCCACTTGGATTCGGCAAAAATCTTCCGGTAGCGCTGGTAAGCCAGCTTGGCGTTGGCGATCGCGACCTTGCCCTTGAGCTGGGCGAGCGCCGTCTTTTCGTCGGGGTCGTTGGCCTGGGCGATCTTCTCGTCCAGCAGCTTGTCCACCAGCACGTCGATCCGGCTGATGAAGAAGCTCGCTACGCTGGCGATCTTCGACACGTCGTGGCCGGCCTTGGCCCGCGCGTCGAGTCCGTCGATGAAGGCGCGGGCCACCGCTTCGTAGGCCTCCTGCGAGAACAGGAGCGTTACGTTGATCGAGATGCCCTCTTCCGTAAGCTGCCGGATCGCCGGAATGCCCTCCGGGGTGGCGGGCACCTTCACCATCAGGTTGTCGCGGGCGACCGCCTTGTGCAGGCGCCGCGCCTCGGTGAGCGTCGCCTCGGTGTCGAGCGCCAGGTAGGGCGAGACTTCGAGGCTGACGTAGCCGTCCGCCCCGTCGCTCGCCTCGTAGACCGGACGGAGCACGTCGGCGGCGGCCTGGATGTCGGCGATGGCCAAGCCCTCGTAGAGGTCGATGACGCGGCTGTCGCCGGTCTCCTGCACGGCCTTCAGGCTGGCATCGTACTCGTCCGAGTGACCGATCGCCTTCTCGAATATCGACGGGTTGGACGTCACCCCGCGCAGGCCGTCCTCCTCGACGAGGCGCTTCAGCGCACCTTTCTGGATGAAGCCGCGGGCCACGAAGTCCAGCCAGACCGCCTGATCCTGTTCGTCGTGCAGGGCCTTGAGCGCGTTCATGTCGGTTCCTCGTCTCGCATACCGCTACTCGGCGGGCGCCCTCCCTCCCCCCTTTGCGGGGGAGGGTGGCCCTCGCGTCAGCGAGGGTCGGGAGAGGGGAGCCCGGCTTCCAGAAGAGGCGCGACCCTCATGAAGGCCAAGCCATATTCTGCACCGTCGCTCCCCTCTCCCGACCCCCTTTCGGGGGCCACCCTCCCCCGCAGAGGGGCGAGGGGACCGTCGCGCATCCGCCGTTACTTACCGCCTGTGCTTGGCGAGCTGCGCCCGGGCGGCCTCCAGCACCTTGTCGGGGGTAAAGCCGAACTTGGTCTGGAGATCCTTGATCGGAGCCGAGGCGCCGAACGTATCCATGCCGATGACCGTGCCCTCGGTTCCGGCGTAGCGGTCCCAGCCGATGATGCTGCCCTGCTCCACGGTCACCCGCGCCTTGACGGCGGGGGGCAGCACGGAATCCCGGTAGACTTGGTCCTGGCGCTCGAACAGGTCCCAGGACGGCATCGAGACCACTCGGGCCTTCACGCCCTCGGCCTTCAGCGTCTCGTAGGCGCCGACGCAGAGCTGCACCTCTGACCCGGTGCCGATCAGGATCACGTCGGGCGTCCCGTCGCTGTCGGCCAGCACGTAGGCGCCCTTGGCGGTGCCGGAGGCCGCGCCGAACTTGGTCCGGTCCATCGTCGGCAGCGGCTGGCGCGAGAGCGCCAGCACGGCCGGCTGGTCTTTGAGCGAGAAGATGACCCGGTAGGCCTCGGCGACCTCGTTCGCGTCGGCCGGGCGCAGGGTGACGAGGCCCGGGATGCAACGCAGCGAAAGCAGCTGCTCGACCGGCTGGTGCGTCGGCCCGTCCTCTCCCACACCGATCGAATCATGGGTGAAGATGTGGAAGATCGGCAGCTCCATCAGGGAAGCGAGCCGGACCGGCGGCCGCATGTAGTCGGCAAACACCAGGAAGGTCGCACCGTAGGCTCTCAGGCCGGAAAGCCCGAGGCCGTTCACGATCGAGCCCATGGCGTGCTCGCGCACGCCGAAATGCAGGTTGCGGCCGCCGGGCGTGAACGGTCCGAACGAGCCGGCGCCCTCGAAGGTCAGGTTCGACTTGTTGGACGGCGCCAGGTCGGCCGAGCCGCCGAGCAGGAACGGCACGTGCTGCGCGATCGCGTTGAGCACCTTGCCGGAGGATTCGCGGGTGGCCAGGCCCTTCGCATCGGGCTCGAACACCGGGATGTCCTTGTCCCAGCCGTCGGGCAGGCGGCCTTCCAGCAGGGCGTCGAGGTCCTCGGCGTGGTCGGCATCGGCCTCCCGGGCCTTGGACAGCAGATCCTGCCAAGCATCGTAGAGGGCGGCACCGCGCTTGCCGATGCCGTCTCGGAAGTTCTCGTGCACGCCATCCGGCACCAGGAACTGCGCGTCCTCCGGCCAGCCGTAGGCCCGCTTCGCGCCCTTGACCTCCTCCTCGCCGAGCGCGTCCGAGTGCGCCTTCGAGGTGCCCTGCTTCTTCGGGGCGCCGTAGCCGATCACCGACTTGACGACGATCAGGGTCGGCCGATCGTTGGTGGCCAGGAACGTCTCGATCGAGCCGGCGATCGCGTGGACGTCGTTAGCGTCGGCGACCCGCAGGACTTGCCAGCCATAGGCCAGGAACCGGGTGGCGACCTCTTCACCGAAGGCGAGTTCCGTGTGGCCCTCGATGGTGACGGTGTTGTCGTCGTAGATCCAGCAGAGGTTGGCCAGCCGCAGGTGGCCGGCGAGAGAGGCGGCCTCCGAGGCGACGCCCTCCATCAGGTCGCCGTCCGAGCAGATAGCGTAGACGTTGTAGTCGAACAGCGGCAGGTTCGGCCGGTTGAGGTGCTGGCCGAGGAAGCGGCCGCCGATCGCCATGCCGACCGAGTTGGCTACACCCTGGCCGAGGGGCCCGGTGGTGGTCTCGACGCCGGTGGTGAAATGGTACTCCGGGTGCCCCGGGGTGCGGCTGTCGAGCTGCCGGAACTTCTTGATCTCGTCCAGCGTCACGGCCGGCGCGTTGCCGCCGTCGCTCTCGGCGACGTTGGCGAGGTGCAACAGGGCGTAGAGCAGCATCGAGGCATGGCCGCAGGACAGCACGAAGCGGTCGCGGTTCGGCCAGTGGGGATGTGCGGGGTCGTAGCGGAGGTAGCGGTTCCACAGCGTGTAGGCGACCGGGGCGAGGCCCATCGGCGCGCCCGCATGGCCGGAATTCGCCTTTTGCACCGCGTCGATCGCGAGCGTCCGGATGGTGTTGATGCTGAGCGTATCGATCTCAGCGAGGGCCGCCTTGGCGGGAGTATCAGCGCCGCTCATGATGTCGCGTCTTCCAGTTCGCCTCTTGCGTGCCGCTTGTCGGCTTCACGCTGCCGCAGGACGGCGGGAGGGGCTCCGTTGGCCTTACCACCCTGCCGATCCGCCGGCCCTTCGCCGCGCGTATAGCTGAGCAGCGTGTTGACGAGCGCCACATGGGTGAATGCCTGGGGGAAGTTACCCACAAGGCGCTTGGCATGCACGTCGTATTCCTCGCTGACGAGGCCGAGATCGGTGCAGATCCCGATCAGGCGCTCGATGATCGTCCGCGCCTCGTCCCGCCGGCCGAGGCCGATCAGGTTGTCGGCATACCAGAATGTGCAGGGCAGGAACGCCCCCTCGTTGCCGGACAGGCCGTCGGTGGTCTGCCCCTGGGTCTCGTAGCGGAGGATGAAGCCGTCCCGCATCAGCCCCTCGCCGATCGCCGCGACGGTGCCGACCACCCGGGGATCGTCCTGCGGCAGGAAGCCGGTATGGGCGATCAGCAGCAGGCTCGCGTCCAACGCCTTCGACCCGTAGGACTGGACGAAGCTGTTGAGCTCCGGGTCGAAGCCCTGCGCGCAGACCTCGGCATGGATCTCGTCGCGGACCGCGCGCCAGCGCCCGGCCTGCTCCTCGGTGGCGCCCGATTCGTGCATCGCGTGCATGCGCAGGGCCCGGTCGAAGGCGACCCAGGCCATCACCTTCGAGTGGGTGAAGTGGCGCCGGCCGCCGCGCACTTCCCAGATGCCCTCGTCGGGCCTGCGCCAAGCGTTCTCGAGATGGCCGAGGATCGCCAGCCCGACCCGCAAGCCATCCTTGCTGATCGGCAGGCCCCGGGCATGGGCCTGATAGAGCGCGTCGAACAATTCGCCGTAGACGTCGATCTGGAACTGCGAGGCCGCGGCGTTGCCGATCCGCACGGGCTTGGAGTTCTCGTAGCCGGGCAGCCAGTCGAGTTCGATCTCCGGCAGCAGGCGCTCGCCGCCGATGCCGTACAGGATATGCGCCTGCTCCGGGTTGCCGGCCACCGCCCGCAGCAGCCAGGCGAGCCAATCGCGCGCCTCGTCGATATAGCCGGCGTCCATCAACGCGATCAGCGTCAGCGTCGAGTCGCGCAGCCAGCAGAATCGGTAATCCCAGTTGCGCTCGCCGCCGAGCCCCTCGGGCAGGGACGCGGTCGGCGCGGCGACGATGCCGCCGGTGGGCTCGTAGATCAGCGCCTTCAGGGTCAGAAGCGAGCGCTGCAGCATCCGGTCCCAGGCGGTGCCGCCGGCGCAGCGGCTCGACCATTCGCGCCAGGCCTGGTCGGTGGCCTCGAGGGTCTTCAGCGGCTCGATCGGATGCGGGTCGTCCTCGTGCGAGGCGCCGTAGCTCAGGACGAAGCGGCACCGCTCGCCGGCATGGACGGTGAACTCGGACACCGTCGTCTGCGCGTCCGATCCCTTGAGGTGGACGTCCGTCCGCAGCACGACCTTGTGGGGACCGGAGACGGCGCGCAGGTCGCCCAGTTCCGAGCGCGAGACCCACGGCACCGCGGAGCCGTAGTCGAATCGCACCGCCATCTCCATACGCATGGCGACGCGCCCATGCACGCACTCGACCAGGCGCACCAGGTGGGCGCCGTCCCCAGCCGGCATGAAATCGGTCACCAAGACCTCACCCAGCCGGGTCTTGTGCCGGGTCTCCAGAACCAAACTTCCCGGACGGTAGGCCCAGCTGGTCTCGACATGCACGGCCTCGGGAAAGATCTTCCAGAAGCCGTGGGCCTCCGTCCCGAGCAGGCTGGTGAACAGGGCGGCGGCGTCGAAGCGCGGCCAGCACAGCCAGTCGACGCTGCCCTGCCGGCTGATCAGCGCGGCGCTGCGGCAATCCCCGACGAGCGCATAATCCTCGATGCGTGCAGCCATACGGCCCCGGCTCCCGCGCGGCCGGGGAGCCCCGGCCATCCGCTGCAACGCACCTAGGACGCCCGGTTGCGAGGTCCAGAGGCGGTGGCGTGGCGAGCCGAGTGGAATGCCGTGCGGTACGGCCGGCGTTTCGTGCGCGTCAGCGCAGGCAGTCGGCCACCACCAGGGCGACGGATCCCTGTACGGCGGCCGCGCCGTCGCGCATCAGGTTCGCCGCATCGCCGACGACCCGGGCGGCGGGGGTCAGCCGTTCGACCACCGAGGCGGCGAAGGGCAGAGCGGCGGGGGGCAGCAGATCGGCCTCGTCCGACTCCGCGGCCTCGGCACGGCCGGCGGCCAGCGGATCGGTCACGTGCTGAGGCGTCTCCGGGCAGCGGCGCCCGGGGCAGACATGGCGGCCCGCGATCGCGATATGCGACGTCGCCCGGGCCGCGAGCACAGGCCGGGCCGGCTGCGTCGGGGCCAGGGGATAGACTTCGGCGAAGGCCACGGCGGCCGGGCGGCGGACCGAAACGGACACCGGCGCGGCTTTGAAGAAGGCGGTGGGCGACGGAGCCTCGGGCGCAACGACCTCGGCGCGGGCCTCCGACGGCGGCGTCAACTGCGACGACGGACAATAGAGGGAAGCGACACCCAGAATTCCCACCACGACCAACGTCGGCAGGAACGGCATCGAAACGCGCCCGGTGGCGGCGTCCGTCAGGGCAAGCGGGTCTGGCCTGCGCATCCGTTTCACCACCCCCGCCCTAGTTCCGACGACGCAAGAATGCCCCCAGCATTGCGGCGGAAGCTGGACCGTTTCTTTGCGCGGCGGTAACGCTGGCGACAGCTGCGGGGCATACGCCTTGCTTGGCCGGAGCGCCCGAACCGGGTCGCCCTCTCAAGAAGTCCCGCCCGACCGGGCCCCGATGACCGAATCCAACCTCACCGTCGCCGTGATCGACCCGAGCCGCGCCCGCGCGGCGATCCTGGAGGAGGGGCTGCGCGCCGCCGGCATCGGCCGGATCGTGGTGATTCCCGATACCGTCGACCTTCTGGAGCGGGTGACCGCCCTGAAGCCCGACGTGGTCGTGATCCACCTGGAGAGTCCCAGCCGGGACATCCTGGAGCAGATGTCGGGGGTTTCCCGGCAGGTCGAGCGGCCGGTGGCGATGTTCGTCGACCGCTCGGACACCACCATGATGCAGGCGGCGGTCGACGCCGGTATCTCGGCCTACGTGGTCGACGGCCTGCGGGCGGAGCGGATCAAGTCGATCCTCGATATCGCCATCCTGCGCTTCAACGCCTTCGCGCGGCTCCAGCGCGAATTGTCGGAGGCCCGCGGCGAGCTGGCCGACCGCAAGCTGATCGAGCGCGCCAAGGGCATCCTGATGAACCTGAAG
Organism: Methylobacterium mesophilicum; assembly: GCF_022179445.1. Lineage (GTDB taxonomy): Bacteria > Pseudomonadota > Alphaproteobacteria > Rhizobiales > Beijerinckiaceae > Methylobacterium > Methylobacterium mesophilicum. Next base: position 90,797 of record NZ_BPQU01000006.1, on the reverse strand, counting down.
GGGCTGACCGAGGACGAGGCCTACAAGCAGCTCCGGCGCAAGGCCATGAACGAGAAGCGCAAGATCGCCGACATTGCCCGGGCCATCGTCACCACGGCGGACCTGCTCGGATGAGGCTTCAGCTCGGCTACGTCCCCCTTTGCGATGCCGCGCCGCTGATCGTGGCGCACGCGTTCGGCTTCGCCCGGGCCGAGGGTCTGGAACTCGACCTCTCGGCCGAGCCGTCCTGGGCGACCCTGCGCGACCGCCTCGCGCTGGGCCATCTCGACGGCGCCCACATGCTGGCGCCGCTGGCGCTGGCGAGCCGGTTGGCCCTCTCGGGCCCGCCCTCCGACCTCGTGGTTCCGCTGCAGCTCAGCGCCAACGGCAACGCCATCACGGTGTCTCGGGGGCTCTGGGCCGCGATGGAGCCGGCGAGCGAGACTCTGGCGGACGTGGCCCGGGCCTTCGCCCGGGTGGCGGCCGAGCGCCGGGACGCGGGCCGGCCGCTCACGCTCGGCACCGTGCATCCGTTCTCCTGCCACAGCTATCAGCTGCGGCTGTTCGCCGAGGCCGGCGGCCTCGACCCGTCGGCCTTCCGCACGGTCGTGGTCCCACCCCAGCACAGCGTCGAGGCCCTGGCCCGCGGCCTGGTCGACGGCTACTGCGCGGGCGCGCCCTGGAACGATGTCGCGGTGGCGGCCGGCCACGGGCGGATTGCGGCACTCGGTTGCGACCTCGCACCGGACGCCCCCGAGAAGGTCCTTGCCGTGTCGGGCCGGCTCGACGACGCGCTGCTGCCCCTCGTCCGGGCGGTGGCGCGGGCCGGCCAATGGTGCGCGGACCCGGCCAACCGCACCGACCTGATCCATTGCCTCGCGCACCGGACCTATCTCGACCTCGACGTCGAACTCGTGGCCCGGGGCTTCGCAGGCGATGCGATGCTGGACGCGGTCGGCGCGACGCGGCCGATGCCGAGCCGTCTCGACCTGGGCGCGGCCGTGCAGGAGCCGCGGCCCGAGGCCGCGCGCTGGCTCGTGGCACAGATGGCTGCCGCGCAGCAGATCCCGCCGGGGCGACACCCTGAGGCCGAAGCAGCCGCCATCTACAGGTCCGACCTGTACCGGGCCGCCATGGCGCTCTGAGCGGCAGCAGACGCCACGCGCATTTCGTCATTCGGCCGTTGCCGAGATGCGGCGGATCGGGAACGTTGCCAGGTCTCGGCCGTTGTCGCTTCGCCATGCCCGGATGCCGTAAACTCGATACCGAATCGTCGACATCGCATCCGCGCAGCCGGATCGAGCTCCGACGCTATGTTCGTCGCGGCGCCAAGGCTCCGCGCGCCAGCAACGACAACCGCCGTGCCGGCGGTGTCCCGTCCTGGTATTGGGTCCTCGTGGCCGGCGCTATGCCGACCCTGGGCCTGCTGGCGATGCTCTCGACCCTGATCTGAATCGCATCGGGTATCTGACCCGAACCGGTGGGCAGTTCGCTGCTTCTCCGCCCTTGCGAGTAGAGCGGAGCAACCCATCGTGGGCCGCTCTCCAAGCGTATCGGACCCTTACGTGGCTTCGCTCCGCCCGCAATGGCGGCGGAGGGCGATGCCGCTGCCGTCTGTTCACGTTTGCAAAGACCGCCGGGACGCCAGTTCGGCCGCCACGGCGATGATCGTTTAAGCGACCACCCGCCTGCTTTTTATGCAGTGCAATGCACCACGCTTCAGCGTGCAAGGCCTTCTAGGCTACCGAAATTTATTTCGCAATCAGAACACCTTACCGATGCGGATCGTGCTTGGCACAGGATCTGCTTGATAGCTCGCGTCCGTCAACGGCGACGGGCAGCGCCGTCAGCGAGGCCGCTGATCCGGTTCTCCTGCGGCAGAAGCCTGCCCCGGGGGATGACCGGCAGCGGCTTTTTCGTGGGCGGTCCGCCGACGATCCTGCACTCGAGGTTCCCGACGCGATCGAGAGATGGCGACATCCCCAATGGATACCAGCGCACACGATTCGCGCGCCGAGACCGGCCTTCCACGCGAGCGGCTCGTCGTCGTTGGCAACGGCATGGCCTCGCTCCGCTTCCTGGAGCGCCTGACCGAAGGGTCGCCCGGCCGCTTCGACGTGACCTGCGTCGGCGCCGATCCGAAGGCTGCCTATAACCGGGTCCTGCTGTCCTCGCTGCTGGGTGGCGAAGTCGACGAGGCGGCCTGCGAATTCCGCGGCCTCGACTGGTACGCGGCCCACGGCATCCGCCTGATCACCGGCGCCCCGGTCACCCAGATCGACCGTGAGAACGGGTTGGTGATCGTGGGAGAGACCCACGTTCTGCCCTTCGACAAGCTCGTGCTGGCGGTGGGGTCCCTGCCGATCCGCCTGCCCAAGCCCGGCATGGACCTCCCCGGAGTGATCACGTTCCGCGACCTCGCCGACGTGGCGGCGATCCGCAAGGCCGCCGTGCAGCACGCCCGGGCGATCGTCATCGGCGGCGGCCTGCTCGGGCTGGAGGCCGCGGTCGGCCTGGCACGGCTGGGGGTCGACACGACCCTGCTCCACGTCATGGACCGGTTGATGGAGCGCCAGCTCGACCATCACGCCGCGGGGCTGGTGAAGCGGGCCATGGAGGCCCGCGGCGTGCGGGTGCTGCTCAAGGCCGACACCGCCCGGGTCGAGGGTGACGGCCGGGTCGAGCGCCTGATCCTGGCCGACGGGACCGTACTCCCAGCCGACCTCGTGGTGATGTCCGTGGGGGTGCGCCCCTCGGTTGCCCTGGCGCAGGGGGCGGGGCTGGAGATCGGCCGCGGGATCAAGGTCGACGACCGGATGACCACCTCGGACGCCAACGTCTTCGCCCTCGGGGAATGCGCCGAGCATCGCGGCCTGATCTACGGGCTGGTCGAGCCGGCCTACGAGCAGGCCGACACCCTGGCCCGCCACCTCGCCGGCCAGAGCGCCGCCTATGCCGGCACGTCGCTCGCCACCAGCCTCAAGGTCTCCGGGCTGCCGGTCTTCTCCGCCGGCCTGGTGGACACCCCCGAGGATGCCGAGGCGATCGTCCTGTCCGATCCCGGCGCCGGGCTCTACCGCAAGCTGCTGGTGCGGGACGGCCGGCTGATCGGTGCCGTGTTCGTGGGCGACATCGCCGAGCAGGGCGCCTGTAAGGGCCTGATCCGCTCCGGCGATCCGGTCGAGAACCTCGATGATCTGATGTTCGGGCGCCCGGCGCCCGAGCAACTGGCTGCTTAGTTCCCCGGCCGATCGGCAGGGGAACTAAGCCTTTGATTTTACACGCTCGCTTACGCCTAACCGGCATCCACTTCGGCGGCGAGCGATCCAGGGAGGCGCAGATGGCCGAGACCACCCCACAGACCGCCCCGGACGGCTTCAACCCCGAGCAGAAGCGCTACCTCGAAGGCTTCGCCTCGGGCGTCGCCGCGGCCCGCCTGACCGGCGGCCTGGCGATCGGGCAGGGCCCGGCCGCGCCGGCCGAGCCCACCGGGCCGGATGCGATCCACATCAAGGCGCAGGACAAGACCGTCAAGGATGGCGGCAAGCTCTGCGAGCAGGAGAAGTGGAAGCGCGCCGAGAACCCGTTCGACGGCCATAACCGCCTGATCGCCGATGCCGCCGCCGGCAAGCAGCCGAAGCCCGAGGACAATTTCCGCTGGCGCTACCACGGCCTGTTCTGGGTCGCCCCGAACCAGGTCAGCTACATGGCCCGCCTGCGGATCCCCAACGGCATCCTGCACCATTGGCAATTCGCGGGCGTCGCCGACCTCGCCGACCGGCACGGCGGCGGCTACGTCCACGTGACGACGCGCGCCAACCTGCAGGTGCGCGAGATCGGCCCCGAGCACGCCCAGCCGTTCCTGGACGGGCTCGTGGATATCGGCCTCACCGCCCGCGGCTCGGGGGCCGACAACATCCGCAACGTCACCGGCTCGTCCACCGCCGGCATCGACAGCCAGGAGTTGCTGGATACCCGCCCGCTGGCGAAATCCTGGAACAACTGGATCATCAACGACCGCTCGCTCTACGGCCTGCCACGCAAGTTCAACGTTGCCTTCGACGGCGGCGGCGTGATGCCGACCCTGGAGGAGACCAACGATATCGGCTTCCAGGCGATCGAGGTTCTGGACGGCGCCGCGGTGGCCGCGGGCGTCTACATGCGCCTCGTGCTCGGCGGCATCTCCGGCCATCGGGACCTCGCCCGCGACACCGGCATCGTCCTGAAGCCCGAGGATTGCAACGCGGTCGCGGACGCGATCATCCGGGTGTTCATCGAGAACGGCGACCGGACCAACCGCAACAAGAGCCGGATGAAGTACGTCCTCGACGCCTGGGGCTTCGACAAGTACATCGCCGCCGTCGAGGACAAGCTGGGCCGCAAGCTCGACCGGGTCGATCCCGCCCATGTGGCGCCGCGCCGGCCCACCGACCGGTTCGCCCATGTCGGCGTCCACGCCCAGAAGCAGCCCGGCCTCAACTGGATCGGTGTCGTCCTGCCGGTAGGCAAGATGACCAGCGACCAGGTCCGGGCGCTGGCCGAGATCGCCCGCGACTGCGGCGACGGCCAGATCCGCCTCACCGTCTGGCAGAACTTTATTTTTTCAGGGATTCCGGATGCGAAGGTGTCCGAGGTCGAGAGCCGTATCCTCGAACTCGGCCTGACCACCAAGGCGGCCGGCATCCGCTCCGGCCTCGTCGCCTGCACCGGCGCCCGGGGCTGCAAGTTCGCCGCCTCCGACACCAAGGGCCACGCGCTGATCATCGCCGACCATGTCGAGCGCACCGTCACCGAGCTCGACGTGCCGGTGAACGTTCACCTCACCGGCTGCCACCATTCCTGCGCCCAGCACTACATCGGCGATATCGGGCTGATCGGCGCCAAGGTGGTCGTCTCGGAGGAGGGCGACACCGTCGAGGGCTACGACATCGTGGTCGGCGGCGGCTTCGCCGAGAACCCGAAGATCGGCACCGAGATCTGGAAGGCCGTGAAGGCCGAGGACGCGCCGTTCCGGGTCGAGGCGCTGCTGCGCACCTACCTGGCCCGCCGGGAAAGCCCGGACGAGAGCTTCCAATCCTTCACCGCCCGCACCGGCGCCGAAGCCCTGCGGGACGCCGCCGAGGAACAGCCCGCCCTGAAGGCCGCCGCATGACCCAGCACGTCGCGCCCCCCCTCGTCCTGATCCCCGAGACCGCGCCCTTCGACGCCGACCAGCGCTCGTGGCTCTCGGGCTACTTCGCGGCCCTGCTCGGCCCCGCCGTGACGGGAGCCACCGCCCTCGCTCCCGGCGACGCGCCCGCCGCCGGCCCGAAGCTGGCCGACAACGACGACGCGCCCTGGCACGACCCCTCCGTGCCGATCGGCGACCGGATGGCGATGGCCAAGGACCGGCCCGAGCCGCACAAGCTGATGGCCGCCATGGCCCAGCAGGATTGCGGCCAGTGCGGCTACAACTGCGCCGACTACGCCAACGCGATCTTCCTGAAGAACGAGGAGCGCCTGAATCTTTGCCAGCCCGGCGGCAAGGAGACCCTGCGCATGCTCAAGAAGCTGGAGGAAGAGTTCGTCGCCGCCGGTGGCGCGCCCGCGGCCCCGACGTCCGAGGGCGACGCGCCCAAGCCGGCAGCCGATCTCGGTCCCCAAGGCTTCTGCCGTGAGAACCCGGTCGAGGCCCTGTTCCTGTCCCGCCGCCGCCTCAACGAGCCGGGCGGCGAGAAGGAGACCTGGCACATCGAGATCGGACTGGACGGCACGCCGATCACCTACGAGGCCGGGGATTCGCTCGGCCTGTTCCCGGCCAACGCCCCGGCTTTGGTGGACGCGGTGATCGCTGAACTCGGCGCCCGGCCCGAGCGGATGATCGGGACCCAGACCCTGCGCGACCACCTGCTCAAGGACTACGCACTCGGCGCCGCGCCGGACAACCTCTACCAACTGCTGTCGCTGCTCACCTCCGGCGCGGCCCGCAAGAAGGCGCAGGCCCTGGCGTCCGGAGAAGACCCGGACGGTGACGCCGCCTATCTCGACGTGCTCGGCGCCCTGCACAAATTCCCTGGCGCCCGGCCCGACGCGGAGGTTTTTCTGGAGGCCCTCGACGAGTTGCAGCCGCGGCTCTACTCGATCTCGTCCTCGCCCAAGATGGATACCGGGATCGTGTCTCTGACCGTCGACGCGGTGCGCTACAACCACCGCTCCCGGCTGCGGCTCGGCGTGGCCTCGACCCATCTCGGCGAGCGCCTGCCCGAGCAGACCAAGGTGAAGATCTACCTCCAGAAGGCCCACGGCTTCGCCCTGCCGGCGGATCTCACCAAGGACGTGATCATGTGCGGCCCCGGCACCGGCATCGCGCCGTTCCGGTCGTTCCTACGCGAGCGCGCCGCCACGAACGCCCCCGGCCGCAACTGGCTGTTCTACGGCCACCAGCGCCAGGCCACGGACTTCTTCTACAAGGACGAGCTCAACGCACTGAAGGACGACAAGGTGCTCAACCGCCTGTCGCTCGCCTGGTCCCGGGACGGCAACGAGAAGACCTACGTCCAGGACCGGATGCGCGAGAACGGCGCCGACCTGTGGAAGTGGCTTGAAGGCGGCGCACATTTCTACGTCTGCGGCGATGCCAAGCGCATGGCCAAGGACGTGGAGCGGGCGATCATCGACGTGGCGGCCAGCCATGGCGGCAAGAGCCCCGAGGATGCGGTCGCCTATCTCGCCGCCCTCAAGAAGACCGGCCGCTACCAGGCCGACGTGTACTGAGCCGCGCCCTCTCCATGCGGGCCACGGGGGTCACACCGCGTTCCATGCGGAGCGCGACGCGCCCCCTCTCCCGTGCGGGAGAGGGTTGGGGTGAGGGGTCAGGTCTCTCTGGAGAGGTCGCATCCCTCACCCTGTCCCTCTCCCGAACGGGAGAGGGGACCCGCGCCCCATCTGGCCACGAGGGCGATCCACTCGCTGTCGAGTGACGGGGAGCGCGGCCCACCTCTTGCGGTCGCTATCGAACAAAGAACTTTCGAGGACCCAGCCATGACCCTGTCCGTGGCAGACCCGGCGGTGCGCACGACCTGCCCCTATTGCGGGGTCGGATGCGGCGTGCTCGCGACCCCGGACGGGAACGGCGGCGCGGCGATCGCGGGCGATTCCGAGCACCCGGCCAATTTCGGCCGGCTCTGCTCGAAGGGCTCGGCGCTCGGCGAGACCCTGTCGCTGGAGAACCGCCTGCTCCACCCGCAGGTCGATGGAGTTCAGGCCTCGTGGGACGCGGCACTGTCGACCGTATCGGAAAGACTGCGCGCGGTGACCGAGGCGCACGGATCGGAAGCGATCGCGTTCTACCTCTCGGGGCAGCTCCTCACCGAGGATTATTACGTCGCCAACAAGCTGGCCAAGGGCTTCATCGGCACGCCGCACGTCGACACCAATTCGCGGCTGTGCATGTCGAGCGCGGTGGCGGCCCACCGCCGTGCCTTCGGCTCCGACACCGTACCCGGCTGCTACGAGGACTTGGACGAGGCGGACCTGATCGTCATGGTCGGGTCCAACGCCGCCTGGTGCCACCCGGTCCTGTTCCGCCGCATGGCCGACGCCAAGGCCCGGCGGGGCACCAAGTTCGTAGTGATCGACCCGCGCCGGACCCAGACCGGCCAGGAGGCCGACCTGTTCCTCGGGATCCGTCCCGGCAGCGACGTAGCGTTGTTCTCGGGGCTGCTCGTGCACCTTTCGGATAACGGCTTCCGCGACCGGGCCTTCGTGGAGGCCCACACCGCCGGGCTCGATGCCGCCCTCGACCGCGCCCGCCTCATCGCGCCGGACGTGGCCGCGGTCGCCGCCGCGACCGGCGTGCCAGCATCCGACATCGGCGCCTTCTACGACCTGTTTGCGGGCACCCGCCGGGTGGTCACCGCCTTCTCGCAGGGTGTGAACCAGTCGGCGCAGGGGACCGACAAGGGCAACAGCATCATCAACTGCCACCTGATCACCGGCCGCATCGGCGAGACCGGGATGGGGCCGTTCTCGCTCACCGGCCAGCCCAACGCCATGGGCGGCCGCGAGGTCGGGGGTCTGGCCAACATGCTGGCCGCCCACATGCACTTCGCCCCCGAGGAGGTGGACCGGGTGCGCCGGTTCTGGGGCGCCCCCCGGATCGTCACCGGCGAGGGCATGAAGGCGGTGGCCCTGTTCGAGGCGGTCGCCCGGGGCAAGATCAAGGCCCTGTGGGTGATGGGCACCAACCCGCTGGTCTCGATGCCGCAGGCCGATCGGATCCGCGAGGCCCTCAAGGGGCTCGAACTCTACGCCGTCTCCGAGGTGATGGCCGATTCCGACACGGTGCGGGGCCTCGGCAAGACCACGGTGCTGCTGCCGGCCCTCGCCTGGGGCGAGAAGGACGGCACGGTCACCAATTCCGAGCGGCGGATCTCCCGGCAGCGCCGGTTCCTGGCCGCTCCCGGCGAGGCACGGGCCGACTGGGCGGTCCTGTCCGAGGTCGGGCGCCGGCTCGGCCACGATCGCGCCTTCGCCTTCCCGTCGGCGGCGTCCGTGTTCCGCGAACATGCCGGGCTCTCGGCCTACGAGAACAACGGCACCCGCGACTTCGATCTGGGCGCGCTCACCGACGTCGGCGACGCCGCCTACGACAGCGCGTTGCCGGTGCAATGGCCGATCCCGAAGCGCTCCGGCCCGAAGGGCGCGCCGCAGGGCAGGGCCCGGCTGTTCGGCGACGGCCGGTTCTACACCTTCGACCGCCGCGCCCGCTTCGTGGCGGTGCAGCCTCCGGGCGTGGCGCAGGCGGTCTCGGAGGATTTCCCGTTCGTGCTCAACACCGGCCGGGTGCGCGACCACTGGCACACGATGACGCGCACCGGGAAAAGTCAGCGCCTCTCGGCGCATCGTGCCGTGCCGTTCGTCGAGGTACATCCGGATGACGCGGCCGGCCTCGGCCTCATCGAGGGCGGCATCGCCCGCCTGCGGACCGAGCACGGCGAGGCCGAATTGGAGGTGATGATCACCGACACGGTGGTGCGGGGCTGCCTGTTCATGCCGATGCATTGGGGCAGCGCCCACGCGTCGAAGGCGCGGGTCGGCGCCCTCGTCCGCGGCGTACCGGACCCGGTCTCGGGCCAGCCCGAGTTGAAGGCGACGCCCGCCGCCCTCGAGCCCGTCACCTACCGGGCCCGGGGCTTCCTGCTGTCGCGCCGCCAGGTGGCGCTGCCGGAGGGCTGGTGGTGGGCGCGGGCGGCGATCACCGGCGGATGGGGCGTGCAATTCGCCACCGCAGCCAGTTCAAGCGCCGTGGCGCTGATGGTCCGCGGACTGATCCAGAGCGAGGCGCTCGCCGGCTACGAACTCGCCGAATACGCCGACCATGCCCGCGACCGCTACCGCTGCGCCGTCTACTACGGCCCGCGGCTGGTCGCGAGCCTCGCCTACGCCCCCGCGGAAGCACGCCCGGACTGGGAGGCGGCCAAGGCCCTATTCGCCGTCGAGGCCCCCGAGGCGGCCGAGCGCCGCGCCTTGCTCTCGGGACGCGCCGCCACCGCGCCGGCCGGGCCGGTCGTCTGCGCCTGCCATGGGGTCGGCGGCGACGTGATCGCCGCGACCATCGCGGCGGGAGCTGATTCCGTCGAGGCTGTGGGCGCGGCCTGCAAGGCGGGCACGAATTGCGGCTCCTGCATCCCCGAGATCCGCAAGATGCTCCCCGGCCAGACCGCCCGCGCCGCGTGATTCTTTGATATATGCCGAATCGAGAACGGAGCGGCCCGTCCCACCAGCCCCCTCATCCCGGGATGCGGGCGCGGAGCGGCGGCAGCGACGCGGCACCTCAGGATGAGGTTGTCGGTTGGGATAACCGGCACGATGTAGGCTCAGGATAGATTCGTGACCGACACCCCAAGCCTCCTGCGCGCGGCCCGCGCACCCCGCGAGACCCAATCCGCCGGCCTGGAGCCGTTGGCGGTGCTGCCGGTGTTCGTGCCCCTGCGCGGCAAGCGGGTGGTGCTCGCCGGATCCTCGGGTGGGGCGCCCTGGAAGGTGAAGGTCCTGGCCGCCGCGGGCGCCCATGTCGACGTCTACGCGCCTCAGCCCAGCGACGAGCTGCGCGCGGTGCCGAACGAGATCGTCGACGGCAGCGTCGATCTTCACGAGCGTGCCTGGACGCCCGACGACCTCTGGGGCGCGGCCTTCTGCATCGGCGCCATGGAGGACGAGGCCGACTGCGTCGCCTTCGTGGTCGCAGCCCGCGGCGCCGGGGCCATCGTCAACGCGGTGGACCGACCGCACCTGTGCGACGTCAAGTTCGGCGCCATCGTCAACCGCTCGCCGCTGGTGGTCGGCATCTCCACCGAGGGCGCGGCGCCGGTCTTCGGGCAGACCGTGCGCGCCCGGATCGAGGCGATGCTGCCGCGCGGGTTCAGTCGCTGGGTGGGGGCCGCCCGCGACTGGCGGGACGGCGTCACCGCCCGGTTCCACGGGTTCAGCGAGCGGCGCAGCTTCTGGGAGCGCTTCACCGATCGCGCCTTCGCGGAGCCGGACCGCGCCCCGACGCAGCAGGACCTCGCCGAGCTGCTCGGCGAGACCGAGGCGGCGCCGAAGGGCGGCGCGGTGAGCCTCGTCGGCGCCGGTCCGGGCGACGCGGAGCTGCTCACGCTCAAGGCCCTGCGGGCGCTGCGCAATGCCGACGTGATCCTGTACGACGACCTCGTCGCCCCGGAGATCCTGGACTATGCCCGCCGCGAGGCGCGGACCATGCTGGTGGGCAAGACCGGGCACGGCCCGTCCTGCCGCCAGGACGACATCAACGCGCTGATGGTTCAGCTCGCCCGCACCGGCAAGCAGGTGGTGCGGCTGAAATCCGGCGACCCGCTGGTGTTCGGCCGGGCCGGCGAGGAGATCGAGGCTTGCCGGGCCGCGGGCATCCCCGTCACCGTGGTGCCGGGCATCTCGGCCGCGCAGGGGGCCGCAGCGGCGCTGGGCCTGTCGCTGACCCACCGCGACGCCGCCCGCCGCCTGCAATTCGTCACCGGCCACGACCGCCGCGGCGCCCTTCCGGACGACCTGAACTGGGGCGCGCTCGCCGATCCGAGCGTGACCACCGTGGTCTACATGCCCAAGCGCACCTTGCGGGCGCTGCTCGCCCGGGCGGTGGAGGAAGGGCTGGCACCCGCGACCCCGGCGCTGCTGGTGTTCAACGTCAGCCGCCCGAATCAAGCGTCGCTGCGCGGCACCGCCGCCGACCTCGCCGACCATGTCGAAGCCGCCGGCCTCGACGGACCGGCGCTGCTGATGGTGGGCGAGGCATTCTCGGAGACACGGGCGGCGGTGCCGGACGAGGCGGCGCCGGTGCGGGTGGCGATCTGAGCCCGAGGGGTGGCGTTTGGCGAGTCGAAATGCAGTACCGAATCCGGTATCGAATTTCGGAGGCAGAACGGAATCCTTCGGAGCTTGAGATGCAGGCCGTGCTGGCGAACGTAGCCGTGAGCGTGTCGGATCTGAAGAAGAGTCCCGCCGGCGTGTTGAGTGAGGCGCAGGGCGAGACGGTCGCGATCCTCAACCACAACCGGGTCATGGCCTACATGGTCCCTCCGGCCGCCTACGAGGCGATGATGGAGCTGATCGACGACGCCGAGCTGGCTACTTTGATCCGGGCGCGATCCGGCGAGGTGCCGGTGAAAGTCGCGCTGGATGAGCTATGAGCTGCAATTCCTTCCCTCCGCTCTGAAGGAATGGCGCAAGCTCGGCGACACCATCCGCCAGCAGTTCAAGGCCAAGCTCGCTGAGCGGTTGGAGACACCCCATGTCCCGGCGGACAGGCTGCACGGCGCAGAACTGAAGGATTGCTACAAGATCAAGCTGCGCGCCGCCGGCTATCGCTTGGTTTACCGAGTCAGCGATGCAGCGATCACGGTGACCGTGATCGCTGTCGGCAAGCGCAGCCGGGACGACGTGTACCGGACGGCGCAGAAACGATGACTCAGCCGGGGGTGGAGTCACGATCCAGCATTGGCAATGCCGAAGCAATCACGCCCATAGCTTTTGCTGGCCGGCGTGATCCGCGGTAGAATAATCGCATGTCATTTGACTCGACCTTCTACGGCCGAGCTTTGGGGCAAAGTGCCGCGATCCGCGAGCTGAGCTGGATCGCGCTTGTCGATCATCACGAGACTGAGGACGGGCACATCCTGCCAGCCGGAAGCGAGGGCACGATCGTCGGGACCTGGGCGCGGGGGGCGGCCTACGAAGTCGAGTTCACCAAACCCTTCGCGGCCCTCATCACGTTCAAACCGGACCAGTTCCGAGTCACGGCGGAACCGATCTTTTGATCGGCTCCCGTGTTCCCTTCAAGAACGTGCTCGTTCCGCACGAGAAGATCGTCCACTACCTGCTCGATCTGGCGCATCCGGACGGTGGATCCAAAGCCACATTCTTCAGTGCGCCCGGCTTCCGCCCGGACGATCCGAAGGCACTGGCCGACGCCCTGCTTGAACGTGTCGCCACGAACCCGGTCGTCAGTATCCGGCACGGACGCTCCGGCGCTCAGCTCGCCGTCGAGGGCCGCATGCCGATGCCGGATGGCACGAGCCGCAACGTCCTGTCAGTGTTGCGCCATCAGGAAACGGGCGACGGCGTCTTCGTCACCGCCTATCCGCAGAGCTAGAACTGCACGGACGGCTCAGGTTTCGCCGGCCACGAACGCCCGCATCAGGTAGTTGGCGATCGCCATGGGCGGCGGGGACTGGATGCCCTCGGGGTGGGTGCCGGCCAGCATGGCGGCGACCGCGGCGCGGTCGAACCAGCGGGCGTCCTCCAACTCGCTCGGGTCGGTGACAATGTCGCCGTCGAGGGCCTCAGCGGCGCAGCCCAGCATCAGCGAGGACGGGAACGGCCAGGGCTGCGAGGTCCGGTATGTGACCGCGCCGACGCGGATCCGCGTCTCCTCGAACACTTCGCGGCGCACCGCGTCCTCGATGGTCTCGCCGGGCTCCAGGAATCCGGCGAGGCAGGAATACATGTGGGGGCGGAAATGGGGGCCGCGCCCCAGCAGGCAGGTCTCACCCCGGCGCACCAGCATGATCACCACCGGGTCGACCCGGGGGAAGTGGTGGGCGTTGCAGGATGGGCATTCCCGGCGGAAACCCCCGGCCTTCGCCGCGGTGGCCGTGCCGCAATTGGCGCAGAAGCCGTGTCGGGCGTGCCAGTCGAGCATCGACTTGGCCACCGCCAGCAGACCCAGTTCCTCGGCCTCGACGGCGGATTCGGTGGCGATGGCGCGCAGGTCGAGGGTGCGGGTCCCGCCGGCGGCAAAACCCTCCGCGGCCTCGGCCGGCGCCGACGCGGCGAAGACCGGCCGCCCGTCCCGATGGCCCAGGAAGATGCGCGTGTCGGACAGGTCCGGCGCCTCGGCCGGGGTGATCAGCGCGGTAGACCCGCGCAGCACGATCCGGTCGCCGCAGATCACGACGAGGCGTGCGTCCGGTGCATCGAACGGAGGCACCGCCTCCTCGGGCTGCTCCGCCGAGTGCCGGTCGAGGCGGTTGCGGACGAAGCCGAGGGTGTCGCGGGGATCGGTCATACGGGTTCAAGCCGCGGAGAACAGGGTGCCGGCGCGCTCGATCAGCTGGGCGCGGGCATGGAACGGATAAGGTTTTCGGCTTTCGAAACCCCAAACCGGGCCCGGCCAGGCCGGGTCGGAGCGGAACCGGCCGACCACGTGGACGTGGAGTTGCGCCACGACGTTGCCCAGCGCCCCGACATTGACCTTATCGGGCTTCGACAGCGCCTGCATCACCCCGGTGGCGATGCGGATCTCCCGCCACAGCGCCGCGGCGTCGGCCTCGGACAGGTCGGTAGTCTCGGAGACGTCCGGCCGGCGCGGCACCAGGATCAGCCAGGGGAACCGGGCATCGTCCATCAGCAGCACGCGGCACAGAGCGAGGTCACCCACCTCGACGGTGTCGGCGGCCAGGCGCGGATCGAGGGCGAAGGCGGACTCGGTCATAACTCGAACCTGTAGCGCAGCCTGGACCGCGGCGCGCCTGCCCGATGCGCGGATCAAGAACGCAGCCGCAGCAACGCAATCGTCAAAAGGAAGGCACCGCCCCCTGACGGCCCACCGCGATCGTGCCGACAGAGAGGGTCCCGTCCGACCCGGACTGGGCGAACAGGGTGACGGCCGCGCCCGGTTCGAGCAGGGCCTTCTCACCGGGAGCGATGGCGGTGACCGGGGTCCCATCCGGCACCGAAAAGCTCGCCTGGCCGCCGCCGTAACCCAACGTCAACCGGAGCGGGCGCCCGCGCTGAAGGTCGGCAACCCAGCCCGCCGTGAGGGTCGCGCCCGGGTCGGTATCCCAAGGCTGGGTCCCAGCCTCGAAGCCGCGCTCAGAGGGGGAATACAGCGTCACGGCCTTGGCCCGAACCGGCTCGGCGCCGGGCGTAGCCAGAACGCTGACGTAGCTCTCGGGCTTGATGTTGCGCAGGGCCGCCTCAGTCACGGCGAAGACGCGGGTCCGGGGGTTCATTCGCAGGGTCAGCGTGCTGCCGCCGGGCCGGCGGATCTGGATCCGGTCGGCCTCGGCCCAGTCTACGATGCCGCGGAACCGCACGGTGGTCGTCTGCGCCCGGACGGCGGTCGCACCGGCGACCATCATCAGGGCGGCGAGGAGGAAACGAGTCGCGAATGTCGTCACGGTGATCCTGATCCGGCTGCCGTGGCCGAACGCCAGGCGCGCGCGGCGGTTCCGATCACCGTCAATGCGCCAGCAGCACCGGCATGTCGGCATGGGCCAGGACGTGGCTGGTGACGCCGCCGAAAATCATCTGGCGCAAGCGGCTCTGGGTGTAGGCGCCCTTGATCAGCAGATCGCAGCCAAACGCCTTGGCTTCCGCCAAAAAGGTCTCGCCCGGCGCGCGCCGGCCGGACGGAAGAGAGCGGTGCGAGGCCGCCACGCCCTCGCATGCCAACGCCTGGGCGAGGTCCTGTGCGCTCGGCCCCGGAACCATGCCGCCCTCGACGCTGAGCACCAGCACCCGCTCGGCCCGGCGCAGGAACGGCATCGCGAAGGCCACCGCCCGGGCGGTCTCGGTGGAGCCGTTCCAGGCGATCAGGATCGCCTCGCCGAGTGACGTCGGGGCGACCGGTGGCGCCAGCAGGATCGGCCGGCCGCCCTCGAACAGCGCGGTCTCGAAGGTGGTCATCCGCGGGGCGTTGTCGGTGGTCCCCGGGCGTCCGACCACGGTGGCCGAGAACAGCCGGGCGTATTGGCCCAGGAACGCGTCGCCGGTGGGCACGTCCTGCCGCCAGCGGTAGCGCGGCCCGGCATCCGCCACTTTCTCGGGGATGCACAGGCCGTCGCGGGCGTGCCGCGGGATCCCGGCCGCATCCATGAAGGCGACGAAGCGGCCGCCGGCCTCCTCGGCCTCGGCGCGGTCGGCCTCCTCGTCGCGCAGCCAGGTCATGCCGCCGACCATGTCGACGGGGACGTACTCGGCGAGCGCCGGGCGCAGGGACACGCCCTCAATCAGGCTGCCGAAGCGCGACGCCGCGAGCCGCGTGGTCTCGAACACGGAGGTCAGGCCGTCGTGCATCGCGACGGGTACGAGCAAGGTCTTCATCGCGGCATCCTCCTCCGGTGCGCGAGGCTAATCCGCCCGAGGCCCGGTGGGAACCGGGGCTGGGACGGGGCGCACACCGTTTTGCGCGGCACCGGGATCCAGGCGGTCGCGCGCCCAGCGGCTCAGCGGCCGCTCGACGAACCGGTGGACCAGCAGGGCGGCCGCGACGCTGCCGACGAGCATCGCGGCGACGCTGCCCCAGGGGTGCAGGATCGGGGCGAGGCCGAGCCGCAGCAGCGCCTCGCGCCCGAGGCGCAGCGCGAACGGGTGGACGAGGTAGAGCGCGTAGGAGGCGTTCCCGAGCATCACGAGCCCCCGCGCGGGCGCGGGCAGCGCTCGGATCTCCGTGGCGTCCCGCTCCGGACCGAGGGCGGCGGCCACCAGCAGCGCCGACGGCAGGCCGACGAGCAGCGGGCGCAGGAACCCATCCGCGGCCCCGTCGCCGCCGAGCAGGCGTGCGGCCAGGGCCAGGCCGAGAATCCCCGTCACCCCGAGCCCGAGGCGAAATGCGGATCCAGGCCGAAGCCCCTCCCGATGGGCGAGGGCGAGCCCGGCGCCGAGCAGGAATTCCAGCACGATCGGGTTGGCCCAGAACCGGATCGGCACCGGCAGCCCGGGCACGAGCGCACCGGCGGTCACCAGCAGCACCAGGGCCAGAGCGAGCCAAATCACGGCGCCGCGCCGGCCGAAGCCCAGCCCGAAGGCGAAGAGCCCGTAGAAGAACGCCTCGTAATTGAGGGTCCAGCCGAGGCCGTAGAGGGGCTGGATGGCGCCGTCCGGCCGGGCCGCCGGCCAGAACAGGAACCCGGCCAGGATCGTGCCCGGCTCGCCGACGAGGGCCGCGGCATCGCTCAGCCATTCGGGGCGCGCGAGGGCGAGGGCCAGGACGATCAGGCTCACCAGCCAGTACAGGGGCACCACCCGGGCGACGCGGTGCGCCAGGAAGCGGGCCCGCCCACCCGGCGCCCCGAACAGCCGGCCGCTCGCATGGACGATGACGAAGCCCGAGATCACGAAGAACAGGTCGACCCCGCCCCACCACGGCAGGAGCGTACCGGGATCGAGGGTCGGGCCGGCGCCGCGCGCAGCCAATAGCCCGGCCTCGTGCCGTGCGTGATGCCAGACCACCATCAGCGCCGCGGCGGCGCGCAGGACCTGGATTCCGAACAGGGTCACGGAGCCTTCAGCACAAATGGAGTTCCTCAAATCCCAGGTTCTCAGCAGAAAACGGCAGGAACCATAAGCCGATAGCCCCGTTGTCGAACCAATTCGCGAACGTGTCGCCGTACGGTTTCGGCTGCGAGATCTTGGACCTTCGACGAGGTCCGGACCTTTGCTGGCCCCGCGGGCCGCTTCGCGTCTTCAACACGTACTCGAGGTTTTCATGCTTAAGAACTACGCTGCTGCGTCCGCGCTCGTCCTGGCGCTGTCGACCCCCGCCTTCGCGCAGGGCGCCAACGATTTCCGTTTGCAGTCGATGCAGGCGAACGCCTTCGAGGTCCAGTCCTCGCAGATCGCCCTGTCCAAGTCGCGCAATCCCAAGGTGCGGTCGTTCGCCCAGGAAGTCATCCGCGACCATCGCGCCGCCAACGTGGCGCTGGCTGGCGGCGAGAACAACTACATGGCGGCTCGTGACGAAGGCCTCGGCGGCCTCGTGACCGCCCCGCTGGCCGTGGCGGGCGGCGCTGTCGGCGCCGGCGTGGGCGCGGCGACGGGTGTGGTCGGCGGCACCCTTTCGGGCGGCCCGGTCGGCGGCCTTCAGGGCGTCGGCACGGGCGCGGCCAACGGCGCGGCGGCGGGCAGCCGCCTCGGCCGCGGCGATGCCATGGCCACCGGCGCCTCGACGGTCGTCCCGCCGAGCCCCGAGCAGCAGGCGATGCTCGCCGAGCTGTCCGCGACCCCGGCCGGCCCGCGTTTCGACCGTCTCTACGCCAGCCAGCAGATCCAGGCGCACCAGATGACGATCGCCATGACCCAGGCCTACGCTCAGGGCGGCCCGAACCCGGCCCTTCGCAATTACGCCCAGCAGGCCCTGCCGGCCCTTCAGATGCACTACGACCACGCCCAGCGTCTCCCGGGCGCGATGTGATCTTTTAGGATCGCCCGGCTTCGGCCGGGCGGCACGGCGAGAGGCGGCAGGCGCGAGCCCGCCGCCTTTCTCGTGTCTGGTCGCGACGAAGATGTCCTGCCTTGGACACTCCCACCCCCGCGCCCTCATCCTGACGCCGGCGGACTTCGAGGGATGAGGGGAAGGTTTGGATATCTGGCGTGCGGATACGTCGCCCCGCGGAGCCCCTTCCAGTCAAACCAGCCTATGAGCCGAGTTCGACCGGATCGCGATCGCGCCCGGTGCTCCGCCTCGAAGCAGCCCCTCAGTCGCAGGCCACCGCGGTCGGCAGGATCTTGCGGCCGGCATCGTCCACCGCCGGGTGGAAGTCGCCGGTCTCCGGATTCCGTACCAGCAGCACGCCGTTGGCGACGCCGAAATGCGCGCCGTGGATGTTGAGCCGGCCGTCCTCGACCCGCTCTTTGATGAACGGGAAGCTCAACAGGTTCTCCATGCTCTGGCTGACCATGGCGTGCTCCATCCGGGTCAGGTAGTCCGGCGCGCTCGAATCGCCGGCCTTAGCCTCCGCGGCGCCCACCAGAGAGACCCACTTGCCGATGAAGTTGCTGCTCGAGAGCGGCGCGGCCTTGTTGGCGAAGGCCTTGATGCCGCCGCAGGTGGCGTGGCCCAGCACGACGATGTGCTTCACCTCGAGCGCCTGGACCGCGAACTCGATGGCCGCCGAGGTGCCGTGATAGGCGCCGTCCGGCTCGTAGGTCGGCACGATGTTGGCCACGTTGCGGATCACAAACAATTCACCGGGGCCGGCATCGAAGATCGCCTCCGGGGCCACGCGGCTGTCGCAGCAGCTGATCACCAGGATCTGAGGCTCCTGGCTCTGAGCGAGCTGCGCGAAGCGCCGCCGCTCGGTGGGAAACCGGTCGGCCAGGAACGCGCGGTAGCCCTCGGTCAGGAATTCAGGGAACATGCCATCTCCTTCAGGTTCGGGATCTTCGCAGGTGCGAGATCCGCATCAGTGATCGTGCCAAGTCAGAACGCGCGGCCGGGGCGGAATAGTCCCGGCCGCAAGATCGGCTGCGAGATCGGCCAGCCCTGCCGGCTCGACGCGCTCGCCGCTCGCCTTGAGTTCGGCCAGCGGCCACCAGCGGGTTCCGATCACCGGGTTGTCCTCGGTCTCGGCGAGCCGGCTGGTATCGATCCGGTCGTCGGGTAGGCGGGCCAGGAAGTAGCGCTCGCGGGCGTCCCGCGATTGGCGGAACAGGTGGAACGGGCCGTCGCAGGCCGCGACCTGCGGACCGATCGCGACGTCGTCGCGTCCGATCTCCTCGCCCAGTTCCCGCCGGCAGGCGGTGACGTGATCCTCGCCGGGCTCCAGGCCGCCACCGGGCATGAACCAGAAGCGGAGCGGCTCGCCGTCCGGCCCCCTGGCGTGGACGGAGGCGTAGGCGATCAGCAGGATTCGGTCCTGCGGGTCGAGGACGATCGCCCGGGCGATGTGGCGGATCGCGGGTGTGTTCGGTTCGCTCATGCAATTGAGCTAGAGCGCGGCCCCCCGGACGGACACCGCTCTGCCACGATCACCAAGTTGTGAGCGATCGCGAGACCTTGCTGTAGCGGCTCACGGCACACGCGCGGCCGGCGCCCAGATCACCATCGGCAGACCGTACGCATCCCGCTCCAGCGGGTCCGGCAACGGCACCGCGCGGCCTTCGAAGATGTCCCGGGCCACCACCAGGGCGGCGAGGGCGTCGAGATGGTCGTCGGCGGGCATGCCCTTCGTGCGGGCCTCGATCAGGGCGACCGGCAGGCCCGCCGCCGCCAGCAGGCTCCGGCGCAGCGCATGGCCCTCGCGGGCCCGGGCACCCTTCTTGGGCAAGCCGAGGGGCCGGAGACCGTTCAGGGCGTGGAAGGCGACCTCCGGGTGGACCTCGTGGACGCGCGCCAGCGCCTCCGGCCGCGCCCGCAGCAACGTGTCCACCGCGCGGACATAGCGGAAGATGTTGTAGCCCTGGATCGAGGGCGCGACGGGCGGGTCGCTCGTCGCCCGGGCGATGGCCTTGGCCGCGTCGTAATCCGCCGCGTAGACCGCCGCCCGGGCCGGCATCGGGAAGACGGACGAGCGTGCCGGGCCGAGTCTGAGGCGGGCGGCCCTGTCGGCGCCCCGGCCGCCGGAGAAGATCCGGTCCGGCAGGCCGATCGGTATGTCGATGCCGACGATCAGCGGCTGCTCCGGCGCGTCGAGGAGCGCGGCCACGTCGGGGAACAGGGCACAGCGGTGCCGGCCGGGATCGTCGAGGTCGAGGAGCGCCCCCGCCCAGGCGCCCCGGCAGCCGTCCAGCCCTGCGACCCAGCGCGCCATCCCGTCCCCGCATCCCGCGATGCGTTCTTGCCCGGGACGCGGTGGAAAGCTATCGGCCACCCGAAGGGCATTGCCGCCGGCCCGGGAGAAGCGTGATGAGCGAGATCCGTCCCCGCCGCAGCGTGCTTGCCATGCCCGGCTCCAACGCCCGCGCCCTGGAAAAGGCGCGCACGCTGCCCGCCGACGTGATCCTGATCGACCTGGAAGATGGCGTCGCGCCGGAGAAGAAGGCCGAGGCCCGCGCCCTCGTGGCCGCCGCGGTCTCGGGACCGGGCTTTGGCCGGCGCGAGGTGGTGGTGCGGATCAACCCACCCGAGACCGAGGACGGCGAGGCCGACCTTGCGGCGCTGGCCGGCGCCGGCCCGGACGCGATCCTAGTGCCGAAAGTGCGCAGCTCCGACGCGCTGATCATGGTGGGCGCCCGCCTGCGCCGGCTCGGGGCGCCCGCGGCGACGCGGATCTGGGCGATGATCGAGACCCCGATGGCGGTGGTGAACGCCGCCGAGATCGCCGGGGCCGCCCGGGACGTGGACGGAAGGCTCGCCGCCCTGGTCATCGGCCCCAACGACCTCCTGAAGGCGGCGCGGATCCGCCCCCCCGGCCGGGCCGCCCTGGTGCCCTGGCTGATGACTGTCCTGGCCGCCGCCCGGGCCTACGAGATCGAGGCGATCGACGGGGTCTTTTCGGGACTCGACGACGCGGCCGGATTCGAGGCGGAATGCGCGGAGGGCCGCGACCTGGGCTTCGACGGCAAGATGCTGATCCACCCGAGCCAGATCGGCCCGGCCAACGCCGCGTTCGGGCCCGACGCGGCCGAGATCGCGGAGGCCCGCCGGGTCGCCGCGGCCTTCGACGCACCGGAGACCCAGGCCCACGGGGTCATCGCGCTGGACGGGCGCATGGTCGAGCGCCTCCATGTCGAGGCCGCACGGCGCACCCTGGCCTTGGCCGAGGCAATCGAACGGCTCGGCGCGTGAACGAGCTCCCCGAGGTCGGCCTGCGTCTCCTCGACCCGCGGCTGCCTGGCTGGGGCTTCCCGCGCTGGGGCTCGGCGGCGGCGGCCGGGCTCGACCTCCACGCCTGCCTGGACGCGCCGCTGACGCTGCCGCCCCGGGGCGCACCCGCCCTGATCTCGGCGGGCTTCTGCGTGCTGATCCGCGACCCCGCCTGGTGCGGCCTGATCTTCCCGCGCTCCGGACGCGGCCATCGCGACGGGCTGGTGCTAGGCAACGGCACCGGCGTGATCGACGCGGATTACGAAGGCCCCCTGATGGTCTCGGCCTGGAACCGCGACGACGCGCGGCCGATCCGGATCGAGCCGGGCGACCGGATCGCCCAACTGGTCTTCACCCGCGTGACCCGGCCGGTCCTGACCGTGCTGGACGACGCGCCCGGATCGGGCTCGGGCCGTGGGGCAGGGGGGTTCGGGTCGAGCGGGCGGTAGGCGACGCGCGTCCGATCCCGAAACCGCGCAAGAACGCCAGGCATCCAGATTTCCGCCCCATCCCATCCAACCACTTCTTCCTGAGACGCGCGCGCAGCGGGGCTCGAAGGAGGCTTCCAGGGATCACAGAGGCTTCTGGAGGGCTCCTTCGAGTGCTACGCTTTGTTCCGCCAGATCAGGACGAGAACGAGAATTAAATATCATGTTTTTTCTCCACTAATTTCCAATCGAGAAAAGCCGATTGAGATATTAAATTATTTTACCTCTCAATATTGAGTGACAATAAATTGCCATACTAACAGCTTGAAATTTATATAATCTAATTTTTATTTCTTGCTTGAGAATTTCGCCGCTGGTAGCCGCGATCCGTTGACGCAACGATGATTCCCACGCCGATCCGCTTGCGGAGAGAGGAACCGGTCGTCGACTCAATGCCTCGACTTGATCGGCGCCCGGAAATTCATGACCTGCACATACATCCGCCACGTCGTACCTTTGACAACGCTCCTCCTGACTACGAACCACGCTGCGTTCGCGCAGGACAGCACGGGTCGCACCGCACAAGCGGTCCAACTCGACACGCTCTCGGTCGAGGCGCGCAACCCCAATGCGGGCCGGCTGGGGCAGGGGGAGGCGGGCGGCCTTCCGAAGGCGTTTGCCGGCGGTCAGGTCGCACGCGGCAGCCGACTCGGCATCCTGGGCAACCGGGATTACATGCGGACGCCGTTCAGCACGGCGAGCTACACCGAGAAGACCATCCGCGACGCGCAGGCGATCAGCGTCGGCGATCTCCTGACGCGTACCGACCCGTCCGTGCGAGCCTCGATCGGCAGCGGCAACCGCTACGACGCGCTGACGATCCGCGGCTTCCGGGTCGACAACCGCGAGTTCGCCCTGAACGGGCTGTACGGCCTCGTGCCCGATTACCGGATCAGTCCGGCCCCACTCGAGCGGATCGAGGTGCTCAAGGGGCCGGTGGCGTTCCTGTTCGGCGCGTCGATCTTCGGCAGCGTCGCCGGCACCGTGAACGTGGTCACCAAGCGCGCGGGCGACGAACCGCTGACCCGGGCGACCGTCGACTACGCCTCAACGACCCGAGGCGGGGCGCAGGTCGACGTTTCTCGGCGCTACGGCGAGGCAGGGGAGTTCGGCATCCGCATCAACGGCGCGGGCTTCGGCGGCGACACGCCGATCGACCGGACCGCGCAGCGCAACGGCGTCGGCTCACTGGCCCTCGACTATTCCGGAGACCGGCTCCGGCTCTACGCCGACGTGATCTACCAGCACGACGCCTACGACGCCCAGACCCGGGGCGGAAATCCGCAGCCGGGGCTGCACGTCCCCCGGGCACCGAACCCGCGCCGGAACATGTCCCAGGACTTCGATTTCTCCCGCGCCGACAGCCTCACCGGCCTCGGCCGCGCGGAGTTCGACCTGACCTCGGACATCATGCTGTTCGCGGCGCTCGGCGGTAACCGCTTCACCTACGACAAGCAGGAGAACCCGGCCTTCACCCTGCTCGATCGACGGGGCAATACGCAGGTGAACTCGATCTTCCAGACCGGCGGCACGTCGACGCTGTCAGGCGAGGCGGGGGCACGGGCGCGGTTCGACACCGGCTGGATCCGGCACGAGGCCGTGTTCAGCGCGACGATCCTTGATCAGGACCTGACGCTCGGCCAGATCACGTATCCGAACTACCGGTCGAACCTCTACGCGCCCGTCCGTCTGGCCTCGCCGGGGCTACCGCTGGCCGCCGGCACGTATCCCCGCGGCCGGGCGAGCTACGACCGGATGACGAGCTACGCCGTGGCCGACACGATGTCGGTGGCCGACGGACTGGTCGAGTTCATGGTCGGCGCCCGGCGTCAAGAGATCGAACTCGGCAACTATGCGCCGATCACGGGCCTGCTGAGCACGTCCTACGACAAGAGCGCGACGACGCCGGCCTTCGGCCTCGTGGTGCGGCCGACCGAGGCGCTTTCGCTCTACGCCAACGCGGTCCAGGGCCTCACCGCGCTGCGGGCGCCAAACACCGCGATCAATACCGCCCAGACCTTCGCGCCGGCCCGGTCGCGGCAATATGAGATCGGCGCGAAGCTCGACTTCGGGACCTTCGGGGCGACGTTGGCCGCCTTCGAGATCACCCAGCCGGCCGGCAACGTCGATCCCATCACCAACCGTTTCGGCGTCGCTGGCTCTCAGCGGAACCGCGGCTTCGAGGGAACGATCTTCGGCGCGATAGCGCCGGACCTGCGGGTCATCGCCGGCGCGACCCTGCTCGACGCCCGCTGGCGCCGGACCCGGGGCGGCCTCTACGACGGCAATCCCGCCACCGGCGCGCCGCGCTTCCAGGCCACCACGGGCCTCGAATGGGACACGCCGTTCCTGCGCGGTCTCACGGCGATCGCCACGATGGTCTACACCGGCGCGTCCTACGCCGGCACCACCCTGACCAGTGCCGCCTTCTCCAAAATCCCGGACTGGACGACGCTGGATCTCGGGCTGCGCTACGTGGCGCTGGTGCAGGACAGGCCGGTCACGCTACGCGTGACCGTGTCCAACGTCACCGACAACCACTACTGGATCGCCAACGCGAACGGCGCCCTCATCCTCGGGGCCCCGCGTACCACGTGGCTCTCGGCGTCGGTGGATTTTTGAAAATCTGCGGCGGCGGCTTGGCGTCTGCAGGGCGACGCGACCGCAGCCGAATGAATCACCGTGTCATCCTTGGGCGCCGGAGGCGAACCCGGGACCCAGAGCCGCCGACGGTACAACGCGTTGCTCCACCTGTGGTTTTGGATCCTTGGCTCCAATCTGCGGCCCCGGGATGACGGGGTGCGTGGACCGATGTCGGCGCATCCACCGACGACCGCCCGGGCAGCGCCTGTCCCATCCACGCCCTCATCCTGAGGCGACGGAGCGCAGCGAACGCTGCGAAGGAGGCCTCTAGGGATCACAGAGGCTTCTGGAGGGCTCCTTCGAGGCCCGGCGATCTTCGATCGCCGGGCACCTCAGGATGAGGTCGCGGGTGGAATATCTCAAATCGATCAGGCGCTTATAAGAATCCTCAATCCAGCACCTTCCCCATCCGCCCGGCCAGGTCCTGGATGAACTGGAACGCGGTGCGGCCCGAGCGGGAGCCCCGGGTGGTGGCCCATTCCAGGGCCTCGGCGCGCAGGCGCTCCGCGGGCAGGTCCAGGCCGTAGCGATCGGCATAGGCGCGGATCATCGCCAGGAACTCGTCCTGGCTGCATTTGTGGAAGCCGAGCCAGAGGCCGAACCGGTCCGACAGCGAGACCTTCTCTTCGACGGCCTCGCCGGGGTTGATCGCCGTCGAGCGCTCGTTCTCGACCATGTCGCGGGCCAGCAGATGCCGGCGGTTGGAGGTGGCGTAGAACAGCACGTTGCCGGGACGACCCTCGATGCCGCCGTCCAGCGCGGTCTTGAGCGACTTGTACGAGGTGTCGTCGCCGTCGAAGGAGAGGTCGTCGCAATAGACCAGCCAGCGATGCGGGTCGGGCCGGAGCAGGGCCATCAGGTCGGGCAGGGCCTCGATATCCTCCCGGTGGATCTCCACCAGCTTCATCGGCCGCGCGCCCTCGGGCCGGCGGGCGTTGATCTCGGCATGGGCCGCCTTGACCAGCGAGGATTTGCCCATGCCGCGGGCGCCCCACAGCAGGGCGTTGTTGGCCGGCAGGCCGCGGGCGAAGCGCTCGGTGTTCTCGATCAGGGTGTCGCGGGCCCGGTCGATGCCGGTGAGCAGGCCGATCTCCACCCGGGCCACCTGCGGCACCGCAGTGAGCCGCCGCTCCGGCCCCCACAGGAAGGCGTCGGCGGCGTTCGGGTCGAAGGCCGGCTGGGCGGGCGGCGCGGCGCGCTCCAGGGCGGTAGCGATCCGCTCCAGGAGCGGCATCAGGGTCTCGAAGCTCGTCATCGGATCGGGGGTTCGCTTCCGGATCGGTCGAGCGACCGTACTACGGCGTTCGGTTGCAGAAATCATCTGTCCCCGTGCGGCTCGAACGCGAAGCCGGATCGGGCGTTGAATTCTCCGCGTGGGCGGTCGGATCGGCCCCGGGAGGGCGCCGATGGATGCAGGACCGACGATCCGGATCACCCAGGTCGGGGCTTACGTCTTCACCGTCGATTTCGGCGCGGGGCTGTCCGGCCTGCTCACCGACGAGGCGCCCCCGGTCGGCGGCGGCACAGGTCCGATCCCCGAGCAGCTGCTGGCCTCGGGCGTGGCGAACTGCCTGTGCGCCAGCCTGGTCTTCGCTCTGGGCAAGTTCCGGCAGGACGCGCAGGGCGTCGCCGCCGAGGCGACCTGCCGGATGGCACGCAACCCGGAGGGCCGCCTGCGGATCGGCGGGATCGCCGTGCGCATCCGGCTGGGGGCCGCGGCCGAGGCCATGCCCCGGATCGACCGGGTGCTGGAGCAGTTCGAGCGCTTCTGCACCGTCTCGGAGAGCGTGAAGGCCGGGATCCCGGTGACCGTCTCGGTGGAGGATGCCGACGGGGCGCGCCTCGCATGAGTGCCGGCCGGGCGTATGGCGTTTCGGACCATCCCGCAGCGTCGTGGCCGACGTCTTCTCACACATCCGGGCGCGCAGCCCGAGATGTCACACACACCCATAGCCCACACAGGAGTTGCCCGTGGCCCACGAGAACCGACACGCTGCAACCGAGCCGGCGGCGCTGGCCCAGCTCTTCAACGAGCGGGCCAATGCCGGCGATGTCGAGGGGCTGGTGGCGCTCTACGAGCCCGACGCGGTGCTGGCCGCCGGCCGCGTCGTGGCCACCGGCCATGCCGAGATCCGGGCCTTCTACACGGATCTGCTGGCGCGCAAGTCCGACTTTCCGGCCCCCGAGACGCTGGAACCCGTGCGCAACGGCGCCCTCGCGTTGACCTTCGCGCGGCTGCCCAACGGCGCGCTGTCGGTGGAAGTCGCCCGCGCGCAGCCGGACGGCACCTGGCTGTGGGCGATCGACCAGCTGAAGATCGCGCCGCCGAAGGCGTGAGGGCGCCCCGCGCTTGTCCCACCGGACGCGATGCGGCAAAGCGGGGGCCGCGCGCGCCGAGCCTCGTGCGCCGCAGATCCGAGCCGACACGATGCACGACATCCGCGCCATCCGGGACAACCCGGACGCCTTCGACCGCGACCTCGCCCGCCGGGGGCTCGCGTCGCTCTCGTCCGCGCTGATCGCCCTCGACGAGGCCCGCAAATCCGCGGTCTCGGCGGCCCAGGCCAACCAAGAGCGGCGCAACGCGCTCGCCAAGGAGATCGGCGGAGCCAAGAAGGCCAAGGACGAGGCCCGCGCGGCCGCCCTGATGGCGGAGGTCGCCGCGCTTAAAAGCGCCGAGGCCGACTTGAAGGCCGCGCAGGACCGGGCCGACGCGGCGCTATCCGAAAAACTCGCCGCGATCCCGAACCAGCCCAAGCCCGACGTGCCGGACGGCGCCGACGAGCACGGTAACGTGCTCTACCGCAGCCACGCCTCCGCCCGCGAGCGGCTGACCGAGGGCCGCGAGCATTTCGAGCTCGGCGAGGCCAGCGGGCTCATAGATTTCGAATCCGCCGCCAAGCTCTCGGGCTCGCGCTTCGTGGTGCTCAAGGGCCAGCTCGCCCGGCTGGAGCGGGCGCTGGGCCAGTTCATGCTCGACCTGCACACGCAAGAGCATGGGTATTTGGAAGTGGCGCCGCCGGTTCTGGTGCGCGACGCAGCGATGTTCGGCACGGCGCAGCTTCCGAAATTTGCGGATGATCAGTTCTCGGTCTTTAAGGGGCTCGATACCGCAACGGCGACGGCAACCGGAACGGAGCCGGACAGGACCGAAAAATTCTGGCTCATCCCCACCGCCGAAGTCCCGCTGACCAACCTCGTCCGCGAATCCATCCTCCGCGAGGAGGAACTACCCCTGCGCTTCACCGCGCTCACCCCCTGCTTCCGGGCCGAGGCCGGGGCGGCGGGCCGGGATACGCGGGGCATGCTGCGCCAGCACCAGTTCAACAAGGTCGAGCTCGTCTCGATCACGTCGCCGGAAGAATCCGCCAACGAGCACGAGCGGATGCTCACCTGCGCGGAGGCGGTCCTGAAAAAGCTCGATCTGCCCTACCGGGTGATGACGCTCTGCACCGGCGACATGGGCTTCGCGAGCCAGAAGACCTACGACATCGAGGTCTGGGTACCGGGCCAGCGGACCCATCGCGAGATCTCGTCGTGTTCCGTCTGCGGCCCGTTCCAGGCCCGGCGGATGAACGCCCGCTACCGGGGCAAGGACGGCAAACCGGCCTATGTCCACACGCTCAACGGCTCGGGGGTCGCGGTCGGCCGCGCCCTGATCGCCGTGATGGAGAACTACCAGAACCCGGACGGGAGCATCACGATCCCGTCGGTGCTCCACCCCTACATGGGCGGGCTCAACCGGATCGAAGGGGCCCACTGATGCGCATCCTAGTCACCAACGACGACGGCATCCACGCGCCGGGGCTCGCCACTCTGGAGGAGATCGCCCGGGAGCTGTCCGACGACGTCTGGGTGGTGGCGCCGGAGAGCGACCAGTCCGGCGTGTCGCACTCGCTCTCGCTGAACGACCCGCTGCGCCTGCGGCAGGTCTCGGAGCAGCGCTTCGCCGTGAAGGGCACGCCCTCCGATTGCGTGATCCTGGGGGTGCGCCACATCCTCGGCGATCACGGGCCGGACTTGGTCCTGTCGGGGGTCAACCGCGGCCAGAACGTCGCCGAGGACGTGACCTATTCGGGCACGATCGCGGCCGCCATGGAGGGCACGATCCTCGGCATCCGCTCGATCGCGCTGAGCCAGGCCTACGGGGCGGGCGGACGGACCAATCTCAAGTGGGACTGCGCCCGGGAGCACGGCCCGAAGGTGATCCGTAAGATCCTCGAGACCGGGATCGAGCCCGGCATCGTGATCAACGTCAACTTCCCGGATTGCGCGCCGGCCGACGTCCAGGGCATCGCGGTGGCGGCGCAGGGCTTCCGGAACCAGGCGCTGCTGTCGATCGACGCCCGGGTCGACGGGCGCGGCAATCCGTATTTCTGGCTGGCCTTCGCCAAGGCCCGGTTCGAGCCGGGCCACGGCTCGGATCTGAAGGCGATCGCCGAGAAGCGGATCTCGGTGACGCCCCTGCGCCTCGACCTCACGGACGAGCCGACCCTGACCCGGTTCGCGCAGGCCTTCTCGGCGTGATCGATCTGGGCGGCCTCGAGGAGGCTGCCGGCAACGCGGCCTTCGTCATGGCGCTCCGGGGCCGGGGGATGCGGGACACCGCGATCCTGCGGGCCATGGAGCAGGTCCCGCGGGAGCCGTTCGCCCCCGAGGCCCATCGCGCCCAGGCCCGGCGGGACCTCGCCCTGCCGCTGCCCTGCGGCGCCTCGATGACGGCCCCCACCCAGGTGGCCCAGATGCTGGCGCTGCTGCGCGTCGAGCCGGGCCACCGGATCCTCGAGATCGGCACCGGCTCGGGCTACGCCACGGCGCTGCTGGCCAAGCTCGGGGCCGGCGCGGTCCTGAGCCTGGAGCGCTACGCCACCCTGGCCCGGGAGGCCGCCGCGCGGCTCGCCGCCCTGTCCGAGGTCCACGTGGTCCAGGCCGACGGCCTCGCCCCGGATCTGCCGGATGGCGGCTTCGACCGGATCCTCGTGCACGGCAGCGTCGAGGCCATCCCGCCACACTGGCGCGCCGCCCTCGAACCGGGCGGACGCCTGGTGACCGGCCTCAGCCGGGATGGCCGCTGCCGGATCGCGACCCTGGCGAGCCCGGAGGCCGAACCGGAGCTCGGGCCGCCGACGCGTCTGGCGGCGCTGGTGCCGGGGTTGGCACGGGTGCTGTGACGTCCCCGTTCCCCACCGTCATTGCGAGCGTAGCGAAGCAACCCAGGGAAACGCCACCATTCTGAGATCGCGCGCTGCCCTGGGTTGCTTCGCTGTGCTCGCAATGACGGTGCGGGTCCTTTGCCAGAAGGCGAGAACGAACCGCCCGACGGTGTTCAACCAATCCGTCGCGACGCCCGCCACAGCCGCCACAGCCGGCGCCAGCGCGGCAGGTCGGTGAGCGTGTTGAGCGGGTCGTAGCTCGCCCGCTCCATCATGGCGAGATAGGGCTCGACCAGCGCCACCGGCAGGAACGCCGTGCCGGCCAGCGGTGCGATCGCCGGGCGGGCGGCCTCGAAGGCCTTGAGATGGGTCCGGGCGAGGTCGCGCAGGTCGGCGCAGGCCCGGCGCAGGCCGGGGCCGCCGCGGCCGCTGGTGATGTCCTCGCGGGTGACGCCGTAGCGGGCCAGCACGTCGGCCGGCAGGTAGACCTGGCCGGAGCGGGCGTGCCAGGGCAGGGCGCGCAGCAGGCCGGTAATCCCGTAGGCGACCCCGGCATGGCCGGCGGCCCCCGCGCCGCCCGGCTCGGTGCCGTTGCCGATCACCAGGCTCGCCAGCCGGAACAGGGCGGAGGCGGTCTCGCCGCAATAGCCCTCCAGGTCGTTCACCCGGGGCATCGGATCCTCGTAGAGGTCGAACACCCTTGCGTCGATCAGGTCCACGAAGGGCTGGCGCAGCAGGCGGTTCACCCGGATCGCCTCTTCGAGGGCCGCCGCCACCGGGTTGGCGCGGACATCACCTCGGGCCTCGCCCTGGAGCGCATCGCGCCACCATTGCAGGCGGATCTCGCCGGCCATCGGGTTCGAGGCGGCCTCGCGCACCCGTGCGACGGTCAGGCTGAAGGCGTAGAGGGCGAAGAGATGCGGGCGGGCGGCGGCCGGGGCGAACAGGGTCGCGTAGTAGCGGTCCGGATCGCCATCGCGGACCAGCTGCTCGCAATGGGCCTGCGCGAAGGCCAGGCCGGTCTCGGCGGGCTTGTCGTCGACCTCCGGCATCAATCGACCACGATCAGGGCGGCCGCGACCTTGCGGTTCTCGGCCACCAGGATGTTGTAGGTGCGGGCCGCCGCCCCGGTCTGCATCACGTCGAGGCCGACGCCGGCATCCTTGAGCCAGCCGCGCAGGGACGGGTCGATCGCCGCGATGTCGAGGCCGGTGCCGACCAGCAGAAGCTCGATCTCCGCGGCCTCGGCCTGGACCGGGCGCAGGGCCGTGCGGTCGATCGCCTTCGCCGACGTGACGTCCCAGGCCCGAACGCCCGAGGGCAGGAGCAGGAGCGAGCCGCGATGCGACATCCCGGCGAAGCGGAAGCCGCCGTTGCCGTAGGTGTCGATGATGTGGCGCCCCGGCACGAAGCCGGATTCGAAGCCCTTTGACGTCTCCTGCTCGGCCATGTCCGAAAAAAACTACTCCGCGGGTTGCGGGACGCCCGACCGCTCGGCCGCCGCGCGAGCGCCCGAGAGCATCAGCCCCAGATAGATCAACACCGGAGTCGACACGAAGATCGCCGAGTAGGTGCAGATCACGACGCCGCAGAGCATCACGATGGCGAAGCCCTTGATCGCCTCGCCGCCGAACAGGACCAGCGCCAGCAGCGACAGGCCCGACGAGATCGAGGTCATCACGGTGCGCGACATGGTCGAGTTGATCGACAGGTTGAGCAGGTCGACCGTGGGGATCGTCTTGTAGCGCCGCATCAGCTCGCGGGTCCGGTCGAACACCACAACGGTCTCGTTGAGCGAGTAGCCCACGATGGTCAGGATCGCGGCGATCGAGGTCATGTTGAACTCGATGCGGGTGATGATGAACACGCCCACCGTCAGCACGATGTCGTGGAGCGTGCCGACGATGGCGCCGAGCGCCAGCTCCCGCTCGAACCGGAACCACAGGTAGAGCAGCACCGCGACCACCGACAGCACGACGCCGAGCGTGCCGGACTGGACCAGCTCGCCCGAGACGCGCGGGCCGACGGTCTCGGTGCGGCGGAAGTCGTAGTCGGCGTCGAAGGCGGCGTGCGCCTTGTTCATCACGGCGGTCTGGCCCTGCTCGCCGGGCTGGAGCGGCAGGCGCACCAGCACGGTGCCCTGGTTGCCGAGTTCCTGCACCTCCGGCTCGCCGAAGCCGAAGCCGACCGCGGTGTGCCGAATCGCGGCCACGTCGGCGGTCCCGGACTTGGCCTGCAGTTCGACCAGTGTGCCGCCCTTGAAGTCGATGCCGAAGTTCAGCCCGATGGTGAGGAACAGCACCACGGTGACGAGCGACAGCACCGCCGAGAGCGGAAAGGTCAGCCGCCGGAAGCGCATGAAGTCGAAATGCGATTCATCGGGCCAGAGGCGGAGCAGGCGCATTTTTTCGGACCTAACGTGTGGAAGATGTCAGCACCGGCACGATACCGTCCCACCCGCGACCTCATCCTGAGGTGCTTGCGCCCCGCGCAAGCCTCGAAGGAGGCCTGCAGGCTGCGCGCGGTCCCTGGATCCCTCCTTCGAGGCCCGCTGGCGCGGGCACCTCAGGATGAGGTTCGGGGTTTGGAGCGGCGGATCACACCGGCGGCGATGCATCTCCCGAAAGGAAGTTCAATCAGAACGGCAGGGCCTTCGGCCTGAACGTCTTATACCACACCGCGATCATCATCCGGGTCAGCGTCACGGCGGTGATGACCGTGGTCAGGATGCCGAGGATGAACACCACGGCGAACCCCTTCACCGGCCCGGAGCCGAGGAAGAACAGGATCAGCGCGGCGATCGCCATGGTCGAGTTCGAGTCGATGATCGTCGCGAAGGCGCGGTCGAAGCCGGCCTGGAGCGCGGAGATCAGCGAGCGGCCGGCATGGCTCTCCTCGCGCATGCGCTCGTAGATCAGCACGTTGGAATCCACCGCCGTGCCGATGGTGAGCACGATGCCGGCGATGCCCGGCAGGGTCATGGTCGCCTCCAGCACCGACATCAGGCCCAGGATCAGCCCGACATGGACCATCAGGGCGATGTTGGCGATGAACCCGAAGGTGCCGTAGGTGGCGAACATGAAGCAGACCACGAGGCCGGCGGCCACCAGGGTCGCGAGCTTGCCGGCCTGGATCGAGTCCCGGCCGAGGCCGGGGCCGACGACGCGGCGCTCGACCACGGTGAACTTCGCCGGCAGGGCGCCGGCCCGGAGCAGGACCGACAGGTCGTTGGCCTGCTGAACCGTGAAGTTGCCGGTGATCTGGCCCGAGCCGCCGGTGATCGCCGAGCGGATCACCGGGGCCGAGACCACCTCGTTGTCGAGCACGATCGCCATGCGCCGGCCGACATTCTCTGAGGTCGCCTGGCCGAAGCGCTGGGCGCCGCGCAGGTTGAATTTGAAGCTGACCATCGGCTCATGCGACTGCTGGTCGAAGGCCGGCTGGGCGTCGGTTAGCTCGCCGCCATCCGCCATGACCCGGCGCTCGACCGGAACCTTGGCGCCCTTCTCGTCCTTGGAGGGCAGCATGTCGACGTCGCCCGAGGGGCTGTCGGCGAGCATGCGGAATTCGAGCTTGGCGGTGGAGCCCAGCAGCTTCTCCAGCCGCTCCGGGTTCTGCTCGCCCGGGACCTGGATCAGGATCCGGTCGGCGCCCTGCTGCTGGATCGAGGGCTCGGTGGTGCCGGTGGAATCGAGGCGGCGGCGGATGACCTCGATGCCCTGGCTGACCGCCCGGCGGGTGCGCTCGGTGATGCCGACATCGGTGAGCGTCAGGCGGATCACGCCGCCGGGCTGCTCGGTGATGTCGAGTGTGCGGGCCGCGGTCTGGCCGATCGACGTGGTTATCGGCAGCGACAGTTCCTGCAGCTTCGGCAGGACCTTGGCCCGGGCCGCGTCGTCCGCGACCTTCACCTGGACGCCGCGCTGGAGCAGGCCGACGCCGCCGTCGGCGCGGACATTCTCCTGCTGGAGCGTGCGGCGCACGTCGTCGCGCAGGGCTTTGGCCTGGGAGGCGATCAGCTCGTTCTGGTCCACCTCCAGCAGCAACTGCGAGCCGCCCTGAAGGTCGAGGCCGAGCACGATGCCCCGGGTCGGGACGATCCAGGTCGGGAACCAGGACGGCAGGCTCGCCACGAAGCCCTTGCGCTGCTCGGGCGAGAAGAAGCTCGGCACGGCGAGCATCAGACCGATCAGGATCGCCGCGAGGGTCGTGATGATCTTCGCACGGGAGAAGCGCAGCATCGGCCGATGTTTTCTCTGTCAGGCCGGCGGGTTACGCCGGCCGCTTCATGGAAGGTGTCAGACGGCCTTGGCCGGTCCGCCCTTGGCGCGGACCTCGGAGATCATCGTCCGGACGACCCGCACGCGGACGTTCGGGGCGATCTCGACCTCGACCTCCGCCTGGTCGTCGACGGCCTTCACGACCCGCCCGACCAGGCCGCCATTGGTGACGATCGTGTCGTCCCGGCGCACGGCCTTGATCAGCGCCTGGTGGTCCTTGACCCGCTTCTGCTGCGGTCGCAGGATCAGGAAATACATGATCACGAAGATCAGGACGAACGGGATCACCTGAAAGGCGATCTCCGCTCCGCCAGCGGCCGTAGCGGCCCCTTGCGCGAAGGCGGGGGTGATCAACGAGCGTCTCCTGCGATTGGCACGCAGGCCTGCCGCCGGATGCGGCGTCCGCAGACCTGTCTGAAAGCGCGCGGACTATAGCCAGGGGCTTCCCGAAAGCAACGCCCCGCGCTCAGACGGTCACAGCAGGCCGAGCACCGCCTCCGCAAAGGCGTCCGGCGCCTCCTGCGGAAAGTTGTGCCCGACCCCCGCGACGATGGCGCGCCGGTACGGGCCGGTGAAGTGCCGGGCGTCGGTGTCGGACTCAGGCGGCGGCCCGACCCCGTCGTCGGCACCGAGCAGCACGATCGATGGCACGGTGATCCCCGGCTGGGCCGTCAGGCTGGCTTCGATCCCGGCCAGTGCCGGATCGCCGGGCGCGAGTGCGAAGCGATGGCGATAGGAGTGGACTACGACGTCGACGAAATCCGGATTCTCTTCGAAGGAATGCGCGGTCTGGGCGAACGTTTCTTCGGAGAATTGCCATGTCGGCGACCACAGCCGCCACAGTAACGCGCAGAATTGCGCCCGGTTGGCCGCCAGGCCGGCGCGGCCCCGGGCGCCGTGGAGGTAGTACTGGTACCACAACCGATGCTCGGCCTCCGGCGATGCCGGCTCGCCCGAGGCCGGGATATTCTGGATGTTGTAGCCCACGCCGCAGCTCACGAGCCCCGTCGCCCGCTCCGGCCAGAGCGCCGCCACCACGCAGGCCGCCCGGCCGCCCCAATCGTAGCCGGCGAGCACCGCCCGCCCAATCCCGAGCGCGTCCAGGAAGGCCAGGAGATCCGCTCCCAGGGCCGCCTGCTCGCCGGAGCGCGGCGTTTGCGGGTCGCGGAACCGGGTCGGCCCGTAACCCCGCAGGTACGGGATCAGGCAGCGCACGCCCGCAGCGGCTAGGCGCGCCGCCGCCGCGTCGTAGGCGTGGACGTCGTACGGGAAGCCGTGGAGCAGGACGGCCGGCTTCCCGTCCGCGGGGCCGACCTCCAGGTAGGCGACGTCGAGAACACCGGCCTGCACGCGCTTCATCGATCACGCCCTCCCTGCGGCAGACATTTTAGCCGATCGCCGCGCAATTGCCGCATGCGCTGTTGCCGACCGCCTCTTGCCGACCGCCGGTCCCGCCCAACCTTGAGCGTGGTGATCGAACCCCGGGATACGACACGATGAGCCTGCTCGACGGTGTGAAGACCCTGATCGGCGACGTGGTCGCGGCGGCCGACCGGGCGGTCGTAAGCACCGGCAGCGGCAAGCTCGCGCTGGCGCTGGCAAAATTCTACCCGGGTGGCCTCGT
The DNA here is from genome assembly GCF_022179445.1 of Methylobacterium mesophilicum. Classification (GTDB taxonomy): domain Bacteria; phylum Pseudomonadota; class Alphaproteobacteria; order Rhizobiales; family Beijerinckiaceae; genus Methylobacterium; species Methylobacterium mesophilicum. The sequence continues at coordinate 55,608 of NZ_BPQU01000006.1, read as the reverse complement.
CGCATTCCTGGACCGGCTGCGCGAGGCCGGCCACGGCGGGGCCGTCGACTCGTGGATCGGGTCCGGAGAGAACCGTCCCGTCCCGGCCTCCGCGATTGCCGGGTGCCTGCCGGATGCGGTGACCGAGCGGCTGGCCTACGATCTGAACCTGCCGGCCGGCCGCGTGGCGACGGCGCTCGCCGAGTTCCTGCCCGCGGCGGTCGCGGCCCAGAGCGAAGACGGCCGGCTGAAGCCCCAGCCGAACTTCAGCACGCAGATCCGCTGATTTTTTTGATCGGACGCCTTCGGCCGGAGCGGTCGGCGGCCGCCAAGTCTCACGCCAACGGGCAGCCATCGGCCACCGGGAAAAAGCTGTTGCGGATCAAATCGCTAGCGCGTCCGGCCGGTTTCGGTAAGCGGAACGATGCGCTAGGGTCTATCCGTACGGAAAGCGACGGGGATCATCATGAGCTTGCTCGACAGTCTCGGCGGTTCGTTGGGGCAGATGGCGCTCAAGGCGCTGCCTGGCATCATCCAGCAGGTCCTGCCGGGCGGCCTCAACGCGTTGCTCGATCAGCTCCGCCGCTCCGGCTACGAGAGCCAGGTCAATTCCTGGCTAGGCCGCGGCCCGAACGAGCCGATCACCGCCGACGACCTCCAAAAGGTCCTGGACAACGAGCAGGTCCGCCAGATGGCTGCGAAGCTCGGCATCCCCGTCGAACAGCTGTTTCCGACCCTGGCCAAGACCCTGCCGGACGCGGTGGACCACCACAGCCCGGACGGATCACTGCAAGCCCCCAAAACCTGATCGCAGGCACGCGATCGTTCGAGCCGGGGGCATCGCGAACGAGAACGGCGGCCCCTCTCGGGACCGCCGCACACGCCACATTGATTGCGTCGTCTCAGTTGCTGGCGAGCTGGGACATCGGATCCACGGGCGAGCCGCCCTTGCGGATCTCGAAGTGCAGCTGCGGCGAGGTGACGTTGCCGGAGGCGCCGGACTTGGCGATGGTCTGGCCGCGCTTGACCTTGTCGCCGGGCTTCACGTCGATCTCGCCGTTATGGGCGTAGGCCGAGACAAACCCGTTGGCGTGGCGCACCAGCACCAGCTTGCCGTAGCCCTTCACGTCCGAGCCGGCATAGGCCACGGTGCCTTCCTCGGCGGCCTTGACCGGCGTGCCTTCCGGCACCGCGATGTTGATGCCTTCGTTGCCTGACGTGCCGTAGCCCGAGATCACCCGACCCTTGGCGGGCCAGCGGAAGCTCTCCGACGCCGTCGCATCTGCGACGGACCCGGTGGCGGCGGGCTCCGGCTTGGCTGGCGCAGCGGCGGCGACCGGCTTCGGCGCCTCCTTGGAGGCGACCTTCTCGGGCTTCTCGGCGGCGGCGGCCTTCTGGGCCGCCTCCTTGGCCGCCTTGGCCTCCGCGAGCTTCTGGGTGGCTTCGGCCTTCGCGGCTGCCTTGGCCTCGGCCTTGGCTTCCAGGGCCTTCGCCTCGGCCTTGGCCTTCGCCTCAGCCTTCGGGTCGGCCTTCTTCTCGTCCGCCTTGGCGACCTGGCCGGGGCGAACGTGATGCTTCTTGTCGGCGTCCTTCAGGGACGCTTCCTTGCGGGCCTTGTCCTCGGCGACCTTGCGGGCTGCCGTGTCCCGAGCCAGCGCGTCCTTGCGGTCCGCCTCCTTCTCGGCGGCGGCGCGCCTGGACGCCTCTTCACGCTTGGAAACCTCCTCGCGCTTGGCGGCCTCCTTGGCCTCCTCGCGCTTCGAGGCGACCTTGGCCTCGACCTGCCGCGCGTCTTCTCGCTTCTCCTCGGCGGCCCGGGCCGGCCGGGCCGTCATCGGAGCCGCGGCCGGGTTCAGCCCGGAGGCGTTGTAGACCGGGATCACGATCTGCCGGCCGGGGGTGATCTGGCTGGCGTTGGACAGGCCGTTCGCCGACAGGATCGCCGAAGCGGGCACGCCGAAGCGCGTCGACATCTGGTTCAGGCTGTCGTTCTTCGACACCGTGATCTGTGTGCCGCCCTGGGCGCTCCAGCCGGGGGCACCGGTCGAGGCGACCCGGGCGGCCGGCGCGGCCGCCTGAGTCGGGGCCGGGATCGCCGTGGCGGCCGGACGCGGAGCAGCACCGGGGGCGCCGAGCGCCTCGGACTGGATCCGGCCGGTACGGATCACCGGCGCCGGCTTCAGGCTACCCTCCGGCAGGCTGCCAGTGGCGGCAGGCTCCGACGAGAAGGGGTTTGAGAAAGGGTTGCTCAGGCGCGATGCGTCCGAGGAACAGGCGGCGGCACCGCCACCGATGATGCCGATGAGGGCGACGCGCGACAGCGTCCGTAACCCTCGACCCGTACCGCGCACCCGCATCGACGCACCCGTTTGCCTGACGCAACTTGATGCCCCAATGAAGACGGATTCAGGTTAAGCAACCGTTCCCGTCCGGCCTATCGGTAAGCGCATTGCGCTCTGTCTGAGTAGTGACGGCGACCGTCACGGGATGAAGGAGAGGGGTCTGACCGTGCCTTTTCCGGTCCGGTCGCCACCCCACATCGGAAAGATGTTTACCATTCGCGCCGCCCGCGACAGCCTCGCCGACCTGCCTCCGATCGAGACCGCACGCCTGTCGATCGCCGCGCTGCGGCCGGAGGATGCCCAGGACCTCCGCCGGGTCACCGACGATCCCGCGATCACCGCGGCGGTGGATTTCCTGCCGACCCCCTTCACCGTACGCGACGCCGAAGACCTGATCCGCAGCGGTGGGCGCGGCCAGGACCGCTTCCTGGGAGCCTGGATGCGCCGAGCCGGTGCATCTGAAGCGGGCGAGCTAACGGTCGCATCCGATCTGGTCGGCGTGGTCGGGACGCATCTGCGCGGACCCGGTGCGATCGAGATCGGCTATTGGGTCGGTGGCGCAGCGCGGGGGCGTGGCTTGGCCTACGAGGCGGTCTCGGCCATCCTCGAACTCCTGGGCAGGCGCTTCCCGGCCCGCATCGTCGTGGCGGAGTGCCGCCCCGGCAACGTCGCCTCCTGGGGCCTCCTGCAGAAGCTCGGCTTTCGCGACACCGGCGAGGAGGGGCACCGTCCCGGCCGACGCCTGCTCCAGCGAAGTTGAGCCAGACCAGCCGCGCCTCTTCGCGCCGCAGGACGGCGGCCGGCGCCTTCAGTTCAGGGCTTCGGCCAGTTCACCGGTCGCAGCCTTCGCCGCCTCGGCGGCCCGACGCTTCTTCTTGGTGCCCCCGACCTTGATAGTCCGCTCATCCTCGGACACGCGCTCGACGAGGGCGAAGCCGTGCAGTTCGGCCAGGCAGGCCAGATCCTGCTCCGGCTCCTCGAGCAAGGCATAGAAGGCGGCCCGCACGATATCCTTCTTGGAGGCATCGGGATGCTTCTCCCGGACGGCGGCGCGCAACGCCTTCGGCGTCATGCCGGGCGCGGCGACACTCCGCAACGTATCCGACAAAGCCTTGATCACTGGCATCTTTGAAATCCTCAACCCGCTCACGCATGACGGCTGAAGGATAATACGAGATTCGGCGATACCATCGCAAGTTCACCGCGACTTTTCCCGCGCCAGAACTGACTCTCCGTATGAGATATACAGCCTCTATTATTTCAGTTTACATCGTTTCTATATTATAATATCGAAGATCGAGCCGAGATTGGATCAGTGCTGCGCGACGCATTCGCGGTGTTCTCCGAACATAAAAAAACCCCCGGACGCGCGCCCGGGGGTCTTCGAAAGATCCGGCCCGAAGGCCGGCTCGGAGAATCGGATCAGAAGGTGATGCCGGTCTCGACCATGTAGCGGTCCTGCGAGGTGCGAGTGCCATAACGGCCGAAGCCGGTGCCGGGAGAAATTGTCCCGCCGTCCAAGACGGACGCACGCGTGATCCCGCCGAGCTCGACGTGGGCGTATTCGACCCGGAAGAAGTAGCGGTCGAACGTGAAGGTCGGCGTGACGGTCACCGAGAAGGCGTTGCTGCCGGGGCCAAAGCCGAGAAGGTTGGGGGTGTTGCCGCCGCGCACGCCGGTCTGTTCAGTGTATTCGACGCGTCCGGCGAGGGAGAAAATATCGTTGAAGGAGTAGGCGGCCAGCAGAGCGCCACCGAAAGTTGACGCGCTGCTGTTAATGCCGATCCGCTCATCCCGCTCGACGTTGGTGAACTGGAAGTAGGGCGAGATGATCCACGGGCCGTTCGCGTAGGTGTAGTTGATGTTGAAAATGCCGCTGTTCTGCTGGAAGTTCGGCGTTGCGAACTGGTAGCGCGCGCTGCGCTCGAAGGCGTTGGTGCGGCCGAGGTTGAGGCCGCCGTTGACACCGATCGTGTTGAAGTCGTCGAGCTTGTAGGCGACGTTGCCGGTCAGCCAGCTGATCTCGTTGGAGAAGAAACCGTCGGTGCCGGCCAGCGAGACCGAGAGGGGGCCGCTGCTGTAATTGACCTGCACGCCGTGGTTGATGAAGTTCTCCTGCACGAACAGGAGGCCGCGGTTGATGTTCAGGTTCTGGTAGGTGAACAGAAGCTCGGTGCCGATCAGGGTGAACATCCGGCCACCCTGGACCGACCATTCATCGTTGATCTGGATCTTGCCGAAAGCGACCGGAACCGGGCCGAACAGCAGATCGGTCTGGGTGAACGTGCCCAGGGTCGGGAAGCCGAGCTGTGGGATCGAGTACGCGCCGGCCTGCACGTAGAACTGGAACGCGCCCTCAGGCTTCTGGATGATGCCCTGGAGGTTCGAGAAATCGACTCGCGCAGCCCGGTCTCGATCATTGGGAGCGGCGGGCGTCGAGAACGAAGCGAACGGATTGGTCTGGGTGTAGGCGTAGCCAGTGACGGCGCCGCCGACGTAGAGGTCGCCCAGCGGGCCGGCGGAGAAGCAGGTTGGGTTCGGGTTCGCCTTGATCAGGCCGCCATAGGTCGGGCCTAGGAGCGTGGCCTTGCAGGGTTCGGCCGGGGGCGGCACGGGCACGGGTGCCTTGGTCTGCAGATCGGCCGCGAGGATGCCGGTCGAGGAGAGCAGCACGGTGGCCAAGCCGGCCAGGGTGGATCGCTTCAGCATGGTTTCGCGGCTCGCTTGAATTGGTTCCCGGCCAAGCTGACACCGACCCGCCGCTGATACAAAATCAAACAAATGGCACTTGCCTAGTTTTTAGTCATTCTCGGCCCCTTGGGACGGGTCGGCAGAGGTCTGTGGTTTTGTAGCCACATTTCGGGGCGCTGCCCTGATGCGAGACCTTGCCAGACCGGTGCTCCGATTGCGCGATCCTTCGGCAATAGTGACGAATCAGCCCACTGCACCGATCCGAACGCAGCGAAATCCGCCGAACGCGTTCCGGGCCAGCCGCTCAGCTAGCGCTGGCAAGAATACGAGCGCCTCCTCGGCCAGGCGCCAGGGTGGATTGACGACGATCAACCCACTGCCGCACAGCCGCGTCGGGTCGTCCGGCCGGTCGATCAGCAGGTCGAGGCGCAGGGCCGGGCGAGGCAGGGCGGCATCGAGGTCCCGGACCATGCGGTCGATCGCGGCGGCATCCTTGATCGGATACCAGGCCAGGAACACGCCGGTCGGCCATTTTGCCACCGCGCGGGCGAGGTGTGTCCCGAGCCGCTCGATCTCGCCCGGCACCTCGTATGGTGGGTCGATCAGCACCAGGCCGCGGCGCTCGGGCGGCGGGATCTGCGCGTTGACCGCCGTCCAGCCGTCCAGGCTGAGCACCCTGGTGCGCGGGTCGCGCGCGTAGCGCTCCCCCAGGGTCGCGGCGTCCTCCGGGTGGAGTTCGACGAACACGCCCCTGTCGCCGGGCCGCAGGGCCTCGCGGATCACCGCGGGGGAACCGGGATAGGCGGAGGCGCCGTAGCGAGCCTGGACCGCCGCCACGGTCTCCCGGTAGGGCGTCAACAGCGCCTCGACCGCGGGCGCGAACGGCGTCTCCATCCGGCCCCAGCCGTCCCGCCACTCGCCGGTGCGAGCCGCCTCGTCGGCGGTGAGATCGTAGATTCCGAGGCCCGCGAAGGCGTCGAGCGCCCGGAACGGCTTGTCCTTGAGGCTCAGGTGGGCGAGCACCCGCGCGAGAACGAGGTGCTTGAGCACGTCGGCATGGTTGCCGGCGTGGAAGGCGTGCCGATAGTTCATGGCGTCGCCCTCAAGCGGATCCCGCGCTCCAGGTCCAGCCTATGATCGTGCAAACGGTCAAAAAAGTCAGCGGGCGGCGTCGAGGGTGATGTCCGGCGCGCGGCAATTGCCCCGGGCCACCTCGGGGCATGAAGTGAAGCCGCGCAGGTCCTTGGAGAAGCAGATCCGCACCTCCTGCAACTGCCCGCGCGTGCAGGTCACCGCCATCATGTCGGGGCGCAGGCCGCGGTTGGCGGCCACGAACTGCCGAGCGATCTCGATCGGCGCCACGGTCTGCGGGGCACCGCCGCCCTTCAGGCCGTCGGGGATCGTGACGGCGAGGCGCGCATCGCGGGCGGCCTGGAAGTAACGGGCCGGATCGAGGCCGGAGCAGGTGCCGTGGGTGCGCCACTCGTGCCGGGCGAGCCCCTCGCTCGGATAGACCTGGCCGGCAACCTCCAGCGCCTGCCGGGTCGGCGCCCGCTCCACAGCGGAGCAGTTCTGCGGGTAGCCGCGGTCATATTGCGGCCAGAGCCCATGCACCACGAAGCCGAGGCCCCGGCCGGGCGCGCATTGCACGTCGTTGCGACGCTCGCCGACGCCGGCGCAGTAGGTCGGCGACCACGACAGGGCCAGCACGTAGAAATCGAACGCGCCCGGCTCGCCCCGGCGGCTGAAGCCGCCGACATCCTGGGCGGCAACCGGCCCCGCGATCAGCAGGCCGGCGAGGCAGGCGACGCGGGCGCGCATCCTCAGGGCCGCGCCATCCGGCAGGCCGTCGCGTAGGCGTAGGCGAGATCGCGGTCGAGGCCGTGGACGCAGAACTCGACGCCCCAGGTCGCCCCGATGATGCCAAGGCTCTCACGCACCGAGTAATCGACCTTGCGGCGCACCCCGTCCGACGTGGTGACGGTGGCCGAGCAGAACCGGCGCGGATAGGTGTCGAGGCCCCAGGGCCGCCAGGCGGTGCGCTCGATCGTATCGAACGACCGGATCGTCATCGACGAATTCCAGTACTTCGCCTCCTTCTCGGCGAAGTTGGTCGAGACCCGCTCCAGCACGCTCTGGTCCTGGCAGCCGGGAATCTGCGCGTCGAACGGAAAGATCCGCTCTTCGGCGGGCTCGATATCCTCCCGGGCCGAGCGGGCCAGCGCCGGCTGCGCGACGGAGAGGAGTGCCAGCCCGAGGGCGAGGCTGTGAAGGATCGGGCGCATGGCGCGTGCCTCGACGGGGGTGCTGTCCTGCATGCGCGAGACGATGGCTCGGCTGGGCCGCCAGTCAAGCTCTTGCGCACAATCCGGAACGCTTTAGCCGATCTGTGCGGCCCGGCCGCTACAGGTCCGGGCCTACCGCGGTACGCCGAAAACCGGGCGTCTCAGTAGATCGGCCCCGTGCTCGGCGGCGGCGCGCCGAGCTGCAGCGGCTCGTCGTAATCCTGCGCCGGCTCCTCGGGGGCGGCGGCGACCCGGGGTGCGGGCCGGACCGGCGGCGCCGAGGTGTAGGCCGAGGCCGCGGGCAGGCGTGCCGGGGCTCGGGCGACCTGGGTCGGGCTCGCAGCCTTCGACATCGGCGAGACTCCGTAGGGATCGTCCTCCTCGATATCCACCGGGGCCTGCGGGGCGGCCGGCTGGCGGGTTGGCGGCAGCGGGCGCGACAGGGGCCGCTCGGCTCCATTCCCGAGCTGGGGCGTGAACTTGATGAACGGCTGGCAGATCCGCTTCAGGCCGCGCGGGTCGTGCCGGGCAAGGTCGACGTGGATGTGGTCGTAGTGGAACACGTTCGAGCCTGGGGCCAGCACCGTGGTGAACCGCTGGCAGGCACCCAGGAAGATCTCGCGCAGGAAGCCCTGCTCCGCCTCGGTGCCGCGCCAGCCGCCCTTGACGGTGATGACGTGGCCGTCCGCGAGCTTGATCGACATCACGTCGATCGCGTTGCCGAAGCCGTGCTCGGAGAGCTTGGCGCCGGGCTGATTGTTGCGCCCCCGGCAGGAGTAGGAGCCAGCGTTGATCTCGGCCACAGGCACGCCGAAATACAGGTTCGCAGCGGGCTGGATGGTGTCGGCGAGCCAGGCCTCGGCCTCTGCGAGCGCCGGGCAGCCGAGCGTCATCCGCTGCTTCATCACCACCGTGCCGCCGGCGAGCCGCGTCACCCGGAAGGGCTGCTGCATGCCGCACGGACCTGGCCCGTCCATCGCCGCGATCGGCGTGATGAACTCGGTCGGCTCGACCAGTTTCTTCGCCAGGCAGACTTGCTCCGCCTGGTCGCGCCACGGGTCGCGCCGCTCGAACCGGTTGATCGAGCAAGCGGTGAGCCCCGCGCCGAACAGCGCCAGGGCGGAGAACAGGGATACGCCACGCCACATGACCCGGACGATGCGCACGGTCCCGTAAAGCGTTCGTCAACGGCGATTCGGGATCGGCGAGCCCTGTGGTTTTCGCGGATTGCGCGCTGTCGGCGTCTGATCAGGAGCGGCGGCAAGTCCGTGGGGGGACGAGCGCACATGCACCGAATCCGCAATTACACCGGCGGCAGGGGATCGAGTTGACAGCGACCGTCGACCGCGGACTGAATACAAGATGCTTTCAATCCTCGACCTCCGCGCCCGCATCGAAGCCGGCACCCTGACGCCTTCGGGCGCGATCGATCTATGCCGCGCGGCCATCGCCGCGCGGGAGCTGGAGCTGCGGGCGCTGGTCACCCTGGACGACAACCCGGCCATCCCGGATTCCGGGCCGCTCGCCGGCATCGCGGTGGGCGTGAAGGACATTATCGACAGCGCCGGCCTGCCGAGTCAGATGGGTTCGTCGCTGTACGCCGGCTGGCAGCCTCGGGGCGATGCCTCGGTGGTGGCGCGTCTGAAGCGCCTCGGTGCCGTGGCACTCGCCAAGACCACGACCACGGCCTTCGCCAGCAGCGACCCGACCGCGACCGTCAACCCGCACGATCCCGGCCATACCCCGGGCGGATCCTCGGCGGGCTCGGCCGCCGCGGTGGGTGCCGGGATGCTGCCCTTGGCGCTCGGCACGCAGACCGCCGGCTCGGTGATCCGGCCGGCGAGCTATTGCGGCTGCGCGGCGGTGAAGCCGTCCTTCCGGCTGATCCCGACGGTCGGGGTCAAGACCTATTCCTGGGCGCTCGACACGGTCGGGCTGTTCGCCGCCGGGGTCGCGGACGTCGCCCACGCCCTGGCGCTGGTGACCGGGCGACCGGAGATCGACCGGGCCGAGACCGGCTCGGCGCCGCGCATCGGCCTCGTGCGGCAGGATTTCGCCGAAGCGCCGGAGCCCGCCGCCGACGCCGCCCTGAACCGCGCCCGGCAGGCGGCCGAGCGGTCCGGTGCGCAGGTCGCCGACCTGACGCTGCCGCCCGAGCTGGCGCTCGCCTGGGAGCGCCACCGAATCATCCAGAACTACGAGGGCCGGCTGGCGCTGGCTTGGGAGTACGACGGCCATCGCGACGCGCTGCCGCCGCGGGTCCGGGAGCATCTCGACGCGGGCGCGGCGATCGAGGCGGCGGAGTATGACGAGGCCCGCCGCCACGGCCACCGGGCTCGCCGGGTGCTCAAGGGCCTGTTCGCCGAATACGACGCGATCCTCACCTTCTCGGCTCCGGGCCCGGCACCTGCCACCCTGGCCTCGACGGGCGACCCGCGCTTCAACCAGCTCTGGACCCTGATGGGCGTGCCCTGCGTGAACGTACCGGTGCCGGGCGAGCGCCTGCCGGTGGGCGTCCAGGTGATCGGCCGCTTCGGCGACGACGCCCGGGCCCTGGCGGTGGCGCGGATGATCGAGTCGGGCTTGCGCGGGTGACGAGTCGGCAGCGCGGACGGCAGGGCCAGAAGTTCGGACGTACGGGCGAACGCGGCCAGAATCGTCCGTGGGTCCGAATGCCGGTCTCGCCTACGAAATGGCTGTTTTCGACCCAACCCGGCCAACCGGATCGCCAAAGGCGCTTCCCGAGAGCAGCTATCGATCTGCCGTGGCGCAACTTCGGCTTGGGGTAGCGAGCGGCCACAACTCAGGGCCATCGCGCCCGGCTGATAATTAGCGCATAACGGACCATCACTGGCTTTGGTCCCGGCCGCCTGTGCCTGAGAGCAGCGTGCGCTCCCGCCCTGTTCGCGCGGAGCACATCATGTCTGACAGCAGACCTCTAGCCATCCTCATCGCGGAGGCTGACGAGCTCGTCCGTATGGTCACCGCCGACATGCTGACGGATGTTGGCTTTCAGACCATGGAGGTGTGCACTGCCGCTGAGGCGGTGGCGGTCCTCCAAGGGTCAGTCGCCGTGCGCATGTTGATCACAGGGCGGGCCATCGTGGGCGATGGTGTCGCCCTTGCCCACCTCGTTCACCACCGTTGGCCCGGTGTTGGCATCATCGTCACCTCGGGAGCCGGGGTGGATCTTCAGCACGACTTGCCGCCAGGTACACGCCTGCTCAGCAAGCCGTACGCCTTCGCAGATCTCATCCGAGAGGTGGAAGCTGGCCTTGTTCAGGCGCAGAAGGAGCCCTCACCCGCTCCCATGCTGCCGAGCGGAGTACCGCCTCACAGGGGAGTTGATCTAGGCATAGGCGTGGGGGGCACTGCCCCTCCGTCAACCGAGCCGGACAAGTCGTAAACTCTGGATACACGCCGGCCAAACTGAATTGCTTGCCTCATCGAGGTCGGCCAAAGTTCATCGAGGTAGGCCCTATGGGGGGCCGCTCGGTTTGCCCGCTATCGAGCACGGTGCGCGCGGTCATACGGCTGCTCTCAGTCGTGATTGGGTGCGACGGCGGTGTCTGCCAACTCTCACTCAGAAGCGGACCCTCGCAAATCCACTCTTCCCAGACATCGACACGGACAAACCGATTGGGTTCGGGCTCGCGGTCCCGCGCATCAGGCCGTGCGGCTCAGCTGCTCGCCGGCTCGTGCAGCGTGTCCTCCACGTAGAGCTGTTCCAGCAGAACCTTGATCACCGCCATCAGGGGCAGCGCCAGGGCGATGCCCCACAGCCCGAAGATGACGCCTAGGATCAACTGGCCGGCAAAAATCGTGGCCGGGGGGATGTCCAGCGCGCGCTTCTGGATGAACGGGGTCAGGCCGTAGCTCTCCAGGCACTGCACCGCCAAGTAGACGCCGACGGCGCCGATCACCGCCTTGAGGCCCGAGGCCAGGGCCGCCAAGATGATCACGATGCCCGCCACCAGCGGTCCCACGGTCGGCACGAAGGCCAAAAGCCCGGCCTGTAGGCCGAGGATCAGCGCGCCGCCGATCCCCAGGAAGGCCAGCCCGGCCCAGGTGCAAACGAAGATCGCCGCCATGATGATCAACTGGCCGAACAGCCAGTGCCGCAAGGTCTCGCCGGCGCCGTCCAGCACCTTGGCGGCGCGCCGACGCTTCTGAGGCGGCACGAACCGCAGCACCCCGTCCCGATAGGCCTCTGGGTCGGCCGCGAAGGCCAGCCCCAGGAAGGCGATCACCAGCAGGTTGCCCAGCGCATCGAACAAGCCGAGGATCACAGCCGCCGCCGGCCCGAGGACGCTGCCGGCGTCGGAGACGATCGAGCTGCTGCTCTTGAGCAGGCCGTTTGCGAGCCCGCCGAGGCCGCCCTCCTTCTGACCGGGCTCGGCCGAGCCGCCCTTCGGCGCCAGGCTCGGCACGTCGATGCCGCGCTCGGACAGCCAGCTCGACACCGTGCCGGCCTGGTTCTTGATCGTGGTTCCGAGATCGCGGCCCTGCTGCACGATGGTGGCCCCGCCGTAGGATGCGAAGCCGATCACCGCGACGGCGACCGCGAGGCTGGCGATCGTCAGGCGCAGGCCCCGGGGCAGGGGCAGGACGTGGCCGAGCCCCCGGGTCAGGCCGTCGAGGAACACGCCGAGCAGCACGCCCGCGAAGATCAGCAGGAGCGTGCCCACCGACATCCAGGCCAGCGCCAGCAACGCCACGAAGCAGACGACGGCGATCCCCGAAGCCGCCAGCGGCAAGGCTCCGCGCCAGGGCCCGACCGGGCCGTCCAGATCCCGAGATTGACCGTCCGTCATCATTGCTCCTGCGTCGCAGGCTCACGAACGCCCCGGACTGGCCGCGGTCAAGGGCGACGCCGTACCAAGCTTGTGTGCGGCCGGGCGAGACCGGACGGCCTTTCGCGCGTTGTCCGCCCACGCAAGCGCTCCCGCCGGGAGCCGGGCGCCTCCAGGAGAGACCGCGTGAGCAGCAACGAGCCCCACATCCATTCCCTCGGCCCGGGCCGGACCGTGGATACGGGGGACCAACTCAGCAGCGTGGTCATCCTCGGCCTCGCCGTCGCGGGCGCCTTGGCCGCGGTGCTGCTCAACGCGATCCTGTAGGGCGTATTCTGGCGCTTGGGATCACAGGCGGCGGGCCCGGCCGTCTCGGATGAGCCGCCCACCTTTCCCGGACGCCTGGAACGCAGTGAAAGGCGATCCGGGACCCAGCAAGGAAAGCGCTGCGCAGCGGCACGATCAAGGGATAACGGACGCTTCGCGGTGTGTTGCGCTGGGTCCCGGGTCGCATTCCGCTGACGCTGCATGCGCCCGGGAAAGGGCGCAGCGAGACCTCCGGAGCGCGGGTCTACTGCCCCCAGCGCTCCGCGGCCGCGTCGTCGTGGGCGGCGGCCTCGACCCAGCCGCCGACGGTGCCGTCGGCCAAGTGCTCGCGCTTCCAGAACGGCGCGCGGGTCTTGAGGTAGTCCATCAGGAAGTTCGCCGCCTCGAAGGCCGCGACCCGGTGGCTGGAGGCTGTCACCACCAGCACGATGCCGTCGCCCGGACGCACGCGGCCGTGGCGATGGATCACCCGCAGGGCCTGAAGCGGCCAGCGGGCGACGGCGTCCACGGCGACACGGAGGATCTCCGCCTCCGCCATGCCGGGATAATGCTCGAGTTCGAGCGCCGCCAGCCGCCCGGCCTCGTCCCGGCAGAGGCCCGTGAAGGTGACGACCGCGCCGGCCCGGCCGCCTAGTTCGACGCTCACCCGGGCAATCTCGGCGGCGGTGTCGAACGGTTCGGTCTGGATGGCGACGCTCGGTGCGGGGGCGCTCATGCTCCGGTCCAACATCCTCGTCCGACGATCCTCAAGCGGCGCGTGCCGGTCCCACGCCTGTCACACCCGGTCGCGCCTCTATATGGCACGAGAAGTCGCATTCGCCCCGGTCGCGGGCGTGATCGGCGGAGAAGGATGAACGTGTGACCCCCGACCTGATCCTGCCCTACGCGGGCGTCCTGCCGGATTTCGCGAGCCGCCCGGTCTGGTGCGGGCGCGGGAGCACGGTGATCGGCTCCGCCCGGATCGGCGCCCAGGCCTGGATCGGCGACGAGGCGGTGATCCGCGCCGACGGGCAGGCCATCACCCTCGGGGACAGGTTCTGGCTCGGCCACCGTTCGACGGTGCACATCGCCACGCTCACCCACGGGACGCAGGTCGGCGACCGGGTCACGGTCGGTCGCAACAGCGTCGTTCATGCCTGCACGATCGGCTCCGACGTCGTGATCGAGGACGACGTCGTGATCCTCGACGGCGCCGAGATCGGCGACACCGCGGTGATCGAAGCGGGCGCGACCGTGTTCCCGCGCATGAGGCTCGCGGGCGGATACGCTTATGCCGGCAGCCCGGCTCGGCCAAGCCGGCCGGTCGGCCCGGACGAGGTCGCCGAGCGCGCCGAGCGCCTGCGCGAGCGGATGGGCGACGGGGCATCCGTCGAACTTGGGCTCCCCCCGGAGGTCGAGGACAGCGTGTTCGTCGCCCGGACCGCGCGCCTGCGTGGACGGGTGAGCCTGGGGGCCGGCGTCAGTGTGCTGTTTTCGTGCGATCTCAACGCCGAGGCCGGGCCGATCGTGGTCGGGGCCGACACCAACATCCAGGACAACACGACGATCCGCAGCCGGGCCGAGGGCGTCGTGATCGGGCGCGACACGACCATCGCCCACAACGTCCGGATCGCCGATTGCCGGATCGGCGCGCGGGCCCTGATCGGCATCGGCGCCACGGTCGCCCCCGGCACGCTGATCGCCGACGACGTCATGCTGGCGGCCGGCGCCACCACCGATCCCGGCCAGATCCTGGGGGCCGGCTATCTCTGGGGCGGCCGCCCGGCCCGGATCCTGTCACCCCTGGACGCCGAGAAGCGCGCGATGATGATCCGCATCGTCGAGGGCTATTGCCAGCACGGGCGGGAGTATCGGGCCGCGCAGGCGGCAGTCGTCTAGGTCCACCAAAGCCGCTCAAGCTTCTGGGTCGACCGCACAAGTGCCTTGCCGACGGCCTGATCTGTAGTTACATTAATTCGGTGCAAATGGTCTGGGATGAGCGCAAGCGCGCGATCAACCTGCGCCCCGAGCCGGAGGGGCATGGTCTCGATTTAGTCGATGCTCGCGACCGCTTCGAATGGGACAGCGCCATCGTCGTCCCGGCTTATCCGGGACCGGACGGCCGCCCGCGATTCATCGCCGTCGGATGGCTCGACGGCCATTTGAGGGCGCTGGTGTTTTCGCCGCTCGGGACGGAGGCGGTGACGGCCATCAGCCTTCGGCCGGCTAGTCGCAAAGAGAGGAGCCTCTATGACCAAGCGTAAGGCAGGCCCGATCAGCGACGCCGAGGAGGCCCGGATCCAGGCCGCGATCGCGCGCGATCCGGACGCACCGGAGGTCACCGACGAACAGGCCGCGCAGGGCCGCCCGGCCTCCGAGGTTCTGGATCCGGCACTCTTCGCGAGGCTCACGCAGCGCGGCCGTCCCAGATCGGAGACCAGCAAGAAGCTCGTTACCCTGCGCCTGCCCCCCGACGTGATCGAAGGCTACCAGGCCACCGGCCCGGGCTGGCAGGTGCGGATGGGCGAGGTTCTCGCGGCCGGTCTCAAGACCGGTGCCCACGGTCGCAAGCGGACGGCGTGACGGGGGTAGGCATTCCCTTCGTCACGCGGCGATATCCGAGATCCCTCGGCCAAGTCGAAAAAAATCAGTGCTGCAGGATCTTCGACAAGAAGGTCTGGGCGCGCTCGGAGCGGGGGCTGCCGAAGAAATCCTCCTTCTTGGCGTCCTCGACGATCTCGCCGCGATCCATGAAGATCACCCGGTCGGCGACCTTGCGGGCGAAGCCCATCTCGTGGGTCACGACCATCATGGTCATGCCCTCCTTGGCGAGCTCGACCATCACGTCGAGCACCTCGCCGACCATCTCGGGGTCCAGCGCCGAGGTCGGTTCGTCGAACAGCATCACCACCGGGTTCATGGCGAGCGCCCGGGCGATCGCCACGCGCTGCTGCTGACCGCCCGAGAGCTGCCCCGGAAATTTTTCCGCCTGGGCGCTCAGGCCCACCCGGGCCAGCAGGTCGAGGCCGCGCTTCTTGGCGTCCTCGGCGCCGCGGCCCAGGACCTTGCGCTGGGCGATGGTGAGGTTCTCGGTGATCGACAGGTGCGGGAACAGCTCGAAGTGCTGGAACACCATGCCGACCCGGGAGCGCAGCTTAGGCAGGTTGGTCGACTTGTCGATCACCTTGGTGCCGGCGACGGTGATCTGGCCCTTCTGGAACGGCTCGAGGGCGTTGACGCACTTGATCAGGGTCGACTTGCCCGAACCCGAGGGGCCGCAGACCACCACGACCTCGCCCTTGGCGACCTTGGTGGTGCAGTTGGTCAGCACCTGGAAGTCGCCGTACCATTTGCTGATGTTGTCGATGGCGATCATCGTCTCACCGGGCGCCGCCGCGGGCTCGCCGGAGACGAGTCGCCCCGGCTGCAGCCCGGAATCCCGGGGGGCGTGGGCGGCGTCTGCGACGGGCTCCTTGACGGACGGGGCCGGCATCGGGGTCGAGGTCATGGCGCGGACTCCAGTGTCGGTCAGCGGATGATGGCGACGCGGCGCTGCAGGCGACGCACCAGGAACGAGGCCGTGAAGCAGATCAAGAAGTAGACGACGGCGGCGAAGATATACATCTCGACGAGGCGGCCGTCGCGCTGCGCCACCTTCGAGGCGGCGCCCATGAAGTCGGTGAGCGAAAGCACGTAGACCAGGGAGGTATCCTGGAACAGCACCACGGTCTGCGTCAGCAGAAGCGGCAGCATGTTGCGGAAGGCCTGGGGCAGGACGACGTTGGCCATGGTCTGCCAGTAGTTCATTCCGAGCGCCAGGGCCGCCCCGGTCTGTCCCTTGGGGATCGACTGGATGCCGGCACGCATGATCTCGGAGAAGTAGGCCGCCTCGAAGGCCATGAAGGTGATGAGCGCCGACGGGAAGGCGCCGACCTGGATCGGGGTCGAGGCGCCGGTCACGTAGGCGCCGATATACGGCACCAGGAAGTAAAACCAGAAGATCACCAGCACCAGCGGCAGCGAGCGGCACAGCTCGACATAGCCCTTCGCGAGGTGGCTGAGGCCCGGCACGCTCGAGAGCCGGGCCATCGCCAGCAGCGTGCCGATGATCACGCCGCCGACCGCCGCCATGGCGGTGAGCGTCACCGTGAAGACCATGCCCTGCCCGAACAGGTAGGGCAGGGACGAGAGGATGACGTTGAAATCGAAATTCGAGAGCATCGGGACCTGTTCGCGGTGGCCGAGCGCCGGCGGATCGGGGAAATCGGGGGGCGGGGCCGGCGCCTCAGCGCTGGCCGGGGATCGCGACGGCGCGCTCCAGGTAGGTCGCCGCGGTGACGACCACGAGGTTGACGATCACGTACAGCAGCGTCGCCGCCGTGAACGCCTCGAACACCTGGAACGAGAATTCCTGCATCGAGCGGGCGCGGGCGGTCAGTTCCAGGAGGCCGATCGTCAGGGCCACGGAGGTGTTCTTGAGGTTGTTCAGGAATTCCGAGGTCATCGGCGGCAGGATGATCCGGTAGGCGTTCGGCAGCAGCACGTACCGGTAGGTCTGGTAGACCGTGAAGCCCATCGCGGTGCCGGCCATGTTCTGGCCGCGCGGCAGCGACTGGATGCCGGCCCGGACCTGCTCGGCCACCCGCGAGGCGGTGAAGAAGCCCAGGCACACCACCGCGGTGTAGAACGGCGCGTCAGGCAGTTGCTTGATCGCATCGCCGAAACGCGTGGGCACCACCTCGGGCAGCACGAAGTACCAGAGGAACATCTGCACCAGCAGCGGCACGTTCCGGAACAGCTCGACATAGGCCGTGCCGATCGCGTTGGCGGTCTTCGACGGCAGCGTCCGCAGCACCCCGATCAGGGAGCCGAGGAAGAACGCGATGATCCAGGAGCACAGGGCGGTGGCGATCGTCCACATGAGCCCGGAGAGCAGCATGTCGAGATAGGTGCCGTTGCCCTCGGGCGAGGCATCGAAGAAGATCCGCCAGTTCCAATTGTAGTTCATCGTGCTGGTTCTGCTCTGACCTTATGAAGGCGCACCGCAGGGCCGGGCCCCGCGGTGCGCGTCACCTTGGACGGCGCTCAGTAGGCAGCCGGATCGGGGCTGGAGATCGGCGTCGTGAACTGCTTCTTCATCTCCGCGCTCATCGGCAGGTTGAGGTTGATGTTGCGCGGCGGGATCGGCTGGGTGAACCACTTGTCGTAGAGCGCCTTGCCTTCGGGACTCGTGTAGAGCTTGGCGGTGGCCTCGTCGGCGACCTTCTTGAACGCCGTGTCGTCCTTGCGCACCATGATCCCGTAGGGCTCGGGCTTGGACAGGGCCTCGGTTGAGATCTCGTAGGCCGACGGGTCCTTGGAGGAGGCGGCCAGGGAGGCGAGCAGCACGTCGTCCATCACGAAGGCCACGGCGCGGCCGGTCTCGACCATCAGGAACGCCTCGGCATGGTCCTTGGCCGGCAGGATCGTCAGGCCGAGCTTCCGCTCGGTGTTGGCCTCGTTGATCTGCTTGATGTTCGTGGTGCCGGAGGTCGACACAACGGTCTTGCCCTTAAGGTCCTCGATCGTGTGCAGGTTGGCCGACTTCTTCGAGACGTAGCGGGTCGCGGTCAGGAAGTGCGAGTTGGTGAACCACACCTGCTTCTCGCGCTCGACGTTGTTCGTCGTCGAACCGCATTCGAGGTCGATCGTGCCGTTCGCCATCAGCGGGATGCGGGTGGCGGAGGTGACCGGGTTGAGCTTCACTTCGAGGTTCGGCAGGCCGAGATTGGCCTTCACGGCGTCGGCGATCTTGAAGCAAATCTCCATCGCGTAGCCGACCGGCTTCTGGTCGCCGCCGAGATAGGAGAACGGCACGGAGGCGTCGCGGTAGCCGATGACGAGGGCGCCGCTATCCTTCACCTTCTTGAGGGTACCGGTCAGATCCTCGGCCCGCAGGCTGAGGGGGGCCAGGGCGAGGCTCAGGCCGAGCGCCGCGGCAAGGCCACGGCGAGCGATATCAGACTGCATCGGTACGGAACTCCTGGATCAGGTCGAACGGGATCGGCTGGCGGCTCGGCGCTCGGCCCCGCCCGCTCGGGCGACGCCTTTGCAATGATGGTGCCGGAAGCTGGGCTGCGGTGGCGCGCAGATCTGTGGCGGACGACGTACGACCGGCCGCCACCGTCGCGCGAGCGTCCCCGGTTGCGTGTTGCGCCGCCGTCATTCGGCCTCCCCCGGCAGGTCGCGGCAGCCTGCCGGCCCGCCTGCCGCCGGCATCATGCACAATTCTTGAGCGTACGCATCGGGTGGGGCGGCGGGAAGAACGATTAAGGCTGACGAATCCACCGTTCCGGAAACGCAGACGCCGCCCCACGCATGCGTGCGGGGCGGCGTCGGCCGGAATTGAAGGCAGATTACTTGGTCAGTTCGTTGCCGGTGTAGTCGATCTTGCCGTCGGCGCCCTTCTTCCACTCGTACAGGACGTAGTCCGGCCGGGTGATGTCGCCCTTCTTGTCGTACGCGATCGGGCCGACCACCGTGTCGACCGGCTTACCCTGGTGCAACCAATCGGCCAGCTTCTTGCCGTCGGTGGAACCGGTCTCGGCGATCGCCTTGGCGAGCACCTGAACGGAGGCATAGGAATAGAGCGTGTAGCCCTCGGGATCGATGTTCTTGGCCTTGAACGCGGCCAGGGCGGCCTTGGCGTTCGGGTTCTTGCGGGCATCCGGCGGGAAGGTGGTCAGCGTGCCCTCGGCGGCCGGACCGGCGATCGCCACCAGCTCGCGGTCGACCATGCCGTCGCCGCCCATCAGCGGAGCCTTCAGGCCCTGGTCGCGCATCTGACGCAGGATCAGCCCGGCCTCGGTGTAGTAGCCGCCGAAATAGACGATATCGACGTTGGCCGACTTCAGTTTCGAGACCAGGGCCGAGTAATCCTTCTCACCCGGGTTGATGCCCTCGAAGATCACCGGCTTCACGCCCTTGGCCTTGAGCACCATCTGGGTCTCGTCGACCAGGCCCTTGCCGTAAGGGGTCTTGTCGTGGACGAAAGCGATCTTCTTGTCCTTGTAGTTGGCTACCAGATACGCGCCCGCCACCGCAGCTTGCTGGTCGTCGCGGCCGCAGGTGCGGAAGGTGTTCCACATCCCGCGCTCGGTGAACTTCACGTTGGTGGAGGCCGGGGTGATCTGGATGATTCCGGCGTCGAGATAGACGTCGGAGGCCGGGATCGACACGCCGGAATTATAGTCGCCGACCACCATCTTGACGCCGTCGCTGGCGAACTTGTTGGCCACCGAGACACCCTGCTTGGGATCCGAGGCATCGTCGCCGACCAGGACCGTCAGGGTCGTGCCCTTGATCCCGCCGGCCTTGTTGATATCCTCGACAGCTTGGCTGACGCCGTTCTTGAACTGGACGCCGATGGCGGCGCTGTTGCCGGTGATCGG
This sequence comes from Methylobacterium mesophilicum, assembly GCF_022179445.1. GTDB lineage: Bacteria > Pseudomonadota > Alphaproteobacteria > Rhizobiales > Beijerinckiaceae > Methylobacterium > Methylobacterium mesophilicum. The sequence goes on along the minus strand of NZ_BPQU01000006.1, from coordinate 35,782 downwards.
CGCAGCGATGCCGAGCTTGACCTCGGCAGCCTGTGCCGCGGCGATCATCGCACCGAGGGCAAGCCCGGCGAGCAGAAACGATCTCATCGCTAACATCCCCTTGAGTACAGGTCCGCCTGTGCGGATCCGGCCGAACTCACCGTCCCCCGTCCGCCACGGAGTCCCGTGTGCGCCACGTCAGCGGTGAGGTTCTTTCGTAGAGCCAGCGGTACTGGCTCGTCATCTGGCGCGTTCGCGTGAACCGGAAGCCGGCCGCACCGATGATCATGACGACGATCACGTCGATCGCGTAGTAATGGAGCGAGGCGAGCGTCCCCGAGAACAATGCGAAGTGGATGAAGCGCACGGCCGCCGCCACGAGGAGCAGCGCGAGCGCGCATTGCCAGAACGGCCGCCAGCCCCGGGCGACCGCGCGGGCGGCCATCCAGCCGGCCCAGCCGCCCATCACCACGGTGACGAGAAGGAACAGCCAGGCCGATTCCTCCTCGTACAGGATCCCCTGCAGCATGCTCATGCCCCGACCGGGCCGGTATGGCCCCCTTCCAGATAAGCGGCCTTGACGTTCGGATCGTCGAGCAGCGCCCGGCCCGTGCCACTCATCGTCACGCGGCCGTTGACCAGCACGTAGCCGCGATGGGCGAGCTTCAGGGCGTGATAGGCGTTCTGCTCGACCAGAAAGATCGTCATGCCGTCCGTGCGATTCAGCTCCTTGATGGCGTCGAAGATGCCCTTCACCACCAGCGGCGCCAAGCCGAGCGACGGCTCGTCCAGGAGCAGCAGGCGCGGACGGCTCATCAGCGCGCGGGCGATGGCCAGCATCTGCTGCTCGCCCCCCGACATCGTGCCGGCGCGCTGATGCAGGCGCTCCTTCACCCGCGGAAACAGGGTGCAGACCTTCTCGAGATCTTCCTGAAAGTAGCGCTCGCCGTGGAGCGAGGCGCCCATCTGGAGGTTCTCGAACACGCTCATCCGCGGGAAGACCCTGCGGCCCTCCGGTGATTGCGCGACGCCGAGCCGGGCGATCGCGTGTGTCGGCAGCCGGGTGATGTCGCGCCCGTCGTACGTGATCGTCCCGGTGCGCGCCTGGGGGCTGCCGAAGATCGTCATCATCAAGGTCGACTTGCCGGCGCCATTGGCGCCGATCAGCGTGACGATCTCGCCATCGGCGACGTCGATATCGACGCCCCGCAGGGCGGCGACGCTGCCGTAATAGGTGGAGACGTCGCGCACCGCGAGGAGCGGGGGTTTGCCCCCCGCCTGGATCGCCCGGGTCTCCTCGACCAGGACGTTGATGCCGGCCACGCTCATACCGAAGCCTCCGAGCGGCTCACGTCCGGCAGCGTCGGGTCCCCGTGCGGCACAGTGATGCCGACCTCGGCCTCCACGGCTTCCACCTCGTCGTCCTCGACACCCAGATAGGCGGCGATCACCTTCGGATCCGCCCGCACCTCGGCCGGGGTGCCGTCGGCGATTTTCTGACCGTAATCCAGCACGACCACGTGATCCGAGATCTCCATCACCACCGACATGTCGTGCTCGATCAGCAGCACGGAGGTATCGTGCGCGTCCCGGATGTGGCGCAGCAGCGCGTTGAGCTCGGCGGATTCGCGCGGGTTGAGGCCCGCGGCCGGCTCGTCGAGGCAGAGGAGAACCGGATCGGTGCACATCGCCCGGGCGATCTCCAGCCGGCGCTGGGCGCCGTACGGGAGGGCGCCGGCCGGGTCGTCGGCCCGCGCCATCAGGTCGATCCGGTCGAGCCAGGCCTTGGCCCGCTCGATCGCCTCTCCTTGCGCATCCCGGTAGCCCTTGAGGCCGAGTAGCCCGAACAGGGTGTAGCCGGAGGCGCGCATCAGCGGCTTGTGCTGGGCGACCAGAAGGTTCTCCAGCACCGTCATGCCCTGGAACAGACGGATGTTCTGGAAGGTCCGGGCCACCCGTGCGGTGCTGTTGACCGCATGGTTCGGAAGCCGCTCCAGCAGGTGCGTGGTGCCGTCGTCATGGGCGAGCCGGAGCATGCCCTCGGTCGGCTTGTAGAAGCCGGTGATGCAGTTGAACACCGTGGTCTTGCCGGCCCCGTTCGGGCCGATCAGGGCGGTGATGTCGCCGCGCCTGGCCTCGAAGGACAGGCCGGAGACGGCGGTGAGCCCGCCGAACCGCATGGTCAGGTGCTCGACGGCGAGCACCGGCGGGGCGGAGGCCTGCGCCTGCGCCCGGGGATCCGGATGAAGCGCCATCAGCCGTGCCCCTCGCTCACATGCGAACCCGAGACGGCGCGGCGCTCACCCAATGACACCGAAGGCAGGCGCACCGAGATCAGGCCCCGCGGGCGCCAGACCATCATCGCCACCATGGCGACGCCGAACAGAAGCAGGCGGTACTCGTTGGGATCGAAGCCCTCGCCGAACACGGCTTTGAGGAAGCCGAGGTTGCGCAGCATCTCGGGGCCGCCGACCATGGCGACCGCCGCGATGGCCACGCCGACCTGGCTGCCCATCCCGCCCAGCACCACGATCGCCAGGATGATCGCGCTCTCCAGGAAGTTGAAGCTCTCCGGGCTGATGAAGCCCTGGCGCACCGCGAAGAACGAGCCGGCGATGCCGCCGAACGCCGCCCCGAGCGCGAAGGCCGTGAGCTTGGTGGCCGTCGTGTCGATGCCGAGGGACCGGCACGCGATCTCGTCCTCGCGCAGAGCCTCCCAGGCCCGCCCGATCGGCAGCCTGCGCAGGCGCAGGGTGACGAAGTTGGTGAACAGGGCCAGCGCCAGGATGAGGTAGTAGAGGAACACCAGACGGTGCATCGAATCGTACGGTATGCCGAACCGGGCGGCGAAGCCGTCCTCGCCGGCGCTGAACGGGATCCCGAAGAAGGTCGCCCGCGGGATCGACGAGATGCCGGCCCCGCCCCCGGTCACGTCCGTCCAGTTGATCAGCACCAGGCGGATGATCTCGCCGAAGGCCAACGTCACGATCGCGAGGTAGTCGCCGCGCAGGCGCAGCACGGGGAAGCCGAGCAGCATCCCCCATAGGCCGGCGAACACGCCCGCCAGCGGCAGGCAGATCCAGAACGACAGGCCGAAGGTGGTCGACAGCAGCGCGTAGGAATAGGCCCCGACCGCGTAGAAGGCGACGTAGCCGAGGTCGAGCAGGCCAGCGAGGCCGACCACGATGTTGAGGCCCCAGCCGAGCATCACGTAGGTCAGGATCAGGATCCCGAGATCGATCCAGTAGCGCGCCGAGGACAGGCCGCCGGTGGCCGCCGCCGCGAGCGCCGGTAGCGTCAGGGCGATGCCGATGAACACGTACAGGCCGACCTTGGAGGTCTTCTGTCCGGCCGCGGGTTCACCCTGGACCGCCTCGGTGGCCTGGGCCGGGGAGGGGGTCAGGGCGCGGCGTGCGTCCCGGCGCAGGAGCACGAGGCGCTGGAGGATGCGGACGACGAAGATCGCCGCACACAGGGATGCCACGAGGCCCCAGCGCGGGGTCAGCAGCAGGTCGCTGCCCGGGCCGGGATCGGTCCGGTATGCGATGATCGGCACGCAGAGGCCGAAGGCGACCAGCGCGTAGAGCGCGGCGTCGCGCACGATGCCGGCCATCGCCGATTCCGAGATGGCGGCTTGGGTCGCAGGCTTGAAGTTCGCCATCAGACCTTCTCGACCTCCGGCCGGCCCAGGATGCCGGACGGCATGAAGATCAACACAATCGCCAGGATCGAGAACGCGGCGACGTCCTTGTACTCGATGGAGAAGTAGGCCGACCAGAAGGTCTCGATCAGCCCGATGATCAGGCCGCCGAGTACGGCGCCGGGGAGCGAGCCGATGCCGCCGAGCACCGCCGCGGTGAACGCCTTCACGCCGGGCACGAACCCGTCCGAGAAGGACACGACGCCGTAGTACATCAGGTAGAGGACCCCGGCGACGGCCGCGAGCGCGGCACCGAGCACGAAGGTCAGCGAGATCGTCCGGTCGACGTCAATACCCAGCAGGGCAGCCATCTTGCGGTCCTGCTCGCAGGCGCGCTGCGCCCGGCCGAACGGGGTCCGCTGTACGAGATACCAGAAGCCGGTCAGCAGCACGGCCGTGACCGCCATGATCAGGATCTGCTTGTAGGCCAGGAACACCGCGTAGCCGTCGCGCTCGAACAGCGTGATGCCGCCAGAGAGCATCGGCGGCGTCGGCTTGTTGCGCGCGCCCTGCACCACCTGGACGAAGTTCGACAGGAAGATCGAGACGCCGATCGCCGAGATCAGCGGCGCCAGCCGGAACGAGCCGCGCAGGGGCCGGTACGCGATCCGCTCGATCGCCCAGCCCCACAGGGCTGTGAGCACCATGGCGACCACGAGGACGACCAGGAACGCCAGGGCGATCGAACTAATCCCCAGCCAGGTCGTGAGAAGAAGGAAGGTGATCAGCGCGATGAAGCTGGACACCATAAACACATCGCCGTGGGCGAAGTTCACCATTCCAATGATACCGAACACCATCGTGTAACCGATCGCGATCAGACCGTATATCGAACCGAGCGTTAGCCCGTTTATCAGCTGCTGTACGAAGACGTCCATGTATTCTCGCGGGCGCAGGTTTTTGGTCCAGCCTGCAGAAACGGCAGGCAAGCCGGGAGAGCAAGTCTCGTACCGCAGCTGCGACCGGTCGGCCACAGGTTTCAACCCCGGGCGAACGTCCCGGGAAAACAGTCGGGCATGTCAGTAACAACCTACGAATTGGCTTGCGTATGGCTTAATCCATGCTTCACGTTGACGAAAGTCGATGCTGGTCCATCCCGGGCGGCGACGAGGAGCAGTACCGATGTCGGGTTCACGGCTCACGACGTTGATTTTTATCGGCATGCTGCTCGGGATCGCGGTGGGCTACGCCTGCAGCATCACCTGGCCGGATCCACAGACGGCCAAGGAAATCGCCGGCTACATCGCACTGGTGTCGGATATCTTCCTCCGCCTGATCAAGATGATCATCGCGCCGCTGGTGTTCTCGACACTGGTGGTCGGCATCGCCCATCTCGGGGATACCGCCGCGGTCGGCCGGGTCGGCGGCAAGGCGTTGCTCTGGTTCGTCGGCGCCTCGTTCTGCTCGCTGATGTTGGGCCTGATCCTGGTCAACCTGATGCAGCCGGGCCACAACCTGAACCTGCCGCTGCCGGATGTCGGCGCCGGCACCGGCCTCAAGGCGGCCTCGCTGTCGCTCAAGGAGTTCGTCACCCACCTGGTGCCCAAGAGCGCCGTGGAGGCGATGGCCAACAACGAGATTCTGCAGATCGTGGTGTTCTCGATCTTCTTCGGCGTGGCGCTCGCGGCGCTCGGCGAGAAGGGGCACTTCCTGGCCCAGGGCATCGAGGGCCTGGCCGACGTCATGCTCAAGGTGACGGGTTACGTGATGCTGTTCGCCCCCGTGGCGGTGTTCGCGGCGATCGCGGCCACGATCACCACGCAGGGGATCGGCGTCCTGGTGACCTACGGCAAGTTCCTGGTCGAGTTCTACGCCGGCCTCGCGGTGCTCTGGGCGCTGCTGATGGGCGTCGGCTTCCTGATGCTCGGCGGCGACGGCATCAGGCGGCTGTTCAACCTGATCAAGGAGCCGTTCGTGCTCGCCTTCTCGACCGCGTCGAGCGAGGCGGCCTACCCGAAGATGCTGACCAACCTCGAGCAGTTCGGCGTGCCCAACCGCATCACCTCGTTCGTGCTGCCGATGGGCTACTCGTTCAACCTCGACGGCTCGATGATGTACTGCACCTTCGCGGTGATGTTCATCGCCCAGGCCTACAACATCCCGCTTACCTGGGGTCAGCAGCTCACGATGCTGTTCCTGCTGATGGTGACCTCGAAGGGCATGGCCGGCGTGCCGCGCGCCTCGCTGGTGGTGATCTCGGCGACGCTGGCGCAGTTCAACATCCCCGAAGCCGGCCTGCTGCTGATCATCGGCATCGATCAGTTCCTGGATATGGGCCGCTCGGCGACCAACGTGCTCGGCAACAGCATCGCCACCGTCGCGGTGGCCAAGTGGGAGGGGCAGCTCACCAGCACCGACCAGCGCCTCGACCATGTCGGCCCGGTTCCCTCAGCCGCCGAATAGAGCATCGTCGCGAAAGCCGGCGGCCGGCTTTCGGAGCGTGGCGAAGCGGATCAACAGCCGAGCGCGGCTCCCCGGAGGACACGGCATGGCGGCGTTGCGGTTCGGCTCGGTCCTGGCGATGGTTCTCGTGCTGGCGGGCGTCCCGCGCCCCGCCGCATCCATCGAGGTGCTTACCGGCACCCTGAAGCGGGTGGCCGAGCGCGGCGAGATCGTCCTCGGCTATCGGGAGAGTTCGGTGCCGTTCTCCTTCGTGGAGGGCAAGCACCGGGACGGCAGCCCCCGGGCGATCGGCTACGCCATCGACCTGTGCGGCGAGATCGCCGACGACATCCAGGCGGCGATCGGACGGACGGTGACAGTCAGGTACGAGCCGGTGACCGCGGAGACGCGCATCCCGGCCCTGACCTCGGGCAAGATCGACCTCGAATGCGGCTCGACCACCGCCAACGCCGAGCGGCGCCGGAGCGTCGCCTTCTCGCCGGTCGACTACATCAGCGCGACGCAGCTGCTGGTGAAGAAGGGCACCGGCGTGGCCTCCTACCGGGATCTGGCCGGCAAGACCGTGGTGGTCACCGCCGGCACCACCAACGAGAAGGCGGTGCGCGACCTCCTGGCCAAGCTCAAGATCCAGGCGCAGATCGTGACGGCCCCCGACCATGCGGCGTCTTACGCCCTGGTGAAGGCCGGCCAGGCGGACGCCTTCGCCACCGACGACGTGCTGCTCTACGGCCTGATCGCCACCGACGGCCAGGACGGGGCGAGCTACACGGTCCTGCCCGACAAGCTCTCCTACGAGCCCTACGGCATCATGTTCCGCAAGGACGATCCCGAGTTCGCCGGGGTCGTGGCCCAAACCTTCACAAGGCTGGCCGAATCACGCGCGTTGCGCTGGACCTACGAGCGCTGGTTCCTGAAGCGCCTGCCCAACGGCGAGCGCCTCGACATCCCGATGTCGAACGACCTGCGGACGAGTTTTCAGCTGATGGGCCTGGACGCGCAGGAGTGATTTCTTCGGGAGATCGGCGCGCCGCGGCGCCTCGCTTTCGCCCAACCAGGGGATGAGGAAGGGGCCGCGTTTCTCGTGGTCTCCCCTCTTTGCAGCGAGCGTGCCGCCGCCCCATGCCGATCGCCGCGCCTTTCCCCAAGCCCGTCGCGAAGACCGTCGCCCTGCTCCTGGCCGTCGGCCTCGCCTGCGCCGCCACGCCCGCGTCGGCCCATCCCCATGTCTGGGTCACCGCGAAGGCGCAGCTCGTCTACCAGGACGGCAAGCTCGTGGGCGTGCGCGACACCTGGAGCTTCGATCCCGAATACACCGCCTTCGTCACCCAGGGGCTCGACGCCAACAAGGACGGCACGCTCGCGCCCGACGAATTGGCCGGGCTCGCGGCCGAGAACACCACGAACCTCGCCGAGTTCGGCTACTTCACGAAGCTGAAGGTCGGCGGCAAGGACCAGGCCTTCGCCGAACCGAAGGAGCCGGCGATGCGGCTGGAGGGCAAGGCGCTGGAGCTGAGCTTCCTGCTTCCGCTCAAGGCGCCGGTCCAGCAGGGCAGGGGCGTCGCCGCCCTGGAGGTCTACGACCCGACCTATTTCGTGGCCTTCTCGTTCGCGGAGGGCTCGGACGCGGCCACCCTCGCGGGCGCGCCGCAGGGCTGCGCCGCCACGGTCACCCGCCCGAAGACGGAGCAGCCCAAGACCGCCGAAGCCGGTTCGCCCGGCATGACCGAGGCCTTCTTCGAGGCGCTCACCGCTGCCTCGTCCTACGGGGTCCAGTTCGCCAGCCGGATCCTGGTCGCATGTCCGTAGGGATCGGCATCGCCGCGCAACCCCGGTTCGGACGGCTTGGGCTGCGGTTGGGGCTGATGGCCGGCGCCGTGGTGCTGGCCGCCCTCGTGGCCGCCGGGCTGGCTTGGCTCATCGCCCCCGGGATCGCCGCGCCGCCGGCGCGCTCGCCCTTCGGCATCGGTTTTCGCGAAGCGGCCCCGGCCGCCACCGGCCTCGGCGGCGTGATCCTGGCCCTCCAGGCGAGTTTTTCCCGCAGCCTCAACGCCGCCGTGATGGCGCTGAAGGGCGGCGGCGACTGGGCGCCGCTGATCGGCCTGGCCTTCGCGTATGGCATTTTCCACGCCGCAGGCCCCGGCCACGGCAAGGCGGTGATCGCCGGCTACATCCTGGCGGGCGAGCGGGCCCTGCGTCGGGGCTGCGCCCTGAGCGCCTGCGCGGCCCTGCTCCAGGCGCTGGTCGCAGGAGCGATCGTCGGGATCGGCACCGTGGTGCTGAACGCCACCGCGGCCGGGGTGACCCGGGCTGGAACCGTGATCGAGACCGCCAGCTTCGCCCTCGTCGCCGTGGTCGGGCTGGCGCTGACCTGGCGTAAGGCCGGCCGGCTCGTCCAACTCGGGACGCCCTGCGGACCCGGCTGCGCCCACCTGCCCGACGCCCGGACGCTCGACACCCTGGATAGCTGGCGCGCCCGCGCCGGCGTGGTCCTGGCGGCGGGCTCGCGGCCCTGCGCCGGAGCGGTGCTGATCCTGGTCTTCGCGGTCTCGCAGGGGGTGCCGGGGGCGGGGATCCTGGCGGTCCTGGCGATGGCGCTGGGCACCGCGCTGACCACCACCGCCCTGGCCTGCCTCGCGGTCTTCGCCAAGCGGGCGGCCTTGCGCCTCGCGGGCGGTCGCGGCCAGGCGGGTCTGCTGGCCGTCGGCGGCCTGGAACTCGTGGCCGCCGCCTTCGTGCTGGTGCTGGGCGTGGCGATGCTCTCCGGCCTCGCCCTGAACCTCGGCGGCTGAAGTCCGGATTCAAAAGGTCGAGACCTTTCGCGGGTCCAGGGCGGAGCCTTGGAATCCCGGGGCGCCGGACGCGAAATCGCGTCTCGCCAACGGGACTTGAGCATGTCACGCTGCCGTCTCGAGGCGGAGGAGCGCGGATGCACGCCGACTTCCAGACGATCCTGAACTGGCGCCTGCTGGCCGGATCGCACCCCTTCCCGGGTCCCGATGGCGGGACCTGCATCAACGAGGCGGCGATCGTGGCCGCCGGGCTGCCTTACAAGGCGATCCGCTCCAGCGCCGATTGCCCACCCTGCTTCTCGAGGCCGATCGCGGCCTACGCGCTGGGCCTCAACGACGCGATGCCGGACGACGCGCGCCCGCAATTGATCGCCTTCGTGCTGCGGCTCTCCGGCAGCGCCGACCGGCCGGACGTCGAGGCCGCCCGGACCCGGCGCCTCGCCCTGGACAGCATCCGGCAAATCCTGGCGCCGCTCTGCGCTCGGGCCGGCATGGCCGAGCATGCCGAGGCCTGTGCCGGGGCGCCGGACCTGAGCCTGGCCCTGGCGGCGGCACGGTCGGCCGAATGGCAGGGCGGCGCGCTGGCGCAGGAAGCCGCCCGCATGCGGCGCTGGCGGGACGGCGCGCTGCAATCCGCGGTCGCCCGCACGGCGACGGCGGCCCAGCGCGCCTCCGAGGATGCCCGCTGCGCCGCAGAAGTTGCCGAGGGTGCAGCTCCGTTCGTGCCGGACACCTGGGCCCGGGCCTGCACGATCCTCGACGCCGCCCTGGCGATCGGCCGGCAGGCGCCGGAGATCGACCTCGTCGGCGCCCGCGCGCGCCTCGATGCGGCCCGAGCCGGAATTCCGGCCTGATCAGGCCAGGACGGGCTCGGCGGCGAGGTCCAGTTCGATGGAGGCGCAGTTCTCCAGGAACGTGCCGGTAAGGTGATAGAAGAAGGTCCCGTGGCCCACCACCGCGATAGTCGTCTCGGGCCGCGCTTGCAGCCACTCCCGGAACCCGGCGACGCGGGCATCGAACAGGTGGCGCGGTTCCACCGGGTATCCGCCGACCTCGCAACCGGGCTCGGCATGCCACCACACCTCGGGTAGGTGCCCGACATCGAGATGCGGGAACTCGGCAGCGATCTCCGAGGCGGCCCGGCCGACGTCGCAACTGCTCTCCTGGCACTCCCGGTGCAACACCTCGACCAGCAGGCGAGGCCGGTTCGGGTGCTCCCCGAACAGGATCGCGGCGGTCTCGATCGCCCGGGTCAGCGGCGAGACCACCACCAGCTCGAACGGGATGTCCTTCAGACGCTCCCGCGCGTCTCGGGCCTGAGCCTGACCCCGCGGGGTCAGGCGGGCGTCGAGGAGGCCGGGATCGCCGCCCCCGTGCCGGTGGGCGGCGTTGAAGGTCGATTCGCCGTGGCGGATGCAGATGATGCGGGTGGTCTCGGGCATGTGGCTCGGATGTGTCGCGTGGGGGAGGGCGGGACGCTCAGGCGAAGCGGCCGCCGCGCTGGATGACCTCGATCTTGTAGCCGTCCGGGTCCGTGGCGAAGAAGAACCGGGCGAGCACGGTGTCGCCGTGCTTGAGGGTCTTCACGTCGGTGGCCGGAAGGCCCTCGCGGAGGTGGCGGGCGTGTTCGGCCTCAACGTCATCGACGACGACGGCGATATGGCCGTAGCCGTCGCCGAGGTCGTAGGGCGTGTCGCGGTCCTTGTTCACCGTAAGTTCCAGCTCGAACGGCGAGGCCGGATCGCGCAGGTAGACCAGGGTGAAATCGTCGAACTCGTAGCGGTCCGCAGCTTCGAAGCCGAAGGCACGGGCATAGTAGGCCCGCGCGCGCTCTTCGTCGCGAACGCGGATCATGGCGTGGACGGGCTTGGACATGCGGCAGCGTTTCCGGGATCGTCGAGGAATTGAGGACGCGCTCTATGTGGCGCCGCCCCGGCCAGGCGGAAAGGCCCGAGCCTCCGCCGCGACGCCGCGCGATCGCGGGACGGGCCCGGTGTCTCGCGCACAAATTGCTACTTGTTGACCCAACGTAAATCCTAGATTTCGAACGCCGAAATGGCGCGCACCTCGTCGAATGCGCAGATCTTTGATGTTGCCGCCTCGCCGGATGCGGTTCCGTAACTAGAAATTATGTTGGTCGTCACAGCGGATCCGACACGTGAGATCTAAAATTCCACGTGCCGCCTGGAAAAGATCAGATTTTAGGGCGCGCTTAATAGAATCATGATAAGGAGGCCAATGATCACGGCTTAAGCTAAGCCCCAGCCCGACGGACCCGAACAGACATGCTGCGCCTGTCGAACATCAAGATCATGCCCAAGCTGATCGCGGTGGTCGCGTTGATCGGCGTCATCGTGGGCGGCTGCGTCTGGTATGCCCAGTCGCGGATGAGCCAGATCGACGACGCCTACAGCACGTTCATCAGCAACGAGGCCGTCGCCGTCGCCGAGGGCCGGCGCCTCAACCGCTTCGTCTTCGAACTGAACTACTTCGTCTATCGGATCATCGCCGAAACCGATGCGGACCAGATTCGCGCCGCCAATGCCGGGTTCGAGGCCGCCGTGCCGAACCTGAAGGCGACGCTCAAGTCGCTGCGCGACCACGCGCCCAGCTACGCGGCGCGCATCGACGCGCTGACGACGCGAATCAACACGTTCCTGACCGACGTGACCGAGGTGCGCCGCCTGGGCACCAGCAACCAGAACGAACAGGCGATCGCCCTGGTCCATTCCGCGATCGATCCGACCTTCTCGACTCTGATGGTCGATGGCAACGCGCTGTCCAACGACATCAACGCCTTCATGCAGAAGGGCTCCGACGACCTGACGGCCCAGACCGAAGCCACACGCCTCAGCCTGATGATCGTCAGCGGCGTCGGGATGCTCGCCGGCGCGATCGCGGCCGCGTTCGTCGCGATGGTTGGCATCACCCGGCCGCTCGACCGCTTGGTCTCTGTCTTGCAGCGGATGGCGAAGGGCGAGATCGAAGCGGAGATCAGGGAGTCCGCCCGGAAGGACGAGATCGGCGCCGTCGGCAGGGCCGTGGAGGGCATCAAGGCGATGGTCGCCCGCAAGGCTGCCGAGGAAGCTGAGGTCCGGCGGGTCGCCGAGGAGGCCTCAGCGGCCGCGCGGAAGCAGACCATGCTGGAGCTAGCCGACGGGTTCGAGCGCGCCGTCGGCGGCATCGTCGGCCTGGTCTCGTCCTCGGCGACGGAGTTGCAGGCGACCGCCCAGTCGATGACGGCGAGTGCCACCGAGACCGCCAGCCAATCCACCACGGTGGCCGCCGCCGCCGAGGAAGCCGCCGCCAACGTCCAGACCGTGGCGGCTGCCGCCGAGGAACTGGGTTCGTCGGTCCAGGAGATCGGCCGGCAGGTGCTCGGATCGGCCGGGCTCGCCCAATCGGCGGTCGGCGAGGCGGACCAGACCCATCATCTCGTGCAGGCGCTCAGCCAGGCGGCGACCCGCATCGGCGACATGGTCGGCCTTATCTCGAACATCGCCGGGCAGACCAACCTGCTGGCCCTGAACGCCACCATCGAGGCCGCCCGCGCCGGCGAAGCCGGCCGCGGCTTCGCCGTGGTGGCCTCCGAGGTGAAGGAGCTGGCTGCGCAGACCGCCAAGGCCACCGAGGAGATCAGCCAGCAGATCGGCCAGATCCAGGGCGTGACCGGCCAGGCCGTCACGGCGATCGGAGGCATCACGGCGCGCATCCGGGAGATCGACTCGGTGGCGACCTCGATCGCCGCGGCCGTCGAGGAACAGGGCGCCGCGACACAGGAGATCGTCCGCAACGTCGCCCAGGCCGCCACCGGCACCAACGAGGTGACCAGCAATATCGCCGGCGTGGCCCAGGCCTCCGAGGATACCGGCGCTGCCGCAAGCCAGGTGCTCAACGCCGCTGGAGAGCTGTCGCGTCAATCCGAGCATCTGGGCGCCGAAGTGTCCCGCTTCCTCTCCACCGTGCGGGCGGCGTAACGCGCCCGTCCTCCCTCTGCGGGCTACCACGTGCAGAGATCGGCCCTCATTGGGCTGCAAGGCTCCCGATCCCGAACGGGAGCGGGGACTCGCGGCTCGTCCGCCGCTGTGTGAATCCACCGGGCTCAGCGGCGGGGCGGGAACGTGCTCGGGGCTGACCTTGGCCCCGATCCGGCAGCGATCAGTGAGCATCGTAGCCCGCACGGGTAGACGGCCGCGCCAGTCGTCGCTCTCCATGCAACGTCGAACGGGGCGAAGCCTGCCCGCGCCGAAGATCACTGGGCCGGGGCAGGCAGACTGACCGTTCGGGCCCTCCCGGCCCGGCCACGTCCGCTCCCTCAGACGCGCGCGGCGCCGTTCCCCGCGAACTCCCAGACCGGCACGCCAGCCTGCTGGTCGAACCTGTTTCCCGACCCCGAGCTGATGGTGAACCTGACCCGGTGCAGCTCGAGCCGATACACCGCTCGGCCGTCCACCATCAGCGCGCCGCACCGCTTGGTCCGACGTGTGCCGAAATGCGGGTCGACGCCGAACAGATCGGCCGTCGTCCAGCCGAGCCCGTGCGCCTCGTCGCCGAACCGTTCGATGAAGTCGAGCGCGCTGTGGCGCAACCGCGCCCAGCGCTCCACTGCCAGAAAGCGACAGGGTGAACTGCGCGCCGGCATCGCCTCGATCGAATCGCGCCACAGCACAACAGGGCTCGGAACGATAGCGATGTCGAGGGCTGTACACATATTATTACAGTACGCCAGAAGCTAAGCATTAACCATGTAGGGCAGCGCCAATTCCCGAGATTTCGATTTTATAAAAATTTGACATAGCCTTAAACACCCGGAATTTTTCGGCCGAAATTTATCCTGATAAGAGCTTGACAAACACTGGGGTCTTATAATCGACAACGTTGCTGCACAATAAATCAACTGTCGGTTGATGTGGCTGGAAATTTCCCGCCTTTGCCCGGATGCGGATAATGTATTCTCCCAATCGACGCGGCAGCGGCAGTCTGGATCGAGAGTGCCCGCCCTTCCGAGATGTCCGCGGCCTTGGGGGCCAGGAAGTGTCCGTCAGTGCCTGAGTTGCGCCGCGTCGGCGCTGGCGACACCCGAATCATCGCGAGGCCGCGAAGCGAAGCCCGGGGATGATGCTCACTCAAGCATCGTTCCGAACGGCGGCCGGCGGCTTTCGGAAAAAGACGTTGCGGATCAAGGAGCCCGCGTATCGTGCCGGTTCCGGTATCCGGCACGAAGCGCTGTCGGGCGTCTCGCCGGTGAGGGCTTCGGTTAGGGGGATGCGCGGGTGACGGCGCGGTCGGCGTTCACGCGTCCGGCCCAGTCCTTGACGCGGTCTTGACCCTTGAGGTCGATCAGCCGGGCGCCGCTGACGTCGACGTTCTTGAAGTCCGCGCCCGCCACAGTGGCGCCGGTCAGGTTCGCCCCGGACAAGTCCGAGCCCATCAGCACCACGTCGGTGAGGTCGGCATCCTGGAGGTCGGCGTATTCCAGGCGCGACCGCCCGAGGTTGGCCCCCTTCAGGTTAGCGCCCGCAAGGTTCACCGAGGTGAACACCGCCCGCATCAGGCCCATGGACTGGTTCTTGATGTCGGCGCCGCCTTTCAGGTCCACGAGCGTCGCGCCGCTCATGTTGGCGCCCTTGAAGTCGCCGATCGGCATCGACCGGCTGAGGTCGGCACCGCTGAGGTTGGCATCCCGAGCGGTGATGCCGAACATCTTCGTGTCCGCGAGCTTGGCGCCGGACAAGTCGGCCGTCAGGAACCACGCCTGTTCTAGGTTGGCACCGCTGAGGTCGGCGCCGCGCAGGTTGGTCTTGTTCAGGCGCGCGGTCCGCAGGTTGGCGCCCCGGAGGTTCAAGCCGGACAGGTCGAGGCCGGACAGCGCCTTGTCGTGCAGGTCGATCGGCTTGCCGTCCGCGGCCTTGATCATCGCTTCGACGTCGGCGCGGCTCATCTCGGCCTGGGTCATCGCAGGCGAGGACATGTTGGCGCCCAGCAGCAGATCCTGTTCGGCGGCAGCCGGACCGGCAGCGAGTGTAGCCAGCATGAAGCTCAGGGCGAGGCGGCGCATCGGGTCACTCCCATCGGGTGCCGTGCAGGGCCGGCACCCGTATCGTTTTCATTGTGTCGCGATGCTATGCCGAGCCGCTGCACGCGGTCGGTGACCCAGGTCACACAAGTCCGGCGCGGCGGGAGAAAAACGCAACGCGCGCCGGATGATCAGCCTGTCGTCACGGCCGAGAGGGCGACGCCGATCATGATGGACGCGCATAAGGTCGAGCGTTGGGTCGACCGATTTCCACTTCTCCAAGCGCTCAGCGCGGCGCACCTGCAGCTCGCCCGGGGAACCGTACAGTTCCCGGTGCTGGACGCCGGCGCCACGGCCTACGAACTCGATGGCGAGTGTGCCAACTACCTGATGTGCCTGGAGGGGCGCACGCGCATCTTCCGCATGTCGGAGGGCGGGCGCGAGGTCTTGATCTACAAGGTCGGCCCTGGCGGCACCTGCGCCCTGACCACGCAATGCCTCCTGTCCGGTGGCACTTTCCCAGCCCAAAGCATCGCCGAAGAGCGGACCGAATTTGCCGCCTTGCCGGCGGGCACGTTCCAACACCTGATGGGCGACAGCGCCGCCTTCCGCAGCTTCGTCATGGACGACTACACGCGGCTGATGTCCGGCCTGTTCACGCTCATCGACGCGGTCGCGTTCGCCCCGCTGAAGCAGCGCCTGGCTCAGCGACTCCTGGCGGAAGCCGATCCCTGGGGCGTCGCCGCGGTCACCCACCAGACGCTCGCCGACGACGTCGGCAGCGTGCGCGAGGTGGTGAGCCGCATTCTCGCGCAATGGGCCGAGGCCGGCCTGATCGAACTCCGGCGCGGTGCGATCGAGATCGTCGACCGCGCCAGCCTGGCCGCCGCGGGCCGGCGGTGACGCGCGGCGCGCTCACTCCGCTTTGATCGGAGCGGGCGGCCACGATCCCGATCACCCCCCGATCCGCAGCACCTCCGTGCGGTCGCCCGCCTGCGCGAAGGCGGCGGGGTCGGCGCCGGTCATCCAGACCTGCCCGTGAAGGGCGTCGAGGGCCTCGAACAGGCCGGCCCGGCGGCGCGGATCGAGATGCGCCGCGACCTCGTCGAGCAGGATCATCGGGGCGATGCCGCTCATCGCCCGAACCAGGCGGGCATGGGCCAGGACCAGACCGATCAGCAGCGCCTTCTGCTCGCCCGTGGAGGCGGTACCGGCCGGGACGTCCTTGGGGCCGTGGCGGACCACGAGATCGGTGGTCTGCGGGCCCGTGAGGGTGCGGCCGGCAGCCCGGTCGCGGTTGCGGCCGTTGCGCAGGGCCAGCCGGAACCGATCCTCCGCCTCGATCGCCGGCCAGACCGCCACCAAGTCGTCGAGGTCACCCTCCAGGCGAATCGACGCCCATGGGAAGGGCTGGGAATCGTCACGCGTCTCGGCGATCAGCCGGTCCAGGCGCTCGGCGGTCTCCCGGCGGGCGAGCGCAACTGCCACCCCGAGCTCGGCCACCTCCCGCTCCACGGCATCGAGCCAGCGGCCGTCGTCGGGCCGGTCCTCCAGCAGGCGGTTGCGCGAGCGTAGCGCCCGCTCCATGGCCGAGACCCGCGCTCCGTGACCGGCATCCACCGCCAGGACGAGACGGTCGAGGAACCGGCGCCGGTCGCCGGCAGCGCCGCGGAACAGCCCGTCGAGGTCCGGCGTCAGCCAGACAACCCGGACGAACTCGCTGAACGCCACCGGCGAAGAAGCGGGGGCGCCGTCGATGCGGCAGAGCCGGCTCGTGCGCCCGTCCGGCCCCGGCGGCTCCAGACCGGTGCCCAAGCGATGCTCGGCGCCGTCCCGATCGAGGGTAAGCGACACGGCAAAGCCCCCCGGGCCGTCCGCGCGCGCCATGGCGGCGAACTCCGCCCGGCGCAGGCCCCGGCCCGGCACGAACAGCGAAATCGCCTCGAGCAGGTTGGTCTTGCCGGCGCCGTTCTCGCCGACCAGGGCGACGAAGCGGGCGCCGGGGTTGAGTTCGAGGTCGGTGTGGTTGCGGAAGTCGCGGGCGATCAACCGGGTGATGCGTGTGGTTCCAGCCGCGTCGAGTTCACTCATAAGGCGGCACAATGGAGCGGTCGCGCGCCGAGTGCAGCATGCGATCGATCGAAATGCGGTCGTCGAGGATGCGATGAAGGATCAGGTAAGATCGGAATATGAGGATCCGTACGGTGAGAGCAATCTCCGACGCGGGCCTGCCCATCATCGGCTGGCGACCGAGCGCCTGACAACGGGTGCGTAGCTCCGAGACGAAGCTGCGGGCGCGCGTCGGATTGTCAGCCGCGATGAAGTCACCGATCTCGCGCAGGTCGGCTCGGGCTCGGCGCGACACGACGACAGGCTTCAAGAGCCGGCCTTTTCCATGGCGGCATAGCGCGCATCCAAGGCATCCAGCGTGGCGTCGAGCGGTTCGTGATCTCCACTCTCGACGCCCTCCCGCCAAGCCTCCCGCATCGTCGAAAGGCGATCCTCGTGCTGGAGCAGCAACGCGACACCGGCGGCGACCGCCTCCTCCGGCGAACCGTAGCGCCCTGCCGCGATCAGACGATCGAGCGAGGCTTCCTGGGTCGGATCGAGGATGACGGCTTTCGGCATGGCAGCCTAATACTACACCCGCATCGGCATCAGCACGTACAGGGCCGGCGCGCCCTCGCGGTCCTGGATCAGGGTCGGCGAGCCCGGGTCGGCAAGCTTGAACAGGGCGGTGTCGCCCTCGAGTTGCGCGGTGATGTCGAGCAGGTAGCGGGCATTGAACCCGATATCGAGGCCGGCGGCCTCGTAATCGACGTCCAGCTCTTCCGTGGCGCTGCCCGAATCCGGGTTGTTGACCGAGAGCGCCAGGCGCCCCTCGGTGAGCCCGAGCTTCACGGCGCGACCGCGCTCGGACGAGATCGTCGAGACCCGGTCCACCGCCTTGGCGAAGGCGTCGCGCTGCACGGTCAGGCGCTTGTCGTTGTTGGCCGGGATCACCCGCTGGTAGTCCGGGAAGGTGCCGTCGATCAGCTTGGAGATCAGGGTCAGGCCGCCGGCGAAGCGCAGGCGGATCTTGGCGGGCGACAGGTCGACCGCCACGGTCTCGCCGCCGTCGTCCAGGAGCTTCTGGATCTCGGCCACCGCCTTGCGGGGCACGATCACCCCCGGCATGCCGACGCTGCCCTGCGGGGCCGGGATCTCGACCCGCGCGAGGCGGTGGCCGTCGGTGGCGACCGCGCGCATCACCGGGCCGGCCTCGGCCTCCAGCGTGTGCAGGTAGATGCCGTTGAGATAGTAGCGCGTCTCCTCGGTGGAGATCGCGAACTGCGTCTTGTCGATCAGGCGCTTGAGGTCGGCGCTCGCGATCTCGAAGCCGTGCGGCATCTCGCCGGCGGCGAGGTCCGGGAAGTCGCCCTCCGGCAGGGCGCCCAGCGCGAAGCGCGACCGGCCCGAGCGGATCGTCATCTGGCCGGATTCGCCGCCGGTCTCCAGAGAGACTTGGGCGCCGTCGGGCAGCTTGCGCACGATGTCGTAGATCACGTGCGCCGGGACCGTGGTGGCGCCGGGATCGGCCACGTCGGCCGGCACGCTCTCGGTGACCTCGATATCGAGGTCCGTCGCCCGGAGCTGCAGGCTCGATCCCTCCGAACGCAGCAGCACGTTCGACAGGATCGGGATCGTGTTGCGGCGCTCGACGACCCGATGCACGTGGCCGAGCGACCTGAGCAGGGCCGCGCGCTCGACGGTGACTCTCATCGCGATACTCGAGTGATGGGGGAGGGCGCCGCGGCCGGCATCCCTCTCGAAAACAGGCCGATCAGCTTGGCGAAGGGGACGTGCGAACGCAAGGCCGCCGCAGCGGCATCGCACAGCTACGCCGCCAGCCGGTGGGATTCAGGGTTCCCGCCGGGGCCGCCCCGTGCGAAAGCGCCGCGCTCCACCTGAAGCGGCACCGGCCGCCCGAGTTCCGTCAGACCATGCCGCACACCGTCGAGACCGCGAGACCGCACGCCGCCGCACCGAGCGCCAGCCCCGGGCGGATCCTGGCCGCGAGCTTCATCGGCACCGCGATCGAGTTCTTCGACTTCTACATCTATGCGACCGCGACCGCCCTGGTGATCGGCCCGGTCTTCTTCCCGGCGGGGGCGCCCGGGGTGCAGCAACTCAGCGCGTTCGCGACCTTCGCGATCGCGTTCATCGCGCGGCCGTTCGGGGCGGCTTTGTTCGGGCATTTCGGCGACCGGGTCGGCCGCAAAGCGACGCTGGTCGCCTCGCTGCTGATCATGGGCCTGTCCACCGTCCTGATCGGCTGCCTGCCGACCTACGCTACAGCGGGCTGGTGGGCGCCGGCCGCCCTGTGCGTCCTGCGCTGCGGCCAGGGGATCGGGTTCGGCGGCGAGTGGGGTGGGGCGGCCCTGCTGGCGGTGGAGAACGCACCGCCGGGCAAGCGCGCCTGGTACGGCATCTTTCCGCAGCTTGGCGCGCCGGTCGGCTTCATCCTGGCCAATCTCGGTTTCCTCTGCCTCAGCTTCGGCCTGTCGCCCGAGAGCTTCCAGGCCTGGGGCTGGCGCCTGCCGTTCCTGGCCTCGGCCGCCCTGGTCGGGGTCGGCCTCTACGTGCGCCTGAAGCTCACCGAGACGCCGGCCTTCAAGGCCGCGCTGACCGACGCGAAGCCCGAGCGCGTGCCGTTCGCCACGATGCTGACCCAGCACGGCGGCGCAGTGCTGATCGGGACTTTCGCCATGGTGGCGGTCTACGCGGTGTTCTACCTCTCGACGGTGTTCGCCCTGGGCTACGGCACCGGCACGCTGGGCTACAGCCGCCCGACCTTCCTGCTGTTCGAGTGCATCGCGGTCTGCTTCATGGCACTTGGGACTGTGATTTCGGGGGCTGCCGCCGACCGGTTCGGCCGCAAGCCCGTGCTGCTCTCCGGGATGGCCGCGGTGTTCGCGCTCGGCTTCCTGATGGGCCCGATGCTCGGGAACGCTGCCTCGGCCGGGACCTGGCCGCCGGTGCTGGGCTTCCTGTGCCTCAGCCTGCTGGCGATGGGCTGGGTGTTCGGCCCGATGGGCGCGGTGCTGCCGGAGCTGTTCCCGACCCGGGTGCGCTACACGGGGGCCTCGGTCACCTACAACCTCGCCGGTATCCTGGGCGCCTCTGGGGCGCCCTACATCGCCCAGGAGCTGGCAGCCTATGGCGGGATTGGCTTCGTCGGATTCTATCTCGCGGCCGCCGCCGTGCTCAGCTTCGTCGCCGTCCTGGCCATGCGGGAGAGCGCGTACGATTGAGGGCGGCCCACCCCTCACATGCGGGCTTGGGCGACCGGCTCGTAGCGGCCGAGGAACCGCGTCCGGTCCCACAGCTCGATCGCCTCGTCCGTGGCCATGGCCCGGGCGCGGCGACGGGCCTGCGTGTCGTCGGCGGCCGGAACGATCTCGGCCGAGAACACGCGGCCGGCCCGGTCGAGCTTGAACGCCCGGTAGGCGCGGTTTCGCTGAGCGGTCTGGGCGTCCAGGTTGAGCATCGGGTCTTCCTCGGAGCCCGACCCTTCCGAAAACCGGTTAACCGTCCGTCAACGCGCGATCTCAGTTCCGCTTGTCGAGGGGGCGGCCCAGCAGGCGCGCGAACTCGGCCTCGATCTCCTCCACGGAGAACGGGTTGCCGGCGGCCTTCGGCTCGGGCCGCGGCGCGGCGGGCGCAGGCCGTGGCGGCGGCGCGACAGGCGCCGGTGGTGGCGTAGGCTCTACGGGCGACGGCGGCCTGGGGGCCGCGGGCTCGGGCAGCGAAACCGCGGCCGGCGGCGGCTCGGATGTCGGCGGCTGGGGCTGCGGATCGGCCGGCGGGGCAGGGGGAACGGGCGCAGGGGGAACGGGTGCGGCGGAAACGGGGGCAGGCGTCGGAGGCGCAGGGGCAGGAGGAGGTGCAGCGGCCATCAGGGCGGCCACGGGATCCACCGACTCAGGCGCCAGCGCGGGCGGCGGTGCGGGCGTCACCGCCGAGGCGGGACGCGCCAGCGCGGCCTGGAGCTGCCGCGCCATGTCGTTGAGCACCGCCGGATCGACGGAGCGCCGCTCGGTCGGGACGGCCAGACTTGAAGCCGTGAAGCTCGGAGGAGGCGGCGCGGTCCGGACGGGCTCGTCGCGCTCAGGGGCGGTCTCCGGCACGCGCTCGGAGGCGGGGTTGGCGCGCGGCTCGGCAAGCGGAGGCGCGGTGCGGCTCAGGATCCGCCGGGGCGAGAACGTCTCGCGGAGCGGCGGCGCCGGGGCGGCGGGCTCGGCGGCGCGGGTCTGCAGGACGGACGGGGGCGAGACTTCCTGCCCTGGCTCGTCGCCGCCCAGCAGGCCGACATCGAGCGGGAAGGTCACCGGCGGGGCGGCGGCGGAGCGCGGCACCGGCGGCGGCACGACGACCGGCATCTCGAAACCCGGGTCGAACAGCGGCTCGGAGCGGCGGCCGGCGATCTCGGCGAGCGCCCGGGGCGGCTCGGCGAGGCGGCCACCCTGGGCCATCGGATCGGGCAACGGCTCGCCCAGGGGCTCCGCCCCGCCATCGGCGCGCAGCGTCGCCTCGGGCAGGGGACGCTGCGCGCGCTGGATGTTGCGCTCGACCACCACGTCGTTGGGGCCGCCGACCAGCAGCAGGTGCTCGACGTTGTCCCGGCGCAGCAGGATCAGTTGCCGGGCCCGGTCGAGTTCGTACACATCGACGATGCCGAGCCGAGGCTGCCGCCCGCGCGCGGGGGTGCGCCCGGGCAGCGCCAGGCTGCGTCCGGTCAGGCGGCGCACCGTGAACACGATCGCGGCCAACGCCGTGAAGATGACGGCGAAGATCACGACATACTGGACGATGGGAGAGCCCTCAGAACCGAACACGGATTGCAGCCATTGCAAGATTACGCACTCGCACGTTTCGGCCGCCGCAGGGCCGCGCCCGGCACGAG
This sequence comes from Methylobacterium mesophilicum, assembly GCF_022179445.1. Lineage (GTDB taxonomy): Bacteria > Pseudomonadota > Alphaproteobacteria > Rhizobiales > Beijerinckiaceae > Methylobacterium > Methylobacterium mesophilicum. Next base: position 13,949 of record NZ_BPQU01000006.1, on the reverse strand, counting down.
CCTCGCTCATACCACGCCGGCCGCCCCCCAAGGCAAACGACGTTAAGACTTCGTTAACAGGCTCTTAAGTTTAGCGCCATCGAGACAAGAGGTTGTGAAGGACCAGGCGCCGCCGTCCCCAGGAACGTAGCCGCCACCCCGTCCGCTGACGCCTGACGTGGCGGTTGTCGACTCCCCGAAGGCCTTCGCGCTTAACGGTGCGTTAACCATGGAGGCGGCAGATTTTGCCGAGCCCGCTCGATCCGACGCGGCATCGCGCACCCGGAGGCGACCTTGGCCCTGACCGACCTGCCCGTCCTGGGGATGCTGCGCACCCGGATGCAGTGGGCGCAGGCGCGCCAGGGGCTGATCGCCGAGAACGTCGCCAACGCCGACATGCCGGGCTTCAAGCCGCGCGACCTGGCAGAGCTGCGCTTCGACCGGGCCTCCGGCACCGCGGTCAACACCTCGCCGGGCCTGGCGCTGACCAGCCCCGCCCACCTCGCGCCGCCCGGGCAATCCGAGGCCGGGGCCGATGCCAAGGGCGCCAAGCGCTTCGAGATCCGGCCGAACGGCAATGCGGTCAACCTCGAGGACGAGATGATGAAAGCCGGCGACAACCAGTCCGACTACCAGCTCGCCGCCTCCCTCTACCAGCACAGCCTGACCACCCTGAAGATCGCCATCGGCAAGAGCTGAACGTTTCGGACACCGATCGATCGGACGTGCCGTCGAAGCGCACGGCGGAAAGGAGCCCTGAGCCATGGAATTCAGCAAGTCGCTCACGGTGGCGGCCGCCGGCCTCAAGGCGCAGTCGGGCCGGATGCGGATCATCGCCGAGAACATCGCCAACGCCGATTCCGCCCCGGCCTCGGCCGGGACCGAGCCCTACCGCCGCAAGATCCCGTCCTTCACAAGCCACATGGACCCGGAGACCGGGGCCAAGCTGGTGGAAGCGGGCCGGGTCCGGCGCGACACCGCTGCGTTCCGGACCAAGTACGAGCCCGGCAACCCTGCGGCCAACGCCCGGGGCGAGGTGCAGATGCCCAACGTCAACGCCCTGATCGAGAACATGGACCTGCGCGAGGCCCAGCGCTCCTACGAAGCGAACCTCAACATGGTGACGTCCACGCGCAGGATGCTCTCGCAGACGCTGTCGATCCTGAAGTGAGCCTGCCTGAAGTGAGCCCGCCTGACGTGATCCCGAAGGAAGCCTAGCCGATGGCGACGAGCAATTTCGCGGCCGGCGCCTACGCCGCCGTCCAGGGCATGGCCAACGGCCGCCCGGCCCCGAAAATCCAGTCGGCCAACGAGGCCGGCGGCAACTTCATGCAGATGCTGGGCAACGCCCTGGACAACGTCGGGGATGCCGGACGGCGGGCCGACGGCCAAGCGATCTCGGCGGCCTCCGGCAAGGCCAACGTCGTCGACGTGGTCACCGCGGTGGCCGAGAGCGAGACCGCCCTGCAGACCATGGTGGCGGTGCGCGACCGCATGATCTCCGCCTACGAAGAGATCATGCGGATGCAGATTTGAGCAGCCTGCCCGGGCCGCCGGATTTTCCTCTGCCTTCTTCTTGAGCAAGACGCCCCATGACCGGCCTGGCCATCCTCGACGTCGCCCGCGACGGCATCTTCGTCTTCCTCAAGGTGGCCGGGCCCCTGATGCTGGTCGCGCTGGCGGTCGGGCTGATCGTCTCGCTGCTCCAGGCGTTGACGCAGGTCCAGGAACAGACCCTGATCTACGTGCCCAAGATCGTGGCGGTGTTCGCCGCGCTCCTGCTGATGCTGCCGTTCATCGGCGACGCCATGGCGGGCTACATGACCCGCATCGCCGCCCGCATCGCGGCCGGCGGCTGATCGTGCCCTCCGGCGGGACAGCGGCGGTGCGCGCGTGCCATAGGGGCGGCGATGAACCTGCTCCTGCCCGGCATCGCCTCGGCCTACCTGATCGCCTTCGCCCGGGTCGGCACGCTGATCATGCTGATGCCGGGCGTCGGCGAGCAGATGGTGTCGCCGCGGATCCGGCTGGCTTTCGCGCTGCTGACCACGCTGGTGCTGTTTCCGACCGTACGCCCGCTGCTCGGCGGCACCGACGGCCTGGCCGGACCCCGGCTGATCGGGCTCCTGTTCGCCGAGACGATCGTCGGGCTGGTCCTCGGCCTGTCGGTCCGGATGGTGCTGGCCGCCCTGCAGACCGCCGGGCTGATCATCTCCCAGCAGCTCGGCCTGGCCTACGCCATGACGGTGGACCCGAGCTATGGCGGGCAGCAGGCGGCGCTCGGAAATTTCCTGTCGCTGCTGGGCATCACGCTGATCTTCGCCGCCGACCTGCACCACCTCGCCATCGAGGGCCTGGCGCAGAGCTACGTGGTGCTGCCCCCGGACGGGGTCCCGGCCTTCTCGGACGCGCTGATGCTGGCGCTGAAGGCGCTGACCCGGGGCTTCACCCTGGCGGTGCAGATCTCCGGGCCGTTCATCGCCTTCGGGCTGCTGTTCAACCTCGGGCTCGGCGTGCTGTCGCGGCTGATGCCGCAATTGCAGGTGTTCTTCCTGGCGGTTCCGGCCTCGGTGCTGATCGGCATGCTGATCCTGATGGGCTCGCTCGGCGTCATGATGGGCGTTTTTCTGGACGATCTCGGCCGGTATCTCGGCGAGTTCGTCGGGCGCTGAGCGTCCACACGCACTGAGGTCGAGCGGACAAGATGGCCGAGGGCGCGGAGCAGGAAGACAAGACCGAAGAGCCGACCCAGCGGCGCCTGGACCAGGCGATCGAGCGCGGAGACGTCGCGACCAGCGCCGAGATCAACACCTTCGCGATCCTCGGCGCGTTCACGCTGGCCCTGGTGATCGCGGCCCCGACCATCGCCCAGAACCTGACCCAGGGTCTGAAGGCCTATCTCGCCAACGCCCACACCCTCCCGGACGACGCCACCGCCATGAAGCAGGCGGCGACCCGGGGCCTGTGGCTGTGGCTGGAGGCGGTGGCGGTGCCGGTCGGGATGGCGGCCGCGGCCGGCCTCGCCGCCGGCCTCCTCCAGCACCCGCTGGTGCTCACCACCGAAACCCTGATGCCGAAATTCGACCGCATCTCGCCGATGGCCGGGGTCAAGCGGCTGATGGGGATCGAGGCCCTGTTCCAGTTCGGCAAGGGGCTCGCCAAGATCGGCGCGGTCGGCATCGTCGGCGGCGTGCTGCTGTGGAACGACCGCGACCGGCTGGAGGTGTTCGCCCGGCTCGATCCGGCCGGCAGCCTGCCCGCGATCCTGTCCCTCAGCCTGCGGCTGCTCGCCGGCATGCTGTGCATGCACCTGGCGATCACGCTGGGGGACGCGCTCTACGCCCGCTTCCGCTGGCGCAAGCGCCACCGCATGTCGAAGGAGGAGATGAAGCAGGAGATAAAGGAGGCGGACGGCAACCCGGAGATCAAGGGCCGCATGAAGCAGATCCGCATGGCGCGGGCGCGGAAGCGGATGATGACGGCGGTGCCGACCGCCACCGTGGTGGTGACCAACCCGACCCACTACGCGGTGGCCCTGCGTTACGAGGCCGGCATGGCCGCCCCGATCTGCGTCGCCAAGGGCGTCGACGCCCTGGCCCTGCGCATCCGCGCGGTGGCGACCGAGCACGGCGTCGCGGTCATCGAGAACCCGCCGCTCGCCCGGGCGCTGCACGCCACCGTGGAGATCGACCGCGAGATCCCGGCCGAGCATTACCGGGCGGTGGCTGAGGTGATCGGCTTCGTCCTGCGCCTGCGGCGAAGGGCGGCTTAGGCGCCAAGGCCGGTATTCAGAACGCCGATCGCAAGGTTCAGTCCAGAAAAGCCACGCTTCCTCCACCTTTTTTTGCAAGGCTGCGCCAAGGCTTGGCGCGACACGACCGGCGCGACGAGAGTGATGCCGTGCTGCCCGAGCCCTGCTATGGCCGGCGGGCCTAACCGGGTGATTGTTCTGGAATGATGCCGATGGCCGACGTCACTGGACCTCCGGCGCCCGCGACGGGCACGCAGATCGCGAACCCTCAGGGAACCGGCTCGATCGACCGCTCGGAGCAGCCGGGCCGGGTCGGTCTGCTGCTCGTGCTCGCCGGCCTGCTGGTCGGGGCCGCCATCGGCCTGTCCTTCGTGGCCAACGAGCAGGCGCAATCGCTGATCGTCTGGCTGCTGGCCCTGCTGGCGATGGCCGGCGTGTTCTTCCTGTTCGCCCTGGCGATCGGGGCGCTTCAGCTCAGCGGCACCGCGACCCGGGACGACATCACCAAGGGCATCGTCGACGCCTCCCCGGACGGGGCGCTGGTGGTCGAGGACGGCGGCCGCCTGATCTACGCCAACGAGGCCTACCTGCGGGTGGCCGGCGGCGACGCCTTCTCGAACCTCGTGCCCGTAGAGCGCATCCTGGTCGGCTCGCCGGAGGTCTCGGAGGCGGTCTACCGCCTGTCGCAGGCCTCGCGGGACGGACGGGCGCATACGGAAGAAATCCGAATGTCGCCGCCGCTCGGGCCGCAGGCGAACGAGCGCGGCTTCGGCTGGTACCGGGTGTCGGTGCGGCCCCTGGCGCGCCCGCGCCGGGCCGCCGCACTCTGGACGGTGGCCGACATCACCGCCGAGCGCGAGCGCCAGGAGAACGTCTTCCAGGAACTCCAGCACGCGATCGACTACCTCGACCACGCCCCGGCGGGCTTCCTGTCGATCGATCCCGCCGGCGCGATCGTCTACATGAACGCGACGCTCGCGGCCTGGCTCGGCTATGACCTGGCGAGCGTCGGCCCCGGCGGCCCGCACCTCACCGAGATCGCTCCGGAGGCCGACGTGCTGGTACGCACCGCCGGCTTGCCCGGGGAAGTCCGCACCGATCGGTTCGACCTCGACCTGCGCCGCCGCAACGGCCACACCCTGCCGGTGCGGCTGTACCACCGCGTCGCCTTCGGCAAGGACGGCAAGCCCGGCTCGTCGCGGACCTTCGTGATCAACCGCTCGGCCGGGGCCGAGACCGACGAGCCGCAGCGCGCGGCCGAGGTGCGTCTGGCCCGCTTCCTCAACAATTCCCCGATCGCCATCGCGACCCTGGACCGCTCCGGCCGGATCGCCCGGGCCAACACCTCGTTCACGCGCCTGTTCGGCACGGTGCCGCGCCAGGTCGACGAGGGCGGCCCAGAGGGGGAGGGGACCCAGGGGGCCGAGCCCAACGTGGCCGATTCGGTGGTCGACCGCGCCTCCCTGGAGGCCGGCCTCGCCCGCGCCGCCAGCGGCCTGTCCGACCCGGAGCCGATCGAAGTCCAGCTCAGCGGCCCGGGGGGCCGCTCGGCGCGGCTCTGGCTCAGCCCAGCCGACAGCAGCGACGCCACCCACAAGGCCGACGAGGCCGAGCGCGTGATCCTGTACGCCCTCGACACCACGGCGCAGCGGCAGCTGGAGCAGCAGGTCGCCCAGGCTCAGAAGATGAACGCCGTGGGCCAGCTCGCCGGCGGCATCGCGCACGACTTCAACAACGTCCTCCAGGCGATCATCGGCTACTCGGACCTGCTGCTCGCGAGCCACCGGCCGACCGACCCGGCCTTCCAGGACATCATGCAGATCAAGCAGAACGCCAACCGGGCGGCGGGCCTCGTCCGCCAGCTCCTGGCGTTCTCACGTCGTCAGACCCTGCGCCCTGAAGTGATGAATGTCGGGGAGGGGCTCTCGGAGCTGACCCTGCTGCTCAAGCGGCTGCTCGGCGAGCGCGTCGCCCTGGAATTGAAGCACGGCCGCGACGTCTGGCCGGTGAAAGCCGACGTCAACCAGTTCGAGCAGGTGATCGTGAACCTGGCGGTCAACGCCCGCGACGCGATGCCGGACGGCGGCAAGCTGATGATCCGGACCGAGAACGTGACCGATCCGGGACCGGCCGCCTCCGTGGAGGGACGCGGTGGCGCGCCCGCGGGCGACCACGTCCTGATCGAGGTGCGCGATACCGGACAGGGCATTCCGGCCGAGCTGATGGAGAAGATCTTCGAGCCGTTCTTCACCACCAAGGAGATCGGCAAGGGCACCGGCCTCGGGCTCTCGACGGTGTTCGGCATCGTCAAGCAGTCCGGCGGTACCATCGACGTGCAGTCGACCATCGGGGAGGGGACCGCCTTCCGGATCTACCTGCCGCGGCACGTGCCTGTCGCGGAGCCCGAGGAGGCCGCCCCTGCGGTTCCGGCGCTGCCGCGGGCGGACATGCCGGCGACGGCGAAGCCGGCCGGCCCAGCCGAACGTGCCGGCACCCAGAAGGCCCCGGAGAAACCGGCCCCGCGCAAGCCCGCAGCGGACCATACCGGGCAGGGGACGATCCTGCTGGTCGAGGACGAGGATCCCGTCCGGGCGGTCAACAGCCGGGCCCTCTCGGCCCGGGGCTACACGGTGCTGGAGGCTGCCTCCGGCCTCGAAGCCCTGGCGATCGTGCGCGACGGCAGCCAGTCGATCGACCTCGTCGTCTCCGACGTGGTGATGCCCGAGATGGACGGCCCGACCCTGCTGCGCGAGGTGCGCAAGAGCCAACCGGACCTGAAGGTGATCTTCGTCTCGGGCTACGCCGAGGACGCGTTTCGCAAGAACCTGCCCGAGGGGGAAGCCTTCAACTTCCTGCCCAAGCCGTTCAGCCTGAAGCAGCTGGTGGAGACCGTCAAGAAGACCATGGCGGCCGACTGACATCGTGCCGGCAACAAGCTTGGTGGAGAACCTGCGCGCCGCCCCATCCGGGCGGCGTTCTCGTCCCCGACGCCCTTGCCGAAAGAGAACAAATAGGGTACATCAGCGCCGTGTTGCCGCGCGTTGTGAATGGCGCGCAACCCCTTCATAAGGAGCCCGCCAGATGGCCCAGCCTGCATTGAAAGTGGTCGACATGCCCCCGGCGGAGAAGGACAAGGATAAGTCCAAGGCGATCGACGCCGCCCTGTCCCAAATCGAGCGCGCCTTCGGCAAGGGCTCGATCATGCGGCTCGGCAAGAACGATAAGGTGCAGGAGGTCGAGACCGTCTCCACCGGCTCGATCGGCCTGGACATCGCCCTCGGCGTCGGCGGCCTGCCCCGCGGCCGGGTCGTGGAGATCTATGGCCCCGAATCGTCCGGCAAGACGACACTGGCCCTTCACACTATCGCCGAGGCCCAGAAGAAGGGCGGCGTCTGCGCCTTCGTGGACGCCGAGCACGCCCTAGACCCGATCTACGCCCGAAAGCTCGGCGTCAATCTCGACGACCTGCTAATCTCGCAGCCCGATACCGGCGAGCAGGCGCTCGAGATCACCGACACGCTGGTGCGCTCCGGCGCCATCGACGTGCTGGTGGTCGATTCGGTCGCCGCGCTGACCCCTCGGGCCGAGATCGAGGGCGAGATGGGCGAGAGCCAGCCCGGCCTCCAGGCCCGCCTGATGAGCCAAGCCCTGCGCAAGCTCACCGGTTCGATCTCGCGCTCGAACTGCATGGTGATCTTCATCAACCAGATCCGGATGAAGATCGGCGTGATGTACGGCAGCCCGGAGACCACGACGGGCGGCAACGCGCTGAAATTCTACGCATCGGTGCGCCTCGACATCCGTCGCATCTCGACCCTTAAGGACCGCGACGAGGCGATCGGCAACCAGGTCCGCGTCAAGGTCGTGAAGAACAAAGTCGCGCCGCCGTTCAAGCAGGTCGAGTTCGACATCATGTTCGGCGAGGGCGTGTCGAAGGTCGGCGAGTTGATCGACCTCGGTGTGAAGGCCGGCATCGTCGAGAAGTCCGGCGCCTGGTTCTCGTACAACAGCCAGCGCCTGGGCCAGGGCCGCGAGAACTCGAAGGGGTTCCTGCGCGACAACCCGGAGATCGCCGGCAAGATCGAAGCCTCGATCCGCCAGAATTCCGGCCTCGTCGCCGAGAAGATTTTGGAGAACGCCAAGCCGACCGAGGACGACCTCGACGAGGGCGAGGCATAAGCCGCCCACAGCTCAAACCCTTGCCGTGCGAGCGCGCGCGGAGGACAATCAACGGCCCCGGCGAGGCATTCGCCGGGGCCGTTCGTCGTTGAGGATGCAGCTGGCTGTTACCGACCTTCTGGAAGAGGCCGTCGAGACAGTTCGGCGGATGCCGCCTGAGGCGCAGGATGCCATCGCACAGGCCATGCTCGACATGGCGCAGGTCGGCGCGCCGAGCGAGATTGATCCCGACCATCTGAAGGATGTCTTGGAAGGGCTCGACGAGATCGCTCACGGAGACATCGCGTCACCCGAAGAGGTCGGGGCTGCCTTCCGCCGTTTCAGAGCGTGAAGCTCGTCTACGCACGCCGTGCGGTCCAGCGCCTAACGGAAATCGCCGACTACGTTCGGGAGCGAAATCCAGGCACCGCGGACAAGATCGAGGGTGCGATCCGCGAGACGGCCGAGCTTCTCAGGCGCCACCCATACGTCGGCCGCGGCGTCCGACCGGGGGTGCGCGTTTTCGCGGTGTCCCGACTGCCGTATCTCATCGACTATCAGGTCGACGAGCGGCGGGAGATCGTGACAATCATCACGCTCCGGGACGCCGCACAGGACCGATCGGCCTAACGGACGGACGCAGACATCTCCGCGGCCGTCGAGAGAAGACAGCTCAGGCGGCTTCGCCGGTCTCAACGACCGCGGAGGCCTGGTCCTCGACCAGCTTCCAGGTCTTGGTCTTCGAGAAGGGACGGCACTCCTCGATGAACACCGTTTGCCCGACCTTGGCGACATTCGCCTCGTCATGGGCATGGTAGTTCTTCGAACGGCGCACGGTCTTCTTCATCACCGGGTGCGTGAAGCGACGCTCCACCTTCACCACGATGGTCTTCTCGCCCTTGTCGCTGACGACGGTGCCCTGCAGGACGCGCTTCGGCATGGTGTTCTCCTAAGCCCCTGTCAGCTCTTGGACGCCTGCAGCGTCTTCGAACGCTGCAGGGTGCGGACGCGGGCGATGTCGCGGCGGACCTCACGGACGCGAGCGACGTTCTCGAGCTGGCCGGTGGCCCCCTGGAAGCGCAGATTGAACTGCTCCTTCTTGAGGTTCAGCAACTCGTCGTTCAGCTGATCCGGCGACAACGCCTTCAGATCAGACACTCTCTGGGTCGACTTCACGATACCCTCCGTTCAGTCGGCGATGCGTTGGACGACCCGCGTACGGATCGGGAGCTTGGCGGCACCGAGGCGCAGGGCCTCCTTGGCGATGTCCTCGGCGACGCCGTCGACCTCGAACATGATCCGGCCCGGATGGACACGGGCGGCCCAGTAATCCGGCGCGCCCTTACCCGAGCCCATGCGGACTTCGGTCGGCTTCGAGGAGACCGGAACGTCCGGAAATACCCGGATCCAGACGCGGCCCTGGCGCTTCATCTCACGGGTGATCGCGCGGCGGGCCGCCTCGATCTGCCGGGCGGTGACGCGCTCGGGCTCCACGGCCTTCAAGCCGAACTGACCGAAGTTCAGCTCGAAGCCGCCCTTGGCCGCACCGTGGATGCGGCCCTTGAACTGCTTACGGAAGCGAGTCTTTTTGGGTTGCAGCATGGCTTCCTACCTTACGCGTGCTCGCGGCGTCCGCGCTCGCGGCCGCCCTCGCCATCGCGCTCACGGCGTCCGCCGGAGCGGCCACCCTCTTCCTGGGCCTTCTTGTCCTGGGCCATAGGGTCGTGCTCAAGGATCTCGCCCTTGAACACCCAAACCTTGATGCCGCAAGTGCCGTAGGTCGTGAACGCCGTGGCGGTGCCGTAATCCACGTCCGCACGCAGGGTGTGCAGCGGGACCCGGCCCTCACGGTACCATTCCTGGCGGGCGATCTCGGCGCCGCCGAGACGACCCGAGCAGTTGATCCGGATGCCCTCGGCACCGAGACGCATCGCCGACTGCACGGCGCGCTTCATGGCGCGACGGAAGGCGACGCGGCGCTCGAGCTGCTGGGCGATCGAGTCGGCCACCAGAGTGGCGTCGATCTCGGGCTTGCGCACCTCGACGATGTTGATCGTCACGTCGGCCTTGGTCATCGTGCCGACCAACTTGCGCAGCTTCTCGATATCCGCGCCCTTCTTGCCGATCACCACGCCAGGACGACCCGAGTGGATGGTGACGCGGCACTTCCGGTGCGGACGCTCGATGACGATCTTCGAGACGGCGGCCTGCTTCAGCTGCTTCATGAGGGCGGCGCGGATCGCGACGTCCTCATGCATCAGCTTGGCGTACTCGCCCTTGCCGGCGAACCAGCGGGAGTCCCAGGTCCGGTTGATACCGAGACGGAGACCGATCGGATTGACTTTCTGGCCCATGAGATCCTCCTTAAGCCGCTTCGGCCTGGCGGACTTCGCGAACCACGATGGTGAGGTTCGAGAAGGGCTTCAGGATACGCGCGCCGCGGCCGCGGGCGCGGGCGTGGAAGCGCTTGAGCACGAGGGCCTTGCCCACGAAGGCCTGGGTGACGACGAGATCGTCGACGTCCAGGTCGTGGTTGTTCTCGGCATTCGCGATCGCGCTCTCGAGGCACTTCTTGACCTCGGTCGAGATGCGCTTGCGCGAAAACTGCAGCTCGGCCAACGCGGTATCGACCTTCTTGCCGCGGATCATCTGCGCCACGAGGTTCAGCTTCTGGGGGCTGACGCGCAGCATGCGCGCAACTGCCTTGGCCTCGTTCTCGGGGAGCGCGCGGGGGGTGGCTTGCTTGCCCATCTCAGCGCCTCTTCGCCTTCTTGTCGGCCGCGTGCCCGTGGAAGGTGCGGGTCGGCGAGAACTCGCCGAACTTGTGCCCCACCATCTCCTCGGAGACGTAGACCGGGATGTGCTTCTGCCCGTTGTGCACACCGAAGGTGAGCCCGACGAACTGCGGGAGAATCGTGGAGCGGCGGCTCCAGATCTTGATGACCTCTGAGCGCGAGGAGCCCCGCGCCGCTTCGGCCTTCTTGAAGAGGTAGCCATCGACGAACGGCCCCTTCCAGAGAGAGCGTGCCATAGCGATTACTTCTTGCGGTTGTGGCGGCTGGACAGGATGAACACGTCGGTCCGCTTGTTGGACCGGGTCTTCTTCCCCTTGGTGGGCACGCCCCACGGCGTGACCGGGTTGCGGCCGCCCGAGGTACGGCCCTCGCCGCCGCCGTGCGGGTGATCCACCGGGTTCATGGAAACGCCGCGGTTATGCGGGCGCTTGCCGAGCCACCGGTTGCGCCCGGCCTTGCCGAGCGAGATGTTCATGTGGTCCGGGTTCGAGACCGCACCGACAGTCGCGAAGCACTGGCCGTGCACGAGGCGCTGCTCGCCGGAGTTCAGGCGCAGCGTCACGTAGCCCTGATCGCGTCCGACGATCTGGGCGTAGTTCCCAGCCGAGCGGGCGATCGCGCCGCCCTTGCCGATCTTCAGCTCGACGTTGTGGATGATCGTACCCACCGGCATCGAGCCGACCGGACCGGCATTGCCCGGCTTGATGTCGACGTTCTCGCCGGTCACCACCTTGTCGCCCGGCTGCAGACGCTGCGGGGCAAGGATGTAGCTCTGCTTCCCGTCGGGGAAGTTGATCAGGGCGATGAACGCGGTGCGGTTCGGATCGTACTCGATCCGCTCGACCGTCGCCGTCACGCCGAGCTGCTCGCGACGCTTGAAGTCGACGTTGCGCAGCACCCGCTTGTGACCACCACCGCGGAAGCGGACGGTGATGCGGCCGAGGTTGTTACGGCCGCCGGAGGAGCTCTTGCCCTCCGTCAGCGCCTTCACCGGCTTGCCCTTGTAGAGCTCACGGCGGTCGACGAGCACGAGCTGGCGCAGGCTCGGCGTGACCGGTTTGAATGTCTTCAAGGCCATCGGCTTGGATCCCTAAAACCCGTCCTCAGAGCCCGGTCGTGACGTCGATCGTGTGGCCCTCGGCCAGGGTGACGATCGCCTTCTTCACGTCGGAGCGCTGCCCGCGGAGACCGCGGAAAATCTTCTTCTTGCCCTTGGTCACGAGGGTATTCACCGCCGTGACCTTGACGTCGAACAGCTTCTCGACCGCCTCCTTGATCTGAGGCTTGGTCGCCTTCGGGCCGACCCGGAAGACGACCTTGTTCTGTTCGGTCAGGTTCGTCGCCTTCTCGGTGATGACCGGGGAGACGATGATGTCGTAGTGGCGCGGATCGGCACTCATTTGAAACGCTCCTCCAGCGCGTCGACGGCGGCCTTCGTCAGGACGAGCGTGTTCCGGCGCAGGATGTCGTAGACGTTGATCCCCTGCACGGGAAGCACGTCGATCTGCGGGATGGCACGCGCGGCGCGGCCGAAATTCACGTCGACCTCGGCACCGCCGATGATCAGCGCGTTCGAAAGGCCCATCTTGCCGAAGCGCTCGATGAGACCCTTGGTCTTGTGATCCTCGATCTTGATGTCGTCGACGACGATCAGGGTCGAGGACTTAGCCTTGGCCGACAGCGCGTGGCGCAGGGCCAGGGCACGGACCTTCTTGGGAAGGTCGTGGCTGTGGTCGCGCACGACGGGGCCGAAGGCGCGTCCACCGCCGCGGAACTGCGGAGCCGAAGCGGCGCCGTGGCGGGCGTTGCCGGTACCCTTCTGCTTGTACAGCTTCTTGCGGGTACGGTTCACGTCCGAACGGTTCTTTACGGCGTGGGTTCCAGCGCGCCGCTTGGCGAGCTGCCAGCGGACCATGCGCTGAAGGAGGTCGGCCCGCGGCTCAAGGCCGAAGATTTCCTCGCTCAGGTCGACCGAGCCGGCGCCGGCGCCGTCGAGTGTGGTGATATCGAGCTTCATCAGGCGGTCTCCTCAGCCGCAGGGGCCTCGGGGGCGGTCTGGGCGGACTCGGTGGACGCGCCGTTCTCACGGAACTTGCCCGGCAGCGGAACGTCGGCGGGGAGCTTACGCTTCACCGCGTCGCGGATCTGAATCCAGCCACCGGCCACACCGGGGACCGCGCCCTCGACCAGGATCAGGCCGCGCTCGGGATCGGTGCGCACGACGCGCAGGTTCTGAGTGGTCACCCGCTCGACGCCGAGATGACCCGGCATCTTCTTGTTCTTGAAGGTCTTGCCCGGGTCCTGACGGCCGCCGGTCGAACCGATCGAACGGTGCGAGATGGACACGCCGTGCGTGGCGCGCAGGCCGCCGAAGTTCCAGCGCTTGATACCGCCGGCGAAACCCTTCCCCGTGGTGGTGCCCGTCACGTCGACGAACTGGCCCGGGATGAAGTGGTCCGCGGTGATCTCCGCGCCGACCGGGATCAGCGCGTCCTCGGACACGCGGAACTCGGCGAGCTTCTTCTTCGGCTCGACCTTGGCGACCGCGAAACGACCGCGCTCGGCCGCCGACACGTTCTTCACCTTGGCCTTGCCCACGCCGACCTGGAGGGCGACGTAGCCGTTCTTTTCGACGGTGCGGTGGGCCACCACCTGGCACTGATCGATCTTAAGCACTGTGACGGGGACATGCTCCCCCGCGTCTGTGAAGACGCGGGTCATGCCGACCTTCTGTGCGATGACGCCTGAGCGCATAGGTCTCTCCCTCGCGCGATGAAACGGTAAGCTCTAAATCCCGGCGGGACTTAGAGCTTGATCTCCACGTCCACGCCGGCGGCGAGGTCGAGCTTCATCAGCGCGTCCACGGTCTGCGGCGTCGGATCGACGATATCGAGCACTCGCTTGTGCGTGCGCATCTCGAACTGCTCGCGCGACTTCTTGTCGATGTGCGGCGAGCGGTTCACGGTGAACTTCGCGATATGCGTCGGAAGCGGGATCGGACCCCGGATGGTCGCGCCAGTGCGCTTGGCCGTGGAGACAATCTCCTTGGTCGACGCATCGAGGATGCGGTGATCGAACGCCTTGAGGCGGATGCGGATGTTCTGACCGTTCATAATCCTGAAACCTTGAGAGGGACGGCGGGGGGTGCGAGGACGTGTCCCCGCCGCGCCCTGCTAAGGATGCTATCCTGGCTTAGTCGTTGATAGCGGCGACGACGCCGGCGCCGACGGTGCGGCCGCCCTCGCGGATGGCGAAGCGCAGCTTCT
>NZ_BPQU01000005.1 GCF_022179445.1 Methylobacterium mesophilicum | reverse complement strand
AAGAATCCAGTTCGCGCTTCGCCGAAAGACCCCGCTGCCAAATGCGATTCCCCTGTCTGCGGGGGGAGGGAGAGGCGCTTGGGGTTGGCCTTGGCCCTCATCCGGCAGCGATGTGTGAACATCGTAGCCTTTGCGGGGGCGGAAGAGACCCGTTGCGTGCCGGCTTCAAGAAGCCCCGCGCCGCAGGTGACGTCGCGGTCGCGCACCGACCGGCAAAGATGCGGCCTCGACGCCCGGGCCGCACCCGGCCTAAGACCCTTCGGAAGCCCGAATTCCCGCACCGCCTGGTGCGATGACATGGAGACAGCCCGCCCGTGACTGGACGCCTCCTCGCCGCAACGCTCTGCATCGCCTGCCTCCAGTTCGCCCCCGCCAGCGCGCAGGAACCCGCGGCGAGCGCGGCCGCCACGGAGGCGTCGATCCCGGCCGCCACCGGCCAGTGGACCCATGCGATCACGCTGATGGGCGAGCCGAAATACGGCCCCGGCTTCAAGCATTTCGACTACGCCGACCCGGCCGCGCCCAAGGGCGGGCTGGTACGCCTGGGCATGCAGGGCGGGTTCGACAACTTTAACATGATCGTCTCGGGCCTGAAGGGCGACCTCGAAGGCGGCGTGCTGCAGATCTACGATACGCTGATGACCGAATCCTCGGACGAGCCGTTCACGTCCTACGGCCTGCTGGCCGAGGCGGTGCGGGTCGCCCCCGACCTCGGATCGGTCTCGTACCGCCTGCGCGACGACGCCCGCTGGCATGACGGCCAGCCGATCACCCCCGAGGACGTGGTCTGGTCCTACGGCGTGCTGAAGGCCAACAGCCCGTTCTACGCCGCCTATTATCAGACCGTCGCCAAGGCCGAGGCGACCGGGCCGCACGAGGTGACCTTCACGTTCAGCGAGACGGGCAACCGCGAATTGCCGCAGGTGATCGGCCAGCTGCGGGTGCTGCCCAAGCACTGGTGGACGGGCAAGGACGCCAACGGCAAGCCGCGCAGCCCGACCGAGACCACCCTGGAGCCGCCGCTCGGCTCCGGCCCCTATCGGCTCGCCAAGTTCGAGCCGGGCCGCAGCGTCACCTACGCCCGCGTGCCGGATTACTGGGGCAAGGACCTGCCGGTGAATGTCGGGCGGTACAATTTCGACACCGAGCGCCACGAGTATTTCCGCGACGGCACCGTACTGGTCGAGGCCCTGAAGGGCGACCTCTACGACTTCCGGGCCGAGAACATCGCCCGCAACTGGGCGACCGCCTACGATGATTTCCCGGCCGTCAAGGAAGGGCGCCTGATCAAGGAGGCGTTCCCGGAGCGCGGCATGGGCATCATGCAGGCCTTCGCGTTCAACACGCGCCGGGACAAGTTCAAGGATCCGCGGGTCCGCCGGGCATTCAACCTGGCGCTCAACTTCGAGGAGATGAACAAGAACCTGTTCTACGGCCTCTACAAGCGGATCAACTCCTACTTCTTCGGCTCGGAACTGGCCTCCTCGGGCCTGCCCGAGGGGCAGGAGAAGGAGATCCTGGAGAGCGTCAAGGACAAGATCCCGGCTTCGGTCTTCACCGCGCCCTACGCCAACCCGGTCAACGAGAACCCGGAGGCCGTGCGGAAGAACCTGCGCGAGGCCGTGGGGCTGCTGCGCGAGGCCGGCTACGAGCTGCGCGGCGGCAAGATGGTCAACAAGACGACCGGTGAGCCGCTGACCGTCGAGTTCCTGGAGTTCCAGAACGCGTTCGAGCGGGTGATCCTGCCCTTCGCGGCGCAATTGAAGCTGATCGGCATCGACGCCACGATGCGGGTGATCGACGCCGCGCAGTATCAGAACCGGATCCGCGACTTCGACTTCGACATCACCACCAACGGTTGGGGCGAGTCGCTGTCGCCCGGCAACGAGCAGCGCGAGTTCTGGGGCTCGGCGGCGGCCGACAAGCCGGGCTCGCGCAACCTGATCGGGATCAAGGATCCCGGGATCGACGCGCTGATCGAGAAGGTCATCTACGCCAAGGACCGGGCCGGGGTGATCGCCGCGACCAAGGCCCTCGACCGGGTGCTGCTGGCGCACGATTACGTCGTGCCGCAATGGTCCGCGAGCGAGCAGCGGACCCTGCGCTGGAACCGGTTCAGCCACCCTTCCGTGCTGCCGCGCTACGCCGGCTCCGGCTTCCCGACGACCTGGTGGTACGACGAGGCGCGCGCCGCCAAGACCGGGGCCCCGCGGTGACGGGCCGGTCCTGGCGGCCGAGCCGGCGCGGCCTCATCCTCGGCGCCGGCGCGCTCGCCGCGATCCGTCCCGCCTGGGCAGAAGGCAAGGAGCGCCACGGCCTGTCGAGCTTCGGCGAGCTGAAATACGGCCCCGGCTTCGAGCATTTCGACTACGTGAACCCGATCGCCCCCAAGGGCGGCCGGTTCTCGACACAGCTCGCCGGCACCATCGGCAACCAGTCGCTCAACACCTTCAACACGCTCAACATCTACGTGCTGCGCGGTGACGGCGCGGCCGGGCTGGACCAGACCTTCGACAGCCTGATGGTCCGCGCGCTCGACGAGCCGGACGCCGTCTACGGGCTGGTGGCGCGCGCCGTGACGGTGAGCCCGGACGGACTGACCTTCCGGTTCGCGCTGCGCCCGCAGGCCCGGTTCCACGACGGCTCGCGGCTGACCGCGCAGGACGCCGCCTTCAGCCTCAGGCTCCTGCGCGACAAGGGCCATCCCTCGATCTCCGAGGTGATCCGGCCGATGACCGACGCCCGGGCCGAGGGCGACGAGACGCTCGTCATCACCTTCGCCGAGGGCCGCGCCCGCGACCTGCCGCTGTTCGTGGTCCAGCTGCCGATTTTTTCCGCGTCCTATTACGCCAAGCGCGACTTCGAGGCCGCGAGCCTCGAGGCGCCGCTGGGCTCGGGCGCTTACCGGGTCGGCGCGGTCGATCCCGGCCGCTCGATCGGACTCGACCGGGTGCCGGATTACTGGGCCGCCGACCTCGCGGTGACGGCCGGCCAGAACAACTTCGACGCGATCCGCTACGAGTATTTCCGGGATCGCACCGTGGCGTTCGAGGCGTTCAAGAGCGGCGCCTTCACGTTCCGCGAGGAGTTCACCGCCCGGGTCTGGGCCACCGGCTACGACTTTCCCGCCGCCACCGAGGGGCGGGTGATCCGACAGACCGTGCCGGATGCGCGGCCGAGCGGGACGCAGGGCTGGTGGATCAACACCCGCCGCGAGCCGTTCCACGACCCGCGCATCCGTGAGGCGATCGGCCTGTGCTTCGACTTCGAATGGTCGAACCGCAACCTGATGTACGGCGCCTACACGCGCACCGCCTCGTTCTTCGAGAATTCCGACCTCAAGGCCACGGGCAAGCCCTCGGCCGAGGAGCTGGCCCTGCTGGAGCCGATCAAGGACCTGCCCCCGGAGGTGTTCGCCGAGGCCTGGACGCCGCCGGTCTCGGACGGGTCCGGCCAGGACCGGGCGCTGCTCAAGCGGGCCGACGCGCTGCTGCGCGAGGCCGGCTGCACCCGCCAGGGCAGCGGCCTCCTGCTGCCGGGGGGCAAGCCCCTTTCCATCGAGTTCCTGGACGACGACCCGGTCTTCCAGGCGGTGACCCAGCCGTTCATCCGCAATCTCGGGCTGCTCGGGATCAAGGCGAGCCATCGCACCGTGGATCCGTCGCAGTACCAGGCCCGGGTCAACGACTTCGACTTCGACGTCACGTCCCGCCGCTTCGCCGGCGGCGTCACCCCGGGCACGGAGCTGCGCGAGCTCTACGGCTCCAAGGCAGCCGCCACACCGGGCTCCAACAACCTCTCGGGCGTGGCCGATCCGGCCATCGACGCGCTGCTCACGGCCATCGCGGATGCCAAGTCCCGCGCCGCGCTGACCACCGCGTGCAAAGCCCTCGACCGGGTGCTGCGGGCCCGGCGCCTCTGGGTGCCGATGTGGTATTCCGGCGCCCACCGCCTCGCCCTGTGGGACGTCTACGGCCGCCCGGCCAACCCGCCGAAATACGATCTCGGCGCCCCCGGCACCTGGTGGTTCTACGCCGACAAGGCCAAGCGGATCGGGCGGGACTGAGACCATGCTCGGCTACATCCTGCGCCGCATCGGCCTGATGATCCCGACCCTGTTCGGGATCATGCTGATCACCTTCACCATCGTGCAGTTCGCCCCCGGCGGCCCGGTGGAGCGGGTGCTGTCGCAGATGAAGGGTCAGGGCGACGGCACCCTGTCGCGGCTCACCGGCGGGGGCGGCGACCTCGGCGGCGGCGGTCGTCCGGCAGGGGGCGGCGAGGGCAATTCCCGCTATCGGGGGGCGCAGGGGTTGAGCCCGGACTTCATCGCCAAGCTGGAGCAGCAATTCGGCTTCGACAAGCCGGCTCCGGAGCGCTTCGCCAAGATGCTCTGGGACTACGCCCGGTTCGATTTCGGCCGCAGCTACTTCCGCGACGTCACGGTCATCCAGCTGATCAAGGAGCGCCTGCCGGTCTCGATCTCGCTCGGGCTCTGGATGACCCTCCTCTCCTACGCGATCTCGATCCCGCTCGGCATCCGCAAGGCCGTCAAGGACGGCGAGCGGTTCGACCGCTGGACCTCCTTCGTGGTGATCATCGGCTACGCGATCCCGGGCTTCATGTTCGGGCTGATGCTGATCATCCTGTTCGCGGGCGGCTCGTTCTACCAATGGTTCCCATTGCGGGGCCTGACCAGCGAGGGCTGGGAGACCTTCTCCGCCTGGCACAAGTTCACCGACTACGCCTGGCACTTGGCGCTCCCGCTCACCGCCCTGGTGATCGGCGCCTTCGCGACCTCGACCCTGCTGACCAAGAACTCGTTTCTCGACGAGATCCGCAAGCAATACGTCCTGACCGCCCGGATGAAGGGCCTGTCCGAGCGGCGCGTGCTCTACGGCCACGTCTTCCGCAACGCCATGCTGATCGTGATCGCCGGCTTCCCGGGCGCGTTCATCTCGGCCTTCTTCACCGGCTCGCTGCTGATCGAGACGATCTTCTCCCTCGACGGCCTGGGCGAGTTGTCGTTCCGGGCGATCGTCGGCCGCGACTACCCGGTTGTGTTCGCGACCCTCTACATCTTCTCCCTGCTCGGGCTGGCGGTGAACCTGCTGTCCGACCTGATCTACGTCTGGATCGACCCGCGGATCGACTTTTCCGCGCGGGCGACGTGAGGGCCAAGATTGCGGCCAAGCTACCGGGGACATGGTTCCGCGTTCACAATTACGGTAGCACTGCCCGGGCCGTGCAACGCTGGATCGTGCGGCGATCGTCACCGGAGCAACCATGCGCCTCTCGACCCTTCTCGTCGGCCTCTGTCTCGGAACCGCGCTGCCCGGCGCGGTGCTGGCGCAGACGGCGCAGAAACCCGCTCCGGCCGCGGCGCCGGATCCGGCCCTGCTGAAGGTGGCCCGGGAGACGGTCGCGCAGATGCAGGGCGATCGCGCCGCCACGCTCAGCTCGATGGCCGCCCCGATGGTCGGCATGATGCAGCAGATCGGCATCAAGGAAGCCGACAAGGCGCAGGTGCTGGTGCAGGAGGTCGTGATGCCGACCCTGTCCGCCCACTACGACGAACTCCTCGACATCCAGGCCCGCGGCTTCGCCACGATCCTGGGCAAGGACGACCTGCAGGCGATCGCGGCCTTCTACGCCACGCCCACCGGCAAGCGCCTCGCGGCCGCCCAGCCGCAGCTCGCCCAGATCCAGCTGGCCGGCATGCAGCAATGGATGCAGGCGGTGGCGCCCGAGATGCAGGGCAAGATCGTTAAGGCGGTCCAGGACCACGGCTGGGGTCCGGGCGGGCAAGCCAAGCCGAAGTGATCGGCTGATCCGGTTCGGGTGACGGAGGCGCGGGCGGCCTACGGCGTTCCGCCGCCGCCCAGCACCCGCGCCACCGTGCTCCGCAGAGCCTGCGCGCTGCGATAGCCCACCGCCGCCGCGACCATGCCCGGCGGGCGGCCCTCGGCAGTCAGCGCGAGCGCCCGGATCACCCGGGCTCGCGCCCGCCAGTCGCCGAAGCTAAGCCCAGTCTCGGTGCGGAACCGCCGGGTCAGGGTGCGCCGGCTCGCCCCGGCGCGGTCGGCCCAGGCGTCGAGGTCCTCGGCCGCGGCGGGATCCTCGATCAGGCCGAGGCAGACCCGGCGCAGGCGGGCATCCCGCGGCAGCGGCAGGGTCAGCGGCGTCTCTGGGGCGCGGCCGATCTCGTCGAGCACCAGGGCGGCGAGGTGACCGCCGCGGCGCGCCTCGTCGTACAGGACCGGCTCGTCGCCGAGGGCCGTCAGGGCGGCGGCGAGCAACGGCGACACCAGGATCACCCGGCAGCGATCCGGGAAGGCCGCAACGGCAGCGGGGTCCAGATAGGCCGAGCACATCGCGACCGCACCGTGGGTCGCCACGGCGTGCGGCAGGCGCGGCGGGATCCACAGGGCATGGCCCTCCGGCACGACCCAGGTGCCATCCTCGGCCGAGGCCATCATCAGCCCGGCAGTGGCGTAGAGGAGCTGGGCGCGCGGGTGGAAGTGCCGGTCCAGCCGCATCCCGGCCGGATAGGTCTTGGGCATCACCGCGACCGCGCGCGGCACATCCTGATAGTCGGCGGCATCCGTGGAACGTCCGCGATGTCGCTGGCCGCTCGGAAAAAATGGCCCGTTCGCATCCATATCCGGCCCGACACCGCCATCGGGCCAGGGTATCAGGGGGCGATCCCGGAGGATACGCCGCGATGGATGCCGAAACCCTGTCCCGCCGCACGCTGCGCTTCGTCAACGTCGCGCACGCCCTCGACCACTACGTGCTGCTGATCTACCCGACCGCGGTGATCGCCATCGCGGCCCAGACCGGCCTGAGCTACGGCGAGCTGATCGGGCTGGCCACCGGCGCCTTCGTGGCGTTCGGGTTGTGCTCGCTGCCGATGGGCTGGCTGGCGGACCGGTTCGGCCGGCGCACCATGCTGGCGGTGTTCTTCCTCGGCTACGGCCTGTCCTGCCTCGGGGTGGCGAGCGCCACGTCGCCGCTGAGCTTCGCGCTCTGGCTGTGCGTGCTCGGCCTCGCCTCGGCGATCTACCACCCGGTCGGCTCGACCATGCTGGTCACCCATGCGCGCCGGCTCGGCCGCGACCTCGGGATCAACGGCGTCTGGGGCAATCTCGGCGCGGCCTCGGCCTCGGGCGTCACCGCGCTGCTGGGCGCCAGCGTCGGCTGGCGGGCCGCCTTCGTGGTCCCGGGCCTCGTCTGCCTCGCCTGCGGCGCCGCCTTCCTGGCGATGGTGCCGGGCGACGGCGAGGCCGGCGGCAAGAAGGCGGGGGGCGCGGCCGCGATCGCGGTGAGCCGACCCTGGGCGCTGATGGCGCTGTACGGGGTCGCGATCTTCGCGGGCGGGGTCACCTTCAACCTGACGACGATCAGCCTGCCCAAGGTGATCGACGAGGGCGTCGGCCAGGCGCTGCCGCTGACGCTGATCGGCTCGCTCGCCACCGTGGTCTTCCTGGTCGGCGCGCTGATGCAGCTCGCCATGGGCCGGCTGATCGACCGCTTCAGCCTGCCGTCCCTGTTCGTCACCCTCTCGGTGCTGCAGCCGGTGGGGCTGGGGATCGCGGCGCTGACCACCGGCCTGCCGCTGCTCGCCGGGCTGATGCTCGCCATGACGGCGATCTACGGCCAGGTGGTGATCAACGACGCGATGATCGCCCGCTACGTACCCCCGGCCTACCGGGCCCGGGCCTACAGCGTGCGCTACTTCGTCGGCTTCACGGCCAGCGGCTTCGTGGTCCCGGCGATCGCGGTGCTGCACGACCGGGGCGGCTTCGCGCTGGTGCTCGGCATCGCGGCCACCTGCGGCGCGGTGATCTGGCTCGCGGCGATCGGCTTCCTGAAGCTGACGCAGGGCAAGCCGCGCCCCGCCCTGGCGGCGGCGGAGTAGGGGTGACGGTTTGCGAGCCCGGGCCGGCGCTGCTACGCGGCGGCGGTTCCGAGCCGCGAGCCCGCCCTTGACCACGCTTTCCCTCGTCATCCGGCCCGAGCGGCCGGAGGACGCCCCCGCGATCGATCGCCTCCAGGCCCGGGCCTTCGGTCCCGGACGGTTCGCCCGCACCGCCTATCGCCTGCGCGAGAAGGCGGCCGAACGGATCGACCTCGGCGTCACCGCCTCGGTCGGCAGCTTCCTGGTGGGCTCGGTGCGGATGGGGCCGGTGCGCGCCGGGCCTTCGCGCTTCGTCATGCTCGGTCCCCTGGCGGTAGACCCGAGTTTCGAGGGCCGCGGCATCGGCGGCACCCTGACCCGAGCGGCGATCGAGGCGGCGCGGCAGGCCGGCGAGGGTCTGGTGATCCTGGTGGGCGACGCGCCCTATTACAGCCGCTTCGGCTTCACCCCGGTGCCGCCGGGCCGCCTGACCCTGCCGGGCCCGGTGGACCCGGCCCGCCTCCTGTGGCTGGAACTGGCCGACGGTTTTCGCGAGGGCATATCGGGCGCCGTGGACGCGTTGCGCCCGGAAGATCCCCGGCCTTGAGGTCTTCGCCGGTTCGCGGCGCGGTCACGCCCGCCGCAGCGCCAGGGCCGCGATCAGCCCGGCGGTGAGCAGCGCCAGGGCCACGGGGGTCGCCGAAGTCGCGGGCCAGGCCGAGGCCGCCGCCGTGAACAAAGCCCCGAAGGTCATCTGGGTGAAGCCGTAGAGGCTGGATGCCGAGCCCGCCGCGTGCGGATCGACGTTCATCAGCCCGGCGACCGCGTTGGGACTGAGCAGGCCGACCCCGACCGCGTAGGCGAAGAGCGGCACGATCAGGGTGACGACCCCGAGCATCCCGGTCCGATCGACCAGCAGCAGCGCCAGCGCCGCCACGATGCAGAGCAGGTTGCCGCTGCGGGCCGCCTTGCGGATCGGTACCCGCGTCGCGAGCCGGCTCGCCAGCACGGCGCCGCCGACCATGCCGAACACGACGATCAGGCAATCGAACCCGACCTCCTGCGAGGATCGCCCGAGCCGGTCCACCAGCAGGAACGGCGCCACCGCCAGGAACGCGTAGAGGCTGGTGCCGCCGCAGGCCCCCGCCACCAGATAGGCGCGGAACACCGGCACCTTCACCAGCCGCAGGTAACCCGCCAGGATCGCGACGAGCCCCGGCAGGGCCACCTTGTGCCGATTGGTCTCCGGCAGGGTGAACACCACCAGGGTGCCGAGCACCGCAACGATCCCGGCGAGCACCACGAACACGGCGCGCCAGCCGAAGGCCTCGTTCACCACCCCGCCGATCGCCGGGGCCAGGGCGGGGGTTAGGGTCATGGCGGTGGTGAGGATCGCGAGCTTCCGGGCCGCGTCCTCCCGGGTTGAGACATCCCGCACCATGGCCCGGCCGATCACCAGGGAGCCGCAGGCCCCGAGCGATTGCAGCACCCGCGCCACCAGCAGCACGCCGATGCTCTGGGCCGGAATCGCCAGCAGCAGACCGGCGAGGTAGAGGCCGAGCCCGCAGATGAGGATCGGACGCCGTCCGAATCGGTCGGAGAGCGGCCCGTACAGCAATTGGCCGCCTGCGAGCCCGATCAGGTAGACCGTGATGGTGAGTTGCGCGGCGGCATTCGTGATGCCGAGGTCTGCGGCGGCGGAGGCGAGCGCGGGCACGAAGATGTGCAGCGCCACCGTGCCGGTCATGGTCACGGCGACCAGCAGCGGCAGGGGCGCCCGGCGCGCTGCCGGTTCCGGACTTCGATCGGGCAAGCGGAA
The DNA here is from genome assembly GCF_022179445.1 of Methylobacterium mesophilicum. GTDB lineage: Bacteria > Pseudomonadota > Alphaproteobacteria > Rhizobiales > Beijerinckiaceae > Methylobacterium > Methylobacterium mesophilicum. The sequence goes on along the minus strand of NZ_BPQU01000005.1, from coordinate 225,827 downwards.
TCCTTATCGGTGTCTGACCCGAGCGGAGATCGGGTCGCGGACGCCTCAAGGCAAAGGCCGGGCCTGAAGGCCCGGCCAGGTCGCCGCTAGTTCTTCGGCGTCGGCAGCGGTGCGTTCAGGTCCTTGGTCGGGCCGCCGACCTCCAAGTCCTTGGCCCGGTCCACCGCCTCGGGGTTGGCCTGGGCCGGCGGCTCCTTGGCGGCCGGGGCGGACGGCGCAGTCGGCTCGGCCGGGATCAGGCTCGACGGCGTGCCCTGCTGGTCGCCGTCATGAGCACCGGCCGGCGGAGCCGGGGCGTTGCGGTCGCTCGATTCGCTCGGCGCCCGGGGGCTGCCGGCGGACTTCTCCTCGACCGGCTTGGCCGTGCTGGTGTCGGCGGGCTTGGCCGGGCTGTCCTTGCCCTCGGAGCCCTTGCCGGCCGCGGGCTTGGCGGCGGTGGGCTTCTCTTCGGAGGCGGGCGCAGGCGCGGGCTTGTCCTCGGGCTTGGCGGCGGCCGGGGCGGCCTCGGGCTTCGCCTCGGTCTTCTCGACGGCGGGCAGCGGCTTGGGGCTGTCGGCGTTGTTGCGCAGGTAGGCGATGACGTTGGCCCGGTCCTGCGGCGACGCGATGCCGGCGAAGGCCATCTTGGTGCCCTTGGCGTAGGCCTTCGGGTTGGTGAGGAACGCGTCCAGGTCGTCGTAGGTCCAGGTGCCGCCCTTCTCCTTCAGGGCCGCCGAGTACTCGAAGCCGGCATGCCCCCCCTTCGGGCGCTCGACCACGCCGTACAAGTCCGGGCCGACCTTGTTCGGGCCGCCCTTCTCGAAGTTGTGGCAGGCATGGCAGGCCTTGGTGCCGGCCTCGCCCTTCTCGGCGTTGGCGCTGGCGAGCCGGACGGCGATCGGCTCGACCTTGGCCTCCGGCGCCGCCGCGGCGGTCTGCGGCTCCGGCTCGGGCAGGTCGTAGCCGGCTTTGCCGGCCGGCTTCGGATGGTAGATCAGCTCGGCGACGAAACCCGATCCGGCCGCGAACAATAAGGCGCCGAGGACGGCACCGAGAACCTTGTTCACCTCGAACGAGTTCATGCTCTTCTCTCGATCTGCCCATGCCCGTGACAGGCAGGCATGCCGGGACACAGGACCTTGGAAGATTTCAAGGGTGCTTAGCCGTTCCGGCACGATCTTGACAATGCCGGTGGGGGGATACGTTCCGTCGCGGGGCGAAACCGCCGTGCCAAATCGCCGAGCTTGTTACCCGGCGGCATCATTTTGCCGGATCGCGTGGCCCGATGCCCCCGGTCCCGCGAGGGACGACAACCCGGAGCAGGCCTGCTAAGCACCCGCGCTTCGCTGGCGGACGCCTCAGCCTCAGGTCCGAGCCCTTCATGTCCGATCCCCTCGTGCTGATCCCGGCCCGCCTCGCCGCGACGCGCCTGCCGAACAAGCCGCTGGCCGAGATCGCGGGCGAGGCGATGATCGTCCATGTCTGGCGGCGGGCCATGGAGGCCGGGATCGGCCCCGTGGTGGTGGCGACCGACACGGCCGAGATCGCCCACGCCGTCGAGGCGGCCGGCGGCATCGCGGTGATGACCCGGGCCGACCACCCGTCCGGCTCGGACCGCCTCGCCGAGGCATTGGAGAGCGTCGATCCGGCGGGGCACCATGACGTGGTGGTGAACGTGCAGGGCGACCTGCCGACCATCGACCCGGCGATCATCGGGGCCTCGATCGGCCCGCTCTCCGACCGCACGGTGGACATCGTCACGCTCTGCGCACCGATCACCGACCCGCACGAGGCGGAGAACCCCAACGTGGTCAAGCTCGTGGGCCATCAGGTCGGCCCAGGGCGGCTGCGGGCGCTCTACTTCACCCGCGCCCGCGCCCCCTGGGGCGACGGCCCGCTCTGGCACCATATCGGCCTCTACGCCTATCGCCGCTCCGCCCTGACCCGCTTCGTCGCCCTGCCCCCGGGCGAACTGGAGACGCGGGAGAAGCTGGAGCAGCTGCGGGCGCTGGAAGCCGGCATGCGCATCGATGCCGTCATCGTCGACGACCTGCCGCTCGGCGTCGACACCCCCGCCGACCTGGAGCGCGCCCGCGCCCTGCTCCAGGCCCGCCGCCTGAACTGAACGCATGACCGATTCCCCGACACCCATCGCCGACCGCACCATCGCCTACCAGGGCGAGCCCGGAGCCAACTCGCACATCATCTGTGCGCAAGCCTTCCCGGACTGGACGCCGTTGCCCTGCCCGACCTTCGAGGACGCCTTCGCGGCGGTCACGGAGGGGCGGGCCCAGCGGGCCATGATCCCGATCGAGAACTCGATCGCCGGCCGGGTGGCCGACATCCACCACCTGATCCCGACCTCGCCGCTGCACATCGTGGCCGAGCACTTCCTGCCGATCCACTTCCAGCTGATGGTCCTGCCGGGCACGAAGCTGGAGGCGGTGCGGACCGTGCACAGCCATGTCCACGCGCTCGGCCAATGCCGGAGGATCGTCCGGCGCCTCGGCGTGAAGGCCGTGGTCGCCGGCGACACCGCGGGCGCGGCCCGCGAGGTCGCGGAGATCGGGGACCCGAGCCGGGCCGCCCTGGCACCCGCGCTCGCCGCCGAGGTCTACGGCCTCGACATCCTGGAGCGCGACGTCGAGGACGAGGCGCACAACACCACCCGGTTCGTGGTGTTCTCCCCCGATCCCGAGCCGGCCGCAGCCGGGGCCGGCCCGTGCGTGACGAGCTTCGTGTTCCGCGTCCGCAACATCCCGGCCGCGCTCTACAAGGCACTGGGCGGGTTTGCGACAAACGGCGTCAACATGTCGAAGCTCGAGAGCTACATGATGGACGGCGAGTTCACCGCCACGCAGTTCTACGCGGAGGTGGACGGCCACCCCGAGGATCCGGGCCTCGCCCGGGCGCTCGACGAGCTCGGCTATTTCTCCCGCGAATTGCGGGTGGTCGGCACCTACCCGGCCCACCCGTTCCGCGAGGCCGCGCGGCCGGCGGCGGAGTAGCGCTCAGGCTTCAGCTCTCGGCCGCGCTAATGAGGGCCGCCTCTATGAAGGCCGATCGGCTGAGGCCTTTCTCCTCGGCCGCTTCGTCGGTCAAGCGCAGAAGGCCTTTGTCGATCATGATGTTGACGCGCACCCGTTCGCCCGGGACGCGCCGCGGCGCGATGAGCTGGACCATCGCGCCGTCTAGATCTTCCGCAACGGTCGGATCTGCATGAAGCTCTGACAGCGTCCGGGAGGATGGGGGAGCCACTCCATCCGAGCCCAGCACGGCGAGATGCCCGGACAGCGCTTCGCGGGCAGCGTCGACGGCGGCTTCGAAACTCGGCCCTGCAGAAATGCAGCCTGGCACGTCCGGGAATGTGACACCCCACGCGGAGGTACCGATCGGTGGATGGATCAGAGCGATATAGGAGTTCATGACCATCAATCCTCGCCAAACGGGTCGTCCGATCACAGGCCCGCCGCCCGGAGGATCGATTTGACCGTCTTGGGATGCATATCCTTTGTTGGATGAGGGATCGTGATCTTGCCAGGTTTCAGCGGGTGCTTGAAATGCCGATGGCTCCCGGTGGTCGAATGCCAGATCCAACCATCCGCCTGGAGCATGCGGATCAGGTCCCGCGAATCCACGCCCAACATCCCGATGGGAATACGGATCGCCGATGAGCAAACCGTGCTTGCAATGTGGAACGCGTGTGTAATTCTGGCAAGTCCGCCCGATCAGGACGATGCAGCGTGATCACTCCCGCCGCAGCACCGTATCCGCGGCGAGGTCCGACCAGAACCCCGGCCGAAAGTCCCGCTTGAGCGCCTCCGGATCGTAGATCGTCTCGACCCAGGTCAGGAAATCGATGCCCCTCGCCTCACCCTCCACCAGGTAACGGGCGAAGAACGCGTCGAGGATGCCGGTCTTGGCGAAGCGGAGATGGCCGTAGCGGGCCGAGAGTTGGCGGGCGGCCTCGGCCACCGGGCGGCCCTCGTGCAGGATCAGGTAGAGCGCCGAGGCGAGCCCGGCCCGGTCGGCGCCCGACTTGCAGTGCATCACCGCCGGGTACTGGATTCCGGCGAAGAAGGCCTTCGCGCGTAGCAGGGTGTCCCGGTCGGGCGCCTCGCGGGAGCGCAGGACGAACTCCACCAGGGTCAGCCCGTGCCGCTCGCACGCCTCGCGCTGCAGCGGCCAGGAGCCGTGCTCGCGCCCGCCGCGCAGGGAGATGATCGTGCGCACGCCCTCCGCCCGGAAGCGCGCCAGCTGGTGAGGGCCGGGCTGGGCCGAGCGCCAGATCCGGCCCGTGCCGACCCGGTGGCGGTTGAGATAGGCCAGCCGGAACACGCCGTGATCGATCAGCAGCATGTTCGCCCAGGCTTTCAGCCGGTCGCCGGGGCCGGCGATCGGCCGCTCGAAGCGGGCGATCCGGGCCATGCGACGCGCGTAGCGCGTCTCGGGCTTGAGGAAGCGGTTGAACACGATGAGGCTGCCGCGGAGTCGGGAGCCGGCTCTAACAGCCCCCCGGAAGCCCGGCAATTCGCCCGTCGGACCGACCGATCAGGGCCTTTCGCCACCCATCGCCGGAAAGTTCCAGAAAAACGGCGTCGATCTTGCCTTCACTCCGCCCGGATCGGGATCGAACCTGGGCGGACCGCGCGGGTTATCCGCAGGTCGCAAGGGGGAAGGCCGGAAGCCCATGAGCACGCGCACCACGAGCATCCGCCGGGCTCGCGAGGCCGACCTCGGCAGCCTGTCGACGGTGTTCGATGCGTCGTGGCGCGAGGCCTATCGCGGCCTCATTCCCGGCGTGGCGCTCGAGCGGCTGATCGCCGGGCGCGACCGGGCCTGGTGGCGCAGCGCGCTACGCCGGGGCCGCCCGATCGCCCTGGTCGAGACCGGGGAGCGGGTGGTCGGCTACGCCGCCTACGGGCGCACCCGCAGCCGGGCGCTCGGCACGGAGGCCGAGATCGACGAACTCTACCTGATGCCGGAATACCAGGGCATCGGCCTCGGACGCCGCCTGTTCAAGGCGGTGCGCAACGATCTCGCCGATCATGGGCTGACCCAGCTCGGCGTCTGGAGCCTGGAGGAGAACGACCGGGCCGGTGCCTTCTACGAGGGTCTCGGGGGCCGGGCCGGGCCGCGGGTGATGGACCGGGTCGCGGGCGTCGCCCTGCCCAAGGTCGGATACCTGTTCAGCTAACGTTTCCTGGGACTCGTCGCCGGCCCCGCGCCGATACTGATTTGCATCGCCGGGCCAGGCATCTAAGAGGTCCGGGAAGCGGTGCAGGCCGCATCCCGGAAGCGATACGCCATGAACATCGACGCCATCCCGCTCGGCAAGAAGCCCCCGCACGACGTCAACGTCATCATCGAGGTGCCGCTCGGCGGCGAGCCGATCAAGTACGAGATGGACAAAGAGTCCGGGGCGCTGGTGGTCGACCGGTTCCTCTATACGCCGATGTTCTACCCCGGGAACTACGGCTTCATCCCCCACACCCTGTCGGGCGACGGCGATCCCTGCGACGTGCTCGTGGCCAACACCCGCGCGGTGCTGCCGGGCGCGATCATCAGCGCCCGCCCGGTCGGCGTGATGGTGATGCAGGACGAGGGCGGCGAGGACGAGAAGGTCATCGCGGTGCCCTCGCGCCACCTGACCAAGCGCTATGACCGGGTCGAGAACTACACCGACCTGCCCGACATCACGATCCAGCAGATCCAGCACTTCTTCGAGCACTACAAGGATCTGGAGCCCGGCAAGTGGGTGAAGTTCGTCCGCTGGGGCGACAAGGAAGAGGCCCACCGGCTGATCGAGGAAGCGATCGAGCGGGCGAAGAACAAGAAGTAAGTTTTTCCAGGCAGGCCGCTCCCACCCCGGAGCGGCCTGTCGCGCTCAGTCGTCGATGCGGCGCAGGCCGGCCTTGTAGCGTCGGGCGTTCTCGACGTAGCGCAGGGCCGCCTGCCGCAACCCCTCCACCGCCTCGGCGTCGAGGGTGCGCACGGCCTTGGCCGGGGCCCCGACGATCAGGCTGTTGTCCGGAAAGTCCTTGCCCTCGGTCACCAGCGCGTTGGCCCCGACGAGGCAGCCCCGGCCGATCCTGGCGCCGTTCAGCACCGTCGCACCCATGCCGATGAGGCTGCCGTCGCCGATCGTGCAGCCATGGACGATGGCGCCGTGGCCGACCGTGACGTCCGTGCCGATCGTCAGCGGGAAACCGGGATCGACGTGCATGATCACGCCCTCCTGCACGTTGGTGCGGTCGCCGATCCGGATCGGCTCGTTGTCGCCGCGCAAGGCCGCGCCGAACCAGATGCCGACATCGAGGCCGAGATGGACCCGGCCGACCACCTGGGCGTCCGGCGCGATCCAGACCCGGGCGGGATCGGCGAGTTCCGGAGCATGGTCGTCGAGGGCGTAGAGCGGCATGGTTGGCTTCCGTCGCGGGGCTGATGTCTCGGGAGCGACGCGGCCGACGATGGGCATCGCCTGTCGCCGGAATGGCACAGGTCCGGGTCGCCTGCCAGTGCTAGGCTCGAGCGGCAAACCGGGGGCGAGGCGCGCGCTTGAAGCGGATCACGGCATCGATCGGGCTCGCCGGCCTGCTGCTCGCGCAATCCGCCGTGGCGGCGGACTGGCATGAGGGCGTCCGCAGGGGCGGCTTCCGGGCCACCTGCGAGGACCTCGCGACGCTCTGCTTCGCGGATGCCTGCGGGGGCGATCAGATCGATGCCGCCGAGACCTGCCGGGCGCGCTGCCCGAGCGCCGTGATCCTCAGCGTGGTGCCGGCCGCCTGCCGGATCCCGGGCGCCGGGCCCGACCCGATCCTCCGACGGCGCGGCTGAGATGCCAACAGGATCCGATCCGGGCGCGCCCCAGGATCGACAGTCATTCTCCAGAAAAAAACGCGGCCCTGCGGCAACGAAACGCGGAACCCGGCATTGATTGATCTAGATCAGTTCACCCGTCGCCACGACAACGCGGACCGTTCCTCGCCTCAACGCGAGACCGGAAGCAAACATCATGATTGAAGACGATCTCAACCCGCCGCATGTTGGCCTGAACGCGGATCCCATTCTGTACGGGGTCGCGGCCGGGTTGGCGGTCCTGTTTCCGCCGGTGCTTCTGCACGGGCAGGATCCGGCCGATCAAGCGGTAGCGTATGCCAGCGACGCGGATCCGGACACGCACGACGCGGATTGAACGACGCCGCGCGCGTCACGCCCGCCACGGTCCCTGACCATTAGGCGGCGAGGCGCCCGATCAGCAGCAACGTCGCCAGCACCGGAGCGGTCGCCGCAAGCCAGAGCGCGCCGGAATGGAGTGCGGGCGGTGCGGTGAAACGAAGGCTCTGCGACACGCCGGGGCGCAGGATCGCCCCACGCCCGAACCCGATCTGGACTGCCATGCGCCGCCTCCTCGATGCACGAGGAAGAGGGCCCGATCGCCCTCAAGGACGTCTGAATCACCGGCGGCGTTCGTAGAGTGTGGTGAATCCGGGCTTAAGCGTACCGATCCCGCCGAACCGACGGTCAGAGCGCCCGGTCGAACTTCAATTCGCCGTTCGGGCTCTTCAGCACGAGCTGGGAGCCGACCAAGTCCCACACAGCCGCGGTGCGCAGGGCGACGAAGAACGCCTGCTCGGTGGCCGCGAGACCCTTGTCGCAGCTCTTCTTGGTGAGGGCGAGCGGGCCCACCGCGAGGTGCTGATCCTTCAGCGGGAAGGCGGTCGCCGCGAAGGTGTTGCAACCGCCGTAGCCGCGAGCGCGGTACTGCTTGTCGATGATGAAGCTCGGGCGGTCGCCCCCGGTGAACGGCTTGCCGTTGAGGCTCACCGCCGTCCAGGTCGAATCGAGCGGGAAGATCTTCTCGCTCGCCTTGGTGCCCGGCACGTATTGCGGCTTCTTCTCCTCCTCGCCGCCGGGGCGGCGGTTGCCGCGGCCGAAGCCCGTGGGGGCGCCGCCGCCCATCTGGGCTTGGGCCTGCGTCGCTGCAGTCAGGTCCACGGCCATCACGGCACAGGCCAGGGTGGCGATCAGCACCGCTCTCATCGTTCTGCCCTCATCGTGCGCGCACGGCGCCAAGTCCATCGTCCATCCGGGGGACGCGACGCCCGTCCGACTCCCCCCTGAGTCGCACGGCGCGGTCGCCCCGAATCCATACAGCCCCGCGCATGCGACGGAATTTCAGCACAATTATGGTCACGGCGCATCGCGCGGCGCCCGGAAACGATCGGCGACGGATATCGTTGTCGATCATCCCAACGGGACCAACGACGGGTGGAGGACGACGTGGCAGGATCGGACGAGGGCGGGCAAGCCGGGGCGAGCACAGCGGCGATGAGCCCGGCGCAGTCGCGGGCGGCCCGGGGACTGCTCGGGTGGTCCGAGGCGGAACTGGCCGCAAAGGTCGGCCTCGACGAGCGGTTCGTGCGCGATTTCGAGAGTGGCTACGGCGACCCGCCGAGCGGGCAGATCGAAGCCCTGCGCAGCGCGCTCTGCACGGCGGGCGCGGTGTTCGACGACGTGTCGAATCCCGGTGTCCACCTGGCGGCCCAGGCCAAGGCCGACGAGGGCGTCCGGCTCGGCGCGCTCACCACGGAGAACGACCGGTAACGCCTGCTTCGGACGGCGCCGCTCATGGCGCGTTCAGCCGCCGGGGCCGATAGCCGGAGGGCAAGACCTGCTCGCCGTCCCAGGAGCGATCCGTGACCGTTCACGCCAGCCCCACGATCCGCAACGGCGCCCCGGGCGCCTCCGCGACGGGGACACGCTGATGCGGGCCGACGCCTTCCTGGCCGCATCCGACGCGCTTCCGGTGGCGGATCTCGCCAAACTGGTGGAGCGGGGCGGCCTCGTCGTGGTCGCGCCCCATCCCGACGACGAGAGCCTGGGCTGCGGCGGCCTGATCGCGGCGGCCCGCGTGGCGGGGCGGCCGGTGCATCTCGTGGTCGTGAGCGACGGGTGCGGCTCGCACACCCATTCCCGCCTGTACCCGCCCGCGGCGCTGCGCACCCTGCGCGAGGCGGAGACGCTCCGGGCGGTGTCGATCCTCGGCCTCGCGGCAGAGGACGTGACCTTCCTGCGCCTGCCCGATGCGCATGTGCCGAGCGACGGCCCCGAGGCCGAAGCGGCCGCGCACGCGGTGGTGCAGGCCGCGGCCCGGTGCGGTGCCGGCGCGGTCTTCGTGACCTGGCGACACGATCCCCATTGCGACCACAAGGCAGCCGCCGCCATCGTCGGGCTGGCCCGGCGGCAGATGCCGGGCGTCGTGGTCTACGAATACCCCGTCTGGGGCTGGACCCTGCCGCCGGACACCGAGGTCGGCCCGGCACCGGAGGGCCTGCGCCTGGACGTCTCGGCACATCGCGAGACCAAGACCCGGGCGGTGGCCGCGCACGCGTCGCAGACCACCGACCTGATCTCGGACGACCCCCAGGGTTTCCGTCTCGAGCCCGCCATGATCGCGCGGCTCTGCGGCCCCTACGAACGCTTCGTCAGGATCCCCGCATGAGCCGGCGAACCGAGACCCTCCCGGAAGATTACTTTGCCGGCATCTATGCCAGCGATCCGGATCCGTGGAAGTTCACGAGTTCGGCCTACGAGCGGGACAAGTACGCCGCGACGCTGGCAGCACTGCCGAGGCCGCGCTACCGCGCCGCCTTCGAGCCGGCCTGCGCGATCGGGGTGTTCACCCGCGCCCTGTCCGAGCGCTGCGACCGGCTGCTCGCGGCCGATCCGGTCCTTGCCGCGGTCGAGGCGGCCCGCGCGCGCTGTGCCGACCGGCCGAGCGTGGAGATCCGCCAGGGCGCGCTCCCGGCGGACTGGCCGGAGGGCCGGTTCGACCTGATCGTGCTGGCCGAGTTCCTGTACTTCCTCGCCCCGTCCGATCTGGCTGAACTGGTCCGGCGCGCCGGCGACGCGATCGAGCCCGGCGGCGACCTGGTGCTGGTCCACTGGATCGGCGAGACCGACTATCCGCAATCGGGCGACGAGGCTGCCGAGAGCTTCATCGCGCAGGCAGCCCCGTTCGCGGGCCTGCTGCATCAGGCCCGGACCGACAAGTACCGGCTCGACGTGCTGCGCGCCGGAGACGCGGCGTGAGCACCACGGTCATCACCCTGAACAAAGGCCGGGGGGCGCACCTCGCCCGTCTGCTCGAAGGCCTCGCGCGCGGCGCCCCGCCCGACGCCTGCATCGTGGTCGAGATCGGCGGCGACGACGCACCCCTGCCGGACCTGCCGTTTCCCGTCGCGCGCGTCCCGTTCCGACGGGACGGCTTGCCGCTCGCCGCCGCGCGCAACGCCGGGCGCCGGGCGGCCCACACCGACACGCTGGTCTTCCTCGACGTCGATTGCATCCCGTCGCACGGCCTGGTCGCCGGCCTGTCGGACGCGGTGGCCCAGCATGACGCCTTGATCTGCTGCGAGATCGGCTACCTGCCCGCCGGCGCGGTCACCGATGGATGGCGGGAGGGCGACCTCCATCGGCTCGGCCATCCGCACCCGGTGCGCACTTTCCCGGGTCCCGGCCTGGTGGCGCCGGCACCGCAGCCCGGCCTGTTCTGGTCCCTGGCCTTCGCGGTGCGGGCCGCGACCTACGACCGGATCGGCGGCTTCGACGAGTCGTTCTCCGGCTACGGAGCCGAGGATACCGACCTCGCGTTCCGGGCCGATGCGGCCGGGGTACCGATCCTGTTCCTCGGCGGCCCGCGGGCATACCACCAGCACCATGCGAGCTACGATCCGCCGCTGCAGCACTTCCGCGACATCGTCGCCAACGCCGGCCGCTTCCACGCCCGCCACGGCGTCTGGCCGATGGACGGCTGGCTCGACGGGTTCGGTCGCCTCGGCCTGATCGCGGCCGACCGGTCGAACGGGATCGTGGTCTACCGCGACCCGACCCCGTCGGAGATGGCGGCGGCACGGCTGCCGGACACGCGGCCGTTCTGAGGATGTCTTGAACGTCTTGCGTCGCGACCGATCATGCCGGCCGCGACGCAGGGCAAATCGCCCCTCCCCGTGGGGAAGGGCAAAGGCGGCCTCACGCCTTCATGGCGTTCGCCTTCTCGATCAGCGCCTCGGCCATGCGGATCGACGCGATGTCGATCAGGCGGCCGTCGAGGGAGACGGCGCCGCGGCCGGCCTTGGCGGCCTCCTGCATGGCTTCCAGGATGCGGCGGGCCTTGGTGACCTCGGCCTCGGACGGCGTGAACACCTCGTTGGCGAGGTCGATCTGCGAGGGATGGATCGCCCACTTGCCCTCGAAGCCCAGCGCGGCGCAGCGCTTGGCCGCCGACTTGTAGCCGTCCGGATCGGAGAAATCGCCGAACGGGCCGTCGATCGGGCGCAGGCCGTAGGCGCGGCAGGCCACCAGCATGCGGTTCTGGGCGAACAGCCACGGGTCCTGCCAATGGGTCTGGCGGTTGCCGGCCTCGTCCTTGTCGGTGAGCACCGAGAAGTCGGCGTTGACGCCGCCGATCACCGTGGAGCGGGCGCGGGTCGAGGCAGCGTAGTCGGCCACGCCGAAGGACATCGCCTCGAGGCGCTTCGACGACTGGGCGATCGCCTCGACGTTGGCCATGCCGAGCGCGGTCTCGATCAGCACCTCGAAGCCGATCTGCTTCTCGCGCTTCTTGGCCTGCTCGATCTGGGTGACCAGCACGTCGATGGCGTAGACGTCGGCCGGCACGCCGACCTTGGGGATCAGCACCATGTCGAGGCGCGGGCAGGCTTCGACGATGTCGACCACGTCGCGGTACATGTAGTGGGTGTCGAGACCGTTGATGCGGATCATCATGGTCTTGGTGCCCCAATCCAGGTCGTTCAGAGCCTGGATGATGTTGGTGCGGGCCTTCTCCTTGTCGTCGGGGGCGACCGCATCCTCGAGGTCGAGGAAGATCACGTCGGCGGTCGACTGGGCCGACTTCTCCATGAAGGTCGGGTTCGAGCCCGGGACGGCGAGTTCGGAGCGATGCAGGCGCGGCTTGGCCTGCTGGATCAGCGTGAAGCTCATGGGTGTTTCTCTCTCCTGGTGACGGTTCTGGTGCCGCCGGGGTGCGTAGGGATCGCCCTCCGGGAACAAGATGGGTCAGGTGTCGGGCTCAGACAGGGCACCCCACCTCACCCGGTCGAGCCGAAGCCGACCGCGATGCAGTTGATCGACAGGAGCAGGGCGGATTTCACCGCCTCGCGCCGGTCCTCGTCGGTCTCGGCCCGGTAGCGGGCCAGCAGCTCGACCTGCTCGCGGCCGACCTGGTTGATCGTCGGCAGCCGGCCCTTCAGCCGGTCGCGGAACAGCGGGAAGCGCTCGGCCAGCTCGGTTCCGCCGCTCACCCGCAGCACCATCTCACGGGTGAGCGCGTACTCGGCCTCGATCATCGAGAAGATCCGGTCCCGGACGCCTGCGTCCTGGACGAGGCCCGCATAGGCCCGGGCGATGTCGAGATCGACCATCATCAAGGTCTTCTCGACCTCGTCGAGGACGAGGCGGAACACGCGGGATTCCTGGAACAGGCGGCGCAAGGTCGCCTCGCCGTCCGGGCCGCGCACCTCGAGGAAGCTCGCGAGCCCCGAGCCGACGCCGTACCAGCCCGTGATCACGTGCCGGTTCTGCGACCAGGCGAACACCCACGGGATCGCCCGGAGATCCGAGAGCGAGCGGGCGCCGAACCGGCGTGCCGGACGCGAGCCGATATTCAGGAGCGCGATCTCGTCCAGCGGGCTCGCCGACTGGAAGTAGTCGACCAGCCCGTCGGTCTGAAGCAGCCGGACGTAGGCCGCCCGCGAGGCGCCGGCCAACGCCTCCAGGGCGTCGTCGTGGCCGACACTCGCCCGCTCGCCGTCACCCGCCAGGGCGTGCTCGAACACCGAGGCGGCGAGCAGCTCCATCTGGTAGGCGGCGGTGCCGCGGTTGGCGTACTTGAACGAGACGACCTCGCCCTGCTCGGTGGTGCGGAACCGGCCGCGGATCGAGCCCGGCGGCTGGGCCATGATGCCCCGGTGGGTCGGCACGCCGCCCCGGCTCACCGAGCCGCCGCGGCCGTGGAAGAACGCGATGCCGACGCCGAGTTCCTGGCCGAGGCGGGTGAGCTTGCTCTGCGCCTTGTACAGCTCCCAGTTGGCGGCGACGAAGCCGCCATCCTTGTTGGAGTCGGAATAGCCGATCATCACCTCCTGGACGCCGCCCTGCCAGCGGGTCGAGCGGCGCACCACCGGAACGGTCAGGAGTTCGCGCATGATCGCCGGGGCGGCGCGCAGGTCGTCGATGGTCTCGAACAGCGGCACGATCGCGAGCGGACAGATCTCCGGGCGGATCTCCGGGCCGGCGGCATCGAGGAACACGCCGGCCTCCTTGGCCAGCAGGTAGGCGCCGAGCACGTCCTCGACGGAGCGGGTCATCGACAGGACGAAGGCGCCGAACGCCTCCCGGTCGAGGGTCTCGCGCATCTCGGCGACCAGCGCGAAGGTCGCCAGCGTCTCACGGGCTGCGTCGGGCAGGTTCTCGAAGGAGCGCTCGGGATCCCGGGGCCGCACCAGTTCGGCGTCGAGCCATTGCCGCCACGCCGCGGTGCCGAGCGCCGGCGGCTCGCCGTCGCCGTTGCGCTGGCGCCAGAGCGCCTGGAGCGTGTCGGTGGTCCGGGTGGTGTTCTCGCGCAGGTCGAGGCGGACCGTGGAGAAGCGGAAGATCTCGACCATGCGGCGGACCGGCCGGACCAGGTCGCGGCCGAGCGCCCCGCACTTCGCGTCGTCCAGCCCGCGCTCCAGGGTGCGCAGGTCCTCGATCAGGCCGTCGGCGCTGGCGTAATCGGGGCCGGACGGGTGCTGGCCCTCGTTGCGGGCGATGGTCGCGTCGAGCTTGCGCAGGACGCAGGTGAGATACTGGCGATACGGCTCGCCGGGGTTGCGCCGGGCGATGGCCCGGGCCTGCCCGCTCTCGGCGAGCTGTCGGTCGAGCTCCCGGCGGAACGTTTCCGGCAGCGGCAGCGCGCGCTCGGTGAGCGAGAGCGTCCGGCCGAGCTCGTGCACGCCGTCGCGGTAGCGGTTGAGCGAGGCCAGCGCGTTGCGGTGCAGGGCCTGCCGGGTGACCGCCGCGGTGACGTAGGGATTGCCGTCCCGGTCGCCGCCGATCCACGATCCGAACTGGAAGAACGGCGGCACCCGGAACTGCGTGCCGGGATAGGCCTCGGCCAGGGACTCCTCCAGGGTGTCCATGGTCTCGGGCAGCATCTCGAACAGGGTCTCGTCGAAGAAGTGCAGCCCCCAGGCGACCTCCCGCTCGACGGTGGCCTTCTCCAGGTGCAGCTCGCCGGTCATCCAGACCAGCTCGATCTGATCGCGCAGCTCGTTCATGAGCCCGTTGCGCTCACGATCCGTCCAGCGCGGCATCTCCAGCTCGCGCAGCACCAGGTAGATCCGCCGGAACTTCTCCAGCACGGTCACCCGCTTGCCCTCGGTCGGATGCGCGGTGAGCGTCGGCCGGATGCGCAGGTCGCTGAGCAGCGCCTGGATCTTTTCGGGTGGGATGCCCTGGGCGCGGGCGTCCGAAAACACCTTGGCGAAGGAGCCGCTGAGCGAGGCCCGCCCCTCCGTCCGCTCGACGTGGCGACGGCGCCGCATCGCGGTGTTCTGCTCGGCGATCGAGATCAGGTGGAACCAGATGCCCTGCACCTGGAGCGCGCGCGCCAGCATCTCCGGCGAGAACCGCGAGATGTCGGCCGTGCCGTGCAGCACCGCCTCGAGATCGGGGTCGTGCCGGCGGGCGACGTCGAGCAGGGCCTGGAACAGGATGTCGAGGGCCTGCTCGGCCGCGGTGCCGGTGATCACCGGAGGCGCGAAGGCGCTGGCCTCGGCGAGGCCGGGCGATGCGTGGAGGGTACGGGTCATGGAGCCACCTCGTGGCGCACGTTTTTGAGAAGCCGCCGCGATATCCCCTCCCCCCTCTGCGGGGGAGGGTGGCCCCCGAAGGGGGTCGGGAGAGGGGAGCGACGGTGCCGGAGAGGTCGCGACGGGCTTCGCATCCTGAAGCGTCGCGCTGCCCCTCTCCCGCCCCGCAACCGCGGGGCACCCTCCCCCGCAGAGGGGGGAGGGGTAAGAAGGCTACGCCGCCCGAGCGAGCACGTCGGCCACAGTCTGGCCGAAGGAGCCGGGATCCGGCGCCACGGTCAGGCCGTAGGAGCGCATGATCTCGGCCTTCTCGGCGGCGCTATCGCCGGCCGCCGAGATGATCGCCCCGGCATGGCCCATGCGGCGGCCCTTCGGCGCCGTGAGCCCGGCCACGAAGCCGATCACCGGCTTCGACATGTTGTCCCGGATCCAGGCCGAGGCCTCGGCCTCCTGCGGGCCGCCGATCTCGCCGATCATCAGCACCGCGTCCGTGTCCGGGTCGGTCTCGAACAGGGCGAGGTGGTCGAGGAACGACGAACCGTTGATCGGGTCGCCGCCGATGCCCACCGAGGTCGAGATCCCCAGACCCAGCTCCTTGAGCTGCGAGGCGGCCTCGTAGCCCAGCGTCCCCGAGCGGGAGATCACCCCGACATTGCCCTTGAGGTAGATGTGGCCGGGCATGATCCCGAGCATCGCCTTGCCGGGCGAGATGATGCCGGCGCAGTTCGGGCCGACCACCATGGTGCGGCGATCCCGCGGGTAGCGCATCAGGTAGCGCTTCACCCGCATCATGTCCTGGGCCGGGATGCCGTCGGTGATCGAGCAGACCAGCCGCAGGCCGGCATCGGCCGCCTCCATGATGGCGTCGGCCGCAAACGGCGGCGCCACGAAGGTGATCGAGGTGGTGGCGCCGGTGGCGGCGACCGCCTCCTTGACGGTGTTGAACACCGGCAGGCCGAGATGCGTGCGGCCGCCCTTGCCCGGCGTGACGCCGCCGACGACGTTCGTGCCGTATTCGAGCATCTCCTTGGCGTGGAAGGTGCCCTTGTCGCCCGTGATGCCCTGGACGATGATCGGGGTGGTCTCGTCGATGAGGATGCTCATGGCGTGGTGTCCCCTCAGCGGTTCTTCTTGGCGGCGTCGCAGGCGTCGACCGCCTTGCGGGCCGCGTCCGACAGGGTGTCGGCGGTGATCAGGTCGAGGCCGCTGTCGGCCAGGATCTTCTTCCCCGCCTCGACGTTCGTGCCGGCGAGGCGCACCACCAGCGGCACGTCGATCTTGACCTCCCGGGCGGCCTGGATGACGCCCTCGGCAACCCAGTCGCAGCGGTTGATGCCGGCGAAGATGTTGACCAGGATCGCCTTCACGTTGCGGTCCGAGAGCACCAGCCGGAACGCCGTGGCGACCCGCTCCGGGGAGGCGCCGCCGCCGACATCCAGGAAGTTCGCCGGCTCACCGCCCGCGTGCTTGATCATGTCCATGGTCGCCATGGCGAGCCCGGCGCCGTTGACGATGCAGCCGATCTCGCCCTCCAGCCCGATATAGCTGAGGTTGTGCTCGGCGGCCTGCGCCTCGCGGGGATCGCCCTGCGACGGGTCGTGCATGTCGGCGATGCCCGGCCGGCGGAACATCGCGTTGTCGTCGAAGGACATCTTGGCATCGAGGGCCAGCACCCGGTCGTCCTTGGTGACGACCAGCGGGTTGATCTCGAGCATCGTGCCGTCGCAGTCGCGGAACGCCCGGTAGGCGTTCATGATGGTCTTCACCGCGGCCGAGACCTGCTTGATGTTCAGGCCGAGCTGGAAGGCGATCTCCCGGGCCTGGAACTGCTGCAGGCCCACCGCCGGCTCGACGACGACCTGGATCAGCGCCTCCGGCTCGTTGGCGGCGATCTCCTCGATGTCCATGCCGCCGCGCTGGCTGGCGATGACGCGTACGCGCTCGGCCTTCCGGTCCAGCACGTAGCCGAGGTAGAGCTCGCGCTCGAACGGGTCGGCGGTCTCGACGTAGACGCGCTGGACCGGCTTGCCCTCGGGGCCGGTCTGGAGCGTGACCAGGCGCTTGCCCAGCAGCTCCTTGGCGGCGTCGCGGACCTCGTTGTAGGTCCGGCACAGCTTGATCCCGCCGGCCTTGCCGCGGGCGCCGGCGTGGATCTGGGCCTTCACGGCCCAGAACGAGCCGCCGAGTTCGGTGGCGGCGTAGACCGCTTGATCCGGGCTGAACGCGATGGCGCCCTTCGGGACCGCCACACCGAAGCTCGCTAGCAGCTCCTTGGCTTGGTACTCGTGGACGTCCATTCGGCGCCTCCTCCGCGGTCGTTGCCGCCGTTTGACGCTGTCTACTTTAGTTGAGTGAGAAGATTACGCCCGTCAAATTTTTTGATCCGCGGGTTCAGGTCGGCTTTTTCGCGGATGCGGTAGGAATCGCATCCACTATCGCAGCGCAGCATCGCAGAAAAACAGCGAGGCCGGGCGCGTGATGCACCCGGCCTCGACTGTCGAACCACTTGCGTCCGCCACGGCGGACGCGGCGCGTTTCAGTTCACCTTGACCTTCACCACCTCGTAGACCTTCTCGCTCAGCGCGCCTGCCTCGCCGAGCAGGCTTTCGAGTTCCTGGAGCCGCTCGTCGGCGAACGCCCGGTCCTCGAGTCCCTTGGCGTTGACGTAGACGTTGAGCGCCGCGCTGCGCAGGCCGGCATAGGCCGACAGCACCGCCACGCCGGCATCCGAGACCACGTTGAGATTGCCCTTCTCGGCGGTGATCGCCGCGAGGTCGATGACCGTGCGGCAGGCCCGGCAGCAGGCGAGCGGCACGTCGGTGGCGGTCCGGAGCGCGGTCTGGATCGCCGCGGCGCGGGCCGCCTTCTCGTCGTCGGTGCCCTTGGGCAGGCCGTAGGCGCCCATCACGGCGTCGAACGCCTGGACGTCCTCGCCGATCATGCCGGTGAGCACGACCCGCAGGCCCTCCGACCGGGCGAGCACGTCCTTCAGTTCGGCCTCGACCTCGACGTACTTCTTCTTGCCGATGGTCAGGTTGCAGACCATCGACACCAGGGCCGCCCCCATCGCGCCGGAGATCGCGGCCGCGCCACCGCCACCGGGGGTCGGGGCGGCGCTCGCGAGCTCCGTCAGGAAGGTCTGGATGGTCGCCGTCTCGGGCGCCTGCTGCGTGTCCGACATGGGCGTCCCTCCCGTCAGGCCATCTTCTTGGCGAGCGCGTAGATCTCCTCGGCATCGAGCACCTGCTCGGTGCTCTCGAAGAGCTGGCCCACGCAGGCCCGGTGCAGCTTGAGCTTCAGGCCGCCGATGCCGAGGGCGCCGAACGCCTTCTTGCCGTTGCGGTCCTTGCCCTTGTCCATCACATCGATGCCGCCGACGCCGGTCGGGGGCTGGGCGTTGTAGTCGGCCACGAACTCGATCGCCGAGTCCTGCGCCCAGGCGGCCTCCGGCAGCAGCTCGACGCCGATGGCGCCGGCGGTGAACACGAGGTTCTTGCCCTTCACGAGCGCGATACGCGAGGCCTCGTCGGGGGTCGCGGCGGCCTTCACGTTGACCTTGAAGCGCTTGTTGATCTGCTCGGCGGCGGCCTGGGTCTTGTCCAGCGCGCGGCCCGCGATGGTCACGTCCGCACCCTCGCCGGCCAGCAGCGCGGCCGAGCGCATGCCCACCGGGCCGGTGCCGGCCAGGACGACGGCGGACTTGCCCTGGAGCGAGCCGGCGGCCTTGGCCACCAGGGCGACGCCCGCGGCGGCCGTGGTGTTGGAGCCGTTCGAATCCAGCATGCACGAGACCCGGAACGGGCCGAAGAAGCGCTTCTTGACGGCGGTGAACAGTTCCTCGCCGGCCGCCATGCTGCCGCCGCCGACGAAGATCGCCGTCGACTTCTTCTCGGAGCCGCCGCGGGTGTAGATCGTGCCGTCGACCAGGGCGCCGACGTTCTCGGGGGTCACGCCGCCGTAGCCGGTGATGTGGTCGGCGCCGCCGTCGTAGCCGACCACCGTGTCGAACACGTTCGGCATCGCATCGGTGTCGAACAGGAACAGCAGCTTCTTTGTCATGCTTTTTGGACCTTATCCGTCGCGCCGGTGCGGCGCCGTCGTGATGGTGTCTCGATCCGTTCCCAATCTTGAGGGGAGCGGACGACCTAAATGTAAGAAACCGGATCCGCGCGTCTCCCTCCCCTCTGCGGGGGAGGGTGGGCCGGCCGTCAGGCCGGGTCGGGAGAGGGGAGCCCGGCTTCAAGATAAGGCAGAGCAGGTGTGAGGGCCGGAGCTTTCTCCTGCACCGCCGCTCCCCTCTCCCGACCCCCTCCGGGGGCTTTCCCTCCCCCGCAGAGGGGGGAGGGAGAGCCCGAGCCCTACTCGACCACGTTCTGCGGCTTGCCGGCGACGAACGCCTCGACGTTGTCGACGAGCTGGTCGGCCAGGATCTGCATCGCTTCCTTGCTGGCCCAGGCGACGTGCGGGGTGACGATCAGGTTCGGCAGGTCGGCCTCGCACAGGATGTTGCCGTCTTTGGGCGGCTCCTGCGCGACCACGTCGAAGCCCGCGCCCGCGATGGTGCCGTCCTTGAGCGCGGCCAGCAGCGCGGCCTCGTCCACCAGACCGCCCCGGGCGGTGTTGATCAGGATGGCGCTCTTCTTCATCCGCTTGAGTTCGGCGGCGCCGATCATCCCCTTGGTGTCGGGGGTGAGCGGTACGTGCAGCGTGATCACGTCGGACTGCGTCAGGATCGTCTCGAAATCGACCAGGCCGTCCTGCGGGAACACGTCGTAGGCCAGGACCTTCATGCCCAGCGCCTCGGCGCGCTTGCCGATCGACTTGCCGAGTGCTCCGTAGCCCACGATGCCGAGCGTCGAGCCGGCGATGTCGTAGATCGGGTAGTCGAAGTAGCAGAACTGCGTAGACTTCGCCCAGTCGCCGCGCCGCACCGAGTTGGCGTAGGGCACGATCGCCCGCCGGAGCGCGAACATCAGCCCGACCACGTGCTCGGGCACGGTGTTGAAGGCGTAGTTGCGGATGTTGACGACCGTGATGCCCTGGGCCTTGGCCTGAGCCTTGTCGACCACGTCGGTGCCGGTGGCGGCCACCGCGATCAGCTTCAGGTCGGGGAGCTGCTTCAGGGTATCGGCCCGCATCGGGACCTTGTTGATCAGCGCGATCTCGGCGCCCTGGAGGCGGGACACCGTGTCCTCCGGCGTCCAGGTCGATTCGTGCTCGACGTAATCGTGCGGGAAGTTGAACGGTCGGACCGTCGCGTCGAGGGACTCACGGTCCAGGAACACGATCTTCTTGGTCATAGATCCCCTCTCGGGCAACGGGCGGCTTCCTCGGGATTCTTGTTCTTACTTGCGCGCCGGGGCGGGGCCGGCAACCCGGCCCCGCCCCGGCAGCGTGCATGGATCACGCCTTGTGAAGCGGATTCTCGCGCAGGTAGCTGGAGGCGGCGGCGACGCCGGAACCCGGCGTGACCTTCACGCCGCAATCCAGCAGCGCCATCTCGGCACCCGCGATGGCGCCCAGCAGCGACAGCTCGTTCAGGTCGCCGATATGGCCGATGCGGAACACCTTGCCGGCGACTTTGGACAGGCCGCTGCCGAGGGACAGGTTGTAGCGCTCATAGGCGTGGGTGATCACCTTGGCGGCGTCGACGCCCTCCGGCACCAGGATGGCCGTGACCGTGTCCGAGTTCCACTTGGGCTCCTTGGCGCAGGGCTTGAGGCCCCAGGCCGCGACCGCCTGACGGGTCGCCTCGGCGAGCACGTGATGGCGGTGGTAGATGTTCTCCAGCCCCTCTTCCTTCACGATCTCCAGCGCTTCGCGCAGGCCGTAGAGCAGCGGGAGCGCCGGCGTGTAGGGGAAGTAGCCCGTGGCGTTGGTGGTGAGCTGGTCCTTCCAGGCGAAGTAGACATGGCCGAGCCGGTCGTTCCGGCCGGCGCCGCCCTCGGCGATCTTCAGCGCCTTGGGGCTGATGCAGATCAGGCCGAGGCCGGCCGGCAGCATGAAGCCCTTCTGCGACCCCGCGATGGCGCAGTCGACGCCCCATTCGTCCATCTTGAACGGCAGCGAGCCGATCGACGAGATGCCGTCCACGAACAGCAGCGCCGGGTGGCCGGCGGCGTCGATCGCCTTGCGGACCGCGCCGACGTCGCTGGTGACGCCCGTGGCGGTCTCGTTGTGGACGACCATCACGGCCTTGATGGTGTGGTCCTTGTCGGCCCGCAGGGCCTCCTCGATCTTCTGCGGATCGGCGCCGGTGCCCCACTCCTCGTCCTGGACGATGACCTCGAGGCCGAGGCGCTGGGCCATGTCGACCCAGAGGTGGCTGAACTGGCCGTAGCGCGCGGTCAGCACCGTGTCGCCGCGGCACAGGGTGTTGGACAGGGCCGATTCCCAGATGCCGGTGCCCGAGGACGGGAACAGGATGATCGTCCCGTTGGTCGAGCCGAACACCATCTTGGCGTCCTGGAACAGCGGCTTCGTCAGCTCGGGGAAGCTCGGCGAGCGGTGATCCTCGGACGGCACGTGCATCGCGCGCAGGACGCGATCCGGGATGTTCGTGGGGCCCGGGATGAAGAGATGGTTGCGACCGGGGCGCCGGGTTGCGGCCATGGTGTTTCCTCCAAAAACTCTGTTGCGCGCGGGCGGACCCGCGCCGGTTTGTTCAAACGTTTTCGGCGCCTTCGGCGGCCGTCTCGAGCTTCCTGCGCGCGGTGCCGGCGGGCGCGGCACGCGCCGCGACTCCCGAACGTCATCCGTGTCATCCGTGGATCGGGGGGCTCAGCGGAGCGGCAGGCGGCGTCTTGCCGCTCGCGTCGCGGCGCGCCCCCGCGCCGGTCGCCTCCGAAATGCCGTCCCGGTCTACGGCGCCTCGTCTCAAGGCACCCTGGCCGCCCTCGCCGCCTTCCAGTCCGCGTCCGGCCCGGCTCATGCCGAGCCACCGGTCGTCTGGTATTATGAGGCGGCGAAGCTGGGAAGCAAAACCGGAAAAACTTCGGGATCTCGGTAAAAAAATTTTTTGTGCATCGCAACGTCAGCTATCCGCGTTTGAGGACTTCTGCTGCGGCGCACCAAGACACCCCACAGCGATTCGGGCCCGCGTCATCAAACTGAGACGTGATCGCGCTCTGGATCCCGGCACCGTTCGACCGCCGGGAGGGTGACGTGGCCGAGGAAGAGGAGATGCCGGTCCGGGTCCGGACGCTGTTCCTGTCCGACCTGCATCTCGGGACGCGCGGCTGCCAGGCCGGGCTCCTTCTGTCGTTCCTGAGGGATTACGACGCCGACACGGTCTACCTGGTCGGGGACATCGTGGACGGCTGGCAGCTGCGCTCCGGGTGGTACTGGCCGCAGGAGCACAACGACGTCGTCCAGAAGCTCCTGCGCAAGGTCCGCAAGGGCACCAGGATCGTCTACCTGCCGGGCAACCACGACGAGTTCCTGCGGGACTACGTCGGCACGAATTTCGGTGGCATCGAGATCGCCGAGACCGCGATCCACGAGGCGGCCGACGGGCGGCGCTACCTGGTGATCCATGGCGACCAGTTCGACATGGTGGTGCGGCACTCGCCCTGGCTCGCCCATCTCGGCGACGGCGCCTACACGCTGGCGCTGACCCTTAACACCGTGATCAACCGGATCCGGCGGCGCGCTGGCCTGTCCTACTGGTCGCTGTCGGCCTGGGCGAAGCTGCGGGTGAAGAACGCCGTCAGCTTCATCGGCCGGTTCGAGACCATCCTGGCCGAGGAGGCGCGCCGCCAGGGCGCCAACGGGGTGATCTGCGGGCACATCCACCACGCCGCCGACCGGGCGATCGGCGACCTGCGCTACCTCAACACCGGCGACTGGGTCGAATCCTGCACCGGCCTGATCGAGCATTACGACGGCCGGATCGAGGTGCTGCACTATCCCAGCATCCTGCGGGCGCGCGAGGCCGAAGCCGCACCGCGCCCCGTGGCGGGCCGGCGCGCGGTGGCGTGAGGAACCCACGCGTGAAGCTCCTCATCGCCAGCGACGCCTGGCACCCGCAGGTCAACGGCGTGGTCCGCTCCCTGGAGCAGATGGTCCGCCGGGCGCCCGAGCACGGCTTCGAGACCACGCTGCTCTCGGTGGCCGACTTCCGCTCCCTGCCCCTGCCCGGCTACCCGGAGATCCGCCTCGCCATGGCCGGGCGGGACCGGGTGGCGGAGCGCTGGGCGGCCGAACGCCCGAGCCACGTCCATATCGCCACCGAGGGACCGATCGGCTTCGCGGCCCGGCGGCACTGCCTGGCCAACGGCCTGCCGTTCACAACGAGCTATCACACGCGGTTTCCGGAATACCTCGCCGCCCGGCTGCCGGTGCCGGAGGCGTGGTCCTACGCGTATCTGCGCCGCTTCCACGGCGCGGCGCGCGGGACCATGGTCAGCACCGTCTCCCTGCAGGCGGAACTGGAGGCGAAAGGCTTCTCCCAGCTGATGCGCTGGACCCGCGGGGTCGACACCGAGCGGTTCCGGCCGGCCGCCCCCGGCGAGCCGCCGCCGACGGACCTCGCCGGCCTGCCCCGGCCGCTGTTCCTGTATGTCGGGCGGCTCGCCGTGGAGAAGAACCTCGCGGCCTTCCTGAGCCTCGACCTGCCCGGAACGAAGATCGTGGTCGGCGACGGGCCGGACCGGGCACGCCTGCAGGCCTTGGCCCCGGAGGCACGCTTCCTCGGCACCCGGACCGGGGCGGCGCTCGCGTCCGTCTACGCCGCCTGCGACGCCTTCGTGTTCCCGAGCCTCACCGACACGTTCGGCATCGTGCTGCTGGAAGCGATGGCCTGCGGCCTGCCGATCGCGGCCTTCCCGGTGCCCGGCCCCAACGACGTGCTGAGCGGGACCCGGGTCGGCATCCTCGACCAGGACCTGCGCGCGGCGGCCCTCGCGGCGCTTCGCCTGTCCCGGGCCGAGTGCCGGCAGGAGGCGCTGCGCCGGGGCTGGGACGTCAGCGCCGACCAGTTCTTCGGCAACATCATCGAGGCGCATGGCGGCCAGCGGGGGACCCGGAACGCCGCCTGAACGGTGACGGCGGCGGCGCGAGATGGCAGGACGGCGCCATCATGTCCGTTCAGAAACCGCCGCCCGCGAAACGAACAACACCCGCCCTCACCCAGCCGTTCGATCCGGCCCGGGCCGCGGATTATCCGGCGGTGATCGGCTGCGACGAGGTCGGGCGCGGCGCCCTGTGCGGCCCCGTGGTGGTGGCGGCGGTCTGGTTCGACCCGGCTGCGATCCCCCCGGCCCTGCTGGCGGCCCTCGACGACAGCAAGCGCGTGCCCGAACCGATCCGCGCGCATCTGGCGCCGCTGATCCGCGCCCATGCCCGGGTTGCCGTGGCGGCGGGTTCCCGGGCCCTGATCGACCGCATCAACATCCGCGCCGCGACCCTCGACGCGATGCTGCGGGCGGTGGCGCGCCTCGGGATCGCGGCGCCGGTCCTGGTCGATGGCCGGGACGCCCTGCCGGGCCTGCCGGGCCGGGCCGTGATCGGCGGCGACGGGCTGGTGCCGCAGATCGCCGCCGCCTCGATCGTCGCCAAGGTGTTTCGCGACGACCTCATGCGTCGCCTCGCCGAGCGCCATCCGGGTTACGGCTGGGAGCGCAACGTCGGCTACGGCACGGCCCTGCACCGCGCCGGCCTGACCACACTCGGCCGAAGCCCACACCACCGCCTCAGCTTCACCCGCGGGTTCGGCTAGGTTTCAAAAGGTCGAGATCTTTTGCGGATGCAGGGCAGCGCCCTGCAGTTCTCCGGGGCTCCGCCCCAGACCCCGCCAAAGGGCTCGCCCTTTGCAAACCCCGATTTTGCCGCCTTCGGACCGGATCACTGCGATGCGGGATCGCCAGGCAGCGCGTAGGCGACCACGTAGTCGCCGCGGTCGGGTGATTGGCGCGCGCCGCCGGCCGTGATCACGACGTATTGCCGGCCGGTCTTGGGCGACCTGTAGGTCATCGGCGCACCCTGGCTGCCCACCGGCAGGCGGCCCTTCCAGACCTCGCGGCCGGTCGCGGCCTCGAACGCCCGCAGGTAGTAATCCTGCGTCCCGGCGAAGAAGATCAGGCCCGAACCGGTCACCAGCGAGCCGCCGAGCGAGGGCAGGCCGATCGGGATCGGCAGGTGCATCTTGATCCCCAGCGGCCCGGTATCCTCCACCGTGCCAAGCGGGACCTGCCAGGCGATCCGGCGGGCCTTCAGGTCGATGGCCGTCAGCGTGCCGAAGGGCGGCTTCTGGCACGGGATGTTCAGCGCTGACACGAAGCGGTTGCGGACGGAGACGTAGGGGGTGCCGCGCATCGACGACAGGCCCATCTCGGTTCCGGCGGCCTTACCGGTTTCGACCTGCTCCCTCGGGATCAGCCGGTTCCACAGGCCCAACCGCATGTCGTTCACGATCAGGTAGTCCCGGGTCATGTCGATGGCGGTGCTGCCCCAGTTCATGCCGCCGAGCGAGCCCGGCATCTGGAGGGCGGTGTCGAAGCCCGGCGGGGTGAAGGTCCCCGCGTGGCGCATGCCCTTGAACTGTATCCGGCACAGGAGCTGATCGAAGGGCGTCGCCCCCCACATGTCGGCTTCGGTCAGGGTCTCGGCTCCGATCGACGGCATGTCCGAGTAGGGCTGCGTCGGCGCATAACGCTCGCCCGGCACGCTGCCCTGCGGGACCGGCCGCTCGGTGATCGGCGCGATCGGGGCGCCGGTCTCGCGATTCAGCAGGAAGATCTGGCCGTGCTTGGTCGCGGCGATCAGCCCCGGCACGGTGCCGCCCTTCCCGTCCGGCAGGTCGTAGAGAGCGGGTTGGGCCGGGACGTCGAAGTCCCACAGATCCTTGTGAACGAGCTGGACGTGCCAGCGCGGCCGCCCGGTCGCCGCGTCGAGGGCGAAGATCGACGAGTTGGTGGCGTCGTCCTGGGCTGTCCGGTGGCCGCCGAAGAAGTCGGGCGTCGCGTTGCCGGTGGGCGCGTAGATCAGGCCCAGGGCCGAATCGTAGGCCATGCTGGTCCAGACGTTCGGCGTGCCCCGCGTGTAGGTCTCACCGGGAGGCGGCAGGCGCGTGGTCGCCGGGTTGCCCGGATCCCAGGCCCAGCGCAGGTCGCCGCTGCCGACATCGTAGGCGCGGACTACGCCGCCAGGCTCCCCGGTCTCGATGTTGTCGGCGACCCGGCCGCCGACCACCACGAGGTCGCCGGCGATGAGCGGTGCGGCGGTCTGGGTGTAGAAGCCGGATTTGACCTCGCCCATGTCGGTCTTGAGATCGACCGTGCCGCCGTCGCCGAAATCGGTACAGGGCTGGCCGGTGGCGGCGTCCAGCGCGATCAGGCGCGCATCGATCGTGGCCAGCAGCAGGCGGCGGGAGCAGACCTTCGCGCCCTCGGCGGCGCCCGCGTCGTGATAGCCGAGCCCGCGGCACCGTTGCCATTGCGGCGCGCTCGCCTTCCGGTCGTAGCGCCAGCGCTGCGTGCCGGTGTCGGCGTCGAGGGCGACGACGATGTCGTTCGGCGTGCAGACGTAGACGGTGTCGCCGATCTGCAGGGGCGTGGTCTGGTCCTCCGCCCCGAAGCCGTTGCTGACGGCGATGTCGCCGGTGCGGAAGGTCCAGGCTGGCCGGAGCTTGGCGACGTTGGTGGCGTCGATCTGCGTCAGCCCGGCGAAGCGGGTGCCGCCGTTGGTGTTGCCCCAGGCCGTCCAGTCCACCTGCGGCCCCGCCTGCGTGGCCGGGTGCACAGCCGGGATCTCGGTCGCCGCGATGATCGGCACCGGCTGGAACGCCCGCAGCGTGGTCGCCGCCAGGGCCAGCGCCAGCGCGGCGGCGAGGCCCAGGGACGCCCGGCGCCATACGCCGCTGCCGGATCGATCGAGCAGCGGTGCGAACAGGGCGACCACGCAGGCGAGGACCGCCAGGGCGAACAGGCGCGAGACCAGCGGCCAGAACGCGAACCCGACCTCCCAGACCGCCCAGATCCCGGTCAGGACGAACGCCCCACCGTAGAGCAGCGCCCCGGCACGCCGACGTTGAGCAACCAGAACCCCGGAGACGAGCATCGCGGCGCCCATGGCCACGAAATACCAGCTGCCGCCGAGCCATACCAAGTATGCACCACCTCCGGCCAAAAATAGACCGATCAGGACTATGACCAATCCAAGCATGATCAGCACCCCATCGGTCATCGTTCTGGATCGACGCATCGAAAATCCTCAATCGTTCGAGCTTATCGCTTCTTTATCTTGAGTCTTGCGTAGGTCGACGATGATTTTACGATGAAAAATCCTGCAGGACGGCGGATATTTATCTTCTCGCCGAATTAAATCAGCGAGCCGACAAACGAACCCTTGCATAGACCACCGCGGATCAATGTCCGCTTCGCTTCGCCGCGCTGAACACGCCGGCCGGATCAGGTCTCGCAACCTGTGTCCAAGCCCGAGACACGGACTTCGGCGTGTCGCGACGGCGGCCCGTCAGCAGTCAGGCGGCTCGGACATCGGCCAGGAAGCGATCCACCTCCGCCGCGAGTTGCTCCGACTGGCGCGACAACCCGGTGGCGGAGGCCAGGACCTGCTCGGCCGCGGCGCCGGTCTGCTCGGCGGCCTGCGCCACCCCGGCGATGTTGCCCGTGACCTCCTGCGTGCCCGCGGTCGCCTGGGTGACGTTGCGGACGATCTCCCGGGTCGCCGCGCCCTGCTGCTCCACCGCCGCCGCGATCGTGGTCGCGACCGCGTTGATCTCCCGGATGCGGCTGGCGATCGTGCCGATCGCGTCCACGGCCTCGCCGGTGACGCCCTGGATCCGACCGATCTGGCTGGCGATCTCCTCGGTCGCCTTGGCGGTCTGGCTGGCGAGTTCCTTCACCTCGGCCGCCACGACCGCGAAGCCGCGCCCGGTCTCGCCGGCGCGGGCCGCCTCGATGGTGGCGTTGAGCGCCAGAAGGTTGGTCTGCGCGGCGATCGAGGCGATCAGCTGGACGACGTCGCCGACCCGGGCGGCGGCGGCGCTCAGCTCGGACACGAGGGTGGCGGTCTGGTCCGATTCGCCGACCGCACGCTGGGCCAGGATGGTCGAGCCCTCCACTTGGCGACCGATCTCCGCGACGCTGCTGCCGAGTTGCTCGGCGGCACTCGCCACGGTGCTGACGTTGGAGGCCGATTGCTCCGCCGCCGCCGCCACCGTGCCGGACTGGCTCGCGGTCTCCTGCGCGCTTGCGGTCATCTGCGAGGCCGTGGCTTGCAGCTCGGTGGCGGCGGACGAGACCTGGGTGACGATGCCGGAGACCGCCGCCTCGAAGGTCTCGGCCATCCGGTGCATGACCGCCCGGCGCTGATCCTCGGCGGCGCGGCGCGTCTCGTCCGCCTCGGCTTCGAGCTGTCGGGTCCGGAGCAGGTTGTCCTTGAACACCTGAACGGCGGCGGCCATGGCGCCGATCTCGTCCTGGTGCCTCGGAGCCGGGACCATGACGGATGCGTCGCCCGCGGCGAGCGCCCGCATGGCATCGGTCATCCGGCGAATCGGCAGCAGCACGCGTCGGACCACGACCAGGGTGCCGACGCCGGTCAGCAGGAGAGCCGCAAGCAGGAACAGGGCGATCCGCAGCAGGGAGGCGCGCGCCTCGTCGGTCAGCGCCTGGGCTCGGTCCACCAGCGCGTCGAGGGCCGCGCTCGCCAGGTCGGAGATCGTGTTGACCTCGGCGGTGTGGCGGATGCGCAGCTCGTCGATGGAGAGCCCGGTCGGCCGGCCCTGTGTGAGGGCCTCCGTGGCGGCCTTGCGGCGCGCCTCGGCCTCACCCTCGAAGTTGTCGGCCCT
The DNA here is from genome assembly GCF_022179445.1 of Methylobacterium mesophilicum. Lineage (GTDB taxonomy): Bacteria > Pseudomonadota > Alphaproteobacteria > Rhizobiales > Beijerinckiaceae > Methylobacterium > Methylobacterium mesophilicum. The sequence goes on along the minus strand of NZ_BPQU01000005.1, from coordinate 197,162 downwards.
GGCCTTGCGGAAGGCGGCCCGGACCAAGTCCGAGGTCTCGTCGGCGGCGGCCGCCACGACGTCGGCCCAGGCGGCAGCCAGCCGCCCGCGCTCCTCGGCCGCGGCGACGATGTCGCCTTAAGTCCACGGGGTGCCGGCGGCGACGGCAGCTTCGATCCGGACGACCACGCCGCCGATCAGGGCCCGCGAGGCCCAGGCCGCGCGCTTGAGGTCGAGGTAATGCGCGAGGGTGGCGTCGCCGCGCGGGATGGCGGCATCGACCGCGTCGTTGGTGGCCAGGAAGGCGTCGAGCAGGGCCTGGGAGGCCTCCGCGATGGCCGGCAGCGTGCCGGTGGGTCGCTGAGCCGCCGGCACCGCCAAGGCGGCATCGACCTGCGGGCGCAGCTTGAGCGTGGCCTCGTAGGCCCGCTGAAGCGGCTCGACCTTCGCCACGACCGAAGGCGCATCCACATCCCGCGCGAGCGTCGCGAGCCGTTCGAGACCGCCCGCGATGGTCTCGCGCTGTGTGGCGATCAGCGCCACGTCCTTCGCGGGAATGGGGTCGGCGGCCTTCAGGGCCTGGAGCGTGCGGCCCCGCTCCATGCGGATGGCCAGGAGATCCTTGAGGAGCGTCCGGCTCGCCTCGGTCAAGGCCACCACACGGTGGCTCCGATCCGCCTGCACCTGGGCTTCACGAAGGGTGGACACCTCCGAGGCGATCAGCATGGCGCTCATCGAGAACAGCGTCGCGCACAGGATCTTGCCGATCGTGAGTGTCGTGAGCTCGAATCCGGCAAACATAAGGGGTTGCCCACGAGACATCGGCGTCGGTTCCGTCACGGTGTTGATGCGGCACCGATCGATTTTTGATCCCGATTTGGAACAGATCTAAAGATCTTACGTCGGCATAACCTCTGTGGATCCGAACGATGACGTTTGCAACTCGCTTTTATGACGGTTTTTATCAGTTATGCTGTGATGACTAGGATCTTTGTTAGTGATGTCTGCAGAATATATCTCGATCAAGCCCCGATAACGGCTGGACTTTCGACCGAATCCGGCACGCTGACATCTGCTTCCGGCGGCGGGCCGCTGTCATGAGCGAAGGCTCCGGTTCGTACGGCCTGCGTCGGTGGAGCCATTGCGGCCGTGACGCGCCGCCGCGCTTCAGAACAGGGCGAGCTGCGCCCCGGGCTTGCGGAACGCCGCCGTGTTCAGCGCCATGCGCCCGAACGCGAAGCCGAGCCGCCCGCCCGCGAGGCGGACCCGCCGGCCGATCATCTCGGCATAGGCCCCCTCGCCGCGAAAGCGGTGGCCGAAGCGGGGATCGTTCTCGCGTCCGCCCCGGGCCTGCGCCAGCAACGCGAAGGCCCGGGCCCGGCGCTCGGGATAGTGCTCGGAGAACCAGTCGGCGACGAGGTCGGCGACCTCCCCCGGCAGGCGCAGCAGGGCATGGCCGATGCGGCTGGCGCCGTGGTCGCGGGCTTGGGCCAGGATCGCCTCGATCTCGTGGTCGGTCAGACCCGGGATGATCGGCGAGACGTTGACCATCACGGGCACGCCGGCCTCGGACAGGCGCCGCATCGCGGCCAGCCGCTTCTCCGGCCGCGGCGCCCGCGGGTCGAGCAGGCGGGCGAGGCGCGGGTCCAGCGTCGGCAGCGAGACCGCCACGAGCACGAGGTTGTCCGCGGCCATCTCGGCCAGGATGTCGAGGTCGCGCAGGACGAGGTCGGACTTGGTGGTGATGCCGACGGGGTGGCGCGCGGCCTGAAGCACCTCCAGCACCGCTCGGGTGATCCGGTACTCCCGCTCCACCGGCTGGTAGGGATCGGTGGCGGTCCCCAGCGCGATCGTCTCCGGCTGGTAGCCCGGCGCGGCGATCTCGCGCGCGAGCAGCTTGGCGGCATCGGGCTTGGCAACGATCTGGGATTCGAAATCGAGGCCGGGCGAAAGCCCAAGCCAGGCATGCGTCGGGCGCGCGTAACAGTAGATGCAGCCGTGCTCGCAGCCGCGATACGGGTTCACCGAGCGGTCGAATGGGATGTCGGGCGAGGTATTGCGGGCGATGATCCGCGCGGCCCGCTCCAGCGTCACCTGCGTGCGCAAGGTGGCGGGTATATCGGGTTCCCAATCGGGATCCTGGAAGACCTCGCGGCTGGCTGCCTCGTAGCGGCTCGTCGGGTTCGCCGTGGCACCCCGGCCGCGTCGGGCCTCCGGAGGCAGCGTGCACGATCCCAGACGCACCGGGGCGACGGGTTTCGAGCCTTTGGGAATCTTAGCCATGCCAGGCGCCTCGTGTTTCACGTGGAACATAGCGCGAACACAGCGCCTCCGACGCCTCAATTTCAGGCAAACGCCGCCGAGCCCGGGCGAGACGCCGCGGCCCGGTTTACCGCCGCGCAGAATCGTCTATGGGCGCGCAGATGCTCTCCGCGGTGACCTACCTGGCCGACCCGGCCGATCCGGACGCGATCGACCGCCTCGCCGACACGCTCAGCGTGCTGGTGTCGGGCGTGGCCGGCGGTCTGGTCGGCGACGCCGTGATCGTGACCGGCCGGGACAGCGACGCGGCGGCCGCCATCGCGGACGCCACCGGGGCGGCCCTGGTGCTCCACCGGGGCAAAGATCCCTATGGGGCCGGGGCCGCGCAGGCGCGACGGGATTGGGTGCTGTGCCTGGAAGCCGGGGATGTTCCGGCCGAAGGCTGGATCCGCACCCTCGACCGCTTCATCGGCACCGCCCGGCCGGAAACCGGCCTCGGCCGCCTCCACCGCCCCGCCTCGGGCTGGGCCAGCCGCGCCGTCGGCCGGATCGAGGGGATCCTGGGCACGCGGCAGGCCCGGGCCGGCGACGTGGTGCGGCGTGAGGCGCTGCGGGCCGGCGCGGCGTTCGCACCCCGGCTCAAGGTCCGGCCGCTCATCGCCCGGATCGACCGGCCCTGATCGACAGAATGTCGCAGCTCGACTTGTCGTTATCGGCTTAATATTTTTGAAAACTCCTGGCGCGAAGGCAGGAAACTTGCTGAATTGGAGGCTATAGGCGCGCGCCGATCCCCGTTGCGCCGCCGGGAGGGATGCGACGATGGACTCCTCGGGCCTGATGGGGCGGAAGTCCGTCGACGACATCCTGGAGAGCGGCGAGGGCGAGCAGCAGCTCTCGAAATCGCTCGGGGCGCTGTCGATCACCGCGATGGGCATCGGCGCGATCATCGGCGCCGGCATCTTCGTGCTCACCGGCACGGCGGCGGCCCAATATGCCGGGCCGGGCATCATGCTGTCCTTCGTGCTCGGCGGCATCGCCTGCGCGTTCGTCGGCCTCTGCTACTCCGAGATGGCCGCGCTGATCCCGGTGGCGGGATCGAGCTACACCTACACCTACGCCACGCTCGGCGAGTTCTTCGCCTGGCTGATCGGCTGGGACCTGATCCTCGAATACGCCATGGGCGCGGCCACGGTGGCGGTGGGCTGGTCGGGCTACGTCACGAGCCTCCTGAAGGACGTCGGCCTCGTGATCCCGGCCCGGTTCGCGCACGCGCCGGGCACGGCGATCGACGGCGGCGGCACCGCCCTGTTCAACCTGCCGGCGGTGGTGATCGTGGCGCTGGTTACGATCCTGCTGATGCGCGGCACCAAGGAATCGGCGCGGTTCAACAACATCATGGTGGCCGTGAAGCTCACCGTGGTGGTGGCCTTCATCGCGCTCGGCTGGGGCCATGTCGACACCGCCCACTGGAGCCCGCTGATCCCGCCCAACGAGGGTACCTTCGGAGAGTACGGCTACAGCGGCATCCTGCGCGGCGCGGGCGTGGTTTTCTTCGCCTTCATCGGTTTCGACGCGGTGTCCACGGCCGCCCAGGAGGCGCGCAAGCCGCAGAAGGATATGCCGATCGGCATCCTCGGCTCGCTGATCGTCTGCACGATCCTGTACGTGCTGGTGGCCGCGGTCCTCACCGGGCTGGTACCCTACAAGGAGCTGAACGTCCCCGACCCGATCGCCAAGGGCGTCGACGTGATCGGCATCGGCTGGTTCGCCCTGTTGATCAAGCTCGGGGCGCTCACAGGCCTGACCACGGTGATCCTGGTGCTGCTCTACGGCCAGAGCCGGATCTTCTTCACGATGGCCAATGACGGGTTGCTGCCGAAGCTGTTCGCCCACGTCCACCCGACCTATCAGACCCCGTATCGCAGCCAGGCGCTGATCGGGACCGTGGTCGCCCTCGTGGCGGCACTGGTGCCGATCAACATCCTGGGCGAGATGGTGAGCATCGGAACGCTGGCCGCCTTCATCCTGGTCTGCGGCTCGGTGATCTACCTGCGGCGGACCGACCGGCACATGAAGCGGCCGTTCCGGGTTCCCGCCGTGCCGGTGGTGCCGATCCTCGGAATCCTGTTCTGCCTGCTGCTGATGGCCGGCCTGCCCCTCGATACCTGGCTGCGCCTGGTGATCTGGATGGCGATCGGGCTGGTCGTGTATTTCTTCTACGGCCGCAGGCATTCGGTCCTGCGCCGCAAGGAAGGCAACGCGGTCACGCCGTGATGCTGGCACCCCGCCGCAGGTGCTCGTCGAGCCGCGGCATGATCTCGACGAAGTTGCAGGGGCGGTGCCGATAGTCGAGCTGCTGCGCCAGGATGCCGTCCCAGGCGTCCCGGCAGGCCCCGGGCGAGCCCGGCAGCACGAACAGGTAGGTCGCCTGCGCGACTCCGGCGGTGGCCCGGGATTGCAGGGTCGAGGTGCCGATCTTGTCGTACGAGATGCGGTGGAACACCGCGGAAAAACCCTCCATCCGCTTCTCGAACAGCGGCTCCAGGGCCTCCGGGGTCACGTCGCGCCCGGTGAAGCCGGTACCGCCGGTGGTGATCACCACGTCGACCGCCGGATCGCGCAGCCAGGCCTCGACCTGCGCGCGGATCGCCGGGATCTCGTCCGGCACGATGGCCCGGGCGGCGAGCCGGTGGCCGGCCTCCGTGAGGCGCTGGCTCAGCGTGTCGCCCGAGCGATCGTCCGCCATCCGGCGGGTATCCGAGACGGTGAGCACCGCAATCCCCAGCGGGATGAAGCGGCGTGAATCGGGCTGATCGGCCATCGTGAGCGCTCTCCGGGACGGTCACCCGATATGGGCCGGCGGGCCGGACTTGTCGCCCCCCTCGGGCTGCCGCCTCGGGCGCCCCCGGCCGGGGCGGAAACCTCTCCGGGAACGCCGCATCTGTCCGCGCCCCTCGATCACCGCGCCCGTCGATCCGGCGATCGGATCGTCCCTGGCACGGTGGGAAGCGAACCGCATCGGCACGGCCTCCAGGCAATCAACCAACGCGACGCGGCATTTCCTCTTTGGAATAAAACTATTCTAAGGTTGCCGGCGCAATAATTTCGATCACGGAATTTTGAAATAGACCGATAGTTCAGGTGACGTCTTGGCTCAGCTGCGTGGGATGGGGCCAAGACTGAATCCCGCCGATGCCCATCGTTCAAGCCGCATGCCAAACGAGGAAAAATTAGTCCTTCTCCGTATCAAAAATATTGGCATTGCCAGCCATAAAGTCTTTGACTTTTCTTTCGACGAGATCACTGTGAAAAAGCCGGAGCGTTATCGTTCGTTACGACTCGTCGCAGACTGACACGATAGGCAGTCTTTCTCGCGCCGACATAGAAGCCGAGATCCTGTCCCGGTTCCGAAACGACAATCCGAGCGGGAGTTTTGCGCGCGAATCGGGTCGAGGTCTTCGTTCGGCGATCAGACCTATCGAACCTGGACGAACAGCGTCCGGGCTCGAACATCGATCCTATTCGCGTCCAACACCCCTCTCGCAAGTCATCAGCACCGCCCGGGATCGAGCACAGAACGGGCGATGCTCCGCACATGTTCCAGCGCATCCAGGTTGAAGTGTATCCCGGATGGCGGACACATCGTCATGACGCTGAATGGGGGAGCGCAAGATGATTTCCGTCTCTAGAAAATTAGGCGTCCTCGGGGGATTGAGCCGTCCTTCGACGATCAGAGATCACAATCTGATCAACCGTGAAGTTCTCGATCTGACCTGCAATCGCGCCACCGCAAACCTTATCACGTGGAGCTTCGATCCGGATACGATCGTTCATCTCCTCTCGCAGGACGGCTGGCCCGCGATCGCCCATCAGATCGAGGAAGCCGTAGCCAATCTTCTGCTGGAGGGCGTCGACGGGCTGATGATCACCAGCGACACCCTTCACTGCGTTCTCGAGCGGGAGTCGGTCCATCTCGCCGTGCCGGTGCTGCACATCCGGGACGCCTTGATCGAGGAGATCCGGCGGCTGTCCCTGAAGAAGGTCGGCTTCATCGGCACTTCCGTGACGATGAGCAACTCCTATTACGGGGATCTGATCCGCGGACATCACGACGTGGATGTGGTGCTTCCAAACCAGAACCTGTGGGTCAACATCGACTACTCAGTCTGCAATCGGATCTACAACGGCGAGTGCACGGCGCTCGAACTCGAAACTTACAACCAGATCATGACGGACTTCGAAGCGCAGAACGTCGACGGAATCGTCGTCGCCTCATCGGAGATCGCCCTGGCGTTCAACAAACCGCATGCGGTCCCGGTCCTGCACACGGCCCGGATCCATGCCGCGGCGGCGGCGCGGTGGTGTGTCGCCGGCCATGACATCGTGCGCCCGGCACTGCCGCGATACGACGAGTTGCGGTCCGTGTCGGCGGGATCGCACGACGTGGTCGCCGACGACACGTCAAAAATTCCCGTGACGCTGCCTTATTCCGACAGCCTGCCCTATCCCCACAACGTCAAGCGCAAAGGTAAGCGCAAGACCGGTGCATCGCTGCGGGCATCGGTGGGCGAACAGCGGGCGCCCGGCTCGTAGCGGCGGCCCTGCCGTCGGAGGATCGTAGCGCCGTGCGATCGGTGGTGTAGCGACGCGGCGCCGGCCCGTCCCGGCCGACGTGACTTGCCGCAGGCGACGAATCGCGGTGTCTTCGCGCGTCAGTGGCGCCGAAGGCACCGCAGTTCGGAACCCCACCCATGCACATGTACGGCAACTGGCGCTCCGCCGCGGCCTTCCGGGTCCGGATCGCCCTGAAGCTGAAGGGCCTCGCCTACGAGGAGACCTTCATCGACCTCGACGCCGGCGACCAGCACAAGCCCGAGTTCCGCAGGATCAACCCGCAGGGTGCGGTGCCGGCCCTGTTCGACGGGGACGGGCCGCCGCTGACCCAATCCCTGGCGATCCTCGATTACCTGGAGGAGACGCGGGGCGGCGTTCGCCTGCTGCCGGACGAGCCGCGGGCGCGGGCCCGGGCACGCTCCCTCGCCCAGGTCGTGGCCTGCGACACCCACCCGCTTTACGTGCCCCGCGTCCGCACGTTCCTGATGGAGGAGTACGGGCTGCCCCGGGAGCGGATGCTGGCCTTCCTGCGCAACGCGTTCGAGACCGGCCTGACGACCCTCGAGACCCGACTCGCCACCGAGGACGGGACCGGCCGCTTCTGCCAGGGCGACACGGTGAGCCATGCCGACCTGTGCCTCGTCAGCCTCTGGGTCGGGACCGGCATCTTCGGGATCGACACGGCCGCCTACCCGACGGTCGCCCGGATCGCCGAGGCCTGCCTCGCCCTGCCGGCGGTCGCCGAGGCGCATCCCCTGCGCCAGCCCGGCGCCCCCGCCGCCTGACCGGCGACGCCCGCGCGTGCTCTGGTCACGCGTGCGCTCGGCCGGCAGATGTGGCAAGCGGACCTCCGAGGCGTTTAATCCGGCCGGGGCGTCAATCCCGACCCGTGGGGAGAAAGGGTGTCGATGGTACCCGACGAGAACGAGTCCGGCCTGCATCGCGTCGTCGTGGTCGGCGGCGGGGCCGCCGGGCTCCAGTTGGTGACGAAGCTCGGCGACAAGCTGGGACGCGGCAAGCGCGCGCACGTCACCCTGGTCGACCGCGCCCGCACGCATATCTGGAAGCCGCTGCTCCACGAGGTCGCGGCCGGCAGCCTCGATATCGGCCACCACGCGGTCGATTACCTGCACCACGCCCACAAGCATGGGTTCCGATACCGAATCGGCAGCATGACCGGGCTCGACCGGGAGGCGCGCACGATCCGGCTCGCAGCGAGCCACGATCCCGAGGGCCGCGAGGTCACGCCGGAGCGCTCGGTGCCCTACGACACCCTGGTGATGGCGGTCGGCTCGACCACCAACGATTTCGGGACGCCGGGCGTCGCCGAGCACGCCATCGCGTTGGACACCCAGGACCAAGCGGTGCGCTTCCACCAGCGCCTGGTCAACGCGTCCCTGCGGGCCCACACGCAGGCCGGCCCGGTCCGGCCCGGCCAGCTCCACGTCACGGTGATCGGGGCCGGCGCCACCGGCACCGAACTCGCGGCCGAGTTGCACCGGACCTTCCGCCACGTTGTCGCCACCGGCCTCGACCGGATCGACCCGGGCAAGGACATCCGGATCACCCTGGTCGAGGCGGCCGAACGGATCCTGCCGGCGGTGCCGCAGCGCCTCTCGGTGGAGGTGATGCAGCTCCTCAACAAGATCGGGGTGGACGTTCGCGTGAAGGCGCGGGTGACAGAGGTGCGTGCGGACGGCGTGCAGCTGGCCGACGGCACCTTCATCCCGTCGGAGCTGGTGGTCTGGGCGGCCGGCGTGAAGGCGCCGCCGTTCCTGCAGGGCATCGGCGGGCTCGAGACCACCCGGACCAACCAGCTGGTGGTCGCCCCGACCCTGCAGACCACCCGCGACCCGGACATCTTCGCGATGGGCGACTGCGCCTACCTGGTCGAGGCCGGCTCGGATACGCCGGTGCCGCCCCGGGCGCAGGCGGCCCACCAGCAGGCCAGCCACCTGATCGGCCAGATCCAGGCCAAGATCGACGGCAAGCCCCTGAAGCCGTTCAAGTACAAGGATTTCGGCTCGCTGGTCTCGCTCGGGGAATACTCCACGGTGGGGAGCCTGATGGGCTTCGTCCGGGGCAAGAACATGCTGATCGCCGGACTGTTCGCCCGGATGATGTACCGCTCGCTCTACAAGATGCACGAGCGTGCCCTGCACGGCAGCGTCAAGACGGCGCTCGACGCCCTGGCCCGGGCGCTCACTCGCCGTACCGAATCACGGGTGAAGCTGCATTGAGGTCCACCGGCACCCAGGCGACACGGGGGCCGCAAGAGGAAGGACGAACGGTCGCTGGAATCGCGTGGATCTCGAACGCGTCCTAGGCGGCGGAATGTGAATTATAGTTGACATTCCGCCGCTTTCTGGGTCACGAGACCTAACATGTTCCAGGTGCGCCGCACCGGCGAATTCATCGCTTGGCTGAACGCTTTGCGGGATGTCCAGGCGCGGGCGCGGATCACCAAGCGGATCGACCGTATCGCTCAGGGCAACCTCGGCGATGCCAAGTCCGTCGGCGATGGCGTCAGCGAATTGCGGTTCTCTTTCGGGCCGGGATACCGAGTTTATTACACTCTGCGCGGTGATGTCGTCGTGATCCTGCTGTGCGGCGGCGACAAGGGCTCGCAGGCGCAGGACATCGAACGGGCCAAGACTATGGCGCGGGAGGTTTGACAATGGCGATAGAGACCAAGCCCTGGGATGCGGCCGAAGTCCTGAAAACCCCGGCCGACATCGCAGCCTATCTCGATGCCTATCTCGAGGACGGGACTCCGGAGGAATTGCTGGGCGCGTTGAACACGATTGCCCGCTCGCACGGCATGTCGGCACTGGCCCGCGAGACGGGCATCAGCCGCGAGGCGCTGTACAAAGCCTTCAGCGACAACGGCAATCCGACGCTGGACACCTTGTTGCGCGTCCTGAAAGCCCTGGGTGTGCGCCTCGCCGTGGCGGCGTGATCGATCCCTGAACAGTGAAAAAGGGGGCCAGCGATCCGGTCTGTCCTCACGCTCGACGCGTTCGCCCGGGCGCCTGTCGCGGCCGGACTTACCGCGGGCCAAGCAGCAGCCGGCGTGACGTTTGGGACAACCGCTTTGAACGAAGCCCTCGCCGGCATCATAGCACCGTGCTTATGATCCGGTCGCTCTCGGAGCAAAAGCCGTTCACGGGCAGATGAATTTCGCGCGGGTATTCGAGGGGGGCCGCATTTTCTCAGCCGAACCGGCGCCAACGTCGTCGGAACATGCTCTAAGCCGTCAACACGGCATCATCGTTTTCCGAAAGCCGGCATCGCCCGCTCGGAATGATGCGCCCGGATCCACCGGCACCCCGGCGACACGGGGGCCGCAACAGGAAGGACGCCCTATGATCCTCGTGAGCGTGATGTATCCGACCGGCCCGAACTTCGACATGGGCTACTATCTCGGGCACCACATGCCGCTGGTGCGCGAGCGCTGGTCGTCGCTGGGCCTCCACGAAGCGAAGGTGGTCAAGGGTGCCGGCACCCCGGACGGCGGCCCGGCCCCGTTCCAGGTGATGGCGCTGCTGACCTTCGAGTCGGCCGACGCGTTCAAGAAGGCCGTGGCGGCCCACGGCGAGGAGATCTTCGCCGACATCCCGAACTTCACCCCGGCGCAGGCCCAGGTTCAGATCAACGACTTTGCGGAGAGCCCGTGATCGATATCGTCAAAGCGGTGCAGCAGGCCGATCCGAGCCTCGGCACCTACGTGGTCGTGCTGCGCGCCGACGCCCGCGCCCTCGACGGCCCGGATCGCCTAACCCCCGAGGCGCAGGCCTGGATCGACGCGAACGCCCCGGGCGGCCGCCTCGCCCGGGTGCGGGTCCTGCTCGCCCCCTATCCGGGGGCAATGCCGGCCGAGCGCGACGTGAGCGTGGCCGCCTTCGCGGATGCCCGCCAGCTCGCGGCCTTCGCGACCACTTGGACCGGCGATCCGCTATCGGACGCCGAGGAGCCGTAGAACCGGTTCACGCCGCCCGCAATTGGCGGATCGCCCGGAGGGTCGTGGCCCGCTGCACCTCCAGGCGCCGGATCAGCGGCACGAGGTCGGCGCCCGCATGGGCGGCGGCCTCGACCTCGCGGCACAGGCTCGACAGCCCGACGAAACCGAGGAGCCCGGCCGCCGCCACCATGGCGTGGGCGTCGTGGGCGATCTGGAGGCGGTCGGTCTCGCTCGGGCGGAAGCGCTCGGACAGCTCGTTGGCAAGCAGATCCAGCAGCCCGCCGACCTGATCCGTACCGAAACTCGTCTCCATCTCGGCGAGCACCGCGGCGTCGAGCACCGCGGGATCGACGGCAACATTGCGCCGGGGCGTTTCCTGGCGGGCCCGGCGGCGGGCCCCGGGGGCGGTCCAGCGGCTGATCGTGGCGAACAGGTCGGCCCGGCGGAACGGCTTGCCGACATGATCGTCCATCCCGGCCTCGCGCAGCTCCGCGACCTGATCCGGCAGGACGTTGGCGGTCATCGCCACGATCGGGACGTCGCAGGCCGGCGGCGCCAGGGCGCGGATCCGCCGCGTGGCGGTGAGCCCGTCGACGCCGGGCATCTGCACGTCCATCAGCACCAGATCGTACGGGCGCCCCTCGGCCACCGACAGGCCGACGGCCGTGATCGCCTCGCCGCCATCGCCGGCGACCTCGACGGTGTAGCCCTGCGATTCCAGGACGGCGCAGGCGAGTTCCTGGTTGAGCGGCACGTCCTCGACCAGGAGCAGTCGCAGCGACGGCCCATCCGGAGGCGGCCGGGATTCGCCCGCCGGGCGCGGCGGCGACGGCGCCGTCCCGAGGCGGAGCGCGTCGACGGCCTCATTGCTGCGCGGCAGCACCAGGCGGAACCAGAAGGTCGAGCCCGCCCCCTCCCGGCTGTCCATGCCGATCTCGCCGCCCATCAGCGTGACGAGGTGCCGCGAGATCGCGAGGCCGAGGCCGGTGCCGCCGAAGCGCCGGCTGATCGAGCCGTCGACCTGGCTGAAGCGCTTGAACAGGCGCTCCTGCTGCGCCGGCGCGATGCCGATCCCGGTATCGGTGACGGCGAACCGGACCACGTCGCCGGGACCGCCCTCGGGCGCGATACCCTCGCCCTCCCGGCGCACGGTCACGATCACCGAGCCCTCGGGGGTGAACTTAACCGCGTTGTTGAGCAGGTTGAGCAGCACCTGCCGCAGGCGGCCGGGATCGCCGACCACGACGCGCGGAAGCGCCGGGTCGATCTCGGCCTCGATCCGCAATCCGCTCCGGAGCGCACTGCCGCGCACGATCGAGACCGTGCTGTCCACGAGCGCGGCCAGCGGGAACCCGACCGGGTCGAGGGTCAGCTCGCCGGCCTCGATCTTCGAGAAGTCGAGGATGTCGTTGACCACGGTGAGGAGGGCCGCCCCGGAACTGTGGATCAGTTCCAGCCGCCGCCGGTCCTCGTCGCGGATCGCGCTCTCGTCGAGGAGCAGGTCGGCGTAACCCAGGATGCCGTTGAGCGGCGTGCGGATCTCGTGGCTCATCGCGGCCAGGAACTCGCTCTTGGCCGCGCTCGCCCGCTCGGCGTCGGTCCGCGCGGCCTCCGCGTCCCGCGTGGCTTCCCGCAGGGCGGCCTCGGCGGCCTTGCGCTCGGAGATGTCGAGGTGGAGCCCGACCATGCGCTGCGGCTGGCCCTCGGGACCGAACAGGGTGCGCCCGCGCGCGTAGATCCAGCGCTCGCCCACCCGGAACTCGGCGACGTAGGCGGAGGACGATTCCACGGCGCGGCGGATCTCGTTCCAGACGTCGCCGACATCCTCGGCGTGGACCAGGGCGGTCCAGTCGGCCGCGGCCATCGTGTGCGCCCGGCCGGTATCGGGCAGGCCGTGCATGCGCGCGCTCTCGGGGCTCAGGGTGGCGAACCCCGTGCGCATGTCCCAGTCCCAGGTGCCCGCGTCGGCGGCGTCGAGGGCGATCCCCAGGAGCCCCCGCGCCTCCTCGACGGCGAGCCGCGCCGTGACGATGTCGTCGACGTCGAGGGCGGTGCCGAGCCACTCCACGACCTTGCCGTCGTCGGGATCGAGGTAGATCGGGATCAGGGAGATCTTGTGCCACCGGTAGGCACCGTCGTGCCGCCGGATCCGCCACTGGCCGCCGTAGCCGATCCCGGTCTCGATCGCCTGCTGCCAGGCCGCCTCCATGGCGGCGGCATCTTCCGGGTGGTTGCGGGCGAGGCGATCCACGCGCTCCAGCCCGATCGGCCCGTAATAGGCGTGGAACTGAGCGTTGGCGTAGGTCGCCTGGCCGTCGCCGACCCGCATGGTCCAGATCAGCAGCGGCAGGGTCTCGGCGAGACCGCGGTAGCGCAGCTCGCTGCGGCGGACGTCGTCCTCGGCGCGGCGCCGCTCGGTCACGTCGATGAGCACGCCGATCAGGCCGGTCACAGGCCGATCGCCGCGGCAGACGCCGCGCACGACCACGTCGCGCACTTCGCCGTCGGGCCGCAGCAGGCGCGCCTCGAAGTCGAAGCTCGCACCCCGGGCGATGGCATCCGCGACGATGCCCTCCAACCGCTCGCGGTCGTCGGGGTGGTAGACCTGCGAGAAGGCGGCGAGCGGCGGCGCCGGCTTCCGCGGATCGCGGCCGGCGATGGCGTACAGGCTCTCCGACCAGACCGGCTGGCCTTCGGCGAGGTCCACGCGCCAATTGCCGACGCTGGCGAGCTGCTCGGCCATGGTCAGCTGGTGGTTGGCCGCCGCCTGGGCCTCGGACCGGGCGTTGATCTCGCGGTGCTGCTCCCGGATCAGGGCCTCGCGGATCGCGGCCTGCGCGATTTCGTGGCTGCGCCGGACATCGGCCTCGGTGAGCCGCAGATGGGCGATCACGATCTCGGCGAGATCCCGGAACGCCGCCGCATCCGCCTCCGAGAGCCCGTCCCGGGGCTCCGGGTCGATCAGGCAGAACGTGCCGATCCGGAGTCCCGGCGCCAGGCTCAAGGGGATGCCGGCATAGAACCGGATCCCGTCCGGGACAGCGACCGGGGCGAGATCGCGGAACCGCGGATCGGCCTGGGCATCGGGTACGATCAGCATGGCGTCGCTGCGGATCGTGTGCTGGCAGAGGCTCTGGTCCCGCGAAATCGTCGTCGGCACGTCGGCGCAGGGCGTCTTCAGCCATTGCTGGGTGTCGCCGAGGAACCCGACGAAGGCGCTGCGCACGCCGAACAGGCGGCAGGCGGTACGGCAGACGGCGTCGAAATGCGGCTCGGGCGGGGTGCCGACGATGCCGAGGGCGTCCAGGGCCGCGAGCCGCGCCGCCTCATCGTCCGGGTGTGCTGTCACCGACCGTCTCCGGGAGCGGATATGCCGTTCGGCAATCGCCAGCGTCCTCGCAGGAGCGATGACCCGGCTGCGACCGTGTTTCAAGCGGGCCTGACGCCGCGCGCGATCCCGGTGCGATCACGCGGGCTGCCGATGTCGCCGATCCGGGGCATGCGTAACCGCGCGGCTTCGAGCGCCCAGACCATGCCGAGCATCATGTAGACGTGGCGCCACTTCTCGATGTCGATCTGGAACGCCTGGAGGAAGAACATCAGCAGGGCCGGCCAGACGATCTGGGCATGTGCCCGGACCGGCGATGGCCGCACCAGCAGGCGGAAGCCCACGAAGCTGGTGGCCAGGACCAGGCCGAGGAACACCACCCCGCCGAGCCAGCCGCCGTTGGCGAAGGACCCGATATAGGAGTTGTGCGGCTCGAGACCGAAGACCAGCCGCCAGTGCATCGGCCCCATCCCGAACGGGCGCTCCAGCAGCATCGCCAACCCGCGGACCTGGTTGCCGAAACGGCCGGTCTCGCCCTGGTCGTAGTCCTGGGTCAGGGCCGCCCGGGTCTCGAACATCTTGTGGACGTGCTCGACCGACAGGAGGCCGATCACCGCGATCGTCGCGAGCACCAAGGTGGCCAGCGTCAGGAGCACGATGCGGCGGCGCAGCCGGACGGAGCCGCTGCCGGCATAGACCGAGCCGACCATCAGCAGCACGGCGACGACGCTGCCGCCCCAGGAGCCGCGCGAGAACGACAGGAAGATGCCGGCCATGATGATCAGCAGGCCGGCCAGCGATACGAGCGGGCGCCGGGCGCTGCCGGTGAGCAGGCCGTGCATCAGGTACAGCGCGCCGAGCGTCAGGAACGAGCCGAACACGTTCGGGTCCTGGAAGGTGCCCGACGCCCGGTCGTACTTGTAGAACAGGTCCTCGATGCCGAGCCATTGCAGGTAGCCGACGATGCCCAGCGCCGCCGAGAACACGCAGCTCACCGTGTAGGCCTTGAGCGCCAGCTCCATGCGGGCGTGCGTGTCCTCCGAGAAGAACATCGCGAAAAACATGCAGGTGATCACGAGGTAGATCAGCTGGATCGTCCAGGTGACCGGGAACTCCTCGTTCAGGTACGGGAACAGCGCCGAGACGATCGCCACCAGGTAGAGCAGCAGCAGCGCGAGCAGCGGCACCGCCCCACGGTGCAGGCGCACGCCGAGGCAGAACCACAGCAGGATCGTGGGGATCGCCACCGCGTCGTAGGGCGAGGTTTCCGAGAACGCGAAGCAGGCGAAGAAGATGAAGGCGGCAAACAGCGCCTTGGCCAGCCCCTGGATGACCCCGAGGAGCGGGATCCCGGCGGGCAATCCCGACGGGACCGGGATTGCGGGCGCTGCTGTCTGAGCCATGGATACGCGGACTCCGCGGGCCGGTTACGCGGGCCCGCACATCCGGCAACCATGCCATCCAATGGTTGAGAATGGGCTTCGCCTCCGGGCGAGCCCGTCCCGGGTCGCGGGTTGCGTCAGCCCTTCAGCCGCTTGTTGCAGACCGAGTAGTAGCCGCCACCCTTCTGGATCCATTTCGCGTCGCCCAGCGTCCCGGCGGCTTTGGCCGCGTTGTAGCTGTCGAGGCAGGTATGCATCCGCGCCTTCCCGGCGGATTCGCTCGCGTATTTCGGATCGACGGCGGAGGGATAGGCGGCCGTCCCGGCCGGGGCCGCCGTCGGCCTTGCGGCCGGGGCTTGCGGCGCGGGAGCCGGGGCCGCGGGCTTCGTCGCACCGGGTGCCACGGGGTTCGGCACCGTGTTGGCCGTTGTGTTCGTCGCCTCGGCCCCGCATTCCGCCTTGCGGAAGTCGTTCCATTTCTGGCCGTTGAGCGTCCCGGCCTGCTTGGCGGCCTGATACTTGGTCGAGCAATCCTTGGTGGACAGGGCTGCGGCCGGCGTGACGAGCGCTGCGGCGCCGCCAGCAAGTATGGTGGCGGTCAGAAGTAGACGTACCATAGCGAAATCCCCCCGCGTCGATATCGAGCCAGGTAGATACGCTATATCGAGGACAATCGCTCCGACAATCGGTCGCTATACAAGTACCTGTGAACGCTGCGCCGGCAACCCGAGGCCGCCGACGGCGCGGAACCGCGACGCGCCGGCGACCCGCCGCCCGGGACCAGCCGGGCCGCCCTCGATCAGGCCCGGCAGGCTTCGAATTCCTGGCGAATCGCCACCGGATCGAGGTTGCGGCCGATGAACACCACCCGGGAGACCCGCTTCTCGTCCGGGCGCCAATCCCCCTGGACGTCGCCGTCGAGGATCATGTGCACGCCCTGGAAAACGAAGCGCTTCGGCTCGTTAGGAAAGGCCACGATGCCCTTGCAGCGCAGGATGTCCGGCCCCTGCACCTGGGTCAGGTTCGAGATCCAGGGCATGAACTTCTCCGGATCGACCTCGCCGTCGATCTTGGCCGAGACCGACTGGATCTCGGAATCGTGATGGTGATGGTGGCCCGCCTCCAGGAAATCCGGCTCCACCTCGAGAATGCGGTCGAGGTCGAACGCGTTGCGCTCCAGCACGGCCTCCAGGGGCACGGCGCAGTTCTGGGTGCGGTGGAGCTTGGCCAGCGGGTTGATGCCGCGGATCTCGGCTTCCACCCGGTCCAGATCCTCCGGCGAGACGAGGTCGCTCTTGTTGAGCAGGATCACGTCGGCGAACGCGATCTGGTTCTTCGCCTCCGGGGCATCCTTCAGGCGATCGGACAGCCACTTGGCGTCCGCCACCGTCACCACGGCGTCGAGGCGGGCGGCGTCGCCGACATCCTGATCGACGAAGAAGGTCTGGGCGACCGGGGCCGGGTCGGCCAGCCCGGTTGTCTCGACGATGATCGCGTCGAACTTGCCCCGCCGCTTCACCAGGCCGTCCATGATCCGGATCAGGTCGCCGCGCACGGTGCAGCAGACGCAGCCGTTGTTCATCTCGAACACTTCCTCGTCTGCGCCGACGACGAGGTCGTTGTCGATACCGATCTCGCCGAACTCGTTGACGATCACGGCGTAACGCTTGCCATGGTTTTCCGTAAGGATCCGGTTGAGCAGCGTGGTCTTGCCGGCGCCGAGATAGCCGGTGAGCACGGTGACCGGGATCTTGCCGGCGGCAGAACCCGATGGGGCGGAAGCAGAACTCATGTCGGTCATGGCGGATTCTTCGATCGGATCTGCGGGATGGATCGGGCTTGTGGCCCGGGAGCGTTGTCATATTGTAACAAATCCCGGCGAAGGAAGACGGAGCCACACGGTTTCGCGACCCGGCCCCCCGATCGATTGCGGATCAGCCAAGCTTTGCTCTAGGCACATGGTGCAGTTCGGGTCCGCCCGGACGGCACGCCTCGACAAGCGACTCCGATCACCATGAAACGGCCGGGGTCTGGGCCGAAGCCTGTCCTCATCGCCATCCCGGTCCCTCGCCCGGCCCCAGAAGACCAACCGCATGGACGCCCGCAATCCTCTGGACCAGGATGAGGCCCGCGCCGCATCCGCGCGCCGGCGCCGCACGCCCTGGCCCCTGATCGTCGTCGTGCTGGTCGCGGTCGCGGGCGGGCTGGCGCTGGCCGTCTCGGACCGCGCCCGCGAGGCCGTCTCGGGCGTCGTCGCCGGGCTGTTCGGATCGGGCAACCCGGATGCGGGGATCGAGGCCGAGAAGGCCGGGACGGTGGAGCGGGTGTTCCGGCCGAGCAAGGAACAGCGCGCCGCGTTCGAGATCCTGCCCGTGGCGACCCAGGTGTTCCGCCCCGAGGGCTCCGCGGAGGGGCGCATCGCGCTCAACGACGACGACAACGTGCCGGTGGTCTCGCCCTACGCGGGTCGGGTGACCAAGGTGCTGGCCCGGGCGGGCGACGACGTGAAGGCCGGCGACGTGCTGCTGACGCTGGAGGCCACCGATATGGTCCAGGCGCAGAACGACTATCAGGCCGCCCTGAACAATCTCCAGAAGCAGCAGGCCCTGCTGAAGCTCGACCAGACCATCGCGGCGCGCCAGCAGGAACTGTTCCAGGCCCACGCGGTGGCGCTGAAGGACTACCAGTCCGCGCAGAACGACGTCATCGCCGCCCAGAGCGACCTGAAGACCGCGGAGGCGTCCCTGGACGCCGTGCGGAACCGGCTGCGGCTCCTGGGCAAGTCCGACGCCGAGATCGTCGCCTACGAGAAGAACGGCCGCCTCAGCCCCGAGACCCAGATCCGGGCGCCGATCGCCGGCACCATCGTCCAGCGCAAGGTCGGCACCGGGCAGTTCCTCTCCGCCTCCAGCGACCCGGTCTTCGTGATCGGCGACCTGTCCACGGTGTGGCTCGTCGCCAACGTGCGCGAGAGCGAGATCCCGAAGATCCGCATCGGCCAGGAGGTCGAGGCGAAGGTGGCGGGCTTCGGGGCGCGGGTGTTCAAGGCCCGGGTCAACTACATGGCCGCAAGCCTGGACCCGGCGACGCGGCGACTCGCGGTGCGCAGCGAGGTCGACAACCCGGACCGGGTGCTGCGTCCGGAGATGTTCGCCACCTACACGATCATCACCGGCAAGGGCGAGCCGAGCCCGAGCGTGCCGGTCGCCGCGATCGTGTACGAGGGCGACCGCACCCATGTCTGGGTGGCCCGCCAGGACGGCGCCGTCGAGGCGCGCGACATCAAGCTCGGCGTGATCAACGGCGACAGCGCCCAGGTCGTCGACGGCCTGCATGCGGGCGAGCAGATCGTGACCCGGGGGGCCCTGTTCATCGACCGGGCGGCCACCGGCGACAAGGCGTCCTGAGCGGGAACCCGGGCGATGAACAGCCTGATCGTCTTCTCGCTGCGCCAGCGCGTGCTGGTCGTGCTGCTGTTCGTGGTGATGCTCGGCATCGGCTACGGCGCCTATACCCAGCTCAACATCGAGGCCTATCCCGACCCGGTGCCGCCGCTCGTCGACGTGATCACCCAGAACCCGGGACAATCCGCCGACGAGATCGAGCGCTACATCACCATCCCCCTGGAGGTGGCGCTCGCCGGCATCCCCAACGCTCAGGTGGTGCGCACGATCTCGCTGTTCGGCCTGTCCGACGTGAAGGTCCAGTTCAACTACGAGTACACGTACGAACAGGCGCTGCAGCGGGTGCTCAACCGCCTGTCGCAGGCCCCGGCCCTGCCCAACGGCGCCACGCCGCAGATCTCGCCGACGAGCCCGGTGGGCGAGATCATGCGCTACAAGCTGGTCGGCCCGGCGGGCTACTCGCCCATGGACATGAAGACCCTGCAGGATTGGGTGCTGCAGCGGCGGTTCAAGGCGATCCCGGGCGTCACCGACGTGACCGCGTTCGGCGGCAAGGCCAAGGAATACGAGGTCGCGGTCGACCTGAACCGCCTCCAGGCCCAGGGCCTGACCCTGGTCCAGCTGACCACGGCGCTGAACAACGCCTCGATCAACGTCGGCGGGCAGACCCTGAATGTCGGCCAGCAATCCGCGGTGGTGCGCGGCATCGGCCTGATCCGCGACATGGACGACATCCGGGACACGATGATCAGCCTCGTCAACGGCACGCCGGTGCTGGTGCGGGACGTGGCGGAGGTGCGCGTGTCGAACGCCCCGCGGCTCGGCATCGTCGGCCACGACGACCAGTCCGACGTGGTCGAGGGCATCGTTCTGATGAGCCGCGGCGGCCAGAGCCTGCCGACGCTGCAGCGGGTCGAGGCGGAGATCGACAAGATCAACGCCTCGACGATCCTGCCGCCCGACGTGAAGATCGAGCGGATCTACGACCGGTCGGGGCTGATCCACACCACGACCCATACGGTGATGCACAACCTCGTCTTCGGGGTGGTGCTGGTGTTCATCGTGCAGTGGTTGTTCCTCGGGTCGCTCACCAGCGCGATCATCGTGGCGGCCACGATCCCGTTCGCGCTCGGCTTCGCGATCCTGATCCTGGTGGTCCGGGGCGATTCGGCCAACCTCCTGTCACTCGGCGCGATCGATTTCGGCCTGATCGTCGACGCGACGGTGATCATGGTCGAGAACGTGTTCCGGCACCTCGCCGAGCCCGAGCATTCCGAGGGTCAGGAGGCGCCAGGGGGGCTCGAAGGCCGGCTCGGCATCATCGCGATCGCCGGCGTCGAGGTGAACCGGGCGATCTTCTTCTCGGCGATCATCATCATCGTCGGCTTCCTGCCGCTGTTCACGATGAGCGGCGTCGAGGGTCACATCTTCGGGCCGATGGCCAAGACCTACGCCTACGCCCTGGTCGGCGGCCTGCTGGCGACGTTCACGGTCTCGCCGGCCCTCTCGGCGCTGATCCTGCCGAAGAAGCTCGAGGAGCGCGACACCCTGATCGTGCGGTTCCTGCGCGCCGGGCACGAGCGCATCCTGGCCTTCGGCCTCAAGAACCGGGTGCTGGCACTCTCGGTGATGCTGGTGGTGCTGCTGGCCTCGGGGCTGGCCGCCCGGAACCTTGGACTCGAATTCCTGCCCCGGCTCGAAGAGGGCAACCTCTACGTGCGCGGCACCATGCCGTCCTCGATCTCGCTGGAGGCCGGCAACGACTACGTCCAGCGCCTGCGCAAGATCTTCCAGGAGGTCCCGGAGGTCGTCACGGTGATCTCGCACCAGGGCCGGCCCAACGACGGCACCGACGCCACCGGGTTCTTCAACGTCGAGATCCTGGCGCCGCTCAAGCCGATCGACCAATGGCGCAAGGGCCTCGACAAGGACAGCCTGATCCACGACCTGAGCAAGAAGCTCGAAGCCGAGTTTCCGGGGATCGAGTTCAACTTCTCGCAATATATCGAGGACAACGTCCAGGAGGCCGCCTCGGGCGTGAAGGGCGAGAACTCGGTCAAGATCTACGGCAGCGACCTCGCCCAGCTCACCAAGACCGCCAACGCGGTCAAGGCGGCGCTGGCCTCCGTGCCCGGCATCAGCGACCTTGCGGTGTTCGAATCGCTGGGCCAGCCGACCGTGCGGATCGACGTCGACCGCCACAAGGCCGCCCGCTACGGCCTGTCGATCGGCGACGTGAACACCACGATCCAGGCGGCGATCGGCGGCCAGACCGCGGGCGACCTCTACGAGTACGGTTCCGACCGGCACTTCTCCATGCGGGTGCGGCTGGCCAAGGAGTACCGCTCGTCGCTGGCCGGCATCCGCAACATCGCGGTGGGGGCCCAGAACCCTAACGGCGGCGTGATCCAGGTGCCGCTCTCCGAGATCGCCGACGTCGACCTCGTCTCGGGCGCCTCGTTCATCTACCGCGAGGACCAGGAGCGCTACATCCCGGTGAAGTTCTCGGTGCGCGGGCGCGACCTCGGCAGCGCGGTGATCGAGGCGCAGCGCAAGGTCGCCGAGGCGGTGGACCTGCCGCCGGGCTACCGGATGGAGTGGGTCGGGCAGTTCACCAACCTGAAGGACGCCGCGACCCGGCTCAGCCTGGTCGTGCCGGTCACCCTGGTGCTGATCGCGCTCCTGCTGTTCATCAATTTCTCGTCCGTGGCGGACATGCTGCTGACCCTGTCGGTGATCCCGATGGCGATGATCGGCGGCATCTTCGCGCTGGCGCTGACCGGCACGCCGTTCTCGATCTCGGCGGCGATCGGCTTCATCGCCCTGTTCGGCATCTCGACCATGGAGGGCGTGATCCTCCTGGCCTATTACAACCAGTTGCTCGACGAGGGCTGGCAGCGCAAGGACGCGGTGTGGAACGCCGCGATCGTGCGGATGCGCCCGGTGATGATGACCTGCGTGGCCGCCTGCGTCGGCCTGCTGCCGGCGGCGATCTCCACGGGCATCGGCTCGCAGGTGCAGAAGCCGCTGGCCCTGGTGGTGGTCGGCGGCATCATCCTGGCGCCCAACCTGATCCTGGTGGTGGTGCCGGTGCTGATCTCGCTGTTCTCGCGGCGGCACCCGAATCCGAACGGGCGGGCCGTGACCGGGCACCGGGTGGCGGCATGAGCCGGGCGAGAGCGACGCGTGCCGGGCATCGTCACGTGGCCCGGGCGCCACAGCGCGGCTCCGGCGCACAGGATCGCGGCACCGTCGGATTGACTTGGTCGTCCGCGGGGACGCTCTACCGAGGGAGGGGTTTCGGGGGCATGATGGTGGCGTTGGCGCCGAATCGGTGCGGTCGTGCGGCCATCATGCTGGCGGCGGCCGTGTCCCTATCGGCTTTGTCCCTGTCGGCTTGTGCGGTCGGCCCGAACTTCGTGCCGCCCGAGGCGCCCCCGGTCGGCCGCTACACCCGGGAGCCGCTCCAGAATCCCTCGGCCGCCGACAACATCCGCACCCGCCAGGGCGGATCGGCGGACCAGAGCTTCGTTTCCGGCGCCGACATTCCCGGCCAATGGTGGACGCTGTTCCATTCGAAGGCGCTGAACCAGCTGGTCGAGCAGGCGCTGGCGAACAACCCGACCCTGGAGGCCGCGCAGGCCTCGCTCCGGATCGCGCAGCAGAACGTGCTGGCCCAGAAGGGCACGCTCTATCCGAGCCTGACCGCCACCCCGCAGGCGCAGGGCATCCTGGCGCCGGGCCTCGACCTGCAATCGCCGCTCAACAACGAGAGCCGGTACCTCTACAGCCTGTCCACCCCGCAGGCGGTGGTCGCGTACAATCCCGACGTGTTCGGGGGGAACCGGCGCCAGATCGAGTCCCTGGAGGCGACGACCGAGAACCAGCGCTTCCAGCTGGAGGCGGCCTATCTCAGCCTCACCGGCAACGTCGTCGCCGCCGCCATCCAAGAGGCGGCGCTGCGGGCGCAGATCGACGCCACCCGCAAGGTGATCCAGGCGCAGACCGAGGTGCTGCAGCTGTTCAACAAGCAGCTCTCGCTCGGCCAGATCGCCGGGGCCGACGTGGTCCAGCAGCAGGCCGCCCTGGCCCTGTCGCAGCAATTGCTGCCGCCGCTCGAGAAGCAGCTGGCGCAGCAGCGCAACCTCCTCACGGCGCTGGCCGGGCGCCTGCCCTCCGACGAGATCGCGGAGACCTTCCAGCTGTCGGCCCTGCGGCTGCCGACCAAGCTGCCGGTGAGCCTGCCCTCGCGCCTCGTGCAGCAGCGCCCCGACGTGAAGGCGGCCGAGGCCCTGGTGCAGCAGGCGAGCGCCAGCGTCGGCGTCGCCGTGGCCAACCGCCTGCCGCAATTCAGCCTGACCGCCACGGGCGGTTCCAGCGCCGTGCGGCTCGCCCAGGTCGCCAATCCCGGCGCGGCGTTCTTCACGATCATCGGACAGGCGACGGCGCCGATCTTCGACGCCGGCACCCTGTTCCGGCGCCAGCGGGCAGCGGAGGAGACGCTGACCCAGGCACAGGCGCAGTACAAGGCGACGGTGATCACCGCGTTCCAGAACGTGGCGGACGCCCTGCGGGCGCTCCAGGCCGACGCCAAGGCGGTGGCCGCCGCCGATGCCGCGGTGAGCGCGACCAACCAGAGCCTCGGGCTGATCCGCAAGCAATACACGGCCGGCGCCGTCACCTCGACGCAGGTGCTGATCGCCCAGCAGGGCTACCTCTCGGCGCTGGTCACCTCGGCGGCCGCCCGCGCCACCCAGTACGGCGACAGCGCGGCGTTGTTCGTGGCGCTCGGCGGCGGCTGGTGGAACCGCAACGACGTGGCCCCGCCCCCGCCCGAGACCGACCCGCTGAAGTTCCTGTAAGGCGCGCCCTCGAGCCTCACACATCCATCGCGATGGCGTCCTGCAGCATCTGGTCGGCGGCGCTCATGACCTTCGTGTTGGCCGTGTAGGCCTGCTGGGTCTCGATCATCTTCGAGAACTGGTCCGAGATGCCGGCATTCGACTGCTCCACCGAGCCGGCCGCGATGGTCGCGCCCGCGAACCCGAAGCTCGGCGCGCCGGACTGGCCGTTGGCCACGTAGGTGCCGCCGTCGAGGGAGGTCAGGTTGTCCTGTCCGCCGAACTGCGCCAGCGTCAACGAGCCGAGCGGCACGGTGCCGCCGTCCGCGCCCGTACCGGTGAGGGTGCCCGCGGGCGAGACCGTGAGGCTCGCCAGGGTGTCGGTCCCGGTTGGAACCTGTACGGGCGCGGTCGCCGCCGGGCCGGCGAACAGGTAATAACCCGCGCCGTTGACCAGGTAGCCGTTCGCATCCGGGTCGAAATCGCCGCGGCGGGTATAGCCGGTCTCGCCGGTGAAGCTCGGACTCTGCGGCGTGCCGGTGTTCGACCGGACCACGAAGTAGCCGTTCCCCGAGATGGCGAGGTTGGTCGCGACCCCGGTGGACTGGATCGTACCCTGGAGCCCCAGGGTGTTGCGCGTGCTGGTCGCGACGCCGCCGCTCGATTGCGCCTTGGCGGTGGTCTGGGCCAGCATGTCGGCGAAACTCGTCTCGGTGGTCTTGTATCCCGCGGTCTGGGTGTTGGCGATGTTCCCGGAGATGTTGTTGAGCGCCAGGGACTGCGCCGAGGCGCCGGACACCGAATTCGAGAGCGCGTCGAACAAGCCCATCGGAGTCCCCCCTTCGCGAGACCGGCGCAGAAGCAGATCCCAAGAAGTTTTTGCCCGCAGCAGGGTTAAGCGGCGGTGTGTCAGCGAATGTTGCTGCGTGCGCCGGACCAAGCGCCCCGATTCAAGCGCCGATCACGCTCACGACGATCTCCCGCCGATGCGGCCGGTCGCGGTGCTCGATCAGGTAGATCCCCTGCCAGGTGCCCAGGGCCAGACGCCCCTCGACCAGCGGGATGCTCAGGGCCGAATCGGTGACCAGCGTGCGGATGTGGGCCGGCATGTCGTCCGGCCCCTCGGCGCCGTGGACGTAGGGCGTGCCGCGTGGCGCGAAGCCGTCGAGGGCCGACATCAGGTCGGTCTGCACGTCCGGGTCGGCATTCTCCTGGATGGTCAGGGAAGCCGAGGTGTGCCGGCAGAATACCGTGACGAGCCCGTCCCGGATCCCGCTGCCACTCACGAACTCCGCGACCGCGCCGGTGAAGTCCG
Source organism: Methylobacterium mesophilicum (assembly GCF_022179445.1). Taxonomy (GTDB): domain Bacteria; phylum Pseudomonadota; class Alphaproteobacteria; order Rhizobiales; family Beijerinckiaceae; genus Methylobacterium; species Methylobacterium mesophilicum. The sequence goes on along the minus strand of NZ_BPQU01000005.1, from coordinate 172,076 downwards.
TGAAGCCCTGTCCCGGAGTCGCGATGGTCAGGCGGCCGCTCGCATGGCGCTCCACCGCGCCGGAGGCCAGCGGCTCGACCGGACCGATCTTCCCCTGCTTCATGTCCCCGACTCCATCAACGTTGCCCCGGGCGCGATCTCGCGCTCGCCGCGGGCCAGGATCCGCTCCAGCACGTCGATCCGGTCGGCCTCGGCGGCGGGCTTGTCCCAACGGATCCGGCTGACCCGGGGGAAGCGCATCGCCACGCCGGACTTGTGCCGGGTCGAGCGCTGGACGCCCTCGAAGGCGATTTCCAAAACGAGCCCGGCCTCAGGCCCATGGGTGACCTCGCGGACCGGACCGAACCGCTTGGTGGTGTTGTTGCGGACGTAGCGGTCGAGCTTGGCGAGTTCCGCGTCCGTGAAGCCGTGATAGGCCTTGCCCACCGGCACCAGCTCGTCCCCCCCCTCGGGGGCCTCCCGCCAGACCCCGAACGTGTAGTCCGAGTAGAACGACGAGCGCTTCCCGTGACCGCGCTGCGCGTACATCATCACGGCATCGACGACATGGGGCTCGCGCTTCCACTTCCACCAGGGGCCCTTTGGGCGGCCCGGCAGGTAGGGGCTGTTGCGGCGCTTGAGCATCACGCCCTCGATCGCGTCCGCGTCCTCGCCGGCCCCCACCGAGGCCGGATCGGCCCGGGCGGCGGCGAGCGCCTCCCAATCCGCGAACGGGACCAGCGGCGAGATGTCGATCCGCGCGTGGTCGAGGCGTGTGACCAGCGCCTCCAGCTTCTCCCGGCGGGTCGCGAACGGCTCGGCCCGCAGGTCGTCGCCGTCCAGCGTCAGGAGGTCGTAAGCCCGGACATGGGCCGGGAACTCTTCCAGGAGCTTGGCCGTCACGGCCTTCCGGTTCAGGCGCTGCTGCAGGACGTTGAAGCTCTGGACCCGGCGCTCGCGCAGGATCAGTAACTCGCCGTCGAGTGTCCCCGTGAAGCCGATCGCCTCGGCGAGGTCGGGGAACGCCCCGGTGATGTCCTCGCCGGTGCGGGAATAGACCTTCGCGACCTGCACGCCCGCCCGGTCGCGCCCGCCGACGAGCTGGACACGGATGCCGTCCCACTTCCACTCGGCGGAAAAGGCCTCCGCTTCGAGCTTCTCGAGATCGGCCTCCTCCTCGATCGGATGCGACAGCATCGGCGGTCGGAACGGTGCCGGGTTGAGGGTCTCGGGCCGCTCGGCCCGCCCCTCGACCCAGGCGAACAGGGTCTCGAACGGCGGCGTCAGCCCGTGCCAGACCTCCTCCACGGCATCCGCCTCGTGGCCGCCCAGCGCGCCGACCGCGGTCTTGGCGAGCCGCGCCGAGACGCCGACGCGCAGGTTGCCGGTAACGAGCTTCAGGAGCGCCCAGCGCCCGGTCTCGTCGAGGGCGTCGAGCCATTCGGCGAGGTGGCGGGACAGGTCTTTCTTCGGGATGGTGCTGAGCGTTTCGACGACCTCGGCCAAGCTCGGCGGAGGCGGATTGTTATGACCGAGACCAGCGGGCGCCTCCCCTCCCCCCACTGCGGGGGAGGGTGGGCCGGCCGTGAGGTCGGGTCGGGAGAGGGGAGCGCCGCTGCCGGAAGAGTTGCGACGGACCTCATATTCAGAATCGTCGCGCTGCCCCTCTCCCGACCCCCTTCGGGGGCCACCCTCCCCCGCAGAGGGGGGAGGGAGATCCCGCGGCACCGGCCAGATCAGCGCCGTGGTCTCGGCGAGATCGCCGACGTAGTTGTGCGACAGCCGGAACAGCACCGGGTCGATGCGCGCCTCCACCAAGCCGCGTATCAGGGCCGGCTTGGCTTCGCGAAAGTTCAGCGTGCCGGTCATGGCGCCCAGCGCGTAGCCGCGCTCCGGATCCGGCGTGCGCGCGAAAAAGTCCTGGAGCAGGCGCAGCTTGGCGTTGCGGCGCGGCTCGTAGGCGAGGCGGTCGAGGAGGTGGGCGAAGTCGTTCACGCGGCCACCTCCGGCTCGGCGACGCCTGCGGGGGCCGGCTCCGCCTCACCGTCGTCGCCGTACCCCAGCAGGTGCAGCGGCTTGGCCTTGATCCCTTGCGTCCCGCACCAATGGACCAGCGCATCCTCCTGGCCGTGGGTGACCCAGACCTCCCCGGCGCCGGTGTCCCGGATCGTACGGCACAGGTCCGGCCAGTCCGAATGGTCGGAGATGACCAGCGGCAGCTCGACGCCCTTCTGGCGCGCGCGGGCGCGGACCCGCATCCAGCCGGACGCGAAGCAGGTCACCGGGTCGGGAAACTTGCGCGACCACAGGTCCTGCATCGCGCTGGGCGGACAGATCACGATGGCCCCGTGAAGGTCCTTGCGGTCGGCGGCCACGACCTTCGGGGTATCGCCCAGGGGGATGCCCTCGCGCTTGTACAGCTCGGTCAGCTTCTCCATCGCGCCGTGCAGGTGGATCGGCCGGTCCCAGCCCTCCTCGCGCAGCAGCGCCATCACCCGTTGCGCCTTGCCCAGCGCGTAGGCGCCGACGATGTGGGCGCGCTCCGGGAACAGGGCCACGGAGGCCATCAGCTTGCGGACCTCGTCCCGCGTGTCCGGATGCGTGAAGACCGGCAGGCCGAAGGTCGCCTCGGTGATGAACACGTCGCAGGGCACCACCTCGAACGGCAGGCAGGTCGGGTCCGGCGCCCGCTTGTAGTCGCCCGACACCACGACGCGGACGCCGTCCCGTTCGATGGCGATCTGGGCGGAACCGAGCACGTGCCCGGCGGGGGCGTAGCGCACCGTGACGTCGCCGACGCGCAAGGCCTCGCCGAGCCGGGCCTCCTGGCGCTGGCGGCAGAAATCCTCGCCGTAGCGCACCGCCATGATCCGCAGGGTTTCCGGCGTCGCCAGCACGTGGCCATGGCCGGCCCGGGCATGGTCGGCATGGCCGTGGGTGATCAGCGCGCGCTCGACAGGCCAGGTCGGATCGACGTGGAAGCCGCCGAGCGGACAGTAGAGGCCCTCTCGGGTCAGGGTGAGGAGATCGCTCGCGCGTGTCGGCATCGGGTCCGCTGCTGCCGGTGGAGTCCGCCGGTGGCCCCGGTATATAGGCGCCTCCGACCCGGCAGACGCATGGCCACGCAACACAGTTCCGGCGACCTCCTCGCCGACCGCCGCTATCGCTACGCCGAGGCCTGCCTGGCGGATGGCGACCATGCCGGGGCCGCCGACCTCGCCGAGCAGGCGCTGGAGATCGCACCCCGCTACGCGCCGGCCTGGCTGGTGCTGGGCCGTGCCCGGGAAGGGCTGGCCGTCGGGGGCGACGACCCGGCCCTGAGGGCGGCCGCGACCCGGGCCTATGCCTGTGCCCTCGACATCGACCCCGACGATACCCTCGGCGTGCGGGCGCACCTCGTCCGCTTGGGGGAAGGCGGCGGCCTGCCGGCCCTGTCGCCGGCCTATGTCCGGGCCCTGTTCGACGGCTACGCCCCGCGCTTCGAGCGCCACCTCGTGGACGGGCTGGGCTATGTCGGCCCACAACTGCTCCACGATGCCCTGCCGCCGGACCCTGAGCGGTTCGACGTGGCGCTCGATCTCGGCTGCGGCACAGGCCTGATGGGCGCGGCGATCCGTGACCGGGTCGGGCACCTCACCGGGGTGGATCTGTCGCCCGGCATGCTGGCGGTGGCGCGGACCAAGATGCAGCGCGGCCTCCCGCTCTACGACCGTCTGGCCGAGGGTGACCTGGCGGCCTTCCTGGCGGCCGAGCCGTCGGACTCCGCCGACCTCTGCCTGGCGGCGGACGTGCTGATCTACGTGGCGGATCTCGCGCCTGTGCTGAAGCAGGTCGCTCGCGTGCTTCGGCCCAGGGGCCTGGCCGCCTTCACGGTGCAGTCTCATGACGGCGACGGCGGCCTCCTGGGCGCGGACGGGCGCTACGCCCACGCCCACGCCCACGTCACCGCGGCGGCCTCCGGCGCAGGCCTGGAGGTCTTACGGCTGCACGAAGCCGATGTGCGGCGCGAAGGCGGCCGGCCGGTGCCGGGCCGGGTCGTCGTGCTGCACCGCACACGCCAATGATTCCCCCGGCATGAAACTGCTTGGCTGTTCGTCCATTGTCTGTCGGCCGCACGACAGGCGGCGATGGGATCGGGGATTGGCATGGCGGATTTCGGCGGCAGGGATGATGGGCGCGCACCGGAGCGCAAGCCCGACCTGCCAGCGGACCGGTCTTTTCCGGCGGATCCCCGGACGCGCATCTCCTTCGCCATCGCGCTGGCCATGCTGGCAGGATGCGCCGATTCCATCGGCTTCCTGGAATTCTCGCAGCTGTTCATGTCGTTCATGTCGGGCAACACGACCCGCTTCGGCGTGGCGGTGTCCAACGGCGACTGGGAGAACGTCACCCGGGTCGCCAGCACGATCAGCCTGTTCTGCTTCGGCGCCTTCCTGGGCACTCTGATCGCCGCCTGGGTCGGCCGCTGGCGGCTGGCCGTCCTGCTGACGCTCCAGGCGCTGCTGCTCGCGGGCGGCCTGCTGATGCCCTGGGGCACCTTCGCCTATCCGCTGCACGCCTACCCGATCGTGCTGGCCCTGGGCCTGCAGAACGCGACCCTCCAGGACGAGGGCGGCCGGTCGCTGGCGCTGACCTACGTGACCGGGGCGGTGGTGCGATTCGGGACGGGCTGCGCCAACCTGCTGCTCGGCACGGTGGCCCCGTCGTTCTGGATCCAGGCACCGCTCTGGGCCGGTCTCAGCACCGGCGCGGTGCTGGGTGGCCTGCTCGATCTCCGCTACGGCGAATCCGCCTTCCTGTTCCCCGCCGGCCTCGCTGCCATCCTGGCGCTGATCGCGATCGCGCTCACCATCGCCAAGCCCGGCAGCACCCTGGTCGCCGGCTCGTCGCCCGCCCCCGACGCGAGCCCGAAAGCGGAGGTGATCGACGCGATTCACTAGGTCGCTCGCCGCGGAAGCGGAGGCTCGCTCGGCGTGAGCGAGCGCGTCACATCAGGGACGTAGAGCCGGCTCGGCAGCTTATCCGAGCTGGAAGCGGGCCGGCTCAGCCCTCGGAATCCCGGTAGCTGCCGCGCCCCTGTTTGACCACGGCGCGGCTCTTCTTGGCTCCGATGCGCCGCTCCTTCGAGCCCTTCGTGGGCTTGGTCGCGCGGCGGATGGGCGGCGGCGGCTTGGCCGCCTCGGTGACGAGATCGACCAGCCGTTGCAGCACGTCCGCCCTGTTGCGCTCCTGGGTCCTGTGCCGCTGCCCGGACAGGACCAGGACGCCGTCCTTGGTCAGGCGCCGGCCGGCGAGCTTGTACAGGTTCGCTCTGACCCGCTCGTCGACCGAGGGCGAGGCCAGGACCGACCAGCGCAACTGGACCGCGGTCTCGACCTTATTGACGTTCTGTCCGCCCGCCCCGGAGGCGCGCATGAAAGACAGCTCGATCTCGTCGTCCGCGATGACGATCCGCGCGTTCACCCGCAGGGGCATAATGAGCTCCGGTCCACGCCCCGGTGCGAGGCCGGCAGTTGGCAGCCGCCTGTGTGCCAACACACCGGCGCGAGCGAGAAACCCATGATCTCTGGGATGCGCGCCGGAACCACGATCGCCATATCCCTCGTACCGGCCCCCGGGCCGCGCCGGACCGGCGAGGTCCGGCTTCAGGCAGCTTCGGCCGGGGTCCGGGCGCGCAACGCCAGTGCGTGCAGGCCACGCCCGAAAGCCTCGTCCATGAGAGCGTTGACCAGGCGGTGCCGCTCTACGCGGCTCTTGCCCTCGAACGCCGACGCGACGATGTCGAGCCGGTAATGGGTCTCGCCCCCGGGCCGCGCGCCGGAATGGCCCGCATGCAGGTGCGATTCGTCGATCACGTCGAGGTGAGCCGGCGCGAGTTCCGCGCGCAGCTTCGCCTCCATCCAGCCCCGAAGGGTGCCGTCCTCACCAGTCCCGTCCGTCATCCTGCCCTCACCTCACGTCGCCGGCATCCGTCAAGCCCGATCCCGCGCATGCGTCATCAGGCCCGGTGCTCTTGTGTCTCCGGTTTGCCCCCTCATAATCGGCCCGTCATGGATCTCAACTCGCGCCTGTTCGACAGCATCCGGATCAGGAAACCGTCCTGCGACGAGCCGAAGCCCGCGGCCGAGGCCCTGTGCGAGAGCCCGGGCTGCACCCGGCCGGGCCCGCACCGCGCTCCGAAGGGCCGGAAGGCGGAAGGCCAGTACTGGCGGTTCTGCATCGACCACGTCCGCGCCTACAACGCGAGCTATAACTACTTCGACGGCATGAACGATGCCGCCGTCCAGGCCTATCAGAAGGACGCGATCATCGGGCACCGCCCGACCTGGGCCATGGGCGTGAACCCCGCCGGCCAGGGCAAGCCGGCCGAGGAGCCGACCCGGGACTGGGCCTACGTCGATCCGCTCGGCATCCTGCGCGGCGCGGGCGTCGGCGACGGACGTCGGCGCAACAAACAGCCGGAGCCGGAGAAGCCCCGCCGCACCGCCACGGTGCGCCGCGCCCTCGACGTCATGGGTCTCGAGGAGGGGGCGGACGGGCCGGCCATCAAGGCGCAGTACAAGGCGCTGGTGAAGCGCTTCCACCCCGACGCCAACGGCGGCGACCGCTCGTTCGAGGAGCGTCTGCGCGACATCATCCGCGCCCACGACGTCTTGCGTGCCGCCGGCCTCTGCTGACGGCGGCACGAACGATGCACTCCGGAGCGCCGTGAGGCCGCACCGGAATCCCCTTCGACGGTGATCGCTCTAGGATAAGGCAAATGGCCGGGCGGACCCTATATGGGGCTCATGCCGGTCGGTGGCGCCGCAGCGCGCCGCCGTTTAAGGATTGAGTCCGCCCCGCGGCGGATGCCCGGCTCGACGTTCTTCCGCGCGGATGCTCCCTTCCTTCGGGCCGGAGCCGCCGCGCCTCACGAGGTTCCGAATGCTCTCTGACGACACGCCCGCCGCGCTGCCCGACCGCACCGTCTCCGTCCGCGAGGTCTTCGGCATCGACCTCGACCTCAAGGTCCCGGCCTATGCCGAACCCGAGGAGCACGTCCCCGATCTCGATCCGGATTACATCTTCGACCGGGAGACGACGCTGGCCATCTTGGCCGGCTTCGCGCGCAACCGCCGCGTGATGGTCACGGGCTATCACGGCACCGGCAAGTCGACCCATATCGAGCAGGTCGCGGCCCGGCTGAACTGGCCCTGCATCCGGATCAACCTCGACAGCCACGTCTCGCGCATCGACCTCGTCGGCAAGGACGCGATCGTCCTCAAGGACGGCAAGCAGGTCACCGCCTTCCAGGACGGCATCCTGCCCTGGGCGCTGCAGAACAACGTCGCCCTGGTGTTCGACGAGTACGATGCCGGCCGCCCGGACGTGATGTTCGTGATCCAGCGCGTGCTGGAGTTGTCGGGCCGGCTGACGCTGCTCGACCAGAAGCGCGTGATCCGCCCGCACCCGGCCTTCCGGCTGTTCGCCACCGCCAACACAGTCGGCCTCGGGGACACGTCGGGCCTCTATCACGGTACCCAGCAGATCAATCAGGGCCAGATGGACCGCTGGTCGATCGTGACCACCCTGAACTACCTGCCGCATGACCGCGAGGTCGACATCGTGCTCTCGAAGGCGCTGCACTACCGCAGCGACCAGGGCCGGGACATCGTCAACCGGATGGTGCGCGTGGCGGACCTGACCCGCAACGCGTTCATGAACGGCGACCTCTCCACCGTCATGAGCCCGCGCACGGTGATCACCTGGGCTGAGAACGCCGACATCTTCAAGGATGTCGGCTTCGCGTTCCGGGTGACCTTCCTGAACAAGTGCGACGAACTCGAGCGAACCCTGGTGGCCGAGTTCTACCAGCGCGCCTTCGGCAAGGAACTGCCCGAAAGCGCACTGAACGTCGCCTTAAGCTGAACCGCATGGAGGACGCCATGGCGCATCCGGCCTCGACACGCGAGGACGCTCCTGCGGCTCCGCATGCCGACGGGCGGACGCGCTATGCGGACGACCTCTACACTTGGGTCGAGGAGCAGGTGGCGCTGCTCCGCGCCGGCCGGGTGGACGCGCTCGACCTCGACAACATCGCCGAGGAGCTGAGCGACGTGGGGAGCGCGCAATACAGTCAGATGGAAAGCGCTCTGCGCGTTCTCATCATGCACATGCTCAAATGGGATCAGCAGCCGGAGAAACGCACGCCGAGCTGGATCTACGCGATCCGCGAGCAGCGGCTCCGGTACGCGAAAATTCTGCGGAAGAACCCGGGTCTGAAGCCGCATCTCAACACGATGTGGGACGAGATCTATACAATCTCACGCAACTGGGCGGCGGATGAGTGCCACCTCCCTCCGGGCGAGTTCCCTCCAGAATGTCCCTTCACCTGGGATGATCTGCTTGAGCGCCCCTTCGACCTCGATTCGATGAAGACGTAGCCCCGCATGTCCATCTCCAACCGCAAGCCCGGCGAGCGCCGCGAATCCGTGGCCGAGCCCCTGAAGCGCTCGGTGGCCGGGTGCCTGCGCGCCATCGCCCGCCGGTCGGAGGTCGAGGTCACCTACGCCACCGACCGGCCGGCGCTCACCGGTGACAAGGCTCGCCTGCCAGAGCCCCCGCGCAAGCTCTCGGCGCAGGACGTGGCAGTGCTGCGCGGCAATGCCGACGCCATGGCGTTGCGGCTCGGCTGCCACGACATCGCCGTGCACCGGCGGCTCGCCCCCGAGAACGCCGCCGCCCGCGCGGTCTACGACGCGGTCGAGCAGGCCCGCGTCGAGGCGATCGGCTCGCGGCGGATGACCGGCGTCGCCAGCAACCTCACGGCGATGCTGGAGGACCGGTACCATCGCGGCGGCAAGTACGAGACCATCACCGACAAGGCCGACGCACCCATGGAGGACGCCGTCGCCCTGATGGTGCGCGAGCGCCTGACCGGGCAGCAGCCCCCCGAGGCGGCCGCCAAGATCGTGGAGCTGTGGCGTGCGCATATCGAGGCCAAGGCCGGCCCGAACCTCGACGGGCTGATCGGGTCGATCGAGGACCAGCGTAAGTTCGCCCGCTCGGTGCGCGACCTGCTGACCTCCCTCGACATGTCGGACGAGACCCCGTTCGACGCCGAGGATGACGAGAACGACGACGAGAACGACGCCCAGGACGACGAGCAGAACCCGAGCGAGGGCGATTCCGAGGAGAAGAGCCAGGGCGAGCGCGCCGAGATCGAGACCTCGGAGGAGGCCTCCGACGAGATCGAGGAGGGCGCGCAGGAAGCGGCCGACGCGCCGTCCGGGGAATTGCCCGACGAGTCCGAGGATGGGGAAGCCGAGGAAGCCTCCGAAGCGTCGAAGCCGCCCCAGCGCCAGGGCAACGAGGCGCGCGGCCCCGAATACCGGGTGTTCAACCCCCGGTTCGACGAGATCATTCACGCCGAGGAGCTGTGCGACGCCGACGAGTTGGCGCGCCTGCGCAGCTACCTCGACAAGCAGCTCTCCCACCTGCAGGGCGTCGTCGGCCGCCTCGCCAACCGGCTGCAGCGCCGGCTCCTGGCGCAGCAGAACCGCGCCTGGGATTTCGACCTCGAGGAGGGTCAGCTCGATCCGGCGCGCCTCGTGCGCGTGGTCATCGACCCCTATCAGCCCCTCTCCTTCAAGCAGGAGAAGGACACCAATTTCCGCGACACCGTGGTCACGCTGCTCCTCGACAACTCCGGTTCGATGCGTGGCCGGCCGATCACCGTGGCGGCGACCTGCGCCGACATCCTGGCGCGGACGCTGGAGCGCTGCGGCGTCAAGGTCGAAATCCTGGGCTTCACGACCCGGGCCTGGAAGGGCGGCCAGAGCCGCGAGGCGTGGCTCGCCGCCGGCAAGCCGACGAATCCCGGCCGCCTGAACGACCTGCGCCACATCGTCTACAAGTCGGCGGACGCGCCGTGGCGCCGGGCCAGGAAGAATCTCGGGCTGATGATGCGCGAGGGTCTTCTCAAGGAGAACATCGATGGCGAGGCCCTCGACTGGGCGCACAAGCGCCTGCTCGGGCGGCCCGAGCAGCGCAAGATCCTGATGGTGATCTCGGACGGCGCACCAGTCGACGATTCGACCCTGTCGGTCAATGCCGGCAACTACCTGGAGCGGCACCTGCGCTGGATGATCGAGGAGATCGAGACCCGCTCGCCGGTGGAACTCCTGGCCATCGGGATCGGTCACGACGTGACCCGCTACTATCGCAGGGCGGTGACGATCATCGACGCCGAGGAGCTGGGCGGCGCCATGACCGAGAAGCTCGCCGAACTGTTCGAGGAGAACAGCTCCTCCGCACCTGCGGGCCGGTCCCTGCGTGCGGCCGGCGGACGGCGCTGACGAATTGCCGGGAGCCCGGCGCCGCCTTCAGGCCGCCCGCCGGGCGAGAGGCGGGAAATGCAGGCCGCCCGCGATGCGATTCCAGGCGTTGATGGTGGCGATCGCCACGGTCAGGCTCAGCGTCTCGTCCCGGCTGAACAGCGGAGACGGTTCGGCGATGGGCGCCGCCCCATCGGCCATGCGCGTGAGATGTTCGGCCCAGGCCAGGGCCGCGCGTTCGCGGGGCGAAAAGACCGGGCTGTCGCGCCAGACGGCGATCGAGTCGATGATGTGATCGGCAAGGCCGAGGCGGCGGGCTGTGTCGAGGTGGAAGCCGACGCAGAACGCGCAGCCGTTGATCTGCGAGACGCGGATCTTCACGACCTCGCTCAAGCGCTTGTCCAGGCCCGCCTCATCGACGGCCCGGCCGAGGGCGAGAAGCGCGGCGTGAGCGTTCGGCAACGTGGTCCTGAACAGGTCGTATGAAAAGCCCGCATCGTCATACGATGCCACATCGGACATGCTACGCACTCCCGCCATCCGCGATAGAATCAGAGCACGAACAACATATCAGCACTCTGATAACAGGCAAGGGATGATGCCATGGATGAGCTGCCGCGGGCGGGCGAAGGCAAGCGCGGCATCGACGGACATCTCGGTTATCTGTTGCGGCAGGCGGCTCACGCGCACAGGCAGCGCGTCGAGCAGCGGTTAAGCGGCGCCTGCCTGACGCTGCCGCAATTTTCCGTCCTGACGATCCTAGCCGCCTATCCCGGCCACAGCAGCGCGGATCTCGCGCGCCTGGCGCTCGTGACGCCGCAGACCATGAGCGTCATCGTCGCGAATCTGCTGAAGGCCGGCCTCGTGGTGCGGGAACGGCACCGGATTCATGGTCGCATCCAGACCATAAGGCTGACTGCCGCCGGTGAGGCGATGCTCGAAGCCGCCAAGCGGCACGTCTATGCGCTGGAAGCCGAGATGCTGAACGACCTCACGCCCTCGCAGCAGACGGAGATCCGGCAATGGCTGACGCGAATCGCTCAGGCGCCCGGATAGGCGATGCCGGTCCCGAGCAGGCAAGCGTAAACCGCCGCGGCATGGCCTGCCGCGGCGGTTTATGTCGTCCGATCGGTGAAACGCGTAGAGCGCCCGAGATCAGGCCGCGACGGCCGTGGTCTCGGCGAGCTTCTTGTGGATCTCGCGCTTCAGCAGGCGGGCGGTCTGCGACAGGTCGCCCTCGCCGGCCTTGACCAGGAATGCGTCGAGGCCGCCGCGGTGCTCCACCGAGCGCAGGGCATGCGCGGTGATGCGCAGGCGCACCCGCTTGCCCAGCGCGTCCGACTGAAGCGTGACATTGCACAGGTTCGGCAGGAACCGGCACTTGGTCTTGTGGTTCGAGTGGCTCACGAGGTGGCCGACCTGAACGGCCTTGCCGGTGAGTTCGCAGCGGCGCGCCATGATGACTAAAATTCCCGTCTCGTTCCGCCTGAAAAGACCCGACCGCAAGCGGCGCGATCATCGTCGCAGCGGGCGGTGCCCGATACGTATTCCAGGTCCAGCGGAGTCCTGTTGAAGGCGCGAGCCTATAGGCGACCTGGACCCGTTGCGTCAAGCTCCGCACCGCCTCGACATGTCCCGGGCGGTCGCCCAACGGTCTGTTAACCACGATGCCGGGATATAACCGGCATCTGCTCGAAGAAGGCCAGCGCCTCGCCTGCACCGAGCGTCGAGAGCCTGTCGTACGGGATCGTCCCGCGCGGCACCCTTGGCCCAAGTTCCCCTGGGATGCGATCCGGATCATGAGCGCCACGCCTGTCCGTCGGACGATCAAGCCGCTGACGATGCGCCTTCTCGGCACCGTGCTCGCCGTCGCGACGCTCGGTGCCCCGGCCGAAGCCGCTCGGCGCGCGAAGCGGAGCGCCGCAGCCGCCCCCGCCACGGTGACGGTCGATTACAGCATCAACCTCGCGGGTCTGCCGATCGGCACCGCCCGGCTCGCCGGCAGCTTCGAGCGCGACCATTACCTGATGGACGTCTCCGCGACGCTGACCGGGCTGGTCGGGGCGATCACCGGCGGCAGGGGCTCGGCCCGGGCGTCAGGTACCTTCTCGGCCGCGCCGCAGCCCGGCGCGTTCTCGATCGCCACGCACACGGCGAGTTCCGGGATCGCGGTGCGCATGGCGCTGGCGCACGGCAACGTCGTGCAGGCCGAGATCACGCCCCCCCTCGTCGACATGCAGGACCGGGTGCCGGTCACGGCCGACCACAAGCGCGGCATCATGGATCCGGTGAGCGCCCTGCTGATGCCAGCCCAGGGCCGGGGCGAATTGCTCGATCCGGCCAATTGCAACCGCACCCTGCCGGTGTTCGACGGCGCGACCCGCTTCAACGTGGTGCTGAGCTACGCCGAGACCCGCGCGGTGCAGAAACCCGGTTATGCCGGCCCGGTTCTGGTCTGCACGGCCCGCTACCAAGCGGTGGCCGGCCACAGGCCGGATCGGCCGGGTGTGAAGTTCATGGAGGACAACCGCGAGATGTCGGTCTGGCTCGCCCCGGTCGAAGGGACGCGGGCACTGGTCCCGCTGCGAATCTCGGTGCTCACCACCATCGGTACCAACATCATCGAGGCGACGCGCTGGACCCAGGGCGCCGCCACCGGGACGGCCGGGGCGAGCGTCGCGCAGGCGAGCTTGCCCGCGCAATAGCGCCAGGCTCAGCGCTTCGCCTTTGACCGGCGGCCTCTTTCCGGGCACCCCGTGCGCCCGCGGCGGAGAGGATGGAGAACCATGGCGAAAGGCTACATCATCGTCCGGATGACGGTGACCGATCCGGAGACCTACGCGGCCTATGCCGAGATGGCCTCTACGGCGATGCGGCTTCACGGCGCCAGGCCCCTGGTGCGGGGCGGGCGCAGCGAGGCGCTGGAGGGCGAGGCCCGGCCCCGCAACGTCGTGCTGGAATTCGATTCCTACGACGCCGCACGGGCCTATTATCGCTCGCCGGAATACCAGGCGGCCAAAGCGAAGCGCCTGCCCGCCGGCATCGGCGAGGTCGTGCTGGTCGAGGGCGCCGACTGAAACAGTCCGCTCACGCGGCGAGCGGCGCCCGGCCGTAATGCATCGCGTAGGCGTTCTCCACCGCCGGGATGATCTCGACGATCGTGAACAACCGGTCCCAGAACGGCGTCTCGCGCAAGGCTTCGACGACGCTTTCGTAGGCGTGATGCTCGCTGGCCTCCCAGACCCAGAGATCCGTGACCCGGGCCGTGTAGAATTCGGCGTCGTAGAAGCGCATCGTCACGGAACCCGCGTGGCGGCGCAGGATCGGCTCGAACACCTCACGCAACCGGGCGAACCGATCGTCGATCGACATCGCCAGCCACTCGGGCGAGGTCTTCACCAGCATGAAGACGGTGAGCTTGGGGTTGAAGGTCTGGTGGGACATGCGCTCTTTCATTCCGCGAATCGGTTGGGACGCGGCGATGATGCCCGCGGGCGGCCCTGCGGCGAACTCGCGTTCATGACCGCCCGAACGGCACGGGGGCCGCTGCTCAAGCCCCGGAATAACCCGGAACAATCGCGGTCTGCCGAGACGGTGCGGATGATCCTCGAAGGCGCGGCTCGCGTTCTGGAGGAGCGCGGGCTGGCCGGCTACACGACCAATGCCGTGGCCGAGCGGGCCGGCGTCTCGGTCGGCTCGGTCTACCAGTACTTCCCCGGCAAGGACGCGCTGACCGCGGCCCTGGTCGCGCGGGAGACCGGCCTGCTGATCGCGGCGGTGCACGCCGCGGCCGAGGCGGCGACGCCGGAACTCGGACTGCGGCGCATCGTGCAGGCGGCCGTCGCCCATCAGATGTCCCGGCCACGTCTCGCGTTGCTGCTTGACCGCGAAGAGAACCGGCTCCAGCCGGCCGACAGCCTTGACGCGGTCCACCGGGCGATCTCGGACGCGTTCCTGACCCTGCTGGCACGCCTCGAACCCGGACCGCCCGTCGCGATCGAGATTGCCGCGGGCGACCTGTTCGCGGTTGTGCGGGGCATGGTGGATGCCGCCGGGGAGCGGGGCGAGCAGGCCGGCGATGCGCTCGAACATCGGGTCCTGCGCGCGGTGTTCGGTTATCTGGGGTTGCCCACGGGGCTGCCGTGATCCGCGGGTCGGGTAGCGCGGCCTACGACCGGGTCGCGCAGTATTTGAGATCGCGCGCGATCGAGCGCCAACGGATGGCATCGCGGTGGACGGACCGGTAGACCCCGGATCGGATGTTACCGACGACGGCCAACAAACCCCGGCGCCTGTCGCGCGAGACGTAAACCTGCTTCCTCTGTTGCAGTTGGTGCAAGGCTCTCTGAAAAAAGTGAATCGCTTTTTCGCGATCGAACAGAGGAAATGCCGCCCGCGTCTCATCCGGAAGATCGCGGATCACAGCGATCATGTCGGCCGTAGCGGTTATGTAATCATCAAGTTCCTTAATGGGATCATGCGCCTTCCCTTTGTGGCTGCGGCGCCCATCCCCAAACAGGTTCGTCGCATGCTGCCGGTACGTGACCAGCGGCAGACTCAGTTCGGCAGTCTCGCCAACCACTTGGCCGAGAAAAACGATCCATCGATCGTGGGCGATCTTCTCTTTCGGCACGATGAAGTCTCGGAACCGTGCCTCGATATCCGCGAGATACAGCAGTTCTCGCCGAAAAACAATTGAAAACCCAAAGAACGTCAGCCAGGGATCGTAACTGAGCGGCGGCTTAACACCAGTGCTTCGGATACCCTGTGTAAATTTTACTAGCTTACCAGTGGACTGATCGAGGCTCGCAGCGGCATGCACGATCATGGAGATATTAGGATTTTTAAAGTACTTGGCTATACGTTCAAGTTTTTCGGGATCCCAGATGTCGTCCTGATCACAGAACGCCACGAAGTTTCCCTTCGCCGATAAAGCGGCTTTCAAAAAGTTGTCGCGAAATCCTAGATTCGTTTCGTTTACGTTAATTCTGATAGGTACTTCGGAATTTTTCGCAATTGATCTAACTAAAACTAATGTTTCATCCGTCGATCCGTCATCGGAAACGATGATCTCGATCGGCTTAAAATTTTGGTTGATGACGCTCGCTAGCTGCTCCTCGATGAATACTGAGCCATTATACGTAGCGATAACCACCGAAACAGTTTTACTTGCAGCATCCATGCCCACCGGCCTTGACATCCCACATTTTTGAGTTGAAAACTTAATTCAACATCGAACGGGGCACAAAGTTTTTACCAGCCCCTTTAAAGTCTGTCGTTATTATAGCATGGCTGGATAAAGTTGGGAATACCGGCCCTATCGGACCCACGCAGGCATTGCGCAGCCCTCGACGGTATTCGAGGGATTGCCGCTCTCTCAGTATTGTTATTCCATTTGGGTCGTTGGCTAAACGCGCCACACATGGCGGTCAACGGGGGCCTGTCGGTCGACACCTTCTTCACTCTCAGCGGCTATGTTCTGGCCCGTGCCTATGCCCTCCGCCTACGAAATATGTCCGTGGCTGAATTCATGGCCATTCGGCTGATCAGACTGATACCGATCATCGTTCTGTCCATTCTGATCAGCGCTCCTTACGTCATCGCGAGAAACTATCTGCTCAGCACAGAGCCCCAAATAGCCGCGATAGTC
Organism: Methylobacterium mesophilicum; assembly: GCF_022179445.1. Lineage (GTDB taxonomy): Bacteria > Pseudomonadota > Alphaproteobacteria > Rhizobiales > Beijerinckiaceae > Methylobacterium > Methylobacterium mesophilicum. The sequence goes on along the minus strand of NZ_BPQU01000005.1, from coordinate 156,131 downwards.
CTGGCAATCCTGCTTGGAATGATGAACATTCCTTTTTTCAATGCCCCGCCCCAGATTGGCGGCCCTCAAATATTCCCCCTGAATGGACCGCAATTCTCGCTCTTCTTCGAAATAGTGGCGAATTATGTCTGGTGGCTGCTGCGGCATGTCGATCAGACGTATCTCTCGCTGGGTCTGTACGTCCTGTGCAGTGCGGCAGTCATCCTGGTCGGCATCGGCGGCGACACGACCGACAATTTTCTCCTCGGGTTTGCTCATGTTGGGTCCTCTTTTTTTGTCGGCGTCCTAATCCACCAGTTCAGCGGCGCCTTCGTTTCGAGCCGGGCCAACACGTATATATTCGTCGCGTTATGCGTTCTGATGATTGCGATCCTTTTTTCATCGTTCGAACTTACCCTCCGCGAACGGCTCGTCTGGAAACTCGCCCTGGCCCCGATGCTGGTGTTCAGCGGATCAGCCATTCCGATGAAGGGCCTACCGATGAGGATTTCGCTCATGCTCGGCGAGCTATCATATCCGGTTTATGCCTTGCACTATCCAATATTCTGCTGGATCAACGGAATTTATCAAAAAACAACCGGCAGCAAAAGCATCGCTTTGGAATGCGTGACCCTTGTCGCCGTGACGATAGCAGCGAGCTATGTCTTCCTGCGCTATTATGACCAGCCGGCAAGGCGCTATCTTTTAGATATCTTCGCATCTCTGAAGGCGTCGCGCTCAAGCCGAGCCGAATACAGCCGTTGAGGGTTTCGAGGCGTTTCGATCAGAACTGACGTCCTGACATGCGGTGCGCTGCACGCCGCGAAGATCCACGGAAGATTCTGATATGACACTAAGGTCTCGGCGCCGGGAATCGGTCTCAACTGCCATTAAACCTTTCATATTTTCGGCGATGATCCGCCCATGGACCGATACCGCCTTCGCACCACCCTGACCGTCGCGGCCCTCGCCTTCGCCGCGCCGTCAGCGGCCCAGCCGCTGACCGCAGGATCAGGCAATCCCGGCTGCGGCGGCGATGCCTTCTCGTCGGCACAGGTGATCGAGCACCGGCCGCCGCGGCATGGCCCGTTGGTCTCCGTCCCCGACACCCTCTGCGCGGACGTCGCGCCCCAGCCCGGATCGCCGGCCATGCAGATCGTGGTCGATCCGCTGATTATGCCGCAGGTTGGCAGCGACCCGGGTGATATCCCATATGGGGGAGGACCGAGGCGGCCCTATCGTCCCTGACGCGACCGGCCGTACGAGACCTCCCGCCCGCGCCATGACGGCGCCGCGCCGGCCTTCCCGTCCGAAGGAACCGCCGACCATCGACGCGCCGCTCCGCCCCCTCCCCCGCCGGTCCCTGCCGCGCGACGCCCGCGCCCGCGGCGTGACGGCGGTCCTCGGACCGACCAACACCGGCAAGACGCATCTTGCGATCGAGCGGATGCTGGCGCACCCGACCGGCATGATCGGGCTGCCCCTGCGGCTGCTCGCCCGCGAGGTCTATTTGCGGGTGGTCGCCAAGGTCGGGCCCGAGAAGGTCGCGCTGGTCACCGGGGAAGAAAAAATAAAGCCGGACCGGCCGCGCTACTGGATCTGCACGATCGAGGCGATGCCGCGCGACCTCGACGTGGCCTACGTCGCCATCGACGAGATCCAGCTCGCCGCCGACATGGATCGCGGCCACGTCTTCACCGATCGCCTGCTTTACGTGCGCGGCCGGGAGGAGACCCTGCTGATCGGCTCCTCGACCATGCTGCCGCTGGTCCAGGCGCTGATTCCGAACGTCCACACCACGACCCGGCCGCGGCTGTCGAAGCTGAGCTTCGCGGGGGAGAAGCGGCTGTCGCGCCTGCCCCGGCGCACCGCGATCGTCGCCTTCTCGGCCGAGGAGGTCTACGCCATCGCGGAGCTGATCCGACGCCAGCGCGGGGGCGCCGCGGTCGTGCTCGGGGCGCTGTCGCCGCGGACCCGCAACGCCCAAGTCGAGATGTACCAGGCCGGGGACGTCGACTACCTCGTCGCCACCGACGCGGTCGGGATGGGGCTCAACCTCGATGTCGACCACGTCGCCTTCGCGGCGAACTGGAAATACGACGGCACCCGGTTCCGCAAGCTGACACCAGCGGAGATGGGACAGATCGCCGGCCGCGCAGGACGCCACCTCTCGGACGGGACCTTCGGCTCCACCGGGCGCTGCCCGGCCTTCGAGCCCGAGATGGTCGAGCGGCTGGAGAATCACGACTTCGACCCGCTGCGCATCCTGCAATGGCGCAACCCGGACCTCAGCTTCGGCACCCTGGAGGCGCTCCAGGCGAGCCTCGACGAGCATCCGCGCGAGTCAGGTCTGACCCGGGCGCCGATGGGCCAGGACCAGCAGGCCCTCGAGATCCTGATGCGCGAGGACGATATCCGCGACATGGCTCGGAGCGCTTCCACCGTGCGGCGACTCTGGGACGTCTGCGGCGTGCCCGATTATCGCAAGGTCCACCCGCAGGTGCATGCGGACCTCGTAGCCCAGCTCTACCGTTTCCTCATGAAGGGCATGGCCGGCCGCATCCCGGACACGTGGTTCGCCGAGCAGATGGCGATGATCGACCGCACCGACGGCGACATCGATACGCTGTCCCGGCGGATCGCCCAGGGACGCACTTGGACCTTCGTGGCCAACCGCCCCGATTGGCTGCGCGACCCTGAACATTGGCAGGGCGAGACACGTCGGGTAGAGGACAGGCTGTCAGACGCCCTGCACGAACGCCTCGCGAGCCGCTTCGTCGACCGGCGCACAAGCGTCCTGATGCGGCGCCTGAGAGAGAACACGATGCTCGAAGCCCAAATTTCCGCCGACGGTGACGTCACCGTCGAGGGTCAGCATGTCGGTCACCTGCATGGATTCCTATTCGTTCCTGATGCGAGCGCAGAGGGGCACGAGGCCAAAACTCTGAGGAGCGCCGCCGAGAAGGCGCTTTCCGGGGAGATCGAGGCCCGGGCCGACCGCTTTGCGGCGACGGCCGATTCCACCCTCGTGCTGGCGCATGACGGGATGATTCGCTGGACCGGTGCCCCGGTGGCGAAGCTGACCCCCGGCGAGAAGCTGTTCGCGCCGCAGATTCGGCTGCTCGCCGACGACAGTCTGACCGGCGCGCATCGCGAGAAGGTCGAAGCGCGCCTCGATGCCTGGCTGAAGGCCATGATCGTGCGCCTACTCGGCCCGCTGATGGAGCTCGAGACCGCAGGCGACCTCGTCGGCCTCGCCAAGGGCATCGGCTACCAGGTCGTCGAGGCTCTGGGCGTGCTGGAACGCTCCAAGGTCGCCCAGGAGATGCGCAGCCTCGACCAGGAGGGGCGCGGGGCGCTCCGCCGGCACGGCGTGCGATTCGGGGCCTACCACATCTTCCTGCCGGCCCTGCTGAAGCCGGCGCCGCGGACGTTGGCGGCCCAGCTCTGGGCCCTGCGCAACGGCGGCCTCGACCAGCGCGGCCTGGACGAGATCGCGCATCTGGCCGGCTCGGGCCGGACCTCGATCAAGGTCGATCGGGAGATCGCCAAGGGCCTCTACCGGGCGGCCGGCTTCCGGGTCAGTGGTGAGCGGGCGGTGCGGGTCGACATCCTGGAGCGGCTGGCCGACCTGATTCGCCCGGCGATCGCCTACCGCCCCGGCACCACGCCGGGCGCCCCGCCGGAGGGTACGGCCGACGGCGATGCGTTCGTGGCCACGGTCGGCATGACCTCGCTGGTCGGCTGTTCGGGCGAGGATTTCGCCTCGATCCTGAAGTCTCTGGGCTACTCGCTGGAGGCCCGCCCCGGTCCCGCCATCACGGTGCCGCTGGTGCCGGCGGCGGCGACCGCGCCGGTCGTCGTGACCCCGCCATCCGAAACTGCCCCGGCAAGCGAGACCGGCGAGACCGATCCCGGCTCGCCCAGCGAGCCGACCGGAGACGAGGCCGACGCCGCCGCGCAGGCCGCGACCGCGGAGGCCTCCGGTGACGGTGCTTCGCTCTCCGAGAATGCGGAGTCCGACGCCGGTCCCGAGACCGGCCCGGCCGCAGAAGCTGCATCCGCTCCCGAAGCCCTGGCGGAGGCTGAGCCTGTCGAGGCTGCTGCCGACGCCTTGCCGGAAGCGGTCGGCGCACAGCAATCGGAGCTGGAAGTGACTCCAGCCGAAGCCGCGCAGGTCGCCGAAGCACCCGAATCCGAGACCCGCCCGACCACCGAGACGCCGGTCGTGGCGGAAGCGAACGAGACGGTATCCGAGACCGCCGAGGATGAGTCCGCGGCTGCGGAGGTCGAAACCCCGGCGGAGCCGGTGCTGATCGAGGTCTGGCGCCTGCAGCGCCATCAGCGTCCGGCCAATCCTCGGCCGCAGAACCGCCCGCGGGGCGCGGGCCGCGGTCGCGATGGCGCTCAGCCGGGTCAGCCGGGCCAGCATCAGGGCCCGGGTCGCCCGGAGGGCGGGCGTCCCGAACACCGGCGAGCCGAAGGCGGCGATCGCCCCGGCAACGAGGGTGGCCCCCGCACCGGGCGCGACCGCGGCCCCCGCCGTGATCGCTTCGAGGGCGGCCGGCCCGAGCGCCGGGACGATCAGCGCAGCGCCGAGCAGCGCCAGTCGGGGCCGCGGCCCGACCAGCGTCCGCCGCGGCGCGAACGGGCGCCGGATCCGGATTCGCCCTTCGCCAAGCTGGCGGCGCTCAAGGCGCAGCTCGAAGCCGGCGACGGCGGGAAGCGCTGACGCCCGCGGATGCGGGAGGGTCGGCAGCGGCTCGACAAGTGGCTTTGGTTCGCGCGGTTCGCGCGGACCCGTTCCCTGGCCGCGCGCCTGTCCGAAGACGGATTCGTGCGGGTGAACGGAACCCGAGCCGAGAACCCGGCCAAGGGCATCGTGATCGGCGATGTGGTGACAGTGGCCGCTCCTCACGCGACCCTGGCCGTGCGCGTACTCGGCCTCGGAGAGCGGCGGGGACCTGCCCCGGAGGCACGGCTCCTTTACGAGGACTTGGCCGGCGTACAGTCGGCAATTGAGCTACCCGAGTGATGAACCGGCGCCACAGAGGTGCGTCGCCAATCGGGTCGCAGTCCCCTGGGACACCCGTGCGCTTGTCAGCCCGGGAGGCAGGGTCTAGAGCCCTTGGCTTCCGAAAGACTTGGTTCGACGCGAGGTTTTGCGGCGCACCATCGAAGCGCCACCTGGGCGTGTGGGCCTTCCAGGTTCCGCCCGGGCCGAACAGAATTTTTAGGACGAAGACAGCCGATGACCTACGTCGTCACTGACAATTGCATCAAGTGCAAGTACATGGACTGCGTCGAGGTGTGTCCGGTGGACTGCTTCTACGAGGGCGAGAACATGCTCGTCATCCATCCGGACGAGTGCATCGATTGCGGTGTCTGCGAGCCCGAGTGCCCGGCTGAAGCGATCAAGCCCGATACCGAGTCGAACCTCGAGACGTGGCTGAAGCTGAACGCCGACTACGCCAAGAGCTGGCCGAACATCACCCAGAAAAAGGACGCGCCATCCGACGCCAAGGAGTGGGACGGCGTCTCCGGTAAGCTCGAGGCGCATTTCTCCAGCAACCCCGGCTCGGGCGACTAGAGCCTGATGCCGCTGGGCAGGTCGCGCTGGACCCGCGGCGGGCAGAAAAGCGATAACGGATCGCCTCACGATGTTGCGATCGATCCTTGGCTTGTTCCACGCCTGTGGATCAGGGCCGAAACCGCATTGGACCTGCGTCAAGCGAAGCCCTGAGCCGCGAGCAGGTCATTCCTCTCCGGCTTGGCCGGTGTAAAACTCTTTCGAGGCTGCGCCCGGATCGCGCGCGCTTCTTCAGGGATGCTTTGATCTGTGCGCCGGATTGTGATACACAATCCGCCTGCCGTCGCTTGCGCCAGACGTGCTCCCTCAGGCCGAAAAGCCTTTCGCTTTCGTGAATTAGAGGTGTGGCACGCGAACGACCGCCGAGGGTGACTTCGGCGGATGTTCCGGTGTTTGCACGGCCGCGCCGGGGAACGCCCGGATCTGTGCCTGGTGGGCACGGGTCCCGGGAACGGCGAGGCAAACCGGGTATCCCGCCCGGAAGAACACGGTTTTGCGCGGCGCGGAGCGTCGCGCGCCAGTGGAGGCCCTTCTCGCATGACCACAGCCAAGAAGACGACGACCGTTGGCCGGCAAGGCTTCAAGACCGGTGAGGCCGTCGTATATCCGGCCCACGGCGTCGGTCGCATCACCGCGATCGAAGAGCAAGAGATCGCGGGCTACAAACTTGAGCTGTTCGTCGTCTCGTTCGAGAAGGACAAGATGGTCCTGCGCGTCCCGACCGCGAAGGCCAACTCCGTCGGCATGCGCAAGCTCGCCGAACCGGACCTGGTAAAGAAGGCCCTGGACGTGCTGACCGGCCGGGCCCGGATCAAGCGCACCATGTGGTCGCGCCGGGCGCAGGAATACGAGGCCAAGATCAACTCCGGCGACCTGCTGGCTGTCACCGAGGTGGTGCGCGACCTGTTCCGCTCCGAGGCGCAGCCCGAGCAGTCCTACTCGGAGCGCCAGCTCTACGAGGCGGCCCTCGACCGGATCGTGCGCGAGATCTCCTCGGTCAACCGCATCACCGAGACCGAGGCGCTGAAGCTGATCGAACAGAGCCTGGCCAAGTCTCCGCGCCGCGCCAAGAGCGAGGCCGAGCCTGAGGCAGAAGCCGAAAGTGAGGGCGACGATATCCAGGAAGTCGCGGCCTGAAGCGCCCCTGTTTTTTTGAAGGGAAAAGCCCGGCCCCTGGGGGTCGGGCTTTTTCGTGCCGGCACACCGGATCGGTAGCCGCTCTCGCTTTTCCGCACCCGTTCAACATACCGGGGGCTGGACGACGCGACGTTAGAACCCATGTCTCGTACGGAAACACGAAAACGTGGCCCTTCGCCTGTCGCACTGCGATGGCGTACGGCGGAACTTTCGTGATTGGCCTTCCGTTGTCGGTTGCCTGGCGCCACCGTTCGGTGACGCCCTGCGGGTTGGACGCTCCGTTCGGCGCCGCAACAGCACTCGGCAACAAGAGGCAGGCGGGATGGCTGATATCGCTGGAATTCGACGGCAGTTCATTCGGACTGCCATGGAGGCGCCCTTCCTGGCCCGGGAAGAAGAACGCGGCCTCGCCGTCCGCTGGAAGGACAACCGCGACGAGCGGGCTCTGCACCGCCTGATTTCAGCCCATATGCGCCTCGTCATCGCCCTGGCGGGGCGTTTTCGTCACTACGGGCTGCCGATGGCAGACCTGGTGCAGGAGGGTCACGTCGGCCTCATGGAGGCCGCAGCGCGGTTCGAGCCGGAGAGGGATGTCCGGTTCTCGACCTACGCGACGTGGTGGATCCGCGCGTCGATCCAGGACTACATCCTGCGCAACTGGTCTATCGTGCGCGGAGGCACATCCTCGGCTCAGAAGGCCCTGTTCTTCAACCTGCGCCGGTTGCGCGCCCGGTTGATGCAATCCACCGAAGAGCATGTCGGCGACGAGATCCACCGCCGCATCGCCACCGCCATTGGCGTCTCGCGTGACGATGTCGCGCTGATGGATGCGCGTCTCTCGGGCCCCGACATGTCCCTCAACGCCCCCGTGGGCGAGGACAACGACGCTTCCTCCGAACGCATGGACTTTCTCGTCGACGGGGCCGCGCTGCCGGACGAGACCGTGAGTGCCACGGTCGACGGCGAGAGGCGCCTCAGCTGGCTGCAGCAGGCGCTGACGGTGCTGTCCGAGCGGGAGCTACGCATCCTGCGCGAGCGCCGCCTCGCCGAGGATCAGGCGACCCTCGAGGCTCTGGGCCAGCGCCTCGGCATCTCGAAGGAGCGGGTCCGCCAGATCGAGAACCGCGCCCTGGAGAAGCTCCGCCGCGCCCTGGCCGACCGCTTTCCGGCCGCCACCGGCAGTCCACATATCGGCTGATCCTCCTGGCAAGAGGAGGCGGTCTTTCGAACGAGCCCGGCTCCTGGGCCGGGCTTTTGCGTTTCCAGCAGGGGGCTCGTTCTGGGCCCTGCTTGGAGAAAGGTTCTACGCTCCCTGCACCGCCGCGCTGCGCCGCTCCCGTCGACGCCGGCGCCGACCGGGCTCGGGGGTAGTATCGAGCCAGATCACCAACGCAAGGGCGGCAAGCGCAGGTACGCCGAGGGCAAGGAACGCGCCGGTCCAGCCGAACAATCCGTAAGATAGGCCGCCATACCACCCCGACAGGGCGCCGCCGACACCCTGCACGGCGTTGACACTGCCGAGCGCTGTTTGGGTGCGCCCGGACCCCCAGGTCAGGTCCGCCACGATCACCGGCACCGCCACGCCGACAATGCCGGAGGCGACGCCGTCCAGGACTTCCGCCGTAATGAGCCAGACCGGGTCGTCAATCAGACCCGACAGGACGGCCCGTACCGGCAGCACCGCGAACGCCACCATCAGGAGTTGGCGCCGCCCACGCCGATCCGCCAGGGAGCCGGCGAACAGCGCCACCGGCACCATCACGAGCTGTGCCACCATCACGTAGCGGGCGGTCCATGTCGTCGCGTCGGCGGCGGTGGCCACCAGTTTCTGTCCGAGCAGGGACAGCATGCCGCCGTTGCCGAGGTTGAACAGCGTCAGCGCTACGGTGAGCACCAGCAGGCGCCGGTTGCCGAGGACCTGACGAATGCCGCTACGCTGCGGCTCGTCGTCCGCGTCCTCTTTCCAACCGACCGCGCGCCGCCGGTTCCAGGCACCGGCCGGGGTTGTGAGCGTCGCGACGATGGCGGCGACCGCCATGCCGCCCAGCACCCAGAAGGCGATCGCCGGTCCGAACGTCCCCGTGCCGAGGCTGATGCCGCCGGCGGCGATCAGGATGCCGACATGGTTGAACGCCTGGTTGCGACCCTGTTGTTTGGGGAACCCGTCCTTCCCGACGATCCCGAGGGTCAGCGCGGCGATCGCCGGCAGCAACAGGGTGCCTCCCGCAGCGGCGAGCAGTTGCGCCACCAGGACCGCCGGGAAGCTGCGCGCTGGGAGAAGCAGGAGCGTGCCCGCCAGGATCGCCGCGCAAGCGAGCGCCACCAGGAGGCGAGGACGTGGAAAGCGGTCGACCAGGGCCCCGAACGGGCCGCTCAGGAACAGCGTCGCGATGCCCACGAGGGTGATGACAAAGCCCACCCGCGCCGGGCTCCAGGACGCGGCCTGCGCTAGCCACGTCCCCAGGAAGGGGCCGAGGCCACCCTGGATGTCCCCAGTGAACAGGTTGATCAGGGCGAGGTGTGCGGTGGGGCTCATGCGATCCAGGTCTGGCGACGGGCCCCGGACCTGAACGCCGTCCTTCGTACGGTCAAGCCCGGCGACGGGCGTCCGCGCCCTGCGGCCTCACGGACCCGGCGGGCCGTACTGCATCTGCCCGTCGCCGAACGACCAGTTCTCGGGCGCGACCTCGACCAGGTTCACGAACACGTCGGCTGGCTTCAGCCCCGGCTCGCGCCCGAGGTTGCGGGCGATGGCTGTGTAGAGCGACCGCTTCTGTGCGGTCGTCCGTGTGGCGTTGCAGGTGATCTGGATGATCACCAGCCCGTCGCCGCGGTGGATGTCGAGATAGTCCGGCCCGTAGTGGAAGTTCGCCGCCTCGTGCTCGTGGACGACGGCAAACAGGTCGCCCTCCGGCACCGTGAAGGTCTCGCGCAGGGCGGCGTAGATCCCCTCCACGAGGGCGGTGCGGAAAGCCGGGGCTGTGCCGGTGCGCAGGGAGATGCGGATCAGGGGCATCGAAGTCTTGCGGGGATAGGGGTCAGACGCTGCGCAGGGTGTCGAGACCGGGGGCGGCGAGATGCGCGACCTCGGCGCCGGATCGAGCGTCGATAGGGTCGGCAAGCAGGGTGAACCGGGTCAGATGCCACGCGGCGGGGTCGAGCCCGACCAGGGTGGCCAGGACACCCGGTTGCGCGGCCAGGTCCCGGCCCTGGGCCCGCTCGATTCCCCGCAGGCGGAGCAGGTCCTCGTCAGGGCCGACCGGCCGCGTCTCCTCGGACAGGGCGACGGCCGTCGCGGCGCCGCCGAGGCTCACGTCGAACGGAAGCCACGTCTCCACTTGCGGGCGGCCGAAACTTTCGATCACGGCCTGGAACGCTGGGCCGGCGAGGAAGTCGGCGGCGGCGCCGGCCGTGCGCCACAGGTAAAACGAGCTGTAGGCGTTCGCGGGTGCACCGCGCGCCCGCTCCTCAATGGCGACGGCCTTGAAGACGAGGCCGGGTATGGCGGCCCAGCCGGGGGCCCGTTCGGCGATCCGGGTACGAATGCGATCCATCGGATAATCGGCCGGCAAGCGGTGTCGGTAGCGCGCAACGAGCATCGTTCCCTCCTGGGTTCCGATGCCAAAGTTGCCGAGTCGCATCATTTGATCCAGATATCGTTGATCATATCTATCATAACGGATGCTTGTGATGCTGGCCCGCCCCCTCGACCTCGACGGCGTCCTGGCCTTCGTGCGGGTGGTCGATCTCGGCAGCTTCACCCGGGCGGCCGAAGCGCTCGAGACCTCGCAGGCAGCGATCAGCCTGCGCCTCAAGCGCCTGGAGGATCGGCTCGGACAGCGGCTGCTCGACCGGACGCCCCGGCATGTGGCCACCACTCGAAAGGGAGAACTGTTTCTAGCAGCAGCCCGTCGGCTGCTGGAGGCGCACGAGAGCGCTCTGGCCGAGATGGACGGCGTTATCCCGGCCCGGCTGTGCCTGGGAATCAGCGACCACGTTGCTGGGCCTGACCTGCCCGCGCTGCTCCGGCGCCTCGGCCTCGCGAAAGACGGCCTGACCCTGGAGGTGCGGATCGTCCCGTCGCGGGAACTCGCGGCCGCCTTCGAGTCCGCAGGCGAGGGCGGCTACGACGCCGTACTGTTGCGGACAGAGGAGATGCCTGGGCGAGACGGGACCGTCCTGGCACAGGAACGCCTGGGCTGGTTCGCCGCTCCGGACTTCCCGATCCCGCCGGCGGGCGAGCCGCTCCGGCTGGCCGGCCTAGCGGGGCCTTGCAACGTCCGGGCGGCGGCGGCCCGCACCCTCGACGCGGCCGGCCTGCCCTGGACCGAGGTGTTCGTCGGGGGCGGCGTGCTGGCTGTCGGGGCCGCCGTCATGGCGGGCCTGGCGATCGCCGCTCTGGCGCCGAGCACCGCCCCGCCGGGTGCCGTCGAGATCGGAGCGCGCCTCGGTCTGCCCAACTTGCCGCTCACCTGGATCGTGCTGCGGTCCAGGCGGCTGACCGGGCGCCCCGCGGAGGCGCTGCGCACGCTGGCTGCGGCCTATCGCGGTCCCGGCGGCCGCTGACCGCCGGGACGGTTCTGAGCGTCAGGACGCGAGCGGACCGCTGGCGCCCTGGGCTTCCATCGCCTTCTGGCGGTAGAGCGCGACGAAATCGATCGGGTCGATGTACAGGGGCGGGAAGCCACCGTTGCGCACAGCCTCGGCGACGATCTGACGGGCGAACGGGAACAGCAGGCGCGGGCACTCGATCATCACCGCGGGATGAAGCTGGTCGGCCGGGATGTTGACCATGCGGAATACGCCCGCGTACTTCACGTCGAAGGCAAACAGCACTTCGGCCTGAATCTTGGCGTCGCCCTCAAGCGTCAGCTCGACCTCGAAATCGGTATCGGAAAGCTGCTGCGCGCTGACATTCACCTGAATGTTGATCTGCGGGCCCTGGCCTTCCTTGGGCTGGAGCGAACGCGGCGCGTTCGGGTTCTCGAAGGACAGGTCCTTCGTGTACTGCGCCAGCGCATTGATGGTCGGCGCGTCGCCCTGCGGCATGCCGCCGCCGTTGCCGTTGGCTGCCGGAGAGTCGGCCATGCGGATCATCCTTCTCGAACGGCCGGCAGGGCCGGCCCGGGTTGTCGCGGCGCGAGCCGCTGAACGGCACCGCGAAGCGGCCCGGAAGGCAGCGCCGCTAACACGCGCGCCAGGGACGGACAAGCAGCAGGCTGGCGTAGCGCTGGCGGGCGCGGTGTCGGAGACCCATATCGGTTGACGCATGGGGATCGCGGCGTTCCGCACCGGTATAACCGGCTCGCTCCTTGCGCCTTGGTCAGTTATGAGTCGCCTAGACCCGCGAGCGCTTTGCCGGCGCCGCACCGCGCACGACCTCGGCACGGGGCACGAGGTCCCGCCGCGGCCACCATCGGATCGGTGATGCAGGACAGTTTCGACATTACGACGATCATCTTCCTCGCACTCGCAGTCTTCGTGATCTGGCGGCTGCGCTCGGTGCTCGGCCAGAAAACCGGTGCTGAGCGCTCGCCGTTCAAGCCGGTGGATCGAAGCCGTACCGAGCCGCAGGCCCGATCCGAGGGCGACAACGTCGTTCGGTTGCCCGGTGCCGACCGGGTGCAGGCTGCGCCGGCCGCAGCGTCTGCGGCGGTACGCGACTGGCGCGGCATCGCGGAGCCCGGCTCCGAGATCGCCCGCGGGCTCGAGGCGGCTGTCCAGGCAGAGCCGAGTTTCGACCCTCGCGCGTTCATCGAGGGGGCCAAGTCGGCCTACGAGACCATCATGATCGCTTTTGCGAAGGGCGACCGGAAAACCCTGCGCGGGCTGCTCTCCAAGGAGGTCGGCGAGGCTTTCGAGCGGGCCATCGCCGAGCGTGAGCGCAACCGGCAGACCCTGGAAACCACCTTCGTGTCGATCGACAAGGCCGAGATCGTCGCCATCGAGGTGCGTAACCGTGTCGCGCAGATCACCGTGCGCTTCCTGTCGAACCTGATCACCGCCACCCGCAACGCCGAGGGCAAGGTCGTCGACGGCAGCGCCGAGACCGTCGTCGAGGTGCCCGACGTCTGGACCTTCGCGCGCACCCTCGGCTCGCGGGACCCGAACTGGCAGCTTGTGGCCACCGAGGCCGGCGCCTGATTTCGTGACCCCGTTGCCGTGCCAAACCTGCGTGCCTGGTCCGGAGGTATCCCGACCGCCCTCATCCCCGCCCTCGTCGCGACGTTCCTAGCCGGCTCGGCCGCGGCTGCCCCCGCCGAGGTCGGCGGAGCGGTCCTGACTCCCGTGCCGTTCGCGGCTCTAGCGGGCTTTCCCGGGCCCAATCCGGCCGCTTCGCTCGACGCGTTCCGGCGGGTCTGCACCGCGTCCCCGCCATCCACGCCGCAGCCGGCGGGCATCGCAGGCGATCCGGCGGACCTGTCGGCGGCTTGCGCGGCTGCGGCGGAGGTCGCGCACGAGGCGGCGGCCACGTTCTTCCAGGATCGGTTCGAGGCCTACCGGGTGGTGCGTCCAGGGGCGGATCGCCCGGGCTTCCTGACGGGCTATTTCGAGCCGGAGCTGGAGGGCTCGCTCACGCAGGCACCGGACTTCCCGACGCCCGTGCTCGCCCGGCCGGACGACCTCGTCTCGCTGGCCCCCGGAGAGACCCGCCCCGGTCTCGACCCGGCCCTGCGCGCGGCCCGCGCCACCGCTTACGGGTTCGGACCCTATCCGGACCGGGCCGCGATCGAGGACGGAGCGCTGGGCGCCCGGGCGCGGCCGATCCTGTGGCTGCGCGACGGCGTCGATCTCCTGGTGCTGCAAGTCCAGGGCTCGGGGCGCGTCCGCCTGCCTGACGGCCGGGCCGTCCGGGTACTGTACGACGGCCGCAACGGCCAGCCCTACACCGCGGTCGCCAAGCTGATCGTGCAGGAGGGCCACCTGCCGCTGGAAGGCCTCACGCTGGCCCGCTGGACGACTTGGCTGCGCGCGCATCCCGAGACCGCGCGGCGGCTGATCCGCGCCAACGCCTCCTACATCTTCTTCCGCCTGGCCCCGGTGGAGGATCCGGCGCTCGGGCCGCCGGGGGCCGCCAACGCGCCGCTGACGCCCGGGCGGAGCCTCGCGGTGGATGGCGGGCTGTGGCGCTACGGCCTGCCGTTCTGGCTGGACGGGCCGTTGCCGGGCGGCGCACCGGGCGACACCGGACGCCTCGTCATCGCCGCCGACACGGGGTCGGCGATCGTCGGCCCGGCCCGGGGCGATCTGTTCGTCGGGACCGGGGCGCAGGCCGGGATCGCGGCCGGAAACCTGCGCGATTCCATAGGCTTCGTCGTGCTGCTGCCCAAGCCCGCCCGCGGGGTCGCGCCGTGAGGCCGCCACGCCGCACGCGCCGGCTGAGCGCCGGGGAGGCCCGGCTCTGGGGCGAGATCGCCAAGCTGGTGACGCCGCTGACGGGCCGGGCGACGCTGCCGCAGCCAGAGGTCGCACCTCCGGCGCCGACCGCCACCATGCCGCCGTTGACGGCGCCGATCCTGAAGCCGACCGCTTTTCCGGTGGCCAAGACGGCGCGCCCGAAGCCGCCGCCCAAGCCGGCCGTCGCCCTGCCCCAGACGGTCACCGCGGCGCCCTACCAGGCCCCGCTCCAGAGCCATGCCGCGCCGTCGGGGCTGGAGCGGCAGGCCAAAGTCGGGCTGCGCCGGGGGCGTCTGGCCGTGGAGGCGCGGATCGATCTGCACGGGATGGTGCAGGCGCAAGCCCATGCTGCGCTGACAGGATTCCTTCTGCGGTGCCGGGCCGCCGGGCATGCCTACGTGCTGGTGGTCACCGGCAAGGGGGGCCAGGAGAGGGGCGGCTCGTCCTATCCCGATGCCTTCGCGGAGCGGGGGGTGCTCCGGCGCAGCGTGCCGCACTGGCTGCGCGGCGCCGAGCTGCGCGGCATCGTGCTGGGCTTCGAGGAAGCGTCCCGGCACCATGGCGGCGGCGGCGCGCTCTACGTCAGACTTCGCCGTCGCTGAGCGCCAGCCTTCGCGCGCTCTTCGCAGGCGAGGGCGGCAAACCGCGCCGTTGCCGACTTCTTCGAAGAACTCGATATCCGGACCGCGCGCTCGCGTGGTCGAACGAAAAGTCCGAGAACAATGCCGGAGCTTCCCGAGGTCGAGACGGTGCGGCGCGGCCTGGTGCCCGCGATGGTCGGCGCCCGGTTCAGCCGCGTCACCCTGCGCCGGCCGAACCTGCGCTTCCCGTTCCCGGAGCGATTCGCGGCGCGGCTGGAGGGTCGGACCGTGACCGACCTCGCCCGCCGGGCGAAGTACCTCACCGCCGGGCTCGATTCGGGCGAGACCCTGATCATGCATCTCGGCATGAGCGGCCGGTTCGACGTGGCCCTGCCCGACGGACGCAACCTCTCCCCCGGGGACTTCTACCTGGAGGGAGCGCAGGGCACGCCGAAGCACGACCACGTCGTGATGGCGATGAGCACCGGGGCCACGATCACCTACAACGACGCCCGCCGCTTCGGCTTCATGGACCTCGTCCCGAGCGAGACCCTCGCGACCAGCCGCCACTTCGCCCGGATGGGGATCGAGCCGCTCGACGGGCTGACCGGGGCGGTGATCGCCGGCCTGTTCCGGCACAAGGTCACGCCGCTCAAGGCCGCGCTGCTCGACCAGAGCCTGATCGCAGGCCTGGGCAACATCTACGTCTGCGAGGCCCTGCACCGGGCCCGCCTCCACCCGGAGACCCCCGCCGGCCTGCTGATCAAGCCCGACGGGCGCCCGACGCCCAAGGCCAACGCGCTGGCCAAGGCGATCGTGCAGGTGCTGCAGGAGGCCGTGAAGGCCGGCGGCTCGACGCTACGCGACTACGCCCACACCGACGGCAGCGCGGGCGCGTTCCAGCACGCCTTCCGGGTCTACGACCGGGTCGGCGAGCCGTGCCGCCATCCCGGATGCCGCGGCTCGGTCACCCGGATCGTGCAGGCCAACCGCTCGACCTTCTTCTGTGCGACCTGCCAGCCGCCGGTCTGATCGCCCGGCTCTCGCGGCGCGAAACGGCATTTTCGCCACAAACCCGGCTAGGGTCGCGGATCTCGACGCGCGCACCCGGTCGCGGGCTGCCGGTCCCGGCCCGCGGCGCGGGATCGGTCGCGCGGGCCTGACGCGTCGTCCCGGGTGCCGGATCCGGGACGACGCGTCCGGTCGCCGGTTTTGCATCATCGTCGTCCCGAAGGCCGCGTGCCGGCGTTCGGGATGAGGCTCGTGACAGGAACGCGATGTTCTTCCGCCGCTCAAAGACGCCCGCGCCCGAGACCATCGCGCAGGATCCGACGGAGGGCCGCGCGCTGCCGCAGCGGCTGTCGCCGCGCTCGCCGGGCGAGGCGATCAAGCCGACCGCCGCGCCGCCGCCGCCGGAGAAGCCGGTGCGCGAGCGCAGCGGCCTCGTCGGCATCATCAGCGGCGCCCTCACCTTCGCGGTGGCGATCGCCATCGCGGCGATGATCGGGATCACCCTGTTCCAGCGCCAGGTGCGCGAGCCGGGGCCGCTCGTGGCCGACAAGGTGGTGGTGATCCCGACCCACAGCGGCACGGGCGAGATCGCCGAGACCCTCAAGCGCGAGGGCGTGATCGGCCATACCGGCCTGTTCGAGTTCGCCGCCCGCTTCGGCGGACGGCCGGCGCTCCGGGCCGGCGAGTACATGTTCAAGGCGCATGCGAGCATCGCCGACGCCCTCGACACGGTGACCACCGGCCGGCAGGTCCAGCACGCGATCACGTTCCCCGAAGGTCTCACCTCCGAGCAGATCGTCACGCGGCTCAACGACAACGACATCCTGTCGGGCGAGATCAACGAGATCCCCCCGGAGGGCTCGCTCCTGCCCGACACCTACAAGTTCGAGCGCGGCGCCACCCGCCAGCAGATCGTGAACCTGATGCGGGCCAAGCAGCGCGAGGTTCTGAACCAGATCTGGCTCCGCCGCAGCGCCGACGTGCCGGTGCGGACCCCGGCCGAGATGGTCACCCTGGCCTCGATCGTCGAGAAGGAGACCGGCCGGGCCGACGAGCGGCCCCGGGTCGCCGGCGTGTTCATCAACCGCCTCAACAAGCGGATGAAGCTGCAATCGGACCCGACCATCGTGTACGGGCTGGTGGGCGGCCGCGGCACCCTGGGGCGCGGCATCCTGCGCTCCGAGATCGACCGGGCCACGCCCTACAACACCTACGCGATCGAGGGCCTGCCGCCGGGGCCGATCGCCAATCCCGGCCGCGCCGCCCTGGAGGCGGTGGCCAACCCGTCCCGGACCAAGGACCTGTACTTCGTGGCGGACGGCAGCGGCGGCCACGCCTTCGCCGACTCGCTGGAAGGCCACCAGCGCAACGTCGCCCGCTGGCGCGCGGTCGAGAAGAGCCGCCAGGCGCCGCCGGACGCGGTGGACAAGGTCGAGCCGGGCCCCGACCCGAGCACCCCCGGCCGGGCCTCGGCCTTCGCGCCGGGCAACGCCCCGAACACCAACGCGGCCTTCGCCCTCGATTCCGGCACGCCGGGCACCCGCGCCTTCGACGCCTCCGAGGGCACCCGCCTCGATCCGCTGAAGAACCGCAGCTACGATCTCGGCTCGCCCAAGACCGTCCCGGCGCTGGCCGACCCGACGCCGGCCCCGCGCGGGCGGCGGTAGGGGGCGCGTTGCGGAGCAGCGGGCGCTCCCAAACGCGCCCTCATGCTGGGGTGGCGTCGCGAAGCGAAGCCCTCGAAGGAGGCCTCCGGCCGGCCGCGCGATCCCTGAAGGGCTCCTTCGAGGCCGCTACGCGGCACATCAGAGTTTGTGAGTCTTTCGGTTTTTTGCCTCTCTCGTGACCGCTCAGTCCTTGATTTGATTGAGGTCGAGAATGTCGGACATCGAAAGATTTTCGGTCTCTCAGGATGAGGGTAAGGGTGGGATATCCGCAGCGTTGCCCGCCGCACTCCGTCATTGCGAGCGTCGCGAAGCGACCCAGGGCAGCGCGCGATCTGCGAATATGGCGTTTGACCGGGTTGCTTCACTGCGTTCGCAATGACGGCGCTCGATGATAGCTTCGCGCATACGCTCGAAGCTGCACCCGGCCGCGCGCTCTGCCCAAGAGGCCTGCTGCCTCTCGCCGCCGAAGACGTTGATTGTTCAACGATCAGGACTCGCATCGGCGTCGGACCATCCGCCTCGTCATCCCGGGGCCGCGAAGCGGAACCCGGGATCCATAACCGCTGACCAATCCAGGTCCCGCATTGTCGGCGGATCTGGGTTCCAGGCTCGCCTCCGGCGCCCCGGAATGACGGGACGGGAGCTGAGCGCTCGCGCCACGCTCGAGTCTTCAGGACGAGGATGTTCCCTGGGCGGCGATACACCCGGAACCGTGTCCTATGGAGACCACCGGGAATCCGGATGCGCGCTCTCGGAAGCCTGCTCGATCGGTCTTCTCCAATCCCCCGCCCTCGTCCTCAAGGGCCCCACCCTTGGCGGGCCCTGGATGGCTTGATCGCCCGCAGCCTAATCGCCGCCGTACGTTGACCGCTCCAACCTAAAGCTGCATGAGAAGAGATCGGTTCGCCTTAGGGTCAAACCATGCACGAGGGTCCTGCGCCCGGTGACGACAGCTTCGGCCGCCTCGTCGCGCTCAACGCAAAAGTCAACGCGATCAGGAACAGGGCGGAGACGGCGCTTCGGCGCGCCGAGGGCGTGCGGGCCGATCTGCACGCTCTGAAGGACAAGCTGGACCGGATACTGACCGTGCCGCCCGTCGGGTGCATGTCCTGGCCCGCCGCAGATGACCCAACCAACACACATCCCCAACCGTCATCGCAACCTCTGCTCGTCGCGCTCGACGCGATCGGACTGCAGGCGGCCAGTTTGCCCAGGCTGACGGAGGATCTTTGCGCGGCTTACGAAACAGCCCGGGAGGATGGGGACGAGGCTAAGATGCAGATCATCGGGACCGCTCTCCGGCACCTTGGACAGCACTACGCGGCGCAGATCGGACCGCGGGCTGCGGGCGTCGCCGTCAACTGAAGTGTTCTGGAGCGACGAACCGATGGGCGAGCACGGCGACACCATAAGCCAACTCGAGGCGATCGCAGCCACGCTGGGGGTTCCGGTCGCTGCCTTCTACCATTCCGGCGCGCCGCCGCCGTTCGACGGCGGCCTGTCCGAGATCCAACGCATCATGATGGATCTCCTGCGGGCTTTGGAATCCATGTCGGACCCCGAGGCCCGCAGCCGCTGCGCTAAGGCGATCCTC
Source organism: Methylobacterium mesophilicum (assembly GCF_022179445.1). GTDB lineage: Bacteria > Pseudomonadota > Alphaproteobacteria > Rhizobiales > Beijerinckiaceae > Methylobacterium > Methylobacterium mesophilicum. The sequence goes on along the minus strand of NZ_BPQU01000005.1, from coordinate 137,174 downwards.
CATGTGGAACAGCCCAAGGTCAAAACCGCCAAAACCAAAGGCCATTGACGGCTGAACGTCCGCGACCGGGCGGAGGAGCAGGGTCCGCGCGATCCCGGGACGGCGCGGAGCGCCGGGTCGCCGCGCCGCGCGCGCAAGGTGGCCGCGGGATGGGCAGCCCCGAAACCGCGGCGCTGTCCGAAACGGAGCCCGATCCGGCATCCCCCCAGCCCGTCCGCCCGTTCACCCCTTCCCCCCGAAGCGATCCGTGCTACAGGCCCCGATCTTCTTGAGGACGGGGGGTCGGCATGGCCCAGATCGCGAGCATGACCGGGTTCGCCCGGGCGGCGGGCACCACCGGGGCGGTGCAATGGGCCTGGGAGGTCCGCAGCGTCAACGGGCGCGGGCTCGACGTGCGCGTCCGGGTGCCGGCCAACCATGACGGCCTCGGCGAGACCGCGCGCGCGGCCCTGCAGAAGACCCTGTCCCGGGGGCAGTGCCAGCTCACCCTGACGCTGACCAAGCCGGAGACGACGGCCCGGGTGCGGATCAACGAGGCCCTGCTGGCGAGCCTCGCGCAGGCGGTCGCCCGGGTGCCGCTGCCCGAGGGCGTGGCGCCCGCGACCCTGGACGGGCTGCTCGGCGTGCGCGGGGTGATCGAGAGCGACGACGAGGCGGCCTCGATGGAGACCGAGGTGTTCGCCCGGGACCTCGCCGCGGGCGTGGTCCGGGTGGTCGCCGACCTGGTCGAGGCCCGCCGGGCCGAGGGCCGCCAACTCGCCGACATCGTCACCGCGCAGGTCGACCGGATCGCGGCGCTGACCCAGGCCGCCGAGGACAACCCGGCGCGCAAGCCCGAAGCGGTGCGGGCCCGGCTGGCGGCCTCCATCGCGGCCCTGGGCGGGACCAACCTCGATCCCGAGCGCCTGCACCAGGAGGCGATGCTGCTCGCCGGCAAGGCGGATGTGCGCGAGGAACTGGACCGGCTGCACGCCCACGTGGCCAGCGCCCGGGAGTTGCTCGCGGCGGGCGGCGCGATCGGCCGGCGCCTGGATTTCCTGGCCCAGGAGTTCGGCCGCGAGGCCAACACCCTGTGCGCCAAGGCCAACGACATCAGCCTGTCGCGGATCGGCCTCGACCTCAAGGCCGTGGTCGAGCAGTTCCGCGAGCAGGTCCAGAACATCGAATGAGTTTTCGGGACCTGAGGGATGCGGATGTATATCTCGACGGAGCCACGCGGATGAGCGGACCGGCCAACAACGTCTCCGACACGATCGCGCGGCGGGGCTTGATCCTGATCCTGTCCTCGCCCTCGGGGGCGGGCAAGACCACGCTGACGCGGGCGGTCGCGCAGGATCCGGCCTGGGCGCTCGACCTGTCGATCTCGGTCACCACCCGGTCGCGCCGTCCCTCCGAGATCGACGGGCGGCACTACCACTTCATCGACCGCGAGGCGTTCGAGGACCTGCGCAGCCGCGACGACCTGCTCGAATGGGCCGAGGTCCACGGCAACTACTACGGCACGCCCCGCCGGCCGGTGGAGAAGGTCTTGGGCTCGGGCCGGGACATGATCTTCGACATCGACTACCAGGGCACCCGCCAGGTCCGGGCCAAGCTCGCCCAGGACGTCGTGACGGTGTTCATCCTGCCGCCCAGCATGGCCGAGCTGCGCCAGCGCCTGGAACGCCGCGCCGAGGATTCGGCCGAGACGATCGAGAAGCGCCTGGCCAACGCCCGGACCGAGATCCAGCGCTGGAGCGAGTACGACTACGTCATCGTCAACGAAGACCTGCAGGACGCCTTCCGGGCGCTGCAGGGCATCCTGTCCGCCGAACGGCTGAAGCGGGCGCGCCGGACGGGTCTGGCGCAGTTCGTCGACGGGCTGCTGGCGGAGGCGGACGCCTGAGGGATCGCGATGGCGGTGGCGATACCGCTCACGCCGTGATCGTGAAGCACGCGCCCGGGTTGTTGGCCACGTCGAGCCGGGCGTTGATCTGGTCGAGCATCGCCCGGATCAGCTTCATTCCGAGGCCGGTGCCCCTGCCGCGCACCTTGGCGTCGGCCCAGTCGTCGGGCAGGCCGGAGCCGTCGTCGCAGACCCGGAGCTGGACCTCGCCGGGGCCGGAGGCCGAGACGCTGACCTCGACGCGGCCGCCGCCGGCGGGGTTGGCGGCGTACTTGAAGGCGTTGGTGACGAGTTCCGTGGCGATCAGCGAGAGCGCCACCGCCTTGCGGTAGGGCACCATCAGGCCGGGCTCGGCCGAGAGGTCCACGGCATGGCCCTCGCCGGCCAGCCCCGCCAGGTCGTTGCACAGGTTCTCGATGGTCTGGCCGAGATCGACCTCGTCGAAGCGCTCGGCCTGGTACAGGCTGTCGTGCACGCGGGCGACGCTCATCACCCGGGCGGAGGTGTCCGCGAAGGCCTGGCGGGCGTCGGGGTCGGCGATCTGCCGGCGCTGCATCTGCAGGAAGGCCGAGACGATCTGCAGGGAGTTCTTGACCCGGTGGTCGATCTCCCGGGTCAGCAGGTCCTTCTGCTCGAGCAGGCGCTCCTTCTCGACGAGCAGGCTGGTCAGCTCGTCGATCTTGCGGCGCTGGCGCAGCACCACGCCCTCCACCGCCTCGGCCAGCGAGCGGGAGAGCTGGACCTGCCACTCGGCCCAGGCGGCGGCGTAGCCGGTGCGCTCCTCGACCCAGCGCTCGAACGAGCGGCGCGGCAGCAGGGCGACCGGGCCGCTGCCGGCGAGCACCGGTTTGCGCGGGTCGCCGCCCCAGGTCACGGTGCTGGGCACCTCGGGCCGGAACCAGACCAGCAGGGTCTCGCGCGACTCGTCCACGAAGGCGGCGAGCAGGCCGCTGGCGATCTCCCGGTACGGGGCCGCCTCCGGGTACGCGGCGGTGAAGCTGTTGCTGCTGTAGCCGGTCTCGCCCGGCGGCAGCCCGTCCCGCAGCCAGCCTGCGATCCGGGCGACCACAGCGGGGGGCGGCGCCCGCCCGATGAGGGTGACCCGCTCGCCCGCCACGATGCCCGCGCCGGTGGCGCTGAACAGGTCGAGCAGGGTCGTCGTGCCGCCGGTGAGGGAGGCCACGAAGTCGTCGGACCGGGTCAGGCCGCGCACCAGCCGGCCCTCGACGCCGAGATGGGCCTGCCGCTCCTCCCAGAGCCGGCGCGACTCGATCTCCTGCACCCGCATTGCGAAGGCGTCGGTGAGCACGGTGGCGGCCGAGCGCGTCTCGGGCGTCACGTAGTGCGGGCGGCGGTGATGGCCGATCATCAGGCCCCAGAGCCGGCCCTCGACCATGATCGAGATCGACATGGAGCCGTTCACGCCCAGGTTGCGCTGGTACTCCAGGTGGATCGGCGACAGCGTGCGGTGCTGGGCGAAGGTCAGGTCGATCGGGCCGTTGCCGGCGCCGGGGGCCGCCACCAGCCCGACCGGCACGCTGTCCCGGTCGATCACGAACCGGTTCTTGGCCCTGGTGTAGAGCGCGCGGGCCTGGGCGGGGATGTCGGAGGCCGGGAAGCGCAGGCCGAGCAGGCTGCGCGACCAGCCCGGCACCTTGTCCTCGGCCACCGCCTCGCCGTTCCAGTCCGCGTCGAACCGGTAGACCAGCACGGCCTCGAAGCCGGTGAACGCCCGGATCTCCAGGGCGGCGATGCGGGCGGCCTCGGCCAGGGTGCCGGCCTCGCGCAGGCGCCCGACCGCGAGTTCGGTGTCGACCTGGCTGGCGGTGGGGAAGTCGTCGACGGATTCGGGCTCGAGCTCGAGCTCGACGATCACCCGGCCGGCATGGGCGTGGGCGACGACGTAGTAGGGCGCGCCGCGGCCGGTCAGGGTCAGCCGGCGGCGGACGGACAGCCCGTCCGACAGGGTGCCGGCGGCGAGCCGCGCGCGGACCGCCGCGACGAAATCCGGAGGCAGCACGTCCGCCAGGGGGCGGCCGGCGAGCGGCGGAGTCACGGGATCCACGATCTCGTCGACGTTGGCCGAAAAAGCCAGGACCTCCAGGGTCCCGGCGTCGGCCGCGATCATGACCGCGTTGGGCTGGATCGAGCCCGGGATGTGGATCGGCTCGCGCTCGCAATGGCTGGCATCCACCGGCTCGGCCCGGGCCCGCCGGCCGATCGCCGCCATGACGGCCTCGCGGGACAGGCCGGCGCCGAGGCTCTCGATCGGGTCGATCGTCAGCCACGTGACCGGCCCGGCCTCCGGGGCCTTGCCGTGGCGCATGTGGACCCGCGCCCGCAGGGGCTGGGGCAGCCGGCCGAACACGTAGTCGAAGCTCTCGTCCAGGGCGCCCCTTCGGGTTCCGGAGAGGAAGCGGCCGCGGAAGCTCGGCACGTTCGTGCCCGGCATCACCTCGCGGAAATAGTTGCGGCCCAGCACCGCTTCGCGCGAGAGGCCCGAAAGCGTGCTCGCGCCTTCGCTGAACACCACGACCGTGCCGTCCGCGTCGAGGCCGATCACGCCCTTGTCGAGGCGGTCCAGCGCGTCGGACGCGAGCGTATCGAGGTCGGGGCCGCCTTGGGGGGCCTGTTTCGGCGGCATCAGGAAAGCACCCCGCTCATTTAGTCTGATATGACCGGGGGCGCAGTGAAGTGCAATGCTTCGCCGGACGCCAAGATCAAACCGGAATCACGATGCCGTTGAACGCAGACTAAGACCGGCACATCCTGTGTGTGATTTCAGACAATGCCGTTGAAAAACCCTCTTCAACTGTAGGGTGGTATATGGGCTGGCTCAGGACAGTTGCGGCGGTCTTTCCATCCGCGATCGCGTGGGTGAGCAGATGCGCGAGATGTTCGACCGCCGGCCCGATCATCTCGGCACCCAGGAGCGTGCCGTCCCGGTCGGCCCAGATCTGCAGGCCGCCGCGATTCGCGCCGTCGACCCGGGCGCGGCCCTGGTCGGCGAAATCGACGGTGCCGGTCACGCGGCCGGGGGCGTCGGCCTCGTAGGGCGCGCCGACGACCGCGACCTGCGGATCGGTGAACACCATGGCGAGGCTGGTCCAGGGTTCCGGCTTCGCCACGGCGCAGGAGGCGGCCAGCGCCGCCGCGTTGGCGCCGGCGATCCCGCCCTGGCGGCTCGCCTCGTGCAGCACCGGCCGCCAGCCGTCGGCGTCGCCGGCGATCAGGATCGGGGCCCCCGCGCAGACAAGGCTGCGCCGGTCGAATTTTGGCACGCCGTCCTCGCCGAGGCGCAAGCCTGCGGCGTCCAAACCGAGTCCGTCGAGGTTCGGCGCGCGGCCGGTGGCGGCGAGCATCCGCTCGGCCTGCGTCACCTGCGCGTGCCCGTGCCGGTCGGTCCAGGCGAGGCGCACGCCGTCGCCGTCACGCGTCGCGGAGTCGAGCCGCGCGCCGAGATGCAGATCCAGTTCCGCCCCGAAGATCGCGGCGGCCTGCCGGGCGAGGTCCGGCTCGGACAGCCCGGCGACCGTGTCGCCCGAATCGATCACCGTGACCCGGACGCCGAGCCGCGTCATCGCCTGGGCGATCTCGATCCCCACCGCGCCGGCGCCCAGCACGGCGAGCGAACCCGGGAGATCGGGGATCTCGAACAGGGTGTCGGTGGTGAGGAGCCGGTCGCCGAGCCCGTGGAGCGGCTTCGGGATGTTCGGGCTCGATCCCGTGGCGATGACGGCGGCCTCGAAGGCGATGCGCGTGTGGTCGTCGACCGTCAGGCTGCGTCCATCGCGGAACCGGGCAGTGCCGGCGATGCGCGCGCCCTCGGGCAGCGCGTCGAGACCGTCGAAGACACTGCCGACGAACCGGTCCCGCTCGGCGCGGACGCGTTCGAGCACCGCGCGCCCATCCACCGCGACGCCGGAGACCCGGATGCCGAACAGGTCGGCGCTCCGGGCCGCGTGGGCGGCCTTGGCCGCGGCGATCAGCAGCTTCGAGGGCATGCAGCCGACCCGGGCGCAGGTCGTCCCCCCCGGGCCGCGCTCGATCAGCACGGCGCTGGCCCCGGCCTCGGTGGCGGCCCGGTAGGCGGCGATGCCGGCGGTCCCGGCCCCGATCACCGCCACATCGCAGGTTTGTTCGTTCATCGTATCCCCGGGCCGGTTGCCGGGGCCAAAGGCCAATCGCTGCCGTTCGTTCCGCGTGCGCCCACGCGCCTCAGGTTGCGGCGTGGGCTTGGCGGTCCGGCTAGCTCTCGGTGGCAACAGAGGTCATATCGCAGCAGACCGGCGCCTTCCCTCCCCCCTTTGCGGGCTACGATGTTCACACATCAGCTTGCGAAAGCCGCCACGCGCCCCCTCTCCCGTGCGGGAGAGGGTTGGGGTGAGGGACCAGGTCTTTCCGGAAAACGCGCATCCCTCACCCTGTCCCTCTCCCGCACGGGAGAGGGGACCCGCGCCACATCCGGGGATGTGTGAATCCGATAGCCTCTGCGGGGGAGGGAGACGCGCTCGAGTCCGGCCTTTGCTCCCAGCCGGCACCGATGTGTGACCGTCGTACCCCCTAGGAGAGGGGACCCACGCGTCATCCTGGGAGAGGTGACCATCTAAGCGTCGGCGCAGGGCGTCGGCTCAGGCGTTGCGCCCCGAGGCCGTGCCGCCGAGGTGAAAGACCCGGTGCGGCACCAGTTCGCCGCGCTCGACGTCGCCCACCGCGACCAGGATGCCGCCGCAAGTCGCGAAGGCCTTGCCCTCGACCGGCGCGTCCCGGCCACGCAGGATCACCGACTGGCCGCGCATCAGGCGCAGGCCCAAGTCGCGCGAGACCGTCACCTCGGGGATCGCGTCCAGCGCGGTCTCCACCGGCCGCAGATGCGCGAGCGCGGCTTCCGGGCCGCCCTCGGTCAGGCCGGCGGCGGCGCAGGATTCGGCTTCCGAGAACGGCCCGACCCGGGTGCGGCGCAGGGCCGAGACGTGGCCGTAGCAGCCGAGCATGCGGCCGAGGTCGCGCGCCAGGGCGCGGACATAGGTGCCCTTGCCGCACTCGGCCTCGATCACGGTGCGCTCGCCGTCATGCTCGACCACCGCGAGGCGGTCGATCTGCACCGGCCGGGCCACCAGCTCCACGACCTCGCCCTCGCGGGCCAAGTCGTAGGCGCGCTCGCCCTGGATCTTGATCGCGGAATAGCGCGGCGGCACCTGCTCGATCGCCCCCACGAAGGTCGGCAAGGCCGCCTCGACGGCGGCGCGCTCCGGGCGGGCCTCGCTGGTCTCCACGGCCCGGCCCTCGGCGTCGTCGGTGTCGGTCTCGACACCCCACTGCACGGTGAACCGGTAGGCCTTGCGGCCGTCCATGACGAAGGGAACGGTCTTGGTCGCCTCACCGAGCGCGATCGGCAGGATACCCGACGCCAGCGGATCGAGGGTCCCGGCATGGCCGGCCTTCTTGGCGTTGAAGGCGCGCTTCACCACCGCGACGGCGTGGGTCGAGGTCATGCCGACGGGCTTGTCGAGGATGACCCAGCCCGACACGTCCCGGCGCTTGGGCCGGTCGGGGCGCGGCCCGCGCTGCGGACGGCGCTCCTCCGGGCCCCGGCGCTCGGCGCCGGGAGCCGATACCGCGCGCTCGGCCGGCGGATGATCTTCGATGGAAACGGTCATGGCCTCGTGTCCCCCGGGGTCGTTGCCCCGTTCCTGTCCGTGTGCCGATGGGGATCAATGCCCCCGACCGGTCTCCGGTTCGTCGTCCTCATGCCCGTCGCCGTCCCGCTCCGGGACGAGGTCGCGCTGCACCCGCTCGTCGCGGAGCAGCTTGTCGATGCGGGCCGCCTCGTCGAAGGTCTCGTCGCGGAGGAAGCGCAGCTCGGGCGCGAATTTCAGGTTCACCCGGCGCGCCACCTCCTGGCGCAGCACCTTGCGGTGGCGGTCCAGGGCGGCGATCACCGGCGCCTCGTCCATGCCCCCCAGGGGCATCACGTAGGCGGTGGCGAGCTTCAGGTCCGGCGACATCCGCACCTCCGGCACGGTCACGACATGCGTGTTGAGCACCGGATCCTGGATGTCGCCGCGCTGGAGCACCTCCGCGAGGGCGTGGCGCACGAGTTCGGCCACGCGCTGCTGGCGCTGCGAGGGGCCGGTGGAGGTTGGTTTCTGGGCCATTCTGTCTCGGGCCGGCGGCGCGGGGCGGCCGGTTCACGTCCAAGCGGAGAGAGGTGCAGGAAAGACGCGATGCACCCAAAAGAAAAGACGGCCGCGGCTGACGCCGCGACCGCCCTGTCCGGACGAGTCCGGGCTCTCAGAGCGTGCGGCGGATCTCTTCGACCCGGTAGCACTCGATGACATCGCCTGCGCGCATGTTCTCGAAGTTCTCGAAGGCCATGCCGCACTCCTGCCCGGAGGTGACTTCCTTCGCGTCGTCCTTGAACCGCTTCAGGGTCTTGAGCTTGCCCTCGTGGATGACGACGCTGTCGCGGATGAGGCGGACATGCGCGCCGCGCTCCACGATGCCGTCCTGCACGCGGCAACCCGCGACCTTGCCGACCTTCGAGACCTCGAAGACCTCCTGGATGGTCGCCTCGCCGAGGCGCTCCTCCCGCAGGGTGGGCGGCAGCATCCCCGACAGCGTGGCTTTGATGTCGTCCACGAGGTCGTAGATGATGTTGTAGTAGCGGATATCGATCCCGGCCCGCTCGGCGGCCTCGCGGGCCTCCTTGAGGGCGCGCACGTTGAAGCCGATCACGACCGCCTTCGACGCCTGCGCCAGGGTGATGTCCGACTCGGTGATGCCGCCGACGCCCGACAGCAGGATGCGGGCCGCGACCTCGCCGTTGCCGAGCTTCTCCAGGGCGCCCGAGATCGCCTCGACCGAACCCTGCACGTCGCCCTTGATGACGACCGGCAGCTCCTTGCGGCCGGCGCCTTCCTTGAGGTCGCGCATCATGTCGACCAGCGAGCGGTTGGCACCGCCGGTGCGGGCGTTCTGCCGCTCGCGCTTCTGGCGGGCGCGGTACTCGGTGACCTCGCGGGCCCGGGCCTCGCTCGGCACCACGGTCACGCGGTCGCCGGCATCGGGGGTGCCGTTGAAGCCGAGGACCTCCACGGGCACCGAAGGGCCGGCGTACTGCACGTTCTCGCCGAGGTCGTCGACCAGGGCGCGCACGCGGCCCCACTCGGCGCCGGCCACGACGATGTCGCCGGTGAACAGGGTGCCACGCTGGACCAGCACGGTCGCCACCGGGCCGCGGCCGCGGTCGAGCTGGGCCTCGATGACCGTACCCTCGCCGTCGCGCTTCTCGTTGGCGCGCAGGTTCATGATCTCGGCCTGGATCTGGATGCCCTCCAGCAGCTCCGGCAGACCGTCGCCGGTCTTGGCCGAAACCTCGAACTCCAAGGTCTCGCCGCCCATCGACTCGACCTGGATGTCGTGCTGCAGCAGCTCCGTGCGGACCCGCTGGGGGTTCGCGTCCGGCTTGTCGATCTTGTTGACCGCGATGATCATCGGGACGCCCGCCGCCTTGGCGTGCTGGATCGCCTCGATGGTCTGCGGCATCACGCCGTCGTCGGCCGCCACCACGACCACCACGATGTCGGTGACCTTGGCGCCGCGGGCGCGCATCGACGTGAACGCCGCGTGGCCCGGGGTGTCGATGAAGGTGATCATCTCGCCGGACGGCGAGGCGACCTGATAGGCGCCGATGTGCTGGGTGATGCCGCCGGCCTCGCCCTCCACCACGTTCGCCTTGCGGATCGCGTCGAGCAGCGAGGTCTTGCCGTGATCGACGTGGCCCATGATGGTGACCACCGGCGGACGGGGATCGAGATCCTCCTCCAGATCCGGCTCGTCGGAGGACAAGCCCTCTTCCACGTCGGACTCGGCGACGCGGCGCACGGTGTGGCCGAGTTCCTCGGCGATGAGCTGGGCGGTGTCCGAATCGATCACGTCGGTGATCTTGTGGATCTCGCCCTGCTTCATCAGCAGGCGGATCACGTCCACGGCCCGCTCCGACATGCGGTTGGCGAGTTCCTGGATGGTGATCGTCTCGGGGATCGTCACCTCGCGGGACAGCTTCTCCTTCTGCTCGACCTGGCCGCGGCCGCTCATGCGCTGCTGGCGGCGGCGGAACGAGGCGACCGAGCGGGTGCGCTCGTCCTCGCCGGACGTCGCCGTCGCGATGGTCAGGCGGCCGCGGTTGCGGTCACCACCCGGCGACTTCGGCGTCTTCGGGGGCGCGATGATCTTGAGCGGCATGCCGGGACGGCGGATGACCCGCTTGGTCTCCGACTCGTCCTCGTTGGTCTGGGCACCGCGGCCGGCGGGACGCGCCGCGGCGGTGGCGCCGGCGGGACGGGCGGCCGTGGTCGGCGTCGCGCTCTTCTCGGGCTCGGGCGCCGGAGCCGGCCGCGCCATGAAGTTGAGGTCGCGGGGCTTGCGCGAATCCGCCGTGATGGTCTTGCGCGGCTCGCCGGTGGCGGGACGGGCGGTCAGCGGCGGACGCGCCGCCGGGGCGGACGGCGCCGAGGCGGCCGGACGCGCGGGGGCGGCCGCCGGACGGGCGCCCTCGGGCTGACGGCCTGAAACGGTGGTCGGACGCGCCGGCATCGGACGCGTCGCCCCGGCCGGACGGGCGGGGGCCGCGGCCGGAGCGGCAGGCGCAGCCGCAGTGGGAGCGGCAGCAGCGGGGGCATCCGGCGCGGCGGCCGGAGCCTCTGCGGCGGCAGCGGCGTTCGCGGCGGCGGCGGCCTTGGCGGCCTCCTCGGCGGCGCGGGCGGCCTCGGCGGCGGCGGCCTTGCGGGCCTCCTCCTCACGACGGCGGGCCTCGGCCTCCTCGCGCTCGCGGCGGGCCTGCTCCTCGGCTTCCTTGCGGCGCGCCTCGGCTTCGGCCTCGACCTTCTGGCGGGCTTCGGCCTCGCGGCGCTTCGCGTCGGCCAGGGCGGCGGCGCGGGCCGCGCTCTCCTGCTCGCTCAGCGTGCGCAGCACCACGCCCGATGCCGAGCGCTGGGCCGGGCGCGGCGGCGGCGTGGTGGTGGCGGCCGGAGCCGGGCGGGGGGCGGGCGCAGGCTCACGGGCAGGGGCGGCCGGCGCCGCGCCGATGACGCCACGGCGCTTGACCGTCTCGACCACGACCTGCTTGGAGCGGCCATGGGAGAAGCTCTGCCGTACGGTACCCGCCTCGATCGGCCGCTTGAGGGAGAGCGGCTTCGGAGAAGTCCTGTTCAGAGTCTTGTCGCCCGGGTTGTTCGTGTCGCTCATTCAGCCTGAACCCTGAGGGTTTCCATCGTCCCGTGAACCGACGCCCGGTGGCGCCAGCCAAATTCGTCCTGGTGCGTCGTCAACGTGAGGCTTCGTCGATCCGGCCGATTCGGGCTGGACCGGGCTCCTCGGTCGCCGCGGCGGCGCCCTCGAAGGAGCGTAGCCGACGCCAACGCGACAGGCAGCCGGCAGCTCCGGCTCCTGCGACGAGCGCAGCGTGTATCACATGATCCCGACCTAAGGCCATGTCCAATTCATCTTCGGACAGGTCGTCGATGATCGGTATCCTTGACATGGCCTCGCCGTGCCGTCGGTACAAGGCCGCGGCGATCTTGCGCCGGCCGTCCGGACTGGCTTCCGCGGCGTGGATCAGCGCCACCGCGCCGGGCTGGCCGCCGATCGCCGCCTCGACCTTCGAGAAGCCCGCGACCACGCAGCCCGCCTTGTTGGCCAAGGCGATCGCCTGCCGCAGATCCTCGCGCAGGCCTGTGACGATCCGGTCGGGCAGGTCGGGGCCGGCCTGGGCCGGTCCCTTGAACGCCCGCGCGAACAGGTTCTTGCGGACCGCCGTCGCGACGGCATCCCGCTTCGCGCTGATCCAGGCGCCGCGCCCGGGGAGCTTGGCCCGCAGGTCCGGCACCACGGCGCCATCCGGGCCGCGCACGAACCGGATCATCGCCTCGGGCGGCTGGACGACGCGCGTGACGATGCAGGTCCGCTGCGGCACGCGCCGGCCGCCGGGGCCGCTGTCGAGCCCCCCGGCTTCCAGTTCGTCCTGCAGCTGCCCCCCGTCGGGCAGCATCTCGCCGACCTCGGCCATGCGTGCGTCCGCCGCGACCTGGGCTCAGGCCTCGGCCGGGGTGGCGGCCTCTTCGCCCTCGACGGTCTCCGCGCCCTCCTCGGCCTCCGGCTCGGGCAGCGCCTCGATCCAGCCGGCCTTCAGGCGGGCGGCCATGATCAGGCCCTCGGCCTCGGTGCGGGACAGCTCGAAGCCGTCGAGATAGCCGGCGTGGCGCACGGCGTCCGGGCCGCGGCCCTCGGTGTAGCCGACGAGGTCGTCGGTGGCGCAGCCGGCCAGGTCCTCGACGGTCTTCACGTCGTTCTCGCCGAGCGCGACCATCATGGGCGTGGTGATGCCCTCGATCTCGCGCAGCTCGTCGGCGACACCGAGTTCGGTGCGGCGGGTATCGTGCTCCTGCTCGATCCGGGCGAGGTGATCCTGGGCGCGGGCCTGGATCTCGGCGCCGGTCTCGTCGTCGAGCCCCTGGATGCCGGACAGCTCCTGGATGTCGACGTAGGCGATCTCCTCGACGTTGCGGAAGCCTTCGGCCGCCAGCAGCTGGCCGACGGTCTCGTCGACGTCCAGCGCCTCCATGAACACCTGGGTCCGCTCGGCGAACTCCTTCTGGCGCCGCTCGGATTCCTCGGCCTCGGTCAGGATGTCGATGTCCCAGCCGGTGAGCTGGGAGGCGAGCCGCACGTTCTGGCCGCGGCGGCCGATGGCCAGCGACAGCTGGTCGTCCGGCACCACCACCTCGATGCGGTCGGCCTCCTCGTCGAGCACGACCTTCACGACCTCGGCCGGCTGGAGCGCGTTGACGATGAACGTCGCCTCGTCCTCGGACCACGGGATGATGTCGATCTTTTCGCCCTGGAGCTCACCCACGACAGCCTGGACGCGCGAGCCGCGCATGCCCACGCAGGCGCCGACCGGATCGATGCTCCCATCGCGGGAGATCACGGCGATCTTGGCGCGGGAGCCCGGATCGCGGGCCACGGCCTTCACCTCGACGATGCCGTCGTAGATCTCGGGCACTTCCTGGCCGAACAGCTTGGCCATGAACTGCGGGTGCGAGCGCGACAGGAAGATCTGCGGCCCGCGCACTTCCGAGCGCACGTCGAACAGGTAGGAGCGGATCCGGTCGCCCGGCCGGAAGGTCTCGCGGGGGATCATCTCGTCCCGGCGGACGATGCCCTCGCCCCGGCCCAGGTCGACGATGACGTTGCCGTACTCGACCCGCTTGACGATGCCGTTGAGGATCTCGCCGATCCGGTCCTTGTACTCGTCGAACTGGCGGGCGCGCTCGGCGTCGCGCACCTTCTGGACGATGACCTGCTTGGCCGACTGCGCGGCGACGCGGCCGAAATCGAACGGCGGCAGGGTGTCGGAGATCACGTCGCCCACGAGCGCGCCGGGATTGTAGCGGCGGGCCTGGTCCAGGGTGATCTCGCGGGCGTCGTTCTCGACTTGATCGACCACCAGGAGGTGCCGCGACAGGCGCAGCGCCCCGGTCTTGTTGTCGATCTCGGCGTGCACGTCCGTCTCCGCGCCGTAGCGCGAGCGGGCCGCCTTGGCGATCGCCTCCTCCATCGCGTCGATCACGATGGAGCGATCGATCACCTTCTCGCGGGCGACCGCGTCGGCGATCTGGAGGAGTTCGAGCCTGTTGGCGCTGACGACGGCCATCGGTGTCGGTCCTTCTCTTCCGTCAAGTCCTGGTGCCGGGCGCCCGATGGCGGCCGGCCCAAACCTCAATTCACGTCAATGCAGGTCGTCGCGGCCCTTCAGCCGGGACGCCTTGGACACGACCGGCTTCTTGGGACCGGTGCGCGGCGGTTTCTTGTCTTTCGCGGCCTTCGGGGCCGGCTTGCCGCCGACCTTGGCGGCCTTGACGGCCTTGGCCTTCGGACCCTGCGGCCGGGGCGCCGGCCGGGCCGGGACCGCCGGCGCGTCGTCCGCGTCCTCGTCCTCCGCCGCGTCGTCCTCATCCAGCGCGTCCGCGTCGTCGGCGGGCGGCCCGCCGCGGCGCAGGGATTCGCGGATCAGTTCGTCGGTGAGGACGAGATGCGCCTCGGCGAGATCCCGCAGCGGCAGGTCGACCCGGCTCGGCAGGCCTTCCTTCACGTCGGGCAGGTCGATCGGGACGGTCAGCGCCTCCGGGTCCGGAGCGCCGAGGATCCCGCGGAACCGCTTGCGGCCGTCGAGGGGCGGGCTCAGCTCGACCTTGACCTCGTAGCCGACCCAGCGGGCGAAGTCCGAGACCCGCACCAGAGGCCGGTCGATCCCCGGGGAGGAGATCTCCAGGTTGTAGGCGGCGCCCACCGGATCGTCGACGTCGAGGACCGGCGAGATCGCGCGGCTGACCGCCTCGCAATCGTCGATCGAGAAGGTGCCGTCCGGCCGCTCCGCCATGATCTGGACGGTGCAGCCGTTGGTGTTGGTGACCTTGACCCGGACCAGCCGGAACCCGAGGCCCTGGACCGGCCCCTCGATCACCTGCACCACGCGCGCGGCGACGCCGGTCTCTCGGACCAGGCGCTTCTCGGACAGATCCGCTTCGATCTCGGACGACATGGATATCAGCGCGCAACCCTTGCGGCGTCCTGGGTGGCACATCCCGGCCTGCGGCCTCGCGCGTCCAAACCCGACGCGGCGAAAAAAAAGAGCGGACCCGGTGGGGCCCACTCCCGAACCGCAGCCTTTCGACTGCCATCAGAACTGTTGAACGATAGATAGCCGCGGTCGGTCGTGAGCGCAAGGTGGATCGATGATCGGTCGCGTCTCACATTTGAAATTTCTCGCCTGAGTTGGCGTGACATCTCACGGCCTCGCCATTGTCACCCCCGCCGCAAGCAAAGCAATAAATATAAATATCAAAAGAGCGCATGCGATTGCGTATCGCGCAGCCATCGTGCCAACGCCAATGAAACCTAAAATTCCACCAGACATATAATCGATTACGGCCGTATTACGTAGGAAATTTGGCGCAATTTATTTTTCAAGTATCTCCGGCAGCCGTCTCATTTCTTGTATAATAGTTTTAGTAGCTTCAGTACGTTTGATTAATTCTTTGTGCTGGTCTTCCGTCAGCGCCTGACCGGTCAAATTAGGAGTGAAATTGATTACATCATAACAAGTATTTACAATATTATTTAAATACAATCGGATTTCTGAATTGAATAGGAAACGCCCGTCATCGATTGTTCGTCGGAGTTCCTGCATTTTATGCAGATCTGGAACCTCGCCAGATCGCGTACTTACAACGAGCCTCATCAAAGATCGAGTTGCTTTTAGCACAGCCATCCGATCACCAAATGTATCAATTTTAAGTTTATCAAGCGCTATTTGAGCCTGCATATAAGCAGTTTGCCACTGTTTCGCCGCGAATAAACCTGTTATGCTTGTAGCCGCCACAGCAGCGCAAATGGTTGCGACGGGCCCAGCAAAATCTTTTACCACGTCATAGGCGCTCATCGCCGAAATCCACTTTCCTATGTGGCCCACATCCACCCGGCGGGGGCGTAACAGGTTTCGCGAGCGCAGCGATTTAACAATGTTCCATAACTGGATTTGATTGTTTTCGCAGCTGCCAGCGCGGACGGGGTCGTTGCCGACGGCCTATCGTCAGTCGGCGTCAAGGACGGCGAGGAGGTTCGACGGATCGCCGACATGGATCACATCGCCGGCGAGGTTCGCGCGCAAAGCCGCGATGGTCTCGTCGTTCGGGACGAGCGGATCGAAGGGCAGCCGCCCTTCGGCGACGACCCGTTCAAGCATCAGGCGGAACGCGTCGGACAACGAGAGTCCGACCGCGCCGAGAACAGCTTCGGCCTCTAGCTTGACGCCCGGATCAACCTGCGCCCGGACCGACTTGGCCCTCGGCACAGATTTGACCTTTTCTTTCGCGTGAGCGGCCATCGTCGCCGATCCTCTTGCCAACCCGGACTTCAACACGGTGCGGACGGCTCACAATGCATAGGCCGGCGCAGAATTTGGCTACTCAAACGCCCCGCGGCACCCGCCCCTCAAGCGGATAGGCCGGATCGTTGTAGCCCGGGGTGGTCGGGTGCCCGGCGGCCACGAAGCCGTCCACCAGCGCCTCGTCCTCCGGGGTGAAGGCGTAGTCGAGGGCGCCGAGATATTCCTGCCACTGCGCCTCGGTGCGCGGCCCGGCGATGACGCCGGTGATCAGGCGGTTGTTCAGCACCCAGGCGGTGGCGAACTGCCCGGCCGTGATGCCGCGGGCCTCGGCGTGCTCCTTCAGGGTGCGGGCGATGCGCAGGGATTCCGGGCGCCACTCGGTCTGCATCATCCGGGTGTCCTGGCGGCCGGCGCGGGATTCGGCCGGCGGCGGGGCGTCCGGATCGTACTTGCCGGTCAGCACGCCCCGGGCGAGGGGCGAGTACGGGACGACGCCGAGCCCGTAATGGGCGCAGGCCGGCAGGTGCTCGGTCTCGGGCATCCGGTTGAAGGCGTTGTAATAGGGCTGGCTCACCACCGGCCGGTCGATGCCGGCCTCGTCGCAGAGCCGGCAGATCTCGGCGACCCGCCAGGAGCGATGGTTCGAGACGCCGAAATGGCGGATCTTGCCCGCCCGCACGAGGTCGGCCATCGCCCGTACGGTCTCGGCCAGCGGCGTATCGTGGTCCTCCTTGTGGAGGTAGTAGATGTCGATGAATTCGGTGCCGAGCCGGCGCAGGCTGTCCTCGGCGGCCTTCAGCACGTGGACGCGCGAGAGGCCGCGGTCGTTGACGCCCTGGCCGGTCGGGTTGGCGACCTTGGTGGCCAGGATCCAGGCGGCGCGGTCGCCCTTGATCGCCCGGCCGGTGATCTCCTCCGAGCGGCCCTCGGTGTAGACGTCGGCCGTGTCGATGAAATTGACGCCCGCCTCCCGGGCGCTCCCGACGATGCGGCCGGCGGTAGCCTCGTCGGTGGGCCCGCCGAACATCATCGTGCCGAGGCAGATCGGCGAGACCTTGAGGCCGGAGCGGCCGAGATTGCGGTTCTGCATGGGATCCATCCGGTGTCCGTCCGCCAGCAATCTCGGCGCTTGGGCGGCGAGGTCAACCGTGCCGGCGTAACACCGGGGACATCCGCGGCGAACCGACCCGCGCGGGGAGCGATCCCCACGGGCACCGGTTTCGCTCTCCGAGAGCCTGGCCCGAGCGCCCCGTCGTTTCCGATGTCAGAAGGCCAAGTCCGAAAGCAATGATCGACCGCCTGGCTGTTCCCCTCGGCATCCCCCTCCCCTGGCTCGACCGGGCCGGACGCCTCTCGTGGCTGAAGCTCGCGGTGTTCCTGGCCTGCATCGCGCCGGCCCTGTACCTGGCGGGGGCCTACCGGCTCGACGCGCTGGGCGCCAAGCCGATCACCGCGCTGATCCACGCCACCGGCGAGTGGGCGGTGCGCTTCCTGCTGTTCTCGCTGGCGATCTCGCCGCTGCGCCGGATCGCCGACTGGGCGAAGGTGCTGGTGGTCCGGCGCATGCTCGGCGTCACCGTGATGGCCTACGCGGTGGCGCACCTCACCCTCTATGCGGTCGACCAGAACCTGATCCTGACCAAGGTCGTCACCGAGATCGCCCTGCGGCTCTACCTGACGATCGGCTTCGTGGCGCTGATCGGCCTGATCGCCCTGGGGCTGACCTCCACGGACGCGGCGATCCGCACCCTCGGGCCGAACTGGCACCGGCTGCACCGGCTCGTCTACACGATCGCGGTTCTGGCGCTCGTCCACTATTTCCTGCAGTCGAAGATCGACGTCAGCGACCCGGTCTTCTCCGCCGGGCTGTTCCTGCTGCTCATGGGCTGGCGGGCGATGCGGCGGTTCAAGCTGCCGGAGCGGCCGTGGTCGCTGCTGCTGCTGGCGATCCTCGGCGGCCTCGCCACCGCGGGGCTCGAGGCGGCCTGGTACGGGCTCGCCAGCGGCGTCCCGGCCAGCCTCGTGCTGGCGGCCAACCTGGATTTCTCCGGCCCGCTCCGGCCGGCCTGGTGGGTCGTGGCGACCGGCCTGCTGATGCCCGCGATCGCGCTCCTGCGCGGCGGGCGCACCGCCGGCAAAGCCGCCAAACCGGGGGCCGGCCGGGACCGCGTGGCCGCGCCGCGCGGGACGGGCACCGGTGCGGGTGCCGCGCGACCCTTGTCGCCGTCCGCCTGATGCCGCAGAACCCGCGGCCGGCGGATCTCGCCGCAGCGGAGTGACCTGGGCTATGCGCGGCACGCTTCTCCTCATCGCGGGTCTGCTCGCCCCGGCCGTCGCCCTGGCGGCGCCCGCCAAGCCCGCACCCGCCAAGCCGACTCCGGACAAGGCAGCGCCGGCCGTCGCCGCCGCCCCGGCGGTCACCGCCTGCAAGCCCCCGGAGGCGCCGCCGGCGGCTCTGCGCCCGACCAAGCCCGTGCTCCCCGAGAAGCCGGCCTGCCTCGACGCCAAGGGCGGCTGCCCCGGCTGGGAGGCCTACAGCTTCAACGACGCAGTGAAGGCCTACAACCTGCAAGCGCAGGCGTTCCGGCCGATCGCCGAGGCCTACGCGCAGAAGCTCAACGCCTACGTGAAGGCGAGCGCGGATTACGCGCAGTGCGAGATCAACGCGATGCAGAACTGACGCGCGCTGCGGAACGGAGCCGGCTGAACGGCGGCCAACGGGGGGCGCGGCGGGGGTTCAGCCGGCGCGGCGCAGTCTCCGGCATCGAGGGCCGCGATCCCCGCCGCCCGTCCCTGCCGAGGCCGAACAGTGCCCCTCCGTCATGTCTTTGGGCGCGCCGGGTTCTGCGCCCTGCTGCTCGCCACCGCCCCGGCGCTGGCCGCCGACTTCGACGGCCCGCCGCCCCCGCACGGCTATGGCGGCCCGGGGGACGGCTACGAGCGCGACCGGCGGCCCCCGCCCCCGCCGCCGGAACCGGAGTTCCGCAGGCCCCGCTTCTCGGCGGCACCGCCCGAGGCGTGCCGGGAGTTCGTCCGGCGCCGGTTCGATCCGGACGGGGCGCCGGTGGTCCGCCGGGTCCGGGTCTGCGACGAGCCCGCCTTCGACCGCGGCCCGCCCCCGCCCCCGCCGGAGGACGTTCCGCCCCGCCGCTGGGGCGGACCCCGCTGGTAGGGCGACCCGGATCAGATCCGGGCCGGGGCCTTCTTGAGGGCGGCCGCGAAGGCCTTGAGCTGGCGGTTCAGATCCGCCAGCTCGTTCAGCGCGATGGTCTTGTGACCGTCGCGGACCGCGCGCTCGATGTCCTCGACCTGGAGGCTGACGACGCGGCGGATGGCAGTGGCGACTTGTTCTCGGGTCATCGATGCGAGGGTCTCGTTCGCGCGTCCTGGGGGGCCACAACGGACGGCCGGACCACGGCCGCCGACACCGCCCGGTGATAGGCCGGTAGGCTTAACCGTTGGTGTCCGGAGGCCCCGCCATCCCCGGAAACCGGGTCCGCCGCAGCCCGTCAGCGGCCTCGGATCTCGCCCCGCCGCATCGGCATCGCGTCGATCGTGGCGAACAGTTTTTGGGGCGGGATCGGCGCCGCCTCCGTGAGCTTGGCGCCACCGTCCTTGCCGACCAGGACCGCACGGAACTCGCCCGCCGGCAGGGACAGGTGCGCGCGCAAGGCCCGGGCCGCGGCGCCGTCCCCGACCACCTCCAGCACCACGAGGTCGCGCTCGGCCGCCCCGCCCCGCATCGGGCCGAGCGCCGCCCGCTGCGCCCGCAGGTCCGGGTCGTCCGGATCGGGGGCCGACAGCACCAGCACCCGGGAGCGCCAGCGATAGGCGTCGAGCGGTCCGGCCATCGTGGCTCCTGCCGTCAGGGCGGCCAGTCCGAGGCCGATCAGGGTCGCGCGCATCGTGCCTCCTGGCCCGCCGATCCCGGTCAACGCGCGGGGCGCCCCATTGGCCGCCGCCGCCTCGCGCCCCAGATCGGGGGTCGCAGGCAGAACACCCGGGAGTCTTTCATGAACGCCGTGAACCGCCGCATCGTCCTGGCGTCGCGCCCGCACGGGGAGCCTAAGCCCGAAAACTTTCGCCTGGAGGAGGGGCCGGTGCCGGAGATCGGGCCGGGCCAGATCCTGCTGCGCACCCGCTGGCTGTCGCTCGACCCGTATATGCGCGGCCGGATGAGCGACGCGAAATCCTACGCGACCCCGGTGCAGATCGGCGAGCCGATCACCGCCGAGGTGGTCGGCGAGGTCGTCGCGTCGAAGCATCCGGATATCCCGGTCGGGGAGCTGCGAACGGCCTTCGCGGGCTGGCAGGAATTTTTTGCGAGCGACGGCAAGGGCACCCGCCGGGTCGATCCGGACGCCGCCCCGCCCTCGACGGCGGTCGGCGTGCTCGGGATGCCGGGTATGACCGCGTATACCGGCCTGCTCAATATCGGGCAGCCGAAGCCCGGGGAGACCGTGGTGGTGGCCGCCGCCGCCGGGCCGGTGGGGTCGCTGGTCGGGCAGATCGCCAGGCTGAAGGGCGCCCGGGCGGTGGGGATCGCGGGCGGGCCGGACAAGTGCCGCTACCTCACGGAGGAGTTCGGCTTCGACGCGGCGGTGGACCATCGCGGATCCGACCTGCCCGGGGCGCTGGCCGAGGCCTGCCCCAAGGGCATCGACGTGTATTTCGAGAATGTCGGCGGCGCGGTCTTTTCCGCCGTGATGCCGCTGCTCAATCCGTTCGCCCGGATCCCGGTCTGCGGCCTGGTCTCGGCCTACAACGCCACCGAGGCGCCCCCCGGCCCGGACCGGCTCCCCGGCCTGATGCGCTCCGTCCTGACCAACCGCCTGCACATCCAGGGCTTCATCGTCTGGGATTTCGCCGACCAGGCCGAGATCTTCCGGCAGGAGGTCGGGGCGTGGATCCGGGAGGGCAAGGTCCGCTACCGGGAGGACGTGGTCGAGGGCCTGGAGAACGCGCCCGAGGCGTTCATCGGCCTGCTGAAGGGCCGGAATTTCGGCAAGCTGGTTGTGCATATCCCTTAAGCGGATCTTGCCGATTCGGTGGAACAGAGATAGAACAAACATCGTCGGCGAGTTGCGGATTACGGGCACAATCCGCGACCGCAGGTTGCCGCTCCGACGGCCCGGGCGCATGAGTCCCCGGCCGCCGGGTGATGAGCCCAGTGAGATCCGTACGGTGAGGAGAGAGCGATGGCGGGCAGCGTCAACAAGGTGATTCTGGTGGGCAACCTCGGGCGCGACCCGGAGATGCGCCGCCTGGGCTCGGGCGACCCGGTCTGCAACCTGCGGCTGGCGACGTCCGAGTCGTGGAAGGACAAGGCCTCCGGCGAGCGCAAGGAGAAGACCGAGTGGCACTCGGTCGTGATCTACAACGACAACCTCGCCCGGGTGGCCGAGCAGTACCTGCGCAAGGGCTCGAAGGTCTACATCGAGGGCCAGCTCCAGACCCGGAAGTGGACCGACAATTCCGGCGTCGAGAAGTATACCACCGAGGTGGTGCTCCAGCGCTTCCGCGGTGAGATGACGATCCTCGACGGCCGCAGCGGCGGTGGCGGCGGCGACTTCGCGGGCGAGGACGAGGGCGGCGGCCAGATCAGCCGCGGCGGCGAGTCCGGCGGCGGCCGGGGCGGCGAACGCGGCGGTGATTTCGGCGGCGGCCGCGCCCAGGGCGGCGGCGGCGGACGTCCGGCCCCGGCTTCGTCCGGCGGCGGTGGCGGCGGGGCCCGCGGTGGCTACGACCTGGACGACGATATCCCGTTCTAGGGTCTTTCGGGATCTCTCAGACCCGCCGCTCACCGCGGCGGGTTTTTTTCTGAGTGATTGCGTAGTCTGCAAACCGGCGCACGGTTGCTTGCTCTGGATTGCATCAGGTTTTCCACACGCCCCCGAACCGTCCAGTATCACCGTCGCACTCAAGGTCGCCAACGGCGTGCCCGAAACGTTCGGGTTGGGTCATGCCGTCGTCAGCCGAGTCCGCCTCGCTGCGACTGATGCACCCCCATGTCGTCATCGCGAGCGGAGCGAAGAAACCCAGGGAAACGCCACGTCCGGAGATCGCGCGCCGCACTGGCTTGCTTCGTTGCGCTCGCGATGACGGTGGGCGGCCGACTGACGTCGATCTACGCCGCTCCCCGTATCGGCGTGCCGTCCGTCACCGGCGCCGCGGCCCCTGCCCTCCCGGGAGTTTCCGTCACAGCGCCACGCCGGCGGTCCCGCCGACCGTCAGGACGACCGGGCGCGGGCCGGCATCGGGGTCGCCCCCATCCTCCAGCCAGGACAGCTCCTGCCGGAAGGCCCGCCCGGGCGGCGCGCGCTTCGCAGCGTGATGAATTCCATCGACCGCAGCATGCGACATGGATCTACTGTCGGCCACATGGTATATCCGTCCGACTCAGCGCGGTTCGGCGGCGTCCGCACTATCTGTCTCGCCTGAATATTGAATATCGGCCCGACGATCGATCGCGAAATTGACGACACCGGGATTAAACCCGGGTCCGGACAGGTCCTCGCTCTCGGAGAGGCACCTGCGACGCGAAGGGAACCGCACGGGGAGACCCGTCGATGCCCGATGTCTAAGCCTGCCAGCGTCGATATCTCCATCGTATCCGGGAGCCGGAAGATGTCAGATCTCTGTGCGATCGAAGATTTCATCACCGAGGCCGAACACCACATCCGACAGGCGGAAGCACTGCTGGCGGACCTCGAAGCGATGCGGTCGAGCGAGGCCCGGCGCCTGCGGGCCTGCATGTATCTCACCGCGCTGCAGCGGCTGAAGCGCATGATCGAGACCCACCATCCCGCGGAGGCGGCGGACGATGCCCCGCTTCCGGCCGCCATCCTGCCCGGGCCGAAGCGGCTGCGCTGGTGGCCCGTGCCGCGGATGGCGATCGAGACCGGTTTCTTCCGGCGCCGCGCCGGCTGATGCTCCGGTGATCGACGCCCCCGAACGGGACCGCGATCACCGGACCGAAGGGGGACCGTCAAGGGGGCGACCATGCCCAAGCGAGCGCTGATCGTCAGCCTGCCGATCCTGGTCCTGTTCGTGGTCCTGCCGGTGGGGCGGGTGGCCGGGCGGGATCAGCGCGGCCCGGTCCACCAGGCGGCGGAGATCGAGGGCCTGGTCAACAGGGCCGCCGAGTTGATCGAGAGCGAGGGCCGCACCGCCTTCCCGGCGTTCCGGCGCAGGAACAGCCCCTGGCGCTACGGCGACGTCTACCTGTTCGTCGTCGACATGCACGGGACCGTGCTGTTCAACGCCGCCCATCCGAACCGCGAGGGCCGCGACCTGCTCCAGGAGCACGACGCGGCCGGCAAGCAGTTCCACAAGGACTTCATCGGGATCGTGCGGGAATCCGGGTCCGGCTGGGTCGACTACATGTTCCCGCGGCCCAGGCGCAGCACGCCCGAGGTGAAGTGGAGCTACGTCTGCGCCACGACGGTCGAGGACGTCCCGGCGCTGGTGGGCGCGGGCGTCTACGTCGAGTAAGGCCCCGCCCTCACAGCATCGGGATGCCGCCGGTCACCGGCACGAGGGCGCCCGACATGAAGCTGCCCTCGCACGAGGCGAGCAGCACGTAGGCGCCGGCGAGTTCCGCGGGCTGGCCGGCGCGGCCCAGCGGGGTCTGGGCGCCGAGCTCTTCCAGCTCCTCGGGGCTCTTCACGATCGGCTGGATCGGGGTCCAGACCGGGCCGGGCGCCACGCAATTCACCCGGATGCCCTTGGGCGCGAGCAGGTTCGACAGGCCGATGGTCAGGCTGGCGATGGCGCCCTTGGTGGCGGCGTAGATCAGCATGTTCGCGCCCGCGACCTTGGCCTGGACGCTGGTCGAGTTCACGATCGCGCCGCCCGGCTTCATGTGCGGCACCGCGGCCTGGGCGAGGTAGTACATCGCGAAGACGTTGGCCCGGAACGAGCCCTCGATGTCGGCGGCGTTCAGGTCGTCGAGACCCGCGTTCACCACCTGGGCGGCGGCGTTGTTGACCAGCACGTCGAGCCGCCCGAACGCGGCCATCGTGCGGTCCACCAGCGCCCGGCACTGGGCCTCGTCGCGGATGTCGCCCGGCAGGAGCAGGCAGCGGCGGCCGGCCTTCTCGACCCAGGCTTTGGTGTCCTCCGCGTCCGACTGCTCGACCTCCAGGTAGGAGATCGCCACGTCGGCGCCCTCGCGGGCATACGCGATCGCCACCGCCCGGCCGATGCCGGAATCGCCGCCCGTGATCAGCGCGACCTGCCCGGTGAGCAAGCCCTTGCCGACGTAGCTCTCCTCGCCGTGGTCGGGACGCGGCGTCATCTTCGAGGTGAGGCCGGGCCGCTCCTGCTGCTGGTCGCCGGGAAAGGGCGGCCGGGGACCGGCCTCGCGGGGATCGTCGGTCATCGGGCGCGGTTTCCTGCAGGACGGGGCATCTGGGGCGCGCTTCGACCGGTCGTATCAGGCTGGCGAACCACGCGGCGCCATCGGGGGCGCACGCGAAAAAGCCGCCTCGCTCCGCGATCCGGGCCGGACGCGGAGACAGGGCGGTGAGCCGCGACGTGGCGGGCGGTCGAGCGGGGCGTCAGAACGCCCGGTCGCGGGCGGCGTGCGGGCCGCCGTAGCGGCGGCGCAGGAAGGACACGACCTTCGGAAGCAGAAGGGCGATCAGGATCTTACGCATCGGGCGGTCTCGCATCGCGGGTTCGTGATCCGGCAATGCGCGGTGGTCACCGCGGTTCCGTGACGCGCCGTCACAGCGCCAGGGTCAGGGTCACCGGGGCGTGGTCCGAGGGCCGCTCCCAGCCGCGGGCGTCGCGCAGGACCTCCACCGCGCGGACCGTGCCGGCCAGCTCCGGCGAGACCCAGGCATGGTCCAGGCGCCGGCCCTTGTTGGCCGCCGACCAGTCCGGCGAGCGGTAGCTCCACCAAGTGTAGATCTTCTCCGGCTCCGGGGTGAGGTGGCGGGCCGCATCGATCCAGCCGGCCTCGCCGCGCAGCAGCTCCAGGGCCTCGGTCTCCACTGGGGTGTGGCTCACCACGTCGAGGAGCTGCTTGTGCGACCAGACGTCGTGCTCCAGCGGCGCGACGTTGAGGTCGCCGACCAGGATCGCCGGGCCGGCGACGCGCTGGCCGCCCCAGGCGCGCAGCTCACCCAGGAAATCGAGCTTGTGGGCGAACTTCGGATTCAGCGCGCGGTCGGGCACGTCGCCGCCCGCCGGGACGTAGAAATCGTGCAGCACGATGCCGGCCGCGGCCCCCGCCTCGGGCCCGAGCACCGCCGAGATGTGCCGGGCGTCCTGCTTCTCGCAAAAACCCATCACGCCGCGGGTGTGCAGGGGGAAGCGGGACAGGATCGCGACGCCGTTATAGCCCTTCTGGCCGGCGAACATGACGTGCTCGTAGCCGGAGCCGCGCAGGGCTTTGAGCGGGAACGCGTCGTCCGGGCACTTGGTCTCCTGGAGGCAGAGCACGTCCGGCTTGTGCTCGGCCAGGAAGCGCAGGACCAGGTCGATGCGCAGCCGCACCGAGTTGATGTTCCAGGTGGTGACGGACAGGCGCACGGGCGGGGTCTCGGGTTGCGTCTCGGGCTTGGGGAGGTGAGATAAGCCGCCTTGTCGTTCCGGGGCGCCGGAGGCGAGCCCGGAATCCAGATCCTCTGACGGTGCGGGTGCTTGCGTCGTCGGCGGTCATGGATCCCGGGCTCCGCTGCGCGGCCCCGGGATGACGCGGTGGATGTTTCAGCGATCGGGCAAACCTCGATCCCTTGGCGAATGGGATCCTCGTGAAATGTTGCTCAGCGGAGCATGCCGCATCGCCCCGAAAATCAGTTGGGCTGCTGCGATTGCTGGATCTGCTGCTGCATCGCCTTATCCTCGGCGCGCCCGTAATTGATGAAGAACAGGCCGGCGTCGACGGTCTTGGGCCGCTGCAGGTTCGAGAGCTGCACCGTGGTGATGTAGCCCTGCGGGTCGGTGATCCGCCACTGCGACAGGGTCTTCATCTCGGCATCGAAGAACAGCTGGATCTTCGAGGTGCCGCCGAGCGTCGCCCGGTCCTCCAGGCTGATGCGCACGCCGCCCGGATCGTTGGCGACGTCGGTGACCGAGAGGTCGCGGGCGAGGTCGATTTTTTCACGCAGCAAAAACTTCAGCGGCGTCTGGGCGATGAAGTAGAGGTCCTGGGTGGCGAGCTTGCGGTCGCGCACCGCCACGGAGGTGCCGTCGGCCACCACCTCCAGCGGCGAGGGCTGGTCGTAGTCGAAGCGCAGGCGGCCGGGCTTGGCCAGCGTCAGCTTGCCGCCGATCCGGCGCCCGTCCGCGCCGATCTGCATGAAGCTGCCCGTCAGGGTGTTCATGGCGTTGAAGTAGGCGTTGGCCTGGGCCAGCACGGTGGCGGCGTCCGCCGGCTCGGACGGGGCGAGCGCCGTGGGCGCGCCCACGGCGGCGACCTTGGGCTCGGCGGCCCTGTGGTCCGCCTTGTCGGAATTCTTGGTGCCGGCCTTGGGGCTGCCGGCCTTCGGCGCCTCCTTGGCCGCGGACTCCTTGGCGGGCTTGGCCGCCGGCTTCCGGGGCGCGGGCGCCGGCGCCGCCGGGGCGGCCTCGGGGGCGGGGGCGGGCTCTTCCTTGCGGCCGAACAGGCTGTCGATGAACGCGCCGACCTGCGCCTGCGCCGGGGCGGCGGGGGCGAGCCACAGCCCGGCGGCGATCAGGGAGCCGGCTGTGCGGGTGCGGCGGCCGATCATCGGCAGAACCTCCTGGGCGCCCCAAGCGGGCGATCCGGCAGAAACGGGATTGGACGGGGCTTAGAGCCCCGCCCTGTGGCGAAGATGCGACGCGAAAGGGCCGCGACCGATCGGATCGCGGCCCTGCGGCGGCCTCACTCGTCGTCGTACATCCCGCTCGAGGCGTGGGGCGCCCCGGCGACCAGGATGTCGCGCTTGCCGGCGTGGTTGGCCGGGCCGACGATGCCCTCGATCTCCATCCGCTCCATGATCGAGGCGGCGCGGTTGTAGCCGATCTGCAGCCGGCGCTGGATGTAGCTGGTGGACGCCTTCTGGTCGCGCAGCACCACCTCGATCGCCTGCTTGTACAGGTCGTCCGACTCGCCGCCGGTCGCCGCCGCGAAGGCGCCGATGTCGAAGACCGGAGCCTCCTCGTCGGAATCCTCGGAGCGCTCGACCTTCTCGGCCTTGGCGCCGCGCCCGGACTTGCCCTCCTTGGCCGGCTCCTCCGGCGAGTCGTCGGTGGTGACGGCGTCGAGGTAGCTCGGGCGGCCCTGGCGCTTGAGGTGGGCGACCACGCTCTCGACCTCGCTGTCCGAGCAGAACGGCCCGTGGACACGGGTCGTGCGCCCGCCGCCGGCCATGAACAGCATGTCGCCCTGGCCGAGCAGCTGCTCGGCGCCCATCTCGCCGAGGATGGTCCGGCTGTCGATCTTGCTGGTGACCTGGAAGGAGATCCGGGTCGGGAAGTTCGCCTTGATCGTGCCGGTGATCACGTCCACCGACGGACGCTGCGTCGCCATGATCAGGTGAATGCCGGCCGCACGCGCCATCTGGGCGAGCCGCTGGATCGCCCCCTCGATGTCCTTGCCCGCCACCATCATCAGGTCGGCCATCTCGTCGACCACGATCACGATGTAGGGGAGCGCCGACAGGTCCATCGCCTCCTGCTCGAACACCGCCTCGCCGGTCTCGCGGTTGAACCCGGTCTGGACCGTGCGGGTGATGACCTCGCCGCGCTCGCGGGCCTCCTTCATCCGGGCGTTGTAGCCGTCGATGTTGCGGACCGCGATCTTGGACATCTTCTTGTAGCGCTCCTCCATCTCGCGCACGGCCCATTTGAGGGCGATCACCGCCTTCTTGGGGTCGGTCACGACCGGGGAGAGCAGGTGCGGGATGCCGTCGTAGACCGACAGCTCCAGCATCTTGGGATCGACCATGATCAGCCGGCACTCCTCCGGCTTCAGCCGGTAGAGCAGCGACAGGATCATGGTGTTGATCGCCACCGACTTGCCCGAGCCGGTGGTGCCGGCAACGAGCAGGTGCGGCATCCGGGCGAGGTCGGCGATGATCGGCTCGCCGCCGATGTTCTTGCCGAGGCAGAGGGCGAGCTTGTGCTTGCTCTCGTAGAAGTCCGGCACCGAGAGCAGCTCCCGGAGATAGACCGTCTCGCGGGTCTCGTTCGGCAGTTCGATGCCGATGACGTTGCGGCCGGGGACGACCGCCACGCGGGCCGAGACCGCCGACATCGAGCGGGCGATGTCGTCCGACAGGCCGATGACGCGGCTGGACTTGGTGCCCGGCGCCGGCTCGAGCTCGTAGAGCGTCACGACCGGGCCGGGGCGCACCGCCAGGATGTCGCCGCGCACGCCGAAATCCTGCACCGTCTGCTGGAGGTTGAGCGCGTTCTGCTCCAGCACGTCGGCGTCGACTTCCTCGGCGCCGCTCTCGTCCGGCAGGGCGAGCAGGCCGAGCGAGGGCAGTTCGTAATCGGCGTTCTCGACGCTGGCGATCTCCAGGTGACGGCCGGCCGGGATCAGGTGCGCCCGGGGCGCCACCAGCGGCAGGGCGGCGGCGGGCACCGCGGCCAGCTGGGCGGCGGGCGCCTCGACCGGCTCCGGGGCGGCTTCGGCGTGGACGGGCTCGTCCTGCGCCGGCTCGGCGTGAGCCGGCTCGGGCTCGGCGGCGGGCTCGGGCTGCGGCGCCATCTTGCCGCGCAGCAGAACGGTGCGCGGGGTCATCGGGATCACCACCCGGTCGGCGTCCGAGGGAACCCGGAGCGGATCGGCGGCCGCCGAGGCCATCGTGTCCTGGACCGGCCGGAACTCCGGCTGATGCTCGGGCGCGGCCACAGGGGCGGCCACAGGGGCGGCCATGACCGGCTGGCCGGCGGCGCGGATCGCCGCCCGGGCCGCCATGGCGCAGAGCGCGGGGGCGCGGCGGGGCGCCTCGGTGGCGGCGCTGCCGGGGCCGAAGACCAGCGCCAGGGCGGGCTTGGCCGGCAGGAATGCGTCCCGGATCGCCGCCGTCTCGGCATTCTGCAGGTCGGCCGGCTGGCCGTGATCCTGAGCGTTGTCCTGCCCGTTGTCCTGGCCGTCCGCCGGACGCGGGGGCTGGTCGAACCGCACGAGCCGGTCGAGAACGTAGACCGGGCGCGGCGGCTGCGCCTGCGCGGCCTCGTATAGCGGCTCGACCGCCGGCAGGTCGGCGACGGCCTGGGCCGCCGCGATCACCGGGACGGCCGCGACCGCGGTCTCGAAGCCGGCAGCCACGGGCTGGGTCGCCAGCGCGGCCCAGGCCTCCACGGACGACCCGTCGCCGGCATTCCAGTCGCTGCCGTCGAACCAGGGCTGGACCTCGGACCAGTCCGGCAGGTCGGACCAGTCGCGCGCGGGCGCCTCGGCGACGACCTCGGGCACGGCCGGCTCCGGGACAGGGGTCTGGACCGGCATTGGGCCCTGGACCGGGACCGGGGCGATCGCCGCCGTCGAAGCGGACAGCTCGACGCTTGGCCGAACCGGACGGCGGTCGGGGGTGCGGAAGTAGCGGACGCCCGGGGGCGCCACGAAGGGCTGGCGCCACAGCGGCACGACCCCGCCATCCTCGGCGAACTCGGTCGGGACGATCTCGGGCATCGCGGCCGGGGTCGCGAGCCGCGCCTGCTCGGCCAGGTCTCGCTCGGCCAGCTCCCGGGCCTCCTGCTCGCGGGCTTTGCGCTCGGTCTCGACGGCCTGCGCGGCCGCATGGGCCTCGGCGCGGGCACGCTCCAGGGCGACCCGCTCGGCCTCCAGGGCCCGCTGGCGACGCTCCTGCAGCACCGAATCGGGCGTCCGGGTCCA
Source organism: Methylobacterium mesophilicum (assembly GCF_022179445.1). GTDB lineage: Bacteria > Pseudomonadota > Alphaproteobacteria > Rhizobiales > Beijerinckiaceae > Methylobacterium > Methylobacterium mesophilicum. The sequence continues at coordinate 107,519 of NZ_BPQU01000005.1, read as the reverse complement.
GCGCGCCGCCGGGGCGGCGGCGGCCTGGACCGGGGACGCGGGGAGCGAATCCTCGGGGGCGATCGAGGCGGGCCGGCGCGGCTGGCGCACCAGCACGCCCGGGGTCGAGGCGCTGCGGTCGATCCGGCTCTCGAAGCGCGGCTCGTCGAGCGCGTCGAGGCTCGCCCGGTCGTCGAAGACCTGGTCCGGCCAGACGTGCTCGGGGGGCGCCGAGGCGCCGGCGCGCGGGCCGCGCTCGAAGCCGTCCCGTCCGACCATGGCGGCCGGTGCGGTCAGCCAGCTCGGCTCCGCCCGGCGGCCGGGAATTCCGTAGGCCGGTCGGGCGGGCAGCCCGGCCGGAGAGCCGGACAGGCGGCGGGCGAGGCTCGCCCGCAAGGCCATCAGCCGGTGCGCCAGGGCGCCGAGCGACAGGCCCGAACGGTCGCCGCCGCGGACGGGGCGGGCTGGGTCACGGTGAGAGTACGGAGGCCGTCCCGATGCGCGCATGGGTTCTCGAACGATACTCGAAACAGGGATCCGCCAGTGGCCGGCGGGCTGCCCCGAGTTAGGCCAATTGTCGTTAACGGAGGCTTGTCGCGCCCCCGCGGGCCGGACACCACGATGGGATTTTCGGCCTGTTCCCGGGCTGCGTGGGGGCCATCCAACATCGTCATTGCGAGCAGCGCGAAGCAGTTTCCCGCGAGTGGCGGATCCCCGGGTTGTTTCGCGGCGCTCGCGATGACGGTGGAAGCGTATGCGTCGCCGGGGCGTGGCCGCGCACCATATGATACCGGCAGCCACCCCTCACCCGGACAGGCGCCCGTGACCCAGCCGACTTCCGCCTCCCCCGCCGACCTCCAGGCGCGCTTCCGGTCCCTGTACCGTCACGGCTTCGCCCGGGTGGCGGCCTGCACCGGGCGCAGCCATCCCGGGGATCCCGACCGCAACGCCGACACGGTGCTCGACCTCGCCCGGACCTGCCACGAATCGGGGGCGGCGCTCGCGGTCTTCACCGAGCTCGGGCTCTCGGCCTACGCGATCGAGGACCTGCTGCTGCAGCAGACCCTGCTCGACGCGGTCGAGGCCGCCACCGACCGGGTGGTCGCCGAATCGGCGGCCCTGCGGCCGCTGCTGCTGGTCGGCGCGCCCCTGCGCTGGCGCCACCGGATCTACAATTGCGCCCTGGCGATCCAGGGCGGCCGGCTCCTCGGCGTGATCCCGAAGACGTTCCTGCCGAACTACCGGGAGTTCTACGAGAAGCGCCACTTCGCCTCCGGGGCCGGGATCGCGGGCGAGACCATCCGGGTCGCGGTCCACGAGGCGCCGTTCGGCACGGACCTGCTGTTCCCGGCCGAGGACCTGCCCGGCCTCGTGGTCGGGGTCGAGATCTGCGAGGACCTGTGGGTGCCGGAATCCCCCGGCATGCGGGCCGCGCTCGCGGGCGCCACGGTGCTCGCCAACCTCTCGGGCAGCCCGATCACGGTGGGCCGGGCCGAGTCGCGGGCGCTGCTGTCCCGCGCGGCCTCGATGCGGGGCGCCTGCGCCTACGTGTACGCCGCCGCCGGCCAGGGGGAATCCACCACCGACCTGTCCTGGGACGGCCAGACCAGCGTGGACGAGCTGGGGGTGCGGCTGGCCGAGGGCCAGCGCTTCCCCACCGGCCCGGTGGCGACGCTCGCCGACATCGACCTCGACCTGATCGCGCAGGACCGTCTCCAGGCCGGCAGCTTCGACGACAACGTTCCGGGCAGCCCCCTCCCCTACCGGCGGATCGGTTTCCGGCTCGATCCGCCGGCCGACGATCTCGGCTTGATCCGGCGGATCGAGCGCTTCCCGTTCGTGCCCGCCGACCCGTCCCGGCTCGCCCAGGATTGCTACGAGGCCTACAACATCCAGGTGGCCGGGCTCGCCCAGCGGCTGGAGGCCACCGGCACCCGCAAGGCGGTGATCGGCGTCTCCGGCGGCCTCGATTCGACCCACGCGCTGATCGTGATCGCCAAGGCGTTCGACCGCCTGGGCTACCCGCGCTCGGACATCCTGGCCTACACGCTGCCGGGCTTCGCCACCTCGAACGCCACCAAGACCAACGCCCACGCGCTGATGAAGGCTTTGGGCTGCACCGCCGCCGAGATCGACATCCGCCCGGCGGCCCGGCAGATGCTGGCCGACATGGGCCACCCGTTCGCGCGGGGCGAGGCGGTCTACGACGTGACCTTCGAGAACGTGCAGGCGGGCCTGCGCACCGATTACCTGTTCCGCCTGGCCAACCAGGCGGGCGGACTGGTGATCGGCACCGGCGACCTCTCGGAACTGGCGCTCGGATGGTGCACCTACGGGGTCGGCGACCAGATGAGCCACTACGCGGTCAACACCGGCGTGCCCAAGACCTTGATCCAGCACCTGATCCGCTGGGTGATCAGCCAGCGCGAGGTCGGCGCGGACGCCAACCACATCCTCCAGGCGATCCTCGACACCGAGATCTCCCCCGAGCTGGTGCCGGTGGACCAGGACGACAGCCCGCAGAGCACCGAGGCCACGATCGGCCCCTACGCGCTCCAGGACTTCAACCTGTTCTACACGCTGCGCTACGGGCTCCGGCCCTCGAAGATCGCCTTCCTGGCGCTGCACGCCTGGGGTGATATCGCGCGCGGCCACTGGGCGCCGGACTTCCCCGAAACCAAGCGGGTCGCCTACGACCTGCCCGAGATCCGGCGCTGGCTCGGGGTGTTCCTGAAACGGTTCTTCGGCTTCAGCCAGTTCAAGCGCTCGGCCCTGCCCAACGGCCCGAAGGTGTCGGCGGGGGGCTCGCTGTCGCCCCGGGGCGACTGGCGCGCGCCGTCCGACGGCTCGGCGCGGATCTGGATCGCGGAGCTCGACCGAAACGTCCCTGAAACGTGACCGTCACAAACTCGGCCGATTGTGCCATTATGGCTACGGTCAAGCCGATTCTTCGCATCGCGATGAGCCGGCAGACGGGGCGGCCAAGCGGAGGGACTCCGATGCGAAGCTACAACCTGTTCCAGCTCAAGGCGGTCGAGGGCCTGTGCTGCGCGGTGCCGGAGGCCAGCACCGTGCCGCCGTTCATCGGCGCCGGCCGCTGGACCTTCGGAGGCAAGCTCGACGGCGCCAGCCGGCAGCCCCTGGATTTCGACGACCGGGCCGCCGACACCGCCGTGCGCTTCAACGGCTTCTACCTGTTCCAGACGGTGGACCGGCGCTTTATCAGCTGAATAGGCCCGAGTACGGTATCTCGGCCAGGAATCCTTAAGAGCTGGCCGGCACACTGATCCGCATGACGGAGCTTCGCAAAGAGACGCGCCAGAGGGTCTTCCTCAAGGGGCGCATCGTCTTCAACAACGGCTCGTCGAGCTTCGACTGCCTGGTGCGCGACCTCTCGGCCTCGGGCGCCCGGCTGGTCCTGAGCGACGCCACGACCCTGCCGCAGGCGTTCGACCTCTACATCCCGCAGCGGGACCGGACCTACCGGGCCAGCCTGTGCTGGCGCCGGGAGGACGGGATCGGCGTGGTGTTCGAGGAGCCGGCCCGGGTGGCCCCGTCCGCCATCGATACCGAGGCCGCCCTGCGGCAGCGGATCAGCGAACTCGAAGCCGAGAACGCCGCCCTGCGCCGGCTCATCGCCAGCGCGGCCTGAACCGGGATCTCAAAGGGCACGCCCTTTGGCGGGGTTCAAGGCAAGACTCTGGATCTGGCCCTTGAGGCATCCGGCGCGGTCTGCACGGTCCTTTTCCCGGGCGCATGCAGCGCCAGCGGAATGCGACCCGGGACCCAGCACACGACGGCGCGAAGCGTCCGTCCGATCGACCTGTGCCGCTGGCGCGGCGCTTCGTGTGCTGGGTCCCGGATCAGGTTCCGCTTCGCTTCACCTGTCTGGGAAAGGGGCGCGCGTGGCCAAACACCTTGAAAGCGCTGCGTCAACGGCCTTGTGAAATCGGGACTTTCAGCGCCCGGCTTCCAAAGCCGCCCGGATCCGGGCCGCGTGCTCGGCCAGCACCGCGTTGTCGGCCATCCCGCCCTCGTGGCGCTTCAGCGGCACGCCCTCGAACCGGGGGATGACGTGGATGTGCAGGTGGAACACGGTCTGCCCGCCCGCCGGCTCGTTGAACTGGAACACGGTCAGGCCGTCCGCCTCGAACGCCGCCTTCACGGCCCGGGCCACCGTCTGGACGCTCGCCATCAGGGAAGCCAGGGCGGCCGGGTCGGCGTCGAGCAACCCGCGGGACGGCGCCTTGGGGATCACCAGGGTGTGGCCCTCGCCCTGGGGCATCACGTCCATGAAGGCCAGGGTGTCCGCATCCTCGTAGGCGCGGTGGCACGGGATCTCGCCCCGCAGGATCTTGGCGAAGATGTTGTCGGGGTCGTACTGCGCGTCGGCCATGCGTCCTCCAAGGCGTCCTGATCGATCTCAGCTTGCACGGGGCACCCCCACGCGTCCACACGGGAACCGCTGCCGCACGGCAACGCTTGGGTGGCGAGGTTTGGCGGCGGACACGGAGGCCGGGATGGCGCACGAGAGCACGGGAGCGATCTACGCGGCGGCGGGAGCGAACCTCGCCATCGCGGCGGCGAAGTTCGTCGGCGGCGCGCTCACCGGCTCGACCGCGATGCTCGCCGAGGGCGTGCACTCGGTGGTCGACACGGCCAACCAAGTGCTGCTGCTGGTCGGCATGAAGCGGGCCAAGAAGCCGGCCGATGCCCGCCATCCGTTCGGCTACGGGCGCGAGATCTACTTCTACGCCTTCGTGGTCGCGCTGATGATCTTTTTGGGCGGCGGCATCTTCGCCATCTACGAGGGCGTCGAGCGGGTCCGCCACCCCTCGCCGGACGCGGACGCCCATGTCTTCGGCTACACGCTTCCGGGCATCTGGGTGAACGTCGCGATCCTGGGCTTCGCCATCGTGGCCGAAGGCTTCTCCTGGTTCGTGGCGGTGCGCCAGTTCTGGGCCGAGAAGGGCCAGAACTCGGCGATGCGGGCGATCCGGCGCAGCAAGGATCCGACCCTGTTCACGATCCTGGCCGAGGACACCGCCGCGCTGATTGGCCTGCTGATCGCGTTGGTGGGCGTCGTCCTGGCCTATTGGCTCGACAAGCCGAGCCTCGACGGCTGGGCCTCGGTGGGGATCGGGTTCGTGCTGGTCGGCATGGCGGTGTTCCTGATGATCGAGACCCACGGCCTGCTGATCGGCGAGGCGGCCGACCCCGCCGTGGTGGCGGCGATCGCGGACCTCGTGCGCGCCGAGCCCGGCGTGCTCCACCTCAACGAGGTGCTGACCCAGCATCTCGGGCCGACCGACATCCTGGTGAACGTCAGCATCGACATGGCCGACGACCTCAGCGCCGGGGAGGTCGAGGGCCTCGTCACCCGCCTCGACAAGGCGCTGAAGCAGCGCAACCCGGACGTGACGCGGGTGTTCATCGAGATCCAGCACCAGGCCGACCACGCGGTGCGGGCGGCGGCGTGACGGGGACCTGACCGCCCGGCCGACCCGCCGCGTCGTCGGGACCCAACCGGTAGGTCGGCGCGTCCGCTCACGCCGTCCCGGCATCGCCTTCTGTGGCGGGGACTCTCATCTGCGTTGTGGCCGATGAAATCTGGCGACGGCAAAATCTATGCATGCCGCGCTACTATTTCGACATCTATGACGGCGGCGTCGCCCGCGATGACGAAGGCACCACGCTCGATGACCTTCCGGCCGTCCGCCAGCATGTCTTGCGCCTGCTCCCGGACATCGCGCGCGACGAGGTGCCGGACGACGGCGACCGCCGCACGTTCTCGGTGGTCGTCACGGACGAGGACGGCAAGCCGATCTACACCGCCACCTTGAGTTACACCGGCCCGTGGCTGCTGCGCTCAAGCGGGCCCCGATTCGGAGCGCTCGCCGACCCCGAACCGGTATCCGCTTCGGCGGCGGGCACGCCAAGCCCGTGCGCAGGATCGGTTTCACGGGGTTGAGTTGATCTATGTGAATTTCTCACGCGAGGCTTCCGCTCAAGCTCAGGCCTCGGTGACTGGGAGAGGCGTGCGCTTCCGTCGAGCAGACGAGACGGAGCGAGATGCAGCTGACGACGACCCATCCGCTAGCGATGCTCGTGGCGCGGTTGTCCCGGAACATGCCGATCTGCGATGCGGCACAGCGCGCCATCATGGCGCTGCCGGTCACCGTGCAGGCCCTGGAGCCGAACACCGACTTGATCCATCCCGGCGATCGCTCGGAGAGCTGCTGCTTCGTCCTGAGCGGCTGGATGGGGCGCTTCAAGCTGATGCAGAAAGGGGAGCGTCAGTTCCTGGCGTTCCACATCGCGGGCGACATCCCCGACCTGCAGAGCCTGCACCTGCCCACCGCCGACCTGGGCATCGGCGCCTTCACACAGGTGACCGTCGCCCTGATCCCGCACGGCGCCCTCCACGACCTGATGGTGCACCACCACGATGTGATGGCGGCGCTCTGGCGCGAGGTGCTGGTGACCGCCTCGATCACCAACGAGTGGATGATCGGGCTCGGCCGCCGGTCCGGTCCCAGGCGCCTGGCGCACCTGTTCTGTGAACTCTACGTCCGGCAGAAGGCGGCGGGCCTGGTCAAGGAGGACGGACGCTGCGCCCTCCCGATCACCCAGTCGGTCATGGCCGACGCGTTGGGCCTGACCCCCGTGCACGTCAACCGCATCCTGAGGGACCTGCGTGCCGAGAAGATGATCCAACATCGACAGCGCACGCTGACGATCCTGGACTGGGCGCGCCTGAAGGTCTTCGCGGAATTCGATCCGCGCTACCTGCACATGGAGCCGCAGCTGGTGTGAGGGACGCCCGAACGAACCGCGCGCCCCGACGATGCGGCGTCGGGCCGTGCGCGGCACCGACCGAGGCGGCAGGCCTGACTGGGCCAGGCGGGGCACGACGCCCTGCAGGCGTCGCGAAGACCGATCAGCCGCCGAGCCCGACCTGCGCGAGGCTCAGCGCCCAGACGCGCTCCTGAACGGATTCGTCCCGGCTCTCGGCCGACGAGGTCTTTGGCCGGGACCGTGAAAAGTAGCGGCCGGTGACGCCGTCGAGTTCGGGGGCGGTCGCCACGTGGAGCGAGGTCTCGGCGCCCTTGTCGGGCCTGCTCAGGAACGGGCGCATCAGCGACCAGGCGGTGCCGAACAGGCCGCCGGTGTTCTTGGCGAAGCCGGTGTTGATCACCCCGGGATGCAGGGCGTTGACCGTGATGCCGTCGGCCCGCACCCGCCGGGCCAGCGCGTAGGTGAACAGCACGTTGCCGAGCTTGGCCTGGGCATAGGCCCGCATCGCGCCGTAGCGCCGGGCGCCCTCGATGTCGGCGAAGTCGATGTGCCCGCGTTCATGGGCCGCCGAGGCGACGTTGACGATGCGCGGCTTAGCCCCGGCAGCCGCCGCGGCCTTCAGGGTGTCGAGGAGTTCGAGCGTCAGCAGTACGTAGCCGAGATGATCGAGCGCCCAGGTGCGCTCGATGCCGTCGACCGTAAGCGCGCGCCGGTCGAAGATCGCGCCGGCGTTGTTCACCAGCACGTCGAGGCGGGGATACGTCTCGCGCAGCGACCCGGCGAGCCGCCGGATCTCCCCCTGGCCGGACAGGTCCGCGACGTGCGGATCCACGACCGCCCCAGGGACCGCCGAACGGATCCGCTCCGCACACGCCCGCGTCTTGCCGGCATCCCGGCCGACGATGGCGACCCGCGCGCCGTCGCGCGCGAGCCCCAGGGCCGTCTCGTAGCCGATGCCGTTGGTCGCCCCGGTGACGAGGCAGACCGTGTCCCGCATCGCGTCCGCCACGCGGCTCAGAACACCGCCTGGCCGACCGCGAAGGCGATGACCACGATCACGATGGCGACCAGCAGGAACAGGCCGAACAGGATGCGCGCCAGCGAGCCCGCGCCCGAGGCGATGCCGGTAAAGCCGAGCCCGCCCGCGATCAGCGAGATCACGAAGCAGATGAGGGCCCATTTCAGCAAGGTCATCGCGTCACTCCGGATGCGCCCGAGGCACGGGCGAACTACAATCGATCCCTCAACCGGCCGCAAGCGAGACCGTTCCGCGCGCGCACGGCTCCGACAGCCTTTTATTCTTAGCGGCGGGGCCGGGTCGAGCCGTCGGCCGGCCTCGGCGGGGAAGAACGGCATCGGCCCCGCCAACGAAATTCTCGCTTAAAAGGCGAGATACACGGTCCGCGAACCGGCAAGGCCCGACGGGGACGTGGCACCGCAACTACAGACGAAGGTCATTGTTCCTGGCCAGAAGGGTTCGACGATAGCGAATTAACCGTTCGGAATATGTTTCGGACACACCGTCGCGGCGATTAGGCAGGGACAATAATTGTGCGCGCGCTTTCGATCCGAACTGTAGTCATTACCCTCGTGGCGATGCTGGGTTTTCTCGCCATATTCCTCGCTGGAATACAAATACTCAGAAGCAAATCGCGAATGGATATAGCAGATCAGGTGACGACCTTCATGGTCATCGATCGCAACTTGTTCGCGAGCCTCACGCAGGTTCGGATCGAGCGCGGCTACGGCCTCACCGCCCTGGTCAAGGAGCCCGAGGCCAACCGGAAGCACCGGCAACTCGCGCTCGATGCCCGCGCCCCGTTCAATGCGGCGGCCGACATCGCACTCGGACAACTCGGCGGCGTGGCGAATCCGGCGCTGCAGGCGAAGCGCACCGAACTGGAGGCCCTGGTGGGCGCGTGGCGGCAGCTGCGCCAGGCCCTGGACGCGGCCTTCGACCAGCCGGTGACGGCCCGCGACCCGGCCCTGCGCACGCGCATGGACGAACTCGGCAACCGCCTGCTCGCCGCGCTCGATGCCGCCTCCGACGCGACCGAGAGCGCGATCCAAGACCTCGACCCGGCCTATGGCAGCCTCATCGATGCCCGGGCGACGACGTGGCTGGCCCGCACCACCGACGGCCGCGCGGCGCTGGTCGTGAGCCAGATCCTGGCCGCCGACCGCGCCGCCACCCCTGATGACTGGGCGCAGCTGAACAGCGCCGACGCCCAGAACCGGACGGCCTGGCAGCTCGTCGGGCGCATGATCCGGGTCAACGGCTTCGACGGTTCGGTGAAGGAGGCCTACGACCGGGCGGATCGGCTCTACTATGCCGGGCCGGTGGGCGCGATGCGCAAGGCCGCCCTGACAGCGGTCTCCGAGGGGCGGACGCTGCCGTTCCCCGTCGCCGACTGGGATGCCGGCGTGGTCGCGGGCCAGAGGGCGATCGTCGACGTCGCGCTGACGGTGATCGAGTCTGCCGTGGCCAAGGCCAGCGCCGCCTCCGCCGCGGCGAACCGGGATTTTCTCTCGGCCCTCGCGGTCATCGTGTTCGCGGCCGGCCTGGCGGCGGCCGGGATCCTGATCATGCAGGTGCGCGTGGTGCGCGGCCTGCTGGGGCTGGCCGGATCGATGCGCCGCCTTGCCGAGGGCGACCTCGCCGTGGCGGTCCCGGGCACCGGGCGCCGGGACGAGCTCGGCGCCATGGCCGGCGCCGTGCAGGTGTTCAAGGACAGCCTGATCCGCACGAAGGCCCTGGAGGAGGAGACGGCCCTGGCGCGCGCCTCGGCCGAGGAGCAGCGGCGCACCGCCATGCGCCAGATGGCCGACGCCTTCGAGCAGGCGGTCGGCGGGATCGTCGGCATGGTCTCGTCCTCGGCGACCGAATTGCAGGCCACCGCCCAGACGATGACCGCCACCGCGACCCAGACGGCGAGCCAGTCCACCACGGTGGCGGCCGCCGCCGAAGAGGCCGCCAGCAACGTCAACACGGTCGCGGCCGCCGCCGAGGAACTCGGCTCGTCGGTCCAGGAGATCGGCCGGCAGGTCGACGGCTCGTCGCAGCTCGCCCGCACCGCCGTGACCGAGGCGGACCAGACCGCCGCGATGGTGCAGGAGCTGAGCGGCACGGTCGCCCGGATCGGCGACGTGGTGGCGATGATCCAGGGCATCGCGGCGCAGACGAACCTGCTGGCCCTCAACGCCACGATCGAGGCGGCCCGGGCCGGAGAGGCCGGCCGGGGCTTCGCCGTTGTGGCGAGCGAGGTGAAGGCGCTCGCCGACCAGACCGCCAAGGCGACGGAGGAGATCGGCCGGCAGATCGGGCAGGTCCAGGCCGCGACCGGCCACGCGGTGTCGGCGATCGGCGGCATCGGCGGCCGGATCCGCGAGATCAGCACCGTGGCGGCCTCGATCGCCGCGTCCGTCGAGGAGCAGGGGGCGGCGACTCAGGAGATCGTGCGCAACGTCGGGCAGGCCGCGATGGGCACCGGCGAGGTGACCAGCAACATCGCGGGCGTCGCCGGTGCCGCCGAGGAGACCGGCGCGGCCGCCGCTCAGGTGCTGGCCTCGGCCTCCGAGCTGTCGCGGCAGTCCGAGCACCTCACGGCCGAGGTCCGGCGCTTCCTGGCGACCGTCCGGGCGGCCTAGGCCCGGGCTTTCCGGCGGGCTCCGCCCGTCGGCGCGGCTTGGGGACGAAGCCCCCCGAGCCGCGCCGCTCAGGCGGTCTTGGCCACCGGCTGGGCCGGCACGTCGGCGCGCTCCAGCATCATCTCGGCCAGCGTGTGATAGAGCCCGCCCCGGCAGATCGCCTTCGAGGCGGCGTCGGCGATGATGGCCGCGATCATCAGCGGGATCATCATCGTATGGTTCTGGGTCATCTCCGTGACGATGACGAAGCTGGTGATCGGCGCCTGCAGCACGCCGGTCAGGTAGGCGACCATCCCGATCAGCACGAGGGCGCCCACCGGCATGTCCGGCAGGAGGCCGTGCACCGTGCCGCCGATCCCGGCTCCGACCGCCAGCGAGGGGGCGAACAGGCCGCCCGGGATGCCGCTGATCGAGCTGAGCACCGTGGCGGCGAATTTCAGCGGCGCGTAGGTCCAGCCGGCGGTCGTGTCGCCGTGCAGGATCGCCCGGGCCTCCTCGTAGCCGGTACCGTACGCGGTGCCGTTCGAGGCCAGGCCGCACAGGGCGACGCACAGGCCGCAGAGTGCCGCGAAGACCACCGGACGCGCCCCGATCAGGCGCCCGGCCGCCCCCGGCAGGCCGCGGGCGAACAGGATGATCAGCCGGCTGAACACCCCGCCCGCGAAGCCGCCCAAGGCGGCCAGCAGCGGCACGATCCAGCTGGCCGCCAGCGGCAGCTCCGCCTGGCTGGTGCCGAAATACGTGTAGTTGCCGAGCAGCCAGAGGGAGGTGAGGCCCGCGGCCACGATCCCGGCGACGATCAGGCCGGACGAGCGCGCCTCGTAGGCCCGGCCCAGCTCCTCGATGCCGAACACGATGCCGGCGAGCGGCGTGTTGAACGCCGCCGCGACCCCGGCCGCGCCGCCCGCGAGCAACAGCCCCGGCAGGCGGTCCGGCGTCAGGCGGCCGAAGGCGGCCATGATCGCGGCGCCGACCTGCACGGTCGGCCCCTCGCGGCCGGCCGAGGCGCCGCAGAGCAGGCCGAGGAACAGGACCAGCACCTTTCCGCACGCCACCCGCGGCGAGATCAGCGAGAACCGGAAGCGCGCATCCCGGGCGTGCCGGGCGGCGATCACCTGCGGGATGCCGGACCCTTGCGAGTTCGGGAACACCGTCCGGGCGAGCAAGGCCGCGAGCGCGAAGCCCGCGGGCGTGAGCACCAGCGCGATCAGCGGCGAGGGCGCGGTGAGCCGCCGGAACCCGTCCTGCGCGAGGTCGGCGCCCTTGGCCATCAGCACCGCGGCCAGGCCGACGCAGATGCCGCCCGCGAGGAACAGCAGCCGCCCCCGCCAAAGCGGATAGGCCTCCCGCGAGGCCGAGCGCAGGCGCGTGATCGAACGGCGGTAGCGGGAGCGTTTCGGGCCCGACGCGGCGGGCTCTGTCGTCGTCGGCGCGTCCCGCATCTCGGTCATGAAAAGGCACTTCGTCCGCACAGCCGGAACCTGCGGTATAGCGTGGCTTGCGGGGAATGGGGCGCCCCCTCCCCCGCGCCGTTACGCCGGCACGGCGCCGACCGTCAGCCGATGCCCGAACACGTCCGCGGCGGCGGCCAGCCGGTCGAGGCCGGTCGGGTGATCGGGATCGAGGACGCGCCGGGCCTCCCGCTCATCGACATCGAGCAACTTCGCCAGGGCGACCTTGGACAGGCCCGAGTCGCGCCACAGGACATAGATCGTCGCCTTGGCGGCGAGCGCCGGAGCGAGGGCGATCCGGTGCAACCCCTCGGCCGCGGCGACGGCCGCCGGGGGCGGCTCCAGGTCCATGCCGAAATGGATGCGCCCCCGCACCGCCGCGTTCAGGGCCTGCGCCATCTCGGCAAGCGCCTCGGCCTCGTCGCCGCCGAACGCGACGGCGTCGGGCATCGCCGCCGCATAGGCCCCGACGGAGCCGTCCTCCTCACGCCGGAGCGCGACCGCGTAAGTCCAGTGAAAATCCATGGTCGGACCTTTGTCCGTGCAAGAGGCCGAAACGAGACGGGGCGACACCTTCGCCTAGAAGGCATCGAGGTCGATCTCCAGTTGCTTCAGGATCCGCTTGACCCAGAGGGGCTTGAGTTCGCCGCTCTGGACGGTGGTGGTCCTGTCGCCGACCTTGACCGTGTAGTGCAATCCCTTGCCCCTATCCTTCAGCAGAGCGAAGGCGAGACCGTTCTTCCTGGCGAAGCGCCGCAGATCCCGGATGAGATCCTCCCGCTTCATGTCCCGGACTCCGTTTCAATGGGGGCAGCATCGGACGTCTCTGTCCGAACATCAAGTCGGAGCGGACATGCATGTCCGGTTTTCACGACCTCGTTCGCTGGCCGACCCTCAAGCGGCGTTGCGCGAGCACGCCCCTCAGCCCTCCGCCGCGCACAACCGCTCCACCGCCTTCACATAGGCCTTCGCGTCGAACTTCTTCAGCGAGTTCTCGCTCTGGTAGCGGACCGTGCCGAAGATCGGGCGGCGCTGCCAGGGGCGGTCGTGGAGGCCGTACACCCAGGCGACGTTGGTGAAGGAGTTCGCGTCGCGCCCGTCCAGGAAGTAGCGGTTGTTGAGCCGGAGCGTCCGGCCAAAACCCTCCTTCGCCGAGGGCGACCATTCCAGGATCTTCTTGCCCCAGTACATGCGCAGCTGGTTGTGCATGTAGCCGGTCTCGCGCATCTCGCGCATCGCGGCGTTCCAGTAGAGGTCGTGGGTCTCGCCGGCCGCGAGCTGATCCTCCGAATAGAGGTTCGGTCGCTCGTCCTCGGCTTGCTCGGAGAGCGTCTTGCGCGCCCAGTCCGGAACCGCCTTGTCGTAGTCGTCGTAGCCCTCCGTGTAGAACACGTGGTTCATGGCGAGTTCGCGCCGCACGATCAGCTCCTCCAGGTAGGCGCCGCGGTCGTCGTCGTCGCCAGCCTTGGCCTCCCGCACCGCCAGGGCGATCTCCACCGGCGAGATCTGGCCGAAATGCAGGAACGGGCTCATGTGCGAGGCGGCCGCCGCCTCCGGCCTGTTGCGGCCGTTGCCGTAGCCCTCGAACCCTTCCTTGAGGAACGCCTTGAGCCGCTTGCGCGCCTCGGTCTCGCCGCCGACGAAGCGCTTCACCGGGCCGACCTCCCGGTCGAGGCTCATGCCGGCCAGCACCGCCTCCGGATCGGACACGTCGATCTCGCCGTCGGGCGTGACGCCCTTCGCCGCGTGCTTGGGCTTGCGCGGCTTCAGGTCGGCGATGAACGGGTCCCAGAGCCGGTTCAGCTTCGGCCGGAGCGTGCGGGCGGCGAATTCGTGCTTGTTCGACGCCGTCTCGACGGGGACGACCACGTCGCCCTCGACCTGGACGATGCGGGTCTTCACCGCCTTCGCGATCTCCCGGTACCAGCCCTTCTGGATCGCGAGGTAGCCCCGGTCCAGGACCAGCAGCGCCGCCTCCTTTGCGAGGTCGATCGCGATCTTGGCGGGCGCGCACTTGCGCATCACGAACCCGACGCCGCGCTTCTCCAGCCCCGCCTTCGCATCCGCGAGACCCTGGAGCAGGAAGGCGTAGTGCCGGGCGTTGGCCTCCGGGAAACCGCTCTTGCCGTCGAGCAGGCCGAAGCAGGCGACCACCGGCAGGCCGAGGCGGTTCGCCTCCTCGATGGCGAATTCCAGGGCCGGATTGAACTGGGCGCGGTTGGCCTGCTGGAGGAGGTACAGGACGTAGCGCCCGTCCGCCCGCGGCTCGACGTCGTTGAGAACCCGGATCCGCTCGCCCTGGATCGCCATACCCGCACGCTGTCCTTCTTTGTCCGTCCCGACGGAGACTTGGCCGGACAGCTAGCGCGGGTAACGAATTCGTCCCTTCACGCGGCCGTCATGAATTGCCGCAGTGGAACGGCATCGCAGGGCCGCGGTTCCGCACGGCGAAATCCGTGTTTCTCAACGGTTTGCCGTCGGATTTGCCGCCCGGTATCGCCTGAAGTCTGTCCTCTTGGGCTGCGATGCAGATGCGACATTTTCGACACAGCGGGGGTGCGATGCGTGTGCGGCCGCACGAAAGGACAGCCTTTCTGTCCGAACGGCCTTGTAATTTTCGGCCATGCGCGCAGATTGTGCAGCGCGGGATGGCGATGGCGTCGCGATCCCGCTGCCCTTCTTGGGCGTTTCCTCCCTAGACTTCGGGCCGCTCCTTCGGGAGTGGCCTTTTTTCTGTTCGGTCCCCCGTGTCACCGAACCGGGGCGGGAGCGCTGGCCCCAGGCCGCGCGGGACGCCATGCTGCCCGCGAGCGCCGGGACAGGCGCCGGAGGACACGCCATGAGGATGCTTTCCACCGCGCTGCCGGCTTTGGCCTGCCTGCTCGCCCTCGCGGGGCCCGCCGGGGCCGCGCCCGCGGAGGCGCCGCATTTCCAGGTCGACCCGTCCTGGCCGAAGCCCCTGCCGAACGACTGGATCCTCGGCCAGGCCGCGGGCGTCGCGGTCGACGCGCAGGACCATGTCTGGGTGGTCCAGCGGCCCCGCACGCTGACCGACGACGAGAAGGCCGCGAGCCTCGATCCGCCGCGCAGCAAGTGCTGCAAGCCCGCGCCGCCGGTGCTGGAATTCGCCCAGGACGGCACCCTCCTGCGCAGCTGGGGCGGCCCCGGCGAGGGCTACGACTGGCCAACCAACGAGCACGGCATCCAGATCGACGGCCAGGGCTTCGTCTGGATCGCCGGCAACGGCGACCAGGACGGCCAGCTCCTCAAGTTCACGGCCGACGGCAAGTTCGTCCTGCAGATCGGCAAGTCCGGCCCCCAGACCGACAGCCGGGACACCAGCCGCCTGGGCAAGCCCGCCAACGTCGACTTCGACATGGCGGCCAACGAGGTCTACGTGGCGGACGGCTACTACAACCACCGCATCATCGTGTTCGACCGGGAGACCGGGGCGTTCAAGCGGATGTGGGGCGCCTACGGCAAGCCGCCCACAGACGACAAGCTCGGCCCCTACGACCCGGCCGCCGCCCCGCGCCAGCAATTCGCCAACCCGGTCCATTGCGTGCGCATCGCCCGGGACGGGCTGGTCTATGTCTGCGACCGCACCAACAACCGGATCCAGGTGTTCCAGAAGGACGGCAGCTTCGTGAAGGAGTTCGTCGTGGAGAAGAACACCCGGGCCAACGGCTCGGTCTGGGAGCTGGCCCTGTGGCCGGACGCCGACGAGACCTTTTTGCTCAACGCCGACGGCGCCAACAACGAGGTCCGCACCCTCGACCGCGCCACCGGCGCGACGGTGGGCGCCTTCGGCCGGAACGGCCGCATGGCGGGCCAGTTCCACTGGGTCCACAACCTCGCGGTCGATTCCAAGGGCAACGTGTTCACCACCGAGGTCGACACCGGCAAGCGGGCGCAGAAATTCCTGGCGGTGGGGAATTTCGTGCTGCGCAAGCGGGTGCCGTGACGGCGGGGGCGACCCAGGTTTTATGGCATTGACGTTGTTGCGAACCATGAAGCGCCCCCTCTTCCGCACGGGCTACCGGATTCACGCATCGGTGTCGGCAGCACGGGCGCAGTATGGAGCGCGGGTCCCCTCTCCCGTGTGGGAGAGGTCTGCTCTCGCAGAGAGCCGGGTGAGGGATCAGGTCTTTCCGGAGAGGTCGCATCCCTCACCCCAACCCTCTCCCGCACGGGAGAGGGGGTTCGTCGCGCCCTATAAGAGCCGATGCGTGAACGTCGTAGCCCGCAAGGGAAAGGGGACCCAAGCCTACCGCGGTCGCAGCATGACGGCGACTAAGGTCTCAACCTGCGTAGCCTGTCCGGTTCGGGAGAGAGCGTCCGATGGCGGCGCCCGCTCACAGCGGATTGAAGCGGCCGTGCGGACGAAAGCCGTCATGATCGGCGGTCCGAGCCCTTGGACGACGCGATCGTGACCTGGGATCGATCGAACGCTCCACCGTCGCGGCGCGTCCTCGTCCTCGGCGGCACCGGCACGATCGGCCGCGCGACGGTGCGGGCGCTGGTGTCGCGCGGGCACGCGGTCGTCTGCCTGGTCAGGCGGCCCGCCCCGTTGCCAGCGGGCGCCACCGCCCGGGTCGCGGACGTGACCGACCCGGCCGCGCTCGCCCGCGACGGCATCCGGGGCGAGACGTTCGACGTCCTCGTCTCGTGCCTCGCCTCGCGCACCGGGTTGCCCGACGATGCCTGGGCGATCGACTATCAGGCGCAGCTGAACGCGCTGGAGGCCGCACAGGCGGCCGGCGTCACGCAGGTCGTCCTGCTCTCGGCGATCTGCGTCCAGAAGCCGGTCCTCGCGTTCCAGCATGCCAAGCTGGCGTTCGAGCAGGCGCTGATCGGGTCGGGCCTCGCCTACACGATCGTGCGGCCGACCGCCTTCTTCAAATCGCTCTCGGGGCAGATCGATCGCGTGAGGCGCGGCAAGCCGTTCCTGGTCTTCGGCGACGGCCTGCTGACCGCCTGCAAGCCGATCAGCGACGACGATCTCGGCCAGTACCTCGCCGACTGCATCGACGACGACGCCCGGCGCAACCGCGTGCTCCCGATCGGGGGGCCGGGCGCGGCGATCACCCCCAGGGCGCAGGGCGAGCACCTGTTCGCGCTGCTCGGGCGCGAGCCGCGCTTCCGGCACGTGCCGGTGGCGCTGCTGGACGCGATCATCGCCGTCCTGGCCGCGCTCGGGCGCTGGGTCCCGGCGCTCGCCGCCAAGGCCGAGCTCGCCCGCATCGGGCGCTACTACGCCACGGAGTCGATGCTCGTCCTGGATCCGGCCACGGGCCGCTACGATGCGCACGCCACGCCGTCGACGGGGTCGGAAACCCTGTTCGCCTACTATGGGCGCCTGGTCCGGGGCGAGGCCGTGGCCGAGCGCGGCGACCACGCCGTGTTCTGACGCCCCGCAATCGCGCCCCGTCAGCGCGTCGCGCTCGCCCCCGCCCGGCTCGCCGCCAGCGCCGCCGCCTTGCCGGAAGCCGCGTAGAGATTGATCCGGGCATAGACCCCGAACTCCGAGCCGTCGTCGAGGAAGCCGCCGCCGGGGCCCTGCGTCTCGGTCAGGATGGCGTTCGCCTCGGCAAGGGTGAGCGCCGGGAAGGCCGCGGTCAGCAGGTGGCCGGCCTCCGGGGCGATCGTGCCGACATCCTCCCGGGCGTTGGCGGTTGCGTCGTGCACGACCGGCAACCCGTAGGTCTGCGTCGCCTCGTAGAAGGCCGCGTTGGCGGCGGGGTCCTTGAACCGGCCGGTATCCTGCGCCGCGCAGGCCGCCACCGTGCCGCCGCAGCCGGCCGCGAGGGCTTCGGCCATCGCCGCGCGCGCCTCAGTCAGGAGCGCCCGGTAATCGGTGACGCCGACGTGCTTGTCCGCGTCCGTCGCCTTCGTGTCGATCACGGCGGGGTTCTTCCGGATCTGGCCGACATAGGCCGGATCGTTGGCGAGCAGATGCGCCACCGCGTGCAGCGAGGTCGCGCGCCCGCCGATCACGTCCATGGCGTAATGCGCCCCGACGATGATCCGATCGTTGCCGTATTCGGCGGCCCGCGCGATCATCTGCTGGTAGCGCTCCGGCACCAGCAGGGCGAGGATCAGCGACTCGGTGTAGCCGTAGGTCGTGTGCCCGCTGGGATAGGACGGGCTGTCGACGAGATCCTGCTTGGGACCGCGCAGCCAGTCGAACGAATGCGACGCCGCGCCGAAATAATCCGCGCCGCGATAGGCCTGGAGATGCGGCAGGGTCTGGAACGGGCGGGAATTGCCGAACCGGTCGGCCCCGGGGCTGCCCGCCGGCCGGCCGTAGGCCTTGCCGAACACGTCGGTGACGGTGCCGTCCGTGAGCAGCGCGGCGGCCTCGGCCGAGACCGGGTGCGTGCCGTGGATCGTACCGTTGGCGAAGAAGTACTTGCCGGAATTCGAATCCGACTTGGTGACGTTGTTGGTGTAGCCGATCAGGTCGGCCACCGGCTGCGCGACGCTGGTGAAGGTCTTGGCGTCGCTGTAGCGCGCCCGGGCCTGATAGGCGGTGGCGAGCGCCGTGCCGAGGCCGTCGGCGAGGCCCGAGGCGTTGCCGTCGGTGATGAAGCAGTCCCGCAGCGCCAGCTGCTGCTGCTCGGGGAAGGGCAGCAGCGTCGGCTGCTTGAGGGCGGCGGTCTGGATGTCCCCGGTCACCCGCAGGTTGGCGTCGAGCGCCGCCGTGCCGGCCGGGCTCCCCTGCAGCCGGGCCACAGGGGCCAGGCCGCGCAGGGCGGTGAGGTTGGCGGGCGATTGCGCCAGCACCGGGAGCGGCAGCGCCGCCCCGAGCAGCGCCAGGCCGAGTCTCAAGGTCCCCATCATGCCGTCTCCTCCCCTAGTCGGCGCGCCCGGATGGCAACGGCGAAGGCCGGGTTTCCAAAGGGCTCAGCCCTTTGGCAGGGTTTGGGGCCGAGCCCCAGAGAAGAAAGGGCTCCGCCCTTCACCCGCAAAAGGTCGAAGACCTTTTGAAACCGAGATTTCGCTATCCCCGGGCCCGGGCCCGAATCATGAAGTTATCGTAGGTGTATTCGGCGACCTGGAACCAGAGATATTCCTCGTTCCGGAAGGTCCGCATCGCCTCGTACACCCGGCGGAAATCGGCGTTCTTGGCGGCGATCTCGGCATAGACGTCGTTGGCGTTCTTGAGCGCGCCCTCCATCACGTCCTGCGGGAACGGCCGCAGCTGCGCGCCGCCGGCGACCAGCCGGCGCAGGGCCTGCGGGTTGCGCGCATCGTACTTGGCCTGGACCTCGGCCCCGACCTCGGCGGCGGCGGAGCGCAGGATCGCCTGATAGGCTTTCGGCAAGGCCTTCCACTTCTCGGCGTTGAACCAGAAGTGCAGCATCGCGCCGCCCTCCCAGAAGCCGGGATAATGGTAGACCGGGGCGACCTTCTGCAGTCCGAGCCGCTCGTCGTCGTAGGGGCCGATCCACTCGGCGGCGTCGAGCTTCTTGGTCTCGAGGGCCTGGTAGATCTCGGGGCCGGGGATGGCCTGCGGCTGGACGCCGAACTTCGTCAGCACCTGCCCGCCCATGCCGCCGATGCGGAACTTGAGGCCCTGGAGGTCGGCCACGCTCTTGATCTCGCGCCGGAACCAGCCGCCCATCTGCGCGCCGGTATTGCCGCCGGGCAGGCAGACCAGGCCGGATTTCGCGAAGACCTCGGCGAACAGCTCGGCGGCGCCCCCCGCCTGCCACCAGGCGGCGGCGCCCCGGGCGTTGAGGCCGAACGGGATCGCGGTGGCGAGCGCGAAGGTCGGATCCTTGGCCTGGCCGAGGGTCGCAGGGCCGTGGCCCATCTCGACCGTGCCGGCCGACACGGCGTCGAGCAGGGTCTCGGCCGGGACCGGCTCGCCGGGGCCGAGCACCTGGATCTGGAACCGCCCGTCGGTGGCCTCGGCGACGATCCGGCTGAGCGCCTCGGGGGCGCCGAACAGGATGTCGAGGCTCTTGGCGTAAGCCGAGGACAGGCGCCAGCGCAGCTCGGGTGCGCCCTGGGCCAGGGCCGGCGCGGCCAGCGGTGCGGTGATCGCCGCGCCGAGGCCGGCGGTTAGGACCGCGCGGCGGGTTCCGGCGGCACGGGAAGGCGCGTCATGGGGCTCGTCCAACGGCATCTCGTCTCAGCGTGTCCAATCCGGCCGGCGGAAGGTCGGCGCGCAGGTAGCACGTCCGCGGGTGTTCTCGAAAGCGCCCGCGGAACGGGGGCCGCCGCCGTGGCGCCATGGCGCCTCGAAACCGCACCGCCCCCGTGATAGGCGCCCGACCATGCGAGCCGATTCCGATATGCCCCTCCCCGATATGCCCCTCTCCGACCTGCCCCTGCCCGACGTCACCCTGCACACCGTGTGCGGCCTGGAGGAGCTGGCCGGGCACGGCGCGAGCGGGGTCAGCCACGTCCTGTCGCTGCTCGATCCCGGCACGCCCGAGCCGGAGGCGTTCGCCGCCTACGGCACCCATGCCCGCACGACCCTGCACTTCCACGATTGCCTCGGCCCGGGCGACGGCCTCGTGCCGCCCGAGCCCGAGCATGTCGCGGCGATCCTCGGCTTCGGGCGCGACCTCGACGGCGCGGGCCACCTCCTGGTCCATTGCCATTACGGCCTGTCGCGCTCCACGGCGGCGCTGCTGATGCTGTTCGCCCAGGCCGAACCCGACGTTTCCGCCGAGGCCCTGGTGGCCCGCCTCCACGCCCTGCGCGAGCCGGCCTGGCCCAACGCCCGGATGATCGGTTTCGCGGATGGGATGCTCGGCCGCGCAGGCCGGCTCAGCGAGGCGGTCCGCCAGCTCCATACGCTGCAGCTGCGGGTGCGGCCGCACCTGGCCGAGCTGCTGCGCGGGCTGGGCCGGGGGGCCGAGGTCGATGCCGCCGAACGGGGGTAGGAGATTGTTCGGATCAGGCGCTCCGACGAGATGCAGCGAAGCCTCATTCTCGCATCGCGTACGGACGGGTATTGCGCAAACATACACACGGATTGTTGCTCTGGGCTGCGACTTGTGTAATCCTACGCAGGAGGAAACACTCAAGGATCAGGCTGTCGTATCGAATCTTCGCGTGGATCCCTGACCCAGGAAGCGCGGAGCGGCAGGCGGGCCGAAAGTGTTCCCGGGATGTCGAGACCGGCGCGCGAGCGCAAAACCCGTGCGGTGATGACGGTACTTCAGAAGGACGGATGGTTCGTTGTCCGAAAGGGCCCTGGAGACCACATCCAGTTCAAGCATGCGAGCAAACCCGGACGGGTCACGATCGACGCAGGCGAGTCGGAGATCCCGACCGGAACCCTGCGCAGCATCTATCGGCAAGCCGGATGGGTTTGGTGAGAGGGCAGGCAGCAAACCTATCTGGGCAAGAAGCCTCCCCGGAGTATCGATGAGAACCGAGATGGCGGATATGGCTCACGTCGTCATGCTGGTGCACCAGGAGGACGGCCGGTTCGGCGCCTCCTTCCCGGATTTCCCGGGGGCGACCACGGTCGCGGGCGATCTCGACACGCTTTATCGCAAGGCCGCCGAGATGCTGGCCTTCCACGTCGCCGGGATGGCGGAGGATGGCGAGGAAGCCCCGCGCCTACGCGGGCTGGATGAGTTGCGCGGCGATCCCGGTTTTCAAGAGGACAGCGGCGACGCGATGATTGCGCTCGTGCAGGTCGAGCTTCCTGGCAGGGCCGTACGCGTCAACATCTCGATGGAGGAAGGCCTCCTCCGGCGGATCGACCGGGCCGCCGAGGCGACCGGCGAGAGCCGATCCGCCTTCCTGGCCCAGGCCGCCAAGGCGCGGCTTTCGGCCGGAGCCTGAGACCCGGTCCTCACTTCCCGGCGGGCGTAAAGCTCCCGTCCTTCCAAACATACAGAACATAGCCCTGGGCGGTGACGTCGCCCTTGGAATCGAACCCGACCGTGCCGAGCACGACGTCGAACCGCTCCGTATGGAGCGCCTGGGCGATCGGCTTCGGCTCGACCGAGTGGGCGAAGTTGCCGGCCGCGACCAGCGCCTGGAGGGCCGCGTAGCCGTAGACGGTCGAGCCGGTGGGATCGACGCCCTCGGCCTTGAACGCCTTCACGACGGCGGCGGCGGCGGGCTGGCGGCTCGGATCGAGGTAGAAGGTCATCAGCACGCCGTTGCTGGCCGAGCCCGCGACCTTGGCGAAGTCCGGCGTCGCGATCGCCGAGGTGCCGAACCATTGCGGACGGTAGCCGCGATCGGCGGCGACCTTCACGAGGCGGCCCATCTCGGCGGCGTCGCCGCCGTAATACACCACCTCGATCCCCGCGCCCTTGAGCCGGTCCACCAGGGCGGCGTCGTCGGCGTCGCTCGGCGCGAACGACAGGGACAGGGCCTCGTTGATGCCGATCCGGTTGAGGTTGTCCTTGGTGGCGGCCGCCAGCGTCCGGGAGGCCGGGGTCTGGTCCTGGATCAGCGCGATCTTGCGGTCGCGGAAGCGCTCGGCGAGCACCGCGGCGGAGAGCCGGGCCTGGTCGTCGTCGCGCCCGCAGACCCGGAAGACGTTCGGCAGCCCCCGGTCCGTGAGCCGGGCCGACACCGAGGCCGCGCTGATCATCACGATGCCGTTCTGGGCGTAGATGTCGGAGGCCGCGATCGAGGCGTTCGAGCAGACATGGCCGACGACGAGGCGCACGTTGGAGCGCACGAAGTGGTTGGCGACCGCGGTGGCGGTGTTCGAGTCGCAGGCATCGTCCTGCACGTCGAGGGTGACGGGCTGCCCGTCGATCCCGCCCATGGCGTTGGCGTCCCGGGCCGCGGCCTCGACGCCGCGCAGCACCTGCTCGCCCACCGCCACGTAGGGGCCCGAGCGCGGGACCGCGACGCCGACCACGACATCGGCCGCCGCCGGCCCGGCCGACAGGAGCGCGAGACACAGGCTCAAGGGGAACAGCGTGGGCCGGAACAGCCCGCGGGCGGAGACGACGCGTCCGATCTTCATCGGGCTCTTCTAGGCATCCTTGCGCGAGTCAGCCACCGGCGCGGGCGGGTCGCGGCTCCGTCCGGGCGCTCCCGCGCCGCACCAAACCGCACGCAAAGCCCATACGCGAGGACGCGGCGGAACGCGATTGTTTTCCGCCGACGCGCGAAAGTCGTCCCGTGCTTACTTCGCGTAATAGTAGGCGGTCGCCACCGAGGAGACCGGGCCGGTGACGGAGGTGAAGACGGACAGCACCTTCGAGACCTCGGTGAACGGGGCGTTCGAGACGTAGATCAGGTCGCGGTTGCGCATGCGGAACGCCTGGGTGGTGAACAGGCTGTTGGGGTCGCGCATGTTGATCCGGTACACCACCGGCACCAGCGGCGTGCCGGTGAGCTTGGTGGCCGGGTTGAGCCGGCGCACCACGCTGGCGGGCTCGAACCGGAAGATGAAGGTGCCGGCCGGGTCGGCGGCGAAGTCCGACAGGCCGCGCGCCTTGGCGAGCGCCTGAGCGAGCGTGATGCCGTCGGCCTGGAACGGCAGTTCCGTGGCCTGGCCGAGCGCGCCCACCGCCAGGAAGGTCTGCGGGTCGCGCACCAGGGTGAGCACGTCGTTGGGCCGCAGGTAGATGTTTTCCTTGGGGTTCGATACCACGGTGGTCAGCGGCACCGTGGCGGTGACCGGCCCGCGCGACAGGCGCACGAAGGTCTCCGAGACCGGCGAGCGGTTGCCGCCGGCCGACGCGATGACGTCGAGGATGCGGTCGCCGTGGCCCGAGAGCGGCAGGCGCGCGCCGGCGGCGCCCTCGCCGGTGACGGTGACCGCCTGGCTGATCGGCCGGGTGACCGAGACCAGCACCTGCGGCTGGATCGCCTTGCCGGCGAGTTCGTTCTCGATCAGGCCCTGGACGTCCTGGGGCCGGCGGCCGGCGACCTTGATGCGCCCGGCATAGGGCACCGAGATCGCGCCGTCGCGGCCGACCGGCTGCTCGGGGATGAGGGCGGACTTGGAGCCGGCGGAGAAGCGGTCGGCGACCAGGGGTCCGGAGAACAGGCCGCCGGAGCCGGCCTCCCAGACCGAGACCGAGACCATGTCGCCGATGCCGATCACCGGCTCGGTGGAGGGGCGGTGGTCGCCGAAGGAGGCGAGCAGGCTGTCGAGGGGGCGGCCGCGCAGAGCCTCGATCACGGATGGGGTGACGTCGATGATCTCGTAGCGGGCGAGCGTGCCGCCGTCGGCGGTGGCGACTTCCGCGCCGGCCTGGATCGCGCTCGCCGTCGGACCCGCCGCGGGCAGGTACGAGCAGCCCGACATCGCCGTCGCGGCGAGCAGAGCGAGGGAAAGTTTGCGCATCCAGATGTTGCCCATCGGTTTTGCCGAGCCCGTGCCTAGCCCATAGCGGCCGGGGTGTCCGTAGCGGGTGGGCCACACTGCGCCCGCGACGGCCGAGCGAGCGGTTTCATCCTCACTAAGCACAGCTTTTTCGGGGCACGCCGACGAAAACTTTACGGCCGGAGCCGGAACGGCGCCCCTCAATTGGCTTGGCTCACCGTCGTGCTGATGCGCTCGTAGATCGGGGTCATCCGGGAGCCGTAATACCGGATGCTGCCGGCCGCGACGATGAAGATCAGCGCGCCGATCAGGGCGTATTCCATCGCGGTGGAACCGCGGGCGTCCGCGGCGAAGCGCGACGGCGCCCGCCGGGCGAGGTCGCGCCCACGGCTGCGGGATCGTCCGGAAGCCGCCTTCGATCCCTCGCAGCTCGGCTCCGCCATCCGTGACTCCGACTTCCCCTGCGCCCGGATCCGCACCCGATCGTATCGCGATCGGGCTCGTCTCCCGGCCCCTGGTTCAACACGCTCGCGCACGCATAAACCGGTATCCACGCCGACGATGAGCGCTCTCGCCGCCCGGCGCGATGGAAACGTCTAACCGGGTTCCCATTGCCGCCGGCTTAATAGTGTCTTCGAAACATCGCCTTCGCGACGTGGATCCGAACGACGAAAGGCCGGCACCCGTGAAGGCGCCGACCTTTCGACATGTCCGATGACGCGGCCCGGACCCGTCCAGGGCGCGTCGGGCCGGGGTCGCTCAGGCGTGGCCGGCCTTGTGGCGCAGGTCGTCGATCCGCTTGGACGCCTCGGCCTTGTCGATGTCCGAGTCGAAGGCCTCCGGCTCCTTGGCCTCTTCCGACAAGGTCTTGAGGTACGAAGCCTGCGCCCCGGTCATCGGCTCACCGCCGGTGGTCCACTGATCCGGATCCTTGATCTGGTTCGAGACGTCCTTCGGATCGGTCTTCGGGTTGTCCTGGGTCGCGTCGTGCTTGTCGGCTGCCTTGGCCATGGGACCCTCGTTCCTGAAATGTTCTGTCGTCGCCGGGGGGAACGTGCCGCCCCAGCGGGGGTTCCACGGGTTGTCGGCGCATCGCCTGCTGTTCCCCAGGAACCTTTCCTTCCCGGCCGCCGAGCCTATTGATGAACCCCATGGCGCAGCGTGGCGCCCCGGAGCGGCGTGGTCCGGATGAGCGCGGGTGGGCGGATGCAGAACGAAGCCGGAGCGGCCGCGCGGGCGGCGCAGGTCCTCGTGGTCATGGGCGTCTCGGGCTCGGGCAAGAGCACCGTCGGCGCGCTGATCGCCGAGCGGCTCGGCTGGATCTTCGTGGACGGCGACAGCTTCCACACCCCCGAGCACGTGGCCAAGATGCATGCGGGCCACGCGCTGGACGACGAGGACCGCGCGCCCTGGCTCGCCCGGATCGCGGTCTGGATCCAGCATCGGCTGGAAGCCGGCGAATCCGGCGTGGTGGTCTGCTCGGCCCTGCGCCGGACGTACCGGGACGTGCTCACCCGCGGGAGCCGGCGCGTCCGCATCGTCTACCTGGACGGCGACAGGGCCCTGGTGTCCCGGCGCCTCGCCGAGCGCCACGGCCACTTCATGTCGCCCCGGCTGCTGGACAGCCAGTTCGCCACCCTGGAGATCCCCGGCCCCGACGAGCACCCGGTCATCGTGGGGATCGACGCGCCGCCGGAGGCCGTCGCCGGCCGCGTCGTGGCGCAGCTCGCCGCGGAATCCCCCCTCCCCGCCGGAAGGACCTGAGCGATGGCGACGAAGGCGACCGGCATCGCCCTGGTGATCTCCGATGTCGACGGCACGCTGGTGACCGACGACAAGCAGCTCGCCGCCTCGACGGTCGCGGCGGTGAAGCGCCTGCGCGCGGCCGGGATCGGGTTCAGCATCGCGTCGGCCCGGCCGCCGCTGGGCCTTCGCGGCCTCGTCGACGCCCTCGGCCTCGACCTGCCGATGGGGGCGTTCAACGGCGCCAGCGTGGTCCGGCCCGATCTCTCGATCATCGAGGAGCGGCTGATCCCGGAAGCGGCCGCGCGGGCGGCGCTGGAGCGCCTTCAGGCCGAGGATCTCGACGTCTGGGTCTTCGCCGCGGGGGCCTGGTGCCTGCGCGACCCGGAGGGCCCCTACGCGGATCTCGAACGCCGGACGATCGACGCCGAGCCGCGCGTGGTGGCCGATCTCGGCAGCCTGATGGGGGCGGCCTCGAAGATCGTCGGGGTCAGCCGGGACCACGCGCACCTGGCCGATTGCGAGGCCCGGATCGGGACCGCGCTGGCCGGCCGCGCCACCGTGCACCGCTCGCAGGCCTATTATCTCGACGTGACGCCGCCCGGGCTCGACAAGGGGCAGTTCGTGGCCTGGATGAGCGCGCATCTGCGCATCCCGCCCGAGCGGATCGCGACCTTCGGGGATGCCGGGAACGACCGGCCGATGTTCGCCCGCAGCGGATTCTCGGTGGCGATGGGCAATGCCGAGCCGGGCGTGAAGGCGGCCGCCAGCGCCGTGACGGACGGCAACGGCGCGGACGGCTTCGCCCACGGGGTCGCGCGCTTCATCCTGCCCTGAGCGTCCAGGCCCACACGCTGTGGATAACCGGAATGGTTAACCGACGGCGCCGCCCTGTGGCGGACAAGGCACAGGGGCGCCCGACACCCCGCTCGCCCACAGGCTGCCGGATCCGGGCCCCTTTCCGGCCTCATTTCCCCGCGACCTAGCTTGACCACAGTAGAAGCAGGACCGGGTCTCGGAATGCATCGCCTCTTCCTGGCTGCCGCTCTCGCGGTCGTGCCCGTCGCCGCCTTCGGGCAGGGCGCGCGCGACAACATCGATGCGCTGATCGAGCAGCAGGCCAAGGCAAACGGCGTCCCGGCGAGCTTCGTCCACGCGGTGGTCAAGCGCGAGAGCAACTACAACCCGAAGGCCAAGGGCGGCAGCGCCCTCGGGCTGATGCAGATCAAGCACGCGACGGCGCGCAGCCTCGGATACACCGGCGACGCGGCCGGCCTGTACGATCCGGCGACCAACCTGCGCTACGGCGTCGCCTACCTGGCGGGCGCCTACCGCACCGCCCAGGGCAACGTCAGCCAAGCCTACCAGTACTACAACCGCGGCTATTACTACGCGGCCAAGCGCCAGGGCATCTCCAGCGAGGTCGCCTCGGTGGTGGCCCCCGTGGCGGCCTCGGCCAGCGCGTTGGCGAGCCTGTTCGGCGGCGGCGTCACGGATTCCGGCGCCGCCTCCGGGGCCCTGGCCTACGCACCCACCGCCGCCACGGTGGCGGCGGTGCCGAGCGAGACGGTCGAGGTCCCGCTCCCGCCCCGGCGTCCGGACGCCCTCAGCGGCGCCGTCGCGTATGCGAGCCTGTCCGTCGAGCCCGCCGCCGCGGGTGCCGCGCCGGGCGCCGCCGTTCAGATGGCCGCGGTCGAGACCGTTGAGGTCCCGCTGCCGCCGCGCCGTCCGGCCGGCCTCGGCAGCGCGGCTTCGGAGGCCGCGCCGGCCCAGCTCGCCGAGTTGCGCCTGTCCCCGCAGGCCGAGCCGGCCGCGGCGTTCCAGGGCGCCGCGATGACGCCAGCGGCGGCGGCCGCCGGGGTGACTGAGACCGTGGACGTGCCGCTGCCGCCGCGCCGCCCGTCGATCCAGCTGCTGGCCGCCGCCACGCCGCGCCGCGCGGCGCCCGCCGTCGCCCCCGTCCGCGAGGCCACGGCCATCCCGGTCGAGTGAGTCGGACTCGGTCGGATCGGGGCAAAACAACCCCAGCTTGTCTAGAATCTGCCCACACGAGGATCCTGCTCAAGGCTTGACCATCGGGCCGATCCGCAACACATAGGCGCCACGCCAGCAACAGGGTTGGGCCGGTGCGGCCATGGCCCGTCGACCGGTCGACGCGGCCGGATACAGGCGGCGCAATACAGACTTCAGGGTAGGGTACGCCAGGCTTCGCACGAACGGTCGAGCAAGCACCCGCTCGATCCTAGGTTGCGAATCAGAATTCATCTTGAAGTGGCAGACATGCAGGGCAAGCACTCTGCTTTCGGGCTGGCAGGAAAGCGGACGACGCCATGAGCGGCGTGTTGGAACAGGAATCGCTCTTTCTCACGGATCTCGGGCGCCGCGTCAGGCACGCGCGCACCGTGCGCGGCTTGTCGCGCAAGGTGCTGTCCCAGACTTCGGGCCTCTCCGAGCGCTACATCGCGCAACTCGAGGGCGGGCAGGGCAACGTGTCGATCATCCTGCTGCGGCGGGTGGCCAACGCCATGGGCGTGCGGCTCGACGACCTGATCACCGGCAACGACGGCCTGCCCGACTGGCCCGTGGTGCGCGACCTGCTCGCCCAGGCGAATCCGGCCCAGATCGCCGCCGCCAAGGAGGCGCTCTCGGGCGGCAGCCGGTCTGAATCGAGCGGCCGCTTGCGCGTCGCGCTGATCGGACTGCGCGGCGCCGGCAAGTCGACGCTCGGCAAGCTCGCCGCCGAGCGCCTGGGCTGGACCTTCGTGGAATTGAACGCCGAGATCGAGCGCGAGAACGCGCTCTCGGTGCAGGAGATCTTCGCGATCTACGGCCAGGAGGGCTACCGCCGCCTGGAGCAGGCGGCCCTGCGCCGCCTCACCGAGCATCCCGGCCCGCTGATCCTGGCGACGAGCGGCGGCATCGTGGCCGAGCCGCTGACCTACGACCTGCTGCTCCAGGCGTTCTACACCGTCTGGCTGCGCGCCCGGCCGGAGGAGCACATGAGCCGCGTGCGCGAGCAGGGCCACCTCGCCACCACCGGCGACCATGCCTCGGCGATGCAGGAATTGCGGGCGGTGCTGGCGAGCCGGGAGCCGCTCTACGCCCGGGCCTCGGCCACGGTCGACACCTCCGACATCCCGCTCCAGACCATGGTCGACCGGCTCGTTTCGACGATCGAGGCGCGGTTCGGCGAAGGGGCCGTCGCCGGCTGAACCGAGCCCCGTCGCGCAAGGGAACGGCTGACAGCGACAAAGGCGCGGCCTCCCTCGCAGCCCCGCCACCCTTGATCGCTGCGCTGCGGCGCACCACGCTATGGCGGAGCCGCCGTCACGGGCGGCCGGGTTGCCGGAACGCACGATGCCCCAGACCAAGCGCCCCGCGCATGGCTTCCCCTGTAGGACGATGTGCTAGGATGACCCGCAACGGCGGGGGCGTTCGCCTCGCCGGCCGCCGTGCCGGAGCTTCGCTGCAGCGCCCGGCCGCACCAGGCCATGAAGCCGGATCCGCAGCAGCGAAGCGCGCACCAGACACCTCGATCGCGAGCCACCGTTCATGAGTGCCAGTCCAGCCCTCAGCCCAGCCTTCAGCCGCGACGCGGGGGACCTCGCGGTCTGCGATCCGGTCTGGTCGCGGCTGCGCGCGGAGGCCGAGGACGTCCTGCGCACCGAGCCGCAACTCGCCTCGTTCATCGTCGCGACCGTCCTGAACCACGCCACGCTGGAGGGCGCGGTCGCCCACCGGGTCGCGGCCCGGCTGGGGCACCCGTCACTGCCCGCCGAACTGGTCGCGCACGCGTTCCACGAGGCGATCGCGGCCGATCCGACCATCGGGGACGCGTTCCGCGCCGACATCGGCGCCGTGATCGACCGGGATCCCGCGACCCTGCGGGCCCTGGAACCGGTGCTGTACTTCAAGGGCTTCCACGCGCTCCAGGCCTACCGCCTCGCCCACCACGTCTGGACCCGGGGGCGGCGCGACCTCGCGCTCTACCTGCAGAGCCGGGTCTCCGAGGTGTTCCAGTGCGACATCCACCCGGCCGCCCGCATCGGCCGGGGCGTGTTCCTCGACCATGCCACCGGCCTCGTGGTCGGCTCGACCGCGGTGATCGAGGACGACGTCTCGATCCTCCACGGGGTGACGCTGGGCGGCACCGGCAAGCAGCGCGGCGACCGCCACCCCAAGATCCGCCGCGGCGTGATGATCGGCGCCGGCGCCAAGATCCTGGGCAACATCGAGGTCGGCGCCTGCGCCCGGGTCGCGGCCGGCTCCGTGGTCCTGCGCCCGGTCCCGGCCAACACCACGGTGGTGGGTGTGCCCGCCCGCGTCGTCGGCACCGCCGGCTGCGACGATCCGGCCCGGGCCATGGACCAGCTGGTCGCCCTCGATCAGTTCATCCACGTGGGCGACGGGATCTGACCCGCCGCCACCGCGCTTGGCCGTGGCGCTTGCCGCTCCGTCGCTTGCGTGGCAAGCCCTGCGCCGATCCGGGGCGCCAACGCCGACAGGGGAGGCAAGACAGCGTGACCAAAGCCGAGACCGCGAAGCTGCAGGACTACCTGCGCCGCAAGTTCGCCAACAACAACATCCGCCTGACCGCGATGAAGACCGGCGATACCGCCGAGGTGTTCATCGGCGAGGAGTCGATCGGTGTGATCGCCGACGACAAGGAGGACGGCGACGATTCCTTCGTCTTCCGCATGGCGATCCTCGACATCGACCTCGAGGAGGAGGCCTGAGGCAGGGCGCGCGGGCCGGGTTCCACCGGCCCGCTCCTGTGTACAGGTTAACGCTAACCCGGGTGATTGCTTAACATCCGGTAAATCGTGTGACTAAACTCCGCGCAGCCTGTTTAGGAGCGCGAATAATGGTCCTCACGCCCGCCGCCCTGGAGTCGATCCGGACGTTGTGCATCGGCCTGGCGCTGTCCGGGCTGATCGCCAGCGCCTTTGAGCTGTTCGCGGCGCGGCGGGCGAGCTTCAGCCTGCTGGAGCGGGGCGGCCTGCCCGCGGTGGCGGCCCTGCCGATGCTGGCCTTCTCGGCCCCTTTCATCATCCTGCGCAACACCGTGCGCGGCCGGAAGATCGAGGGCCGCCCGATGCCGTTCGTGATGCTGGCGACCGTGATCGCCTGCGGCTGGGGCCTGCTGTCGGGCCGGGTCGCCCTCGATCTGGCGGCGATGCTGGTCGGGGCGTGAGCGGCGCTAGGGCTCCGCGGTCGCTACCTGGGCGGCGCCCTCCTTGCCCTCCAGCGAGACCCAGGCCTGGCCGTCCTGGCCCGCGCGCTTGATGAAGCTGTAGCCGGTGCGCCGCCAGGGGCGGATCGCGTCGGTCTTGTTGTCGAGGATGAAGTCGCCGTGGTCGGTGCGCACCGTCAGCACCGCGTGTCCGGCATTGGTCTCGTCGATCACGACGGTCATCAATAGGGCCCGCCGCGAGAGGCCGCGCTCGGCCAGCATCCGGCGCTTCAACAGCTGGTAATCCTCGCAGTCGCCGAAGCCGTCATCCGGGAAGTCCCAGCGATCGACCACGCCCCAATGGGCCTGATCGGTGATCGGCCGGATGCGCGCGTTGACCCGGCGGTTGACGCTCCGCAGGGTCCGCCACACCGCCACGGTGAGCGGGATCGCGGCGGGCTGCGCGACGTCGAGGGTGCATTCCTCCGGCATGCGCCGGCAGAACTCCGTCCAGCCCGCGATCGCGCCGACCGGGCCGCTGGCTTCGGGAGCGGGCGCGCCATCGGGGAGGGTCAGGCGGGCATGGGCGCGGATGTTGGCGCCCCCGAGCATCAGGATCGTGCCCACCAGGGCGAGGCTCGCGGCCTGCCGGGCTCGGCGCAGCGGGGCGGACCATCCGCGCCAGTGCGGCGCGAGGAACGCGAGAGCCGGAATCCCACCATCCGCGTGCCGCATGGATCACGCCCCATCGACCGATGATGACGGGAGGGTGACACGC
Source organism: Methylobacterium mesophilicum (assembly GCF_022179445.1). Classification (GTDB taxonomy): domain Bacteria; phylum Pseudomonadota; class Alphaproteobacteria; order Rhizobiales; family Beijerinckiaceae; genus Methylobacterium; species Methylobacterium mesophilicum. The sequence goes on along the minus strand of NZ_BPQU01000005.1, from coordinate 75,678 downwards.
GGGCGTGCAACGCACAATAGTCAAAACCGAGACTATAAACGCGCGAGCCACCGGATTGGTTCCCGACCGAGGCGGTGTTGCATCCGCGTTGCTGCGGCCCGCTGCATGCGCTGGCGGAATGGCCGCCCTGCTCCCCTCTGGAAAGCCTTGATTCGACCGAGCTTTGCCGGCTTGAGACAGGGGTGCCCCGCGGCGAGATTCGCGGGCGGATCGATCGCTTCGCAAGAACCCAGCCATCCCCCGCGGGATCGCCCCATGCCAGAGAAGGATTTCACGATGCAGCCCGCCATCCAGCAGGTGATCAGAGCGCTCGCCGAGGATGGTCGCGCCGGTGCCATCGGCATCGCCGAGCATGCCGTGGAAGCCTATCTGGCCGGCTCGCCCACCGAGGGCGACCGCGCCCTGTCGCGCGACATCCTGGTCCGCGACCTCGCCAGCCTCCGGGGCGTCGCCCCGCACCTGGCAGGCTTCATCGGCCGGGTCGAGACCTTCGTGGCCACCCTGGCGCAGCCGTCGCTGAGCCGCGCCGCCTGAACGGGTTCTCTCGAATCTGGGTTTCGAGGTCCGGGGCCCGGATTTTCCAGGTCTTCGTCCGGAGGGCCGGCAGCGCACTGTCCCGTACGCCTTACGGAGCGTGGCCTGCGGCTTGGGGTCCTGAATACGACCCCGTCATCCCGGGGCCGCGAAGCGGAGCCCGGGATCCCGAACCACCGTAACATCGGGGCCTTGCGCCGTCGGCGGCTCCGGATCCCAGGCTCGCCTCCGACGCCCCGGGATGACGGGGTGGATGCTGCTTCGGCATTGGACATCCGGCATCCGTGGCGGGACGGTCGCTTCGCCACGCGCTTCCCGCTTCCGCGTCCCTGAACCTCGCCAAACGGCCGAGCCTGCCGGACAATTGCGACCGGTTGGCCTTCGAAATCCGGGTCAGCGGTTGGCGGTGGTGACCGGCGAGGTGACGCCGCCGAGCGAGACCCACGCGGTGGCGTCCTGGCTCTCGCGCTTGATGAACACGTAGCCGGTCTTGTGCCAGGCCTCGATCACGCTGGTCTTGTTGTCGAGGATCAGGTCGCCGCGGTCGGTGATCAGGGTCAGCACGGCGTGGCCCTCGCCTTTCTCGTCGATCACCACGGTCATGCGCATCGCCCGGCGGGGCAGCCCGGCCTCCGCCAGCAGGTGGCGCTTCAGCAGCTGGAAGTCCTCGCAGTCGCCGATGCCGTCCTCGGCCAGGTCCCAGCGGTCGGCGACGTGGAGATGATCCATGTCGGTCATCGGCTCGACCGACTTGTTCACCCGGCGGTTGATCGAGACGATGGTGGCCCAGACCGCCGGTGTCAGGGTGATGCGCGCCGGCTCGCTGCGATCCACGGCGCATTCCGCCGCGTAGGACTGGCAGAACGTCACCCAGGCCGCGATCGGCCGCGCGTCGCTGAGCACCTTCGCGCCGGTCTCCACCGGGAGGCTCGCCAGGGTCTGGGCCCCTGCGGTGGCCGCGAGCCCGAGCAGCACCAGCGCGCCGGCGAGCGTCACCCGAACCGTCTTGAGAAGCCCCGCGCCCATCGAACCCGTCCTCGTTGTTGAGGACAGGATTGCGCCGCAGAGCCTCCGCGGCGCTGAAGCGGATCCGCGCAATTTTATCGATTCGGCCGCCGCGGCGGGCTCTAGCGGGACAACGTCGACGGGGGACTTGGGAAGCGCCGCGAATGCGCGTCATCGGATTGCGAAAGCGGAAACCTTGACCGTTCCGTCAGGGGCCGATCAGCTTCACGAAGGCAGCACCCGCCCCGAAGAAGGCAGCACCGGCTGCCATTCCAGCGAGTGCGATCTGCCACGGGGCGAGAGCGCGGTCGCGCTCGAGCTTGGCCGCTTCGGCCATCAGCTTCTTCTGCACGGCCACGAATGTTTGCGACTCTTCGATCGCGCGCAGCACCCGCGTGACCTGCTCGGCAAGATCCAGCGAGCCGGGAGCGGACGTATCAGCCATCGACCCCGATTCCCCAGCGTTCCGGTTCCGATAATCTGAGGGCACCGCAGCACGGCGGCAAGGCGCGCGCGCGCCCCAGGGGCGGTCGCCGATCCGACAAGAGGCGCCCTGGATCGGCGATCGCCATCACCCCGCCGTCTGGTCGAGCTTGCGTTCCGTCTCGCCCTTCAGCTCGGGAAAATCCGCCTGCGTGTAGGCCCGGCCCCGGTGCGGATCCTCGGTGACGCCGTCATGCTCCAGGCGGCGCAGCTGGACCCGGCGGATCTTGCCCGAGATGGTCTTGGGCAGCTCGGTGACGAACTCGAGACCGCGCAGGCGCTTGAACGTCGCCAGCCGGGCATTGGTGAAGCGGAAGATGTCGAGCGCCGTCTCGGGGCCGGCCGAGGCGCCGGCCACCAGCGAGACGTAGGCCTTCGGGATGGTGTGGCGCATCGGATCGGGGATCGGCACCACCGCGGCCTCGGCCACCGCCGGATGCTCGATCAGCACGCTCTCCAGCTCGAACGGGCTGATGCGGTAACCCGACGACTTGAACACGTCGTCGGCGCGGCCCACGAACGTGTAGCAGCCCTGGTCGTCCACAAAGGCGACGTCGCCGGTGCGGTAGAGCGCGCCTTCGGCCCCCGATAGATGGCCGGCGCCGTCGTCGTAGCCCTGCATCAGGCCGGCGGGGCGGTGGGCGCCGAGTTCGAGGCAGACCTCGCCCTCGCTGGCCGGCGCGCCGTCGGCGTCGAGCACGCGCACGCGATAGCCGGGCAGCGGCCGGCCGAGGGCCCCCGGCACCACCGGCTGGCCGGGGGTGTTGGCCATCAGGGCCGTGGTCTCGGTCTGGCCGTAGCCGTCGCGGATCGTGACGCCCCAGGCGTCCTTCACCCGCTCGATCACCTCGGGGTTCAGCGGCTCGCCGGCGGCGCAGACCTCGCGCAAAGCCAGCGTCCGGCCGGTCAGGTCCTCCTGGATGATCATCCGCCAGACGGTGGGCGGCGCGCAGAGCGTGGTGGCGCCGGTGCGCTCGAGCTGCGCGAGCAGGGCGGAGGCGTTGAACGGGGCCTGGTTGATCACCAGGATGGTCGCGCCGGCATTCCAGGGTGCGAAGAACGACGACCAGGCGTGCTTGGCCCAGCCGGGCGAGGACACGTTGCAATGCACGTCCCCGGGCTGCAGCCCGAGCCAATACATCGTCGAGAGCGCCCCGACCGGATAGGAGCGGTGGCTGTGGCGGACCAGCTTCGGCTTCGCGGTGGTGCCGGAGGTGAAGTAGAGCAGCAGCGGGTCGTCGGCCGCGGTCGGCCCGTCGGGCGTGAAGGTCTCGGGCGCGCCGGACGCGTCGTCGAAGGCGCTCCAGCCCGCCGTGGCCGCGCCGGTGACGATGCGGATCGCCTCGCCGGTCTCCAGCCCGGCGAAGCGCCCGAGCTGCTCCGGCCCGGCCACGATCGCCCGGGGCCGGCCGCGGGCCAGGCGGTCGGCGAGCTCGTCCGCCGTGAGCAGGGTGGTGGCCGGGATGACTACGGCCCCGAGCTTCATCGCGGCCAGCATAGTCTCCCACAGGGCCGGGACGTTGCCGAGCAGCAGGAGCAGGTGGTCGCCGCGCTTCAGCCCGAGCCCGCGCAGGTGGTTGGCGACCTGGTTGGACCGGCGCGCCATCTGCCCGAAGGTCAGGCTCTGCTCGGCGCCGCCGGCGGCCTCGACGATCTGGAGCGCGGTGCGGTCGCGGCTCTCGGGGGCTGCGAGCTCGGCGTCGAACCAGTCGAGCGCCCAGTTGAACGGCACCGGGTCCGGCCAGGCGAAGGCCGAAACCGCCGCCGCGTAGTCGGTGCGATGGGCCAGCAGCAGATCGCGGGCCTCCCGGAAGCTGGGCATGGTCGTTCCCCCCGTCGTTCTTGTTCGGCCGGCAGATCCGGCCGCATCCCGCCCTCAGGCGGGAATCAGGTCCACGCCGGCCTGGCCGCGCGCGAGGCGCTGCACCATGCCGGCGTGGAAATGGCGGATCTCCTCGGCGATCGCCTCCACCGCGCGGCCGTTGCGGGGAAAGTCGTCGGCGTTGAGCCCGATCAGGCCGGCCGTGTAGCCGGTCTCGTTGTTCTCGAACGGGTCGGCATAGAGCCAGGTCCACCAGTCCCGCGCCGGGACGAGGCTCGCGCCGGGCTTGACCCGCAGCGCCGCCAGGAACCGGAAGTGCCGGACCAGCTCCTTGCGCCAGACCGCCCGGGTCTCCGGAGCCACGTCGAAGGCCAACAGCTTCACGAGATGCTCGTTGATGGTCTCCTCGCGCCCGCGCGCCTTCTGGGCGACGATCGCGCGTGGGAACGCCATCTCGAAGCGCGCTTCGCTATCGCGGTCCAGGACGTCCATCGCCCATCCTCGCTCAGGTGTTCTCGAACCGGGCCGGCCGCTTCTCCACGAAGGCGGCCATGCCCTCCTTCTGGTCCTGGGTGGCGAACATCGCGTGGAAGACCCGGCGCTCGAAGCGCACGCCCTCGGTCAGCGTGGTCTCGTACGAGCGGTTGACCGCCTCCTTGGTCATCATCGCGATCGGCAGCGACATGGACGCGATGGTCTCGGCCGCCTTCAGCGCCTCGTCGAGCAGCTGGTCCGCCGGGACCACCCGCGAGACCAGGCCGGCGCGCTCGGCCTCGACGGCATCCATCATCCGGCCGGTCAGGCACATCTCCATGGCCTTCGACTTGCCGACGAACCGCGTGAGCCGCTGGCTGCCGCCGATCCCCGGCATGACGCCGAGCTTGATCTCGGGCTGGCCGAACTGCGCCGTGTCGGCGGCCAGGATGAAGTCGCACATCATGGCGAGTTCGCAGCCGCCGCCGAGCGCGTAGCCCGCCACCGCGGCGACGATCGGCGTGCGCACGGACGTGAACCGCTCCCAGTCGGCGAAGCGGTCCTGCGCATACATCTCGGCGTAGGTCGCGTGCTGCATCTCCTTGATGTCGGCGCCCGCCGCGAAGGCCTTGGCCGATCCGGTGATGACGATGCAGCCGACGCCCGGATCGGCATCCGCCTCGGTCGCGGCCCGGATCACCTCACGGGTGAGCTGCGCGTTGATGGCGTTGAGCGCCTTCGGGCGGTTGAGGGTGATGAGCAGGACCCGCCCGCGCGTCTCCGTCAGGATCGTCTCGTACGCGTCCATCACGACTCACTCCCCGATCCGCGAAGCATACGGATGATCGCGGAAAAGTCCTCTCCCCCGTGGCCCAGGCCCTCGAACAGCCCGTAGATCTGTGCGGCCTCGGCCCCCAGCGGGGTCGCGGCCCCCGACGCGAGGGCGGCGGCCTGCGCCAGCCGGAGATCCTTGAGCATCAGCGCGGCGGCGAAGCCCGGCTTGTAGCCGGCATTGGCCGGCGAGGTCGGCACCGGGCCCGGGACCGGGCAATAGGTGGTCAGCGACCAGCACTGGCCGGAGGAGACCGAGGCGACGTCGTAGAGCGCCTGATGCGACAGCCCGAGCTTCTCGCCCAGCGCGAAGGCCTCGCTGACGCCGATCATCGAGATCCCGAGGATCATGTTGTTGCAGATCTTGGCCGCCTGCCCGGCGCCGGGCGCGCCGCAATGGAACACGTTCTTGCCCATGGCCTTCAGCAGGGGCTCAGCCTTCGCGAAGGCCGCCTCGGCGCCCCCGGCCATGAAGGTCAGCGTCCCGGCCTTGGCGCCCCCGGTGCCGCCGGAGACCGGCGCATCCACGGACAGGCAGCCGCGCGCCTCGGCGAGGCCGTGGGCCTTGCGCGAACTCTCGACGTCCACGGTCGAGGAATCGATCAGCAGGGTGCCGGCCGGCAGGGCGTCGGCGAGCTGGGTCCAGACCTCGACCACGTGACGCCCGGCGGGCAGCATGGTGACCACCACCTCGGCGCCCTCGGCCGCCTCCAGGGCCGAGCCCGCCACCGCGATCCCCGCGGCCCGAGCCGCCTCCAGGGAGGCCGGCGCGAGGTCGAACCCGCGCACCGTGTGCCCCGCCTTCACGAGGTTGGCCGCCATGGGGCCGCCCATGTTGCCGAGACCGATGAACCCGATGGTCTGTGCCATCATACCCCTCCCTGCTTCGTCCAATGCTCCATTCACCCCGCCGGCATGCCGTATCGGTCCATGACGGGCACAACGTGCCCCCCTCTCCCGTGCGGGAGAGGGTTGGGGTGAGGGACACGCCCTCTCCGGAAAAACCTGGTCCCTCACCCTATCCCTCTCCCGCACGGGAGAGGGGACCTGCGCTCCTAAGAAGATCCGGTGTCGCCGATTCCCTGCGGGGCTGGGAGAGGCGGCCTCACATCACACCGGCCCCGTGCGCGAGTCCGGAAAAACCGGGTCCGCCCGCGTCTCCAGCCAGCGGGCGATCCGGGCCGGGTCGACCGCGTCGAGGCGCGGCGGGTTCCAGCGCGGAGACTTGTCCTTGTCGATCACCGCGGCGCGGATGCCCTCGCGGAAATCGCCCTCCTCCAGCAGCGCCAGCGAGGCGTGGAACTCGCGCTCCAGGCAGGCTTCGAGGTTGGGCGAGCGCCGGCCGAGGCGCAGCAGGCACAGTGTCAGGACCAGGCTCGACGGGGACTTGGTCAGCAGGGTCTTGCGGGTCGCCGCCGCGAAATCGGAGCCGTCCGCCTCGAGGGCCGACAGGATCTCGTCGACCATGTCGAAGGCGAAGCACCGGTCGATGAGCGCGCGATGCTGCGCCAGGGGCGGCTCGCCGGGGTCGCGCGCCAGCCGGCCGAGCACGTCGCGCACGCCCGCGTCGCCGGCATCGGGCTGCAGCGCCGACAGCGCGTCGATCAGGTCGGGCAGCGCCTGCACGGGCACCAGCAGGTCGGCGAGCCCGCAAAACATCGCGTCGGCGGCGCCGACCGGCTCGCCGGTCAGGCCGAGATAGGTGCCGACCTGTCCGGGCGCCCGCGGCAGCAGCCAGGTGCCGCCGACATCCGGCAGGTAGCCGATGCCGGTCTCCGGCATGGCCACGCGCGAGCGCTCGGTGACGACCCGGTGCGCGGCATGCCCCGCGAGCCCGACGCCGCCGCCCATGGTGATGCCGTCCATCACCGCCACGAACGGCTTTTCGTAAGCCGCGATGCGGGAATCCAGCCGGTACTCGTCCCGCCAGAAGGCTTCGGCGAAGGCGGTGCCGGCGTTGTCGTAGAGGCCGCGCAGGTCGCCGCCCGCGCACAGGCCGCGCTCGCCCTCGCCGGTGAGCAGCACTGCGGCGATGCCGGGATCGGCGGAGAACTGGTTCAGGGCGGCGTCGATCGCCAGGACCATGCCGTGGGTCAGGGCGTTCAGGGCCTTCGGCCGGTCGAGGCGCAGGCGCCCCAGCGCGCCGACGCGCTCGACGATCACATCGCTCATCAGCGTCCCCCGGTCAGCGCGCGGGCGATGATCACCCGCATGATCTCGTTGGTGCCTTCGAGGATCTGGTGCACCCGCAGGTCGCGGACGATTTTTTCCACCCCATACTCGGCCAGATAGCCGTAGCCGCCATGGAGCTGCAGGGCCTGGTTGGCGACCTCGAAGGCGGCATCGGTCACGTGGCGCTTGGCCATGGCGCAGAGCTGCGTGGCGGCCGGATCCTTGGCGTCGAGCGCCGCGGCGGCGTGGCGCAGGAAGGTGCGCGACACCTCCAGCGACGTGGCCATGTCGGCCAGCCGGAACTGGAGCGCCTGGAAGTCCGTGAGCTTCGCCCCGAAGGCGCGCCGGTCGGCCATGTAGGCCAGGCTCTTGTCGAGGGCCGACTGGGCGCCGCCCAGCGCGCAAGCCGCGATGTTGAGCCGGCCGCCGTCGAGGCCGCTCATGGCGATGCGGAAGCCCTGGCCCTCCGCGCCCAGGCGGTTGGCCACCGGGACCCGGCAGCCGTCGAACCGCACGGCCCGGGTCGGCTGGGCGTTCCAGCCCATCTTGCGCTCTTCCGCGCCGAAGGAGAGACCGGGTGTCCCCTTCTCGACCACGATCGCCGAGATGCCCTTCGGCCCCGCCTCGCCGGTGCGGACCATGCAGACGTAGAGGTCGCTGACGCCGGCGCCCGAGATGAACTGCTTCTCGCCGGTCAGCACGTACTCGTCGCCGTCCCGCTCGGCACGGGTGCGCAGCGCCGCCGCGTCCGAGCCCGAGCCCGGCTCGGTCAGGCAGTAGCTGGCGATCGTCTCCATGCCCATCAGGCCCGGGATCCAGCGCTGGCGCTGGTCCGCGTCGCCGTAGGCGTCGATCATCCAGGCGCACATGTTGTGGATCGACAGGAACGCCGCCACGGTCGGGCAGCCGGTGCTCAGCGCCTCGAAGATCAGGGCGGCGTCGAGCCGCGACAGGCCGGAGCCGCCGACATCCTCGCGGACATAGATGCCGGCCATGCCGAGCGCCGCGGCGGCCCTCAGGGTCTCGACCGGAAACGTCTTGTCCCGGTCCCAGTCGAGGGCGTGCGGCGCGATATGCTCGGCCGCGAAGCCGAGCGCCATGTCGCGGATCGCGGTCCGGTCCTCATCGAGCCCGAAACTCATGGGCACTTCCTCCAAGTTCATCGCCGAGCCAGCGCAGATTCCTCATCCGCGCGGGCCACGATGGTCGCACACCGGCTGCCGTCAGGCGCAACGTGCCCCCTCTCCCGTTCGGGAGAGGGTTGGGGTGAGGGATCAGGTCTTTCCGGACAGGGCGCATCCCTCACCCTGTCCCTCTCCCGCTCGGGAGAGGGGACCCGCGCTAGCCATAGAGCCGCGCGGCTCCTTCTTCCGCCAGGACGCTCGGCCCTACCGCATCGTCGGGATGGAGAACTCCGCCCCGCTCTTGATGCCGCTCGGCCAGCGCTGCGTGACGGTCTTGGTCTTGGTGTAGAACCGGATCGCGTCCGGCCCGTGCTGGTTCAGGTCGCCGAAGCCCGAGCGCTTCCAGCCGCCGAAGGTGTGGTAGGCGATCGGGACCGGGATCGGCACGTTGACGCCGACCATGCCGACGTTCACCCGGGCGGTGAAGTCGCGCGCCGCGTCGCCGTCCTGGGTGAAGATCGCGACGCCGTTGCCGTACTGGTGCGTCGAGGGCAGCGCCAGCGCCTCCTCGTAGTTCTGTGCCCGCACAACCGAGAGGACGGGACCGAAGATCTCTTCCTTGTAGATGGTCATGTCGGGGGTCACGCGGTCGAAAAGCGAGCCGCCCATGTAGAAGCCGTTCTCGTAGCCCTGGAGCTTGAAGCCGCGGCCGTCGACGGCCAGGTGCGCGCCCTCGGCGACGCCCTGGTCGATGTAGCCCGCGACCTTCCGGACCGCCTCGGCGGTGACCATCGGCCCGTAATCGGCGGAGCCGTCATGCGACGGGCCGATCTTGAGCGACTCGACCCGCGGGATCAGCTTTTCCATCAGGCGGTCGGCGGTGGCCTCGCCCACCGGCACCGCCACCGAGATCGCCATGCAGCGCTCGCCGGCCGAGCCGTAGCCGGCGCCGATCAGCGCATCGACCACCTGGCCCATGTCGGCGTCCGGCATGATGATCATGTGGTTCTTGGCGCCGCCGAAGCACTGGGCGCGCTTCCCCGTCTGGGCGGAGCGCACGTAGATGTACTCGGCGATCTGTGAGGAGCCGACGAAGCCCACCGCCTTGATGTCCTCGTCGTCGAGGATCGCGTCGACCGCTTCCTTGTCGCCGTTGACGACGTTGAGGATCCCGGGCGGCAGGCCGGCCTCCAGGAAGATCTCGGCGATGCGCAGCGGCACGCTCGGGTCGCGCTCGGACGGCTTCAGGATGAAGGCGTTGCCGCACGCGATGGCGGGGGCGCATTTCCACAGCGGGATCATCGCCGGGAAGTTGAACGGCGTGATGCCGGCGACGACGCCGAGCGGCTGGCGCAGGGAGTAGACGTCGATGCCGGGGCCGGCGCCCTCGGTGTACTCGCCCTTGAGCAGGTGCGGGATGCCGCAGGCGAACTCGACCACCTCGACGCCGCGCTGGATGTCGCCCTTGGCGTCCGGCACGGTCTTGCCGTGCTCGGAGGCCAGCAGCTCGGCCAGGCTGTCCATCTCGCCGCGGATCAGTTCGAGGAAGCGCATCATCACCCGGGCGCGCTTCTGCGGGTTGGTGGCCGCCCAGGCCGGCTGAGCCGCCGCGGCGTTCTCCACCGCGGCCCGCATCTCGGCCTTGCTGGCCAGCGCGACCTGGGCCTGGACCTCCCCGGTCGAGGGGTGGAACACGTCGGCGAAGCGCCCGCTCTCGCCGCCCACGGTACGGCCGCCGATGAAGTGCCCGATCTTGCGCATGCGCGCCTCCCTGATGTCGTGTTGGGTTTGGTTTTGGCGCAGCCTAACAGGATCGCTTGAACGATAAAGCCGGATGCGCTTACATCCGTTGTGCATCGATGCACAGCGGGTTTGCGACCATGAGCCGGGCCGGACGCAACTGGGACGACCTGCGCTTCTTCCTGGCGGTGGCGCGCACCGGCACCCTGAGCGCCGCCGCGACGCGGACCGGCACCGAGCACACCACCGTGGGGCGCCGCATCCGCGCCCTGGAGGAAGGGCTGGGCGCGCGCCTGTTCCACCGCAGCAACGTCGGCTACGCGCTCACCGAGGACGGCGCCAACCTGATGACCGTGGCCGAGGCCATGGAGAGCGCCTTCCTGTCCGCCAGCGCCGCCACGGAGGCGGGCGCGCAATCCGTCTCCGGCACCGTACGGATCGGAGCCCCGGACGGGTTCGGCAGCGTGTTCCTGGCCTCGCGGATGCACCGGCTGACCGAGCGCCATCCGGGGCTGGAGGTCGAGATCATGGCGACCGCGCGGATCTTCAGCCTGTCGAAGCGCGAGGCCGACATCGTCATCGGGCTGTCCACCCCGCAGCAGGCCCGGGTGGTGGCGCGCCGGCTCACCGATTACCGGCTGTTCGTCTACGGATCCGAGGCCTACCTCGCTGCGGCGCCCGCGATCGCCGGCGTCCCGGACCTCACGGCGCATCCGTTCGTCGGCTATATCGAGGACATGCTGTTCGCGCGCGAGCTGAACTATCTCGGCGCGCTCGAACCGGCCGTCTCGGCGCGGCTGCGCTCGACCAACCTGCTCGCCCAGGTCCACGCGACGCTGAACGGCGCCGGGCTGTGCATCCTGCCGGCCTTCATCGCGGCGGCCCATCCCGGGCTGGCGCCGGTCCTGCCCGGGGCGGTGTCGCTGACGCGCTCGTTCCACATGCACATCCACGAGGACCACCGGAAGGCGGCCCATATCCGGGCGGTGGCGGGCTTCATCGCCGGCGAGGTCGAGGCGGCGGGCGCGCTGTTCGCCGGGCCGTCCGTGTAAGCGCCGGCGGTTTCGCGGCGGCGGCCCAAGTCCTAAGATCGACAGTTCCTGAAGGCCCGAACCGGCTCTGAGCGAAGGATCAAAAAATGGTTGCCTCGATCGCCCTGCCGCGGCTGATGCGCATCGGCGCCGGCGCCTCGCGGCTGCTGCCGGAGATCCTGGGCCAGCTCGGCCTGTCGCGCCCCTTCGTGGTCACCGACCCCTACCTGGTCAGCAGCGGCCGTACCGACACGCTGCTCGAACGGCTCGCCAGCGCGGGGGCCCGCGGAACGATCTTCTCCGAGACCGTGCCGGACCCGACCGTGGCCTCCGTGGAGGCGGCGCTCGCGGCGCTCCAGGCCGGCGACTTCGACTGCGTGGTCGGCTTCGGCGGCGGCAGCCCGATGGACACCGCCAAGGCGGTGGCGGTGCTCGCCCACCACGGCGGCCACATGCGCGACTACAAGGCGCCCCGCCTGCAGGACGAGCCCGGCCTGCCGATCGTGGCGATCCCCACCACGGCCGGCACCGGCTCGGAAGCCACCCGCTTCACCATCGTCACCGACGAGACCTCGGACGAGAAGATGCTCTGCATCGGGCTGGCCTACCTGCCGGTGGCCGCGCTGGTCGACTACGAACTGACCCTGACCAAGCCCAAGCGCCTCTCCGCCGACACCGGCATCGATGCGCTGACCCACGCCATCGAGGCCTACGTCTCGCGCAAGTCCAATCTGTTCTCGGACGGGCTCGCGCTTCAGGCGATGCGCCTGATCGCCCCGAACCTGCGCCGGGTCTGGACCGATCCCAGCGACCGGGCGGCCCGGGAGGCGATGATGCTCGGCGCGACCCAGGCCGGCATCGCCTTCTCGAACGCGTCGGTGGCGCTGGTCCACGGCATGAGCCGGCCGATCGGCGCGCATTTCCACGTGGCCCACGGGCTCTCGAACGCGATGCTGCTGCCGGTGGTGACCGCCTTCTCGGCCCCCGCCGCGGTGGCGCGCTACGCCGCCTGCGCCCGGGCCATGGGGATCCCCGGCCTCGACGGCGACGACCGGGCCGCCGTCAACGCCCTGGTGGCGGAACTCGAAGCCCTCAACGACGACCTCGACGTGCCCGGCCCCCGGGAATACGGGATCGACCCGGCCCGCTGGGAGGCCCTGATCCCGACCATGGCCGTGCAGGCGCTCGCCTCCGGCTCCCCCGCCAACAACCCGCTCGAGCCGAGCGCGGAGGAGATCCAGGCGCTGTACCGGCGGGTCTGGGCGGCCTAATCGTCGCTGGTGAAAAGCGCTGGTCTCCTCTCCCGTACGAGCGTGCGGATTCACACATCGGGTCGGCAGAACACACGGGAGACACCGCGGCTCTCCCTCCCCCCCTTTGCGGGGGAGGGAGACGCGTCTGGGGTTAGCCTTGGCCCAAATCCGGCAGCGATGTGAGAATATCGTAGCCCGTGCGGGGAAGGGAGCGCGTCGCGTTCTGCGAGAGCAAGGGCCTTCAAATCCTTGACGGCCCTCGCCTCACGATAAGAGCGCCTATTACTTCGCCGCCGCCGTCAGCGGGCAGCCGCTCTCGGCCGGGCTCGCGTAGGCTTCCTTGCCCGGGATGGTCGCGAGTTGCTTGTAGAGGTCCCACGGGCCCTTCGACTCGGCCGGCTTCTTGACCTCGAACAGGTACATGTCGTGCACCATGCGGCCGTTCGGCTGCACCGTGCCGCCGTGGGCGAACACGTCGTCCACCGGGAGCGCCTTGAGCTTGGCGTTGACCGCCTCGGTCTCGTCGGTGCCGGCGGCCTTGACGGCCTTCAGGTAGGACAGCACCGCCGAGTAGGTGCCGGCCTGGATCATGTTGGGCATCCGGCCGGTGCGCTTCATGTAGCGCTGGCCGAAGGCGCGGGTCTCGTCGTTGGCGTCCCAGTACCAGCCCTCGGTCAGGGTCAGGCCCTGCGCGACCTTGAGGCCGAGCCCCTCCACCTCCGAGAGGGTGAACAGCAGGGCCGCGAGCTTCTGGCCGCCCTCGACGATGCCGTACTCGGCCGCCTGCTTGATCGCGTTGGAGGTGTCCAGCCCAGCATTGGCGAGCCCGATCACCTTGGCCTTCGAGCCCTGCGCCTGGAGCAGGAACGAGGAGAAGTCCTGGTTCGAGAGCGGGTGGCGGACGCTGCCCAGCACCTTGCCGTTGTTGGCCAGCACCACGCGGCTGGTATCGGCCTCCAGCGCCGAGCCGAAGGCGTAGTCGGCGGTGAGGAAGAACCAGGTGTCGCCGCCGGCCCGGGTCAGCGCGCCGCCGGTGCCGACCGCCAGCGCCCGGGTGTCGTAGGCCCAGTGGTAGCCGTAGGGCGTGCACGCCTTGCCGGTGAGGTCGCTGGAGGCCGCCCCGGTGGTGATCGTGATCTTCTTCTTCTCGCGGGACAGGCCCTGGACCGCCAGCGCCACCGACGAGGTGGTCAATTCCATGATCGCGTCGACGCCGTCGCGGTCGTACCATTGCCGGGCGATGCCCGAGGCGATGTCCGGCTTGTTCTGGTGGTCGGCCGCGAGGATCTCGATCGGCACGCCGTCGACCTTGCCGCCGAAATCCTCCACCGCCATCCGGGCGGCTTCCACCGAGCCCTGGCCGCCGAACTGGGCATAGAGGCCGGACTGGTCGTTGAGCACGCCGATGCGCAGCGCGTTGCCCGAGAAGGCGCCGGCCGCGGCACCCTGTGCGGCCGCCGGGCCCGAGCCCAGAGCCAGGGCGGTGGCCAGCACCGCACCGCCAAATGTCCTGATCATGTCACTCCCCGGCATGTTTTGCCCGGATGATCCGAGCACCCGATTCTGACGCGGGTTCGGGCGCAGACTATTGCAGCCGCGGATGCTGCGCCACGGCCAGGATTGAGCCGCGCGTGAGAGATCGCGCCGGTTGTGACCGACCCGGCAACCGCCCCGTTTCCGGACCGTATCCGACCGGGGCAGTTATAATACCTTAACCATAAGTACACGAATGGCCCCGCAGGGTCCGGGGATGGACGGCAATTCGGCCGTCTCCGGCGCGTGGCGATGCGATGAATCCAGCCCGTCTCGCCGTCCTCGGCATCGCCCTCGCAGCGGGCAGCGGGGCGGCCTTCCTGATGAGCGGCGGCGACCCGCCTCCGCCGCCGCCGGCCCCGAAGGCCGAGCTGCCGCCGCCTCCGGTGACCGAGGTGCTGGTGGCCGCCGCCGACATGCCCATGGGCCAGGTGCTGCGGGCCGCGGACCTGCGCTGGCAGCCCTGGCCGGACGCCGCGATGACGGCGGGCTACATCAGCCGCAAGGACAACGCGAAGGCGCTGGACGAGACGGTCGGCGCATCCGTGCGTTCGGGCTTCCTCGCCGGCGAGCCGATCCGGGCGCAGAAGCTGGTCCGGCCCGACAGCGGGTTCATGGCCGCGATCCTGCCCTCCGGGATGCGCGCGGTCGCCATCGTCACCGACAGCCGCGGCACCAACTCCGCCGGCGGCTTCATCCTGCCCAACGACCGCGTCGACGTGATCCGCACCTTTCGCGACGACGCGAACTCCCGCGCCAACAACAGCGAGGTGCAGCTCTCCCAGACCATCCTGACCGATATCCGCGTCCTGGCGATCGGTCAGCTGATCCAGGAGAAGAACGGCACCAACGTCGTCACCGGCGAGACCGCCACGCTCGCCGTCACCCCCGCCCAGGCGGAGACGCTGACACTCGCCCAGAAGGTCGGCTCGCTGTCGCTGTCGCTGCGCAGCCTCGCGGATGCGGGACGCCCCCCCGAGGCCCAGCCGGTCGAAGCCCATCCAGGCGAGGCCGCGATGGCGCAGACGCCCGAACCCGGATTGACCGTCGTGCGCTTCGGCGTCGCGCGGCAGCAGACGCCGTGATCCCCATGACCGACCTGCCGACCCTCCTCCGTCCGGCGCGCGTCCTCGCGCTGCTCGCCCTGGTGGCCGGGGGCCCCGCCCTCGGGCAGGAACGGCCGACGCTCGGGCCCGCCCCGGTGCTCACCGTCGGCTCGGCGGAGGCCGCCTCGTCCCGCCGGGTCGAGCTGACCGCGGGCCGCTCGGTGATCGTCGACCTGCCGCGGGACGCCAAGGAGGTGTTCGTCGCCAACCCGGCGGTGGCCAACGCGGTGGTCCGCTCGACCCGGAAGGTGTTCGTGATCGGCATGGCCGACGGCGCGACCTCGATCTTCATCCTCGACGCCGAGGGCCGCCAGATCGCCGCCCTCGACGTGACCGTGGCCCGGGACCTGAACCTCGGGACTTTGCGCGAACTGCTCGGCCAGAGCATCCCGGGCGGTCGCTTCGACGTGCGCTCTTCGGGCGCCTCGGTCCTGCTGTCGGGCTCGGTCAACTCCTCCTCGGACGCCCAGCAGGCGATCGACATCGCCAACGCCTTCGTCGGCCTGGGCGGGGCCGCGGCCGCCACCGGTGCGCCGAGCGGCGGCGTCTCGGCCGGGGCGCGGGGCGCGGTGATCAACAACCTGACGATCCGCAACAAGGACCAGGTGATGCTCCGCGTCACCGTGGTCGAGGTGTCCCGCACCGTGCTTAAGCAGTTCGGGATCAACATGACCGGCAATTGGTCGGCGCTGAATCCGGTCGGCACCCTTGGTCAACAACTCATCGGCGCCGGAACCGCCTCGGCGACACAGGTGCCCGCCATGGTGCCGAACGTACTGAGCAACGCCCTGCCCTTCCCGATCAACGGCAACATAGCCGGAAGCAATCAGATCGCGGCATCCGTCCAGGGGGCCGGCTTCTCTCTGCAGGCGACACTGAAAGCGTTCGAACAGGCGGGCGTGTCGCGCATCCTAGCCGAGCCTACGCTGACCGCGATCTCCGGCGAGGCGGCGAAATTCCTGGCCGGCGGCGAATTCCCGGTACCGTCCTCGGCCTCTTGCCCGGTCAGCGGCTTGTGCACACCCAGCATCACCTTCAAGCCCTACGGTGTCTCACTGTCGTTCACGCCTGTCGTGCTGGCGGACAACCGAATCTCGATCCGCGTGGCCACGGACGTGACCGAGATCGACCCGCAGACGGGGGTCAACTACACGCTCAACAATTCGACGATCGCCGTTCCGGGCACCCGGGTCCGCAAGTCAGAAACTACGGTCGAGCTGCCCTCGGGCGGCGTGATGATGACCGCCGGCCTGATCCAGCAGGTCAACAAGCAGGCGATCACCGGCCTGCCCGGCCTGGTCAACCTGCCGATCCTCGGCGCGCTGTTCCGGTCCCGGGACTACCAGCGCATGGAGACCGAGCTGATGATCATGTGCACCCCCTACATCGCCCGGGCGATGGAGCCCAAGCAGGTGACCCGGCCCGACGACAACTTCGTCGACGCCACCGACGGGCAGGCGGTGCTGCTCGGGCAGGTCAACCGCCTCTACGGCAAGGTCGGCGCCGCCCCGCTCGGGCGCACCTATCGTGGCCGCGTCGGCTTCATCGTCGAGTAGCGCCCCGCTTCCAGGACCGGATCCATGACCGTGCGTCCCTCGCCCCGCCGCGCTGCCCCAATCTTGCGGAGCCTTGCGATGTCCATAGGCCGACCCGTGTGCGACGCGCCGCCTCGCCTCTGCCGAGCGGGTGGCGATGTTGACACTTCGCTGCCGGACGAGGGCACCGGCCGGGGACACGCGCATCTCCCTCCCCCCTCTGCGGGGGAGGGTGGCCCCCGAAGGGGGTCGGGAGAGGGGCAGCGCGACGCTGGAGGATGTGGCGCGCGACGCGACCTCTCCGGAAACGGCGCTCCCCTCTTGCGGGACTTCGTCCCGGCCCGACCCCTGCTGACGCAGGGCCTACCCTCCCCCGCAGAGGGGGGAGGGAGGGCGCTCGTCATTTTCGGCGTGAACCTTCTGACCGAACGCGAGCAGCCCGTCACCCAGCGCGTGAATCCTTCGGCCATTCAGAAGCGGGCACCGGTGCCGCGGACGTCGCGGTGCGGATCCGGTCGGCTGGGCCGCTCGTCCAGCCTCCTGGCCGCCTGCGCGCTCGGCCTGCTGGCCGCCGCCTGCAAGGGCGAGCCGGCCACCACCGGGGGGATCGACCTGTCGGATTACCGGGCGCGCCATCCGATCGTCCTGGCCGACGGCACCCGCAGCCTCGACGTGTTCGCCACCGGGCCCGGCCATCTCGACCCGCGCCAGGCCGGCGACATCGACGCGTTCATGCTGGAATACCGCCGCTACGGCCGTGGCGGGATCCTGATGGAGGTGCCCCAGGGCCTGCCGCCGGCCCAGGCCGATTCCGTCGCGCGCACGGCCTCGACCCTGCTCCGGCGCGGCACCGAGGACGGCGTCGGCGCGCGCGAGATCTTCCAGTCGCCCTATCCGGTCGCGGCGCCGGGCCTGGCCGCCCCGATCCGGCTGAGCTTCCAGCGCATGCAGGCCAAGGTCGCCGACCAGTGCGGATTGTGGCCCCAGGATCTCGGCACCTCGAACTTCGCGTCCGATTACGGCAACCGCCCGAGCTGGAACCTCGGCTGCGCCACCCAGGCCACCCTCGCCGCCCAGGTGGCCGATCCCGTCGACCTGGTGCGCGGCCGGCCGGAGGGCCGGATCGACACGGTCAAGCGCGTCCGGGACATCGGCCAGTTGCGGGAAGGCAAGGATCCGTCAACCACATGGCGGCAAGATGGGACGAACGCCGTCAAGTCCCAAGTCACCAACTAGGACGCACGGTGCGCGCCCCCTGGTCCCCGACGCCGCGACTCGACCACGAACCCGAAAGTGCCGTCATGGCGGACCCGTCCGAGACATCCGAGCGTACGATCGCCCCGGTGCCCCGGATCACGATCCAGGCCTTCTGCGAGACCGGCGAGACCGCCGCGATGATCGAGGGCGCGGCCCTCGACCGGCGCATGCAGAAGGCCCAGGTCAAGGTCCGGATGGGCGGCGGTGCCGCCGCGATCGAGGCCTACCGGCACGCGCCGACCCCCAACGTCGTCGTCATCGAGACGCAGGGCGTGCGCTCGAAGCCGGTCGAGTGCCTGGATGCCCTGGCCGAGGTCTGCGACGAGGGCACCCGCGTCCTGGTGATCGGCCACGTCAACGACGTGACCCTGTACCGGCAACTGATCCAGCGCGGCGTCTCCGACTACCTGATGGCGCCGGTGGACCCGCTGACCCTGATCGCGGCGATCTCCGACCTGTTCACGGCGCCGGGCGTCAAGCCGGTGGGCCGCACGGTGGCGGTCTACGGCGTCAAGGGCGGCATCGGCGCCTCCACGGTGGCGCACAACTTCGCCTGGTCGGTGGCCCGCAACCAGGGCGTCCAGACGGTGATCGCCGACCTCGACATCGCCTTCGGCACCGCCTCGCTCAACTTCAACCAGGACCCGCCGCAGGGCATCGCCGAGGCGGTGTTCGCCCCCGAGCGCCTGGATTCGGCCCTGGTCGAGCGGCTGCTGTCGAAGTGCAGCGACAACCTGAGCCTGCTCTCGGCGCCGGCGAGCCTCGACCGGACCATCGACCTGTCCGAGCCGGCCTTCGATTCCCTGATCGAGTACCTGCGCGCCAGCGTGCCCTGCGTGGTCCTCGACATCCCGCACCAGTGGAACGCGTGGTCGAAGCGCGTGCTCACCGCGGCCGACGAGATCCTGATCGTCGCCGGGCCCGACCTCGCCTGCCTGCGCAACGCCAAGAACCTGCTCGGGGCGCTCAAGCACGGCCGCCCGAACGACCAGCCGCCCCGGATCCTGCTCAACGGCGTCGGCATGGCCAAGCGGCCGGAGATCGGCGCGGCCGAGTTCGCCAAGGCCCTGGACGCGCCGATCGCGGCCACGATCCCGTTCGAGCCGACCCTGTTCGGCACCGCCGCCAACAACGGCCAGATGATCGCCGAGATCCAGGCCGGCTCGAAGGTGGCGGAGCTGTTCAACGACCTGGCGGCGGTCACCCTCGGGCGACCCGAGACCCGGCGCAGCAAGACGAGCCTGCTGGAGCCGCTGCTGGCCAAGCTCGCCGGCCGCAAGGCCTCGTGATGGGCGCGCCCGTCGCCGGGACGATGCCACACGCGGGCGCCTTGGATCTGACCCATGTTCGGTAGGCGACAAACCGGGGCCGCCCCGACGGCACCCGCACCGGTCCCGCAGGCGCGGGCCGCCGTTCCGACGGCGCCGGTGCTGCGCGATTCCGCCCCGGCGCCCAAGCCGCCGCCCAAGCCCGCCGCCCCCGTGGTGGTCGAGAACCCGCGCTCCGAGGACTATTACCGGACCAAGAGCCTGATCTTCGGCGCCCTGATCGAGGCGATCGACCTCACGCAGCTCTCCCGCCTCGACGCCGAGACCGCCCGGGAGGAGATCCGCGACATCGTCACGGAGATCATCGGGCTCAAGAACATCGTCCTGTCGATCGCCGAGCAGGAAGAACTGCTCGACGACATCTGCAACGACGTGCTCGGCTACGGTCCGCTGGAGCCACTGCTCGCCCGCGACGACATCGCCGACATCATGGTCAACGGCGCCAACCGGACCTTCATCGAGGTCGACGGCAAGATCCAGCTGACCAATGTCCGCTTCCGCGACAACCAGCAGCTGATGAACATCTGCCAGCGGATCGTCAGCCAGGTCGGCCGCCGGGTCGACGACGCCTCGCCGATCTGCGACGCGCGCCTGCCGGACGGCTCCCGCGTCAACGTCATCGCACCGCCGCTGTCCATCGACGGACCGGCGCTCACGATCCGCAAGTTCAAGAAGGACAAGCTGACCCTCGAACAGCTCGTGCGCTTCGGGGCGATCTCCCCGGAGGGCGCCGAGGTCCTGAAGATCATCGGACAGTCGCGCTGCAACGTGGTCATCTCGGGCGGCACCGGCTCGGGCAAGACCACCCTGCTGAACTGCCTCACGGCCTTCATCGAGCACGACGAGCGGGTCATCACCTGCGAGGACGCGGCCGAATTGCAGCTCCAGCAGCCCCACGTCGTCCGCCTGGAGACGCGCCCGCCCAACATGGAGGGCCAGGGGCAGGTCACCATGCGCGACCTCGTCAAGAACTGCCTGCGCATGCGGCCCGAGCGGATCATCGTCGGCGAGGTCCGCGGCCCGGAGGCGTTCGACCTGCTGCAGGCGATGAACACCGGCCACGACGGCTCGATGGGGACGCTCCACGCCAACAGCCCGCGCGAGTGCCTGTCGCGCATCGAGTCGATGATCTCGATGGGCGGGTTCACGCTGCCGTCGAAGACCCTGCGCGAGATGATCTGCGGCTCGATCGACGTGGTGATCCAGGCCATGCGCCTGCGCGACGGCTCCCGCCGCATCACCCACATCACCGAGGTGCTGGGGATGGAGGGCGACGTCATCACCACGCAGGACATCTTCCTCTACGACATCGTCGGCGAGGACCCGAACGGCAAGCTGATCGGGCGCCATCGCTCCACCGGCGTCGGCCGGCCGAAATTCTGGGAGCGCGCCCGCTACTACGGGCTCGACCGCCGGCTCGGCGAGGCGCTCGACGCCGCCGAGATCGTCGACGGGGCGTGACCATGGCGGATTCGTCCCAACTCCCGCTCGCCGCCGGCCTGATCGGCATCGCCGTGGCCGCCGTGGCCTACGTCGCGGTGCTCCCGCTGCTCGGCGGCCAGCGGCGGGCGAGCAAGCGCCTGAAGTCGATCGGCGTCACGGCCTCCGGTGCGGCGGTGCGCGGGGTCGCGGTCAACCGGCGGGAGCAGGTCGCCAAGACGCTGAGCGAGATCGAGGCGAAGGCCAAGAACGCCAACAAGGCGACGCTGGAGCTGAAGCTCGCCCGCGCCGGCCTGAGCTGGACCAAGCGGACCTTCTACACAGTCTCGGGGGCCAGCGCCGCGATCCTCGGCCTGCTGCTGTTCATCGTCACCGACAGCCCGGTGGCGGCGGCCGGCGCCGCCTTCGCGGGGGGCTTCGGCGTGCCCGCCTGGCTGCTGCGCCACCTGCGGCTCCGGCGCATCGCGAAGTTCAACAAGGAGCTGCCCAACGCTGTGGACGTGGTGGTGCGCGGCATCCGCACCGGCATCCCGGTGGGCGACTGCTTCCGCATGGTCTCGCGCGAGGCCGAGGAGCCGGTGCGCAGCGAGTTCCGGACGGTGATCGAGACCCAGGCGATGGGGCTCTCGCTGGGCGAGGCGGTCTCGCGCCTGTTCGAGCGGGTGCCGACCGCCGAGGTCAACTTCTTCGCGATCGTGATCAACATCCAGCAGCAATCGGGCGGCAACCTGTCGGAGGCGCTGAACAACCTCTCGGTGGTGCTGCGCGACCGGGCCAAGATGCGCGGCAAGGTCCAGGCGATGAGCATGGAGGCCAAGGCCTCGGCCTCGATCATCGCGTGCCTGCCCTTCGCCGTGGCGGGCATCACCACGCTGACGAGCCCGGACTACATCTCGCTGCTCTGGACGACGGATGTCGGCACGATCGCGCTGGTGGGGGCGGCGATCTGGATGTCGATCGGCGTCTTCACGATCAAGAAGATGATCGCCTTCGACTTCTGAGGGGGGTTTGCAGAGATGCCCTGCGGTTTTGTGAAACCTGCGATTCCTCAAAGCCCTGAGCGGGCGAAGCGCCGGCCTTCCGACGCAAGTCCGCTCGCAGCATCGCCTCGAAAGGTGGTCGCCGACCTTCGGGATGCGGCGCGGCAAAATCCCAAACAAACGGATCCCGTCCCATGATCGACGCCATCGCGGAGAAGCTGTTCGATCCCCGCTTCATGGGCACGCTGCTGACCGCCGTCGCGGCGGGCGCGACCGCCTTCGCGGTGGTGCAGCCCTTCTTCGAGTCGGACAAGCTCGCCAAGCGGATGAAGATCGTCAGCGACGAGCGCGAACTCATCCGGCGGCGGGAGCGCCAGGCGGACCGGGCCCGGCCGAACGACCGGGCGACCCTGCGCGTGGCGCCCAAAGCCTACATGAAGTCCATCGTCGACCGGTACCAGCTGCACCGCTGGCTCGGCACCGATACGGCCAAGCGCAAGCTGATGATGGCGGGTTATCGCGGCCAGGGCGCCGAGACGACGTTCCTGTTCTTCCGCCTGATCGTCCCGGTGGCCTCGGTGATCGCGGCCGTGTTCTACCTGTTCGTGCTCGAGGCCATCGACGCCACCTACCTGATGCGGATCGGGATGGTGATCGGCGCGGCCTATATCGGCATCAAGGCGCCGGAGCTGTTCCTGGTCAACACCGCCAAGAAGCGGCAGGCCGAGATCAAGCGGGCCTGGCCGGATGCCCTCGACCTGACGCTGATCTGCGTCGAGTCCGGAATGGCGGTCGAGAACGCATTCCGGAAGGTCAGCACCGAGATCGCCACGTCCTCGGTGGTGCTGGCCGAGGAACTGGCCCTGATGACGGCCGAGATGTCGTTCCTGCCGGACCGGCGGCAGGCCTACGAGAACCTGTCGCTGCGCACCGGGCTGGAACCGGTCAAGTCGGTCGCGACCGCGCTGATCCAGGCCGAGCGCTACGGCACGCCGATCGGCCAGGCGCTCCGGGTGCTGAGCCAGGAGAGCCGCGACCAGCGCATGAACGACGCGGAGAAGAAGGCGGCCAGCCTGCCACCCAAGCTGACCGTGCCGATGATCCTGTTCTTCCTGCCGGTGCTGTTCGTCGTCATCATCACGCCCGCCGTCATCCAGGTCATGCGGACGCAGTGACGGCCGAGGGGTCGGGCACTCAGCGGATACGGCCGGGACGGGTCGGCTCGAACACGATGCGCCGGTGGAACGCGCACCAGCTCTTGCCGTCGGAGACCGGCGCGCCGCAGCAGACGGCGCGGTCGTTCGGCTCGCCGATGATGTACTTGCACACGAAGGCACCGGATTGCGCGAAGGGCACGCGCAGGTCCGCCGACGGCTCCTGGACGCCCTCGGCATCACCGATCTGAGACATGCGGACGAGTTGATTCATGGCGGTGATCGGCTCAATAAGCAGGCTGCACGGTCGGCGCGTACGCCTCGGCAGTGAGGGAGGGTTGAACGCCCTGCCTTCAGGCGGCGGCCCCGTCTCGCGTGTCCGGGACTGGCGTCTCGCGGAACGGCATCGGGGGCGACCCGCCCGAGCCGGCCTCGACGGCTGGCGCGGTGAGCGTCATCGTGTTGTCGTAACTGGGGTTACAACGATTGAAAACAAGACCAGCGTGCATTCGCTGCATCGGACCACGGTGCGGGGTGCGTAGCTGGACGCGGGATTGCGGCCCCGCGCCGGTCCGCCCGGGGGCCTGACGAAACCGTCCGACCGCGAAGTCCCCGGCCGGCGACCGGGCGTGCAACAGGGTCCAGCCTGTGGTTTGGTGGGCGCTCGCGCGAACCAGAGCCGGATAGTGGATTATGGCCCACCCGCCCCTCGTCACCCCCGAATGGCTGCACGACCGCCTCGCGGCGCCCGACATCGTGGTGCTCGACGCCTCGTGGTACCTGCCCGCCGCCGGTCGCGACGCCGCGGCCGAGTATCGGGCCGCGCACATCCCGGGGGCTCTGCGCTTCGACCTCGACGCCATGAGCGACACCGAATCGAGCCTGCCGCACATGCTGCCGCGCTCCGACGTGTTCGCCTCGCGGATGCGGGCGCTGGGCGTCGGCGACGGCATGCAGATCGTCGTCTATGACGGCCAGGGCCTGTTCTCGGCGCCGCGGGTCTGGTGGATGCTCAAGACCTACGGGGTGCGCGACGCGCTGGTGCTGGATGGCGGCCTGCCCGCCTGGATCGCGGCGGGCTACGCCACCGAGGACGGCGACCCGGCCCCGCGCGAGCGGCGCCACTTCACCGCCCGGCTCGACCACGGCGCCGTGGCGGACGCCAACGACGTCGCCCGGGCCCTGGAGACCGGCTCGGCCCAGGTGGTCGACGCCCGCTCGGCCACCCGCTTCCGCGGCGAGGAGCCGGAGCCGCGGCCGGGCGTACGGCCCGGGCACATGCCCGGCGCGCACAACCTGCACTACGCGTCGCTTCAACGGGACGGCCGGCTGAAGAGCCCGGAGGAGTTGGAGAACGTGTTCGCGGAGGCCGGCATCGATCCCGACCGGCCGATCGTGACCACCTGCGGTTCCGGCGTGACCGCGGCGATCATCGCGCTGGCGCTGGAGACCCTGGGCCAGCCCGCCCGTGGCCTCTACGACGGCTCCTGGTCCGAATGGGGTGCGGACACGGCGCGCCCGGTCGCGACGGGCGCCTGATCGCGGTTTCGAAAGGTCGGGACCTTTTGCGGGTCCAGGGCGGAGCCCTGGTCCATCATCAGGGCTCCGCCCTGACGACCCGCCAAAGGGCTGAGCCCTTTGGGAACCCGGACCTCAGGCGGTGCGGACCGTCCGGCGCTTGTCTGCGGAACTCCACTGCATCAGCCCGACCATCACCGCGATGGTGCCGAGATAGACGAGCCCCTGCAGGGCGGTGGGTCGGTCGGTGTAGCCGACGAGCGCATGCAGCACCCGGCCCGGCCAGGAATTCTCCGCGATCACCCCAGAGCTGTTCCACAGGGTCTGGCCGAGCACATCCACCACCCCGGCATTGGCCAGGAACTGGGCCGCCTGCGCGGCGAGGCCCGCGGCCAGGAAGATGATCAGCACGCTGGTGATCGAGAACACGTAGCGGCTCGGGATCGCGGCGAGGCCGAGATAGGTCACCGCGGAGAGGAGGATCCCGGCGCCGATGCCCGCGAACGCGCCGAACTGGATGTCCGCACCCGAGGTGCCCGACGCCACGAGGCCGTAGAGGAACAGCACCAGCTCCGCGCCCTCGCGCAGGATCGCGGCGCCGACGACGATCGACAGTGCGGCCGCCTCGCGCTCGCCCGAGCGCACCGCTGCGCCGGCCGCCCGCAACTCGCCCGCGAGCTCCTTGCCGTGCTTGCTCATCCAGGTGTTGTGCCAGATCAGCAGCAGCACTGCGACGATCAGCACCGCGGCGTTCAGGATGTCCTGGCCGCTGCCCTCGAAGGCGTCGGAGATCTTTTCCGCGAACAGCGCCACGAGGCCGGCCCCGGCGAGGCCGCCGACGACACCGAGCAGGACCCAGCGCATGCGGCCCGGGATGCCCCGCGTGGCCGCCAGCACGATCGAGATGATCAGGCCCGCCTCGATGACTTCGCGGAAGGCGATGATGAAGGCGCCGATCATGGCGTTTCCTCAGTTGAACGCGGACCGCGCTACCAGACCCAGAACAGGAGCACCCAGTTGGCGACCGAGAGGGTCACCGCGGAGGCGATGCAGGCCGTGGCCGCGGCCCGCTGAAGGCCGCCCGCCCCGAGGCCGGCGACCCGCCAGGCGAGCCACACGCTCCACAGGCCGGCGCCGGTCAGCATGGCGGCCCGGATTTCCGACACGTACGGGATCACGATGCCGTCGCCGCGCAGGAACGTGACGGTCAGCGCCGAGAGGCCCAGGAAGACGCCGCAGCCCGCCACCGGGATCAGCGTCTGCGTCAGGTGATGGAAGCGCCGGAGCGACCATCCGCCGAGCGCCAGGGTCGCGAGCGCCACGATTCCCGACACGGCGAGCCCGAGGATCACCGTCGCGGCGCCGATGTAGGCCAGGAGCAACCCGCCGTCGAGGAGGGTCATGACGTCGCTGTGGTCGGGGTAGTTCGTCAGGACGAACCACGGCGCCGACATCTCCAGCGGCCAGGTGATGCCGTGCTCGATCAGCCAGGTGGCGGCGATCTGCTTGGCCTCGACGAACCAGGGGCTCGACGACCATTGGAACGCGCCCACCGCCAGGGCCAGCATGCCGAACAGGATCAGCACGGTCTGTTCCAGGCTCGGCTCGTTCCCGGCGACGTGGACGATCTCGTGGTTGGGCGAGCGCAGGGCCAGGCGCACCGCGCCGCGATGGCCGCTGCAGCGCCCGCACATGTGGCAGGAGCCCGAGCCGCGCATCGCCTTGACCGGCACCAGGGGCGCGCAGTTGAAATGCTCGCTGCCCCGCACGGGCTTGGGCGAGGCGGCCCAGGCGGCGCGGTCGACCTGGAAGCTGATCGGCGCCAGCTTCGAGAGCACCGCGAAGACGCCGTTGACCGGGCAGAGATAGCGGCACCAGACCCGCTTGTTGCGGCCGTAGAGCAGGCCCACGACGATCGCCGCGACGGTCGAGCCGCCGAGCACCGCCAGCACCGGCTTCGGGTAGCCGTAGACGCTGGTCATCTGCCCGTAGACGGTGGTGCCGGCAAACGCCAGGAACGGCCAGCCCTGCCAGGTGATCCAGCGCGGCACGGCGTAGCCCCGGCTCCAGCGGCTGGCGAACTCGCTCAAGGCGCCCTCGGGGCAGAGCACGCCGCACCAGGCCCGTCCGACCAGCACCATGCTCAGGAGCACGAACGGCCACCAGATGCCCCAGAACGCGAATTGCGCGGCCAACGTCAGGTTGGTCCAGATATGCGCGGTGTTGTCGGGCAGCGGCAGCAGCGCAGGCACGATCACCAGCACCCCGTAGACGCCGACGATCACCCACTGCACGGCCCGGATCATCCAGCCGTGCTGCCGCAGCCAGTCGCCGAAGCGGGCGAGCCGCTCGTCAAGCAGGTCCCGGCGCGCGGGCGCGTCGGCGAGGAAGGTCGGGGCAGTCACCGTCGAGACCCGCTCACTTGGCCACCAGGGTGGCCTTCGCCTCGGGATGGAAGTCGTCGAACACCTGGTAGGTGCCGGGATCGAGGGTGCGGAACACGATCGACGAGGTCGAGCCGGCCGCCAGCGCCTTCTCGCGCTTGAGTTCCGTGCTCTCGAACTCCACCGGCGACTGCCCGGTATTCGAGATCTCCAGCTTGAACCGGGTGTTGGCCGGAACTTCGATGGTCGCCGGCAGGATCACGCCGTCGCGCATCTCCACCTTGATGACCGGCATGTCCTCGGCGCGCGCGGAGAAGGCCGCGCAGGAGACGGCCAGGAACGCGGCGGCGAAGCGGACGGTGCGCGACGAGCGTGACACGGATATCCTTGCGGTTCAGGAGGCGCCCGACTTCTCAGTAGGCGCCCTTCTTGCCGACGCCGGCGAAGGTGAAGTCCTGGGTTACGTCGAAGGGCTCGAACCAGGGGCCGACACCGGTCTCCTTGTCGACGTGGCGGCCGAAGTGACTGTCCTTGCCGGGGGGCGCCACCGTGACCTTCAGGCGGTAGCGGCCGGGGCCGAACAGCTTGACGTTGTCGCCGTAATGCGGGCCGTCGTTGGCGACCATCGGCATGAGCGCGCCCGAGACCTTCTGGTCGGTGGGCTTGTCGCCGTCGAGCTTCACCGCCTCGAACCGGACTTCGAGGGCGGGCACCCAGTCGCCCTCCGCGAAGCCGTTCCGGTTGTCCTTTGCGGCGCGGATGTCGGTCTCGAGATGCAGGTCCGACTGCGCGGCGTCGCGCATCATGCCGGGCGGGTCCATCTCGATCGGCTGCAGGTAGACGGCGGCGACCTCGAGGCCGTTCTTGGTCACATGCGGACCGATCGGCACCTCCTTGGCCGCGGCGGCCCCCGCCGTCGCCAGGAGGGCACCCGCAGCCAGGCCGCGGAGAATCGGGAAGAGAGTCGAAGCGCGCATGGCGATGCACATAACGCTCCCGCGGGGAGTTTCAAAGAGGCAAACCGGCACAGATCAAATGATAACAATTCTAATCTGACACCATTACAGCGTCGGCGAATGATAGTTCTTGGTCTTTACCTGAAGACGTATCGAGTTTCTGCGGGCGGATCGAAGTTATTCCGCCGGCTGTGTCCGCGCGTATCTTGACCCCCGGAGAGATGTGGAGATCGTCACGGCACTGCCATGCACGGCATCGACAATGCGACCCGGGACGAGAAACGATGTGGCCCGTGTTCGAGGCGATCCGAAACAGCTTGCGTGTCCGCGAACCCTATTATAGCAAGTGCTATACCTTGTCTGCGAGTCCGATGCCGTCCCGTCCCGTGCCCCTCCTCCGTGCCGCCACCCTCGTCCTGGTGGGGCCCCTGATCGCGTCCGTTCCGGCGGCCGCGGCCGACCCCGCCGGGCGGCGCCCGGTGCCCGACCTCCCCGCCTACACCGACTGGTCGGGGGGCTATATCGGCCTCCAGGGCAGCGCGGGCGGGTCCTACGGGGCCTATAATTTCGGTCCGACGGCGATCGGGAACCGCGCGGTGCCGGCGTTCAAGAGCGGCGATTCCACCGGGCGCAGCGACCAGGGCCGCAACGCCACCACGGCGGTCGGGGGCCTGTTCGGCGGCTGGAACTGGCAGACCGGCCCCTGGGTCTACGGAGCCGAGGCGACCCTCGACGTGGCGAACCTGAAGCGGCCGGTGCCCTCGACCGTCACGGGCTTCGGCTACGAGGATGCCGACCAGCCCTTCAACATCGTGCGCGCCAAGACCGACCTCTACGGCACCCTCCGGGCCCGGGTCGGCTACAGCTTCGACCGGTACCTGATCTACGGATCGTTCGGGCTCGCCGGCGCCAACGCGCGGTTCCTGGCGAACTATCCGGACCTCGACGCGGGCGGCCAGAACACGGCGCGGCGCGAACTCGGATATCTCGGCTTCACCCTGGGCGCGGGCATCCAGTACGCGATCAGCGACTCGCTCGCCCTGGGGATCGACTACCGCTACATCGACCTCGGCGGCAGCCGGCGCTTCTCGCTGGGCAGCGTGCCGGGGGACGACGGCGGTCCGGTCACGTCCCGGGCGAGCTTCACCTCGAACCAGCTGTTCGCGCGGCTGATGTGGTTCCCGGGCGGCCTGAAGGCTCCACCCGATCCGGACGAGACCGCCCCGCACGACCCCGACAACGGCGAGACCGGGCGCTTCTCGCTGCACGGGCAGACGACGCTGATCGCCCAGGGGGTGCCGGGCTTCCGCTCGCCCTACGAGGGCGCGCAGAGCCTGATCCCGCACCAGGCCCGGCAGACCACCACGGCCACCATCTTCCTCGGGCTCAAGCTCACCGACAGCACCGAGCTCTACTACAACCCCGAGTTCAGCCAGGGCTTCGGCCTGTCGCGGACGCTGGGCGTCGCGGGCTTCGTCAACGGCGAGGCGCAGAAGGCCGGCGCCCCGTTCCCGAAGCTGCGCTCGAACCGCTATTACGTGAAGCAGACGATCGGGCTCGGCGGCGAGACCGTGGAGGTGCCGGACGGGCCGAACCAGGTCGCCACCCGGTACGATGCGGAGCGGATCACCCTGATCGCCGGCAAGTTCGCGCTGGGCGACTTCTTCGACGGCAACGTCTACGCCCACGACCCGCGGGTCGACTTCTTCAACTGGTCGCTGTGGGGGGCCTCGGCCTGGGACTTCCCGGCCAACCTCCCTGGCTTCACGCAAGGGCTCTACGCCGAATACAACCGGCCGGAGTTCGCGATCCGCGCCGCCTACACGCAGGTGCCCAAGGAGCCGTCCAGCGACGTGCTCGACCCGCGGGTGTTCCGGCGCGCCGGCCTGAACGCCGAGTTCGAGGAGCGCCACGTGCTCCCATGGCTGGAGCAGCCCGGCAAGATCCGCATCGGCCTGTTCTCGAATGTCGGGGTCTCGGCCAACAACCGGGAGCTGGTCACCCTCACGCAGCTCGGCCTGTTCGACAACGGCAGCGATGCCGCCCTCGCGACCCGCAAGCCGCGTCGGAAGACCGGCGGCTACATCAACCTCGAGCAGGCGCTGACGCCCGAACTCGGCCTGTTCGCCCGGGCGAGCCTGAACGACGGGCGCACGGAGAACATCTCCTTCACCGACATCGACCAGAGCTTCTCCGGCGGCCTGTCGTTGAAGGGCAAGGCCTGGGACCGGCCGGACGACACGGTCGCCATCGGCACGGCGATGAACCGGCTCTCACCCTCGCACCGCGCCGCCTTCGCGGCCGGCTATTACGGCCTGCTGGTCGGCGACGGGCGGCTCAACTACGGCAGCGAGCGGGCGATCGAGACCTACTACGCCCTGAACCTGACGAAGTTCGTGACCCTGACCTTCGACTACCAGTTCGTGAACAACCCCGGCTACAACCGCGACCGCGGGCCGGCGCACTTCTTCGCGTCGCGGCTGCACGCGGATTTCTGATCGTCGGTTGTCAGGGGACCGGCGGCGATCCTTCCACCGCCTGCCGCAGCTCGGCCTCGGCTTCGTCCACGCGCGCGGCCATGAACCGGACTTCGGTGATCGCGTCCAAAACGCGGTTCTCCATCGTCAGCAGATCGCCGCGCATCTCACCGACGTCACGCCGGATATAGGCCATGTCGTCGCGGATACGGGTGAAGCCTTCATCCATCCGCACGGCGATGCGGTTCATTAGCTCGATCGTGCGGGCCTCGCGCTCCATCAACTCACGCATGTCACGACGCAGGCCATCCATCTGCCTGAGCAACAGGTTGTTGCTCGGCGCCGGCGCAGCCTCTGACGACCGTGGTTCTTTCGGAGGAGCGAGCGACATGCACCATCATGTGCGCGCGGTCTGTGTGGACGCAAGGGTCCAATCTGGCGGCGCATGGGCGAAGCGCTCCGCTCATCGCCGAGGCCGGTTCCGCCGACCGAATGCCGATGCCCTTTCGGATCACGGATTCTCCGGCGCCTCGCTCACCGTAGCCCCGAAAATCTCTTCGAACGCCGCGCGCAGCTGCATGTCGACCTCCGCCAGGCTCACCGGCAGGCCGAGATCGACCAGGCTCGTCACCCCGTGCTCGCGCACGCCGCACGGCACGATGCCGGCGAAGTGCGACAGGTCCGGCTCGACGTTCAAGCTGATCCCGTGGAAGCTGACCCAGCGGCGCACCCGGATGCCGATGGCCGCGATCTTGTCCTCCACCCCCGGCCCCTTCTCGGGACGGCGCACCCAGACGCCGACCCGGTCCTCCCGGCGCTCGGCCCGGACGTTGAAGGCCGCCAGGGTCTCGATCAGCCAGCCCTCCAGGCTCGCCACGTAGGCGCGCAGGTCCCGGCTCCGGCGGTCGAGGTCCAGCATCACGTAGGCGACCCGCTGGCCCGGGCCGTGATAGGTGTACTGGCCGCCCCGGCCCGTGACGTGGACCGGGAACCGATCGGGCGCCACGAGGTCCTCGGACCGCGCCGAGGTGCCGGCGGTGTAGAGCGGCGGGTGTTCGAGCAGCCAGACGCATTCGGGCGCCGCGCCCCGGGCGATCCGCTCGACGCGCGCCTCCATCCAGGCCACCGCGTCCGCGTAGCCCACGGGCGCGTCGCTCACGCGCCAGCCCACCGGATCCGAGCCGGGGCGCGCCGGGAAGGCATGGGGCGAGACCGTGAGGCGGGGCGCGTTTACCAAGGGTTCACCATCCTGCGTCGATGGTCGAAGCCTTCAACATCCGCGGCCGGCGGTTGCAAGTTTTGGGTGCATCGGGTCGGCGGCGAGACGGGATGGGCGCGCGGTGGCGGTCTTCGAGACCCTGAAGGTCGATCTGACGGTGGTGCTGGGCCGGGCCCGGATGCCGCTGCACATGCTGCTGCGCATGGGCCGCGGCGCGGTGATCGAGCTTGAGGCCAGCGACAGCGACATGGTCGAGATCCTGGCCAACGACCACCCGATCGCCCGCGGCCAGATCGTGGTCACCGGCGACCGCATCTCCGTCGAGATCACGGAGCTGATCCGCAAGGCCGCCGCGATCATCGAGCCCGGCACCACGATCGGCGACAGCGCGACGCCGTTCCTGGACGACAACTACGCGTCCGGGTGATCAGTCACGGCTCTTCGGCGCCCAGCGTCTTACGGATTACCGGGGCGATCGCGGCCGCCAACTGACGGTGATCGGCCGGAGACAGGTGCAGGCCATCGGCACCATGTGCGCCGCCGCCGATCGCGGATGCGGCGTCGAAGCTCGGGATCCGGGCCTTCACCGCCGCTTGCGCAAAAGCTTCGGCGAAGTGCTGCGATTTCTCCCGACCGCCGTCATAGCGCTCGCTCCAGCCCTGGATCGGAATCGTCGCCACCTGGACCGGCGATACCAGTAGCACGCGCGGCGCCGGATAGGCGTTGCCGATGCCTCCCGAGGAGGCCTGCACCTGCCGTGCGAGCCCCACTGCGGCGTCGGCAACCTGCTCCGGCGAGCGTTGATAGCGGGCCTGAAGATCGTTCGTGCCGAGCATGATCACGACCAGATCGAGGGGCATGTTGGCCGCGATCGACACCGGCAGATGTTTTGAGCCGTTGACCGTGTCGGGCCGAATGATGCTGTCGGGCCAAGCCTCGCCGTCGAGGTCGGTCGTGCGCAGATTCAGTCCGTCCTCCACCACCTCGTAATCGGCACCGAGCGCCTGCTGGAGCAGGCTCGTCCAGCGCTGGTCGCGCCCGTAGCGGCGGGCAGGCTGGCCGTCAGGGCTCGCCACATAGCCCCAGGTGTTGCTGTCCCCGTAGATCAGGACCCGCCGCGGGTCGGCCTGCGCCCCTACGCCGAGCCCGGCCCCGAGAGCGAGAGCACCCAGAGCGACGATCGCATGCCGCATCATCGGAAAGCCTTTTTGCAGGAATCGCTACAGAATTGAGGACGGCTTGTGGCGCGCCTGTCAAGGCATTATCGCAGTGGTCGCTATGGAAATCGAAAACCCGTCGGGTCGGAGAGGGCGCGGCCGGCCACGCCAGTTCGATCGCCAAGAAGCTCTCGAGACCGCCCTGGCCCTGTTTCAGGCCCGCGGCTACGAGGGCACGTCGATCGCCGATCTCACGGACGCCATCGGCGTCACGGCGACCAGCCTGTACGGCGCATTCCAGAGCAAGGAAGCCCTCTTCGAGGAAGCGGTCGCCCTGTATCAGCAGCGCGACGGCGCGTTCGCCGCGGCGGCCCTCGAACAACCGGG
The DNA here is from genome assembly GCF_022179445.1 of Methylobacterium mesophilicum. Classification (GTDB taxonomy): domain Bacteria; phylum Pseudomonadota; class Alphaproteobacteria; order Rhizobiales; family Beijerinckiaceae; genus Methylobacterium; species Methylobacterium mesophilicum. Next base: position 42,778 of record NZ_BPQU01000005.1, on the reverse strand, counting down.
AACCGTGCAGGAGGCGATCCGCACTCTGCTGACACAAGCGGCGAAGCACTACGCCGCCAGCGGCCGTCCCGGCGGCTGCTTCATTTCGCTGGGCCTGCTGAGCTGCGGGCCCGACCATCACCCGATCGCGCAGCGCATGACCGCTCGGCGGATCGCGGCACGCGAAGCCATCAAGGCCCGGCTCGATCGCGGCAAGAGCGAGGGCGAATTGCCCGAGACGAGCGATACCCAGGCGTTGGCCGCGTTCTGCGCCGCCACCCTGCAGGGTCTGTCGGTACAGGCGCGCGATGGCGCCTCCGAGCGGGACTTGCGAGCCATTGTGCACCTGGCCCTCATCGCCCTCTGCACATGACTCACGGACGGTCGTTTTCGCCGAGGGTCGCGTAATTTCCGCTCTGAGAGACGGTGGGGCGAGCGGAGCGCTTGTCGGAGGCGGATCGATCTGTTATCCGCTGCGCCGCCCGACATGATGGCGGCCCGAGGGTTTCCCCGGAGGTCGCATCGGTCGGGCGAACGGGCGGATCTTCGCGTCCGATGCGGCCATGGCGGAATTGGTAGACGCGCTAGCTTGAGGTGCTAGTCCCGCGAGGGGTGGAGGTTCGAGTCCTCTTGGCCGCACCACACGTTCGTTGTGGTGTTTTCCCTCTGACAGTTGATCGCTCGGCCTCAGGCCGGCACCACGGCTTCAGCCGTTGATTCGCCCCGATACTCTGTTTGCGGCAAGCCGCCTGGCGCATGTCTGCGCGCGGCCGCCGAGGCGAGCCGGTCATTCCTTGCGGGTGAACAGCGCTTCGAACAGCGCCTCGGATCGACGCAGGCCTTCCTCGGTCAGCACCACCGACTTGGCCCGGCCGACCGGATCGTCGATCAGCCCCTTCGCGTGCAGGCGGCCGAGGGCCTCCCAGTCGAACCCTTTCCAGGCTCGACATTCGTTGTGGAGCGTCAGCCACAGAAGGGCGAGCACGGCGTCGTCAATGCGCTCTTCATCGATCTGCATGGCTCGACGTTACCAAACCGCTCCGATCACATCCAGCGCGCGGGGCATTCGCGTGCTACATCTATTCTCGACCGTATAAAATATCGATCGTCCAACACCGGAACCACAAGTTCGGTTTTTCGTCGTCGTGTTTCGATTTTTTCCGACAAAAAATCATATTGATCGTGCATTAGTTCTTGGCCGGTCACGGGAAGGACATTTGCATCTTTCAATCGCCTACCGATAAACTCGGCGTCTTGGCTTCCGGAACCCGATTCGCATGTCCAGCGGCGCCCAACCGGCCGAACTGACCTGGCGCGGCCTCCTGCTCGGCGCGGCGCTGACGCTGCTGTTCACCGCCGCCAACGTCTATCTCGGCCTCAAGGTCGGGCTGACCTTCGCCACATCGATCCCGGCCGCGGTCATCTCCATGGCGGTGCTGCGCCACCTCCCCGGCGCCACGGTGCTGGAGAACAACATCGTCCAGACCGTCGCCTCGGCGGCCGGCACGCTCTCGTGCATCATCTTCGTGCTGCCGGGCCTGGTGATGATCGGCTGGTGGCACGGATTCCCGTGGCTCACCACCGCGGGGATCACCGCCACGGGCGGGATCCTGGGCGTGATGCTGTCCGTGCCGCTGCGCCGCGCCCTCGTGGTCGATTCGGACCTGCCCTATCCGGAGGGGCGGGCCGCCGCGGAGGTGCTGGCGCTCGGCACCCAGGGCGCCACAGGCGCGGCGGACAGCGCGCTGGGCCTGCGCATCCTGGTCTGGAACAGCCTGGCCTCGGCCGGCTTCGCGGTGCTGGCGCAGACCCGGCTGGTGCTCGACAGCGCCGCGCTCTGGTTCCGCGTCGGCGCGGGGGCAACCGGGATCGCCGGCAACCTGTCCTTCGCGCTGCTGGGCGTCGGCCATCTGGTCGGCCTGTCGGTGGGGGCCGCGATGGCGCTCGGGCTGGTGATCGGCTGGGCCGTGCTGGTCCCGATCCTGACCGCGCAGCAGCCGATGCCGGACGCAAGCGTCGAGGCCTGGGTCGGCGCGGCGTTCCGGCAGGAGGTGCGGTTCTTCGGGGCCGGCGTGATGGGCGTGGCCGCGCTCTGGACGCTGATCCGGATCGCCCGCCCGGTGCTGGGCGGCATCCGCTCGGCCTTCGCGACCGGGCGGGCGCGCCAGGCCGGCGCGACGCTGGCGCTCGAGGAGCGCGACCTGCCGATCGCGGTCGTCCTCCTGGTCTCGGCGAGCCTTCTGCTGCCGATCGGTTGGCTGCTGTGGGACGTCCTCGCCGGCACGAGCCTGGAGCGCCACGGCGTCCTGCTGGTCGCGGGCGGCCTGCTGTTCGTCCTGGTGATCGGGCTCGTGGTGGCCGCGGTGACCGGCTACATGGCCGGGCTGATCGGCTCGTCCAACTCGCCCCTGTCGGGCATCGGCATCCTGGCCGCGCTGGCGAGTTCGGCGATGCTGCTGGGCCTGCTCGACCGCGACGGGGATGCGCAGAGCGGCGGGGCGCTCGTCGCCTACGTGCTGACCGTCACCGGCATCGTGTTCAGCGTCTGCGCCATCGCGAACGACAACCTGCAGGACCTCAAGACCGGCCAATTGGTCGGGGCGACGCCGTGGAAGCAGCAGGCGGCCCTGGTCGTCGGCGTGGTGTTCGGGTCGGCGATCATCCCGCCGGTGCTCAACCTGCTGGCGACGAGTTTCGGCTTCGTCGGGGCGCCCGGCGCCGGGCCGAACGCGCTGGCCGCGCCGCAGGCCGGCCTGATCTCGACCCTGGCCAAGGGCGTGCTCTCGGGCGAGGCCAACTGGCGCATGCTGGGCTGGGGCGCGGTTGCGGGCGTGGGGCTGATCGCCCTGGACGAGACCCTCGGCCGCCTGAAGCGCCTGCGCCTCCCGCCGCTGGCGGCCGCCTTCGGGATCTACCTGTCCATGAAGCTGATCCTGCCCCTGGTGGCGGGCGCGGTGATCGGCACGGTCTACGAGCGCTGGGCGCGCCGCCAGGCCGATCCGGAACGGGCGGTCCGGCTCGGCACCCTCACGGCGACGGGCCTGATCGTCGGCGAGAGCCTCTGGGGCGTCGCCTTCGCGATCATCGTCTACGTGTCGGGCGACGATGGCGCCCTGGCGCTGATGGGCGACGGTTTTGGCGGCCCGGCGCTGTTCGGCGGCCTGGTGCTGTTCGCGGGTCTGACGGCGGGCCTCTACCGCCAGACGCGGCGGCTGGCGGCCTAAGACAGATCAGTTCAGGACGACGGCGCTCACGCAACCGGATCCTGGCCGTTCGCCTCGGCGCGGCGTTCTCTCAAGAAGGACGAGGGATCGGCATCCTGGCGGACGTTCTCGCGGTAGAGAGCCTGAAGCTTCGACGCCGCGCGGCCGACCGGTACGAGGCGCACCTCATCGCCATCGACCGTCACGACGAGGCGGCTCTCCCCCGTGAGACCCAAAGCGTCGCGCACGGATTGGGGCAAAACCATCCGGCCGTCGGCGGCCACCTCCGCGTCGGTCACGAACCGCATCGCCAGATCCTCAGCCTTCGCGGAGATATCGACCACACCGGTCCGCGCCCGTCGTCAGGACGTCGTGGACGGAGACGCATCGCCGGAGCCGTGCACCCACGCGATCGGAGCCATGTCCTGCCGGGCACAGCTGTGCATTGACTTCGCAGGCGCACACCCGCATATCGGCGGTGCAGCGTCAGCGGCCGTCATGGCCCGCTTGAGGGGGTTGCGTGACGGATCGGGCGCCTCCCGGCGTGATCCGGCCCCCCTCTTCATAACGTGCATGCACCCGGGCCGCCCCATCACGCGGGCTGCCCCCTGCCAACGGACCGACCAGATTTCTGCGCTGCTCGCAACGAACGCGAAGCGCCCGGCCGGCCCTGCTGCATCGGATATCTCTTTGACCCAATTCACCGATTTCGGCCTTGCCCAGCCCGTGCTGCGGGCGCTCGGCGAGGCTGGCTATGTCACGCCGACCCCGATCCAGGCCCAGGCGATCCCGCCGGCCATGGAGGGCCGCGACCTCTGCGGCATCGCCCAGACCGGCACCGGCAAGACTGCGGCCTTCGCGCTGCCGATCCTGCACCGCCTCTCGCTCTCGGACCGCCGGGCCCCGCGCCGCGGCTGCCGGGTGCTGGTGCTCTCGCCGACCCGCGAGCTCGCCAACCAGATCGCCGAGTCCTTCTCGGATTACGGGCGCCACCTGTCCTACACCACCACGGTGGTGTTCGGCGGCGTCACCATCAGCCGCCAAGAGCGGGCGCTGGCCCCGGGCGTCGACATCCTGGTCGCCACCCCGGGCCGCCTGATCGACCTGATCGAGCGCCGCTCGCTGACCCTCGAGGGCGTCGAGATCCTGGTCCTCGACGAGGCCGACCAGATGCTCGACCTCGGCTTCATTCACGCCCTCAAGCGCATCGTGAAGCTGCTGCCGGCCCAGCGCCAGAGCCTGTTCTTCTCGGCGACCATGCCGAAGAACATCGCCGGGCTCGCCAGCCAATACCTGAAGGATCCGGTGCAGGTCGCCGTGACCCCGGTCGCCACCACGGCCGAGCGCGTCGAGCAGACGGTCATCTTCGCCCATACCGGCGCGAAGCAGGCGCTGCTCGCCCACATCCTGCGGGATCCGGCCATCGACCGCGTCCTGGTCTTCACCCGCACCAAGCATGGCGCGGACCGGGTCGTGCGCGGCCTCGACAAGGCCGGCATCGCCGGCGCCGCGATCCACGGCAACAAGAGCCAGCCGCAGCGCGAGCGGGCGCTCCAGGCCTTCCGGGACGGCGATTGCCGGGTTCTGGTGGCCACCGACATCGCGGCCCGCGGCATCGACGTCGACGGCGTCAGCCACGTGGTCAACTTCGACCTGCCGAACGTGCCGGAGAGCTACGTCCACCGCATCGGCCGCACCGCGCGCGCCGGGGCGACCGGTCTGGCGATCTCGTTCTGCAACGACGAGGAGCGGGCCTACCTGCGCGACATCGAGCGGCTGACCCGCCAGAGCGTGCCGGTCGCCGGCTTCCCCGAGGGCTTCTCGCCCCCGTCCCGTCAGGAGGCGGCCGAGATCGCCCGCGAGGAGGAGCGCCGGCCCGAGCGCCAGCAGCAGCGCCCGGCCGGTGGCCGTCCGGGTCAGCGGTCCCGTCCGCAGCAGGGCCGTCCCCAGCAGGGGCGTCCGGAAGGCGGCCGCGGCTTCGGCGGCGGCGGCGGCCAGGGCCAGGGTGCACCGCGCCAGGGCCGCCCCGAAGGCGGTCGCGGCGACGGTCGCGGTCCCGCCCCGCAGGGACGCGAGGCCCGTTCGGACCGGCCCGCCCGTCCGCAGGGCGAGCGCCCGGCCCAGCAGCAGGCGCGACCGGCGCGGGACAGCCGGCCCCAGCGGGCCGATGCCCGCCCGCGCAGCGCCGGCGGCGGCAACGGCGAAGGCCGCACCATCGGCTGGCTGGAGCGGTCGCCCCGCTCTTGAAGAGAGGGCTCGGGGGCGCAGCCCCCGAGAGATCCGCAGGGCTCTGCCCTGCACCCGCAAAAGGTCTCGACCTTTTGAAACCGGGATTCTTCCAGATTGGTACGGACGCCGCTTCGGGGGAACCTCCCGGGGCGGCTTCTTTTTTGCGCGGGGTGTCCCATCTCACCGGCACGTCGGACGAGAGGCTGCACCATGCGGTTCGAACTCTATCGGGATGCCAAGGGCGAGTGGCGCTGGCGCCTGCGCGCGCGCAACGGCGAGGTGATCGCGGATTCCGGCGAGGGCTACCTGCGCCGCGAGGATTGCGAGCACGGCATCGCCCTCGTCCGCCAGAGCACCGAGGCTCGCATCGAGGACATGACCACCAAGATCGCCTGAGCGCAGGCTGCGTCTCCACGACCGACCGGGGCGGCGAGGTCAAAAATAAACCCTGTCCGAACCTCCGTAGTGGTTACGCTGCAACGCTTCCCATCGCCCATGCGTTGCAGCGTTTCGGACCGCCGACCGGGTTCTCGTCCCGCGTGCGGTCCGTCGTCGAAGACGCAATCACGCGAAGGGAGTCGAGACGTGCTGAGGAAATTCCTGCTCGCGGCCCTGCTGGTGCTGGGCTTTGCGGCCGCGGCGCCGCAGGGCGCATCGGCCGCGCCGGTCGGTCCGGGCATCGCCCTGCCGGCCGACGCCGCGCCGGCCGTGGCCCAGAAGGCCCAGTACTACTACCGCCGTCGGTTCTACGGCCCGCGGCCGTTCTACCGCCGTCCGTACTACCGCCGCCGGTTCTATTACGGCCCGCGCCCGTTCTACCGCCGTCCGTACTACCGTCGCCGGTTCTTCTACTGAGCGGTCCACTACGCTGACAGGCCCGGCGGCTCCCACGAGCCGCCGGGCTTTTTCATGCGCCGATTCGAGATGCGCGGCCGGTCTTCATGCCGTATAATGCAGGAACGGGACGCGCCGGCGACAGATCGGCCTGCCCGGGAGGAAACCCGATGAACGATATCGCGCAGCGCGCCGAGCCCACGGCCGCGACGCCGGACCTCTGGCAATCGATCCCGTTCGAATGCATCCTGGGCGCAGCCGCCATCTTGCTGGCGGCCGGGCTCAAGCTCGCCGGCATCCTTTCCTGACGGCGCGCGAGACAGGCGGATGGACGGCATGCAGCACGTCGCACGCGCGAACCTCGAAGGTGAGCAGGCGCCGCCGCCCGAGGCGGACCTGCCGCGGGGGGATCTGACGGTCCGGACCATCGCGATGCCGGCCGACACCAACGCCAACGGCGACATCTTCGGCGGCTGGGTGCTGACCCAGATGGACCAGGCGGGCGGCATCGCCGGCGTGGACCGGGCCCAGGGCCGGGTCGTCACCGTGGCCCTCGACGCGATGACCTTCATCCGCCCGGTCCGGGTCGGCGACGTGCTGTGCGTCTACACCCGGGTTTCGCATGTCGGCCGGACCTCGATGAAGATCGAGGTCGAGGCCTGGGCCCGCCGGTTCTGCACCCAGGTCCGCGAGCGGGTGACGCAGGCGACCCTCACCTTCGTGGCGATCGACGAGGCCGGGCGCCCGCGCCCGATCCCGCCCCTGGTGCCCTCGCCCAACGCCGCCTGATCACGTCTACTTGATCACCGCGCAGGCGACCCGGTCGCCGGCACCGCCGATCGGCTGGGTGGTGTGGTCGTCCTCGTTGGCGTGGATGATCAGCGCCGAGCCGTCGCCGTCCTTGAGGCCGCCCTCGCCGGTGAGCGGCGTCTCGCTGGTCACCTCGGCATTCCCCGAGCCGTCCTGGGCCACGTAGAGGTTCGGCAGGTCGCCCTCGTCGGGTCCATCCGGATTGAGCAGGCCGTGCTTGCTCTGGTCGTGGTTCACGTGGGCCTTGGAATTCAGGAACTTCGGATCCGAGCAATCGCCGACCGCGTGGAAATGCATGCCGTGCCAGCCGGGCGGCAATCCGCCGGGCTGGATGGCGACGCGCAGCACGAGGCTGTTGGCGCCGTCGCGGATCGCGATCGTGCCGATCGGGTCGCCCTTGGCGTTCTTGACGGGCGCCTGGAACGTCTCGGTCGGCTTGGGGGCTGCCGGCTCCTGGGCGAAGGCGCCGCTCGCCGCGAAAGGTCCCAGCAGCGCGAGCAGCGGCAGGATGCGTGTCATACGGTGGCTCTCCTCTCCAGCCCGGTCTAGGTAGGGGGCACGCCGCCCCTCCGACAGGGCCGGCCCCCGAAACCTTTGCCGTATCCCTGACGCGAGCCTGTAAAGCCCTGATGACCGGAGAACGGCCCATACCGGCAGGCGGAGCGCCCGCGCACCGCGCGCCTGCGCCGAAGCGGGCCGACCTGTTCCTGGTGGAGCACGGCCATTTCGAGAGCCGCGCGCGGGCGCAGGCCGCGATCCGGGCCGGGCTGGTGCGGGTGGACGGCCGGCCGCTGGCGCGGGCCTCGGAGGCGATCCCCCCGGGCGCGCGGATCGAGGCCGCCCCCGAGCACCCTTACGCCTCCCGGGGCGGACTGAAGCTCGCGGCGGCGCTCGACGCATTCCGGCTGGATCCGGCGCGCCTCGCCTGCCTCGACGTCGGCGCCTCGACTGGCGGCTTCACGGACGTGCTGCTCGCCCACGGCGCCACCCATGTCCACGCGGTGGATGTCGGCCGCGGGCAGCTGCATCCGCGGCTGGCCGCGGATCCCCGCGTCACCAGCCTGGAGGGCACCGATATCCGCGCCCTCGATCCGGCGCGGCTCGTCCCGCGGCCCGTGCTGGCGAGCGTCGACGTGAGCTTCATCGGCCTGCGGCTGGTGCTGCCGGCCCTGCCGGCGCTGCTCGCCCCCGGCGCCGCGATCGTCGCGCTGATCAAGCCGCAATTCGAGGCCGGGCGCGCGCGCGTCGGGCGCGGCGGCCTCGTGCGCGATCCGGCCGTCCACGCGGAGGTCTGCGATTCCGTCCGCCTCGTGCTGGAGGGGCTCGGCGCGACGATCCTGGGCCTGATCGATTCGCCCGTGCCGGGTGGCGACGGCAATTCCGAATTTTTGATCGGCGCAACCCTGTCATGAGCGAAACGGTCACGATCCGGGACCTCGGTGCCCGCGGCGACGGCATCGCGGAGGACGGGATCCTCGTCCCCTATACGCTGCCCGGGGAGCGCGTGACGATCCGCCGGGAGGGAAAGCGGGCCGAGCTGCTCGGCATCGAGACGCCCTCCCCCGACCGGGTCGAGCCGTTCTGCCCCTATTACATGCGCTGCGGCGGCTGCCGGACGCAGCATCTCGCGCCCGCCGCGGAGCTGTCCTGGAAGCGCGGCCTCGTCGCGCAGGCCCTGTCGCAGGCCCGTCTCGACGTCGAGCCGGGGGCCGCGATCGACGCGCACGGGGCCGGGCGCCGCCGCATCACGCTGCACGTCCGGGAGATCGACGGACAAGGCGAGGCCGGTCTGATGGCCGCGCGCAGCCACGCCCTCGTGCCGATCGACCATTGCCCGATCACGGTGCCGGCCCTGCATCCGGCCCCCGCGGTGGCGCGCCGGCTCGCGGCGCCGCTGGGCCACGGCCGCAAACCCCTGGACGTCGCCGTGACCGCCACCGACCAGGGCCTCGACATCGACCTGCGCGGCCACGGACCGGTGACCGGCGGCGTCGCCTCCGCGCTGGTGCGAATCGCGGGCGAACTGGGCCTCGTCCGGCTGTCGCTCCACGGCGAGCGCCTGATGGAGGCCGAGCCGGTCTCGGTCACGGACGCCGAGAGCCGCCTCTATCCAGCGCCCGGGGGCTTCCTGCAGGCGACCTCGGCCGGGCAGGCCATCCTCACCGCGCTGAGCCTGGCGGCCGTGGGGCGCCGTCCGCGGCGGGTCGCCGACCTGTTCTCCGGCTGCGGGCCCCTCGCCCTGGCGATGGCGCGGACAGCCGCGGTCCACGCCGTCGAGGCGGATGCGGCGGCGCTCGGCGGCCTCGACCGGTCGGCCCGGGCCGCCACGGGCCTGCGCCAGGTCACCACGGAGCGCCGGGACCTGTTCCGCCGGCCGCTGCTGCCCACGGAACTCGACGGGTTCGACGCGGTCGTGTTCGACCCGCCCCGGGCCGGCGCCGAGGCCCAGGCCCGGCAGATCGCCGCCTCGCGGGTGCCGGTGGCGATCGGCGTGGCCTGCGATACCGGCACCTTCGCGAGGGACGCGGCGACGCTCACGGCCGGCGGGTTCCAGCTCGAATCGGTGACGCCGGTCGATCAGTTCCGGCATTCGGACCATGTCGAGATGGTCGGCGTGTTCCGCCGCGAGGCCCCGCGCCGCCGCTGAGGCGCGCAAGATCGGGAGGCTTGCGGCGCGGAGGCTGCGCATCGAAGACTTGCGCAGTGAAGACTTTCAGATTGCAGGCTTGCAACTTGCTGTAGATTCTGACCTTCTCACGATGACTGGAGGTGTCATGACCGCAGCCTCGATCCGCCTGTTCGCCTTCGCAGCGCTGAGCCTCGCCGCGCTGAGCCTCGTCTTGCCGGCCACGCTGGCGGCTCAGCCGCGCGCCCCCGATGAGACCGGCACCGGCGGAGGGCCGCGATCGACGATCACGGCGCCGAACACCAACAGCCTGGGCGTGACGAAGCCGCCGGGTACGTCGCTGGGCGCGGGCGAGGTCCCGTCACGGCGGGAGCAGCGGCGCGAGCGCGCCCTGACCGACAAGATCGAGGACAGCGTCTGCGAAGGCTGCAACTGACCTTCTGGCCTGACGACACCGCAGTGTCGATGCGGGCCGCGATGTCACGGAAGCGTCAGAAAACAACGCCACACCCACGGCACAGCTTGCGCTTGGAGCCGCCGTGCCGGATGCGGATCGGACCCGGCGCCGCCCAGTGACCGTTTTGCACCCGAGACACCGTCGTGATTTTCATCCACCAGCCCTCGACCGGCGCCGGATCCTCGCTGCTTGAGCGCCGAATCGTCGATCTCCAGGACACGATCCCCGAGGACACCGTCTGGCTCGACCTGATCCGCCCGAGCCGCGAGGAGGAACTCAAGGTCGAGGCCTTCGCGGGCATCGAGGTGCCGACCCGCGAGGAGATGAAGGACATCGAGCCGTCGGAGCTGCTCTACGTCGAGGAGGGCGCCCGCTACATGACCGGCCGCGTGCTCTCGAAGGTCAGCGATGCCGAGGAGCCGGGGCTGGCCGGCATCACCTTCATCCTGCGCGGCAGCCGGCTCGTGACCGTGCGCCACGAGGAGCCGCAGGCCTTCCGGATGTACACCCAGCGGGCCGGCCGCACGACCGGGAACGGCAGCGCCTCCGCGGTCTCCGGCGAGGCCATCCTGGCCGGTCTGATCGAGGCGGTGATCGACCGGGCCGCGGACGTGCTCCAGCTCCAGGGCGAGCGGATCGACCGATTGTCGGGCAAGATCTTCGAAGTGCAGGACGACCCGTCCGCCCGCAACACCGCCCTCCAGGATACCCTGCGGGCGCTCGGACGCCATGGTGACCTGATCTCGAAGCAGCGCGAGAGCCTGGTCTCGATGGAGCGGATCCTGCTTTCGCTGTCGGCGACCTATCGGACAAACAAGGCGCCCCGCGACCTCAGAGAGGATGTCCGCTCGACCCTGCGCGATCTTCAATCGCTGGAAGAGCACGCGACCTTCCTGTCCACGAAAATTCAATTTCTGCTCGATGCGACGCTCGGACTAGTCAACCTTGAGCAGAACAACATCATCAAGCTGTTCTCGGTCATGGCCGTCGTATTCATGCCGCCGACGCTGATCGCCTCGATCTATGGCATGAATTTCAAGTCGATGCCGGAACTAGAACTGCCGTTCGGCTACCCCATGGCCGTGGTGATGATGTTCGTTGCCGCCATCCTGCCCTACGTTTTCTTTCGCTGGAAGAAGTGGCTTTAGTCGCGAATATTCTCCAGCCGCAGATAAAACGTTAAGAGATATCCTGGAGATCATCGCACCCGGAAGCGCGGCTGGCCGCGACGACGGAAGCCCCGATGCGATTCTCTCTGAAGACCGTCCTCTGCGGAGCCATCGGCCTGCTGGCCCTCGCGGCTGCGGGCCAGGGGGTCGTCAGCGTCGTCCGCTTGTCCGAGATCGAGCAGGACGCCAAGGAGGTTTCGCAGGTCTGGCTGCCGGCCCAGAACGAGGCCGAGGCCATCGGCATGGCGGTGCGCGACGTGCGGCTGAAGCTGTACCGGCTGGTCGCTGGATCACCTGACTTCGCGACCCTCGACAAGAACCAGACCGCGCTGACCGACGGCCTCGGGGCGTTGTCCGAACTGCGCCAGACCTACCAGAACCGCCTCGCGACCCCGAAGGCGCGCGAGACCTACGAGCGGTTCACCGGCGCCTGGAATGCCTACCAGAACATCCAGCTCCAGGTGGTCGAGCTGATGATCGCCGGCGACAGGGACGGCGCCCTCAAGCGCGTCCTCGACCCGGAGACGGGCGCCCAGAACGATGCGGCGGTCGGCAGCCTCACCGAGGCGATCGCGCTGGCCCGGTCGCAGACCGACGGGAACGTCGCCGCCACCGCCGACAACGCGACCTCGGCCAAACGCACCGCCCTGGTCGCCACGGCGGTGGCGCTGGCGGTCGCGGCGGCGGCGATGCTGTTCGCCCTGCTCGGCATCGCCCGCCCGATCCAGCGGATGACCGGCGCCATGGGGCGCCTGGCCGAGGGCGACGCCACCGTGGCGATCCCCGGCACCGGCCGCCGGGACGAGATCGGCGCGATGGCGGCGGCCGTCCAGGTGTTCAAGGACAACCTGATCCATAGCCGCGCGCTGGAGCAGGAGACGACGCTCGCCCGGGCCGGCGCCGAGGCGCAGCGACGGCGGGCCGTCCAGGAGATGGCCGACGGCTTCGAGGCCGCGATCGGTGGCGTGCTGGCGGCGGTGACGGAGGCGGCGCTGGACCTCCGGTCCAATGCCGAGGCCATGACCAGCACGGCGACCCGCACGGCCGAGCGCTCGGCCGCGGTGGCGAGCGCCGCGCAGGAGGCGACCGCCCATGTCGGCACGGTGGCGGTGGCGGCCGAGGAACTCGGTGCCTCGGTGCAGGAGATCGGCCGGCAGGTCGACGGCTCCGCCGACCTCGCCCGGGGCGCGGTGGATCAGGCCGGCCGGACCGCGGGCCTGGTTCAGGAGCTGAGGGAGGCCGCGGGCCGGATCGGCGACGTGGTGCGGCTGATCTCCGACATCGCCGGCCAGACCAACCTGCTGGCGCTCAACGCCACGATCGAGGCGGCCCGGGCCGGCGAGGCCGGCCGGGGCTTCGCCGTCGTGGCCTCCGAGGTGAAGGCCCTGGCCGCGCAGACCGCCAGGGCGACCGACGAGATCACCGGACAGGTCGGCCGGATCCAGGGCGCGACCGGCCAGACCGTGGACGCCATCGACGGCATCACCGGCCGGATCCGCGAGATCGACGGGGTGGCGACCTCCATCGCGGCGGCAGTCGAGCAGCAGGGCGCGGCGACCCAGGAGATCGCCCGCAGCATCGCCGACGCGGCCGCCGGGACCGGTTCGGTCACCGGCACGATCGACGCGGTCGCCCGCGCCGCCGACGAGACCGGCACGGCCGCCACCCGGATGCTCGCCTCGGCCGAAGGCCTGTCGGCGCAATCCGAGGTCCTGCGCCGGGAGATCGGCGCCTTCCTGCAGACGGTGCGCGCCGCGTGAGGCCGGCGCGGCCGGTCAGGCCACCGCGGCGAGGTGCTTGACCTCGGCGCGGGCGACCACCTTGCCGACCGGCGCGGCCTTGGCGCCGCTGTCTTTTTCGGGCGCCAGGATCGGGGGCGACACCCAGCGGCCGGCTTCGAGTTCGGCGATCCGGCCGTTGATCTCGCGGATCACGTAGCGCGAGAACGGGTAGACGTGGAGGTAGATCACCATGTTGGTGACCACCGCCTCGAGGGCCGCCGGGTTGTGGCGGGCGGTCTGCAGGAACACGCCCCAGAAGTGCTTGGCCAGTTCGGGCCGCCGCACGGTCATCCGCCAGCAGATCCGCAGCAGCGACCCCAGGTCGCGCGCGACGTGGCGCCAGTCGAGCTTGTGGGCCGCGAATTTGGGCCGCTTCACCCGGCGGGAGATCTCTCGGACGCGCTCGAAAAAGTTCGGCGGGTCGTAGATCTCGGCTAGCACATCCCGGTAATCGGCCAGCACGTCCTGCTGCGGGCGCAGCGTCACGAAGTTGAGCCCTTGCGTGCAGTGGTCGCCCTGCTCGGCGGTGGTGTAGGCGAAGTTCTCGAACAGGCGGCCCTCCTTGCGCAGGCGGCGCGAGAGCTGGGTGTTCGGCATCGCGTAGAGCAGGCCGACCATCGAAATCGGGATGCCGGTCTGGCTGATGCACAGGGACATCGCCTTGGCTATGCTGTCCTTCTCGGTGTCGAAGCCGACGATGAAGCCGGCGGTGACGAACATGCCGTGCTCGTAGAGCTTGTGCACGCTGTCGGCGATCGACCGCTTGGTGTTCTGCTTCTTCTGGGTCTGGATCAGCGTCGCCTCGTCGGGCGTCTCGATCCCGGTGAACAGGGCGAAGAAGTTCGCGTCCCGCATCATCCCGAGCAATTCGTCGTCGTCCGCGAGGTTCAGCGAGGCCTCGGTGGAGAACTTGAACGGGTAGCCGTGCGCCTCCTGCCATTTGATCAGGTGCGGCAGGAACAGCTTGATCGCCTTCTTGTTGCCGATCAGGTTGTCGTCCACGAAGTCGACATGGCCGCGATGGCCGAGGCTGTAGAGCCGGTCGAGTTCGGCCAGCATCTGCGGGGTGGTCTTGGTCCGCGGCGAGCGACCGTACAACTCGATGATGTCGCAGAACTCGCAGGTGAACGGGCAGCCGCGCGAGAACTGGACGCCGATATACAGGTAGTGGCTGAAGGTCAGAAGGTCGAAGCGCGGGATCGGGCTGGTCGTGACGTCCGCCTTGAACTTCTCCGCCGTGAACCGGCCGCGGCGGGCGCCGGATTCCCAGGCCTCCACGAAGGTGGCCAGGATGCCCTCGGCCTCGCCCAGAACCAGGAAGTCGGCCTTGTCGTAGATCTCCGGGGTCGAGGTCGGGGCCGGGCCGCCGACGCAGACCGGGACGCCCAGCGCCGCGCATTTGTCGATCACGACGAGGCAATCCGGCTCCTGGGGGAGCATGCCGCCGGTCATCACCAGGTCGGCCGCCAGGATCTGCGCGTCGGTGAGGTCTTCGCAGTTGCGGTTGATCAGACTCACCTGCCAGGCCGGCGGCAGCATCGCGGCGAGGGTGATCAGGCCCAGGGGCGGCGCGGGTGCGCGGGCGCCCTGCAGCTCCATGGCCTCCTTGAAGTTCCACATCGAGTTCTCGTAGAACTTGGGGAACACCATCAGCACGCGCGGGGCCGTATTCGCATCCGACATGCTTGTTTTCCTCGTCGCACCGAAGTGAGCCTGCCGGGACACCGAAGTGCCCACGCGGCCAATTACGGTCGAGCGTGCGGGAGAATTAAGGCCGTTTTTCGCTCCCGCGGCGGGTCGAACCGGTTTCGGGGCGCGGTCAGGGCCCGACGCGGAAGCGCTCCGGCTGGGTGCCGTCGGCATCGGTGAAGCCGTAGATCCGGGCGAGGTCGCCCGCGTGCAGCACCGCGCCGGCCCGGGCCGCGATGTCCGGGTCGGCCGCCAGGGCGGCGAGCGCCCGGCCGGCATAGAGCGGCCCCTCGGTGGCCCGCTCGTCCTGCCCGAGATCCAGGGCCCGCTCGGTGGCGACGAAGCCCGGCGAGAGGCCGAGCGCGGTCACGCCGTAGGGCGCGAGGTCCTGACCGAAGGCGAGCGCCAGCCGGTTGGTGGCGGCCTTGGCGGAATCGTAGAACACGTCGCCGAGATACTCCTCGGTCCCGAACGAGACCAGCGCGATCAGGCCGGTCCGCGCTGCCACCATGGACGGGGCGACCGCGCGGGCGAGCAGCAGCGCCGGCAGCGGCCCGGCCTGGAGGAACCCCAGATACGGTTCGGCCGACCGGCGCCAGAACGGCGTGCCCCAGCCGGCCCCGTCCGGGTAGCGCTCGCCGTCGTAGCCCTCGTTGCCGCCCCAGACGCTGCAGGCCGCGACATCGATCCGCCCGAACCGGCGCAGCACCCAATGGATCAGCTCATCCGTGGCCCGCTCTGAGCGGTGGTCGCAGAGGTAGTGGTGGCCGCGCCCGCCGGCCGCATCGACCAGGCGGGCGGTATCCTCGATCGATTCCGGCCGCATCTCGGTGCGCGGACCGGTCTCGCTGGAGCGGGCGGTGACGATCACGGTGGCCCCGGCCTCGCCGAGGGCCCGGGCCAGGCCCCGGCCGACGCCCCGGGAGGCGCCGGCCACCAGGCAGATCTTCTGGGACAGGTCGGGGGGCGTGGTCACGCCGACGCGGCGGGCTTGGCTCGCGTCAGGAAGGCCGCGAGCCGCTCCTGGGATTCGGGCGAGCGCAGCTGCGCGTCGAAGGCCCGGGCCTCCGCCTCCAGGGCCGCCTCGACCTGCGCCTGGTCGCCGCGGATCAGCGCCCGGGACGCCGTCAGCGCGCCCCGCGGCAGGGCCGCGAGCTTGGCCGCCTGGGCGATGGCCTGGTCCAGCAGCATGTCGGCCGGCAGCACCGCGTTGACGAGCCCCAGCGCCAAAGCCTCGTCGGCATTGAGCGGCTGAGAGAGCAGCAGCAGCTCCGTCGCCTTGAGCCGCCCGACCCGCAGGGGCAGCAGGTAGCTCGACGCCGCCTCCGGCACGAGCCCGAGTTCCACGAAGGGCATGCGCAGCCGCGCCGCCGGGCTGGCATAGACGAGGTCGCAATGCAGGCTGAGCGTCGCCCCGATGCCGACCGCGATCCCGTCGATCGCCGCCACCATCGGGGTGCGGGTCCGGGCGAGCTGGCGGATGAAGGCCAGGGCCGGCGAGGCGCTGAAGCCGCCCGCGGCGCCGCCCATGAAGTCGGCGAGGTCGTTGCCGGCGCTGAACATCCCGGGCTGCCCGGCGAACACCACGGCGCCGATCCTGTCGGACGCATCCGCCTCCGCCAGGGCCGCGCGCATCGCGTCGTACATCGCCCCCGTGAGGGCGTTCTTCTTCTCCGGGCGGTTCAGGGTGATCAGGCGGACGCCGCCCTCGACGTCGGTGATCGCGATCGTGTCGGCCATGTCCGCCCCCCTCAAACCGCCAGCGCCAGCGCGGCGTCGTCCGTGAAGGCGCCGCCCTCCACGACGGAGTGCTCCAGCCCGCCCGCAGCCACCAGAAGATTCTCGGCGTAGAATCGGGCCAGGGCGATCCGGGCGGCATGGGCCGGGTCGGTCTCGCCGGCCTTCAGGGCCGCGGCGGCCGCGAGCGCGCTGCGGGCGAGGCAGGCGCCGCCGAGCGCGAGGCCGAACAGGCGGAGATACGGGGTCGCGCCGGCGAGCGCCGCGTTCGGGCGGTTGGAGGTCAGGGCGGCGAGCTGGTGGCTGGTCGCCCGGTCGAGGCTGCCGATCCCATCGCGCAGCCGCGCCGCCATGTGGCCGAAGGCGGGATCGCCCGCCTTGAGCAGGCTCTCCGCGGCCCGGCGCATCCAGGCGATCTGCGAGCGAACCGTGGCGCCGCCGTTCAGCGGCAGCTTGCGCGCGGTGAGGTCGATGGCCTGGATGCCGTTGGTGCCCTCGTAGATGCCGAGGATGCGGGCGTCGCGCATCAGCTGGGCCGCGCCGGTCTCCTCGACGAAGCCCATGCCGCCATGGACCTGCACGCCGAGCGAGGTCACCTCGTTGGCGAGATCCGTGGAGAAGGCCTTGGCCACCGGGGTCAGCAGGGAGGCGCGGTCGAGGGCGGTCTGCCCCTCCGGGCCACGCGAGGCGTCGAGCGCGGCGGCCGTGAGGTAGCAGATGCCGCGCGCCGCCGCCGTGTAGGCCTTCATGGTCAGCAGCATCCGCTGCACGTCCGGATGCGCGACGATCGGGCTGGTGGATTCGGCGGCCCCGACCGCCCGGCCCTGCCGACGCTCCTGCGCGTAGGCGAGCGCCCGCTGGGTCGCGGCTTCGGCGACGCCGACGCCCTGCAGGCCGACATTGAGCCGGGCCGCGTTCATCATCGTGAACATGCAGGCCAGGCCCTTGTTCTCCTGCCCGATCAGCCAGCCGACCGCGCCGCCGTGATCGCCGAACGCCATCGAGCAGGTCGGCGAGGCGTGGATGCCGAGCTTGTGCTCGACGCCCGAGCAGCGCAGGTCGTTGACGGTCCCGTCCGGCAGGACCTTGGGCACCAGGAACAGCGAGATGCCGCGGGTGCCGGCCGGCGCGTCGGGCAGGCGGGCCAGCACGAGGTGGACGATGTTGTCCGCCAGGTCGTGCTCGCCGTAGGTGATGTAGATCTTGGAGCCGATGATCCGGTAGGTGCCGTCGTCGGCGCGCTCGGCCCGGCTGCGCAGCAGGGCGAGGTCCGAGCCCGCCTGCGGCTCGGTCAGGTTCATGGTGGCGGGCCATTCGCCCGTCACGAGCTTTTCCAGGTAGCGCGCCTTCAGGTCCTCGGAGCCGTGGGCCGCGAGTGCCTCGATGCCGCCCTGGGTCAGCAGCGGGCAGAGGCCGAAGGCGAGGTTGGCGCCGTTCCACATCTCGGTGCAGGCGGCCTCGACCAGCTTCGGCAAGCCCTGGCCGCCATGGTCGGCCTCGGCCGAGAGGCCGTTCCAGCCCCCGTCCGTGAAGGTGCGGTAGGCCTCGCGCCAGCCGGGGGGCGTGGTGACCGATCCGTCCGCGAACGGGGTGCCGTGCCGGTCGCCGACCCGGTTCAGCGGCGCGAGCACCTGGCCGGCGATCCGCCCCGCCTCGGTGAGGATCGCCTCGGCGTCGTCCGGGTCGACGCCGTCCAGCCCGGCCACGTGCCGGAGGGTGAACAGCATCTCGGGAACGGGGGCGCGGTAGCTCATCGGGTCGTCGCTCCTCTCGGCCCGCCCGCTTGATATCCCGGGGCGGGTTTGACCGCGCCCGGGCACCGGGGCTACGGCGGCCCCAGGATAGGCGCGCGACGGGCGCGCCGCCATCACTTCGCGACGGCTTCCCGCATGAACGATCCCGGGTCAACGGTCCCGGCCGCGACCCGGCGGCTCGACCCCGACGCGGCCGGCCTCGCCCAGGCCGCGGCGCTGCTGCGGGCGGGCGAGCTCGTGGCCTTCCCCACCGAGACGGTCTACGGCCTCGGCGCCGACGCCACCGACGCCGCCGCGGTCGCACGGATCTTTTCCGCCAAGGAGCGGCCGCGCTTCAACCCGCTGATCGCCCATCTGGCCGACGTCGACACGGCCCTGGCCGAGGGCCGCTTCGATGGATCCGCGCAGCGCCTCGCCGCGGCGTTCTGGCCGGGTCCCCTGACCCTCGTGGTGCCGGCCGGACCGGGCACGCGGGTCTGCGACCTCGCCCGGGCCGGCCTGCCGAGCGTCGCCCTGCGGGTCCCGGGGCATCCGATCGCCCGCGCCCTGCTGGAGGCGGTCGGCGGTCCGGTGGCGGCGCCCTCGGCCAACCGCTCGGGCCGCGTCAGCCCGACCCGCGCCGACCACGTGCTCGACGACCTCGCGGGGCGGATCGCCGCGCTGCTCGATGGCGGGGACACGCAGGTGGGCGTCGAATCGACCGTGGTGGCGTGTCTCGACGGCACCCCGCGCCTGCTGCGTCCGGGCGGGGTCACCCGGGCGGCGCTGCGCGCCGTGCTGGGCTTCGAGCCGGCGGGCCCTGCAATGGGCGATGCCGAGCGGCCGGCGGGTCCCGGCATGCTCGCCTCGCATTACGCGCCCCGGGCGCGGGTGCGCCTCGACGTGACGCGCGTGGAACCCGGCGAGGCCGTGCTGCTGTTCGGGGCCGGGCGGCCCGAGGGCCACGCCGAGGCCCGCGCCAGCCTGAACCTGAGCCCGGCGGGCGATCCGGCCGAGGCGGCGTCCCGCCTGTTCGGGGCGCTGCGCACGCTCGATGCCTCCGGGGCCGCCACCATCGCGGTGGCGCCGATCCCCCCGGACGGCCTGGGCGAGGCGATTCGGGACCGTCTGGCCCGCGCCGCCGCACCCCGTTGAGGGCGACCGTTATTTTTATCGGCGCCGTGGAACAGATGACGCCGTGGCCCGTTCATTGATCACGAAGGCCTTCTCAGCCCCCAAATGGCCTTTTTCCTTCAAGGCTCGGAGCGATCCGAGCCTTTTTTCTTGCGCTGTGCTGTCAGGCCAGCTTGGCCGCGATCCCGGCCACGTGGCGACCCTGGAACCGCGCCCCGTCCAGCTCGACCGCGCTGGGCTGGCGCGAGCCGTCGCCGTCCGCGATCGTGCTGGCGCCGTAGGGCGTGTTGCCCTTGACCGCCTCGACGCCGGCCTGACCCGGGAACGAGTAGGGCAGGCCGACCACCACCATGCCGTGGTGGAACAGCACCGTGTGGAAGCTCGTCAGCGTCGTCTCCTGGCCGCCATGCTGTGACGCGGTGGAGGTGAAGGCCGAGCCGACTTTGCCGACCAGCGCACCCTTCATCCACAGGCCGCCGGTCTGGTCGATGAACTGCTTCATCTGCGCGGCCATGTTGCCGTAGCGGGTCGGCGTCCCGAAGATGATCGCATCGTACTGGGGTAGCTCATCCACCGTGGCGATCGGTGCGGTCTGATCGAGCTTGAAGTGGTTCTGCCGGGCGACCTCCTCGGGCACCAGCTCCGGCACGCGCTTCACAACCGCCTCGGCGCCGGCCTCCCGGGCGCCCTCGGCGACGGCATACGCCATCTGCTCCACGTGTCCGTAGGTCGAGTAGTACAGCACCAGGACCTTGGCCATCGAACGATCTCCCGTCTCGGGTTGCGGAGCGCCGCCGAGATCCCCCGGGCAGCGCGCTGGCCTCTCCATCGCGCGTTTTGCGCTTTGCAAAAATGCCCCGCCACGCAAGAACACCCTTGCGGAGATGCAAGGAGGCGAGCGTGTCGCTGGACTGGGACGAGTTCCGCTTCGTGAAAGCCGTCGCCGACCGGGGTGGACTGACCGCGGCCGCGACGCAGCTCGGGATCAATCATTCCACGGCGTTCCGGCGCCTCGGGTCGATCGAGGCCCGGCTCGACGTGCGTCTGTTCGAGCGCCTGCGTACCGGCTACGTGCCGACCCCGGCCGGCGTGGCGATGATCGAGGCGGCCGGCCGGATCGAGACCGACGTGACCCGGTTCTCCCGCACGGTCGCCGGCCAAGGGCAGACGCCCTCCGGGGAGTTGCGCGTGACGGCGCCGGTGAACTTCGCGACCGGGATCCTGATGCCGATCCTGGCGTCGTTCTGCGCACGCTACCCGGAGATCCGTATCGACCTGATCCTGGCTGAGGAAGCGCTGAACCTGTCGCGCCGGGACGCCGACGTGGCGATCCGCGCGAGCCGGAGCCCCAGCGAATCCCTGGTCGGGCGCCGTCTCACCGGTCTCGCCTGGGCCATCTACGGACGCGCCGGGCAGACCTATGGCGATCTCGCCGACGAAGCCTGGGTGGTTCCGGGTTCGACGGTGGGGGGCGGCCTGTTCGCATCCTTCCTCCAGACGCGGGCACCGCCGGAGAAAGTTCGCCTGCGGATCAACACGGTGACGGGGCTGAAGGAAGCGGTGTCGACCGGACTGGGGATCGGGCCGCTGCCGTGTTTCGAGGCGGATACCGACCCCGCCCTGCGCCGGCTCTCCGGCCCACACCCGGAGATCGGGGCGGACCTCTGGGTTCTGACCCACCCCGACCTGCGTCACGCCGGGCGGGTCCGGGCGTTCATGGAGCACCTCGCCGAAGCGATCCTACCGCTCCGGGCGCGCTTCGAAGGCCGGTGACGCCGTTCAGGCGCGAATCTCGACGACTTCGACTTCGCTGCCGTTGACCTCGACCACGTCGCCCACGCTCTTGCCGGTGATCGCCTGAGCGAGCGGCGCCACGTAGGAGATCGAGCCCTTGTGCGGGTCGGCCTCGTCCTCGCCGACGATGCGGAAGGTCTGCTTCGTCTCTTTCCCGGACTCGTCCTCGCGCAGGATCGTGACGGTGGCGCCGAAATGCACGGTCTGGCCGTCGATCGGCTCGACCACCTGCGCGGTGTTCTTGCGGGCGAGCCAGTACCGCAGATCCCGCCCGATCCGGGAATCCTCCGCCTTGTCGGCGTGATCCAGGGTGCCGAGTTCCCGCTCCAAGCGCGCGACCTCCGCCTCGATCTGCGCCAGCCCCTCCGGCGTGACGAAGTTGGTGTGCGGCGAGATGGGACGGTCGGGCAGGTTCTCGAAGGCTTCCCCGCCCTCGGGCTCTTTGACGAATGCTACGCTCATGGGAGGTGCAATGCGGCGGGAACGGCAAGGGTTCCGGCCAAAGCTTCAACCGACCTCCACCACGGTCCGCCCGCGGATCCGGCCCGCCAGGATCTCCGGCCCGAGCCCGCCGACCTCCTCCAGGCTGACCCGGCGCGTCATGCTGGCGAGCTTGTCGAGATCGAGTTCCCGGGCGAGGCGCGCCCAGGCCGCGCGGCGCTTCGTCTGCGGGGTGGTGACGCTGTTGATCCCGAGGAGCGAGACGCCGCGCAGGATGAACGGCGCCACGGAGGTCGGCAGGTCCATGCCCTGGGCCAGCCCGCAGGCGGCGACCGCGCCGTCGGACCGGGTCTGAGCCAGCACGTTGGCCAGGGTGGTGGAGCCGACCGCGTCGATGCCGGCCGCCCACCGCTCCTTGCCGAGCGGCTTGCCGGGCTTCGACAGCTCCGCGCGGTCGAGGATCTCGGCGGCGCCGAGGCCCTTGAGGTAATCGGCCTCGCTGTCCCGCCCCGTGGAGGCGATCACGTGCCAGCCGGCCCGGGCCAGGAGCGCCACCGCCACCGAGCCGACGCCGCCCGACGCCCCGGTGACGATCGCAGGCCCGTGTGCCGGCGTCAGCCCGTGGGCGTCGAGGGCCATCCGGGACAGCATCGCGGTATAGCCCGCGGTACCGATCGCCATGGCCTGCTCGGGGCTGAGGCCCGCGGGCAGCGGCACCAGCCAGTCGCCCTTGACCCGGGCGCGCTGCGCGTAGGCGCCGAGATGCGTCTCGCCGACGCCCCAGCCGGTGAGGACGACGGCGTCGCCCAGCTTGTACTCCGGGTGATCCGAGGTCTCGACCTCCCCGGAGAAATCGATACCGGGGATCATCGGGAAGCGGCGCACCACCGGCGACGTGCCGGTGAGGGCGAGCCCGTCCTTGTAGTTCAGGGTCGAGTGGGTCACCCGGACGGTGACGTCGCCGTCCATCAGGTCGGCGTCGTCGAAATCCCGGAAGGCGAGGCTCTGCCCGGCCTCGCCCTTGTCGATCACCCAGGCCTTGAACGTACCCATCGTCACCTCCCGTTCGTCCGCGGAAGAGGTGTCGCCGGGATGCCCGGAATCAAGGCGGCCCCGTCAGACGCCGAGGCCGCGTCCCGGGGGCGCGACCCGGGATGCGGGCGTCGATCGACCGATCAGTAGCCGTCGTAGCGGCTGCCCGTGGAGAAGCCGAGGCCGACACCGATATCGGCGGAGCTCGCACCGGTGATGCCGACGGCGTCCGGGATCGAGCCGACCAGGGGACCGCCATAGGCGGCAGAGCGGTAGCCGCCCGCATAACCGCCGTACCCGCCGCCGGCCGGCACCCAGCCGGAGCGGGCCGGCGCCACCAGGACGCGCCGGCTGACGGTGGCGTATTCCGGCGGGATGGTCTCCGGGATCGACTGCGCGGGCCGTACCAGGACGGTGCGGCTGCGCACGGCGAAGCGCGGCGGCGTATCGATCCAGCAGCCGATCAGCTCGCCGCCGGGACCGCGGCTCGTCTGCCAGACGCGCCCGCCGGGGGCGACCATCACGCGCTCGGACACGGTATCGTAGACCGGCGGCGTGGTCCGGTAGACCGTCCGCGGCGGCCGCACCAGCACGTTCTCCTGCACGGTGTCGAAGACCGGCGGGGTCGTGACGTGGCGGTAGCATGCGGAGCCGTAGCAGCCGCCGGCCTGCGCGGGGGCTGCGAGCAGCAGGCCGCCGAAGGCGGCGGCGAGAAGGGTGGAGCGTGCGACCGGCGCGGTCATGGAAGTCCTCTGGTACGCGGTACGGGCGAGACGCTGCGCAAGGGCAGCGCTGGTCTCGACGCACTACAGGCCAGAGTCGTTGCCCGACTCGCAAGCAGAGTTCGGAATGAAGGTAAAATTAACCCTCGGTTTGGACTGCTTAGCGATCCACTACCTAGGTAAGATTCTATCGAAGATCGGCGGCAATCCTTAACGCTGTTCGCGAATGCACCGCTTCAGGGACCGATCGGGGCGCGCCCGATTTCGATCGGCGCTCCTCCAACCCGACTCCCCTCCTCCTTCGAGGCCTCCGCTTCGCTCCGTCGCCTCAGGTTGAGGGCTACCGGATTCACAGATCGGGCTCGGCAACACGATCGCAGGGATCAGGCGCGGGTCCCCTCTCCCGTGCGGGAGAGGGGGCGCGTCGCGCCCTATCACAGCCGATGTGTGAACGTCGTAGGGGTGAGGCAGGGGGTGAGCGATGTGTTGATGATTCCGCTCTTGCGGATCACCGTCACGAGGAACCCGAGCGGTGAGTGGTCCGTGACCATCACGCCCGGGCTCGCGTAACACGGAGCTGGCTGGCTACCCAACAAGAGGGTCTGCGGGTGGCACCCAGCGAGCCCTCACCAATGTCATGTGGGCTGGCACCCACGCATGCAAACCCCGTGCGCGTGGATGAGAAGCCGCCACCAATGTGGGCCGCTCAGGTCTGCCCAGGCTTGAGCTGGTAAAAAATGTGCCGCCCGATGACGTCCATCTTGCGCAGGCGCCGGGCCCAGCCCGGCCGCACGTAGTCGGCATGGTAGTGGGTCGCCGCCCCGACCTCGGCCAGGTAGGTCCGGCCCTCGATCACCGAGCGGGCGATCCGGGTGGCGGATTCCCACGCGCCGGCATCGGTGATGCGCAGGGACTTGCCCTCGCACGCGAAGGAGAACTGGCAGCCCATGTAATGATGCCGGTTCTGGTAGACGACGCCGCAGACGCTGCTCGGATAGAGGCCGCTCTTCA
The DNA here is from genome assembly GCF_022179445.1 of Methylobacterium mesophilicum. Lineage (GTDB taxonomy): Bacteria > Pseudomonadota > Alphaproteobacteria > Rhizobiales > Beijerinckiaceae > Methylobacterium > Methylobacterium mesophilicum. Next base: position 18,397 of record NZ_BPQU01000005.1, on the reverse strand, counting down.
CCCGGTTGAGCACCACCTGGGCCACCGCGGCGCGACCCGCCTCGGATTCGCTGCGGGCCTCGAAATAGACCGCCTCCGACAGGCAGCGCTGCTCCTTGTCGAGGGATTCCGGGTCGATCAGGTCGGCGTAGCGCCGGCTGGCATCCTCCGGGATCGACTGAAGGATCCCGGGCCGCTCGGGGCGGATCGCGAAATCGGGCAGCGCCAGGCTGGCGGCCGCCACCTCGATCGGGATCGCGTCCGCGGGCGCAGGCGTGGTCGACGACAGGGCGACCGCCCGGGGCACCGGCGGGGTCGAGCCGTCGTAGCGGCGCTCGGTTTCGCCATCCCCGGTGAGGTCGGCGCTGCCCTCGCCCGTGGAGGCGGCGCTGCCGGACCCCGTGGTCAGCCCGAGATCGGGCACGGGCACGAAGCCGCCCTCCGGCTCGGCCTCCGGATCCCAGACCGCCGAGCCCGCGCTCAGCACGCCGCTGACGCTGCCGGTGACGTCGCCGAACACCAGGGCGGCCCCGGTCTCGCGCAGGGCGGCGGCCCGGCGGGCGAAGCTCCCGGCCGGCGGCTGGAACGGGTCGCCCTTGGTCTGGCGCTGCACCACCGGGAACACGTGGGCGCCGGTCTTGAACACGGCCTGGAGCGGCTCGTCGGCGCTGCGCCGCAGCGCGGAACCGATCAGCGCAGTGCCGGGCGGAAGGGCCGGGACCGTGAAGGCGTCGATCGCCCCGAGCCGACTCGACCCGATCGCGTTCTCGGTTCCGGCATCGGCCGTGAACGAGACCAGCAGGCCGAGCCCCGCCATCCAGGGCGTCAAGGCGGCCGAGAGCCAGCGCAGGCTCGATTCCCGTCGTCCTCGTCTCACGCCCACGGCTTCAGACCCGCACCGATGCACCACCGCCGGCTCGATCCTCCCCGTTTCCAGGGCGTTCCGGCGGCCGACGCGGATTTATCGCCCGGCATGGTTGAGCCCCGGTTAAGCCCGCTCCTCGACGGCCGTCCCGGTTTCGGCCCGGCGGCCCGATCCGAGCGCGGGCCACGAAAAAGGGCGGCCCGGAGGCCGCCCTGTCTCATCTCAAGCCTGTCGCGCGTGACGCAGGGTCACTCGGCGGCGGGCGGCAGCCCTTCGATCGGATCCGCGGCGCTGCCGGCCTGCTTCTGCTGCAGGATCATCGCATCGCGACGGCGCGCCACGGCGCGGATGTCGGCCACCATCGAGCCGGTGCCCGCTGGGATGAGCGAGCCGACGATGACGTTCTCCTTGAGGCCTTCCAGATGGTCGACCTTGCCGTTGACCGCCGCCTCGGTGAGCACCCGGGTCGTCTCCTGGAACGAGGCCGCCGAGATGAACGACTTCGTCTGCAGGGACGCCTTGGTGATGCCGAGCAGAACCGGAACGCCCTGGATCGGCTTCTTGCCCTCGGCAAGCAGCTTATCGTTGAACTCGGTCAACTCCGTGCGGTCGATCTGGTCGCCCGCCAGGATGTCCGAGTCGCCGCCGTCGGTCACTTCGACCTTCTGCAGCATCTGCCGGACGATCACCTCGATGTGCTTGTCGTTGATCGACACGCCCTGGAGCCGGTAGACCTCCTGGATCTCGTTGACGAGGTAGGCCGCGAGTTCCTCCACGCCCTTGATCGCCAGGATGTCGTGCGGCGCCGGGTTTCCGTCGACGATGTAGTCGCCGAGCTCCACCACGTCGCCGTCCTGCAGGTGGATGTGCTTGCCCTTCGGGATCAAGTATTCCACCGCCTCCGAGCCGTCATGCGGCGTCAGCGTGAGACGACGCTTGTTCTTGTAGTCGCGGCCGAACGCGATGGTGCCCGACTTCTCGGCGATGATCGCCGCGTCCTTCGGGCGCCGTGCCTCGAACAGCTCCGCCACCCGCGGCAGACCGCCGGTGATGTCGCGGGTCTTGGCCGAGTCGGTCGAGACGCGGGCCAGGATGTCGCCGGCCTGCACCTTGCCGCCCGGATCGAAGCCAATGATGGCATCGACGGGCAGGAAGTAGCGGGCATCCGAGCCGCGCGGCAGCTTCACGGGCTTTCCGTCCCGGTCCACCACCACCATGGCGGGCTTCAGGTCCGAAGTCCGGGCCGAACCGCGCCAGTCGACGACGACGCGCTTGGCGATGCCGGTCGACTCGTCGGTGGTCTCGGTCATGGACTGGCCGTCGACCAGATCCTCGTAGGCCACGATGCCGTCGACCTCGGTGAGGATCGGACGGGTGTAGGGGTCCCACTCGGCGATCCGCTGGCCGCGCTTGATCTTGTCGCCCTCGTCGACCCGGAGCTTGGCGCCGTACTGCAGGCGGTGGACCGCCCGCTCGACCCCGTCCGACCCGACGATCACGACCGCCACGTTCCGGCCGGTGGCGATCAGGTCGCCATCGGTGTTCTTGGCGATCGCGCGGTTGCGGATCTTGATCGTGCCCTCGAAGCTCGACTCGATGAACGACGAGTCGGCGATCTGCGCCGCACCACCGATGTGGAAGGTGCGCATGGTGAGCTGGGTGCCCGGCTCGCCGATCGACTGCGCCGCGATGACGCCGACCGCCTCACCCATGTTGACGGGCGTGCCGCGGGCGAGATCGCGCCCGTAGCAGGTGGCGCAGACGCCGCTCCGGGTGGCGCAGACCAGCACGGAGCGGATCTTCACCTCCTGGATGCCCGCAGCCTGGATGGCCGGCAGGTGCCGCTCCTCGATGGTCTCGCCGGTCTTCACGATCACCGTGCCGTCGGCCGAGACCAGGTCTTCGGCCGTGGCGCGGCCGAGGATGCGGGTCGCCAGCGTCGCCACGACCTGGCCGGCATCCACGATGGCGCGCATCTTGATGCCGTTGGTCGTGCCGCAATCGACCTCGCGGATGACCGCGTCCTGAGCCACGTCGACGAGGCGGCGGGTCAGGTAGCCGGAGTTGGCGGTCTTCAGGGCGGTGTCGGCGAGGCCCTTACGGGCACCGTGCGTGGAGTTGAAGTACTCCAGCACGTCCAGACCTTCCTTGAAGTTCGAGATGATCGGCGTCTCGATGATCTCGCCCGAGGGCTTGGCCATCAGGCCGCGCATGGCGGCGAGCTGCTTCATCTGGGCGGGCGAACCACGGGCGCCCGAGTGGCTCATCATGTAGATCGAGTTGACCTGCTTGTCGGCACCGTTCTCGTCCTTCTGGACGCTCGAGATGCGGTTCATCATCTCGGCGGCCAGCTTGTCCGAGCACTTGGCCCAGGCATCCACGACCTTGTTGTACTTCTCGCCCTGGGTGATCAGGCCGTCGTTGTACTGCTGCTCGTAGTCCTTCACGAGCGTGCGCGTGGTGTCGACGATCGACCACTTGTTGTCCGGCACGACCATGTCGTCCTTGCCGAACGAGATGCCGGCCTTGAACGCGTGGTTGAAGCCGAGGCCCATGATCCGATCACAGAAGATCACCGACTCCTTCTGACCGCAGTGGCGGTAGACGGTGTCGATCATCGCCGAGATCTCCTTCTTGGTCATCAGCTTGTTGACGACGTCGAAGGGAACCTTGGCGTGCTTCGGCAGCGCGCCGGACAGGATCACCCGGCCGGGCGTGGTGTCGTAGGTCTTGGTCAGCGGCTCGCCGTCCGGGCCGATGCCGTTCCAGCGCCACTTGATCTTGGTGTGCAGCGACACGGTCTTGGCCGCGAGCGCGTGCTCCAGCTCGCCCATGTCGCCGAAGACGCCCTGCATCGGGTTCTTGGGGTTGTCCGGATTGAACGCCCCCTTCGAGCCCTCGGCCACGATCGACAGGTAGTAGAGGCCGAGCACGATATCCTGCGACGGCACGATGATCGGCTGACCGTTGGCCGGGTGCAGGATGTTGTTGGTCGACATCATCAGGACGCGGGCTTCCAGCTGCGCCTCGAGCGACAGCGGGACGTGCACGGCCATCTGGTCGCCGTCGAAGTCAGCGTTGAACGCGGCGCAGACCAGCGGGTGCAGCTGGATCGCCTTGCCCTCGATCAGCTTCGGCTCGAAGGCCTGGATGCCGAGGCGGTGGAGCGTCGGCGCGCGGTTCAGCATCACCGGGTGCTCGCGGATCACCTCATCGAGGATGTCCCAGACCTCCGGCTTTTCTTTCTCGACCAGTTTCTTGGCCTGCTTCACCGTTGCGGAGAAGCCCTTGGCGTCCAGCCGCGCGTAGATGAACGGCTTGAACAGCTCGAGCGCCATCTTCTTCGGCAGGCCGCACTGGTGCAGCTTCAGCTCGGGGCCGACCACGATGACCGAGCGGCCCGAGTAGTCGACGCGCTTGCCGAGCAGGTTCTGGCGGAACCGGCCCTGCTTGCCCTTCAGCATGTCGGCGAGCGACTTCAGCGGGCGCTTGTTGGCACCCGTGATGACGCGGCCGCGGCGGCCGTTGTCGAACAATGCGTCCACGGCCTCCTGCAGCATCCGCTTCTCGTTGCGGATGATGATGTCGGGGGCGCGCAGCTCGATCAGCCGCTTCAGGCGGTTGTTGCGGTTGATGACGCGGCGGTAGAGGTCGTTCAGGTCGGAGGTGGCGAAGCGGCCGCCATCCAGCGGGACCAGCGGGCGCAGGTCCGGCGGGATCACCGGGACGACGGTGAGGATCATCCACTCCGGCTTGTTGCCGGACATCTGGAACGCCTCGATGATCTTGAGGCGCTTCAGGAGCTTCTTCGGCTTCAGCTCCGAGGTGGTGACCGCGATCTCTTCGCGCAGATCGTTGGCGATCTTGTCGAGGTCGAGTTCCTGCAGGATCCGGCGGATGGCCTCGGCGCCGATCATGGCGGTGAAGCTGTCCTCGCCGTACTCCTCCTGGGCGCGCAGGTACTCCTCCTCCGACAGGAGCTGACGCTCCTTGAGGGGGGTGAGGCCCGGCTCGATGACGCAGTAGGACTCGAAGTACAGGATCCGCTCGAGGTCCTTGAGGGCCATGTCGAGCAGAAGGCCGATGCGCGAGGGCAGCGACTTCAGGAACCAGATGTGGGCGACCGGGGCGGCCAGCTCGATATGGCCCATGCGGTCGCGCCGGACGCGCGCCAGCGTCACCTCGACGCCGCACTTCTCACAGATGACGCCCTTGTACTTCATGCGCTTGTACTTGCCGCACAAGCACTCGTAATCCTTGATCGGCCCGAAGATACGCGCGCAGAACAGGCCGTCGCGCTCGGGCTTGAAGGTCCGGTAGTTGATGGTCTCGGGCTTCTTGATCTCGCCGTACGACCAGGAGAGGATCTTCTCCGGCGACGAGATCGAAATCTTGATCTGATCGAAGCTGACCGGGGTGGCCTGCTGATTGAAAAGGTTCATGACCTCTTGGTTCATGATCCGCTCCTTGTTGACGCCGGTGGCCCCGCGCCGGGCCCTCGTGTCCTGAAAAAGATCCGGCGCCGCGCCCTGCTCAGGCGCCGCTGGCCGTCGTCACCCGGAGGCCCCGCCCCTCCCCGCTCGACCGTGGCGGCTGGATGCCGCCACGGGAGGTGTTGTCGCGACTCCGCTACTCGGCGGCGTCGGCCGGCGGCTCCAGCTGGTCGTTCGCGGCCTTCTTGGAGGACGTCAGCTCGACGTTGAGGCCGAGCGAGCGCATCTCCTTGACGAGCACGTTGAACGATTCGGGGATGCCGGCCTCGAAGGTGTCGTCGCCGCGGACGATCGCCTCGTAGACCTTGGTGCGGCCGGCCACGTCGTCCGACTTCACCGTGAGCATCTCCTGCAGCGTGTAGGCGGCGCCGTAGGCCTCCAGCGCCCAGACCTCCATCTCGCCGAAGCGCTGACCGCCGAACTGCGCCTTGCCGCCCAGCGGCTGCTGGGTGACGAGCGAGTACGGGCCGATCGACCGGGCGTGGATCTTGTCGTCCACCAGGTGGTGCAGCTTCAGCATGTAGATGTAGCCCATCGTTACCTTGCGGTCGAAGGGCTCGCCGGAGCGGCCATCGTAGAGGGTCGACTGCGCCGAGCGGTCGAGGCCGGCCATCTCGAGCATCTGCTCGATGTCGGCCTCCTTGGCGCCGTTGAACACCGGGGTGGCCATCGGCACGCCGCGACGGACGTTGTTGCCGGCCTCCGCCAACTCCTCGTCGGTCAGGCCGTCGAGTTCGCCCGGGGAGTAGATCGCCTCCATCTCCTGACGCAGCGGCGCGATGTCGTGCGACTTCAGATAGGCATCCACCGCCTTGGAGACCTTGCGACCCAGGCCCGCAGCCGCCCAGCCCAGGTGCGTCTCCAGGATCTGGCCGACGTTCATGCGCGAGGGCACGCCCAGCGGGTTGAGCACGATGTCGGCATGGGTCCCGTCCTCCAGGAACGGCATGTCCTCGATCGGCACGATCCGCGACACGACACCCTTGTTGCCGTGACGGCCGGCCATCTTGTCGCCCGGCTGGATTTTGCGCTTCACCGCCACGAAGACCTTGACCATCTTCATGACGCCGGGGGGCAGCTCGTCGCCGCGCTGCAGCTTCTCGACCTTGTCGAGGAAGCGCTGCTCAAGGCGCTTCTTCGACTCGTCGTACTGCTTCTGCATCGCCTCCATCTCGGTCATGAGACGGTCTTCGATGACGGCGAACTGCCACCATTGCGAGCGCGGGTAGTCGTTGATCAGTTCGCGGGTGAGCGTGGTGTCCTTCTTGAAGCCCTTCGGGCCGGCCACCGGCGCCTGACCGATCAGCACATCCGCCAAACGGGCGTAGGTGTTGCGGTCGAGGATCGCCTGCTCGTCGTCGCGGTCCTTGGCGAGCCGCTCGATCTCCTCGCGCTCGATCGCCTGGGCGCGCTCGTCCTTGTCGACGCCGTGGCGGTTGAACACCCGGACCTCGACGATCGTGCCGGTGACGCCCGGCGGCACCCGCAGGGAGGTGTCGCGCACGTCCGAGGCCTTCTCGCCGAAGATGGCGCGCAGGAGCTTCTCCTCCGGCGTCATCGGGCTCTCGCCCTTCGGGGTGATCTTGCCGACCAAGATGTCGCCGGCATTCACCTCGGCACCGATGTAGACGATGCCGGCCTCGTCGAGGTTCTTGAGCGCTTCCTCGGAGACGTTCGGGATGTCGCGGGTGATCTCCTCCGGCCCGAGCTTGGTGTCGCGGGCCATCACCTCGAACTCCTCGATGTGGATCGAGGTGAACACGTCATCCTTCACGATCCGCTCGGAGAGCAGGATCGAGTCTTCGAAGTTGTAGCCGTTCCACGGCATGAACGCGACGAGCACGTTCCGGCCGAGCGCCAGCTCGCCGAACTCGGTCGAGGGACCGTCGGCGATGATCTCGCCCTTCTTCACCGGCTCGCCGACGCGGACCAGCGGCTTCTGCGTGATGCAGGTCGACTGGTTGGAGCGCTGGAACTTCTGCAGGCGGTAGATGTCGACGCCCGGCTTCGTGGCGTCGGCCTCCTCGGTGGCCCGGATGACGATACGGGTGGCGTCCACCTGATCGACGATGCCGGAGCGGCGCGCCGCGATGGCCGCGCCGGAATCGCGGGCGACCACCGCCTCCATGCCGGTGCCGACGAACGGCGCGTCGGCGCGGACCAGCGGCACGGCCTGCCGCTGCATGTTCGAGCCCATGAGGGCGCGGTTGGCGTCGTCGTTCTCGAGGAACGGGATCAGCGCCGCGGCCACCGAGACGAGCTGCTTGGGCGAGACGTCCATGAGGTCGACGCGCTCGGGACCGACGACGATCACGTCGCCGGCGCGGCGGCAGACCACGAGGTCCTCCGTCAGCTTCTTGTTCTCGTCCATCTGGGCGTTGGCCTGGGCGACGTAGTACTTCGCCTCCTCCATGGCCGAGAGGTAGGCGACCTCATTGGTGACCACGCCGTCGCGCACGCGGCGGAACGGGGTCTCGATGAAGCCGTACTTGTTCACCCGGGCGAAGGTCGCCAGAGAGTTGATCAGGCCGATGTTCGGGCCTTCCGGCGTCTCGATCGGGCAGATGCGGCCGTAATGCGTCGGGTGCACGTCGCGCACCTCGAAGCCGGCGCGCTCGCGGGTCAGACCGCCTGGGCCGAGCGCCGAGAGGCGGCGCTTGTGCGTCACCTCGGAGAGCGGGTTGGTCTGATCCATGAACTGCGAGAGCTGCGACGAGCCGAAGAACTCGCGCACCGCCGCGGCCGCGGGCTTCGCGTTGATCAGGTCCTGCGGCATCACCGTGTCGATATCGACCTGGCTCATGCGCTCGCGGATCGCGCGCTCCATGCGGAGCAGCCCGAGGCGGTACTGGTTCTCCATCAGCTCGCCGACCGAGCGGACGCGACGGTTGCCGAGGTGATCGATGTCGTCGATCTCGCCCTTGCCGTCGCGCAGCTCGACCAGCGCCTTGACGACGGCCAGCATGTCCTCCTTGCGGAGGGTGCGGACGGTGTCGGCGGCGTCGAGGTCGAGGCGCATGTTCATCTTCACGCGGCCGACCGCGGAGAGGTCGTAGCGCTCGGAATCGAAGAACAGCGAGTGGAACATCGCCTCGGCGGTGTCGAGGGTCGGCGGCTCGCCCGGGCGCATGACCCGGTAGATGTCGAACAGCGCGCCTTCGCGGTTGGAGTTCTTGTCCACCGCCAGCGTGTTGCGGATGTAGGGGCCGACATTGACGTGGTCGATGTCGAGCACCGGCAGCTCGATGATGCCGACCTCGTCGAGGCTCTTCAGGAGCTTCTCGGAGATCTCCTCGCCGGCCTCGGCCCAGATCTCGCCGGTCTCGGTGTTGACCAGGTCCTCGGCGATGTACTGGCCGACCAGATCCTCGTCGGTGGCCTTGAGGTACTTGGTGCCCTTGTCGGTGATCTGACGGGCGTTGCGGGCGTTGAGCTTCTTGCCGGCCTCGAGCACGACCTCGCCGGAATCGGCGTCGATCAGGTCGACCGTGGCCTTCATGCCCTTCATCCGCTCGGGGTCGAACGGCACGCGCCACTCGGCGCCGTCGCGGTCGTAGACTACGCGGTTGTAGAAGGTCGACAGGATCTCCTCGCCGTCCAGCCCGAGGGCGTAGAGCAGCGAGGTCGCCGGCAGCTTGCGCTTGCGGTCGATGCGGACGTGCACGATGTCCTTGGCGTCGAACTCGACGTCGAGCCAGGAGCCGCGATACGGGATGATGCGGGCGGCGAACAGGAGCTTGCCCGACGAGTGGGTCTTGCCCTTGTCGTGGTCGAAGAACACGCCCGGCGAGCGGTGCATCTGCGAGACGATGACGCGCTCGGTGCCGTTGACGATGAAGGTGCCGTTCTCCGTCATCAGGGGCATGTCGCCCATGTAGACGTCCTGCTCCTTGATGTCCTTGACCGACTTGGCCTGGGTGTCCGGATCGACATCGAACACGATCAGCCGCAGGGTCACCTTCAGCGGGGCCGCGAAGGTGATGCCGCGCTGGCGGCACTCATCGACGTCGTATTTCGGCTGCTCGAAGGTGTAGCGCACGAACTCGAGCAGGGCCGTCGAGGCGAAGTCCGAGATCGGGAACACCGACTTGAACACGCTCTGGAGGCCTTCATCGCCGCGGCCGCCCTCCGGCTCGTCGACCATGAGGAACTGGTCGTAGGATGCCTTCTGAACCTCGATGAGGTTCGGCATCTCGGCGACTTCCTTGATCTTGCCGAAGAACTTCCGAATGCGCTTGCGACCGACCAGCGTGTTGGCCATGTGAACTCGCTCCATCCCGCGTGCCTCGCGCCCGGGGAAGCGTTCCCGACAGGGACCTCCCGCACCGGACTGTGACGCGCGCCCCGCCGGACCGCGCCACCGAACCGAATCTCTCTGGCCCGTTTTCAGGGCCCTCCGCCGAAGCGGCCTAAAGCCCGCGGGTGCTGCACCCGCGGGCTCCAGTCACGATAGGCCCACGATGGACCTCCGTGGGGTGATGGGCCGGATCCGGCCCATCGGCGACTTACTTGAGCTCGACCTTGGCGCCGGCCTTCTCGAGCTGGGCCTTGAGCTTCTCGGCCTCGTCCTTGGTGACGCTCTCCTTGACCGGCTTCGGAGCGCCCTCGACGAGGTCCTTGGCCTCCTTGAGGCCGAGGCCGGTGATCGCGCGGACCTCCTTGATGACCTCGATCTTCTTGTCGCCAGCGGCGGCGAGCACGACCGTGAACTCGGTCTGCTCCTCGACGGCGGCGGCGGCGCCACCGGCGGCCGGGCCGGCGGCGACGGCGACGGCGGCAGCAGCCGAGACGCCCCACTTCTCTTCGAGCATCTTGGCCAGGTCGGCGGCCTCGAGAACGGTCAGCGAGGACAGGTCGTCGACGAGCTTGGCAAGATCAGCCATTTTCAATTCCTCTCAGATATCGGTTCGAACGATGGGTTTTTGAAGGGCCTCAAGCGGCCTCGTCCTTGGTGGCATAGGCCCCGAACACGCGGGCGAGCTTGGCCGCCGGCGCATTGACGACCTGAGCGATCTTGGTCGCGGGCGCCTGTACCAGGCCCACGATCTTGGCGCGCAGTTCGTCGAGGGACGGGAGCGAGGCGAGGGCCTTCACGCCGTCCGGGTTCAGGGTTGTCTTCCCCATCGCGCCGCCAAGGATCACGAGCTTGTCGTTCGTCTTGGCGAAATCGACCGCGACCTTCGCGGCTGCGACCGGGTCGCCGGAATAGGCGAGCAGGGTCGGGCCCTTCAGGAGCGGCTTGATGGAGGCGACGTCCGTACCATCGAGTGCGATGCCGGCGAGGCTGTTCTTGGCGACCTTCACGGTGGCGCCGGCCTGCTTCATCTGCGAGCGCAGCTTCTGCATGTCGGCGACCGTGAGGCCCTTGTAGTGGGCCACGACGACGACGGCGCTCTGATTGAACACGCCGTTGAGCGTCGAGACGAGGTCAGCTTTTGCTGTCCGGTCCACTGGGCTCTCTCCGGTTGGCGGAACCCGGAATCGGGTCCGCCGGTTGCACATGCCGCCCGGACGTCGTCTCGGCCTTCAAGAGACCGGGAACGTCCGAACGACGCTTCGCGGCCCTGTCCCCGCACGTGCCCGCGAGGGCCGCTTCGGGTGAGTTGGTTCAAACCGACACCCCTCCGCGGCGTATGCCGCAGCGAGGCTTTTCCTAAGTTCGGTCTTCCCCGTCTGTGCAGGTTGGGCGTTGATTAAGCCGGCGAACCGGCACCTGCAGTCTCGGACAGGACATAGCCGGACAAGGCTCCGCGGGGCTCGTCGCCCTCAGGATCCTGCCGGCTATTGCCACCCGGTTGCCCGGGCGACATTTCATGCGGAAACCGGCCGATTGGCCGTCTCCTTCCGTGAGGATGAAATGCGTAAGGCGCGGTGTATAGAGGCTAGCAAGCCGCCTGCCAAGGGCTGAAGCGCGACTTTTCCGCCGCAGGCAAGGGCTGGCGTGGGAGACCGGCTTGGGACGCATGGACGGTCCGTCGCCGACTCGGCCCAGAGGTATCACCGGACGCGCAAACCGGGAGCACGCATGCTCCCGGTTTGGATCGGTATCGGCGTCGATAGCCCTCCCGTACCTTAACGTGCCAAGCCCGAAGGCTACGCCGCCTCGCGCTCCGGCACCAGTTTGCGCCGCGCAGTCTCCCACCACGAACGCCGCCGCGCATCCTCGGCCTCCGCGGCCTTGGCCGCGTAGAACGAGGCGTTGTGCTCGCCCCGCAGGGCCTCGCGGGTGAAGCGGATCAGGTGGTGGGCGACGAAGCCCATGTTGAACACCGCCTCGATCTGCCCGCGCTTGAGCGCGTAGCCGGCGGCGCTCCAGAACGGCCTGCGGTAATCGGAGAGCAGCCCGACCCGCGTGATGATGTTGAAGCCGAGGATCAGGCCGCGGCGCAGGTTCGTGAAGGTGAGCTTGCCCTTGGTCGGGGTCTTGATCCGGTTCCGGTAGGTGGTTTCGCACTGGTGCTTGAACCGGGAGAAGAGCTGCTCCGGCTCGTAGGCATGGGCGATCGCCCGGCGCCAGCTCGACACGACGGTGTCGTGCGGGCGCTTGAACAGGACGTTCGATTCCAGCGCCGCATCGTGGACCAGGCGCCCCTCGCGCTCCAGCCGGTCCCAGAGCGGGGTCTTGGGCAGGGCCTGGAGGAGGTTGATGGTCAGCACCGGGATCGCCGACTTGTCGATGAAGTCGATCAGGTTCTGCTCGGACTTGTCGCTGTCGGTATCGAGCCCCAGGATGATGCCCGAGGTGACTTCGAGCCCGTAGGAATTGAGCGTCTCGATCGCCTCGTACATCGGCACGGCGGCGTTGTGGGTCTTGTCGATGCCCTTGAGCGCGTCGGCCTCGGGCGTCTCGATCCCGACGAACACGGTCATGAAGTTGGCCTGGCGCATCAGCTCGAGGATTTCGGGCTGCTTGGCCATGTTCAGGGTCGCCTCGCAGGCGAATTGCAGCGGGTAGTCGTTCTTCTTCTGCCACGCCACGAGATGGGGCAGCATCTCGCGGGTCGCCTTGCGGTTGGCGATGAAGTTGTCGTCCACGAAGTAGACCACCGCCGGGTGGCCGGGCTGGCTGATGATCGCGTCCAGCTCGGCGCACATCTGCTCGGGGCTCTTCAGCCGGGGCTGACGGCCGTAGAGCTGCGGGATGTCGCAGAACTCGCAGCGATACGGGCAGCCGGACGAGAATTGCAGCGAACCGATCAGGTAGCGCTTGAGCGGCGCGGCCTCGTAGGCCGGGGCCGGGAAGTCCGAGAGCGCGAGCCGCTCACCGGTCTCGAACACCACCTGCTGGGTCGGACGGGTAATGTCTGCATCGAGCCGTTCGATCAGCCGGTCGGTGGCGTCGCCGATCTCGCCGACGTGGAGATAATCGAAGTCCGGATATTTTTCCCGGGCGCCGGACACCGAGGGGCCGCCGAGCGCCGCGACCTTGCCGGCCGCGTGGGCGCGCCGGCCGATGTCGTGGATCTGGCCCTCCTGGATGTGCATCCCGGAGACGAACACCGCGTCGGCCCAGGCGAAATCCTGGGCGGAGGCGCGCCGGATGTTCTCGTCGATAAAGCGGTACTCCCAGCTCTCGGGCATGTAGGCCGCGATCACCAGAAGGCCCTGCGGGGGCATGAACGCCTTGACGCCGCCCATCAGCGGATAGGCGTGCGAAAACGTGCCGAACGAGGGCGTGTAGGCGGGGAAGACGCAGAGGATGCGTCGACGGGTCGTGACGGAGACTGTGCTGCGCATGAGGGCTATCTAGCACAGCCGCGCGGGATGGCGCCCCCCTTCGATGTTGAGAATGACGTGAAGGGCGGTGCTAAAGAGCCGCTGCTCGGCGACACTTACGCTGGGTCCCGGATCAGGTTCCGCTTCGCTGCACCTGTCCGGGAAAAGGGCGGTGCAGGATGAACCGCGACGCCCTTTCCCGGGCGCATGCAGCGCTAGCGGAATGCGACCCGGGACCCAGCGCAGGACGCGCCGCGCAGCGGCTCAAAACCCGAGATCCTCGTAGAGATCGCGCCAAGCCGGGTTGAATGCCTCGATCAGCGCGAGCTTCCACGCACGGCGCCAGCGCTTGATCGCATACTCCCGGATGCGGGCACCGATGATGCGGGAGTACTCTTCGTACCAAACCAGCATCGTCACGCCGTAGTCACGGGTGAACCCCGGCATCGCACCGGTGCGATGCTCATAGACGCGCCGGGCGAGGTCGGTCGTTGAGCCGGTGTAGAGCGTTCCGTTCCGCCGACTGGCGAGCATGTAGACGTGGGACCGGCGCTCCATCACCCACCTCCCCAGCACGGCAGGCGGATATGATGAAGCTTTGCCGATTCGACGACACCTTTTCCCGGGCGCATGCGGCGCTAGCGGAATGCGACCCGGGACCCAGCGCATCAAGATAAGGCGCTGACTTGCTACAACGTGGCTCCTCAACTGAGCCGCTACGCGGCACATTTCTAAGCTGGGTCCCGGATCACCTTCCACTGTCGTTCCAGGCGTCCGGGAAAGGGGAGCGCCTCATCCGCAAAGGAGTTTTGCGCCGAGGCCCCCAACGCAAAACGCCCGGCCGTCTCCGGCCGGGCGCTTCGTAAGGATGGTGCGTCGAAGATCAGGCGGTCAGGACCGTGTTCGGCTCGACCTTCACGCCCGGGCCCATCGTCGAGGTGACGGCGATGCGCTGGACGTAGGTGCCCTTGGCGCCCGCCGGCTTGGCCTTGGCGACCGCGTCGGCGAAAGCCTTGATGTTCTCGATCAGCTTGTCGGCGTCGAACGAGACCTTACCGACGCCGGCATGGACGATCCCGGCCTTCTCGACGCGGAACTCCACCGAGCCGCCCTTGGCGCCGGCCACGGCGGTCTTCACGTCCATGGTAACGGTGCCGACCTTCGGGTTCGGCATCAGGCCGCGCGGGCCCAGCACCTTACCGAGACGGCCGACCAGCGGCATCATGTCCGGGGTGGCGATGCAGCGGTCGAACTCGATCTTGCCGCTCTGGACGATCTCCAGGAGATCCTCGGCGCCGACGATGTCGGCACCCGCCGCCTTGGCGTCGTCCGCCTTGGCGCCGCGGGCGAAGACCGCCACGCGGACCGTCCGGCCGGAGCCGTTCGGCAGGTTGCAGACGCCGCGGACCATCTGGTCGGCGTGACGCGGATCGACGCCGAGGTTCATCGAGACCTCGACGGTCTCGTCGAACTTCGCGGTCGCCCGCTCCTTGACCAGCTTGATCGCCTCGTCGAGCGGGTAGAGCTTGGTCACCTCGATGCCCTCGCGGGCCGCGCGGATGCGCTTTCCTTCGCGTGCCATGATGTCCTCCCTCAGGCCGTGATTTCGAGGCCCATGGCCCGGGCAGAGCCGCGGATCATGGCGACGGCCGCATCGACCGAGTCGCAGTTGAGGTCGGGCATCTTCTTCTCGGCGATCTCGCGCAGCTGCGCCTCGGAGATCTTGCCGACAACCGGGCCCTTACCGGGGGTCTTCGAGCCGGAGGCCGGCTTCTTGCCGATCTTCAGGCCGACGGCCTTCTTCAGGAAGAAGGTGACCGGCGGCTGCTTCATCTCGAAGGTGAAGGAGCGGTCCTGATACGCGGTGATGATCACCGGGATCGGGGTACCCTTCTCCATCTGCGCCGTCTTCGCGTTGAAGGCCTTGCAGAATTCCATGATGTTGAGGCCGCGCTGACCGAGCGCGGGACCGATCGGGGGCGACGGGTTCGCCGCGCCGGCCGGGACCTGAAGCTTCACGTAGCCCGTGATCTTCTTCGCCATGGGATATCTCCCAAACTGCGTCCGCCGCCGGGCTGCCTAGGCGCGGGCGGGTCGGACGATGACAGGTCGCGGTGCGATCCGTGGATCCCGGAGGCGAGGCCGGGCGGATCTTCCGCGGGTGAGACCGCCCCTTTGCAGGGTGCGGCCGCTTCACGGCCGAGGCTGAACGCCGGCCGGAAGAGGATGGACGGCCGAAAAACCGGCCGCCGAAAACGTGCGTGCCTCAGGCCTTCTCGACCTGGGCGTATTCCAGCTCCACCGGCGTGGCCCGGCCGAAGATCGACACGGCCACCTTGAGACGGGAGCGGGCCTCGTCGATCTCCTCGACGGTGCCGTTGAAGCTCGCGAACGGGCCGTCGGCGACCCGGACGGTCTCGCCGATCTCGAACGCGATCGACGGCTTCGGCCGATCGACGCCCTCGGCGACCTGGCCCTTGATCCGCTCGGCCTCGGCGTCGGGGATCGGAACCGGCTTCGACTTGTCGGCCCCGAGGAAACCCGTGACCTTCGGGGTGTTCTTGATGAGGTGGTAGACCTCGTCGGTCAGGTCGCACTTCACCAGCACGTAGCCGGGGAAGAACTTGCGCTCGGCATCGACCTTCCGGCCGCGGCGCACCTCGACGACCTTCTCGGTCGGGACCATCACCTCGTCGAACAGCTCGGTCAGCCCGCGCTGGGCCGCCTGGTCCTTGATGGACTGCGCGACCTTGTTCTCGAAGTTCGAGTAGGCGTGGACGATGTACCAGCGCTTCGACACGGTTCCGTTCAACTCCGACAAGTCCGCGAGGTCTCCCCCGGATCGATATCGCCCCCCTCAACGCATCACCTTTTCCCGAAAGCCGGAGGCCACCTTTCGGGACGATGCTCTAGAGGCCGAGCACGAGGCCCACCACGAAGCGCAGGGCCTGGTCGACCACCGTGAAGAACAGGCTGGTGACCACGACCATCACGAACACCATGATGGTGGTGATCGTGGTTTCCCGGCGGGACGGCCAGGTGACCTTGCGGGCCTCGTCGCGGACCTGGGAGAAGAACTCGCCGGGCGTCGCGCGCTTCTGCGGCACCTTGGCGGGCGTGGCCGGACGCGCCGGCGGCGTGTTCGCGGGACCGCGAGCCGCGCCGCGCGCCACATCCACCTTCTTGGTCGCTTCGTTCGATGCCATGGCGCCAGTGTTTTTTGCGTGCGCGGGCCCGAGGCAGGGCCTGCTTCCGGGAACGCGAACATCCGGCGCCGAGGGCCTGGGGAGGCCCGCACCGACGGTCGCTTCAGATCTCGGATTGCGCCCGCTCTAGCGCAACTCCGCCGGCTTGTCGACCGGGCGACCGCGCGGGGTTGGGTGAGATGTCTGGCAGGAGTGGAGGGACTCGAACCCGCAACCTCCGGTTTTGGAGACCGGCGCTCTGACCAGTTGAGCTACACTCCTAGCGTTCTGCCAAATGCCCGATTGCGGCGGCGCTTGCAAGAGGTTCGGCGACACGGACAGGCCCGAGAAAGCAAAATGCGGCCCTCGCGGGCCTGTCCGTCCCACCCGATCATGACCGGAGCGGCGGGTCCTTCGGGCATCCCGCGGCTGCGCAGCGTCAACGGCCGTGATCCGCGCGCTCCGCAGCGGTCAAGGGACGCAATCCGTTTCGGTCGAAGTGGAACAGGTCGTCGCTGCGACCGTAGGGGCCGGCCCGCATCTGCTTGGTCGCCTCTGCGGCCAGTTCGTGCCGCGCAGCGCTATCGGCGGGCCAGGCCATCAGCGCATTCCGGGTCGGAGCGGTCAGGGTGATGCTGTCCGCCTTCAAGGCGCGGCGCATCTGATCGAGGTAGTCCGGCACCAGCAGCCGCGCGGCGTCGTAATCGTCGCCCGAATCGGCGATGGCGAAGATCGGCGTGTCATCCCCGACGCCGAGGCTGAACGGAGCATCCTTCGAGGTTGCCGCGAGGTTCTTGACGGCGGTCGACTCCACCAGGGCGGGCTCGACATGCCAGCCCGCGAGCATCGCGCGGGTCACGTATTGGTACCGCTTCGGTTCATCGAGTACGTAGACGACGAACAGCGTCTCGGAAAACCGACGGCGGGCAATCTCCGGGCGCTGGTGAAGGATCTCTTCCGGCACGAGTTGCACGCGCAGCCGCGATTGGATGGCCGCGAAATCCCCGGGATCCGTCGCGGGCTGGGACCGCGCCAGAACGTCGGCGATGAATTCTGCGATGGCCCGTCGGCGTTCCGAGCCGGTGAGCCTGGCAACGCGCGGGTACAGGTTTGTGAGGGCGATCGTCCTGGGCCCGACATTGATCTGCCCCGGATCGGAATCGAGACGGATCTCGGCCGCCGGTTGCAGAACCCGGACCAGCGCCGCCACCTCGTCGCGGAATCGCCCGTCGCTCAAATCATCGGCGCGCGCCCCACCGAGCGCGATTGGGGCCCCGGTACAGATCAGGACCAGCAAATCCAGGGCGCGGCGAAGAAGACCAGCGGACATATGAGTCTCCACCGGAGCACGGTCGAGACATGACAAAGCAGCGCCGGCGCTCCGTCAAGACGAAGGCCGGCGGGAATCACATCAGATCTGCAGATTGGCACCTGGCATCCCGGCCGGACCGGGACATGTTCACGCCGCGATGAGACGCAAGCTGCGAAAGGTACGCCGTCTGGCGGATCGGCGCGCCTCGCGACGCGCCGATCCGTCCTGGCTTAGTCGTTGATGGCGGCTACGACGCCGGCGCCGACGGTGCGGCCGCCCTCGCGGATGGCGAAGCGCAGCTTCTCCTCCATGGCCACCGGCACGATCAGCGTGACGTCCATGGTCACGTTGTCGCCCGGCATCACCATCTCGGTGCCCTCCGGCAGCTCGCACACCCCGGTCACATCCGTGGTCCGGAAGTAGAACTGCGGCCGGTAGTTGGTGAAGAACGGCGTGTGGCGGCCGCCCTCCTCCTTGGTCAGGATGTACGCCTCGGCCTTGAACTTGGTGTGCGGCTTCACCGAACCCGGCTTGCACACGACCTGGCCGCGCTCCACGTCCTCGCGCTTGGTCCCGCGCAGCAGCACGCCGACGTTGTCGCCCGCCTGGCCCTGGTCGAGCAGCTTGCGGAACATCTCCACGCCGGTCACCGTCGTGGTCGTGGTCGCCCGGATCCCGACGATCTCCACCGTCTCGCCGACCTTGACGATGCCGCGCTCGACGCGACCCGTCACCACGGTACCGCGGCCCGAGATCGAGAACACGTCCTCGATCGGCATCAGGAACGGCAGGTCGATCGGACGCTCCGGCTGCGGGATGTAGGCATCCACCGTCGCCATCAGCGCCA
>NZ_BPQU01000004.1:159101-275743 GCF_022179445.1 Methylobacterium mesophilicum | reverse complement strand
CAGGCGAATCCGCAAAAACCTCCAGCGTTCCCTCAATCTACCAAAGTAGTGCTAGTGGTCTGCCGCCGTGGCGATCGATCGATCTAGACGCCCATCCGAAGACGGTCGTGTCAATTGACGAAGGAGACCCAGGTGAACGCTGTCCATCAACCGGCAAATCCGTGTCATCCCGGCCTGTTCGTTCGCCGCAAGGTCTTCGAGCCGCGCAACCTCACCATCATGGAGGCGGCCGGACTTCTAGGCGTCACGCGTCACGCGCTGACGGATTTTCTCACCGAGAAGTCCCCTCTGACTGCCGACCTGGCTTTCCAGATCGAGAAGGCGTTCGGGTACAGTATGGAAATGATGATGGAGATGCAGAAGCAGTTCGACATCGCCGCCGTGCGCAGGCGCGAGCGGAATGTTCGGAACGACTCGATGGCCAAGGCTTGGTCTCAGGTCGCCGCGACACGGCTGCAGGTTGCCCAGACACGGGCCCAGACGCCTGAGCGAAAGCACGCCTTCGCGTAACGTTCGCACCTGGCGGATCTCGGCCAGGCATCCGGGATGCCGAACCTGTCGCGGCTGCGGGCGGGAGACTGTGTCCCCGCCCTTCAGGACCTCCGGCTGATCGCAAGAAACTCCGGAGCAGCCGTTAGGTTCGCGCAAGTCCGTGGACGGTCCAAAGACTTCCGACGCGCGCTGCATCGGCATTCGACGATGAAACAGAACATCGGCGCGACGAAGCTTTTGCCGCGTTGAGCCCGTCCGCAATGTGTACGGCGGGCAACAACGTTCTGCGCGCCGCCGGAAACCACGGATCCCGCACCCTGGACCATTGTCGGTTTGCGAGCCGCGGCATACCAGACCGCATGACAGTCTGGCGCCCCTCTCCGGAGATCCGCGTGAAGGCGCTGGGCCTGCCCTGGCGCGGGCGGCAGTTGCTCGTCGCCGAGGTCTATACCGACGACGGGCGCCTCAAAGGCGTGCGACCGCTCGGAGGCAGTGTGGAATTCGGCGAGTTGGCCGAGGCGGCGCTCGTTCGGGAGTTCCGGGAGGAGCTTGGTCTCACGGTGCGGGTCCTCGGTGCTCCGATCGTGATGGAGAACCTCTACACTCACGAGGGCAGCCTGGGCCACGAGGTGCTGTTCCTATTCCCGGTCGCCCTGCCGCCCGACCCGCTCGATACGCAGGAATGCATCGTCTTCCACGAGGATTCCGGCACGCCGTGCCTTGCCCGCTGGTACGATCTTGAGGCCCTCGATCGCGACGGCGGGCCCGAACTCTACCCGGTTGGGCTGAAGGCGCGACTGTTGGCCGAGCGGCGGTCGTAGGCGCGCGTGCGCGCGGCGCCTTCTCTGTCGGGCGCACGGCGCGGCTGCTAGACAGCACCGGTGGAGTCACCCGAGCCGAGTCCGCGTCCGTGCCATCGACTGTCGCTGCGTCCGCCCTCGATCTGATCGGCAACACGCCGCTCATCGCCCTCGATCGCGTCCATCCTGGGCCGGGCCGCATCCTGGCCAAGGCCGAGTTCATGCAGCCCGGCGGGAGCGTGAAGGATCGCGCCGCCCGCGCCATCCTGCTCGCCGCGCAGGCGGACGGCCGTTTGGCACCGGCGGCCCCGGTGGTGGAGATGTCGAGCGGCAATATGGGGGCAGGCCTTGCGGTGGCCTGCGCAGCGCTCGGTCATCCGCTGGTCGTCACCCTGTCGGCGGGGAACAGCCCGCAGAGGGCGCGAATGCTCGAGGCGCTGGGCGCGGAGGTCGTACTGGTGCCGCAGGTCGATGGCGTGCCGGGACAAGTGACCGGGGCCGATGTCGCGGCGGCTGCCGAGGCGGCGCAACGCCTGGCCGGTGAACGCGGCGGTTTCTATGTCGACCAGTTCCATGCCGCGGAGGGCGTCGCGATCCACAGGGAGACGACCGGCCCGGAGATCTGGGCGCAATGCGGGGGGCGGATCGATGCCTGGGTCGCCTCGGTCGGGACGGGCGCGACCTTCCTCGGGGTCGCCGCGGCGCTCCGGGCGCGCGATCCGCGCGTCGTCTGTGCGGCCGTGGAGCCCGAGGGCTGCCGGCCGCTGGCGGGTGAGGCCATCACCAAGCCGCGTCACGTCTTGCAGGGGACGGGCTACGGCAGCGTGCCGCCGCATTGGGATCCCGGGTTCATGGATCTGGCTGTCGCGGCGACCGACGACGAGGCCGTGCGATGGCGCCGGTTGCTGGCGACGCGGGAGGGCCTGCATGTCGGCTACTCGGCTGCCGCCAATGTCTGCGCCGCCGCCGCCCTGCTCGGCTCCGGCCGCCTGCCGGCCGACGCGGTCGCCGTGACGGTGCTGTGCGACACCGGCCTCAAATACTGACGGTTGTGGCGTCGGCCATCGCCGCCTTTGCCGCTGCGCCCCCGCGATGCTAGAGCCGGGTTACCCCATCGGTCCGGGTCCTCCGCGACGCCGCGGCCGATGCGCCCGGACGTTCCGTCCGAAGCGGAGACGGGTGCTGGCGGAATCATGACGACACGACCACCCCCCCGCGGCGGCCCGAAGGGACGCAAGCCCCCGTCCGGTAAGTTTCCGCCGTATGGCGAGCGCGCCCGCACAGGCCCGCGCACCAGCGCCCGCGACGCCGCCGAGCGCGCCGCCCGCAACCGCGGCGACGATGCTGGCGCGCGCGATCCCTGGACCGCACCGGGCACGCCCCACGCCGTGGCTGCCGCTGCCGCCGCGGCGGCGGCGGCGAAGCCGAGGCCGCGGCCTGCCCGGGCCGAGCGCGACGATGCCGCGCCTCCGCGCAAGGCGCCGCCCCGGCCGAGCGCCAGGCCGGCCGCGAAGGCGTATGCCAAGCCCGTCGAGTCGCGGCCGGCCGCCCAGCCTTCGCCCCCTGCCGCGCCGGCGGGTCCGACAAGGCGCGAGCAGCGCGCCGCTGCCTCCGCGACCCTCGCCTCCGGGGTGCAGACCCTGACGGTCGAGGCGGACGAGGCCGGCATGCGCATCGACCGATTCCTCACCGCGCGCTTCCCGCTCCTGCCCTTCACCCGGGTGCAGAGCATCGTCCGCAAGGGCGAGCTGCGGGTCGACGGCAAGCGCGCCAAACCGAACGACCGGCTGGAGCCCGGCATGAGCGTGCGCGTGCCGCCGCTGCGTCTCGATCAGCCGACCGAGCGCCCGCGCAGCGCCGCGCGGGAGCAGGACGACGCCGAGTTCATCCGCTCGCTGATCCTCTACGAGGATGCCGACATGATGGTGCTCAACAAGCCCTTCGGTCTTGCGGTCCAGGGCGGGTCGGGCACCGTCCGCCACGTCGACGGGCTGCTCGCCGCGCTGACCGGCCCGGACGGCCAGAAGCCGCGCCTCGTCCACCGGCTCGACAAGGATACGGCCGGCTGCCTGATTGTCGCCAAGACGAGGCTGGCGGCCGCGACGCTGGCAAAAAGCTTCCGCTCGCGGGCCGCGCGCAAGATCTACTGGGCGCTCACTGCGGGCGTGCCGCGGGTGCGCCAGGGTCGGGTCTCGACCTATCTCGCCAAGGACGAGCCGACCGACGCCGATGCGCGCATGCGGGTGGCCAAGCACGGCGACGAGGGCGCCAGTCACGCCCTGACCTATTACGCGATGGTCGATCAGGCTGCCCAGAAGCTGTCGTGGCTGTCGTTCAAGCCCGTGACCGGGCGGACCCATCAGCTGCGTGCTCACGCGGCCCATATCGGGCACCCCATCGTCGGCGATCCGAAATACTTTTCCGTGGAGAACTGGGAGCTTCCGGGCGGGATCCAGAACCGGCTCCACCTGCTCGCCCGGCGGATCGTGATTCCGCATCCGCGCACCGGCCGGCCCGTGGATGTCAGCGCGCCGCTGCCGCAGCACATGGCCCAGAGCTGGAACCTGCTGGGCTTCGACGCATCCCGCTACGATCCGATCGTCGAGGCGCCGGAGAGCTGATCGCGCAGCCACGGTACGATGGCCTCTGCCAGCGCCTCGGGGGCCTCCATCGGAAGCATGTGGCCGGAGCCGTCGATCACTATCAGGGCGGCGCCGGGGATGCCGTCTCGCAGTTCCCGCGACTCGTCGAGGCTTCGCAGGGCGTCCTGGGCGGCCGCCACCACCAGGGTCGGGCACGTGATCGCGCCGAGCCTGTCCCGGTCGCTTGCACGCGCCTGTCCGGCTTGGCGCAGGAACACGTCGCCGCCGAGGCGGTCGCCCATGCTGCGGATGCGGGCGACGAGACCTTGGTCGCCGACCCGGTCGGGATGCACCGATCCGAGGATCGCGGACCGGCTGAGCCCGGCGAAACCCTGGCGGCGAACGTTCGCGACGGCCGCGTCCTTCCGGCGCGCCTGGGCGGGCGTGTCCGCCCGCGCCGACGTGGCGATCAACACGAGCGCCTCGATTCGCTCCGGTGCGAGGCGGGCTATCTCCCGCGCCACGTAGCCGCCCATCGAGAAGCCGATGAGGGCGAAGCGCTCCGGCGCCTCCTCGGCGACCCGCCGCGCCATCGCCGCGATGGTGTCGTCCCGGCCCAGGTCGCCGTGCAGGATCGGCCCGAACGGCGCGAGGCTCGGGGCCATGTCGGCCCACAGGTCCGGATCGGTCATGAAGCCGGGAAGCAGAACGAGGGGCATGGCGCGGTCGTGATCCTCGGTGGCCCGGGCGCAACATCGGTATCCGAGCGGCACCCCCTTTCGAGATGCGGCGCGCGCCTCCCCGGTGCGGCGTGGACCGGGTCCCGAAAGTCTACGGGCCGGCACGCCTTGGCAATTGGCCGACTCGCCTCATATGCTGATCCGCGACCCGCCGTTCCACCGCGGGGCCGATTTCCCGCGGTTCGAGACCCTGACGCATGAAGCTCGCGACGCTGGCCTGCCTCGCTGCCCTCTGCCTCGTCGGGCCGGCCGCCTACGCCGCGCCGGGCGACACGGCCAAGCCGACCGCCCCGGCGAACCCGTCCCCGTCGGCCGGTGCGCCCAGGCAGACCCAGCAGGCGCCGATCCCGCCCATGCCGGCTCAGCCCGCCCCCCCCGCGGAGCTGCCGCAGCAGCAGGCCGGCCCCTCCCCCGCGCCGCCCGCGGCCCAGCCTCAAGCCGCCCAACGGCCGGCTTCGAGCGCCCGGGCCGAGCGCCGTCGGCGGTCCTATGCCGCCTGCAACCGCGCCTCTCACCAGCGCGCCCTGCGCGGCGGCAAGCGCCGGCGGTTCCTGATCCGCTGCCGGCTCGGCTACGAGCGCACGCACGGCCAGCCCGCGCAGCAGAATCCCGGCCAGCCGCTACAGCCGGGCCGGAAGCCGTGACGGACCGTCCCGGGCCGGACGTGGCGCGGCGATGAAGCTCATCGTCTTCGACGTCGACGGTACCTTGGTCGACAGCCAACACCTGATCGTCGCCGCCCAGGGACTCGCCTTCGCGGAGAACGGCCTGCCCGCCCCGGGCCGGCGCGAGGCGCTCTCGGTCGTCGGGCTGTCGCTGCCGCAGGCGTTCCGGCGCCTCGTCGGCGAGGACGGGCCGATCGCGGACCTCTCCGAGAGCTACAAGCAGGCCTACAATCGCCTGCGGGTCGACCCCGCCTACGAAGAGCCGCTGTTTCCCGGGATGGGCGACCTGCTGGCGCGTCTGCATGCCCGCGACGACGTGCTGATCGGGCTTGCCACCGGCAAGTCCCGGCGCGGGGTGGATCGCCTGATCGCCCATCACGGCTGGGCCGACTGGTTCGCCACCACGCAGAGCGCGGACGACGCGCCATCCAAGCCCGACCCGACCATGCTGCAGCAGGCGATGGCGGAAGCCGGCTGCACCCCGGACGCTACCATCATGGTCGGCGACACGACCTTCGACATCGGCATGGGCGTCGCGGCCGGTGCCGTGGCGGTCGGGGTCGGCTGGGGCTACCACCCGGCCGGCGCCCTCTACGGGGCCGGGGCGGTCACGGTGGTGTCGAGCGCGGGCGCGCTGGAGGGGTTGTTCTCCGGGGGTGAGACTTAGCTTGCAACGAGGCTCGCCGACGTCCTGGAAAGCACCTATCTGGCATCCATGAGCGATGTGACGAACGAGTGGCTCGGCGAACCGGGCGACGGGGAACGCCCCGACCCGGTACGCGCGGCCCGCGGCCATGCCAAACCCGCCCTGCCCCGCCGGTTCTACAATGAGGCCGGCTTCGCCGAAGGCCCGGACGGGTTCCGGTTGACCCTCGACGGCCGTCCGGCCAACACGCCCGCCCGCAACCCGCTGAGCCTGCCGACTCGTGCGCTGGCTGAGAAGGTCGCGGCCGAATGGGCCGCGCAGGACACGGTGATCGATCCGGCCAGAATGCCGCTGACACGGCTCGCCAATACCAGCATCGACGGTGTGGCCCCCCGGCACGCGGCCGTGGTTGAGGATCTCTGCGCCTATGCGGGCACCGACCTGATCGCCTATCGCGCCGGAGATCCGGAGCGCTTGGTCTCGGCCCAGGCTGCCGCGTGGGACCCTGTGCTCGACTGGGCTCGCGAGACCTTCGGAGCCCGGGTGATCCTCAGCGAGGGCGTGATGCATGTCGCGCAGCCGCCCGACACGGTCCGGTCGCTGTCCGATGCCGTCGCGGCGGTGGAAAGCCCGTTCCGGCTGGCCGGTCTGCACACGCTGACCACGCTGACCGGCTCGCTGCTGATCGCGCTCGCGGTCCTGCGCGGCCGCCTCAGCCCGGCCGAGGCCTGGGATGCGGCCCTTGTGGACGAGACCTACCAGGCGGACGTCTGGGGCCGGGATGCCGAGGCCGAGGCGCGGCTGGCGATCCGCCGGGCGGAGTTCGAGGCTGCGGCCGAGCTGATCGTTAGCGTCTAAGCCGGATCTGGGCGGATTGCTCAGATGCACTTGCGCAACATTCCCAGGCGCATTGGTGGGAGATCGTGTCGCCGGCTGACAGGCGGCGAGGATTGACTTAGGGTCCGGCTATTCCAGCCGTCGGACCAACCCATGCGCGCCGATCCTTGCCACGACAGTCGTTTCGAAGACGCGTTGGCTGCGCTCCTGGCCGACAGACAGTCTTCCGACGACGCCGCGGCGGGCCAGGCGCTGTTCGCGGCCCTGTCACGGTTGGAGCGGCAGGCGCTGATTGCCGGCGCCGCTGATACCACTCTGCACAGGATCGCCGAGGCCCGGTTTCTGGTCGGCATCCTGCGCGACGCGATGCGCCCGTCGCGGATCGCGCCGCTGCGGAGCCTACTGCGGCTGGCGGCGGAGACTCGACGGCTGGCGGAGGCCGATCTCGATCCCGTTTAAGGCTGGGCTCGAGTCGGGCGGCTGGCTTCGCCATCCCAGAGAAATATTATTCGCGCGCGAATATCGAAGTTTCCCAGGCGTTCGATCCCCCGCCCTGTCATCCCGGGGCCGCGAAGCGGAGCCCGAGATCCATAACCACCAACAGCTCAAGCACTTGCAATGCCGGCGGCGCTGGATCCCGGACTCGCCTGCGGCGCCCCGGGATGACAGAGTGATGGACGCGGTCTGCGTAGCAACACGGGTCTGAGGTGAGTCACTGGAAACGCAGCAGCGGTCTCGAAAAGTCTCACCCCGCCGGCTGCGCCAGCGCTTCCCGGACCTTCCCCTCAAGCGAGGCGGGCTTGGCCGACGGCGCGAACCGGGCGATCACCGCGCCGTTCCGCGCGACCAGAAATTTCGTAAAATTCCACTTGATCGCCTTGGTGCCGAACAGCCCCGAGCGCTCCTGCTTCAGGTGGTCGAACAGCGGCTCGGCCTCCGGGCCGTTCACCGCGACCTTGCCGAGCACCGGGAAGCTGACGTCGTAGGTCAGCGAGCAGAAGCTCGCGATCTCGGCCGCGTCCCCCGGCTCCTGGGCGCCGAACTGGTTGCAGGGGAAGCCGAGCACCGTCAGGCCTTCGGCGCGATGGGCCCGCCACAGGGCCTCGAGCCCGGTATATTGCGGGGTGAAACCGCATCGCGAGGCGGTGTTGACGATGAGCAGTACCTCGCCCCGATGCCGCGCGAGGGGATAAGGGCTGCCGTCCGCCGCCGGCACGGTGAAATCGTGGATCGTCGTCATGCCCGATCAGTCGGGCAAATGGCGGGATGCCGCAAGGGCGTTACGCGGCCTTCACCTTCTGCACGTCGAAGCTCGGACCCTGCGGGGTCATCCGGTCGTGCGAGACGATCCGCTCGTCCGGCCCCACCACCCCGAGGCTCACGTCGCGGTCGGGCAGGACGACAGTGGTGGTCTTGTTGACGTGCACCAGCACGTGGCGCCGGAGGGGCACCGAGGCCGCCGCCCAGCGCTTGAGCTGGCCGTAATAGGGCTCCCGGCGCCAGACATTCGCCTGGCCGGGATCGACCTGCACGTTCATGTTGCGGGACAGCGGGTCCAGGGTGAGCACCATCTTGGCGCGGTCGGGCTTCCATTCCGGGCCGAGCCAGCTCTCGGTCATCCAGAGGCAGTGGAACGCCCGGCAATGGTCGGGGCGCGTCGCGTGGATCGCACAGCCCTGGCCGGCCTTGGTGTGGCGGCACCACTGGCCCGCGACGCTCTCCACCGCCGGCACGTCGTAGACCTTGCAGCACAGGGTGCAGGCGCCGCAGGCGCGGCCGGGGGCCGGCTGCGCCACGAAGGTTTCCGGCGCGAGGGCGGGAGAAGGACCGGAAGTGAGCATGAATCGTGCGTCGCGCGGGTCAAACACGGGGGCATGCATCCGGCAAAGGCCGGGCGCAGGGCCGCGGGACTACCTGCACGGGCATCGGGTCGGTAGTGTGGCGGATCCCCTGGGCATGAGGACGGTGCGAACGATGCTCTCGAATCTCGCGACCCGCGACGTCGAAACCCTGCTCCACCCCTACACCAACCTGTCGGCACACCGGCATACCGGCCCGCTGGTGCTGGAGCGCGGCGACGGCGTCCACGTCTACGACACGGAGGGCCGATCCTACATCGAGGGCATGTCGGGGCTGTGGTGCACGGCGCTCGGCTACTCGAACGCGGAACTGGTCGAGGCGGCCCGGATCCAGATGGGCCGGCTGCCCTTCACCCACCTGTTCTCCGGCCGCAGCCACGATCCGGGGATCGAGCTGGCCGAGACCCTGAAGGAGCTGATGCCGGTCCCGACCTCGAAGATCTTTTTTACGTCGTCCGGGTCCGAGGCCAACGATACCCAGGTCAAGCTGACCTGGTACTACAACAACGCGTTGGGCCGCCCGAACAAGAAAAAAATCATCGCGCGGCAGAAGGGCTATCACGGCGTCACCGTCGCCAGCGCCTCGATGACCGGGCTGACCGCGAACCATGCCGACTGGGACCTGCCCCTGCCCGGTTTCCTGCATGTGTCCTGCCCGCATTTCTATCGGGGCGCCGAGCCCGGCGAGACCGAAGAGGCCTACTCGGCCCGGCTCGCCGTCGAGCTGGAAGAGACGATCCTGCGCGAGGGGCCCGAGACGGTGGCCGCCTTCATCGCCGAGCCGGTTATGGGCGCCGGCGGAGCGATCGTGCCGCCGCGCGGCTACTTCGCGGCGGTCCAGGCGGTGCTGACGAAGTACGACGTGCGGATGATCGCCGACGAGGTGATCTGCGGCTTCGGCCGGCTCGGCACCTGGTTCGGCAGCGAGGCGCTGGGGATCCGGCCTGATTCGATCTCCTTCGCCAAGGCCCTGACGTCGGCCTACATGCCGCTCGGCGGCGTCAGCATCGACGAGCCGCTCTATGAGGCGATGATCGGCCAGAGCGAGAAGCTCGGCACCTTCGGGCACGGCACCACCTATTCCGGCCATCCCGTGGCGGCCGCGGTGGCGCTGAAGGCGATCGAGATCTACCGGCGCGACCGGGTGATCGAGGGCGCGGCCGAGAAGGCGCCGCACTTCCAGCGCCGGCTCGCGGCGCTGGCCGAGCACGACATCGTCGGCGAGGCCGGCGGCATCGGGCTGATCGGCGGGCTGGAGATCGTCGCCGACAAGGCCAGCAAGCGCCAGTACGAGCCGAAGGCGGGCGTGGCTGCCCGCTGCGTCGCCTTCGCGCAGGGCGAGGGGCTGATCGTGCGGGCGCTCACCGGTGACCGGGTCGCCGTCTGCCCGCCGCTGATCATCAGCTTCGACGAGATCGACGCGCTGTTCGATCGCTTGAGCCGGGCGCTCGACCGCACCCGCGACTGGATCCGTGCCGAGGGGCTGGAGGCAATGCTGGGCTGAGGAGAGCCGGGCCGCGACACGCGCCCCTCTCTCCTGCACGGGCTACGATGTTCACACAACGCGTTGAGCGAGGCTCGACGCGCCGCCTCTCCCGTGCGGGAGAGGGCTGGGGTGAGGGACCAGGTTTTTCCGGAGAGGTCGCATCCCTCACCCTGTCCCTCTCCCGCACGGGAGAGGGGACCTGCGCCTCACCTGCCCGCGTGTTGCCCAGCCCGATGGGTGAGTCCAGTAGCCCGCAGAGGGAAGAGGGAAAGCGCGTGTCGGCCTTGGAGAGACTACGATCGAAACCTGTTTCGATCGTAGTCACCTCACACCGGGTCGCGCTGCGCCTCCGCCTGCGCGGTGGTCTGGATGCCGGTCGCGGTCAGCGGCGTGATCCGCAGGGTGGTGATCCGGTTCTTGGACTTCCGGATCACCTGGAAGCGGAAGCCGTGGAAGTTGAAGGCCGTGCCCTGGTCGGGGATGGTCCGTGCCTCGTGGATGACCAGGCCCGCGATGGTGGTGGCCTCGTCGTCGGGCAGGTTCCAGTCCATCGCCCGGTTGAGGTCGCGGATCGGGACGCCGCCATCGACGTTGACCGAGCCGTCGCCCTGCGGTCGCACGCCCGAGACGGTGACATCGTGCTCGTCGGCGATCTCGCCCACGATCTCCTCCAGGATGTCCTCAAGGGTGACGAGGCCCATCACCTCGCCGTACTCGTCGACCACCAGGGCGAAGTGGGTCTTCTTGGTGAGGAACGCCTTGAGCTGGGCGCGCAGCGACGTGGTGCCCGGCACGAACCAGGTCTCCAGCGCCAGGGCTTCGACCTTCAGGCCAGAGGCGTCGCCACCCGCCGCGTCCAGCGCCCGCAACAGATCCTTGGCGTGGAGCACGCCCACGATGTTCTCGAGCGTGCCGCGCCAGAGGGGCATGCGGGTATAGGGTGAGGCCAGCACCGCTCGGACGATGTCCTCGGAGGGCTGGTCGGCGTCGATCGCCCGCATCTTGGTGCGGTGGACCATCACGTCCGAGACCGACAGGTTCGACAGGTCGAGCAGGCCGCCGAGCATGTCGCGCTCGGCCTTGGCGACGCCGCCCTCCCGATGCATCAGCGCCACCTGCCCGCGCAACTCCTCGGAGGCGGTGAGGATCGACTGGTGCTCGCCGATGGTGATGCCGAACGGCTTCAGCATCAGCCGAACCAGATGCTCGATGGAGATCGCCGCCGGACCCATGATGGCGACCGCGAAGGCCACCGGCCTCGCCATCAGGAGGGCCGCCTTGTCGGGCTTGGAGATGGCGAGCGTCTTCGGCAGCACCTCGGCGAAGACGATGACCAACACCGACATGCCGACGGTCGCGTAGATCACGCCGTTCTTGCCGAACAGGGCGGTGAGCACGCTGGTGGTGAAGGCCGAGGCGCCGATCGCCACGATGTTGTAGCCGATCAGCATCGCGCCGATGAAGCGCTCTCGGATCGCCAGGATGCGGTTCACGATCGCCGCCCGCGGGTCGCCCGCCTGTTCGAGGGCGTGCATCCGCGCCCGGGAGGCGGCCGTGAAGGCTGTCTCGGCGCCCGCGAAGAAGGCCGAGAGCAGCAGTGAGATCACCACGATGCTCGCGGCGAACCACAGGTCGATATGGGTGTCCATCGGTTCCAAGAGGCACGACTCGGGCAGCGGGAAGGCCGCCCATATAGCGTCTCGTTCGGGTTATTGCGCGCCGATCCGGCGCACCGTCCACGTCGCCCAGTAGACCGGCCGCCCGTACAGGGTCGAGGCGTCGCGCCCTGAGGCCGTCGGCGCCAGCCGGTCGAGCCAGGTCAGGAGTCCGGCCTTGCCCGGGTAGATCGCCGGGGTGTCGAGGTTGCCCTGCGCGTCCGTCATCCAGAAATGCGCGCTGCGGTCGTAGCGGCCGGTGCCGTCGCCCCCTGAGCGCAGCCCGAGATAAGCCGGCGAGCGGCCGGCTTCCACCGGGTCGGCGTAGAGGGTGAGCGCCCCGATCCCGTCGAGGTTCATGTCGGGCGTGTATTGCAGGCAGATATCGGCCACGGGGCCCCCCGGGGCATTGGCCGGCCGCTGGCAGTTGTAGGACACCGCCCAGCGCTGCATGCCCTTGGCGCGCGCCACCCGCACGACGCTCCCGGGCGGCAGCGGCGCGGCGAGTTTCTTCGCAGCCGACCAGACCTTCGCGGCCGAGAGGTCCTGCGATGTGCGCAAGTAGAGCGCGGTGCGGCGCTTCTCGGGGGCGAGCCCGCAATCCTCGGGCAGCACGTCCGTGTAGACGTAGTGGTAGGTGCGGTCGACGATGCTGATCGAGCCGGCGAGCCCGTGGGTCTCGAAGGCCGGTGCCGGGCAGGACGAGGCGATCGGCTTGCCGGCCTCGTCGGCCACCGGGGCGGGGGTTGGCGGCGTGCCGCGGCCGCCCGGGGTGAACGGCGTCCAGGCCAGCCCGTAGCCGTCCGGGCTGCGCGTGCGGATCTCGAAGGTCTGGAAGTCGAGGGTGCGGGCCGCGATCTGCACCCGCCGCCGGATGTCGGCCGGCTGGTCGGCGGTCTCGTCCCGCTCGGACTTGCGGCGTCCGCGCCGCCGGCCCGCCGGCTCGGGGTCCGGAGCGCCGCCGACAGTCACCCGCTCCTGCCCGAGCAGGAAGACGTAGCTGTAGGCTTCCCCGGCCCAATCGCGGCCCGAGACCGCGATCGGGTCGCGGGGGCCGATGCCCTCTGCGGTGGGAAGCGGCTCGGACCAGCCGCGGCCTCGCGCACGCTCCTCGGGGAGATCGACCGAGAACCGGTCGGCCGAAGGCGGCAGCGTCGTGGCCAGCGCCTCCGGGCTGCGCCCGGTGCGGAGCGACCCGCCGTCGCGACTGTCGGTGGCGCGCCGCTCCGGGCAGGGCTCGTCCCGGCGGCGCGACGCCAGCGGGCTCTGGCCCTGGAAGATCATCTGCAGCGGCCCCGGCGCCTCCGCGCGCGGCAGCCGCAGGATCTGGACCCCGCGCACGAACGCGCAGGGCGCGGGCGCGATCAGCACGCCCTCGGCCTCGGCCCCGTCGCGGCAGATCTCCAGCCCGCCGCCCCCGGTGACGTAGCAGCTCGGCGCGCTGGCCTCTGCGGCCCGAGCCTCGGCTGGACGCGGTGCTGCGGTGAAGCCGAGCGCCAGGGCGCCGAGCAGCGCCGCCGCCCGCGCCGGCAGGCACCGGGGCTTGTCGAGGTTGTTTGACTGACAATCCACGGTATCGACAGGCGTCGTCGCGGCGGCGTTCAAAGATGTCACGTCTATCGCCGCTGTCGTTCGGGTTGTTGGAAAGGTTCGGCAGCCTCTAGCCTATGGTCCGGCAAGCGGAAAGTGGCGCGGACCACGCATGCCCAGGCCGGCGACGCACCTGTCGCGTTCGGCGGAGCGAACCCGGCGGCCACTCGCCCGTTGTCGCGGCTTGAGGGCGGAAACGTCCAACCCCGTTAGAGTCCGGAGACCAGCGCATGGATATCGCCGTCGAGACCGTCACCGACATCGTTCTGCGGCTGCGCGCCATCGAGGTGAAGGAGGGCAACACGGATCCGGATTCGGGTTCGAACCCGATCGACGACGGCTCCACCGACGTGCTCACCTCGGGCACCGACGACGCCACGGAAGCCGAGGTCCGCGGCGCCATCGCGGGCCTCGACGACGACGCCCGGGCCGAGCTGCTCGCCCTGCTGTATGTCGGCCGCGGCGACATGGAGCCGGAGGAGTGGGGCGAGGCGGTCCGCTTCGCCCGCGAGCGCGAGGCCGGCGGCGAAGGCGCCGTGAAAGAGTTGCTGAGCGCGCCCGATGCCGGCGACCTCCTGGAGGAAGGCCTCGACGCGATGGGGCTGACCCCCGAATTGCCGCAGGCCTGAGCCGCTCATCGGAGACCGGCCCCATGGCTTCCCGGGTCCGCCGCGGCGCCACCAAGGCTCTGCGGGTCCTAACCCGTCCGGTCCGCCGCGCCCAAGGGCACGGCGGCACCGGCCTCGGCGGGCTCGTCGTCGAGCCCTATCGCGGCTACGGCTCGCGCGACGAGATCTTCATGATCGGCCGGGTGTTCCGGCAATCGCCCGGTATCCCCGGAGAGGACCCGGATTCCGTCAGGGCGCAGTGGCGCGACCTGCGCCGGCGCATTGCCCGGCGCACGGTGGCGGGCGCTGCGATCACGGCCCGGTTCGGCGGGGACGCGACCCGGGTCGAGACCGACCGCGACGGCTATTTCCGCCTGCGCCTTCACCCCCGCGACCTGCCCGGCCAGCCCGGCGCCTGGCACCCGGTGGACCTCGTCCTGGAGGATACGACGCCGATTCCCGCCGAGGGCGCGGTGTTCATCCCGCCCGACGGCTGCCGCTGCGTGGTGATCAGCGACATCGACGATACGGTGATGCACACCGGCGTCGCCAACAAGCTGAAGATGCTCTGGCGGCTGTTCGTGGAGGATGCCGACAGCCGGGTCGCGTTTCCGGGCGTCGCCGCCCTGTACCGGGCCCTGCACGCGGGCGCCGGCGGGTCCGAGGGCAACCCGATGCTCTACGTGTCCCGCGCCCCCTGGGGCCTCTACGAGATGCTGTCCGAGTTCTTCCAGCGGCACGGCATTCCGGTGGGACCGGTGCTGTTCCTGCGGGAATGGGGCCTGTCCTGGACGCACCCGCTTCCGCGCCGGGCCACCGATCACAAGCAGGCGCTGATCCGCCACATGCTGTCGCTCTACCGCGACCTGCCGTTCGTGCTCATCGGCGACAGCGGCCAGCACGATCCGGAGGTCTACGCCCAGATCGTCGAGGAGCATCCCGGGCGGGTGCTCGCCGTCTACATCCGCAACGTCTCCAACGACGCCGCCCGGGTGGAAGAGATCGTTCGCCTCGCCGGGGCCGTGGCCCGGGCGGGCTCCAGCCTCGTGCTCGCCGCCGACAGCGTCGCCATGGCCGAGCACGCGGCCGGGATCGGGCTGATCACCGCGGACGCGGTGGCCCGGGTCGCCGACGAGCATGCCGGCGCCGACACCCCGCCGCGCCGCGAGACCGCAAGGATCACCGCCGAACCCGGCGAGACCACCAGCGAGACAGCGATCTCGCCCGACGCCGTTGCGGATGCCCTGGTCGGCGACGGAACCGTGCCGGCCACCGTCGTGGTCGAGCCGGAACGCCCGGCCTCCCTGCCCCGAGCGGCGCTGTGATGGTTTGGGGGCGATCAGGCGATCTCTCGGGCTTGCGGCAGCCCTCACCGTCGTTGTGAGCATCGCAACCTGGTGCGGCGGTCGATCCCGGAATGTGCTGCGGCTCCGGTGCTGCCGGGCATGACTGAAGAGATCCGCGGCTCTGCCCGATCAACGGCGACTGCATCGGCCTGCCGACCGCAATCGTGATCGGCGGGATGCCCCACCTGTTCCCGTCGAACATGGTGCGAACGCATCGCGGGTTGCGCGCGGCCGGGATCGAGGCCGGTCTTCAACGGTTCGAGAGCCTATCGCACGCGCAGTACCTCGCGGCCCCGGGCACCCCGGAGACCAAAGCGGTGTTCGGCGAGATCACCCGGTTCCTGAACGCGCATCTGGCCCGCTGAGAGCCCAGGGCTCGGCACCTTGTGGTGAGGGACGCTCTCCCCATGTTGCAATGCAGCATTTCAGAGAACGCGCTTCTCGTTCCGAGCGGGCCTCCTAAGTTGGAGCGCTCGCGTGCCGGCCCCCACTCGTCTCGATCTCCGGAGCCCATCCGTGCAAACCTACACCCTCGCGATCGCCGATGGCGTGCTGTTCGCCTGCCTGCCCGACGAGGCCGACATCTCGGCTGCGATCACCGAGGCCGCGGCCACCAATTATGGCTTCGGCCTGAGCCTCGACATCGTCCGCGGGGCGACGCTCACGAACGCCAAGGCGCCGGAGGACGAGGTCGTCTGGCAGGAAGGCTCGGACAGCGAGCTGCTGGACGAACAGGGGCGCCGCTACCGCTACGCGGTCCGCCGCCACTCCTGATCGTCACTGCACCAGCACGGCCTGGCTGCAGAGGGTGCCGTCCATCTCGACATCCGCGTAGCCGATCCGCACGCCGAGGCTGCGCAAAACCTGATCGAGCACCAGGTCGAGGGGCGCGGCGGCGAGGCTGAGCGTCGCGGCGAGGGAGGTCTGGAGCAGCGGGGTCAGCCCGAAGCCGTTCAGGTTGAGGCTGAGATTGCCCAGCAGGCTGCCGGTCAGCGATTGGGCGACGTTACCCGACGAGACCGTGCGCGTGGTGTGATTGGCGATATCGGCCTCCGTGAAGGTCAGCGTCTGGGTCGTCGCGCCGATATTGGTCACCGTCCGGCCGCCGATGTTGATCAGCGGCAGCCCGATCAGCACGGCCGGCTGCGACAGGTCCGGGCTTGTGGTGCCCCCGTTGATCGAGGCGCGGTTCACCGCCGCGATCGCCAGGGTCGCGACGCCGGTCTGCACCTCGATGGTGGCCTGGCGTCCGCCGCCTGACCCTGAGCAGGTGAGCGTGCGCAGCGTCCCTTGAGCGGACGCCACCTCGGCATAGACCGGCAGGTAGATGGTTCCGAGCCCGAGCGGGGCCGAGACCGTAGCCTCGATCAGCAGCCGGGTCTGGGCGGTCTTCACCGTGGCGTTCGGGCTTCCCGGCCGGACCCAGCCGGAACTGCGGCGGCGTTCACCAATCGCCAGGGTCAGCCGGGTCGAGAGCAGTCCCGGCACGGTGGCGCCGAGATCGATCGCCACCTGGTTCTGCCCGTTGGCCAGGGACGCTGTGGCGGCCAGGAGATCCATCACCTGCACTGACGGGCCTGCCAGGCCGCGTCCGGGGGCCAAGGCCGCCACGTCGCCCAGCGCATCGACCTGGCCGACCGGCACGAGGTTGCCGGCGTTCGGCAGCGCGTTGAGGATGCTCGAGAGGGCCGCCACGGTAGCGGAACTGCCCTGCGCGGCGACCCGTATCGCCATCAGGATCTGCCCGACGCTGGCGTTGGCCTTCACGATGTCGGTGTAGTTGGCCGCCTGTAGGTTGAGGCTCGCCGCCAGCGCGTCGAGGACGCGCAGGCCGTCAACCTTGGCGCTGGCCAACGCGTTGTAATCGCTGACGCCCAGCGACAGCTTGGCCCCCAGCAGGGCCCCGAGGACGGCGTTGGCGATCCCGCCGCTCAGACCCGCGGTGCCCGAGCCGATCGTGAACGCCGCGAATTGCGCGCTGGCCGCCGTGCCGGTGACCCGGATCGGCACGCTGCCGGGCAGCCCGATCGCCCGGCCGAAGGTCACCGGGACCGTGGTCGACAGGCCGACCCGCACGGCGTTGGCCGGGCTCGCTCCGGGGTTGAACCGGCTACCGGGGGCGACGTTGGGGGCGCTGGCGTCGTAACCGCCGGTCGCCACCGTCGCCTGCGCGGTCCCGTAGCCGTTGTCGCCCAGCGAGCGGCGCGCCACCGTGTCCGCCTTGGCCGGGTCGACGGCGGCGAGCATCGCGGCGATGTCGGCCGCGCCCTGCGCCTTGCGGCGAGCCTGGAACACCTGGCCGAGATCGATCCCCACGGCGCCGGCGCCCATCAGGAGGGAGCTGCCGAGCGCCACGAGGATCACCACGTTGCCGCCCCGGGCCTGGCCGAAGCGCCGCGCCCGTGCGACCGCCCACCATAGTCGGCTCACAGGCCGCCCTTCCGGACGCTGATGCTGCTGCGCAGGACGCTGGGCAGCATCGGGATCAGCTTTGAGAAGACGTTGATCCCCAGGGTGTTGGCGTCCAGCGTGACGGTGACCGTGTAGATCGTTGCGTCGCTCGGATCGGGCCCGACCTGCACGGCGACGCTTCCCGGGCGGAACATCGCGCCGCCGCTAAGGCTGCGGTTCACCATGGTCTGCGCCAGGGTTGCGCGCTCGACATCGGTGACGCCCGCGATGGAGGCGCGGGCCGCCTCGGCCGCGATCTGACGCAGGTTGTGGATGGCGCCCAGGCAGATTCCGAAGGCGGTGATGCCGGCAAACAGCATCAGCAGCAGCGGCGCGACGAGGGCGAACTCCACCGCCGAGCTGCCGCTCCTGCAGGCTAAACCGGACCGACCGCCACACCGAAGCCTTTGGAGTAAGCCCATCGAAACGCCCTCCGGGTGCCGAGCCGCCGCGGCGGCTGCACAACCCATGGTCGCATCGATCCTCTAATCAAAGGTTGTGGTCATCGTCCGAATTCCAGTGTTTCCGGGCGAATACGGACGATTAAATTTCTACCGTCGGTCGCAGCGTTCCAATTCCCGACGGGTCGAACGTCGCGCTCTTGATGATGACGTGAACGGGGCGTCCGGGGGTCAAGCCCAGTTCGCGGACCGCCGCCGCCGTGACCCGCGCGGCCACCAGCGCGCCGTTGCAATCGATCTCCACCGCGACGTCGGCGCCGCTCGGGGTCACGGTCGCGACTTGGCCGGAGAGGATATTGCGGGCGCTCAGGCCTCGAGGCCGCTCGGTCGCCACCAGCACGTCGCGGGCCGGGATCCGTACGCGCAGCCGCGTTCCGGGCGGACGCATCGCCAGGCCCGGCACCAGCAGCTGCCCGGCCGTGCCGGTCAGGCGGGTCAGCCCGGTTTCCGGATCGGCCCCCGCCACGACCATGTCGAGGAGCGCGCCGGCTTCCGCCTCGTGGACCGGCACCAGATCGGACCGGCGCAGGATCGCCTCGGCGGGGCCGGCCGCCGCCACGCGCCCGGCTTCCAGCACGATCACCGTGGTCGCGAGCCGCGCCACCTCGGCCACCGCGTGGCTGACGTAGACGACCGGCACGCCGGCCTCGTCACGCAGGCGCTCGATGTACGGAAGGATCTCGGCCTTCCGGGCCTCGTCCAGGGCCGCCAGCGGCTCGTCCATCAGCAGCAGGCGCGGCTTGGCGAGCAGCGCCCGCCCGATCGCGACCCGCTGGCGCTCGCCCCCCGACAGGCCGACGGGGCGGCGGTCGAGGAGATGGCCGATCCCCAGCATCTCGGTCACCGCGGCAAAGCCGGCCGGGTCGGCGGGCCGGCGCGCGAAGATGCGGCCGTAGCCGAGATTGCTCCGCACGCTCAGATGCGGGAACAGCCGGGCGTCCTGGAACACCACCCCGACACGGCGCCGGTGCGGCGGCAGGAAGACGCCCGCCGCGGTGTCGACGAGCGTCGCCCCGCCGGCGACGATCCGACCACGATCCGGCCGGGCCAGCCCGGCGATCAGGTCGATCAGCGTCGTCTTTCCCGATCCCGAACGCCCGAACAGGGCGGTCAGTCCCGGGCCCGCGGCGAAGGCCGCATCCAGCGCGAAGGCGCCGCGCCGGAGCTGTACGTCGACGGTGATACTCATAGCCCGTACCTCCCGCGGCACGGGCGGCGGCGCAGCGCGTTGGCACCGGCTACGGAGCTTGCACGATGATCACGGTCCACCACCTCGAGAACAGCCGTTCGCAGCGCGTGCTGTGGCTGCTGGAGGAACTCGGCCTCCCCTACACGGTGAAGCGCTACGATCGAGATCCGCAGACCATGCGGGCGCCTCCGGACCTCATCGCCCTCCATCCGCTCGGCAAGGCGCCGATCATCACGGAGGAGGAAACGGTGGTGGCCGAGACCGGCGCCATCGTCACCTACCTGACCGACCGGGCCGGCGGCGCTCTGGTGCCCGCCCAGGGAACGCCCGAGCGCGGGCGCTACACCTACTGGCTGCACTACGCCGAGGGCTCGGCCATGCCACCGCTGCTGCTCAAGCTGGTGTTCGGTCGCTTGGCTCCGCAGAGCCCCTGGGCCTTGCGGCCCCTGGTCCGCGGGATCGCCGACACGGTGCTCAAGAGCTTCGTCGATCCGGATCTGCGGCGGCACGCGGCGTTCTGGGATGGGGAACTCGCCGACAGGCCGTTCTTCTGCGGCGGGGAGTTCACCGCGGCCGACATCATGATGAGCTTCCCGCTGGAGGCCTTCGCAGCCCGCGGGACCGGGACCGGGCCGCGGGTCACGGCCTGGCTCGCGCGGATCCATGCTCGCCCGGCCTACCGAGCGGCGCTGGAGCGGGGCGGCCCCTATGCGTACGCCTGAGCGGCGGTTGCACGGGGCGGCGGTCTGGCGTCTCGCCATCAGCCCGCCTGCAACCGGCGCGCAGCGCGGGACGCCAGGAACTCCGAGACCAGCAGGGCCGTCACCGACAGGGCGACCGAGATCAGGGTGAGGCGCAGGGCCGGCCCCTCCCCGCCCGGGACCTGGGTCAGCGTGTAGATCGCCGAGGGCAGGGTCTGGGTCTCCCCGGGGATGTTCGACACGAAGGTGATCGTCGCCCCGAACTCGCCCATCGCCTTGGCGAAGGCCAGCACGGCACCCGCAATGCAGCCCGGCAGGCTGAGGGGCAGCGTGACGGTGAGGAATACGACGAGCGGGCTCGCCCCGAGGGTGCCGGCCGCCTGCTCGAGTCTGGGATCGACCGCCTCGATCGACAGCCGCATCGCCCGCACCATCAGGGGGAATCCCATCACCGCGCAGGCGAGCGCGGCCCCGGTCCAGCGGAAGGCGAAGACGATGCCGATCTCCGCGAGCGCGCTCCCGAGGAATCCACGCCGGCCGAGCGCCAGCAGCAGCAGGTAGCCTGTCACCACCGGCGGCAGGATCAGCGGAAGGTGGACCAGCCCGTCGAGCAGCGCCCGCCCGGGGAACCGGCGTCGCGCCAGCAGCCACGCCACCGCGAGCCCCGGCAGCAGGCTCGCGAGGGTCGCCACGCTCGCCACCCGTAGGCTCAAGGCGACGGCGTTCCAGGCGTCGGGGGGGAGGTCGAACACGACCTTGGACGCGGGCGGCTACTGGCTGGCGCCGGGCTTGCCCATCACCCTGAAGCCCTGGCGCTCGAAGGAGGCCTTTGCCGCCGGGCCGCGCAGATACGCCAGCAAGGCGGCTGCATCGGGGTTGCGCGAATCCTTGATCAGCGCGGCCGGATAGACGATCGGCGGGTGGCTGTCGGACGGGAAGGTCGCGACCACGTGGACGCCCGGCTCGGCGGCGGCGTCCGTGGCGTAGACGATGCCCAGCGGCGCCTCGCCGCGGGCCACCAGCAGCAGGGCCGCGCGCACGTTCTCGGCCTGGGCGACCTGCCCCTTCACGGCGTCCCAGGCCCCGAGCTTCTCAAGGGCGGCCTTGCCGTACCTGCCCGCCGGGACGGCATCGATCGTGGCCATCGCCAGCTTGCCGCCGCCGAGGATCCGGGTGAGCGTCGAGCCGAGGTCCGGCGCCAGGGCGATCTCCGGGTCGGAGCCGGCATCCTTCGGCCCGGACGCGATCAGCACCAGGGCGTTGCGCAGGAGGTCGACGCGCGAGCCGGGCTTCAGGCTGCCGGCCTTCTCTGCGTCGTCCATCCAGGCCTGGTCGGCCGAGATGAACAGGTCGGCCGGCGCCCCGGCCTCGATCTGCTTGGCCAGGGCGTTCGAACCCGCATACGCGATCCGGGTGTTCGTACCGGTTTCCTTCGTCCAGCTGGCCGCCGCGTCGTCCAACGCGTTCTTCAAGCTCGCTGCGGCGAAGACGACCACCGGATCGGCCGCTCGGGCCGGCCTTGTCGCCGGGACGAGGGCCAGCACGGCGAGCAGCGTCAGGATCCGTCGGGTGGGTGGCATCGGCTCGGGCATCCCCTGGCGCGACCCGTGAACCGGCCGCCTGCGCCCGGGACCTTAAGTGCGGCGCCCCGGCGGGCCAAGCGCCGTTCAGTTGCGCGACGTCTCCCGGCGCTCCCGTGGCGCCGCCTCGGCCCGGTGAAGCCGGCTCAGCAGCACCAGCAGATGGCCCGGCAGCGGGCCGTCCGGCGCCGGTCCGCCGAAGAGCCGTTCACGGGGTAAAGGGCGGACCGCCCCATCGTTGACGATGACGGGCTCGCGCGGTCCGGAACGCCTGGGCTTGGTCACGCTGTACGCACCCTGCTTGATCACGCAATCTGGCGGAAGCCGGCAAAAACGTCGGCCCCAGTCGCCAGTTCCGTGGGCGATCTGTGGATTCTGTGGTTAACGCTTGGACACCCTGCCGCATTCCTAGGCGCCGCCCGCAGCGAATCCGGAGTGCGTGGACCGCCTCACCAGGTCCGAATGTCGCGCCGCCCGTGCTGCTCGGCTTCGGGCGCCGGACTCATCCCGGCCGCGACCAGGATGGCCCACAGCGTGGCCACGAGGGTCGTCGTGAGCGTGACGGCGACGCTGACGAGCAGGGGTGAATTCATGGCGACGCTGTCATCTGTCAAAACGGGCGCGCCGGCACACGAAGCGCGGCGCGCCAGAGTTGAGGGTCTGGCCTTGGGGAAGCCGAGACTGTTGTAATCAGCGAAATCCTGCACGGAAACTGATTTAAATCGATTTCGGTCCGGCGATTGTCAGATGTGTCGACGCAGCAACAAATCGGCAATCCTCGCCTCCGACGTGGCGAGATCGCGGCGCCGGATGCGGTTTTTTTCGCATCTGCCCCTGTGATGCGGCGCGCTCCGGGGCTACAGCCCGGCACCATGCTCGAAGGTCTGCCACCCCACCGCCCGACTCACATCCTGCGCCTGACGACCGATGAGCGGTCGGCCCGGGCCATGACCGATCTGCTGGGCGAGATGTTCGATCCCACCGAGACCGCCGTGGCGGCGTTCGAGGATGCGGATGGCTTCACCTGGCGGCTCGAGGCCTACTTCGCGGACGCTCCGGACGAGGATTACGTCCGCGATCTGATCCGTCCGGTGATCGGGGACGAGGCGGACGTCGCCGAATTCCGCACCATCGAGGAGCGGGATTGGGTCCGGACATCCCTGGAGGGGCTGAATCCGGTCCGGGCCGGCCGCTTCCTCGTCCACGGCGCACATGACCGCGATGCGGTGCGCGGCAACGACCTGCCGATCGAGATCGAGGCGGCCCTGGCGTTCGGCACCGGCCATCACGGCACGACCCTCGGTTGCCTGCGGGCGCTGGTCGCGGAATTGAAGCGACGGCGTCCGGCGCGTGTCCTGGATGTGGGCACCGGGACCGGGATCCTGGCTTTCGCGGCCGCCAAGGCGTTGCGGCAGCCGGTGGTGGCGGGCGACCTCGACGGCGAGGCGGTCCGGACCGCCCGGGAGAACGCCCGCCTCAATGGCCTCGGACCCTATCTCAAGCTCTACGAGGGCCCCGGCGTGCGCCATCGGCTCGCAGACCGGACCCGGCACTTCGACCTCGTCTTCGCCAACATCCTCGCGCGGCCCCTGCGCCGCCTCGCCCCGACCCTGTCGCGTGTGGTCGCCCCCGCGGGCGTGCTGGTCCTGTCCGGCCTGATCGAACGCGACGTGTCTGGTGTGCTCTCGGCCTATCGCCACCAGGGCTTCCATCTCGTGAGAAGCGGCCTGATCGAGGGCTGGGTCGCCCTGGTGCTGACCCGCGGCGGTGCGGCGAAGCGGCCCCGGCGCTGAACCGGGATCCGGGCCGCGCATTGCCCGGGCATGAGCCAGATTCCGCGTCCCGATCCGCCATCCGATCCCATCACCGAGGGCGCGCA
This sequence comes from Methylobacterium mesophilicum, assembly GCF_022179445.1. GTDB lineage: Bacteria > Pseudomonadota > Alphaproteobacteria > Rhizobiales > Beijerinckiaceae > Methylobacterium > Methylobacterium mesophilicum. The sequence continues at coordinate 252,176 of NZ_BPQU01000004.1, read as the reverse complement.
GGCCCGGGCCCGGGGCCGACCGAAAGATTCCTGTCCTTACCCGGCCGACTCATCCGATCGCATCGCTTGGCTGGAGGGTTATAACGGCGTACCCTCCGGCAAAGCCCCGGATCTGCCGATCGCCGACGCCTGATTCCGGCGCCCCGCCGGAAATCCCAGGCAGTCCCTGCGCTATCGCGCGGTCCGGAGCCGTCCCGGCCCCCTCCATCCTTCCGGCAACGTCTCGGCGACCGGGCTGTCCGCACCGTCCGCGTGTGCGACCGGGGCGCCGAGCGCGGCCATCAAGACACGCAGACCCTCGACCCACTCCTCCGCCTCCGCGAGCGACGCGAAGCCGTCGCGCCGGATCACCGTATCCGGCTCGATCGTGGTGATGGCGTCGAAGAGACCGTCGGGTCTGTCGCTGATCCGGTAGAAGACGCGGCGTGGCATGACCTGGGAGATAGGGCAAAGAACTGGCGTGATAAGATTGCGCGCGACTCTAAACCATAGGTTACGCCTGCGAGCATCATCCGAAAGGTGGGTGGACGGTTCGAAAAGCGGGGCTGCGCGCGATCCGCGCGTCGATTCCGCCCGGTTGCGACGATGGACCGGCCGGCGATAGGGTCCGCGCATGACAGAGCCAAGCCCGACCCGCCCCCGGTTCCAGACCTTCGACGACCCGAGCCATCGCAAGGGTGCGGAGCGGATCGAGGCCCTGCGCGCGGCCCTGCGCGAGACCGCCGTCGACGGGTTCGTGGTGCCCCGGGCCGACGAGCACCAGTCGGAATACGTGCCGGCCGACGCGGAACGGCTGGCGTGGCTCACCGGCTTCACGGGCTCGGCCGGAACCGCCCTGATCCTGATCGAGTCGGCCGCCCTGGTCGTCGATGGGCGCTACACCCTGCAGGCACCCGAACAAGTCGATACCGGGGTCGTCACCGTGGTGCCGCTGGCCGAATCGACCGCGGAGGCCTGGATCGCCGACAACCTCAAGCGCGATCAGGTTCTCGGCTACGATCCCTGGCTGCACACGTCGGACGGCGTCGCCCGCCTGGAGCGGGCCGCCGTGAAGGCGGGCGGGTCGGTGCGGCCCGTGCCGAACCTCGTGGACGCCGTCTGGGCAGGCCGTCCGAAGCCGCCGGCCGGGCCGGTGGTTCCCCATCCCCAGGCGTTCGCGGGTGAGTCGGTCGCCGACAAGCTCGCCCGGGTGCGCACGGCCCTGGCCGAGGGCGGCTGCGATGCCCTTGTGATCTCCGACCCGCACAACCTCGCCTGGGCGTTCAACCTGCGCGGCTCCGATGTCGGCCATACCCCTCTGGCGCTCGGCTACGCGATCGTTCCGCGCGAAGGGCGGGCACGGCTGTTCCTGGTCTCGCCAAACGTCGATCCGGCTCTGCGCACGGCCCTGGCGCCGGTCGCCGAGATCCTGTCGCGGGCCGACCTCGACGACGGGCTCGGTTCGCTCAGCGGCGTGCGCGTGCGGGTCGATGCCGCGACGGGCGCCGTCGCCCTGAAGGAGAAGATCGAGGCCGCGGGCGGGACCGCCGATGTCGGCAAGGACCCGATCACCGCCATGAAGGCGGTCAAGAACGCTGCCGAGATCGAAGGCGCCCGCGCCGCCCATATGCGCGACGGCGCGAGCGTCGTGCGCTTCCTGGCTTGGCTCGACGGCGCCGCCGCCGCGGGGGGCTTGAGCGAGATCGCCGCCGTGGAGGCCCTGGAAGACTTCCGCGCAGCCGGCGGCGACCTGCGCGACGTGTCGTTCCCAACGATCTCGGGCTCCGGCCCGAACGGCGCGATCGTACATTACCGGGTCACCCGTGCCAGCGACCGGACCGTGCGGGCTGGCGAGCTGTTCCTGATCGATTCCGGGGCGCAATACCCGGACGGCACCACCGACATCACCCGGACGGTCGCGGTCGGCGAGCCGACGGAGGCGATGCGCGAGCGGTTCACCCGTGTGCTGAAGGGGCACATCGCCATCGCCCGGGCGGTGTTTCCGAAGGGCACGACCGGCGCCCAGATCGACGCCTTCGCCCGCGCGCCGCTTTGGCAGGCGGGACTGGATTTCGACCACGGCACCGGCCACGGCGTCGGCGCCTTCCTGTCGGTCCATGAGGGGCCGCAGCGCATCGCCAAGACCGGGACCGTGGCGCTGGAGCCCGGCATGATCCTGTCGAACGAGCCAGGCTACTACGCGCCCGGCGCCTACGGCATCCGGATCGAGAACCTCGTCCTGGTCGAGCCGCGCGCGATCCCTGGTGGCGAGCGCCCGATGCTCGGCTTCGAGACCCTGACGCTCGCTCCCTACGACCGGCGGCTGATCCGCCCGGACCTGCTCGCGCCGGAGGAGCGGACCTGGATCGACGCCTATCACGCCCGGGTGCGCGACACCCTGGCACCGCTCGTCGATGCCGGAACCCGCGTGTGGCTGGAACGCGCCACCGCGCCGCTGGCGGGTTGAGGGCGGGGAGGCTTTGCTGGGCGCGCCCTTGTGCAGGCGCAGGCAGCACGACAGAGTAGACAGACCGCTTGGTGGACCTCGTTCGCTCAAGCAACGCGCGGCCAAGCTTTTCGAGGGTGCTTGACCATGCCCCGACGCTCACAGGATCTCGCCGAGGTCGCGAAAAAGGCTGCCAATGCGTCCTTCGGGAGCGCTCTGGTGCAGAAAGTTTGCCTCGGCGATATGGAAGGGTCTGACGGCGAAGACGTCAGGCGCGTCCAACTGATCGTCTCGGACGACGCGACGGACCAACTCGACGGCGACAAGCTGCTCGATGCCGGCCTAGCTATCAGCCAAGCTTTGCGGAAGGCGGGCGAGCCGTTGCGTATCGTCGTCCAGTACGCTGAACAGCGCGAGCTTGACGAACTTGACGCTGATTAATCCTGACCATCTGTTCGTACAGGCAGATACTTTTCTTCTTCAAATCGATCGTGGCTCGTTACGTCAAGCCGAGTTGCGTCGGGCATTTTCGAATGTCTACTACGGATTGTTTCACGCGATCTTGACTGCCGCAGTTGATGAGGTGGTCGGCAGAAGCGTGCGAGGAAGTCCTATTGGGACCCTGGCCTATCGCTCAATATCCCATCAGCGATTGAGAATTCTATGCGAATAAATTGAAAAAAATCTCGAACAGAAGATCAAATCTTGCGAACCCATCGGCGGGTTCGATGTTTATATGCGAACGATAGCCCGGCCGGTAATTGAGTTGCAGGACAAGCGGCACGCCGCCGACTACGATCCGTCCCTGTCGTTCTATGCAAACCGACGCGCGGGCGGCCCTCCAGACGGCCCGATCCGCGGTCAACCGGCTGGCCCATCTGAGGGCGGATCAGCGACGGGCGTTCCTCAATCTCATCCTGTTCGAGCCCCGCTGAGCGATCCCAGCGGCGTCATGGTCTCGGCCTCACCGCGCTGAGCGGAGGACAGGGCGCTGACCCCCGCGCTATAAGAGGCCTCGTCACGGAAAAGCCCGCGCCGGTCCCGAAGACATCCGGGTGAAACCGCGACGGCCCCGCGCGCGAAGGGACAGCATGATCCGCCGCCTCGCCTTCCTGCTCCTGATGCTCGCCGCGAGCCTGTCGGCTGCGTCCGCGCAGGGGTTCCGCACGCCGCCCGACCTCGTGCGGGCGAGCCTCGTGGCCGAGCCGGTCGCGGTGGCCGGGGCGCAGCCGTTCACCCTGGCGGTGCGGATGCAGGTGAAGCCGGGCTGGCACGTCTACTGGCGCAATCCGGGCGATTCCGGCCTGCCGCCGGAGGTGACGTGGACCCTGCCGGCGGGCTTTAACGCGGGCGCGATCCGGTGGCCGGCCCCCGAGCGCATCGCGATCGCGACGCTGATGAACTACGGATACGAGGGCGAGGTCACCCTGCTCGTGCCGGTCACGCCGCCGCCGAGCCTCGACCCGGCCGATCCGGTGCGGATCCAGGCCAAGCTGACCTATCTGGTCTGCGAGACCGAATGCGTCCCGGGCTCCGCCGACCTCGCCCTCACCCTGTCGGTGGGCGAGCCCCGGCCCGATGCCGAGCAGGCCGCCCTGTTCGAGCGCGCCCGCACCGCCTTGCCCACCCCGGCGCTCTGGCCGCTGCAACTCTCGAGTCAGGGCGACACCCTGCAGCTCGACTTCGCCGCGCCCGGCCTCAAGCCCGAGACCATCAAGGCCGCATCGTTCTTCCCCTATTCCGAGACCGCGATCGATAACGCCGCCGCCCAGGTGATGCGCGTCGACGAATCCGGACTGCACCTCACCCTCGCCCGGAGCACCCCTACGGATCCGGCACCGGCGGCCCTGCCGGGCGTGCTCACCGTGGACGAGGAGACCGGCGGCGGCACGCACCGCCTCGCCTTCGCGTACGGGGACGAGCCGGTGCTGCCGGCCCCTGCGGCTGCGCCCGAGGCTTCCGCCGCAGCCCAACCGGTCGCCCCGGTTTTCGACGCGCTGACCCTGGCGACCGCGGCGGGCCTGGCCTTCCTGGGCGGGCTGATCCTCAACCTGATGCCCTGCGTCTTCCCCGTCCTGTCGATCAAGGTGCTCGGCCTCGTGCGGCATGCCGGCGAGAGCGCGGCGCGCGTGCGCCTGCACGGCCTCGCCTACACGGCGGGCGTGCTGGCGAGCTTCCTCGGCCTCGCCGGCCTGCTGCTCGCCCTCAAGGGCGGCGGGGCCGCGATCGGCTGGGGTTTCCAGCTGCAATCGCCTTCCGTGGTGGCCGGGCTCGCCTATCTGCTGCTCGCCATGGGCCTGAGCCTGTCGGGGGTGGTCCATGTCGGCGGACGGCTCGCCGGCATCGGCGACGGGCTGGCCCGGCGCTCGGGCCTGAGCGGCTCGTACTTCACGGGCGTGCTCGCGACCCTGGTCGCGACCCCCTGCACGGCGCCGTTCATGGGCTCGGCCGTGGGTTTCGCGCTGACCCAGAGCGCCGGCGTCGCGCTTGCGGTGTTCGCCTGCCTGGGCCTGGGCCTCGCCCTGCCCTTCCTAGCGCTGACCCTGTGGCCGCCGGCCCTGCGGGCGCTGCCGCGGCCGGGGGCCTGGATGGAGACCCTCAAGCAGGTTCTGGCCTTCCCGGTCTACGCCACGGTGGCGTGGCTGATCTGGGTCCTGGCCCAGCAGGTCGGCCCGCAGGGGCTGCTGGCGGCGCTGATCGGCCTCGTGCTGGTGGGCTTCGCGGCCTGGGCCTGGGAGCACGGACGCGCCGCGGCCCCGCGGGTCGGCCCCATCGTCCAGGGCGTCGCGCTGCTCACGGTCGCCGCCGTCGCGGCGCTGACCCTGAGCCTCGATCGCGACCGGGCCGTGCCCGCCGCCCAGGCCGCCGCCGACGGCGTCGAGCCGTTCACGCAGGCGCGTCTCGACGCCCTGGTGAACGCGCGGCGGCCGGTCTTCGTGAACATGACCGCCGCCTGGTGCATCACCTGCGCGGTCAACGAGACGACCTCGCTGTCCACGAAGGCCGTGCGGGCCGCCATGAAGGATCGGAGCGTCACCTACCTGAAGGGCGACTGGACCAACCAGAACCCCGAGATCACCCGCCTGCTTGAGGCGCATGGGCGCAGCGGCGTGCCGCTGTACCTACTCTACACGGGCGCTGGGGAGCCGCAGGTGCTGCCGCAGATCCTCACCGAGGGAACGGTGCTGGCGGCCTTGGAGGCGGTGCCGGCCGCGTCCGGCAAGAGCGCGGCGCTGGTGCGCTGATTGCGACGAGCAGGAAGGGTTCAGGCTTCGAGGGAAAACGTTTCGTCGAAGGCATAGCCCGAGCCCCGCACGGTGCGGATCGGGTCGGCCTGCCGCGGGGCGTTGAGCGCTTTGCGCAAACGCCCGACATGCACGTCCACGGTGCGCTCGTCGATATAGACGTCGTGGCCCCAGACTCCATCGAGGAGCTGTTCCCGGGAAAACACCCGGCCCGGCGCCAGCATCAGGAATTCGAGCAGCCGGAATTCGGTCGGTCCGAGATGGAGTTCCTCGCCGGCGCGTCGGACCCGGTGGCCGGAGCGGTCGAGCTCGATGTCGCCCGCGGCCAGACGGTCGGCGACGTGGGCCGGCTTGGCCCGGCGCAGCAGCGCCCGAACCCGGGCCAGCAGTTCCGGCACCGAGAACGGCTTGACGATGTAGTCGTCCGCGCCGGTCCCGAGCCCGCGGACCCGGTCGCCCTCCTCGCCGCGAGCGGTGAGCATGATCACCGGCAGCCGCTCGGTCTCGCGTCGGGCCCGGATGCGACGGCACAGCTCGATGCCGGAGAGGCCGGGCAGCATCCAGTCGAGCAGGACCAGGTCGGGCGTGCGCTCGGCCAGGAGCAGTTCCGCGTCGTCACCGCGGCTCGCCGAATCTACCAGGAAGCCCTCGGCCTCCAGGTTGTAGCGCAGCAGGGTGGTCAACGCCTCCTCGTCCTCGACGATCAGGACTTGCATGCTCACGTTCGATAACCTGTTCCGAATTCGGCACGCATCGACTCAACCGCGCCGGAGGGCCCGGACGCGCCGATGGTGCAGTAGGCGCCGCAATCCCTCAACCCACGCGCCACTCCACTCGGGATTTGTCCCACGAGGTGGAGTGCGCGCTGCAGAGGCACCGCGACCCGCATGTCACGGGGCCGGGGCGGAGGGCCCGACCGTCGCATAGTTCGACGCGTCGTTCTTCGGCCGCTCCCCCGCCAGCGTCTCGCCGGTGGCGAGGTAGTGGATCGTCTCGGCGATGTTGGTCGTATGGTCGCCGATGCGCTCGACGTTCTTCGCGCAGAACAGCAGGTGCGTGCAGAACGAGATGTTGCGCGGATCTTCCATCATGTAGGTGAGGAGTTCGCGGAACAGCGAATTGTACAGGGCGTCGATCTCGCCGTCCCGCTCCCAGACATCGTAGGCCGCCTTGATGTCGCGGCTGGCATAGGCGTCGAGGATGTCCTTGAGCTGGGCTTCCGCCAGGTCGCTCATATGGCGCACGCCCAGCACGATCTTCTGCGCGGGCGCCTGATCGGAGATCGCGACGACCCGCTTGGCGACGTTCTTGGCGAGATCGCCGATCCGCTCCAGATCGCCGGAGACGCGGATCGCCGAGATGGTCTCGCGCAGATCGATCGCCAGCGGCTGGCGCCGGGCGATGAGCAGGACTGCCCGCTCCTCGATGTCGCGCTGGAGCGCGTCGAGGCGCTTGTCGGCGAGGATCACCGCCTGGGCGAGCGTATCGTCCCGGCGGACCAGGGCGTCGGTCGCCTCGGCGGCCATCTTCTCGGCGACGCCGCCCATCTCGGAGATCGAGCGGCGGAGGTCATCCAGGTCGGTGTCGTAAGAACTGACGATATGGCCGGGCATGGTGGATCCTTCGATGGCGTCCCGCAAACCTTGATCCGCGAGGTCTGGCGGAAACCCGCCGCTGCGATCACGGATACCGATGTGCGTTTCCCGGTACCCAGTCCCTTGCGTAGTTCACGTCATGATGCGGAGCGGATCGGCTTTCGGTATGCGACGACAAACAATCGGAATAGGCCGATGTTCCCAGATCAACGCAGCATGTCTCGGAGTAGCGCCCGGTCGTCTTCCGATCGGGCGCGGCCCCTCGTCTTGAAATCGGCGGGTCGACATGTGCCGATCCGGTACTCAACTCTTAAGCGAATTGCTTAGCCGAACCGGCCGGTGATGTAATCCTGGGTGCGTTGCTCGACAGGATTCATGAACATCCGGTTGGTCGGGCCGAACTCGATCAACTCACCCAGATACATGAAGGCGGTGAACTGCGAGATGCGGGCAGCCTGCTGCATGTTGTGCGTGACGATCACGATGGTGAATTCGTCGCGCAGTTGCTCGATCAACTCCTCGATGCGGCCCGTGGAGATCGGGTCGAGCGCCGAGGTTGGCTCGTCGAACAGGATAACCTCCGGGCTCTGGGCCACGGTGCGGGCGATGCACAGGCGCTGCTGCTGGCCGCCGGAGAGGCCGGTGCCGGCCTGGCGCAGCTTGTCCTTCACCTCGTCCCAGAGGGCGGACTTGCGCAAAGCCTGCTCCACCCGCCCGTCGAGCTCGGATTTCGGCAGCTTCTCGTAAAGGCGCAGCCCGAAGGCCACGTTGTCGTAGATCGACATCGGGAACGGCGTCGGCTTTTGGAAGACCATGCCGATCCGCGCGCGCAGATCGTTCAAGTCGACGGACGGATCGAGCACGTTCTGGCCGTCGAGCATGATCTGACCCTCGGCCCGCTGCTCCGGGTAGAGGCTGTAGATCCGGTTGAAGCAGCGCAGCAGGGTGGACTTGCCGCAGCCGGACGGTCCGATTAGGGCCGTGACCTGCCGGTCGTGGAAGTTGATGTCCACGTTCTTCAGCCCGTGGAAGCTGCCGTAGTAGAAGTTGAGGCCCTTCACGGCGATCCGGACCGCACCGCCCTCGTTGGCGTGGTTGCGGGTGAGATCGACCGTGGGGATCGCGGAGGCGGCGTTCATCGTCGTGTCCTCGAGAAGGGTCTTAGCGCGACATCTGCGGCTTGATGACGAGACGGGCGATGATCGACAGCACCAGGATCGTCGCGGTGATGAGGAGCGCCCCGGCCCAGGCGAGGCTCTGCCAGTTCGGATAGGGCGAGAGGGCGAACTGGTAGATCATGACCGGGAGGTTCGCGACGCCGCCCATCAGGTCGGGCGAGAACCACGAATTGTTGTTGAGCGCGGTGAACAGGAGCGGCGCCGTCTCGCCGGCGATGCGGGCCAGCGCCAGGATGATCCCCGTGACGATGCCGGCCGAGGCCGCCCGCCAGGTGACGCTGATGATCACCGTCGAGGGCGGGGCGCCCAGCGCAGCCCCGGCCTCGCGCAGGGTGCCGGGCACCAGGCGCATCATGTCCTCGGTCGTGCGCACGATCACCGGCACCGCGATGATGGCGAGCGCCACGCCGCCGGCCCAGCCCGAATAGGTCCCCATCGGCCGGACCATCAGGGTGTAGACGAACAGGCCGATCAGGATCGACGGTGCCGAGAGCAGGATGTCGTTGAGGAAGCGGATCAGCCCGGCGATCTTGGAGAACCGGCCGTACTCGGCCAGGTAGGTCCCGGCCATGACGCCGATCGGCGTCGCGACCGTGATCCCGATTCCGGTGAGCACCAGGCTGCCCAGGATCGCGTTGGCGATGCCGCCGCCCTCGGAGCCGGGCCCCGGGGTCGGGTGCATGAACATGGCGGGCGTGAAGCCCTGCACGCCCTGGATGATCAGCATCAGCAGGATCGAACCGAGCACCACGGCGCCCACGATCGTGGCGACCAGGCAGGCGGTGCGCAGCACGCGGTCGGCGATCCGCCGGCTGGGGCGGACACGTCCGGAGCGGCGCGGCGCGGCGGTGTTGAGGGCCATGGGGTTGGACGCGTCCATCGTGAGCCCTCCTCAGGCAGCTTTGACGCGGCGCGTCAGCAGCCGGGCGATGATGAGCACCACGAAGGTGATGACGAAGAGAATGCAGCCCAGGGCCATCAGGGCGTTGAGCTGAAGTCCGTCAGCCTCGTTGAACTCGTTGGCGATGCGCGACGCGATGGTCGAGCTCGGGTCGAAGATCGAGGCCGAGAGGCGGTTGGCGTTGCCGATCACGAAGGTCACCGCCATCGTCTCGCCGAGGGCGCGCCCGAGGCCGAGCATGATCGCGCCGATGATCGAGACGGAGGCCTGCGGGACCAGCACGTGGCGGACCACCTCCCAGGTGGTGCAACCGATGCCGTAGGCGCTCTCGCGCAGAACGGTCGGGATCTGGTCGAGCATGTCCCGGGCGATCGAGGCGATGAACGGCACGATCATGATCGCCAGGATGATGCCTGCGGTGAACACGCCGACCCCGGACGGGACCCGGGCGTAGAACAGCGTGCCGACGATCGGCATGCCCTCGACGATGTTCGACACCGGGATCTGGACGAAGCGCGCGAAGAGCGGCGCGAACACGAACAGGCCCCACATGCCGTAAATGATGCTCGGCACCGCGGCGAGCAGCTCGATGGTCATCGCCACCGGCTTGCGGGCCCAGCCCGGGCAGAGCTGGGTAAGGTAGACGGCGATCCCCAGGGAGACCGGGACGCCGATCAGGAGCGCCAGGGTGGCCGAGGCCACGGTCCCGATCACGGCGACCAGGGAGCCGTACTGCTCGGTCCCGACGTTCCAGGCGCTGGAGGTCAGGAAGGCGAAGCCGAATTCCCGGAAGGCGGGCCAGCCGCCATAGAGGATCGAGCCCAGGATTCCGGCAAGCACGATCAGCACGAACAGGGCGGCCCCGTAGGAGCAGACCCGGAACAGGGTGTCGAGGCTCCGGCTCGGTCCCTTGCGCGCGGCAGCGGCGCGAGGTCGGGCGAGGGCAATCGTCTCGGTCAAAGCGGACATCCGCGATTCTCTGCGAAGGGAGGCGTGGTAGCGCGGTGCGGGCCGCGATGCGAGGGAGGGGGCTTCAACCCCCTCCCTCCTCTTACTCACATGTTGAAGACGGGCTTACCGTCCTTACCCTTCACGGTTTTCCATTCTTCGTGGATCAGGGCGACGACATTGTCCGGCAGCGGCACGTAATCGAGGTCCGCGGCGAGTTTGTCGCCGTTCTTATAAGCCCAATCGAAGAACTTCAGCGTATCTGCGGCCTTTGCCGCGTCGGCCGATTCCTTGTGGACGAGGATGAACGTCGCCGCCGTGATCGGCCACGCGTCGTCGCCCGGCTGGTTGGTCAGCGAGATGCCGAAGCCCGGGGCCGACTTCCAGTCGGCGCTGGCGGCGGCGGCCTGGAACGCCTTGTCGTCCGGCTGCGGATACTTGCCGGCCTTGTTCTGCAACAGGGCGTAAGCGAGCTTGTTCTGCTTGGCGTAGGCGGATTCGACGTAGCCGATGGCGTTCGGCACCTGCTTGACGGTGGCGGTGACGCCCTCGTTGCCCTTGCCGCCCTGCCCGACCGGCCAGGAGATCGTCGTGGCCGCGCCGTATTCCTTCTTCCAGGTCTCGGAGGCCTGGGACAGGTAGGTGGTGAAGATGTTGGTCGTGCCCGAGGCGTCCGACCGGTAGACCGGGGTGATGGTGGCGTCGGGGAGCTTCACGCCGTCGTTGAGCTTCGCGATCCGCGGGTCGCTCCACTTGGAGATCTTGCCGGCGTAGATGTCTGCCAGGATGTCGCCGGTGAGCTTCAACTTGCCGGGCTCGAGGCCGGCGATGTTCACCACCGGCACGACGCCGCCCATCACGGTGGGGAACTGGACGAGGCCGTCCTTGGCCAACTGCTCGCCCTTGAGCGGGGCGTCGGTGGCGCCGAAATCGACGGTCTTGGCCTGGATCTGCTTGATGCCGCCGCCGGAACCGATCGACTGGTAGTTCAGTCCCGAGCCGGTCTCCTTGCGGTAGGCTTCGGCCCACTTGGAGTAGACCGGGAACGGGAAGGTGGCGCCGGCTCCCGTGATGTCGGCAGCGAGTGCGGCGGACGCCAGCTGGACCGTCGCGAGGCCGACGGCGAGCGCGTAAGCAAAGGGTCTCAAGGGAATCTCCGTAGCCGTCGGGCGAGAGCCTGCGCCTCTCTGCCGGCAAGCCCATGCCCGCGGCAGAGCTGTGCGGCCGGTCTTCCAAGAGACCCGGCGCCGGCCGCCCGATGGGCCGGGCGTTACGACAGGGAGATGACATCGGCATGACATCGCGCCGCAGACACGAAGGCACGGTTTGGGGCGCTGGCGCGTTCAAGCCCGGTGGCGGCGTCTCGGCGATGCCGTCCGCGCGACCAGGAAGGCAGTCGGATCGTGGATGATCAGGGGACCGACGCACAGGAAGGTCCCGATGCGGCATGGCTTGCCCTGCACGCCGACCGCGAGGCCGTGGAGCGCGCGCTGACCCTGGCGCAGGCGCGCCAGCGCTACGGCACCGACGCCGAGGCGATCGCTCAGGCGCGCCGCGAGGAGGCCGAACTTCTGGTGGATCTCGACCGGATCCTCACGCAGATCCGGGCCGCGGAGTATCGCCGGCGGCCGGGCTCGCGGCGCTGGTAGCGCAGGGCGAAAGCAATCTTGGCCGGGGCGAATATGGATTCGGTCGCGGCGCGGCTTCAGCCGACCCGGCGCAGCTCCCGCTCTTTCTGGCGCAGGCGCAGGAGCAGTTCGACGTGGGTGTCGGTGATCGGCTGCGTGTCGACGCTGCCCTCATAGACCGTACGAAGCGTCAGCCCGAGCTGATGCGTGTCGATCGCCTGCTTGAGGGCTCGACCGGGATGCCCGCGCCCCTCGGACGCGACGATGGACGGCTTCATGTTTTCCTCCCGCCCTTCAACCGCGTGCTCCTGAACCACGGTCCCGGGATGGGATCAGTCTCGCCAAGAATGGTTAACGAAACGTTACGCGCAACAAACGGTTAAGGTTGATGCGCGTTCATGCATCTGCGCCTTGCAGCAGCCTGGCCGCCGCGGCCCGGGCCTCATCGGTCACCGTGGCGCCGGCCAGCATCCGGGCGATCTCCTCGCGGCGCTCCGCGACCGGCAGGCTCGCCACTCGGGTCGCGACCCGGCCGGCGCCTTTCACAGGGGCCTTGGCGATCAGGAAATGCGTGCTCGCGCGGGCTGCGACCTGGGGCGCGTGGGTCACGGCCACCACCTGGACGGTGGCGGCGAGCCGGGCCAAGCGCAAGCCGATCGCGTCGGCCACCGCGCCCCCGACCCCGGTGTCGATCTCGTCGAAGATCAGAGTCGGGGCGGAGCCCTTGTCGGCGAGCACGACCTTCAGGGCCAGCATGAAGCGCGACAACTCACCGCCGGAGGCGACCTTCATCATCGGGCCGGGCTTCGTGCCGGGGTTGGTTTGCGCCCAGAACTCGACCCGGTCGATGCCGGCGGGATCGCGCGCCTCCGGGTCGGTGACGATCTCGGTGATGAACCGGGCGCGCTCGAGCTTCAGCGGCGGCAGCTCGGCCTTCACGGCCGAGTCGAGCTGCTTGGCCGCCCGGCGTCGGCCGGCGCTGAGTTTTTCCGCCGCCTCGGCATAGGCGGACTCAGCCTTGGCGCGGGCCTGTTCGAGCCCTTCGAGGGCCGCCTCCCCGGCATCGAGGCTCGCGACCTCGCCGGCGTAGCGCTCCGCCAGGGCGGCGAGGTCGTCGGCCGGGACGTCGTATTTCCGCGAGGCGGCGCGCAGCGCGAACAGCCGCTCTTCCGCGCGCTCCAGGTCGCGCGGGTCGAACTCGGTCTCGGAGACGGCCGCGTCCAGGACCGCCCGCGCCTCGTCGAGGGCGACCATGGCGGCGTCGAGGGCGTTGACGCAGGGATCGATCAGGGCGGGGAGCTGCCCGGCCCGGCGCTCCAGCTTGCGCAGGGCGGCCGAAATGTGCGGCACGCCGGAATGCGGTCCGCCGACGGCGTCCAGCGCCTCGTTCAGCTCGCGGGCGACCTTTTCCGATTGCTGCATGACGCTGCGACGTTCGGCGAGCTGAGCCTCCTCGCCGTGCTGGGGCGCCAAGGTGGCGAGTTCCTCCACGGCGTGGCGCAGGAAATCCGCCTCCTTGCGGGCCGCCTCGATGCGGGCTCGGTGCTCGACGAGTTCCGTGCGCGCCGTGCGCACGGCCTTGGCCGCCGTCGCGACCTTCACGAGTTGCGATTGCAGGCCCCCGAAGGCGTCGAGGATCGCCCGGTGGGAGGCCGGGTCGGCCAGCGCGCGGTCGTCGTGCTGGCCATGGATCTCCACGAGCGCGGCGCCGATCGCCCGCAACACCTGCACGCCCACCGGCTGATCGTTGACGAAGGCGCGGGTGCGGCCGTCGGCCATCTGGGTCCGGCGCAGGATCAGGTCGCCCTCGGTGTCGATCTCGGCCTCGGTCGCGATCCGACGGGCCGGATGATCCAGGGGGAGGTCGAACACCGCGGTGACGCCGCCCTGCGGCTCGCCATGGCGCACGAGTCGACCGTCGCCGCGACCACCGAGGGCCAGGGTGAAGGCGTCGAGCAGAATCGATTTGCCCGCACCCGTCTCCCCGGTCAGGACGCTGAGGCCTGTCCGGAAATTCAGTTCGAGCCTGTCGATCAGAACGATGTCGCGGATCGCGAGCTGCGCCAGCATGCGGCGGCGGGGATTCCTGAGGACGGGACCGCAGACATAAGGCCGCTGCGGCGCGGAATCACCCCAAAAATGCGCCGCGGCGCATCTCCGGTGACGCGGGTCTGCGCGGACGAGAAAGGCCCGGAGCGTCGGCTCCGGGCCTTGGGACATCTGGCGGCAGGCCGAAACCCGCCGGATCGATCACTCGGCCGAGGCGGTCTTGCCCGTGACGGTCCGGTAGATCTTGGACAGGAACGAGGTCTTCTCCTCGCGGGGCTCGACGCCGCCCTTGGCCAGGAGCGCGTGCGCATCCTTGTACCAGGGGCTGTCCGGGAAGTTGTGCCCCAGCACCGCCGCGGAGTTCTGTGCCTCCTGGGTGATGCCGAGCGCCCAGTACGCCTCGGTCAGGCGCTCCAGCGCCTCTTCCGCGTGGCGGGTGGTCTGGTACTTGGCGACGACGTCGCGGAACCGGTTGATCGCGGCCGGGAAGTTGCGCCGCTCCAGGTAGTAGCGGCCGACCTCCATCTCCTTGCCGGCGAGCTGGTCGCGGGTGATCTGGATCTTCGAGCGTGCGTCCGTCGAATACTCGGAGGTCGGGTACTTCTGGACCAGTTCCTGCAGGGCCACCAGCGCCTTCTCGGACCGGTCTTGGTCGCGGGTCACGTCCGGGATCTGCTTGTAGTTCGACATCGCCATCAGGTACTGCGCGTAGGCGGCATCCTTGCTGGCCGGATGGCGCTGCAGGTACCGCTTCGCTGCGCTGATCGCGTCGTCGTACTTCTGGCCCTCGTAGTTGGCGTAGGCCGTCATGAGCAGCGCCTTCCGGGACCACTCGGAATATTGGTACTGCTTGTCGAGGCTATCGAATTTCTTGACCGCGCCCTCGTAGTCGCTGTCCTCCAGCTTGGCCAAGCCCTCGCTGTAGAGCTTGTCCGCGGGGACATCCGGAACGACTTCGGGCTTGTACTTCTCGGCGAACAGGTTGGTCGGGTCGAAGTCGCAGCCGCCGAGGCCCAGGCCGAGAACGGCCACGAGAGGCGCCATGAAGGCAGCCGCCCGGCGATGACGAATGGTGACAGGCATCTGGCGCTCTTTCCCGGGACCGGCGCACGTCCCGCGCCGTCGTGCCATCGCGTGAGTGGATCCGGACCGACCGGGCCGTGCCCGTCGTTCACGGACCGTTAAACCCTGACGGTTGATTCGGGCACGAAAGCGGCAAGGCCGCGGCAGACCGTATCGGTTGCCAGCTGTGTCCCGCGGGTCACAGAATAGGGGTCAAAGATCGCCCGCGAAGGCGGCGATGCCGAGGCCGACGCCGAGTTCCGACAGGACGGCTTCGCGGCGCGAGCCCTGCGCCTCGATGATGGCGTAGTTGGACCGGTCCGCGAACAGGGCGGAGAGCACGCCGACATTCATCCGGTGGCCGCCGCAATAGGAGCGATAGGCGCCCTGGATCGGCAGTCCGGCCAGCGCAAGGTCGCCGACCGCATCGAGGATCTTGTGGCGGACGAACTCGTCCGGGAAGCGCAGGCCCTCGGGATTGACCACCGCGGTCTCGCCGACCGCGACGGTGTTCTCCAGCGAGGCACCGAGCGCGAAGCCGGCTTTCCAGTAGCGCTCCACGTCCTTCATCATCCCGAAGGTGCGGGCGCCGGCGATCTCCCGGCGGTAGGTGGCGGGCGACAGGTCCATCGCCTTGCGCGAGCGGCCGATCACCGGGCTGTCGAAATCGATCTCCACGTCGAGGCGGAAGCCCCGGTCGATCGGGCGCAGCTCGGCGAAGGCACGGCCGGTCTCGATGCGGACGTGGCGCAGGATCTTCAGCCAGCGGCGCGGGGTGCCGCAGGAGGCGATCCCGGCCGTGTCGATGGCCTGAACGAATTGGAGAGCGGACCCGTCGAGGATCGGCATTTCCGGCCCGTCGATCTCGACCAGGGCGTTGTCGACCCCCAGTCCGTAGAGGGCCGACATCAGATGCTCGATGGTGGCGACGGCACCGGTCTCGACGTCACCGATGACGGTGCAGAGTTCGGTGGCGGAGACCAGGGCGTGATGCGCCTTGATCAGGCGGTCGTTGCCGTGGGTGGTGCTGGTCCGAAGAAACGCGATTCCGTGATTGGCCGGAGCGGGGCGGATAGTAATCTCGGCCGGGTTCCCGGAATGGACCCCGACTCCCGAGAGCGTTACCGGCCCCTTCAGGGTCGTCTGTTTATGCGTTCGCATTCATTAGCCCCCGGCCGCGATCAGGTCCGCCATCCCGACCGGGGATGGTGAGGAAACTGTCCGATCCGTCCGCTGCTTGAAGCCCCTGCCCGCGCTATCAGGTTGTGTCCCGAAGCGCGTCTCATTGGTCTGGAAGTGTCTATAGCTGCACCGCACAGGGCAGCCAAATCACGGATTCTTACGCTCTGTTACAGACACGCTTGTTGTTCGGAGCGGTTAAAAACCTGATGGCACAAAGGCTTAAAGCTTGGTTAATGCGTGGCTAACCGATGGCCGTTCTGTGGCGTGGATGCATCACGCAGCTGGGGATAGCGTCTCAAACGTTAACCCTGCTGTGACCCCAGTCCTCACATTTCGCAACCAAGGGTTGCTTCGCTGCAGCGCGAAGGGCCGGCGGTCTCCCGCCGGCCCCTTTTCCGTCGTCGCTCGCTCCGAGCGGTCAGTTCGCCTGGCGGCGGAGGAAGGCCGGGATCTCGAGCTGATCGTCGTCCATCATCCGGGACTGGGGTGCGACGCGTCCCTGGGCGTCGAGGCCGCCCTGGGCCGGCCGGTACTGCGGCGCCGCGGGAAGCGGAGCGCGCGGGGCAGCCGGCACGTGCGGCTGGTTCGGCTGGGGCTGGGCCAGCTGGGGCTGAGCCATATGCTGCTGACCTTGGTGCGGCTGCGGCGCCACCGGGCCGGCGGCCCGGGGAGCGGGCACGCCCTCCATGTCGTCCCGCCGTCCGCCGAAGCCGACGGTGGCGAGACGGCGCAGCAGCGAGGTCCGCTTGGATTCCGGGGCGGCTTCCTCGGCGGCCCGATTCGCCAGGATCTGGTTCTGGGCGATCGGCGGCAGTTCGTGGATCTGCGGCATGCGCGGGGCGCGGGCGAGCGGCGCGGCCGCGGGGGCGGCCGGACGCGGGGGCACGAACGGGCCGGCCTGGAACTGCGGCGCCGGCTCGGCCTGCTGCGGAGCGGGGGCCGGGACGAACGGCGCGGCGGCCCGCGGCTGGGACGGGGCGAGGACGACCTCGTCGCGGGCGACCGGGGCGGGAGCCTCGAAGCGGGTCTCGGCGCGCATCTCGGGGGCCGGCTGCGGGGCGGCCGGCGCCTGATGCTGCGCGGGGGCCTGGGCGATCGAGTCCGTGCGGATGCTCGGAACCGGCGAGGTCGCGCGGGCGCGGGCCTCGGCGCGCAGGCGCTCGGCGACTTCAGCGATGCGCTGCTCGGTCTCGGCGATCGCCGGGTTGTTCGGCGAGTTGGCCGAGATCAGCAGCGGCTCGATGCCGGTGGCCACGACAGACACCCGGATGATGCCATCGAGGCTTTCGTCGAAGGTGGCGCCCAGGATGATGTTGGCGTCCTGGTCGACCTCCTCGCGGATGCGGGTGGCGGCCTCGTCGAGTTCGTACAGGGTCAGGTCCGAGCCGCCGGTGATCGAGATCAGCAGGCCGCGGGCGCCCTTCATGGAGACGTCGTCGAGGAGCGGGTTGGCGATGGCCGCCTCGGCGGCGCGGTTGGCGCGCTTCTCGCCCGACGCCTCGCCGGTGCCCATCATGGCCTTGCCCATGCCGCGCATGATCGCCCGGACGTCGGCGAAGTCGAGGTTGATCAGGCCTTCCTTGACCATCAGGTCGGTGATGCAGGCGACGCCGGAGTAGAGCACCTGGTCGGCCATCGCGAAGGCGTCGGCGAAGGTGGTCTTCTCGTTGGCGACCCGGAACAGGTTCTGGTTCGGGATCACGATCAGGGTGTCGACCGCGGCCTGCAACTCCTGGATGCCGCTCTCGGCGGTGCGCATGCGGCGCACGCCTTCGAACTGGAACGGCTTGGTCACGACGCCGACCGTGAGGATGCCCATGTCGCGGGCGGTCCGGGCGATGACCGGCGCTGCGCCGGTGCCGGTGCCACCGCCCATGCCGGCGGTGATGAAGCACATGTGGGCGCCCGAGAGCTGGTCCCGGATCTCGTCGATCACTTCGTCGGCGGCGGCCGAGCCGACCTCCGGGTGGGAGCCGGCGCCGAGGCCCTGGGTGACGCCCAGGCCCATCTGGATCACCCGCTCCGCCTTCGAGGAGGTGAGCGCCTGCGCGTCGGTGTTGGCGACCACGAACTCGCAGCCGAGCAGGCCTGATTCGATCATGTTGTTGACTGCGTTGCCGCCTGCGCCGCCGACACCGAAGACGGTGATGCGGGGCTTGAGTTCCCGGATGTCCGGCGCCTGGAGGGTAATGGCCATGGTGTCGAGCCTCTCGCTTACTCTGCTTTCCGTGCGGCGCTGCGGCGCCGATATTTTTTCGATCCCCCGCCCGTGAAGGCGGCGGTGAAACCCTAGAAGCTCTCTCGGAGCCAGCGCCCGACCCGGCTGATGTACCGGTCCGATCCCGTGGCCGCGAAGGCGCCGTGCCCCCGCGGCTCGAAGTGCTCGGCGTGCGCCACCTGCGGGTAGACCAGCAGGCCGACGGCGGCCGAGAAGGCCGGTCCCTTGGCCGCCTCGGGCAGGCCGCGGATCCCCAGCGGCCGGCCGATCCGGACCTGACCCTGGAGGACGCGCCGGGCGACTTCCGGCAGGCCGACGAGCTGGCTGGCGCCGCCCGTCAGCACCACCCGCCGGCCGGCCTGGGCGGCGAAGCCGGCATCCCGCAGGCGGTCGCGGACCAGCTCGACCACCTCCTCGACCCGCGGCTTGATGATCCGCACCAGCTGCGAGCGCGGGATGTGGGCCGGGGCCTCGCCCTCGTCCTCGCCGACCCCGTGCACGGCGATCATGTCGCGATCGTCGGACGGGGTGGAGAGGGCCGAGCCGTAAAGGGTCTTCAGCCGCTCGGCCGCGGCCATGCGGGTGGAGAGCCCCCGGGCGATATCCATGGTGACGTGGTGTCCGCCGACCGCCACCGCGTCCACGTGGACGAGGTGGCCGCCCGAGAACACGCCGACGCTGGTGGTGCCGCCGCCCATGTCGACGACGCACACGCCCATCTCGGCCTCGTCGTCCACCAGGGCCGAGAGCCCGGCGGCGTAGGGCGTGGCGATCACCGCCTCGACCCCGAGGTGGCAATGCTCGACCGCCAGCATGACGTTGCGGGCGGCGGCGAGTTCGCTCGTCACGACATGCAGGTCGACCCCGAGGGCCTCGCCGATCATGCCCGACGGATCGATCACGGCACCCTGCCCGTCCAGCGCGTAGCCGGTGGGCAGGGCGTGCAGCACGGCCCGTCCGGGGCTGACGCCGTGGGCGCTCGCCGTCTCCAGCACCCGCTCGACATCGCTGCCGGTGACGGTGCCGGAGCGGGTGTTCACCCGGGCCTGGAAATGCTGCGAGGCGAGCCGGCCGCCCGACATGTTGACGATGACCGACTGGACCTCGACCTTGGCCATCCGCTCGGCGGCGTGGACCGCCTGGCGGATCGCGCCCTCGGCGGCGGCGAGATCGACGATCGCCCCACCCTTCAGCCCCAGCGAGCGCTGGTGGCCGATGCCGATGATGCGGGCGAGGTGCGTCCGGCCGCGCAGGGTCGAGAGCGCCTCGGCCGGCTGCAACTCGGCGATGAGGCAGACGACCTTGCTGGTGCCGATGTCGAGCACCGACAGGGTGGTCGAGCGCCGGGCGGAGAGCGGCTTCAGGCGCGGCGTGAGGCCGTGTTGGCTGTGCATTGACACTACCGGACGCAGAAGGCGGGACGGGCGGAGATCGAGGTTAAGGGCATCAGCTGGCCGCGCCCTTCTTCTTCGCCTTCTGGGCTTCCGCGCGGGCGGCGGCGGCCTCCTCGGTCAGGCGCACCACCAGGCGGTCGGGCATGCGCAGGTCCACCGCGATGATGTCCTTTTCGAGCAGGCCGGCCTCGCGCTCGAACCGGACGAGACGCGCGAGCGCCGCGGCTGGGTCGATCTCGGGCAGGCGCACGTCCACGCCGTCGAGCTTGAGGGTCCAGCGCCGGCCCGAGACGTAGGTCCCGGCCTTGATCCGCTCGGAGAGCGGACCGGCGGCGGCGATGAGGGCGAGATATTCGGGCAGCTTGTTGTTGGCGTCGTCGCCCACGACGAGCGGCAGGCTGGCGTAGCGGTCGTCCCGCATCGCGTCGATCACGGTGCCGTCGGCGGCGATCACGTTGATCTCGCCGTTCTTCTGCCAGAGGGCGGCGGGCTCGCGCTCGACCTGGGTGATCGCGATCTCGTTCGGATAGATCTTGCGGACCGAAGCCTGGGCGATCAGCGGCACGGCCAGCAGCTTCTCGCGCACCGCCACGACGTCCAGGAACGGGACCGAGGAGCGCCAGTCGATGCCGGCTGCCGACAGCACCTCGCGCTCGTACATCCGGGAGATGCCCGAGATGGTCACGCGCTCGACGCCGAAGCCGAGGACCCGCGCGGCGATGTCCAGGGGCCGACCCTGCTCGGCGACGAAGGACTCGTAGCGCCCGCTCGCCACGAAGCCCGCGAGCGCCACGGTGGCGAGGGATACGGAGACGCCCACGGTGCCGACGCCGCGCGGCAGGCGCTGGGTCAGGAGCTGGCCCCTGCGGGACCGGCGCACCGAGAGGGAGCGGGCGGGAGTGCGTCCGGTGAGCCGATCCAGCGCGGCGCCGACGAGGCGCGCGGGAAGGCTGCGACCGGCAGCGTCACCGCCGCTCAGCGATTCAGAGAAGCGTCCTCCACCATCCATCGGACGAGCTCACCGAAACCAAGACCCGCATGGGCCGCCATCTCCGGCACAAGGCTCGTCTGGGTCATGCCGGGTTGCGTGTTGACCTCCAGGACGACGAGCAAACCGGTTCCACCCGGTGTGTCGTCGTAGCGAAGGTCGGCACGGCTGACGCCCCGGCAGCCCAGTGCTTGATGCGCCGTTAACGACAGTTCTTGGACACGCTGGTAAACATTTGGTTTAAGTTCGGCCGGCAGCACGTGGACCGACCCCCCCGGGGCGTACTTCGCGTCGTAGTCGTACCAGTCCCCCGTGGCGGCCTTCACCTCGATCACCCCGAGCGCCTTGTCGCCCATCACCCCGCAGGTCAGTTCGCGACCGGCTATGTAAGGTTCTGCAAGGACTTGCTCGCCGAAGGTCCAGTCCTCCGAGGCGAGGATCTGGGGCGGGTGCGACCGGCCGTCGCGGACGATGATGACCCCCACGGACGAGCCCTCAGCGATCGGCTTGACCACGTAGGGCGGCGGCAGCGGGTGGTTTTTCGCGGCCTCGAAGCGGTTAACGATCCGACCTGCCGGCACGTCCACGCCGGCTGCGTGCAGCACCGTCTTCGCCCGCTCCTTGTTCATGGCCAGCGCCGACGCGAGCACGCCCGAATGGGTGTACGGAATCTTCAGGATCTCCAGCAGCCCCTGGATTGTCCCGTCCTCTCCGTCCGGACCGTGCAGGGCGTTGAAGGCCACGTCCGGCCGCAGCTCGGTGAGCACCGAGGCGATGGCGGGCCCGACGTCGACGCGGGTGACCCGGTACCCCTCCCCTTCGAGCGCCGTGGCGCAGGCCGCGCCGGAATTAAGCGAGACCTCGCGCTCGGCGGAGGTACCGCCCAGGAGGACGGCGACGTGCTTGGACATGGTGGGCTCCGGGAAAGTCTGGGTCGAGGATCGGGTCACGTTGGGCCGACCAGGTCATGGATCGCGGCGAAGACCGCCGCCGCAGTGGCCGGCGGCAGAGCGCCGATGCGGCGCAGGATGCGGCCGGGTTCGATGCAGGCGATCTTCAGCGGACGGACCGTGGAGGCGACGCCGAGGCCCGCTGCGGCGAAATCCCTGATCGGGATGTCACCGCTCATGCCGGCGTTTCGGGCGCTCGTGATCATCGCAATCCGCACGTAGCCGGCCTGCGCGACCGCGGCTCCGGAGACGACGACGGCGGAGCGTCGCTTCTCGGCCACGCGGTCCGAGTAGGGGAACTTCACGACCACGACGCAGCCGGCCGAAAAGCTCGCGGCCTCAGAGGTCGGCATAATCTTCGTCATCGATGGGGCCGCCCCATTCCATGAAGGCGACGAACGGATCCTCGCCCTCCGGGGGCGCCTTGTCGATGCGGACGCCGTCCGGTGAGATCCGGTAGCGCAGACGATCCCCCGGGCCGATAGAAAGGCGCTCGCGTACCTCTGCGGGCAGCACGGTCTGGCTCTTGACCGAGATCTTCGAGTAGGCGGTGCGGGCGGACTTGCCGGGCATGGCCGATACCCCTTCAACGCGACTTACAACTTACTGACTTACCGCCGCCGAATCCACGCCGATCCGCCGGATCTCCCAGCGCAGCGTGACGCCGCTGGTCTCCCGAACCCGGCGCCGGACTTCCTCGCCCAGTCCCTCGATATCGGCAGCGGTGGCGCCGCCGGTGTTGATCAGGAAGTTGCAATGCATCGGCGAGACCTGGGCGCCGCCCCGGGTCAGGCCGCGGCAGCCGGCGGCGTCGACGAGCTGCCAGGCTTTGCCACCCTCCGGGTTGGCGAAGGTCGAGCCGCCGGTGCGCTCGCGGATCGGTTGTGCGGCCTCGCGGGCCGCCGTGACCCGCTCCATTTCGGCTTCGATCGCGGCGCGGTCCCCGGGTGTTCCGCGGAACAACGCGCGCGTGAAGATGACGTCCTCGGGCGCGTCGGAATGCCGGTAGGAAAAACCCATCTCGGCGTGGCTGAAGCGGCGCAGCGCCCCGGTCCGGTCGATGCCATGCGCCTCGACCAGCACGTCGGTGGTCTCGCCGCCATGGGCGCCGGCGTTCATCCGCAGGGCGCCCCCGATCGAGCCCGGAATGCCCCGGTAGAACGCGAGTCCGTCGAGCCCGGCCTCGGCGGCCGCCTTGGCGAGGCGCATGTCCGGCACGGCGGTGCCGACCTGCAACGTCTCGCCGTCGATCGCGATACCGCCGAACGCCTTGCCGCCGAGCCGGATGACCACGCCCGGCACGCCGCCGTCGCGGACGATCAGGTTGGAGCCGAGGCCGATCACGGTGACCGGCACATCGGGTTCCAGGGCGGCGAGGAGGTGCGCGAGATCCTCCTCGTCCGCCGGGGTGAACAGGACCTCGGCCGGACCGCCAACGCGGAACCAGGTCAGGTCGGCCAGCGGCTGGTCGGCGAGCAGGCGCCCGCGCAGGGCCGGCGCGGCGGCGCGGATTCGGTCGTGGAGCGATGCGGTCATGGGGTAATCTCCCCTCTCCCCACAGGCGGGACTACGGTCTTCATACAGTTCAAGAGGTGACGCTGGTCCCCTCTCCCCGCGCGCGGGGAGAGGCCCGCATGGACCTTGTCGTCCGTGCGGGAAGCGCAGGCGAAGCCGGAGCGGAGGTGAGGGGGCGTGAACGGATGAGGCTCATTCGGAGCCGCCCCCTCACCCTCGGCTGCCGCCTCGCTCCGGCGACGACAAGGTCGTCGCGGCCCTCTCCCCGCACGCGGGGAGAGGGGGGCAGCGCGGCCAGGATGGTGTCCAGAACCGCACCAATATTGTCCGCGATCTCGGGATTCCAGAAGCGGAGGACGTGGTAGCCCTGTGCGGCCAGCCATTCGTCCCGGATGCGATCGCGTACATTGTCCGCGTGCTGGCTGCCATCGATCTCGACGATCAGGCGCGCCTCGCGACAGCAGAAATCCGCGACGTAGCGCCCGATCGATTCCTGCCGCACGAACTTGAAGCCGGCAAGACGTCGATCGCGCAGGCGATACCAGAGGCGACGCTCCGCCTCCGTTTGAACGAGGCGCAGATGGCGCCGAAACCGGGTACGTTCCGCCTTGGCCGATCGCATCTCCCCATTTCCCCGCGCGGCTCGATCTACGGCTAGGATGCTGCCCGTGACCATCGTCAGAACCCGGACGCCTTCCGGCGAGGCCATCGTGATCCTGCCGGAGGCGGAGTTCGAGCGGCTGCGCGAACTGGCGGACGACACGCTCGACACCTGCGTCATCGACAAGTCGCAGAGCCGCCTGAACGCCGGCGACGAAGAACGCCTCGATGAGTCCGATCTCGATGCGTTGCGCGCGGCCCCGAGCCCCCTGGCGTTCTGGCGCGCCCGGCGAGGGATGACGGTCGCCGCGCTGGCGCGCGACGGCGCGGTGCCCGAGGTGCAACTCACCGATCTGGAAACGGGCGCGGGCACGGCCGATCCTGCCGTCTACGAACGGCTGGCGCGGGCACTCGACATCGATGTCGAAGACCTCATGCCTGACTCAGCCTGATCGACGCCCATCCGCTCACTTACCTCGCGCGGCGAGTTCGCCCGGCAGCGCGTAGGCCCATTGCGTGATCGTGCCGGCGCCGAGGCACACGACGTAGTCGGTGGGCTTGGCGAGTTCGGCGACGATGCCGGCCAGTTCCTCGGGCCGCTCCAAGGGGCGGGCGTCCCGGTGGCCGCGGGAGCGCAGGCCCGCGACCAGGGCGTCCCGGTCGGCGCCCTCGATCGGCGACTCGCCGGCCGTGTAGACCGGGGCGACGATCACCGTGTCGGCGTCGTTGAAGCAGGTGCAGAAATCGTCGAACAGCGACGCGAGCCGGGTGTAGCGGTGCGGCTGCACCACCGCGATGACGTTGCCGTCGGTCGATGCGCGGGCGGCCTTGAGCACCGCCTTGATCTCCACCGGATGGTGTCCGTAATCGTCGAAGATCGTCGCCCCGTTCCACTCGCCGGTGCGGGTGAACCGGCGTTTCACGCCACCGAACCCGGCGAGCGCCCGGCGGATGGCGTCGTGCGAGACGCCGAGCTCGTTGGCGACGGCGAGCGCTGCGGTGGCGTTGAGCGCGTTGTGCTTGCCCGGCATCGGCAGGACCAGGTCTTCCATCTCCATGCGGAAGCCCGGGCGCCGGTCGCGGATCATGACGCGGAAGCGGCTCTGGCCGCCCTTCAGGTCCACGTCGAGCAGGCGCACGTCGGCCTGAGGATTTTCGCCGTACGTGATGATGCGCCGGTCCTCGATATGGCCGACCATGTCCTGCACCACCGGGTGGTCGGTGCACATCACCGCGAAGCCGTAGAACGGGATGTTGTCGATGAAGCGCCGGAACGCGTCCTTCACCGCCTCGAACGAGCCGAAATGGTCGAGATGCTCGGGGTCGATGTTGGTGACGATGGCGACGTCGGCCGGCAGCTTGAGGAAGGTGCCGTCGGATTCGTCGGCCTCCACCACCATCCAGTCGCCCTCACCCATCCGGGCGTTGGTGCCGTAGGCGTTGATGATGCCGCCGTTGATCACGGTCGGGTCGAGGCTGCCGGCGTCGAGCAGGGTCGCGACCAGCGAGGTCGTGGTGGTCTTGCCGTGGGTGCCCGCGATGGCGACGCAGGACTTGAAGCGCATCAATTCGGCCAGCATCTCGGCGCGCCGAACTACCGGAAGGCGACGCTCGCGGGCGGCCTGCAGCTCCGGGTTGTCCCGACGGATCGCGGTCGAGACCACCACCAGGGCGGCCGCGTCGACGTTCTCGGCCTGATGGCCGACGAAGGTGCGGATGCCCTTCTCGGCCAGCCGGCGGACGTTGGCGTTGTCCGAGGCGTCGGAGCCCTGGACCGTGTAGCCGAGGTTGCTCATCACCTCGGCGATGCCGGACATGCCGATGCCGCCGATGCCGATGAAGTGGATGGGGCCGAGCTTGTCGGGCAGCTTCATCTGTCGTCGTACCTTCCGTAAAGTCATGGTTTCAAAAGGTCCGGGACCTTTTGCGGGTGCAGGGCGGAGCCCTGCTGTCGGGCCTTGCCCAACGCATCAGGGCTCCGCCCTGACGACCCGCCAAAGGGCTGAGCCCTTTGGAAACCCGATTGCTAACCGCTTCTGGCAGTCTGGATGACGACCTCGGCCAGCCGCTCGGCGGCGTCGTGGATGCCCGCGCTTCTGGCCGCATCGGCCGCCGCGGTCAATTTTGCCGGCGTCTCGAAGCAGGCGACCAGCTCGGCCGCGAGGCGATCCGGCGTGAACGCGGTCTGCTTCAGGGCCAGCGCCGCGCCGATCGCGTCGAGGGTCGCGGCGTTGGCGGCCTGGTCCTGATCGAGGGAGCCGGGCAGCGGCACCAGGATCGACGGCCGGCCGATCGCGGACAGCTCCGAGACCGTCGAGGCGCCCGAGCGCGAGACCACGAGGTGGCTCGCGGCCATGCGGGCCGGCAGGTCCTTGAAGAACGGCGCGGCCTCGAGCCCGGCGAGCCCCAGGGCGAGGTAGCGGTTCTGCACCGCGGTCAGGTCCTCGGGCCGGACCTGCTGAATGAGGTGCAGGCGGGCGCGCAAGTCGGCGGGCAGGCGCTCGATCGCCTCGGGCACGACCTCGCCCATGACCCGCGCGCCCTGGCTGCCGCCGAACACGAGGAGCCGCAGGCCGTCGCCGAACGTGGGATACGGGATCTTGGCCGCCTCGATCACGGCCGGGCGGAGCGGGTTGCCGGTATGGATGCGCGGCGCGCGCGCCTTGTCGGGTACGCCCCGGACCTCCTTGAAGCCGGTGGCGATGGTGCGGGCGCCCCGGGCCAGGAAGGCGTTGGCTCGGCCCATCACGGCGTTCTGCTCGTGCAGCACCGTCGGCACTCGCAGGATCTGGCCGGCGAGCACAGGCGGCACGGTCGGGTAGCCGCCGAAGCCGACGATCGCGGCCGGGTTGATCCGCCGGATCTCCCTGGCGGCGACGCCGAAGCCGCGGCCCAGCGTCAGCACGGCGCCGGCCCGCTTCAGGGGCGAGCGGCCCGAGGGCGTCGCGGAGGCGATCGTGATCACCTCGGAAGCCGGGAACTCGCCCGAGATGGCTTCGACCCGGGCGTCGGTGGCGAGCGCCACCCGGATGCCGCGGGCGCGGAGAGCATGGGCGAGGCTCTCGGCCGGGAACAGGTGGCCGCCGGTGCCGCCCGCGCAGAGCAGGATCGTGGGGGTGAAGACCGTCACCGCATCACCCCGGCGACGGTGGCCGACGCGGTGCCGGGCGGCTTCTGGCTGAGCAGGACGGTGCGCGGACGTTTGCGGGTCAAGGCGACCAGGAAGCCGGTGCCGAGCGCCAGCGAGATCATCGACGAGCCGCCGAAGGAGACGAACGGCAGGGTCATGCCCTTGGCCGGCATCAGCTGGGTGTTCACCGCCATGTTGATGCAGGCCTGGAGTCCGAACAGGGTGGTCAGTCCGGTGATCGCCAGCCGCGAGAAGGTGTCGTCGGTGCGCCGGGCGAGCTTGAGGCCGCGCAGCACGATGAAGGCGAACAGGCCGACGAGGCACAGGCAGACGATCACGCCGAATTCCTCACCGGTGACAGAGAAGATGAAGTCGGTATGTGCGTCCGGAAGGTGGCGCTTGGCCACCCCCTCCCCCGGGCCGGTGCCGAACCAGCCGCCCGAGCGGAATGATTCCCGCGACCAGAAGTCTTGGAAGCCGCCGCCCGAATCGCGGTCGAGGAACTTGTTGAAGCGCTCGCGGACGTGATGGAAGAACAGGTAGGCCGCGAACACGCCGCCGAGGCCCAGAACGCCGAGCAGCGCCACCCAGATCAGGTGCAGGCCGGCGACGAAGAACAGGGCGCACCACACCATGGTGATCAGCATGGTCTGGCCGAAATCCGGCTGCAGCAGCAGCGGCACGATGGTGACCGGCAGGAGCAGCATCGCCAGGAAGCCGCCCGGCATATCGCGGCGCTGGGCGCCCTCCGAGAACGCCCAGGCCGCCACGACCACGAAGGCCGGCTTGACGAATTCCGACGGCTGCAAGCCGATCGGTCCGAACTGGATCCAGCGATGCGCGCCCTTGATCTCCGGGCCGAACTTGCCGGCGAGCAGGCAGAGCGCGACGCCGCAGATCCAGGTGACCAGCGCGAGCCGCCGGACCCCGCGCAGGGACAGGAACGACACCGCGCAGATCAGCAGGATGGTCGGCGCGAGGTAGAGCGCCTGCCGGTTGAGGAAGTAGAAGGTCGGCAGGCCGATGCGCTCGGCGACCGGTGGGCCGCCGCCCATCAGGAAGACCAGGCCGGCCACCATCAGCGCGAACAGCGCCGCGAGCAGCCCGCGGTCCACCGTCCACCACCAGTCGGTGAGGGGTGTGCGTTCCGCGCGTGAGATCATGCCGGGCAACGACTCCAGGCCGCGCGGAGGCCGGTCCGCGTCGGTCGGGCCGATCCTGTGGGGGAATGGTAAACGGAGCCTTATGGCCGGATGACCCTGGCGGCACCTGGGATTCCTCGGCGCGGAAGAACTACCGTATTCGTCCGAGGTATACTGTCGACGATGTCATCGAATGTTAATTCTCATTGTGCAACTTGGAGGTGTATCCCCACCAGGATCGGAGAGCGGTGCGATGCGTGCCCCGCTCTGCCAGGCCCGATCCGCACAGCAGAAGCCGGTCCGACATGTTCGCTGCTCTGAAGGTCCGTGAAGCGCAGGCCAAGCTGGCGGCCCTCGACCGCGTCCAGGGGCTGATCGAGTTCGATCTCGACGGCCGCATCCTGTCGGCGAACGGCAATTTCCTCGACGCGGTCGGCTACACCCTGCCCGAGGTGGTCGGGCAGCATCACAGCCTCTTCGTCGATCCGGAATACCGGGATTCAGCGGATTACCGGGCGTTCTGGGAGCGCCTGCGCGGCGGCGCGTTCGAGTCGGGCCAGTTCCGTCGGGTCGGTCGCGGCGGGCGGACGATCTGGATCCAGGCCTCCTACAACCCGATGCTCGACGCCCGGGGCCGGCCCTACAAGGTGGTGAAGTTCGCCACCGACATCACTCGGCAGCGCACCGAGGAGGCCGACCGCGCCGGCCAGATCGCCGCGATCCACAAGGTCCAGGCGGTGATCGCCTTCGACCTCGACGGCATGGTCCTCGAGGCTAACGACAACTTCCTCGCCGCGATGGGCTACGGCCGCGACGAGGTGGTCGGGCAGCATCACAGCCTGTTCGTCGAGGCGGGCTACCGGGACAGCGAAGCCTACCGGGCGTTCTGGGCGGCCTTGCGCAACGGCACCTATCAGGCTGCCCAGTTCCGCCGCCTCGGCAAGGACGGGCGGGAGATCTGGATCCAGGCCTCCTACAACCCGATCCTCGACGCCGGTGGCCGGCCCTACAAGGTGGTGAAGTTCGCCACCGACATCACCGATCAGGTCCGCCTGCTGGCCGACCTACGCAGGTTGATCGACAGCAATTTCGGCGCGATCGAGCACGCGGTCATGCATTCCACGGACGCCGCCCGCCTGGCCTCCTCGGCGGCGGACTCGACCTCCGGCAACGTCCAGACCGTGGCGGCGGCGGCCGAAGAGCTCGCCGCCTCCGTCGCCGAGATGTCCCAGAGCATCGTGCGCTCCCAGGGCGCCACCGACACCGCCTACGCCTGCGTGCGCGAGGCGGACGGCCACACCAAGCGGCTCGCCGACAGCGCGACGGCGATGTCCAGCATCGTCGGGCTGATCCAGAGCATCGCCGGCCAGATCAATCTGCTGGCGCTCAACGCCACCATCGAGGCCGCCCGGGCCGGCGAGGCGGGCCGCGGCTTCGCGGTGGTGGCCAGCGAGGTGAAGGCGCTCGCCGACCAAGCGGCCCGCGCCACCGGGCAGATCAACAGCGAGATCGCCAGCGTCCAGCAGGTCTCGCAGGAAGTGGTGGTCGCATTGGGCTCGATCGGGGCCTCGGTCTCGGTGATGCGCGAGACCGTGGTGTCCACCGCGGCGGCGATCGAGGAGCAGAGTGCGGTGACCCGGGACCTCGCCGAGAGCATGCAGAGCGCCGCCGGTGCGGTCACGGCGATTACCGGCAATATCGGGGCGATCGCGCAAGCCGTCGCCGACGTCTCCGAGGCGGTCGCCACCACCCGCGATGCCGCCAAGGTGCTGGCGCGCTGACCGGCCCGGACCGGGTTTCCAAAGGGCTCAGCCCTTTGGCTGGGTTCGGGGGCGGAGCCCCTGATGCATCGGGCGAGGCCCGACAGCAAGGCGCCGCCCTGCACCCGCAAAAGGTCTCGACCTTTTGAAACCCTGAAGACCGAAGCCCTCAGGGCAGCGCCTGCACCAGTTCCCGGAACCGGTCGCCGCGGATCTCGAAATTGCGGAACTGGTCGTAGGAGGCGCAGGCCGGCGAGAGCAGCACCACCGGCTCCGGGGCGCCCGAGGCGGCGGCGTTCTCGGCGGCCTTGGGGACCGCGACGTCGAGGGTCTCGCAGCGCGTGTAGGGCACGACGCCCTCCAGGGTGGCCGCGAAGGCGTCCGAGGCCGCGCCGATCAGGTAGGCGTGGGCGACCCGCTGGAAATACGGCACCAATGGGAAGATCCCGCCCTCCTTGGCCTTGCCGCCCAGGATCCAGTGGATGTCCCTGAAGGCGGTCAGCGCCTTCTCGGTGGAATCCGCGTTGGTCGCCTTGGAATCGTTGACGAACAGCACGGCGCCGCGTCGCCCGACCTGCTCCATCCGGTGCGGCAGCCCCGGGAACGAGGACAGGCCGGCCCGGATTTCTTCGCCGGTGAGGCCGAGGGCTCGGGCGACCGCCACCGCCACGGCGGCGTTCTGCCAGTTGTGGGCGCCGCGCAGCGAGCCGATGCCGTTGACGTCGGCGAGCGCTGTCCCGTCGGGGTCGCGGACGATGCCGTCGCGCACCGTCACGGCGTCGGCGCAGAGCGCGTCCCCGGTGGGTACGTGGACCCGCACGAGGTCACCGGCGCGCCGCTCGGCGATCGCCCGGCTCGGGCCGTCGTCGATCCCGACCACCGCCAGCCCGGCGCCGGCGATCAGGCGCTCCTTGATGGCGGCGTACTGCTCCATGGTGCCGTGGCGGTCGAGATGGTCCGGCGTGATGTTCATCAGCACGCCCACCGTCGGGTCGAGGCCCGGGGTCAGGTCGATCTGGAACGACGACATCTCGATCACGTGGACGCGGCCGGCATCCGGCGGCGCCAGCGACAGGATCGCGGTGCCGATGTTGCCGCCCATCTGCACGTCGCGCCCGGCCTGGGCGAGCACGTGGGCGATCAGCGCCGTGGTGGTCGACTTGCCGTTGGTGCCGGTGATCGCCACGAACGGCGCTTCGGGCGCCAGCGCCCGGCGCTCCCGGCAGAACAGCTCGATGTCGCCGACGATCTCGACTCCGGCCTCGCGGGCGAGCCGGACGGTCCAGTGCGGCTCCGGATGAGTGAGCGGCACGCCGGGGCTGAGCACCAGGGCCTTAAAGCCGGACCAGTCGGAGTCCCGCAGATCCTGCGTGCCGATGCCCGCATCCTGCGCACGCGCACGCGCAACGCTGTCGGCATTGTCGTCCCAGGCAACGACTTCAGCGCCGCCGGCCTTCAGCGCATTGGCCGTGGCCAGCCCCGATCCGCCGAGCCCGAACAGGGCGACCTTCTGGCCCGCGAAGACGGTGACGGGTGTCATGGGAAACTCAATTCAACGTGGGAACATCGCCGATCCCACCCAACCCCCTCATCCTGAGGTGCCTGCGCCAGCGGGCCTCGAAGGAGCCCTCCAGGGGTCACGCGGCCGGCTGGAGGGCTCCTTCGAGGCGCCCGCTTCGCGGCCGCACCTCAGGATGAGGGCCCGATTGGGATCGGCCGTAGTGATACATAGTCTAGCACAGTTTCTCAGCGCAGCTTCAGGGTCGCGAGGCCCGCGAGCGCCAGGATGACCGCGATGATCCAGAACCGGATCACGACCTGCGGCTCCTTCCAGCCCTTCTGCTCGAAATGGTGGTGTATCGGCGCCATCCGGAAGACGCGCTTGCCGGTGAGCTTGAACGACGCGACCTGGATGATCACCGACATCATCTCCAGGACGAACAGGCCGCCGACGATGGCCAAGACGATCTCATGCTTGGTCGCCACCGCGATGGTGCCGAGCAGGCCGCCCAGCGCCAGCGAGCCGGTGTCGCCCATGAAGATCTGGGCGGGCGGCGCGTTGAACCACAGGAAGCCGAGGCCGGCTCCGATCACCGCGCCGCAGACGACCGCGAGTTCGCCGCTGTCGCGGACGTAGTTCACCTGGAGGTAGCTCGCGGTGAACGAGTTGCCGACGAGATACGCGATGATCCCGAACGTGCCGCACGCGATCATCACCGGCACGATCGCCAGACCGTCGAGGCCGTCGGTCATGTTCACGGCGTTGCCGGCGCCGACGATCACGAAGGCTCCGAACAGGGCGTAGAACCAGCCGAGGTTCAGCAGCGCGTCCTTGAACACCGGAAAGGCGAGCTGGTTCTGCAGGGCGGCCGGTGAATAGACCGAGACGATCGTGCAGGCCGCGATGGCGATCATCGCTTCCAGGGACAGCCGGAACTTGCCGGAAAAGCCCTTGTGGGACTGCTTCGTCACCTTGAGGTAGTCGTCGTAGAAGCCGATCGCCCCGAAGCCCAGGGTCACGGTTAGGGTCACCCACACGTAGTGATTGCGCGGATTGGCCCAGAGCAGGATCGCCACGATGGCGCCCGCCAGGATCATCAGCCCGCCCATGGTCGGCGTACCGCGCTTGGTCAGCAGGTGGGTCTGGGGACCGTCCTCGCGGATCGGCTGGCCCTTGCCCTGGCGCAGGCGCAGCAGGGAGATGATCCACGGCCCGAACCAGAACACGAACAGGCCCGCCGTGAACAGCGCGCCGCCGGTGCGGAAGGTGATGTAGCGGAAGACGTTGAGCGGCGAGAACGTGCCGCTCAGTTCCGAGAGAAGGTACAGCATCCGGGCGCTCGGCCCCTTTGTTCAGGCGCGGGTTTCGGGGGGCGGCACCGATCGTCGCGAACGCTCGGGCGTGCCGATCATGGGGCGGATCAGGTCCGGATCACGGGGCGGCGGCCATTCCGCGCCGCGCCGGGTCGACCGCGTAGCGGGCTTTCAGCACATCGACAATCCGCCCCATGCGGCTGCCGTTCGATCCCTTGACCATCACGGCGTCGCCGGACCGCAGGTTGCGGGTCAGCGGCTCGATCAGGTCGGCGGCGGTGTCGGCGACGCCGCCGCGGCGGCTCACCGGCAACGCCTCGAACAGGTGGCGCATCAGCGGCCCGGAGGCGAAGACCAGGTCGATCCGAGCGGCCTCGATCGCCTCGACGAGGCCGCGATGCAGGTCGGGGGAGGCCGCGCCGAGTTCCAGCATGTCGCCCAGCACCGCGATGCGGCGGCCGCGCGGGCCGGTCTCGATGCCGGCGAGCGTCGCGATCGCGGCCCGGACCGAGGCCGGGTTGGCGTTGTAGCTCTCGTCGACCAGGTAGGCGGTGCCGCCGTCGATCTCGAGGGCGGTGCGCTCGCCGCGCCCGACCGGCGGACTCAAACCCGCCAGCGCCAGGGCCGCCTCGGCGAGATCGGCCCCCAGCGCGTGGACCACCGCCATCACGCCCAGCGAGTTCAGCGCCGCATGCCGCCCGGCGGTGCCCAGCTTGTAAGTGACGGGCTGCCCCATCACGACGGCGTCGACCACCGACAGGTCGGGGCGCAGCACGATTTTCTGCGCCCGCACGTCGGCTTCCGGATGCTCGCCGAAGCTGACGATCCGGCCGGCCCGCGACGCGCTCGCATGGGCGACCAGGCGGTCGTAATGCGCGCTGTCCCGGTTGATGATCGCCACGCCGCCGGGTTCCACGCCGGAGAAGATCTCGCCCTTGGCGTCCGCGATGGCCGAGACCGAGGCGAAATGCTCGACATGCACCGGCTCGACCGTGGTGATCAGCGCGATGTCGGGCCGGACCTGCGCGGTCAGCGGCACGATCTCGGCCGGGTGGTTCATGCCGATCTCGAACACGCCGTAGCGCGTGGTGCGCGGCATCCGGGCGAGCGTCAGGGGCACGCCCCAATGGTTGTTGTAGGAGGCCGCCGAGGCGTGGGTGTCGCCCTGCCCGGCCAGGACGTGGCGCAGGGCCTCCTTGGTCCCGGTCTTGCCGACCGAGCCGGTCACCGCCACGATCTGTGCGTCGGTGCGCGCCCGGGCGGCTTCGCCCAGGCGGGTCATCGCGGTCAGGACCGGGTCGGCCCCTGAATCCGGGACCGCCAGCACGGGGCCGTGGGCGGCCAGATCCTCGGCGCGGGCCTCGCTGACCACGGCGGCGGCGGCGCCGCGCCCGAGGGCGCTCGCGACGAAGTCGTGGCCGTCGCGCGCCTCTCCCTTGATGGCGAAGAACAGGTCGCCCAGCTGCAGCGTGCGGGTGTCGATCGACGCGCCGCCGATCGGGCGGTCTGCGCCGATCAGGCGTCCGCCGGTGGCGGCTTCGAGCTCGTCACGGGTCCAGAGTGCGGTCATGTCAGCCCCCGGTCACCATCCGGCCGCGCCATCAACGTGCGGCCCCGGCGATGGCGGCGCGCAGGACCTCATGGTCAGAGAACGGCAGCGTCCGATCTCCCACGATCTGGCCGGTTTCATGGCCTTTGCCGGCCACGACCAGCACGTCGCCGGGGCCGAGTCGCCGCACGGCCGAGCCAATCGCCTCGGCCCGGTCGCCGATTTCTTCCGCGTTGGGCGCTGCCGCCAGGATCGCCCGCCGGATCGCTTGGGGTTCCTCCGTGCGGGGATTGTCGTCGGTGACGAACACAACATCCGCCAGGCGCTCGGCGATAGCCCCCATCAGCGGGCGCTTGCCCCGATCGCGGTCGCCGCCGCAGCCGAACACCACGACCAGCCGGCCGGACGCGAACGGGCGCAGCGCGGTCAGCACGCTCTCCAGCGCCTCGGGCTTGTGGGCGTAGTCGACCAGGCACAGGCCGCCCCGCGCCTCACCGATCCGCTCCATCCGGCCGGGCACGCCGGTGAGGTGGTCGAGGGCCGCGAACACGCCGCCCGGATCTGCGGCGCCGGCCGGGGTCGCGAGCGCCAGGCCGGCCGCCACCAGGGCGTTCTCGACCTGGAAGTCGCCGACGAGGGGAAGACGCACCGTGCGCGTCACGTTTCCATGCAGGAGCGTGACGGCCTGGGCGAAGCCCTCGGTCCTCGCTGAGACGAGGCGGATGTCCGTGCCCGACCGTCCGACCGTGCGGACCGGCCGCCCGGCGCCCTCTGCCGCCGCGATCACCCGGTCGGCATAGGCGCCGTCGATGTTGACGATCGCCGGGCAGCCTGCGGGCAGCAACTCCGTGAACAGGCGCAGCTTGGCCGCGAGGTATTCCTCGATGCTAGCGTGGTAATCGAGGTGGTCGCGGCCGAGATTGGTGAAGCCGGCTGCCACGAGACGCACGCCGTCGAGGCGGCGCTGCTCGATCCCGTGGGAGGACGCCTCCATGGCGAGCTCGGTCACGCCCTCCCGGGCGAGGCGCGCCAGGGTCTGGTGCAGCGTCACCGGGTCGGGAGTCGTGAGCGAGCCGTATTCGGCGCCACGGTTGGTGACGATCCCGACGGTGCCGAGGCTCGCGGCGTCACGACCGAGCCGGGCCAGGATCTGGCGCACGAAATCGGCGACCGAGCTTTTTCCAGCCGTGCCGGTGACCGCGACCACGGCCCCGGGCTGCGCTCCGGCGAGCCGGGCTGCGGCGAGGGCCAAGGCCCGGCGGGCATCCGGAACTGCGATCCACGCCACCGCCTCGGGTAGGTCGGCTGGGCGCTCGCCCTCCCCGGCCACCGCGACGGCGCCGCGTCCGGCGGCCTGGGCGGCGAACAGGCGGCCGTCCGCCTGGGTGCCGGGCACCGCGACGAACACGCCGCCCGGCACGACCTGCCGGCTGTCGGCGGTCAACGCCGACACGGTCAGGTCGGCGGCCGGGCCGGCGGCCTCCGGGAAGAGCTCGGCGAGGCGCGCGTTCACGGGCCGCCCAACTGGTTGACGTGGTAGGCGTTGAGCTTGACCATCTGGGGGAACGGTCGCACCGGCGGCTCGAATTGCGGCGGCAGGCCCAGGATCGGGGCGACCCGCTCGATCACCTTGCCGGTGACGACGCCCGAGTTCCACGCAGCCGTGGCGTAGCCGCCCGATTCCGGAAGGCCCTGCGGCTCGTCCATGATGGTGATGAACAGGTACTTCGGGTCGTTCATCGGCGCCGCCGCCATGAAGGTGGTGAACAGGCGGTTGTGGATGTAGCGCCCGCCGATCACCTTCTCGGCCGTGCCGGTCTTGCCGCCCACGAAATAGTACGGGACCGCCGCCTTCTTGGCAGAGCCCTCCGCCGCGTTGAGGCGCATGATGTAGCGCATCGCCTCGGAGGTCTGACCGGAGAGGACGTGCGTGGCGCGGGCCTTGTCGTCGGGCGCCGCCTTCAGGAAGGTCGGGGTGATCAGGTCGCCGCCGTTGGCGATCGCCGCCACAGCGGCCGCGGCCTGGATCGGCGCCACCGCGATGCCGTGGCCGAACGCGATCGTGATGGTGTTGATCTCGGTCCAGCGCGACGGGACGATCGGGGCCGCGCTCTCGGGCAGCTCCGTGCGCAGCCGGTCGAGCAGACCCATCTTCTTCAGGAAGGCCTTGTGGCCGGGCACGCCGACGCCGAGCGCCATCTTGGCCGAGCCGATGTTCGACGAGTGCGTGAACACTTCCGGCATGGTGATGACCCGGTTGGTGCCGTGATACTCGTGGATCTTCTGCCGGCCCCAGTTCAGCACGCC
Organism: Methylobacterium mesophilicum; assembly: GCF_022179445.1. Lineage (GTDB taxonomy): Bacteria > Pseudomonadota > Alphaproteobacteria > Rhizobiales > Beijerinckiaceae > Methylobacterium > Methylobacterium mesophilicum. Next base: position 215,596 of record NZ_BPQU01000004.1, on the reverse strand, counting down.
GCCGCGGGTGTCGAAGGTCGAGTTGACGTTGTACTTGCCGGAATCCAGCGCCATGGCCAGCGTCATCGCCTTGAAGGTCGAGCCCATCTCGTAGACGCCGACATTCATGCGGTTGATCCGGTCGGGCGAGAGCGCGTCCTTCGGGTCGTTCGGATCGAAGTCCGGCATCGACACCAGGGCGATGACCTCACCGGTCTTGACGTCGAGGATCATCGAGGCGCCGGCCTTGGCCTTGAAGTGGTCGATGCCCCAGGCCAGCTCGTCGCGCACGGCGAACTGGGCGCGCAGATCGATGGAGAGCTGCACCGGCTTCAGGTCTGCCTGCTTGCTGACCAGCCCGAAGCTGTTGAGCGCCTGGAGGCCGGTCGAGTCGATGTACTTCTCCATGCCGGCGATGCCGACGCCGTCGAGGTTGGTCGCGCCCAGGATGTGGGCGGCGGCGACGCCGTTCGGGTAGACCCGCTTGTGGTCCGGCAGGAAGCCGATGCCCGGGATGCCGAGCCGGTGGACCTCGGCCTGTTGCTTGGGCGTCAGCTCGCGCTTCACCCAGACGAAGCCCGCGCCCTTCTTGTCCTTGCGCGAGGACAGCTTGGCGCGCAGCTCGGAGGCATTGAGTTCCGGCAGGACCGCGGTGAGCAGCTCCACCGCCTCGTCCTTGTCGTAGATGTTGCCGGGCTCGGCGAAGACCGAGACGGTGCGGATGTCGGTGGCCAGGATCTCGCCGTTGCGGTCGACGATGTCGGGCCGGAACGCCGTCGAGGATGCGGCCGCGACCCGGTGCTCCTGGCTGGGCGGATCGCCGAACACCGCCATCATCAGCAGCTTGGCCGAGATCGTCCCGAACACCGCGACGAACACCAGCCCGACCAGGGCGACGCGCATGTGCGAGCGCTCGATGGCGAGCCGGAACATGCTCCGCACGAACGCCTTGGCGCGGGCGGCACGCATGTCCGGGTGCAGCGCCCGGGCGGCGGCCTCGAGCGCCGCCGCATCCTGCTCCGACACGGCGAAGTGCGGCGCATCGTGCGCCGGTGCGTCGGGCTCCGGGACAGGGTGTTCCGAGATCTGCGCCTCGGCTGCCGCGTCTCTGATCTGGTCGGCGTCTTCGGACACGGATGATTACCTCGAAGCGGTATTCGGGGTGCGGGTCGTGGTGACGGTGCGGGTGATCGAGCCGGTGGTGCGCGGCTCGATCCCGCCCTTGTCCTTGGGAGTCGCGGTTGCGGCGAGCAGCCGGCCGATCTCGTCGCCGCGCTCGGGGCGGGCGGGCAGGTCCGACAGGCGGGCCAGGTGGCTAGTGCCGATCGGCTCCAGCGCGAGGTGCTTGTCCACCGCCGCCTGCAGCCGGTCCGGCCGGGTCAGGAGCTGCCACTCGGCGCGCAGCACCGCGATCGCCTGCCGCTCCTTGTGCAGGGCGGTCTGCAGCTTCGAGACCTGACCGCCCTGGTAAAGCGTGTCGTACTTGATCGAGTAGGCGTAGATCGCCGAGGCCACGAGGCCGGCGACCGCCAGGAGGTTCAGCAGGCGGATCATCGGCGATGGCCCCCGCGGGCGGTGTCTGGCAGGCTCGCGAGCGCGTGGAGCGCCGCGAGCGGTTCGGGCAGGTCGGATTCGGTGCGCTCCGCGGCCCGCAGCTTGGCCGAGCGGGCGCGCGGGTTGCGGGCGATCTCGGCCTCGCCCGGCAGGACCGGACCCTTGGTGACGAGGCGGAAGCTGCGGATCGTCTCGGCTTGGCCGCCCGGCAGGTGGCGCGAGCCCTGGGCGGCGCGACCGCTGCGGGCGGCGAAGAACTGCTTGACGATCCGGTCTTCCAGCGAATGGAACGTCACCACGGCGAGCCGTCCGCCCGGGGCCAGGACCCGCTCGGCTGCGTGGAGCGCGCGGACCAGCTCGCCGAGCTCGTCGTTCACGGCGATCCGCAGGCCCTGGAAGGTCCGGGTCGCGGGATGGATGTGGCTGCCGGGCTCGACCCAGACCACGCCGGCGACCAACTCGGCGAGCTGGGCGGTGGTCTCGATCGGGCCGCGGCGGCGGGCCTCGTGGATGGTCCGGGCCACGGCCCGCGAGCGCCGCTCCTCGCCGTAATGATAGATGATGTCGGCCAGCACGGTCTCGTCGGCCTCGTTCACGAGGTCCGCAGCGCTGGGGCCGTCGCCGCCCATGCGCATGTCGAGGGGCCCGTCGCTGCGGAACGAGAAGCCCCGCTCCGGGGTGTCGAGCTGCATCGACGAGACGCCGATATCGAGCACGATGCCGGCGACCTGGCCTTCGCCGGCCTCGGTAAGCAGCGCGTCGAGGTCGCCGAACCGGCCCGGGACGAGGCGCAGGCGCCCGCCGGCCTCGCAGACCAGGGCCTGCCCGCCGGCGATCGCCCGCGGGTCGCGGTCGATGCCGATCACCTTAAGCGTCGGATCGGCCGCCAGCAGAGCGCGGGTGTAGCCGCCGGCTCCGAAGGTGCCGTCGACGGCGACGCCGCCGTCGAGCTTGAGCGACTCGACGACTTCGGCGAGCAGCACCGGCACGTGGGGCTGGCCGGAGGCGGCGGGGCCGTCGCGGTGCGCGGACGCCGTCTCGGCCGGGGGGCGGCGCCGGATCATGCGCGCCTCGCCGGGCCGGTGCGGGGACAGTCGGGGGTTCGGCGCGATCCGGAGAGTCCGGCGCGGATGCGGCTCGTGCGTCTCATGGTGCCCTGTGCCGGGCCGCGCGAGCGCGGCGCGCGTGACGGGAACGGCACCGGATGCGGAGCGCGCGAAACGCCGCGCACGGACGGGACCTGCACCTGTGCAGGTTACGCCCGGCGATCCGATACACGCCGTTGACGGGAGGATGCCGGGTATCATGGGCCTCGGAGGATCGTCAACGCGCGAGCCTGGCGCTGGCGAGCCGACCGATCTGACCCCGGTACGGTTAACCGAAGGTTTTTGCCGGGCGCGAATTTTGCGCGTCGCGGAGCCTGTAGAGCTACCGCGCGATCGCCGCGGCGCACGGGTCCGGGGGGAGTTGGATCAGCCGGCCTATAAGCCGGGTTCTGTAAGGCCGGAGCGCTCGCGCGCGCCGACGTGGCGGCCATTCCTCTGGGACGGTCGTTGCCGACCGCCTCGAGCAACCAACCCGGGCGACTGGCCTGGAGAGCGGGCCTGCCCTTCTCGCGAAGGGCGCGCCGCCCCTATTCGGTCTTGCTCCCAGTGGGGTTTGCCGTGCCGTCCGCGTTGCCGCGTCCGCGGTGCGCTCTTACCGCACCCTTTCACCCTGACCCCGGACGCATCCGGGGCGGTCTGCTCTCTGTGGCACTGTCCCTGGGGTCGCCCCCGCCGGACGTTATCCGGCACCGTCTCTCCATGGAGCCCGGACTTTCCTCCCCGGACGTCGATGCGCCCGGAGCGGCCGCCCGGCCGGCTGATCCGCGGGCAGATGCGCCCGCGCCGCCGTCCGGGTCAAGAGTCGCGGGTGGATTACCAGCTGCCGGTGTTCTCCATCGACGTCCACGGCTCCTGCGGCTCCTTGGCGCCGCCCTTCTGCAGGATCTCGATTGAGATGCCGTCCGGCGACTTCACGAAGGCCATGTGGCCGTCGCGGGGCGGACGGCTGATGGTCACGCCCTTGTCCTGGAGCTGGGCGCAGAACGCGTAGATGTCGTCGACCTGGTAGGCTAAGTGCCCGAAGTTGCGGCCGCCGGTATAGGTCTCCGGGTCCCAGTTGTAGGTCAGTTCGACCAGCGGCGACTTGGTCGCCTGGGCCCGCTCGACATCCCCGGGGGCGGCCAGGAAGACCAAGGTAAAGCGGCCCTTCTCGTTCTCGACGCGGCGGACTTCCTTCAGGCCGAACGCGTCGACGTAGAAGGCGAGCGCCCGGTCGAGATCGGCCACCCGGACCATGGTGTGGAGGTATTCCATAAGGCGGCTATCCCTCTGTCGGAGCGAGGGCCGTCGCGACGCCCTCTGCGGAAACGAACATGACCGGCGGAGCCGGCCTCCGTCCTAGCTAGAGCGCGCGCCCCCGGCCGAGTAGGCCGCCCGGGCCGGTCATGGCTTGCCCATGGCGATATCGGCCGCCACCGCCCGCAGCCGCTCCGGCTCCCGCTCCTTTCGCTCGCTGTAGCGGTCGACGAGATAGTCGGCCCGCTCGCGGGTCAGCAGCGTGAACTTCATCAACTCCTCGCAGACATCGACCACGCGCTCGTAGAGCGGCCCCGGCATCATCCGGCCGGCCTCGTCGAATTCCTTGTAGGCCATCGGCACCGAGGATTGGTTGGGGATGGTGATCATCCGCATCCAGCGGCCGAGGAGGCGCAGGCTGTTGACCGCGTTGAAGCTCTGCGAGCCGCCCGAGACCTGCATCACGGCCAGGGTACGCCCCTGCGTCGGCCGCACCGAACCTTCGCTGAGCGGCAGCCAGTCGATCTGGCTCTTCATCACGCCGGTGAGAGTGCCGTGGCGCTCCGGCGAGACCCAGACCTGCCCCTCCGACCACAGCGAGAGCGCGCGCAACTCCTGCACCTTCGGGTGGTCGGCGGTGGAATCGTCGGGCAGCGGCAGGCCGTGCGCGTCGTAGATCCGGACCTCGCCGCCCATGGCTTCGAGGAGGCGGGCTGCCTCGTAGGCAAGGAAGCGGCTGAACGAGCGCTCCCGCAGCGAGCCGTAGAGGATCAGGAAGCGCGGCGCGTGCGCGAAGGGTTGCGCCACCGCGAGCTGACCGGAGGTCGGCACCGCGAAATGCGGCCGGCTCAAATTCGGGAGGCCGTCGTCAAACGGTTGGGCGGGCTTGTCCACGGGCAGACATTCTCATATGTTCGTACTATCGTTTGATTGTTGAAACGAAAATGGACGAACCGCAAGCCCTCGCGGCCTTCATGGCGCTGGGTCAGGAGCACCGGCTGCGGGCGCTCCGGGCGCTGGTGAAGGCCGGCCCGGACGGCATGGCCTCGGGCGCACTCGCTAACGCCATCGGGGTCTCCGCCTCCACCATCTCCTTCCATCTGAAGGAGCTGCAGCAGGCGGGGCTGATCGGGTCCCGGCGGGCTGGGCGCTCGATCATCTACAGCGTCGCCTACCCAATTCTCGCCAGCCTGATCGCATTTCTCATGACGGATTGCTGCCAGGGGCACCCCGAGATCTGCGCGCCCGCGCTGGCCGCCTGCGGCTCCGGAACCAACGAGGTGGACCATGCCTGATCGCGCCTTCGACGTTGTGATCTACCACAACCCGGATTGCGGCACCGCGCGCAACACGCTGGCGATGATCCGCAACGCCGGCATCGAACCGCACGTCGTCGAGTACCTCAAGACCCCGCCCGCCCGGGCGCTGCTCAAGCAGCTCCTCGCCCGCGCCGGCCTCACGGTTCGAGACGCGCTGCGCGAGAAGGGCACGCCCTATGCCGAACTCGGCCTCGCCGACCCGTCCCTGACCGACGAGCAGCTGCTGGATGCCATCCAGGCGCACCCTATCCTGCTCAACCGGCCGTTCGTGGTCAGCCCCAAGGGTGTGCGGCTGTGCCGACCGTCCGAGCGGGTGCTCGATCTGCTGCCGCAGCAGCAGGGCGCGTTCGTCAAGGAAGACGGCGAGCCGGTGGTGGACGAAATCGGCCGCCGCGTCGGTCTCGCCTGACTCGGCGCCGGAAAGATTCCCGTCCGCATGCTCGCGCTCGCCATCTTCGTCGTCACCCTGATTTTCGTCATCTGGCAGCCGGGGGGATTCGGGATCGGCTGGAGCGCCCTGGTCGGTGCGGGCGTGGCCCTCGCCACGGGGGTGATCCAGCCGGCCGACGTGCCGGTGGTCTGGCACATCGTCTGGGACGCGACCTTCACCTTCGTGGCCCTGATCGTCATCTCGCTGCTGCTGGACGAGGCCGGCTTCTTCCACTGGGCGGCGTTGCACGTCGCCCGATGGGGCGGTGGGCGGGGCCGGCGTCTGTTCCCCCTGGTGGTGGTGCTGGGCGCCGCCATCGCGGCCGTGTTCGCCAATGACGGGGCGGCGCTGCTGCTGACGCCGATCGTGCTGGCGATCCTGCTGAAGCTCGCGTTCAAGCCGCAGGCCGCCCTGGCCTTCATCGTCGCCTGCGGATTCGTGGCGGATTCCACCAGCCTGCCGCTGGTGATCTCCAACCTGGTCAACATCGTCTCGGCGAACTTCTTCGCCATCACCTTCGGGCGTTACGCCGCCGTGATGGTGCCGGTCGATCTGGTGTCGCTCGCCGCCACGCTTCTGGTGTTGGGGCTGTATTTTCGGTCCGCGCTGCCGGTCACCTACCCGGTCGACCAGCTGGAACCGCCCCGTGACGCGATCCGCGACCCGCTGCTGTTCCGGGCGGCGTTCCCGCTGCTCGGCCTGCTGCTCGGGGCCTACTTCGTCACGGCGCCGTTCGGGGTGCCGGTCTCGGTGGTCACCTGCGCGGGCGCGGCCATGCTCCTGCTCCTCGCCCGGAGGGGCGGCCGCATCCCGATCCGCAAGGTGCTGGCCGGCGCGCCGTGGCAGATCGTGCTGTTCAGCCTCGGCATGTACCTGGTGGTCTACGGGCTCCGGAATGCCGGGCTGACCGATGCGCTGGGCGGCGGCCTGGTCTGGCTCGCCGGTTACGGGCCGCTCGCGGCGACGCTCGGGGCGGGCTTCGGCGCCGCGATCCTGTCCTCGGTCATGAACAACATGCCGAGCGTGCTCATCGGTGCGCTGGCGATCCAGCAGGCGCCCGACCTGCCGCCGCTGATGCGCGAACTGATGATTTACGCCAACGTGATCGGCTGCGACCTCGGCCCGAAATTCACCCCGATCGGCAGCCTCGCGACGCTGCTGTGGCTGCACGTTCTGGCGAGCAAGGGACAGCGGATCGGCTGGGGCCAGTACATGCGGATCGGTCTCGTCATCACCGTGCCTGTGCTGCTCGTCGCCCTGCTGGCCCTGGCCCTGTGGCTGCCCCTGCTCGGGACGGGATGATCCGGTGGCCGATCGGACCCGCCGCTGGCCGGTGATCTCCGCGCTGGGCGTCGTGCAGATCCTCGCCTGGGGCTCGACCTACTACCTCCCGGCCGTGATGGCCAAGCCGATCGCCCGGGATACCGGATGGCCGCTGGCCTGGATCGTCGGCGGCCTGTCCCTCGGCCTGCTGGTCGCAGCCGCGGTGTCGCCGCGCGTCGGGCGCGTCATCCAGGCGCGCGGGGGGCGCCCGGTCCTGGCGCTGGCAGCCCTGCTGCTCGCGGCCGGCCTCATGGTGCTGGGCCTGTCCCCCACCCTGCCGGTCTTCCTGGCCGGATGGCTGATCCTCGGCCTCGGCATGGGTTGCGGCCTGTACGATCCCGCCTACGCAACCCTGGGACGCCTGTACCGCGCCGAGGCGCGGTCCGCGATCACGGCTCTGACGCTGGTTGGCGGCTTCGCCAGCACCGTGTGCTGGCCGCTCACGGCGTTCCTGGTCGCGCAGGTCGGCTGGCGGGAGACCTGCTTCGCCTATGCCGGCTTGCACCTGACGGTGTCGCTGCCGCTGGTCCTCGCGCTGATCCCGCCGGCCCCTCCCCCGGCGGTGGTGACGACCGGGCAAGGGGCGCCCGTCGTACCGCTGACGCCGCGGCAAGTCCGGGCCTTCCTGCTGATGGCCGGCGTGCTGGTGCTCGGCGGCACCATCATGGCGCTGGTCTCGGTGCACCTGCTGACCCTGCTGCAGGCCCGGGGCGTCACCCTCGCCGCCGCCGTCGCGTATGGAGGCCTGATCGGGCCGTCGCAGGTCGCCGCGCGGCTGATCGAGATCGCCAACCGGGGCCGGCATCACCCGCTCTGGACGCTGACCGCCGCCTTCGCGCTGGTCGCCTGCGGGCTGCTGCTGCTGGCGTCGCACGAGCCGGTGATCGGCCTCGCCCTGATGATCTATGGCGCCGGCAACGGCGTCTACTCGATCGCGCGCGGTACCGTGCCCCTCGTGCTGTTCGGGCCCGACCATTATGCCGGGCTCGTCGGCCGGCTGGCCCGGCCCGCGCTGGTGGCTCAGGCTATGGCGCCGCCGCTCGGCGCCTTCCTGCTGGTGCGGATCGGGCCCGACGCCCTGTGGGGCCTTCTGGCGCTGTTGGCCATCATCAACCTCGGGCTGATCGGCGGACTGTGGCGGCTGAAGGCCGTCGCCGCCAGGTCGTCCTGACCCCCGGGGGCGATGCGCTGAGCTTCTCCGATCATCAGTCCGCGCTCCGCGACCGCGTTGCGCCGGGCCGCGCGAGGGACCAGAACGGGTCGGCCCCCGATCGGAGAGAGAGCCGAATGCGTACCGAGACGCCGCCGCTGATCCGCCTGGAGGAATACCGGCCGAGCGACTACCTGATCGATCGCGTCGACCTCGACATCCGTCTGGATCCGCACGCCACGCGGATCGACGCGACCCTGGCCCTGCGTCCGAACCCGGCCGGCCGCGCGGGCGCGCCGCTTCATCTCGACGGTGACGACCTCCGGCTGGTCTCGGTCGCCCTCGACGGCGCGGCGCTCGCCGCGGATGCGTACACGGCCACGCCATCGGGCTTCGGCCTCCACGCACCACCCGGGCAGCCGTTCAGCCTGCGGCTCGTCACCGAGATCGACCCGACCGCCAACACCAAGCTGATGGGCCTCTACCGGTCGAACGGGGTCTACTGCACCCAGTGCGAGGCCGACGGCTTCCGGCGGATCACATACTTCCTCGACCGCCCCGACGTCATGGCGGTGTACACCACCCGGATCGAGGCGGATCGGGCCGAGGCTCCGGTTCTGCTCGGCAACGGCAACCTCGTCGAATCCGGTTCCGCCGGGACCGATCGGCATTTTGCGATCTGGCACGACCCGCACCCGAAGCCCGCCTACCTATTCGCCCTGGTCGGCGGCCGGCTCGGCCAGGTCGAGACGCGCTTCACCACGATGGAGGGGCGCGCCGTCACCTGCGCGGTCTACGTCGAGCCCGGCAAGGAGGACCGCGCCGGCTACGCCCTCGATGCGGTGATCCGCTCGATGCGCTGGGACGAGACCGCCTTCGGCCGTCCCTATGACCTCGACGCGTTCAACGTCGTCGCCGTGTCCGACTTCAACATGGGCGCCATGGAGAACAAGGGCCTCAACATCTTCAACGACAAGTACGTCCTCGCGAGTCCGGAGACCGCCACCGACGGCGATTACGCGGCGATCGAGGCGATCATCGCCCACGAGTATTTCCACAACTGGTCGGGCAACCGGGTCACCTGCCGGGACTGGTTCCAGCTCTGCCTCAAGGAGGGGCTGACGGTCTTCCGCGACCAGGAATTCTCCTCCGACATGCGCTCCCGGCCGGTCCACCGGATCGCCGAGGTCCGGTCCCTGCGGGCGCGGCAGTTCCCCGAGGATGCGGGCCCCCTCCGCCACCCCGTGCGGCCACGCGCCTATGCCGAGATCAACAACTTCTACACGGCGACCGTCTACGACAAGGGCGCCGAGATCGTCCGGATGCTGCGCACGCTGATCGGCGCAGACGCGTTCAGGGCCGGCATGGACCGCTACTTCGCCGACAATGACGGCCGCGCCGCCACCGTCGAGGACTTCTTGGCCGCCTTCGCCGCGGTGACGGGCCGCGACCTCTCGGCCTTCGCCCGCTGGTACGAGCGGCCCGGAACGCCGCGCCTGACGGCGACGATGGCGTACGATCCGGCTGCGTCCCGCTGCACCCTGCGGTTCACCCAGAGCCTGCCCGGCGAGGGCGGCCGGGACACGCCGCCGCTGGTGATCCCGGTGGCGCTCGGGCTCGTCGGCGCCGCGGGACCGCTCTCGGGTGCGACCTGTCCGGATGTGCGTGACGGAATCTTCGTCCTTGACCGGGCCGAAGCCGAGATCGTGTTCGACGGCGTCACCGAGGAGCCGGTGCCGTCGCTGATGCGCGACTTCTCCGCCCCGGTGCGCCTGGATCTCGCGCTCACCGACGCCCAGCGCATGCGGCTGCTCGCGCAGGACAGCGATCCGTTCAACCGCTGGCAGGCGGCGCAGGACGTGGCCCTCCGCCTCATCCTTGAGCCCGATCCGGCCCGCGCCTACGCGTTCGCGGAGGCGCTCGGCCGCTTTCTGGACAGCGAGGCGCTGTCCGATCCGGCCTTCGCGGCCCTGGTCCTGGCCCTGCCGAGCGAGGGTGAGGCCGCGGACGCGCTGCTGTCGGACGTCGATCCCGACGCGATCCACCGGGCGCGGTTCGCGCTGCGGGCGCATCTGGGCCAAGTCCTGCGGCCGCGCCTGGAGCGGCTCGACGCCGCCCTCGCGGCGGCCGACGACGCGGCCTACAGCCCGGACGCGGCGTCGGCCGGGCGCCGATCCCTGCGCAACGCCGCCCTCGACCTGATCGCGGCCGGCGACCCCGAGACCGGGGCATCGCGCGCCGCGGACCGTCTGGCGCGCGCCACCAACATGACCGACCGGTTGGCAGCGCTCGGGATCCTGGCGCTGATCCCCGGTCAGGCCCGGGAGGAGGCGCTGGCGGGCTTCGCGGAGCGCTTCGCCGACGAGCCGCTCGTGCTCGACAAGTGGTTCGCCATCCAGGCTCAGATCCCCGAACCCGGGACCCTGGACCGAATCGCCCGGTTGAAGGCCCACCCGGCTTTCACCATGACCAACCCGAATCGGGTCCGCGCGGTGGTGGGAAGCTTCGCTTTCGGCAATCCGACTCAGTTCGCGCGGGCCGATGGCGCGGGTTTTTCGCTCGTCGCCGATACGGTCGCAGCCCTCGATTCGGCCAACCCACAGGTTGCCGCACGGCTCCTGACGGCCTTCGGATCCTGGCGTCGGCTGGAAAAATCGCGGGCTGCCAAAGCCGGCGAAATGCTTAATCGGATCAAGGCCATCCCGGGCCTCTCGCGGGACTCCGCGGACATCGTCGCGCGCACCCTCGGAGGCGGCTAAGATACTGAACTTGCGGTAGAAAACGATTCTCTGGCCGAGTCCTAACCCAGGGGGTGCGTCAAGGCCGAATGGTAAAAAATCCGTGGACAAGCGCCCCTCGAAGATGGTTGTATTCAATCAGATTCGGGGCGCGCGAGACGCCGCGGACGGATCGCAGTTCCCAAGGGTGAGGTTCGGCCATGCCGGAGGCGGCTTCCGCTTCCTTCTCCGCGCGTGCGGAATCGAGTCTTGCCGTTTCCTGGCCGATGCGCGTCCAGGATCCGCGGCTCGGTCTGGTCGAGCGGTGGCTGCGCTACGCCGTGCCGGGCATCCTGGCGGTGTTCCTGGCCTGCCTGATCGGCCTCGCGGCGCTCCACATCCAGGGCCAACGGGCCGAGATCCTGGCCGGCGCCAAGGCCGAGGTCGAGGGCTTCGCCCGGCTGGCTGCCCGGGCGATCACGTCGGCCGGCGGCCGGGCGGGCGACCTGCGCGCGCTGCTGCCGGAGAGCGAGCGGCACCCGGGGCGGCGCCTGCTGCTGCTCCGGCCGGATGCCCGCATCGCCGCCGCCCACCCGCCGCTGCCCGCGGGCTCCATGACCCTGGCCGAGGTGCTCGGCGAGAGCGAGCCGCTCTCGGGCCTCGGCGAGCGCGCTGGTGCCATGGCCCTCGACCTGCCCGGCGGCGAGAGCGTGCTGGCGGCGATCCACAGCCTGCCGGACGGGGCCGGTCAGGTCGCCGTACTTCAGCCGATCGAGCCGCTGATGCGCGGCTGGAGCGCCCGGGCCCGGGACCAGATCGTCCTGGTCGCGGCCGCGATCCTGGTGATCGTCGGCGTCGGCCTCGCCTACGGGCTGCAGAGCCGGCAGGCGACCCGCGCCGACCGCGCCCGCGAGCAGATCCGCGGTCGCCTGGAGACCGCCCTGCGCCGCGGCGCCTGCGGGCTCTGGGACTGGGACATCGCCCGGGGCCGGATCTACTGGTCCGATTCCATGTACGCGCTGCTCGGCTACCAGCGGCAGCACGAATATCTCTCCTTCGGGGCGGTGAACGCGCTGGTTCACCCCGATGACGGCGACCTCTACAGCCTCGCCCGGGGGCTCGCAGCCAACCAAACCTGCGTCGATCACGCCTTCCGGATGCGCGGAGCCGACGGCGCCTACGTCTGGCTGCGCGCCCGGGCCGAGGTGATGCCCGACGCCACCGATGGCGGCCGCCATCTCGTCGGCATCGCCACCGACATCACCGAGCAGCGGGCCCTGGAAGAGACCAACGCGGCCTCCGACATGCGCCTGCGCGACGCCGTCGAGGCGATCTCGGAGGCCTTTGTCCTGTGGGATACCGGCAACCGCCTCGTCCTGTGCAATTCGAAGTTCCGCCACCTCCACGCCCTCAGCCCCGAGGACGCGCAATCGGGCCGGAGCTACATCGACGTGATGGGCCGGGGCGTGCTGCCCCAGGTCCGACGCGAATCCCCCGAGGCCAACCTGGCGCTCACCGGGCTGGCCGCCCGGACCTTCGAGGCCGAGTTGACCGACGGCCGCTGGCTGCAGATCAGCGAACGCCGGACCAAGGACGGCGGCTACGTCTCGGTCGGGACCGACATCACCAGCCTGAAGCGCCACCAGGAACAGCTCCAGGCCTCGGAGCGCGAGCTGATCGAGACCGTCAAGGATCTCAAGCGCTCCCGCCGCACCCTCGAGCTCCAGACCCAGCAGCTCGCCGACCTGGCTGAGCGCTACCTCGACCAGAAAGCCGCGGCCGAAGCCGCCAGCCAGGCCAAGTCCGAGTTCCTGGCCAATATGAGCCACGAGCTGCGCACGCCGCTCAACGCGATCATCGGCTTCGCCGACGTGATGGAGAACGCGGTTCTCGGTCCCCTCGGTACCCCCCGCTACACCGAGTATTGCCGCGACATCCGCGAAAGCGGCTCGCACCTGCTCTCGATGATCGACGACATCCTCAACATGGCCCGGCTCGAGGCGCGGCGGGTGCGGCTGAACCCGCGGACGATCCCCGCCGATGCCGCCGTCGCGTCGGCGCTCGGCCTCGTCGAGGCGGTCGCCCGGGAAAAGGGGATCGCGGTTGGCATCGACGTGCAGCCCGGGATCGAGCTTCTCGCCGATCCGAGCGCGATGCAGCAGATCCTGGCCAACCTCGTGCAGAACGCCGTGAAGTTCACACCGGCCGGGGGCCGCATTGCGGTGCGCGTCCGCCGCGCGGGGGCCAGCACGCACCTGTTCGTCGAGGATAGCGGCATCGGGATTCCGCGCGCCGACCTCGCCCGGCTCGGCCGGCCGTTCACCCAGGTCGAGGCGCAGATGACCCGCAGCCACAAGGGCTCGGGGCTCGGGCTTGCGATCACCCGCTCCATGGTCGAACTGCACGGCGGCACCCTCCGGATCCGCTCCGAGGAGACGGTCGGCACCGTCGTCCTCGTGCGCCTGCCGGCCCCGGCCCCCGAGCAGACGGACCGCCTCGGCCGCGCTGTCGCCGCAGGCCGGAATGCCGGTCGCAGGTCGGTCGCCGCCTGAGCCGGCCGGCGCGTCACCGACTCGTGTCGAGGCCGCCCATCCGCGCCAGCCGGCCCTGCTCGACCTGCCAGCGGGCATCCGCCACGGCGCGTGTCAGGCGCCGGATCCGCCAGCGGCGATAGGGCGAGAGGTATCCCGATCCGCCAAGCCCGGCCTCGTGACGGCGCAGGCGTCGCAGCAGGTCCGGCAACAGCGCCGAGGCCGCGTCGGCGGTGGCGATCTCGATGGCCCGCAACTCGGCCCGGAACTCCGCCTTCCAATCCTCCATGGCGACTTCTCCGTGCCGACCGCGGTCTACGCGGGGAACCGTCGTCCGTTGCCGACCGATGGGCCGGGGTCTCGCCCGCGACACGGAATCGCCCCCTCAGAACGCGTGTCGCGGTCCGGCGTTTCCCTTGCAAAGGATCCACGCTTCGGATCGACCTTCGGGACATTGCAACGATGCGTTCAAGGACACAGCTCCGCCTCACCCTCGCAGCCCTGCTCGTTCTGGCAACCGCCCCGGCTCTGGCCCAGAGCGTCGGCTACGCTACCGGCTTTCCGGGTAAGGACCCGGCCGGCGACGAGGAGATCGGTTGGGGGCCGGCCTACCGTCCCGAGACCAGCTTCGCCCAGCCCGGCACGCCGCCGACGCCTGGCCAGATCGCCGGCCGGGCCTACCGGGCCCGGACCGGGCACGGTGTCTACGATCAGGTTCAGGGCGAGGGTCCATATCGCAACCGGTAGCGCAGCGTCCCGAAGCGCCCCGGCCTTCGGCGGGCGACGACGCGTGCGGCTTGAGCGTCAGCGCCGCCGCAGCACTTTCTTGGCCGCGATGCGCGCCTCCTGCTCGAACCGAGCCAGCCGCAGGCGCCGCTCCAGGGACAGGGTGCGATCCCCCGGCGGCAGGGCGATGAGTTCGGCCACCTGCGTGCGCTCGCGGTAGAGATCCTCCAGAGCCGAGCCCTCGAGCGTCGCCGAGTCGAGCCTGTTCGCGAAGCCGGTCTCGTGGCAGCCGCGAACGATCTCGGCCTCCATCAGCAGGCCGGGGGCATGGCTGCGCAGATCCTCGTCGTAGGCGGTCTTGAGCAGCGTCGCGGTGCCCCCGGCGACCAGGGCGAGGCTGACCGCGATCGGCCGCCCGTCGAGCGTCAAGGCATCCGCCCGGACGCCGACCGGGCCGGACCCTTCGGCAAACAGGGCGCGGGCGAGCGTCTCCGTCTCGGGTCGGCAGGCCATGGCGGTCCCTGCTTCACCCTTCCAGCCCCGGCGTTCGAGGGCGAGGAACGCCGCGACCAACGCGGCGAGGTCTGGGCCGCCTGTGGCGCTCACAGGCGCGAGGAGGCCGATCTCACCGAGCCGACGGGCGCGGCGGCGCAGATCCTTGAACCGAGAGCGGTTCGGATGCCCGGCCAGGAAGGCCGCGTGGTCGGCCCGGCGCTCCATCACTGGGCGCTCGAACGCAGCCACCGTGCCGATGACCCAACCGCGCGCGCGCATGGCCGCCAGCATCTCCGGCACCGCGCCGTCCTGCACCGGCAGGAGGGGCCAGCGCCAGGCCCGGCCGCCGGACGCCTGCTCCAGGCCGGCAACGAGGGCCTCGACCGCGCTGGCGCGCTCGGGGCCGTCGATCACCAGGGGCGCCGTGGCCGTCACCAGCGGCGACAAGAACGGCCGTGCGACCCGGCCACCGAGGCCGGTCAAGTCGCGCCGGAGCGCGAACGGCAGGAGCGCGGCCAGGCGATCCCCGCGGTGGACCGTGACGAAGCTCACAGCCTCGGGGAGCATCCCGGTGGCTTGGTGTGCGGCGACCGAGTGGTGCGCGTAATGGGGGTGGGGCGTGGCGCTCGCGGTGAACAAGGCGTCCCACGCCTCCGGATCCGGGGCCGGACCGACCGAGGCCGCCAGGCCGGGAGGACTTCCGAACGCGGCGGCGGCGTGGACGATCATCGCGTCGCTCCTGCGGACCAGATCGGAGTCGGCAGCCCGTGCAGGCGTCCCGCGGCGCCGGCCAGCAGCATGGCGCGGGTGATCGTCGCCAGCGCCACCGCGAACGCGGCACCCAGGGTTCCGAACGGTGGAATCAGGACCAGGCACAGGAGCGCGGCGGCGATCAGCATGGCGGCGGTGATGCCGGCACAGAGGCGCTCCCCGCCCAGCATGGTCAGCAGGTCCTCGCCGGGGCCGAACAGGCTGGCGGCGACGCTGCCGGCCACCAGCACGGCCAGGATCGGAACGCTGGAGCCGAGGCCGGGGCCGAACATCGCCAGCAGCAGGGGGCTTGCGACCACGATCCCGCCGCCGACCAGCAGGGTGGCGGCGGCGGTCAGCCGGCCCTGCCGGCGGACGAGGTCGGCGAGCAGCGGGCGGTCAGCCTGGGCCTGGGCGGCGCTGTAGCGCTGAAGCGTCGCCGCGCTGGCGGCGAAGTGCACGAACACCACGAATTGCTGGATCCGGGTCGCGGCGAAATACAGGCCGAGCTCGGCCGGGCTCACCAGGGCGCCGAGCACGATCACGTCCACGAAGGTGAAGCCGGCATTGGCCAGGTCGATCCCGGCGATCGGCAGGCTCGTGCCGAGCCAGGTCCGCCAATGATAGCGATGCGGCCCGGCCGGCAGGCCCGCCCGCAGGCGCGCCACGAGCAGGGCGGCCTGGAGCGCCGTGGCGATCGCGGCCGCGACCAGCATGCAGGCCATCGCGACCTCGGCCCGGGGTGGGGCTCCGAGCAGGACGGCGCCGACCATGCAGGCCATCATCAGGCTCTGGCGCAGCAGGTAGGGCGGCGCGATGGCGAGACCGACCCAGTTCTGGCTGCGCGCCACCCCTTCGAGGTAATCCTGGAGAGCGAAGAGCGGCATCACGCACACAGCCACCGCGATCGGCGCCCGGTAGGCCGGAGCGAACAGGCCCGGCTCGAGCCACAGCAGCGACGCGCCGAGGGCGGCC
The DNA here is from genome assembly GCF_022179445.1 of Methylobacterium mesophilicum. Lineage (GTDB taxonomy): Bacteria > Pseudomonadota > Alphaproteobacteria > Rhizobiales > Beijerinckiaceae > Methylobacterium > Methylobacterium mesophilicum. The sequence goes on along the minus strand of NZ_BPQU01000004.1, from coordinate 199,305 downwards.
ACGCTGATGGCCGCCCCGCCGGTCACCAGGGCGCCGGCCCGGATGTATCCGCGAGCCAGGTCGAGGTCGCCCCGGGCCTGATCACAGGGAACGAACCGGCAGGCGCCCTGCGACAGGCCCAGCGTCAGGGTATGGCCCAGCATCGCGGTCCAGACCCACACCGACGCGAACACCCCGTAGGCGTCCCAGCCCATCAGCCGGGCGGCGAGCACCTGCGCTGCGTACGCGAAGCCGGCCGCGCCGACCCGGATGGCGAAGACGGTAAGCGCGGCCCGCGCCGGGCCGCCTCGCAGGGCATGCAGGCGCCGGCCGGCGGCGGCGAGCAGGGAGCGGGCTGGGACGGCCGTGGCTGACACTACGCGCTCCGCGCCGGGCTCATTTCGCGCATCACCCTGAAGGCGGGGCCGGCCTTCGAAGCCGGATGATGCCCGTCGATCCCGTGAAGGCGGCGCCAGACACCAGGGATCCTCGGACGCGGGATCCTCGGATCCTGTATCCAGGACGCTGTTCCAGTCACCGCCGAAGAACGGTCTCGGGATGAGGGGTCTAGCCCGGGGCGCGTTGCGGCTCGGTTAAGGGCGCGGGGCCCGGCGCGGTCGTCGGTTCCGGGGCGGCCTCGGTCCGGGCGAGTGAGGTGGCGATGGTCAACGCCACGTGCTCGGCCATGCAGCGCAGGCCGAGATCGTTCAGCCGGAACTGCCGCCCGAGCATGTGGCTCTCACCCTTCTCGGTTCGGCTCGACAGGTAGCGCAGGGCCTCGTAGCGCCGGACCAGGGGCACCTGCTGCTCGTTCGCCACCGTCCGGACCGCGTCGACGATCCGGTTGTAGTCGACATCCGCCACCATGCTTGCGGTGTAGATCGGATCGACCAGCACCACGTCGATCCCGTGCGAGCGGATCCAGGCCACGGCTTCGCTCAGCGAGCTGGCGAAGGCGTCGGCATCCACCCGGGCGATGGCGTCGTGGGTCCCGACCTGCCAGACGACGAGGTCGGGCTCCGCCTCGGCCACCATGGTGCGCAGGCGCTCGGACGCCCCGGAGGCGATCTCCCCGGGCAGCCCGCGGTGGTCGATGGTCACGTCGATCTTGGGCAGGGCCCGTTCCAGGGCGGCTTCGAGCTTGGCCGGATACGAGGCCGAGGCGCCCGGCGCGGAGCTGCCGCCGATCGCCAGGATCTTGAGGGCGCGGTTCTCGCTGAGCGCGGTCCGGACCGCGCCGAGCTTGGCCATGGTGTAGAGCTGCGCACCCGGCACCCGGCATTCCAGCGACAGGCCGGGTTGATCGCCCGGACCCGGATCCGCCGGCTGCTCCGCCGCAACCGCCAGGATCGGCGCCGCGAGACCCAGGATCAGGCCGGCCAGCGCCCGGCGGATCCCGGAGGCGCGCCTGCGCCTCACGGCCGGGGCCGGGACGACTTGCTGCGGGTGCGCCATTCGACGAACCATGCGGTGAACCCCAGACCCACCAGGCCGCTTCCGGCGACCAGCATATCGACCAGCACGCCGCCGCCGGTCTGGAAACGCACGAGCTGCCCGAACAGGCTCAGGATCGAGCCCATCGAGAAGACCGCCAGCGAGTTCCGGCCCAGCTGACTGAGATAGCGCCCGACGACCCCGATTCGGGGAGCTATAAGTGCGTAAAGCGGAGCGAAGGCGAGCAATACCCCCAGGAAATGAAGAAGCCGCGCCGGTGTCAGGTAGGTCTTCTCGAACGTGAACAGCAGCCGCGGCTCGGGCACCATCAGGGGATCCGGCCGGATCTCGGTCACGGCCAGCACGACGCCGACGGTGACGATGGCGAAGCCGACCGGGACCAGGCGCCGCGACCAGCGGCGCAGGGTGTCCGAGCGCAGGCTCCAGCCCTGGAGCACGAAACCCAGCACCAGCAGCACCTGCCAGCAGAACGGATCGAAGAACCAATCCCCCTCCCCCGGCCAGGACGGGACGTTCCACTCGAACACGAGGCTGGCGAGATAGATGCCCCCCGACAGCGCCAACGCCGCGATCAGGCTGATGCGGCCGACCAGCACGAAGATCGGTGCGATGCCGATCAGCAGCACGTAGAGCGGCAGGATGTTGAAGAAGCCGAGTTGGTAGGTCATCAGCGCCATGCCGCAGACCGACTGGATCGGGTCTGCGAAGAACCCGCCGGCATTGTGCCATTCCAGGATCAGCGGGTTGTCGAGCAGCAGCGCCGCGCCGGCGATGAGCGCCAGGGCGAGCAGCATCACGGTGAGCTGCGCCCGGTAGACCTCCACGGTGCGGGCGAGCAGCCGCACCACGCTCTTGCCCGCGGCCTCCGGCTTGCCGTCGCGCCCGCGCGTGGCGATGCCGATCGACCAACCCGCCAGGAACACGAACAGCTCGGCGGCATCCGAGATGCCGTATTGCGAGAAGGTGTAGCGCTCGAAGGTGTTGCCCGGGATGTGATTGATGAAAATCGTCACCAGGGCGAAGCCGCGCCAGAAGTCGATCGCGTTGGGGTCGCGCATCGTCGCGGCGGCTCCGGGGTTTCGGCACGGGATCGGGGATCGGCGGCCCCTGATACGGCGCCGGACCGCCTCTGCAAAGGCGAACAAAGGGAGAGTTCGCGGGGGCAGGCGAACCGGGCGGTCACGCTCGCGTTAGGTCCGGGCAAGGAGATCCCACCACGATGACCCGCACGATCACGATCCTCGGACTCGCGGCCCTGCTGCCGGTGCTGGCCACCACGGCCGCATCGGCACAGGCTCAGACCGGCACCGGCGGCGGACCGACCTCGACGATCACGGCGCCGCACACCTCGTCGGTCGGCCAGACCATGCCACCCGCCTCCGGCGCCGGCGCCGCCACGGTCAACGACCGCCGCGACCGCACCCGGCAGCAGATCGAGGACGACAAGATCTCGCAGGGCATCTGCATCGGCTGCGCGCCGAAGTAGGCCTTTTCCGATCCGGACCGATCCGGGGCCATCGATTCGGCCCCGGATCTTTCACTCGGGCGTCACCGCAGCGCCAACTCGTCCTCGCTCTCGCGTGCGAGGCGAAGCAGGTTCTGGCCGTAATTGGTCTTGGCGAACATCTCGCCGCGGGCGATCAGCTGGTCGCGGGTGATTAAGTTCTGGAGGAAAGCGATCTCCTCCAGGCAGGCCACCTGCAGGCCCTGGCGGTTCTGCAGGGTGCGGACGAACTCGCTGGCCTCCAGCAGGCTGTCATGCGTCCCGGTGTCGAGCCAGGCATAGCCGCGCGACATCCGCTCGACATAGAGCTGTCCGCGCTCGAGATAGGCCTCGTTGACGCTGGTGATCTCCAGCTCGCCCCGGGCCGACGGCTTCACGGCGGCGGCAATGTCGAGCACCTGGTTGTCGTAGAAGTACAGGCCGGTCACCGCCCAGGTCGATTCCGGGTTCTGCGGCTTCTCGACGATCTTGGTCGGGCGCCCGCTCTTGTCGAGATTGACCACGCCGTAGGCCTGCGGGTTGTCGACGTGGTAGGCGAACACCGTCGCGCCGTCCTTGCGCGACCGCGCCTGGTTCAGCAACTCCCTCATGCCGGCGCCGAAGAACAGGTTGTCGCCCAGGATCAGCGCCACGTCGTCGGTGCCCACGAAGTCGCGCCCGATCACGAAGGCCTGGGCCAGGCCCTCCGGCCGCGGCTGCACCGCGTAGCTGAACTGCAGGCCGAACTGCTCGCCGGTGCCGAACAGGCGCTTGTAGTTGTCGAGGTGCTCCGGCGAGGAGATGATCAGGATCTCGCGGATGCCGGCGAGCATCAGCACCGAGATCGGATAGTAGATCATCGGCTTGTCGTAGACCGGCAGCAACTGCTTGTTGATCGACAGCGTGGCCGGGTGCAGGCGCGTGCCGGATCCGCCGGCCAGGACGATGCCCTTCATGGCTTGGAAGCTCCCTCTCGAACCGGCCCCACGAGCCGGTCGAGGATGTCGTCGAGCGCCGCCTGCCAGGGCCGCGGCGCGAGGCCGTAGGCCGCCGTCAGGCTGTCGGTGGACAGGCGCGAATTGGCCGGCCGCCGGGCCGGTGTCGGATAGGCGGAGGTCGGGATGCCGGTGACCGGGATCGACCGGCCCCCGCGCCGGGCGGACCCGGCTACGATCGCCTCGGCGAAGCCGTGCCAGGTGGTGGCGCCGGCATTCACATAATGGAACGTGCCGGTGGGCGCGTCCGCATCCTCGGCCAAACGCTGCGCAATGGTCGCCAGGGCGGCGGCGAGGTCGGCCCCGGAGGTCGGGCAGCCATGCTGGTCGTCGACGACCGTGAGGGCGTCGCGCTCGCCGGCGAGCCGCAACATCGTCTTGACGAAGTTGCCCCGGTGCGGGCTCACCACCCAGGCGGTGCGCACGATCGCGTGGCGCGGGTTGGCAGTGCGCACGGCGAGTTCGCCCGCGGCCTTGCTGGCGCCGTAGACGCTCTGCGGGTCGATCGCCTCGTCTGGGGCATAGGCGCGGTCGGGCTTGGTGCCGGCGAAGACGTAGTCGGTCGAGACGTGAACGAGCGGGATTTTCTTCTGGGCCGTCGCGGCGGCCAGGATCGCCGGGGCGAGCGCGTTCAGGCGCCAGGCCTCGACGACGTCGGACTCGGCCTTGTCGACGGCCGTATAGGCGGCGGTGTTGATCACCGCCCGGTAGGCGCGCGCGTCCAGGGTCCGGGCGACGGCGCCCGGGTCGGTGATGTCGAGCTCGGCGCGGCTCGGCGCGTGCACCAAAACTCCGACCGGCCAGGCCAGGGCCTGCAGCTCGGTGCCGACCTGGCCGGCGCCGCCGAGGACCAGGAAGTCCATCAGCGGGTCAGCCCGAGGCGCTCGCCCGTGTAGCGGCCCTCGCGGATCGGGCGCCACCAGCTCTCGTTGTCGAGGTACCAGGCCACGGTCTCTTCGAGCGCCTGCTCGAAGGTCTTTTGAGGCTTCCAGCCGAGCTCGGTCTCGGCCTTGGTGCAGTCGATGGCGTAGCGCCGGTCATGGCCCGGCCGGTCGGTGACGAAGCTGATCAGCTGCTCGTGGGGCCCGTTCGCCGGCCGCAGCCGGTCGAAGGCCGCGCAGAGGGCCTTCACCACCGCGAGGTTGTTGCGCACTGCCCGCCCGCCGAGCAGGTAGGTGTTGCCGATCCGGCCACGCTCCAGCACGGCGACCAAACCCTTGGCGTGGTCCTCGACATGGATCCAGTCGCGCTCGTTCAGGCCGTCGCCGTAAACCGGCAGCTTCTTGCCCTCGAGGGCATTGAGGATCATCAGCGGGATCAATTTTTCCGGGAAGTGCCGCGGGCCGTAATTGTTCGAGCAGTTGGTCACCAGCACCGGCAGCCCGTAGGTCTCGTGCCAGGCGCGAGCCAGGTGATCGGACGCCGCCTTCGAGGCCGAGTAGGGCGAACGCGGGTCGTAGCGGCTGTCCTCGGTGAAGAACGCCTCCGGGGGCAGCGAGCCGTAGACCTCGTCGGTGGAGACGTGGAGGAACCGGAACGACTTCTTCTCCGCCTCCGGCAGGGTCTCGAAATACCCGCGGGCCCCGTCCAGCATGGTCTGGGTGCCGATGACGTTGGTGCGCACGAACGCGCCCGGATCGGTGATCGAGCGGTCGACATGGCTCTCGGCGGCCAGATGCATCACCGCCTGCGGCTTGAAGTCGGCCATGGCGGCCTGCACGGCGGCGCGATCGCAGATGTCGGCCTCGACCAGCCGGTGGCGCGGGTTGTCGGCGAGCGGCGCGAGGGAGATCGGGTTGGCCGCGTAGGTCATCGCGTCGAGGGTGCAGACCTCGTGGCCGAGATCGTTGACGAGGTGCAGCACCAGCGCCGAGCCGATGAAGCCGCAGCCTCCGGTCACGAGAATGCGCATGGTGGGTCCCCTTCAAATCGTTCGCGTGCGGAAATGAACTGCCGGAAGCTAAAGACCGCCCGGCGTGACGGAAATACGGCCAGGCCGCACGGCGGCCGGAAACGCGGGATCAGAACACCCGGCCGAGATCGGCGAGCCGGGGCGCGCGGCGGTCCTTGTCGGACAGGATCGCGGCCTCGCCCGAGACCGGCCACGGGATCCCGATCTCGGGATCGTCCCAGGCCAGCGCCCGGTCGTGCTCCGGGCTGTAATAGGCGTCGACCTTGTAGGCGACCATGACGTCCGGGGTCAGGGTGCAGAAGCCGTGGGCGAAGCCGTGCGGGATGTAGAGCTGCTCGCCGCCCTCGGCGTCGAGCGTCACCGCCACGTACTTACCGAAGGTCGGCGATCCGCTGCGGATATCCACCGCCACGTCGAGGATCGTGCCCTGGAGCGCCCGGATCAGCTTGGCCTGGGCCTGCGGGGCGACCTGGAAGTGCAGGCCGCGGATCGTGCCCTGCGGCGCCGAGAACGACTGGTTGTCCTGCACGAACGGGGTGGTGATCCCGGCCCGGGCCATCGCGTCGGCTCGGAACGTCTCCGAGAACCACCCGCGCGCGTCGCCGAAGCGCTTCGGCTTGATGCGCTTCACGTCCGGGATTTCGGTCTCGACCACGTCCATGCCAGCGCGCCCCTCCCCGCGGATGCTGCCGGGCAGCCCCGCGGACCTCTCCGCCTCGGTCGTCCCGGGCATCGCGCCGGCCGCGCCGAGATCAACCTCGATGATCGCAGCGCGACTTCCGGTCATTCGCCGGCCGTGTCAAGGCGTGTTGGCTGCGGGGCCGCCGGTCGAGCGGCTGTCTCGGTGGTTGTTTTCGGGGGCGCAGTCTTGGCCGGAACGGGTTTCGCCAAAACAGTTCTGGCAAGAACGATTCGGCTTCGAGGATGATGCGGTCCAAGGAGAGCCGATGACGGGCTCGGTCGAGTCCCTGCTGCGCGACCACCTCGCCGACCCGGCCTGCGCCTGGAGCCTCGGCGCCTACGGGGCTGTGGCGGCCTTCTCCCGGGATCCGGCGGAGCCCGTCGTGTCCCGCGAGGGCGGCCGGATCGGGCTTGTGACGCCGCGGGGCGCGGTCGCTCTCGCCGCGACGCAGGATCTGGTGCCGTTCGCCTACGAGACCGGCTTCACCGACGGCTGGAGCCAGGCGGTCGCCCTATGCTTGCCTGCCCAAGCCTGTGCCATGGGCTGCCGCGCCGTGCTGACCGAACTCGGGCCGGACGATGCCGCTTCTCGGGCGCAAGATCGCGGGGCAATCCTGTTCGATCTCGGCCTCGGGCTCCGGGCGGTGGATGCCTGTGTGCGGGTGGCCGATCCCGGCCTGATCGACTGTCTGAGAGCCGCGTGCGGGCGACCGATCTTCGCGCCCGGCAATCCGGTCGGACCCATCCTGCTCGAGACAAGCCCGCATCGGGTGTTCCTGGCGCGCATCGGCCGGATCGAGGTCTACACGCCGATCCCGCCGGTCGGCGGCGCGAGCGCGCCGGGTCCGCATACGCACATCCTGCCCAAGCTCCTGCGGCTCGGCCGGACGCATGCGGCCACCGCTCCGATCCCGGCGGGCCTCGTGCCCTGCGCGGCGCTGCACCCGGCGCACCCGGCCAAGGACGCGACGGGCCGTCGGTCCGGCTTCGACGCCGCCCGCCACGCCGCGTTCGGAAGCCTGCTCGACGCCTGGGGCGACCCCGCGCTCACCGCGCTCAGCCGGACGGTGCTGGCCGGCGATGAGCCGGATCCCGTTTCGGCGAATAGCCGCTTCGCCCGCTCGGCGATCCGGGCGGCCCGGGCGCAGGTTGTGGCGATGCGTGGCTGGTGTGAATCCTTCGACCACCACCCTCGTTGACCGAAAACGCTCTCAGCGCGCTGGCGGCGGCGGAGGCGGTGGTGCCAGCAGCGGGGCGAGTGTCGGATGGTCGGCGGCGGCGATCCAGGCGCCTCCCTGCGGGTGGATCTGGGTGGCTGCGCTCAGGGTGCCGGCGCGCGCCTGTGCGACGAGTTCGGCGAGCGGGAACGGCCCTTCGACCGTGTCCCGGTAGACGTGGAAGAGAGCAGCCGGCGGCGGTGGCGGCGGGACGGACGCGGCCGGGTTGGCGAGCCGCATCAGGCCCTCCGTGGTGAAGGCTGAGGGCTCGATCACGCGCTTGTCCACGGCCCGTAGGAGCGGCGGGTCGGCCGGGTCGCGGTTGGCCTCCTCGGGGGGCACGTCGGCGAGGCTGCCCGGGATCGGTTTGGTCCAGTCCTCCACCCGGGCGAGCAGCGCGTCGGACAGCCGGTCCGGATCCCCCGGTAGGCCGCCGGCCTCGATGGCAGCCTGGCGCCAGCGCAGAGCAAGCGACACCGCGACCGCGTTGCCGACACCGCCGACCCGGGCCTCGGCGTCGAAGTTCACCGTCTCGCGCCGCGGTGCGTAGGCGCGCTTGGCAGTCCAGGCGAACAGGGCCGCCATGGCCAGAGTCTGGACCGGCGACAGGGCCGCCTCGGCTTCAGCGACCTGGGCCGCGATCGCCTCGCGCTGGACACGGTCGAACAGCTTGCGCCGGAGGGTCCGCTCGGACCCGACGCTGCGCCAGTCCCCCGGCTCGAACGCGAAGCGCCACAGCCCGGTCTCCGGAGCGCGCTGGAGCAGGCCGAGGCAGACCGCGCGCAAGAACAGCGACAGGGTCTCGCGCAGGGCATCCGATTCCTCGGCCGAGGGGGCGACCGGGTCCGGGAAGCGGAGATAGTCCTTGTGGTTGTGGAGCGGGATCGCGTCGAGGCGGTCCAGTTCCTGCGCGTAGGCGGTCCGCCAGTCGCGGCGTAGGGGACCGAGCACATCGAGCGGTACGCCCGACAGCTCGCAGTAGCAGACGATGCGGCCCCGCTGGCTCGATTCGAGAAAGCCGATCTCTCCGGCGCCCAGCACCGGCGGCAGGCTCGCCCGCAGGATCGGGCCGAATTCCGCCTGGAAGGCACGCGAGCCCTCCACCGCCAGGATCGTCTTGAACTGTTCGCCGCCCGGGCTGAAGGCGTCGAACCGTGCGTAGATCCAGGGCATGCAGCGCAGCAGCATCAGTTCCAGGGTCTCGCGCTGCTTTGCGGGCGGCAATTCGCGGAGCGCATCCAGCGCCGACGGGATGCGGGCGCGGTGCGGCCCGAGCCGGCGCCGGGCCATCTCGCGGACGGCGTTGAGCAGGTCGGCCCGGGTCTCCTCCTCGCGCAGCAGTGCGAAGATCGCCCGCGACCCGCCATAGGCGCGGAATGCCTCGCGGGCCCAGGCGAGCTGCTCGGCCGGGGCGACCGCGATCTTGTCCGGCAGGTCGCCGGAGGGCAGGACCAGGAAAGTGCCGCCTGACGGGCGCTCGATGGCATTGCGGATCTCGGCGATGTCGAGGCGCAGCTCGCGCATCAGCCGGCCGACATCCTCGTGGCCCTGGTTCAGGGCGCCGAGCAGGCCGTCGTAGCGGGCGGCGCCGGTCTCCGGGTCGCGCCCGGTCCGGGTGCCGAGCCTGGCCGAGACCCGGCGCAGCAGCTCGGCCGCCTCGCGGGCGGCCACCGAGCGGATGCGCAGGACGCAGGAGCCGCGCAGATCCTCCCGGGCCTGCTCCAGGTAGCGCTCGGCGTCGCGGCGATGGGAGAAGATCAGGCCGGGGCGGACCTGATCGAGCCGGCTGAGCGACGCGGAGAAGTGCTCCGCCAGCATCTCGTCGGCGAGGCGGGCGTAGGTGTCTGCGGCGCCGGTGAGCCGGGCGAGCGCGCCGCCATCGGCCTCGATCAGGTCCTTCACGCCCTCGATCAGCGCCCGGGCGTAGTCGAGGCCGCCACGTTCCTGGTCGTCGAGGAGGCGATAGAGCGCGGCCGGCAGCGCGCCGTCCCGGTCGGAGAGCCAGGCCGCCTCGAGCTTGGCGCGCACGTCCAGCACTTCGGCGCCGCGGGGACCGTAGGCGGCGCCCGAGCCGGTGCGGCCCAGGATGTCGTCGCGCAGGCGCTCGGCTGCCTTGCGCAGGTTCGGCGCCCAGTCCCGGGGGCTGGCGATCTCGGCCTTGATCGCGTCCACCGCCTCCTCGACGCCCAGCGCCACCGATTCCTGGATCGAGGAGCCGTCCGCCCGCTGCAGCAGGGTGCCGACAAGGTCGTATTCGGGGATGCCGGGCGGGGCCGGTTGGAGCACCTTCGGAAACGCCTCGAAGGCGGAGAAGCGCAGGGCGAGCCGGTCGGCGGCGAAGCGGTCGCGCTCCTCCACCGTGGGGATGTGACGCTCCGCCAGACGCTCCCCTTGCCTGCGGGCGACGCCGAAGAACGCCTCGACCATGCCGAGGCCCGCCCGGGCGGCGTGCTCCTCGAATTCGAGGCTGCCGCGGGTGGCGAGCACCGCTTGGCCGAGCGCCGAGTAGTTCAGCGAGAACAGGGCGGCACGGCCGGCGCGGTCCGGGCTCGGCGGCGCCCATTTGCGCATCTTGTGCTGCGTCTGGTTGACCCCCGTCGAGCGCTTGCGGCCTGAGAATTCGGAATTGCCGAAATCCTCGAACAGCACGTCGGCCATCATGTCGTAGAGGTCGCCGATCGCGCCGGTGCGCTGGTCGGCGAGGTTCTGGGTGTCGAACAGGTAGACGTCGCTGAACGGCCGCTCGACCCCGCGCGCCACCCGGGCGTGGTCGCCCCAGCTCTCGACATAGGGCGGCTCGGGATTGCCGCGCATGGCGTATTCGAGTTCGGACAGGGTGGCGACGCCGTTGGCGAAGACCCGGTCCTTGTTGGCCCCGACATAGCCCGAGGGCAGGACCAGGAAGAGGTCGACCGCGTCGGGCCGCTTGGGCGTCTCCAACGAGGAGATCGCGTAGCCGGCATCGATCACCGCCCCGGAGCCGGTTCCGCCGGCCACCGACGCCACCACGACGACGCGCAGGTCCGTGGAGGTGTCGAGGCCCAGCGCGCGCAGCTGCGCCTCGTTCGAGACGTTGGCCAGCACCGCGCCGGCCTTGGCGGTGAGCCGGTCGGTGAAGTTGCGCACCTCGTCGAAGAACAGCAGCCGCGCGATCGCGCGGATCTGGCCGGCGCCCTTCGAGGCGTCGATGCGCGACAGGTCCCGGGCGGGAAGCCAGGAATCGATGTGCGGGTAGCTGCGCCGCTCGGCCTGGTAGCGGGCGAGGTTGACCGCCTTCTGCAGGGTCTCGCCTTCGCGGAACGCCACCTTCGCCGAGAGTGCATCGGTGGCCGCCGCCCGGCCGGCCTCGCGGGCCTCCAGGGTGTCGGTGTCGAAGTACAGGAAGGATGCGGCCGGGAACTGGTCGAGGGCGCTGATCCGCGTCCCGTTCCAATCGGCCTGGAGGATCCGGCGGCGCAGGCGCAGTAGCACCTCCATGCCGGTGCCGCCGAGCGCCACGAACACGGTGGGGCGGACCTTCAGGAGTGTCTCGGTCTCGGCAGCGGGCCGGGTGTCAGCCATATCTCAGCGCCTCCGGTCGGGTGCGCGCAGGAACAGCACCAGGGCAGCGCAAAAAAGCACGATGCAGAGCGCGAACCCGGCCGCCAGCCCCGCCCAGGCCTGCCAAAGCCGGCCGACCGTGGCGCTCACCAGGATCGACGCGGTGAGCATCAGCGCGGAGAACAGCATCCAGCTCGCGCCGTTGGCGGCGTCCAGCGTCGCGCGGCGGTTGATCAGGTGGGCGCGCACGCCCTGTCGGACGAACAGGAACAGCACCGCCAGCACCAATAGGGCGGCGGCGCCCAGCGCCAGCTCCGTGGTGGTCGGCCCCCGTTCGAGGCCGCTGAACGGGTTCGCCGGGGTGCTGGATTGAGCCGGCGGCGGCGCGGTCTGGAGCGGATCGGCCTGGGGCGCCGGGTTCTGCGGGGCGGGAATGGTGAAATCCTGGCCCGTTCGCGCCTGGACGCGGACGATCCCGGCAGGCCCAGCGCCGTCCCTGTACAAAAACATCATGCGCCGGATCCGGGCTCCTGGAGACGGGTTGCGCGGGCCGGCCCCCACAGGCCCGCCCGCACCTGCCAGCGGCTGCCGTCGGGGGCGCGGATTGTCTGGGCCCGGTACGGCCTGAGGCTCACCCGCTTCTGGGCAGTGCCGAGCGTCACGGTGTGCGGCCGGGTCCGGGTGGCGGCCACCGCCCCGAGGGCGGCGGCGGCGGCGAGCGCCAGCCCGCCGGAGGCGGCAGCGATGAGCGGCCAGGGCGAGAACGCCGCCTCGATCCGCACCGGAAGGCTCACCGAGGCTTCCGAGACGCCGCGATAGTCGCGGAACAGGCCGGGCAGCCGGCCCTCCACGGCGCTCGCATCCCCAACCGGCCCGCCCATCTTGTCCCCGGACAACAATCCGCTGCCGAAGATCGGCCGCACCCGTTCCAGGAAGGCCGGATCCAGCGCCAGGCGCAAGTCCGTGAGGCGCAGAGTCAGGGTGCCGTCCACGGTGCGGCCGTCGGACACCAGCCCGGCGAGGCCGCCCGGACGCGGGATCGGGGGCAGGGTCAGCACCACGGCGAGCGGCCCGCTCTCCGCCTGCGGCGCCAGGTCGGCGATGTCGGTGGGCGAGACCGCCGCCTGCGCCAGCCCGTCCCCCACTTCGCTCCAGCGCAGCGCCAGCCGGGCCGCCGCGACCCGCTGCGGATAGAGGTCGTTCCGCAGGTGGGCGGTGAGCCGCAGGACCGTCCCGGCCGAGGCGTCGGCCCCGCGCACCACCAGCACGCCGTTCTCCAGCCCGGCCTGCAACCCGCCGGCGTCGAGGCGGTCGAAGCGCAGCGTCAGGCCGCCGGCCAGCACCGGCTTCAGGCTCACCGGCGGATGGCTGAACAGCGCCTTCAGTCCGGGTGCGGCCAAGGCGGCCTCGAGCGACCGGCCGCCGGCCGCGCCGTAGCCGATGCCGTAGATGACGAATCCGCCCTCCGAGAAGTTGCGACCCTTCAGGGGCATCCGAACCGGGTAGGCGACGATCCGGCTGATCGCGTCCGACCCGCGCAGCGCCGCGTAAAAGGCGGCGGTGTTCCGCTCGACCTCGGCGCTGTTGCCCGGGCTGTTCTTGTTGTTGGTGATCATCCAGATCACCCCATCCCGACCGCGCAGGCCGGTGCGGATCGCGCCGAGCAGCGCGCCGTTGAAGTCGGCATCGGCATAGGCCGTGCCGCCGGCCTTGCGCGGCAGGTCGATCGCCGCGACAGCAGCCCGGACCCGCCCGGAATCGTAGGCCCCCTCGTACAGGATCCGCGGTGAGGGCCGGCCAGGGACCTGCCCGTCCTGGTCGAAGGTCGCCACCGCCACGTCGGCCCCCGGGGCCCGGGCCGCTGCTGCCACCAGGGCTTCGACGAGGGGCCGGAACTGCGAGCCCTCGGCGGTCAGGAACGGCTCCATCCAGCCGGAATCCTGCACCAGGAAGACCTGCCGCACCGGCGCATCGGCGAGCGCCCGCCCACCGAGCAGGAGGGCGAGCATCAGCAAGGCCCGCAGAAGCGCCCGGCTCATGGAGCGCGCAGCCGCAGGGCGTGGCAGCGGTATTCCGACCGGCTCCACAGGTAGAGCACGCCATCGTGCACCAGCGCCCGCGCGTCGCCGATCCGCGACACCGCGAGACCCACCGGCAGCCGGCGCAGGCCGGCCCCATGGGCGTGGTGGAGCACGTGCCCGGTCACGGGCGCCGGCAGGCTCTCGCCGCGCAGGAAGCTCCCGCGTGGGCCGGGAATGTCGAGGGCGAGCAGGATCGTGTCGCGGGCCATCGCCAAGCGCGGCACCAGCAGGTTGCCGGCATGGGTACCGAGGTTGAGCGTCTCCTCCGGAGCCTGCCAGGTCACATCGAACCGCTCCGCGCCGGCATAGGTGCAAGGCCCGGCCGCGAGATGCGGCCCGTCGAGCCCGTGGAGTCCGGGATCCGATGCCAGGGCGGCGACGTGGTAGCGGCCCGCGACCATGCCCAGCTGATGGTGCAGGTCGGCGCGGTCGCGCCACGGGGCCTGAGCGATGACCGGCGCGAAGCCGTCCGGCCAGGGTGTGACCCGGGTGTCGTCATCGCGCGTCCGGCAGGCCACGAAGCCATCCGGACCCGTCCAGAACGAATCGCCGAGCCGGTTCATCCAGGGGCCGGCGAAATCCGCATCCGGCGCGGGGGCGTCGAGGTCGCGCAAGGCGAGGACGTTCGATGCGGCCGCCACGCGGCACAGGACGAGACGTCCGTGCCGCGCGCCAAGGGCGAGGATGTCCCCGCCCCGCCAGCACGGGGCCGACAGGAAGCGCAGCCCCGGCATCCGGACCTCGGCATGGTCCAGGCGGGACCCGAGCTGCGGCAGCCGCACGCCGACCAGCGTGTCGGCGGTGGCATAGGCGATGCCCCGGCGGCTCGCCGTCAGGCCCGACCCTACGGGAGCCGGGGGCAGCCGTCCGAGTCCGCCGAACCTGCTTCCGTCCCAGCCCTCGAACGCGCCCAGATTCTCCTGGAACAGGTAGAGCGCCGCCGGATGCCCGGCCCGGATCAGAAGAGGCACGCCGCTCGGCAGCGGCACCTCGGTGACGCTCTCGGCCTCGACGTCGAGGATCTCCGGGGCCGGTACCGGGACCGGCGGACCCAGGGCCACGCCGGTGCCGGGGGCGTACGCGAAGGCGCCCGGGAACGGCCGACCTTCGGCATCCCGGCGGATGCCGAGATGGGCGATGCGGGCATCCCCGGTGGCGATTGCGACCCCCGCTACCTCGGCCGCCACCGGCCGCCCGCCGGCGAAGCGCCAGATTTGGCGGCCGGGGAGGCTCGTGAGACGCGGGTCCGGATCGATCGGCCAGACGCCCTCCGGTGTGGCGCGGGCGAGCGGCGATGGGTCGTCCAAGCTCACAGGCACCGGTCCATGGGTGGGAAAGCGACGGGATCGTTCCCGATTTTTCGCGGGATGGGAAGGGCGGACGGGGAGAGGAGCGCGCGACTCACTGCGCGAGAGCCGATGCGCGCACATCGGAGCCTTTCAGGAGGCGTGAGCGCAGCGCATCCGTCACAGCTCGGCCGCCGCCTCCGGGTCCAGCCAGCGCCAGCCGGTTCCCATCTGGTGGCGGAACCAGGTGACCTGCCGTTTGGCGTAGGCCCGCGTGTCGGCCTGGCCGCGTGCGATTGCGTCCTCGAGATCCATTGCCCCGTCGAGATGGGCGATCAGCCCCGGCACGCCGTGCGCGCGCATCACCGGAAGCATCGGATCGAGCGCGCGGGCGCGCAGGCGGGACACCTCATCCAGCGCACCTTCGGCGATCATCGTCCGGAAGCGGGCGTCGATGCGGGTGCGCAGGACCGTGCGGTCGGGAGCCAGGAATAACCTTTGAAGGTTCTGGCCGGCCAAGGGCCCGGGCACCGGGTCGCCATGGAAACTCGCAATGGGCCGGCCGGTGGCCAAGAATATCTCCAGGGCACGCATCACCCGCATGCGGTCGCTCGGGCGCAGGCGCAGCGCGCCCGCGGGGTCGTGCCGGGCGAGGTCGGCGTGCAGCGCCTCGGTCGGGCGGCCCTCGGCTTCGCGGCGCACCTGCGCGCGCACCGCCTCCGGTACCGGCGGCAACTCCGAAAAGCCCTGTTCCAGGGCCCGGAAATACAGGCCTGTGCCGCCGACGAAGACCGGCAGGCAGCCGTCGAGCATCGCCAACAGTGCGGTCACGTCCCGGGAAAACTGTCCCACGGAGTAGTTCACGGCTCCGTCGACATGGCCGTAGAGCCGGTGGGGCACGCGGACCTCCTCGTCGGGGTCGGGCCGGGCGGTGAGGCGGCGCAGATCGCCGTAGACCTGCATGGAATCGGTGTTGATCACGACGCCGCCGTGGCGCTCGGCCAGCCGGGCGGCCAGCGCCGACTTGCCCGACGCGGTAGGCCCTGCGATGAGGATCGCCGCCGGGCGCCCCCCGGCCTCCATCCGGTCTGGCAAGGCGAACCTCCACGATGCTGGTCGCGGTCCTGATAGCAAACCCGGCTCGGCCGTCCATCACCGACGCGGTGCTGACCGAGGCGCGCGCCGCGCTCGGGACGGAGCACCCGCCGCGGATCCTGCACGGAGAGGTCGCCGCCGAAATCCTGGTGCCGGGCGATCCCGCCGACGCCGGTGCCCTCACGGAGCGGCTGCGGAGTGCGCTCTCCGGCGAGCCGATCGACCTCGCGGTGTTGCCGGTCGATGCGCATCGGCGCAAGCGCCTGTTCCTGGCCGACATGGATTCGACCATGATCGAGCAGGAATGCATCGACGAACTCGCCGGGACGCTGGGCCTCAAGGATCATGTCGCGGCGATCACCGAGCGGGCGATGCGCGGCGAGATCGCGTTCGAGCCGGCGCTGCGCGAGCGCGTGGCGCTGCTTAAGGACATCCCGATCACGGCGGTGGACGGGCTCATCGCCGAGCATCTCAGCCTCACCCCGGGCGGGACGACGCTGGTGCGGACGATGCGAGCGCATGGCGCCCGGACCTGCCTCGTCTCCGGGGGCTTCACCCTGTTCACCGGCCCGATTGCCGGGATGATCGGTTTCGAGGAGCACCGGGCCAACGTGCTCGGCGTCGCGGACGGACGGCTCACCGGCACCGTGGAAGACCCGATCGTCGGCAAGGCCGAGAAGCGCGCCACGCTGATCGAGCTGCGCGACGGCCTCGGGCTCGGCCCCGCCGAGACCCTGGCGGTCGGCGACGGCGCCAACGACCTCGACATGTTGGCGGAAGCCGGCCTCGGCGTGGCCTTCCGGGCCAAGCCCGCGGTGGCCGCCGCCGCCCGGGTCCGGATCGAGCACGGCGACCTCACCGCGCTGCTGTATCTGCAGGGCTACGCTGCGGCCGAGTTCGTGGCGTGAGGTTCAGTGGATGAGGATCCGGACGAGCGTGACGACGGCACCCAGAGTCGAGCCGCTTCGCGGCGCGTTTCGTACCGGGTCCCGGATCAGGTTCCGCTTCGCTTCACCTGTCCGGGAAAGGGGCGGGGCCGCATGAAACGCCACGCCCTTTCCCAGGCGCATGCAGCGTCAGCGCGGCAAGCGACCTAGAACCCAGCGCAAAACTGCCGCGTAGCGGCTCCCCCTGAGCCGCCTGGCCTTGTCCCAAAAATAAAGGCCGCCGCATCCGTCCGGAGCGGCGGCCCTAGGCCCCTCGATAAGGGACCGACTTATTCGAGCCCGATCGCCACGAAGCGCACGTCGCCTGTGGCGCTCGCCACCAGCAGCAGCACGGACTTGCGCCCGTCCTTCTTCAGGGCCTCGACCCGCTTGGACACCTCGGCGGGGGTGTTGACCGCTTCCTGGCCGACCTCGACGATCACCTCGCCGGGCTGGATCCGCTTGTCGGCGGCGGTCGAGTTCGGGTCGACCCGGGTGACGACCACGCCCTTCACGGTGTCCTTGATGGAGTACTTCTTGCGCAGCTCGTCGGTGATGCCGGAGAGGTTGAGGCCGAGCGCCTGACGGGTCGCGCTCTCGGCTTCGGGCTGGCGCAGGTTGGCGAGCTGCGGCTTGTCGGTGTCCTCGAGCCGGCCGAGCGTGACCGGCTTGGTCAGCTCCTCGCCCTTGCGGACGACGACCACGTCGACCTTCTGGCCCACGGGCGTCGACGCGACGATCCGGGGCAGGTCACCCGAGGCCTTCACCGGGGCGCCGTTGAACTTCAGGATGACGTCGCCGACATCGATCCCGGCGGTCTTGGCCGGTCCCTTCTCGTCGACCCCCGCCACCAGCGCGCCGCGCGCGCCGCCCTTGAGGTTCAGCGCCTCCGCTGTGGCGTCGTCGACGTTCTGGATGCGCACGCCGAGCCAGCCGCGGCGGACCTCGCCGAAGTCGCGCAGCTGGTCGATGACGGGCTTGGCCGTATCCGACGGCACCGCGAAGCCGATACCCACCGAGCCGCCGGTGGGCGACAGGATCGCCGTGTTGATGCCGATCACCTCGCCGTCCATGTTGAACAGCGGACCGCCGGAATTGCCCTTGTTGATGGCCGCGTCGGTCTGGATGTAGTTGTCGTAGGGGCCGGACTCGATGTTCCGGCCGCGCGCCGAGACGATGCCGGCCGAGACCGAGCCGCCGAGGCCGAACGGGTTGCCGATGGCGATCACCCAGTCGCCCGGGCGCATCGTGTCGGAGTTCCCGAACGGGACGGCTTTCAGCGGACGCTCGGCGGTGGGCTTCACCCGCAGCACAGCCAGGTCGATCTTCGAGTCCTTGCCGATGATCTCGGCCTTCAGCTTGGTGCCGTCGTGCAGGATCACCTGGATGTCGTTGGCGTCGCCGATGACGTGGTTGTTGGTCACCACGATCCCGGACGTATCGATGATGAAGCCGGAGCCCAGGGAGTTCGACTTGCGCTGCTGGCGCGGCGAATCGTTGTCGCCCCGCTCGCCGCCCTTGTCGCCGCCCTTGCCCCCGCGGCGGTTGAAGAACTCCTCGAACAGGTCCTCGAAGGGCGTGCCCGGGGGCAGCTGCGGCATGGTGCGGCTGCTGCGCGCATCGACCGTGGTGGAGGCGGAGATGTTGACCACCGCGTCGGTGACCTGATCGGCGAGGTCGGCCAGCGAGGCCGGACCCTTGGCGAAGGCCGGGGCCGGCAGGGACGCGGTCGCGAACGAGGCGCCGACCAGGATCGCCGCCATGAACGAGCGTGTGCGGGAACGGGGCTGCGCCTGCGCGCGGCCGAAGGGCGCCCGGGGGGCGCTCGCGACGGGGTGCATGGTCGACCTCTTCAAGAACGCGTTTCCGGTTTCGCGGGCCGCCGACCGGGATCGGCAGCCCGCGCATTTTCTTGCATCGTAGTCCGCCGGCGCCGGGGCGCCAGCGGTCAGCGCGTCGCGCCCGTCGAGGCGGTCGGGTCCGTGGGCCCGCGGGGCGTACGCGGCGCCGAAGCCGTCGCCCGACCCTGAGGGTCGCTGAAGTAGCGGAAGAAGTCCGAGCTGGGGCTGATCACCAGCCGCGTGTCGGAGCCCTTCAGCCCGGTCTCGTAGGCCTGCATCGAGCGGTAGAAGCTGAAGAAGTCCGGGTCCTTGCCGAACGCCTCGGCGAGGATCCGGTTCTTGTCGGCGTCGCCCTGGCCGCGCAGCTGCTCGGACTTCTGCGTCGCCTCCGCGAGGATCACGGTGACCTCGCGGTCGGCCTTGGCGCGGATTGTGGCGGCGCTCTGGTCGCCGTTGGCGCGGATGTCGGCGGCCTCGCGCTCACGCTCGGTCTTCATCCGCTTGTAGACGGCGGCCGAGTTCTGCGCCGGAAGGTCCACCCGGGTCATGCGCAGGTCGACGATCTCGATGCCGAGCGCCTTGGCCTGCCGGTTCACGTCCTCCTGGATCTGGTGCATCAACTGGCCGCGCTCGGTCTTGACGATGGCGTCGCGGGTCGAGCGGGCGAGCACGTTGCGCAGGCCGGAATTGGTGAAGCTGGCGAGGCGCTGGTTGGCGAGCCCGATATTGCCCACCGCCTGGTAGAAGCGCAGCGGATCCAGGATGCGGTAGCGCGCGAAGGCGTCCACCTCGAGGTTCTGCCGGTCGGCGGTGAGCACCGTCTGCACCGGCAGGTCGAGGTCGAGCACGCGCTTATCGAAGATCACGACGTTCTCGACGAACGGCACCTTGAAGTAGAGGCCGGGCTTCTCTTCGCCGGTGGCGTTGAGCACGGCGCGGACGCGGCCGAACTGCAGGACGAGGGCCTGCTGCATCTGGCCGACGGTGAAGATTGAGGCGTAGAGCCCGATCGCGACGATCGCCGCGATGGCGATCAGGCCGGTGCGGAGAGCCTGTTTCATCGGGCGGCTCCCGTGGCGGCCGGGGACTGGGCGCGGGCCCCGAACTCGGTGAGCGGCAACACCGGCAGGACGCCCGCTGCGGCGCCCGAGCCCGGCTGTGCGCCGTTCTGGTCGATGATCACCTTGTTCACGGAGCCCAGAACCTTCTCCATCGTCTCCAGGAAGAGCCGCTCGCGGCTGATGGCCGGCGCGGCCTTGTAGGAGGCGTAGACCTCACTGAAGCGCGCGGCCTGGCCGGTCGCGTCGGCCGTCGCCTTCGTCCGGTAGGCCTCGGCCTGCTGGAAGATCTGCGACGCCCGGCCCCTCGCCTGCGGCACTTCGCGGCTGGCGTAGGTCTTGGCCTCGTTCTGTGCCGTGTCGGCGTCCTGTTGGGCGGCGTTCACGTCGATGAAGGCCGGACGGACTTCCGGCGGCGGGTTCACCGAGACGAGCTGCACCACCTCGATGCGGACGCCGGCGCCGTACTCGTCCAGCGCCTTCTGGACCATCTCCTTGACCTCCTGGGCGATGCTCGACTGCTCGTTGGTCAGGATCGCCTGGATGTTGCGGCGGCCGATCACCTCACGCATCGCGCTCTCGGAGATCGCCTTGATGGTGCCTTCGGGGTTCTGGAGGTTGAACACGAAGTCGGAGGCCTTGAGCGGGTTGATCCGCCACTGCACCTCGAAGTCGAGGTCGACGATGTTCTCGTCGCCGGTGAGGATCAGGCTCTCGTCCGGCACGTCGCGGTTGCGGCCCTGGCCCCCGGGCCCGGCGCGGAAACCGATCTGGATCGAGTTCTGCGAGCCGACATCCGGCTTGACCACGCCGCCGATCGGATAGGGGAAGTTGTAGCGCAGGCCCTCGCCCTTGGTGCCGACGTAGCGGCCGAAGATCGTCTCGATGCCGACCTGGCGCGGGTAGACGGTGTAGAAGCCGGTAGCGAGCCAGACCGCGACCGCAAGCCCCGCGATCACCGCGGCGCTGCGGCCGCCGCCGATGCCGCTCGGGCTTCCGCCGCCATAGCCGTTGCCGCTGTTGCCGCCGCCCGGGATCAGGCCGCGCAGGCGATCCTGCCCGCGCCGGAGCAGGTCCTCAAGGTTGGGCGGGGTCTTGCCGCCGCCGCCGCTACCCCATGGGCCGCCGCCGTTGCCGCCGGGCCGACCCCACGGGCCGCCGCCGCCACCGCCGCTCTGATTGCTCCAAAGCATCCTAGCCGTCGTCTCCTGCCTGCCCGCACCCGGTCCGCACGCTGAGCGTGCTCCCCGGACCGCGTCTCCCTGCCTGAACGGCCACGCTCGCCCACCTCATCCCGCCCGCCGGCCCGTTCGCGGGACCGGTGGGTCGGTTTGGTGGCTAAACGCCTGCGCGGGCGACTCTTCTCGAGAGGCCAGGAGCCCCATGAGATCGCACGCCCGACAGGCACCTGCGGGTGTGCGCCCCACGCTGTCAAGGCTGGCAGGTGGGCACGCACAGGCCGGAACACAACCGCGGCGGCGCGCCTCAGCGGATGCGTGCCCAATCGACGAACGCGAAGGCGTGCTCGTCGCGCGGGCCGGCCGGGTGTGCCTCGCGGAAGGTCTCGCGGAACGCAACCCGATCGAACGTGGGGAAGCGCACGTCCCCCTCCGGCTCGGCCTCGACTTCGGTGAAGTGGAGCCGGTCGGCATGCGGCAGGGCGAGGGCGTAGATCTCGGCCCCGCCGACCACCATCAGCTCCGGGCCGGAAGCGGCCGCGACGGCGGCGTCCCAGTCGTGGACGACCTCGGCGCCCTCGGCGCGGAAGCTGGGATCCCGGGTGAGCACCAGGGTGCGGCGGCCCGGAAGCGGACGGCCGATCGAGGCCCAGGTCCGCCGGCCCATCAGCATCGGCTTGCCCATGGTCAGCGCCTTGAACCGCTTTAGGTCGCTGGACAGGTGCCAGGCGAGCCCGTTGTCGCGGCCGATCACGCCGTTGCGGGCGAGCGCCGCGACCAGCGAAATGGTCGTGCTCATACCGCCACCGGGGCCGAGATGGCCGGGTGCGGGTCGTAATTCTCGATGGCGATGTCCTCGTACCGGAAGGCGAACAGGTCGCGAACCTCCGGGTTGAGGCGCACCTGCGGCAGCGGGCGCGGCGCCCGGTCCAACAGGGTCCGTGTCTGCTCCAGGTGGTTCATATACAGATGCGCGTCGCCGAACGTGTGGACGAAGTCGCCAACTGCGAGCCCAGTTACCTGGGCGATCATGTGGGTCAGGAGCGCGTAGCTCGCGATGTTGAACGGCACGCCCAGGAAGGCGTCGGCCGAACGCTGGTAGAGCTGGCAGGATAGGCGGCCGTCGCTCACGTAGAACTGGAACAAGCAGTGGCAGGGTGCGAGCGCCATCCGGTCGAGGTCCGCCGGGTTCCAGGCCGAGACGATCAGGCGGCGGGAATCGGGATTGCGCCGGATCTCGCCGAGCAGCCAAGCGATCTGGTCGACGCTGCCGCCATCGGGCTTGGCCCAGGAGCGCCATTGCCGGCCGTAGACCGGGCCGAGGTCGCCGTGCTCGTCGGCCCACTCGTCCCAGATCGTCACGCCGTTGGCCCGCAGGGCGGCCACGTTGGTGTCGCCGGCCAGGAACCAGAGCAACTCGTGGATGATCGAACGCAGGTGCAGCCGCTTCGTGGTGACCAGCGGAAAGCCCGCGGACAGGTCGAAGCGCATCTGGTGGCCGAACACCGAGAGCGTTCCGGTGCCGGTGCGGTCGTCCTTTACGGCGCCCTCATCGAGGATGCGCCGCAGCAAGTCGTGATAAGCGTCCATCGAGCACTCCAGAGCACCAGAATGGCGGCTGGCATGTTCCAACCCCGTATAGGAGCATTGGGGGTGTGAGTCTCGATGCGGGACGAGCGTCCCCTTTACAGGCGGATGCGCTACCCCGGCCACAGCACGTATGTCACCAAGGCGAGGTTCGACCAGCCGTGCAACGCGATGCCGGGCCACAGCCGGCCGGTGCGCCAGCGCAGCCAGCCGAGCACGAGCGCGAGCGGCAGCAGCGAGACCGGCCGGGCGAGCCCCCAGGACGAGACATGCGCCGCCGCGAAGATCACCGCCGTGACCAGCACCGCGCCCATCGGCCCCAGGGCCTCCCGGGCGCGGGCGAAGGCCTCCCCGCGCAGCAGCAACTCCTCGGCCACGGGCGCCAGCACCGCGAGATAGAGCAGCCAGGCCGCGACCGCGCTCTGGCTCATGAACGGCGACAGCCTCACCCGCTGGCCGAAGCTCGCGCCGAACAATTCGGCGGTCCCTGTGACCCAGGCGATGTGCAGCACCGGCCACACCAGCAGGAGTCCCAGCAGCACGACCGGCCGCATCCCGTTCGGGCGCTCTCGGTCGAGGGCGAGGCGGCGGCGCCAGCCCGCGGGGTCGCGCCACCAGGCCCCGCCCAGCACCAGGGCGGCGAGGTAGATCTGGCGCAGGGCATCGACCGCGAAGGCGCGGTGCGCGAGGTCCACGGCGCCGAGGAACGGGCGGCGCTCGGTCGGCAGGAACGGATCGATCCCCGCCCACAGGTCGAACCCGACCCGGACGGTCACCAGGGAGAGCAGGCTCGCGGCGCCGAGATAGACGATCACGAGGCCGACCAGCAGTGCGAGCCGCCAGATCACCCCCCAGATCCGGTCGAGCACGGGCGCGGGGACGCTCGACTGCGCACTTCCGGCAACAGCCTGGTCAAGAGGTTCGCCCTGAGACAGTGGCGCGACACGATCGGGCTTCAAAACCGGACCGATCCCCTCTATATCTTGGGAGCCGGTCGCGAGGCCGGCTATGGCGATAAACGATCTTCGCAATAAACCGATCGGACCCGGGGGCGGTACCCGGCGCCTCCACCTGAGCCCAGGACCGATGGCCGCAAGGCCAACGGAGTTCGACTGGTCTCAGGCGGGGGCGAAGCAGGTTCGACGACGGCGTAAGGGTTGATCTTTCGTTCGGCATGGTTCCGCCGTTATCGGGCCTTTGCAAGAGTTGCCAACGACACTTTTGCTTCGGTGGCGGGGGCCGCGTAAGCGGTCTCCAAGATCGGTCTCAAGTCCTCGCGGTTCTCGCCGCAGAGGCGGGGCATGAAGGCGCCCGGCACCAGAAGCCGTCACTCATTTCCTCGGTCCGGCCATCCGCGGCGGGGCGCCGGGCGCAGACCGGGCTAGAGCGCGACCGCAGATGGCAGACGACCTGATTCGCTACGATCTCCTGGTGCAGGACGCCCTCCGCGGCGTCGTCCGCAAGGTGCTGACCGATGCCGCCCGGGACGGGCTGATGGGAGACCATCACTTCTACGTCTCGTTCCGGACTGAGGCGCCCGGCGTGCGGATGTCGCAGGCCCTGCGCGAGAAATACCCGCAGGACATGACCATCGTCCTGCAGCACCAGTTCTGGGACCTCAGCGTCCACGAGCACACGTTCGAGGTCGGCCTGTCCTTCTCGGGCGTGCCGGAGCGGCTGCTGGTGCCGTTCGACGCCCTGTCGGGCTTCTTCGACCCGTCCGTGCAGTTCGGCCTGAAGTTCGACCTCACCGAGGCCGGCGAAGTGCCCGAGGAGGCCAACGCCGCCCCGGCTAAGGCCGGCCCGCGCGGGGCGGGCTCCGAGCCCAGTGAGGTCCGGCCCAAGGGGTCCGGGCTCGCGACGATCGGCTCGGCCGCCCCGAAGGGCCTGCCGGCCCCCGCCGCGCAAGGCGACAAGCCCGACGAGAAGGCTCCCCGCCCCGCCGCCAAGAAGGACGGCGAGGAGGGCAGCGCCGAGGTGGTGAGCCTAGACGCGTTCCGGAAGAAGAACTGAACTCTCCGGGCCGAATCAACGGCCCAGGGCTTCATCGGTGGACGAGACTGTCGTGCAGCCGATCCTGTCGGCGGCGGAGCGCAAGCATCGCGCGAAACGCTTCGACGAAGGCGTGAAGCTTATCGCGACCTTCTTCAACGCTACGGCGATCCTCACGCTCGGAACGGCGTTCATCAGTCCGCTGGTTCAGCATCCCGCGGATGTGTTCACCAACAACGGCTGGGCTTTCCTGCTCGCGTCCGTCATCCTACATCTGATCGGACAGATCGCGCTTCGGGTGTTTCTGCGCGCCGAGGAGTAGCTGGATGCCCCAGAGCTATGCCCTTCAGATCCTGATGATCGCCGTCGCCATGTCGGTGCTCGGCCTCGGGGGCCTCTTCGTGGCCGCGCGCATCTACGATCGCAACACGCGCCGGCTCGAAGCGCGCCGAGGTGATTGAGACCGGCGCGCGCTGAGAGCTGGTGCCTGCCGCCTTTAGCCCCGCAGCTCCGCCTCCATCCGCAACCCATGCTCCGGCCGCAGCGTCACCCGGTGGAGCGGGCTGACCGGCGGGTGGTCCGCCGGAAGGTGGAAGCGCACCGCCCGGACCACATGGGCCAGCACGATCACCGCCTCCTGGATGGAAAAGCTCTGGCCGATGCAGACCCGCGGGCCGGCCCCGAAGGGCAGGTAGGCGAAGCGCGGGATCGCGTCGCGGTTCTCGGGCAGGAACCGCTCCGGCATGAAAGCCTCCGGGTCCTGCCACAAGGTCAGATGGCGGTGGAGCACCCAGGGCGCCACCATCACGAGCGAGCCGCGCGGGATCTTGATCCGGCCGAGCCGGTCGTCCCGGGTCGCCTGCCGGCTGAGGAACGGCACCGGCGGGAACAGGCGCATCGCCTCCTCGATCACCGCCCGCGTGTAGGGCAACTGCTCGACGGCGAAGTCGCCCGCGCCCGCGGCGTCGACCTCGGCCTCGACCCGCGCCTGCGCGGCCGGATCCTGCGACAGGCAGTAGAGTGCCCAAGTCAGCGAGTTGGCCGTGGTCTCGTGGCCGGCCGCGATGAAGGTGACGATGTTCGCCTTCACGGCGAGGTCTGACAGCCCGTTGCCGGTCTCGGGGTCCTGGGCGGCGAGCAGGAGGGTCAGCAGGTCGCGCGGCGCATCGCCCTGCGCCATCGCCGCCTTGCGACGGGCGATCAGTTCGTCGACCACCTCGGCGAAGAAGCGCCCGGCCGGCCGCGCCCGCAGGCGGCCGATGCGCGGCACGAAGTCGGGCACCCCGAACACGTCGAGCGGGTCGATCGGCCCCACCGCCTCGAGGAACCGCGTGATCGCGCGGCCCAGGGCGTCGGGATCGCCCGGCAGCCCTTGGGTGAAGATCGTCCGCTCCAGCACGTCGAGGGTGACGCGGGTCATCTCCAGCGCCACGTCGACCTTCTTGCCGCCCCGGCGGGCGAGGCGGCGTCCCAGCTTGGCCCCCGCCGCGTTCATCGCATCGGAGAAGCCCTGGACCGTGCGGGCGTTGAAGATGGGGGCGAGCGTCCGGCGCTGGAGCCGCCACTCGTCGCCCTCGGCGCTGAGCAGACCGTTGCCCAGGCCCGGCGCCAGCACCCGCCGCTGCAGGTCGTCCTTGCGGTAACCCTCGACGTTCTCGACCAACAGGTAGCGAATCAAAGACGGATCGCTGACCACGGTGATCCGGCCCATCGCGCCCTCGGCGGCCACGACCGGCTCCTTGAAGTGCACGTCCATCCAGGTGGTGATCGGGTTCTTGCGGGCGGCCCGGAGGAACTCGAACAGGCCCAGCGGTTCGCGCAGCGGGCGCGGCACGGGCGGGCGGAATCGCGCGGACGCGCCCTCGGCCAGATCGCGGTCGGTTCGGTCGATCGTCGCGCTCATCGGCTCCCTATCCGGCGGGAACAGAGCCCCGCGCTTGTCCGGCGCCGGGGAAAAACCGGCATCGCGATTCATCCGCGCCTCATTTAAGTAGGCACCGCACTGCACCAAACGTAGAGGCCACGATGTCGCCCACCGAGACCGGAACCGCCACCCGCACCGAGTCCGACACCTTCGGGCCGATCGAGGTCCCGGCCCACCGGTACTGGGGCGCGCAGACCCAGCGCTCGATCCAGAACTTCAAGATCGGCACCGAGCGCATGCCGGCGCCGCTGGTCCACGCCCTGGGCCTGGTGAAGCAGGCCGCCGCGCTGGTGAACAAGGATCTCGGCGCGCTGGAGCCCAAGCTCGCCGACGCCATCGCGGCGGCCGCCGCCGAGGTCGTGGCCGGCCGACACGACGACGAGTTCCCGCTCGTGGTCTGGCAGACCGGCTCGGGCACGCAGTCGAACATGAACGCCAACGAGGTCATCGCCAGCCTCGCCAACGAGGCCCTGGGGGGTAAGCGTGGCGGCAAGACGCCGATCCACCCGAACGACCACGTCAACCGCGGCCAATCCTCCAACGACACCTTCCCGACCGCCATGCACATCGCGGTCGCCCGGGAGATCAGCGGCCGGCTGATGCCGGCGCTGACCCACCTGCACACGGCGCTGGACGCCAAGGCCAAGGCGTTCGAATCGATCGTCAAGATCGGCCGGACCCACCTGCAGGACGCGACCCCGGTCTCGCTGGGCCAGGAATTCTCGGGCTACGCCGCCCAGGTGGCGCTCGGCGGCTCGCGCGTCGCCGCGACGCTGCCGGGCGTGCTGGCGCTCGCCCAGGGCGGCACCGCGGTCGGCACCGGCCTCAACGCGCATCCCGACTTCGCGGAAAAATTCGCCGCCCAGGTCGCGGCGCTGACCGGCCTTCAATTCACCAGCGCCGACAACAAGTTCGAGGCGCTCGCGACCCACGACGCTCTGGTGTTCACGCAAGGAGCGCTCTCGGCGCTGGCCGCCGGCCTGTTCAAGATCGCCCAGGACATCCGCCTGCTCGGCTCCGGCCCGCGCTCGGGCCTCGGCGAGCTGTCGCTGCCCGAGAACGAGCCGGGCTCCTCCATCATGCCCGGTAAGGTCAACCCGACGCAGTGCGAGGCGCTGACCATGGTCTGCTGCCAGGTGGTCGGCAACGCCACCACGGTGAGCTTCGCCGGCTCGCAGGGTAATTTCGAGCTGAACGTGTTCAAGCCGGTGATCGCCAACGCGGTGCTGCAATCGATCCGGCTGCTCGCCGACGCCGCGGTGAGCTTCACCGACAATTGCGTGGTCGGCATCAAGGCCAACGAGGACAAGATCGCCGACCTGATGAGCCGCTCGCTGATGCTGGTGACCGCGCTCGCCCCCTCGATCGGCTACGACAAGGCCGCCGAGATCGCCAAGACCGCCCACAAGAACGGCACCACCCTCAAGGAGGAGGCGCTGCGCCTGGGCTACGTGACCGAAGAGGAGTTCGAGCGCGTGGTCCGGCCGGAGACGATGCTGGCCCCCAGCGCCGATTGATTTTTTTGAGACTTGGCCGGTGCGGGTTGTCCTGCGCCGGCCGCGGGAACCGGGAGGCGATCCGTGGCCGAGATCATCAACCTGCGCCAGGTCCGCAAGGCAAAGGCCCGCGCGGCCGAGGAGTCGAAGGCCGCGGACAACCGGATCGCCTTCGGGCGGCCGAAGAAGGCCAAGACTCTGCAGCAGCGGCGCAAGGCCCTTGAGGTCGAGCGCCACGAAGGCCACCGGCTCGAACGCGACGAGCCGGATCCGGACGCGACCGTATGACCGGTTCACGTGCGGCCCGCGCGGCGTGAGCGCGGGCATCAGCAAGCGCTCCGTGGTGATCGCCGGCCACCGCACCAGCGTATCCCTGGAGGATCCGTTCTGGGTGGCGTTGCGGGAGGTTGCGGAGGCGCGCGACCAGTCGGTCCAGGCACTGGTCGGGGCTATCGATGCCGGGCGCGGCGGCCAGAACCTGTCCTCGGCGATCCGGGTCTTCGTGCTGGACGCCGTGCGGGCCGGACCGCTCGGCAAATCGTGAGCGCGATCGGGCTGCGCCGCCCTTCCGCTCCCCGTCCGTCCGTGTGATCTGCGCGACAGAACAACGCAGAAAGCCCGAGCCATGCCTATCCGCGAGCCGCTGCTCAAGCCGATCCCGATCGCCGATCTGCGCCCGACGCAGATGACGGTGGGCTACCGGGAGGTCGAAGAGAAGCGGCGGCGCTGGCGCAGCTACGACGGCGACAAGAAGAAGGCCTTCCTCGGGGCGCACATGATCCCGACCGTGCTCGGCCCCAAGAAGCGCCACTACGTGGTGGACCATCACCATCTGTCCCGGGCCCTGCAGGAAGAGGGCGTGGAGAGCGTGCTGGTCACGGTGCTGGCCGACCTGCACCACCTCGAGAAGGATGCGTTCTGGACGGTCTGCGATCACAAATCCTGGGTCTATCCCTACGACGCCGCGGGCGTCCGCCAGGATTTCAAGGCCATCCCGAAGGCGATCGGCGACCTCGTCGACGACCCGTTCCGAAGCCTCGCGGGGGAGCTGCGCCGGGCCGGCGGCTTCGCCAAGGACACGACGCCGTTCAGCGAGTTCCTGTGGGCGGACTTTCTCCGCCGCAACATCAAGGAGAAGCGCATCGAGGCCGACTTCTCCGAGGCGCTGGAGAAGGCGATGGCACTGGCCAAGTCCAAGGACGCGGGCTACCTCCCCGGCTGGTGCGGCCCCTCCGAGGGGTGACGGGCTGAGCGCGGTGCGAATCGCTCCGCACAGGGCATCGGCCACCGGGCCCGGCACCGGCTTGCGGAGGGCGACCATGATCCCGTTCAGCGACAGCGGGATCCGATCGCCGAGGGGCAAGGCGCGTCCGACCCCCTACGGAATCCCGATGATCTTGTGCGTCTGCAAGGACAGGCGCCAGCGGGCGTCCTGCCGGCAATACGCGATGGCGGCCTGGGTGCTGGCGCGCTGCTCCGGGCCGTCCATCGGCTGCAGGAAGCGGTGCCGGAAGGCGAGGCCGACGAAATCCGCCGGGTCGGCGTCGGCCTGGGGATAGACGAGCTTCAATTCGTGCCCTGTTTTCTGCGCCAGGGGATTGCCGCCCTTGGGGCTGACGCAGATCCAGTCGATCCCCGGGGGGGCAGGCAGCGTGCCGTTGGTCTCGATGGCGATCTCGAAGCCTTCGGCATGCACAGCCTCGATCAGGGGCGTGTCGAGCTGGAGCAGCGGCTCGCCGCCGGTGAACACGACGTAGCGACTCTCCGGACCCCCGGACCAGGTCCGCGCGATGGCGCCGGCCAACGCCGCCGCGTCGGCGAAGCGTCCGCCGCCCTCCCCGTCCAGGCCGACGAAGTCGGTGTCGCAGAACCGGCAGGCAGCGGCCGCGCGGTCAGCCTCGCGCCCCGACCATAGATTGCAGCCGGCGAATCGGCAGAACACCGCGGTGCGTCCCGCCTGGGCGCCCTCCCCCTGCAGGGTGTGGAAGATCTCCTTGACCGCGTAAGCCACCGCTGTTCCCGAACTCTTTTCGCCCGACCGCCATCCCGCACATAAGCGGCGGGCGGCCCGTAGACCACCGACAACCACGCGGCGCAGACCCCGGGATCCGTCTCGCCTTGCTCTTGCCACGGTAGCGACGTTCATGCCGTGATGCAGCACGACGACCGCCCCCAACGGTCCGGGCCGCGCGAATCCCGGCCTGCCGGCCGGACGTCCGGTGCCTCGGCGCCGACCCTGGCGATCCTCTGACGAGTCGGGCTCGAATGTCCTCTTCTCTCCTCCGGCGCGTAACCGTCGGATTCGCGGCGTTGACGGGTCTTCTCGGCACGAGCCTGATCGGGATCCAGGCCGCCGGCGCGTTCACCGCCCCGATCCTCGTGGTCGATGTCGATTCCGGCAAGGTGATCTATTCGCAGGCCCCCACCGATCCCTGGTACCCGGCCTCGATCACCAAGCTGATGACCACCTACGTCGCCCTGGACCTTGTGCGGCAGGGCAAGGTCTCGCTCGATTCCATGATCACGATCTCGGCGGCGGCGGCCTCCGAGCCGCCCTCCAAGATGGGCTTCAGGCCGGGCACGCAGCTGACGCTCGACAACGCCCTCAAGATCATCATGGTCAAGTCGGCCAACGACGTGGCCTACGCGATCGGCGAGACGCTCGGCGGTTCGGTCGAGGGCTTCGCCGACCAGATGAACGAGACCGCGCAGCGGATCGGCATGCGCGACAGCCGCTGGACCAACCCCAACGGCCTGCCCGACCCGCGCCAGTGGACCTCGGCCCGCGACATGGCGGTGCTGGCCCGGTCGCTGATCCGCGACTTCCCGGATTCCCACGACCTGTTCTCGATCTCGGCGATCCAGTTCGGCCGCGCCGTCATGGCCAACCACAACGGCCTGCTCGGGCGCTATCCCGGCGCCGACGGCATGAAGACCGGCTTCATCTGCTCGGGCGGGTTCAACGTGGTGGCGACCGCCTCGCGCAACGGCCGCCGGGTCATCACCATCGTGATGGGCCAGCCGAGCCCCCGCGAGCGCGACGTGAAGGCCGCCGACCTGTTCGACTACGCCTTCACCCAGAGCGCCGGCTGGACCAGCCCGACCCTCGACGCCCTGCCGGCCTCCGCGCTCGGCGCGCCGCCGGACATCCGCCCCTACGTCTGCGGCGGCAAGAAGCCCCCGGCGATCGACGACGGCGCCGGCGCGGTCAGCGCCCCGGGCTCGGCGGCGCAGCTCATCGGCGGCTCGGCGGCCAATTCCCCGGCGCTGGCGATGGCGGCCTTCTCCAGCTCGGCATTGCGTGCCCGGACGCTGCCGCCGCGGGCCCCGCTCCAGCCGATCGCGGTCTGGGTCGGGCGCAATCCGGCCGAGGGCCAGCAGATCCTGGAGGCTCAGGAGAACGCCCAGAAGGCGGTCGCCGCCAACACGCGCGCCGCCAAGCTCGAAGCCGCCAAGGCCAAGCGCGAGGCCGCGCTGCAGGCCGCCAAGCAGGCTCGCGAGACCCGGCTTGAGCAGGCCAAGGCGGCGAGCGCCGCCAAGGCCGCGGCCAGGCCGGCTTCGAAGGTCGCCGTGAAGCCAACCCACGGCCTGCCGCGCAACGCCAGCGCCTACACGTCCGTCGAGACCCCGGGCATGCCGGAGGCCAAGCCGGGCAAGGGTCTCTCGAAGCCCGCCGCCAAGCCCGCCGCTCACAAGGCGCCGGCCAAGCCCGAGGCCCGGAAGGCCGAGGTGAAGAAGCCTCAGGGCAAGAAGGCGGCGGCCGAGGAGTAGCGTCAGTCCGGCATCGCACCCGGGCGCGTTGCCTCCGGACCCGAAAACCCCCATCTCGGCGGCCATGTCGTTGACCGCCTCGCCCGCCTCTGATTCGCGCCGCCCCGAGCCGATCCCGCTCACCGTGCTGACCGGCTTCCTGGGAGCCGGCAAGACCACGCTGCTGAACCGGCTGCTGCGCGATCCGGCGCTCGCCGACACCGTGGTGATCGTCAACGAGTTCGGCGAGATCGGGCTCGACCACCTGCTGATCGAGTCCATCGACGAGGACATGGTCCTGCTCGGCGCCGGCTGCCTGTGCTGCACGGTGCGGGGCGACCTGATCGCCACCCTCGAGGACCTGCTGCGCAAGCGCGACAACGGACGGATCACGCCGTTCCGCCGGGTCGTGATCGAGACCACGGGGCTCGCCGACCCGGCGCCGATCCTGCACGCGCTGATCTATCACCCGTACCTGGTGCTGCGGTACCGCCTGCAGGCGGTGGTGACGGTGGTGGATGCGGCGACCGGCGCCGCCTCCCTCGACGCCCACCCGGAGGCCGTCCGGCAGGCCGCGGTGGCCGACCGCATCGTCCTGACCAAGGCGGACCTCGTCGGCGACACCGCCGGGATCCGGGCGCGGCTCGCCGCCCTCAACCCGGCGGCCCGGATCCTGCCCCCGGACGCCCCGGCCGACGACCTCCTCGGCGGGCTGTTCGGCCTCGACGGCAAGGGCGCCGACGTGCGCGCCTGGCTCGGCGACGCGGCCCTGGACCTCCCGCACCAGGCCGACGTGAACCGCCACGATGCGGCGATCCGGGCCGTGTGCCTGACCAGCGAAGCGCCGGTGCCGCGCCCGGCCTTCGAGATGTTCATGGATCTGCTGCGCTCCGGCCACGGCCCCAAGCTGCTCCGGCTGAAGGGCATCGTGGCGTTGGCCGACGACCCGGAGCACCCGATCGTGGTCCACGGGGTCCAGCACGTGTTCCACGCGCCCCTGACCCTGCCGGCCTGGCCCGACCCCGACCACACCTCTCGGCTCGTGCTGATCCTGCGCGACCTCGACCCGGCCTTCGTCCAGCGCCTCTGGGACGCGTTCCTGGGCCGGCCGCGGGTGGACGCCCCCGACGCCGCGGCGCTCACCGACAACCCGCTGGCGATCCCGGGGGGCTGATCCGCCGGGCGGCACCGTCCTTGAAGCCATCGACCCGAACGGCGCTTCCGAGGCGCCCCTACGTCCCGGACTGGGACGGTTGGTCGAAGGATCGGGACAGGCGATGGCGCAACGCTTCACCGTGATACAGGGCGGCCTCACCGGGACGGCGGTGCGCGAGCCCGCGTCGGAGCGGCCGCATCCCGGCCTCGCCCTGGCCTGGGGCCGGGACGTGCAGGCCGGCGCCCTTGCCCCGCTGGAGGCCGCCGAGGCGGTGGACCGTGCGATCCGCACCCGCCTGGCGGCCCTCGGCCGTCCGGTCCGCAGCGCGGGTGCGGTCACGGCGCCGGTTCGGGCCGTGGAGCGTGCGCGCCGGACGCGGACGATCCCGGCGGACAGCGTCCTGGGCGTACGGCCCGCGGGCTGGGCGCCTCAGGCGGTGTCCGTCCCGGTCTTCGATGATCGCGTTCCGGCCGCCACCGCACCGGCCGAGCCCGCGCGGGTCGGGGCGGCCGGCCGCAACTCCGCCCGGGGCGGCGCGCTGCGGCGGGCCTTGCTGCGCCGGGTCGATGCGATCGCGGTCGGTCTGTTCAACCTCGGCGCCGGCCCGGTGGCCTGGCGCCGGGCGCGGGGCTGAGCGGGGCCGTCAATCCGCCGCGTGTCGGGCCGGCCGTCGCCACCCTAGCTGGTCCGCATGGCGCGCGACACACTCCACGGCCTCCGGCCCAAACCCCGCCGGACCAAGGCCCCAGCGGCGCCCGCATCCCCCGGGGCGGCCGAGCGGGTCGAGGCCGTGATGGCGCGCCTCGCCGGCGCCGATCCGGACCCGAAGGCGGGGTTCGACGACACCGATCCGTTCCGGCTACTGGTCACCGTGCTGCTCTCGGCCCAGTCCACCGGCCCGACGGTGGCGCGCATCGCCGACGCGCTGTTCGCCCGGGCCAAGGATCCGGCGGGGATGCGGGCGCTGGGCGAGGCGGAGATCACCGACATCATCCGGCCGGTCGGGCTCGGGCCCTCGAAGGCACGTAACATCGTCAAGCTGTCCGCAGCCCTGATCGAGACCTACGGCGGCACGGTGCCGCGCAGTGCGGCAGAGATGCGCCTCCTGCCCGGCATCGGCCGCAAGAGCGCCGAGGTGACGGCGAACTTCGCGTTCCATGAGCCGGTGATCGCCGTGGACACCCATGTGTTCCGGGTCTCGAACCGGATCCCGCTGGCTCCCGGCGGCACCGTGGATGCGGTGGCCGACGGCCTGGCCCTCGCTGTGCCGGAGCGCTTCAAGGACGGCGCCCATGTCTGGCTGTTCCGGCACGGGCGCGACACCTGCACGGCCCGCAAGCCCGACTGCCCGCGCTGCCCGGTCTCGGATCTGTGCACGTGGCCCGGCCGGGAGATCTGAGCCGGCCTCCTACTCGTCCTCGCCGAATCGGTTCGCCAGCAGGGCCTCGATGCCGTCGAGGCAGATCTGCGCATCGGGGCCGACCGCCGTGACGGCGATGCGGGTGCCCATGGCGGCGCCCAGCGTCAGCAGGCCCATGATCGAGCGCCCGCCCACCGTCTCGCCAGCCCGGGTGACGGTCACCACGGCGTCGTAGCGTTCCACGGTCTGCACGAACTTCGCCGAGGCGCGGGCGTGGAGGCCGCGCCGGTTGATGATCGGCAGCATCCGCAGGAAGCCGCCCTCCGGAACCTCCGGATCGTCATCCGTCTCGAACAGCTCGTCCATCGCCCTTCGTGTTTCCCACCCGTACCGCAGCTGACCGCGCGGCTTGCTTCGACACCTAAGCAGACTTGGCCCGCGCGGCCAACGGATCTTCGGCCGAGCACTTTAAGCCGACGCAAGTTTTGAAGACAGAATTGCGCGGCCACCTGATGGGGCGCAGCCTGATCATTGGTCGAACGGTCTATGCGCATTCCCCCTCCACCGCAGAGGGGGGAGGAAGCGAGGGTGTCAGGTCTCGACAGTCAAATCCGCCAGCGCGAGGAGAAAGCTCCCGTCCCTACCACTCGTACTCTGCACCCACGCCCAAACTGGTGCGCCCGTCGCTTCCCGCCTCGCCCTTGAGCTTGATCCGGCGGGTGACATCGAAATCGACGCCGACGGCGGTGTCGGCGGGCTTGGCGCCGGCCTTCACGCCGACGGAGACCCGGTCCGAGATGTAGCGCGAGGCGCCGAGCGCCGGGCCGCCGCTGGCGCCCGTGGAGACGTCGAGGCTGTCGAGCCCGAGGCTCTTGCGGGCTTGCTCGAACACATCCGGCCCGGAGGCTCCGCCCGAGAGCTGCGCCACGGCCTGTGCCAGCTGCAGCGCCTGGAACGGCGACAGGCCTCCCGCGGCCTTCTTGAACAGCAGGCGTGACAGGATCTCGTCCTGGGGCAGCACCGGATCGGAGGTCAGGCTGAATTGCGGTGCGTCCGCATAGCCGCTCACCGCGACCCGGGCGGTGACGTCGCCGGCCTTGGTCTCGGCGGCGAAATCGAGTTCCGGCGTGGTCAGGCTGCCCGCGAAGGTCAGGTTGCCGCGGCTGAAATCGAGACGCTGCCCGACCAGCTGGAACACCCCGCGGCGCATGCCGAAGCCGCCGACCGCGTTCGGCGCCCGCGACGTTCCGGTGACTCGGAGCGATCCGCCGAGTTCGGCATCGATGCCGCGCCCGCGCACGAAGATCCGGCTCGGAGCCTCGATGCGCACGTCGAGGGTGGCGTCGAACGGTACGGCGGGTTTCTTCTGCCGTTTGCCGGGTGTGACTGCCGCCTTGCGGTCGGCCCGCAGCGCCAGCCGCGCCCGGACGTCGGGCGGCGTGTTGACGTGGCGCACGCCCGGCAGGGGCTTCACCGTTGAGGGCAGCCGATCGGGCACGGCCACGTCGATCGACACGATGTCGATCCGGCCGGCGATCCGCGGCGTCCGGGCCAGCGGGCCGGCCAGGGTGAGATCGACGCTCGACACCGCATTCATCAGCGGGCTGGAGACCAGCTCCGCCTTGTCGGCGGTGACATGGAACTGCCCGGGGAAATCTGGCTCCAGGGCGACCCGCCCTGTGACCGAGAGGCGGCCGCCGTTCCGGGCGGACGCCGTGAGGCTCTCGACCACGAGGCTGTCGCCGCGGCCGGTCACGCGCCCGTCGATCGCGGTCAGCCGGATGCCGTTGACCGGGTCGGTGAAGCTGCCGCCGCTCAGCACCGCCGAACCCTGGGCCTTGGGCGCCGCCAGGGTGCCGGTGACGCCACCGTCGATGGCGACCCGCCCGGTGACGCTCTGCCCGCCGGTGCTCAGCAACGTGTTGGCGAGGGACGCGTCGAGGGTGCCGCGGGCGCGCAGGTTGAGCGGGCCTCCGGCCTCGACGGGCAGCGAGCCCGCCACCGTCAGGGCGACGCCGCGCCCGGCCGTGACCCGGCCGTCGAGGCTGGCCTGCCCGTCCGATAGGGCTCCCTTGGCGCTGGCATCCACCGGCGGCAGGCCGGCCTGACGGGTCTGGGGTGCCACGAGTTTCGAGACGGTGAGCGCGTAATGGCCCTCCGGACGCCCCGCGGGGCCGTGCAGGTCCGCATCACCGTCCACCGTGCCGGAGAGGGCGAGATCGGGCGCGGCGATCCGGGCCAGCGACAGCGGCAGCGCGCGGATCGCCACCCTCAGGTCGAGGTCCTTGCCGGCCCGGCCCGAGACCGTGACCCGGCCGGTGCCCGCCGCGATCGACAGCCCCTCGATCACCGCGCCGCCGTCACGCAGAGTGACGGAGGCCGGCCCGGTCAGGGCGAAGCGGTCGCCGCCGCGGGCGGCCGAGAGGCGCTGGATCTCGATGCGGGTGTCGTCGTCCGGCACGACCCGGACCGCGCCGTCGAGGTTGAAACCGCGCGCCTTGGCGGTGAGCGTCACGTCGCTGCCCGCCGGGCTACTGAGCGCGGCGAGCCGGACCGTGTCGATCTGCTGGCCGGCGGCGAGGAGGCGGTCGGCGTCAAGGCGCCCGTCGAGTGCCGGGTGGGCGCGCAGGTCGCGGCCCTTCAGGTCGGCATCGAGGCGGTTGAGGCCGTAGGCGCCGTAGCGCAGGGCGGCGCCGGTCGCCCGGATCGCGGCATCCTGACGGCCTCCGTCTCGGGCGAGGGTGACCGTGGCGTCGAGCTGCCCGGCCACGGGCTCCGGGGCGAGCGGCGAGATGTCGGCGAGATTGGCTGCCTTCACGGATAGCGTACCGGCCGACAGCCAGGTCTCGGCCGCCACGGTGGCGTTGCCCGAGACGGCCACCGAGCCGAGGTTGAGGTCGAGCCGGTCGAGCACCCAGTCGGGCCCGGCCTTCGCCACGTGGGCGCCGCCGCGCAGCGCCTTGCCGGCGACGTCGCCGGACAGCGTGAGCGTGCCGTCCGGCGCAAGCAGGGCGTCGGAGAGGACGGCTTCGGCCCGCAAGTCACGGATCGGCTTGCCGTCCGCGGTCGCGGCCGGCGCCGTGACGGTCGCGGCAAGCTGGGGATGCTCGAGGGAGCCGGTCATGCGCGCGTCGATGCCGGCGCGCCCGGTCAGGCGCCCGTCGAGGTCGGCGAGGCTCTTGAGGTCGATGCGGCCGGTGACATCGGCTGTCGCCGAGGTCGCCTCGCCCTGCAGGGTGGCGGTCAGGCCCGAGCCCTCCAGGCGCAGATGCTCGAACCCGTAGCCGTCATAGGATTGCGACACCCGCCCCTGCAGCGTCGGCGCGCGGCCGAGCGCCCGGTCGGCCGCCGCGATGCCGGTGGCGAGGCCAGCACTGGTGACGGTGAGGTCGGCCGCCAGCGCCTTCCGGGCCGGATCGCCGGTGAGGCGTGCCTTGGCGTCGAGGCTGCCGGAAAGCCCGCGCCCGGCGAGGCCGGAGAACACCGCCAGGTCCGGCAGCGCGGCGTCGAGGGTGCCGGTCAGCGTGTTCTGTCCGACCCGTCCGGCGTAGCTCGCCTTGGCGGTATCGGATTCGATCCGGAGGCTCGACACGTCGATCACCCCGTCCGGCCCGGAGGCCGCCCGCAGGGTCAGTTGCGCGCGGCTGCCGAGAGCGCGACGCAGGGCCGGGTCCGCCAACCGCAGGCCCTCGACCTTGCCGTCCGCCGTGATGGAAAAACGCTGGGCGGACGGATCGCCCTGGGGATCGACCCCGAGGCGGGCCTCGATCCGGTCAAGGCTGGAATCCCGGCTGCGCAGGCCGGCCGCGTCGAGGGTCCCCCGCACCGTCGGCGCGGCGAGCGGCCCCTTCACGCTGCCGTCGAAAACCAGCGTGCCGATCTCGGCCTCGCCGGCCTTGGTCACCGCGCCCTCGGTGGGCAGCGCGCGGGCCTGGAGCGTCAGGTCTGCGATCCGGTCCTTGGTCAGGCTGCCGCTCGCTGCAAGCCGCGCGGTCCGCGAAGTCAACTCCAGCCGGTCGATCCGGAAGGCGCCGCTATCCGCGAAGGCGAAGCCGCCGTCGAGCTTGGTCGTGCCGGCGAAGACCGATGCGGCCGGACCCGGCACGAGGCCCTCGATCCGGGCCGCGAGGTCCAGGGCCAGCCGACGCTCGGCACCGATCCGGGAGATCTTGGCGCCGCCCTTGCCGCCGATATCCGGGCCGGCGGTGAAATCGAGATGGGCGTTCCAGGCATCCAGCGTGCCGGTGCCGACGAGGTCGAAATCGATCGGCGGCGTGCCGGGGACGTTGGCCGCCTTGGACAGCAGCCCGCCCGTCGGCTCGACCAGGTTGGCCTTCAGCTCCAGGCGGTCGCCCTGCGGCACGTAGACCAGCGACAGCAGGAAGCGCCCGGCCGCGTCCAGGCGCTGAGCCCGGGCCTGCAGATCGAGCCCCTCGCTTGCCGCCCCGAGCCGCGCCTTGCCCTCGACCGAGAGCCGCGCCGGCTGACCGGCCACGGGCTCGCCCAGCACCAGCTCGGCCAGCTTGAAGCCCTTGATCTCGACCTTCACGGGTAGGTCCGGCAGCAGCTTGCCGTCCGGCTTGGCCTCCGGCGGGGTCGGGCCGGGGATCGGCCGGCGCAGCACTTCGATCCGCCCGATCTCCAGGCTGTCCACCTCGAGCCGGCCCGATAGCAGCGCCAGCCGCCGCCAGACGATACGGGCGCGGTCGAGCTTGAGCCATACGCCGTCGCGGTCGCTCACCGCCACGTCGCGGATCGTGGCATCCGAGGACAGGGCCCCGTCCACCGCCCCGATCGCCACGCGCGACGACGGTGTCGAGAGCGCCCGGGACAGGAGCCCGCCGAGCACGGTTTTCTCGCTGTCGTCGGCGTGGGTCGTGTTCGGAGCGACGGACAAGATCGCGCATCCCAGAATCAGGCACAGGGCGATCAGGACCCGCGCGGCGCCCCTCCTCCTTTTGCGGGGGAAGGTGGCCCCCGAAGGGAGGCGGGAAAGGGAAGCGACGCCTCCGGAAAGGACGCGATGGGCGTGAAATCCTGCGCCGTCTCGCTTTCCCTCTCCCGACCCGGCCTGACGGCCGGCCCACCCTCCCCCGCAGAGGGGAGAGGGAGGGCGTCCGGATCCGCCCCGACCTCCAAAAAAATCTGCCATTCAGAACGCCTGCCCCAGGCTGAGATACAGAACAGCTGGGCGGACATGGCCGCCCTTGTAGGGATCGAGCGGGAAAGCGAGATCGGCGCGGATCGGGCCGATGCCGGTGTAGTAGCGCAGCCCGATGCCCACCGATTTCCGGATCTTCTCATCGAAATCCGGCAGGGCC
Source organism: Methylobacterium mesophilicum (assembly GCF_022179445.1). Classification (GTDB taxonomy): domain Bacteria; phylum Pseudomonadota; class Alphaproteobacteria; order Rhizobiales; family Beijerinckiaceae; genus Methylobacterium; species Methylobacterium mesophilicum. The sequence continues at coordinate 159,992 of NZ_BPQU01000004.1, read as the reverse complement.
GAGGCGAAGGCGGTGCCCGCATCGAAGAACGGCACCACCCCGATCGTGTCGGTGATCTTGATCCGCGCTTCGATCGACGCCTCCAGCAGGCTGCGGCCGCCGATCGGCAGGTTGAACGGACCGATCGGCCCGAGCGTCCGGTACGGGTAGCCGCGCACCGAGCCGCCGCCGCCCGCGAAGAACCGGAAATTGTCCGGGATGTCCCCAAGCGGCGCGCCCGAGACCGAGCCGAAGCCGATCCGCCCGGCGAGAATGTAGCGGGATTCGTCGTCCAACGAATAATAAGTCGAGCCCTGCGCCTTCGCGACGACGATCCCGGGCGACGAGATCGCCCCGGGATAGGCGGCGAGCGACGCGATCGCCCGGAACCCCTCGGTGGGATCGAGCAGGCTGTCGGTGGAATCGTAGGTCACCGAGGCCGGCACGCCGATCAGCCGGTAATTGACCGTACCGAGGGCGTCCTTCGAGCGCCCGGCCTGCGCGTCCAGCCCGATCTGCGCCGAGAACGTGTCGGAGAACCGATGCCGGATCGCGCCCGAGACCCCGCCGCCATCGACCAGGTAGCTCTGCTGCACCTCGCGGGTGATGAAGGCGTTGGCCAGGAAGTCGTTGCGGGTGCCGCCGAGCGCAGGCTGAACGTAGGTCGCCGACAGGCGCCCGCCCAATCCGTTGGTGCCGATCCCGGCGATCTTGCGCTGGGTTGCGAACGGGTCGTTGCCCAACCCGAGGTAGTAGATGTCGGCATCGAGCCGGAACGTCTCGCCGCCGCCGAACAGGTTGCGGTTGGCGTAGTACGCGCGCACGCCGGGCCCATCGACGGTGGAATACCGCGCGGAGACGCCGACGAGATTGCGCTCGCGTTCGCTCAGTTCTGCGAAGAGCGGCAGGTTT
>NZ_BPQU01000004.1:0-152500 GCF_022179445.1 Methylobacterium mesophilicum | reverse complement strand
GCACTAGTCTCTCACACGCCGAAGCCTAAGCTCCAGCCGCAAGGACAAACGCCGTCCGCGTCTCCCTTCCTCAAATCCAACAATGTCAAAGACCCCACGATACCAGCCGAGCCGGTATCGCTGCAGACGAGACGACGACCTGGACCGAGGCCCGGATCTTTTGCTTGCCCGACTGGGAGAACCGTGATACGCGCCAGACCATTCGGTCGGCCGCCTCAGCGGTGGAGGGCGTCTAGAGCCCACCGTCCTCCCTGTCAACCCGACTGTTTGGTTCGCCGGAGCGAACGATACATCAGGGTCGGCATCGAACAAAAACAGAAGACCGCCCGGCAAACGCGCCGGCCAATCGCCGATCTTGTCAGAAGATGCTTCAGCGCCCGGGCCACTTCCGCGGCCGGCGCCGATGAACAGCTCTATAGGCAGGTGCGCCGGTGGCGTCAACCGCGTTGTTGCGGTGCAATCGTCATCTCTGCCGAATCCCGGTGGCCGACGCGTGACGCGCTCAGTAGCCCTTCTTGACCCGCGCCAGTGCCTGACCGAGCCCATGGGCGATGCGGGCCCGCTCGTCCGGGTCGGCATCCCGCGCCACCAACGCCTGTTGCCGTCGCGAGACGAGGGTGAGCCGCTGGAGGCCGTACTCGTCGTCCTCCACGGTGACGATCTTGGTCCAGAGCGGATTGAACCGCCATTCGTGTCGCTCGCCCCGGTGGCTGACCCGTGCCAGCAGGATCTCGAGCTGTGAGATCATCACCTCCTCGAAGGATCGCCCGCGCCGGAAGCTCACCTTCAGGGCGGCATAGATCGCCAGCATGTCGAGGCCGAAGAAACCGGCCACAGGCCAGAAGCCCATTCGCCAGGCCCAGACCGAAACCGTGAGCGAGACCAGGCAGCAGCCGGTCATCACGACCCGGAAGCCCAGGCGACTCAAGGATTGATGCGGACGGATGGTGGCCGAGAAGACCGGCCGGTCGATCGTGTCCGGGTCGAGCCCGTGCGGGTGGACGGAAGGATTGCCGGTAACCATGCGATCCATATAACGCGCCGATGCCCGCCAGAAAGCCTCCGCCCCCGGTTAACAGCCCACCTCGACGGCGTGCCGCAGGTGTGACCGCCGCCCCCGTGAAAGCCACAGCCTCGGGGCGCCTCGGCGGACGCATCGCCTCGGCCACCACGGTCCATGTCGAGGCTGCGCCGGACGCGGTGGATCCGGAGACGCTCACGGAGATCTTCCGGCGCTTCCACGCGGCCGAGCCGGAACCGAAGGGCGAGCTCCACTTCGTCAACCCGTTCACGCTTCTGGTGGCCGTGGTCCTGTCGGCCCAGGCGACCGATCGCGGCGTCAACCTCGCCACCGGTCCGCTCTTCGCGGTGGCCGACACGCCCGAGAAGATGCTGGCACTCGGCGAAGAGACGGTCCGAAGCTTCATCCGCACGATCGGGTTGTTCAACACCAAGGCCAAGAACGTCGTCGCGCTCTCGCGCATCCTGGTCGAGCGGCATGGCGGGGCGGTGCCGGCGAGCCTGGAGGCGCTGCAGGTGTTGCCCGGGGTCGGGGCCAAGACCGCCAGCGTGGTGCTGAACATCGCGTTCCAGGTGCCGCGGATCGCCGTGGACACCCACATCTTCCGAGTCTCGAATCGGATTCCGCTGTTCGTCGGCACCACCACCGACAAGGTACAGGCCGGTCTGGAAGCGATCGTCCCGGAGCCCTACAGGCTGCACGCCCACCACTGGCTGATCCTGCACGGCCGCTACACCTGCAAGGCGCGAAAGCCCGAGTGCCCCCGCTGCCTCATCGCCGATCTGTGCCGGTACCCCTCCAAAACCGCGCCCATGGAAGAGCGCCGCGGCACGGGGTGATGTGACGCTTGCGCAGACGGCCGCTCGTCACGTCCGGAAAGCCGTCCGCAATCCCGCCCTGCGGGCTAACGCGTTGTGCTGGAAGCCCCGTTCGGCTAGTTTCAGCGGCAGTAGCCGGGCCCTCGGGCAGAGGCCGTCCGGTTGCCCGACCTTCCCATCCGGTCGCCGCGCCGCGAATTCCTCCCAATCGTCGCGCATCAGGAGCCTCGGCCCATGGACTTCCTCAAACCACGGTACACGCCTATGAACCGCCGCCGTCGCATCTACGAGGGCAAGGCGAAGGTCCTCTACGAGGGGCCCGAGCCCGGGACGCTCATTCAGCACTTCAAGGATGACGCGACCGCCTTCAACGCGAAGAAGCACGAGGTCATCGACGGCAAGGGCGTGCTGAACAACCGGATCTCCGAATTCGTGTTCCAGCACCTCAACGACATCGGCGTGCCGACGCACTTCATCCGCCGGCTGAACATGCGCGAGCAGCTGATCCGGGAGGTCGAGATCATCCCGCTCGAGGTCGTCGTGCGCAACGTCGCGGCCGGCTCGCTGGCGACCCGGCTGGGCCTGGAGGAAGGCACCCAGCTGCCGCGCTCGATCATCGAGTTCTACTACAAGAACGACGCGCTCAACGACCCGATGGTGTCGGAGGAGCACATCACGGCGTTCGGCTGGGCGACGCCCCAGGAGATCGACGACATCATGGCGCTGGCGATCCGCGTCAACGACTTCCTGTCGGGCCTCTTCCTCGGCGTCGGCATCCGGCTCGTGGACTTCAAGATCGAGACCGGCCGCCTGTGGGAAGGCGACATGATGCGCATCGTCGTCGCCGACGAGATCTCCCCGGATTCCTGCCGGCTGTGGGACATCAAGTCCTCCGACAAGCTCGACAAGGACCGGTTCCGCAAGGATCTGGGCGGCCTGATCGAAGCCTACACCGAAGTCGCCAAGCGGCTCGGGATCATGTCGGAGAACGAGAAGGTCCAGGGCGGCGGCCCGCGCCTGGTCCAGTAATCCGCTCAGGTGGATGGCCGGCGCACCGATGCCGGCCCCGCCGCAGGGAAGGCCCGCCGCAGCCGCGCGTGGGTCGAGAGGTCCGGGTCGAAGCCCGGGTGATAGTGGGGGTCCTGCGCCAGCAGCGGCCCCCATCGCTTTTTCAGCGCCGCGATCTCGCGCTCGTGGCGGGCGCGCGCCGCCGGGGTCCAGCGGCGGCTCGCCGATTCGCGGTGATGCAGTACAGCCCCCGGCACCAGAAGCGTGCGATGGCCGGCCGCGTTCAGGCGCAGGCACAGGTCGACATCGTTGAAATCCACCGCGAAGACTGCATCGTCGAAGCAGCCGACCGCCCGGAATTTTTCCGTCTCGACCATCAGGCAGGCGGCGGTCACCGCCGAGGCCGCGTGCGTTGCGCGCAGGCCCGCAAGGTAGCCGGGGGCGTCGCCGGGGAAGTGGCGGTGCGCGTGGGTGACCAGGCCGCCGGTTCCGAGCACGATGCCGCCATGCTGGACCCGCCCCTCGCCGTCGAGGAGCCTGGCGCCGACAGCGCCGATCTCGGGGCGCAGGGCCTCCCGGGCCATACGGGTCAGCCAGTCGGGCCGGAACGCCTCGACGTCGTTGTTGACGAAGACCAGCAGCGCCCCGCGGGCGCGGACGGCGGCGGCGTTGTTCATGGCGGCGAAGTTGAACGGGCCCGGACAGGGTACGACGAGCCCCCTCCCCTCACGCTCCAGCGCCTTGAGGAACGCCAGCGTCTCCGGCTCGCGGCTGTCGTTGTCGCAGACCAGGATCTCGAGGTTCGGCCAATCGGTGCAGGCGGCGAGGCTTTCGAGGCAGGGGCGGAGCAGGTCGAGCCGGTCGCGGGTCGGCACGATGACGCTCACCAGCGGCCGCGGATCGGGCAGCGGGTGCTCGACTTGGAGAAGGCCTTCGTCCCGGGCAACGACGATGCGGCTTTCGCTGCGGCCGGTCCGGTCGAGATGGCCGCGCAGGGCGTCGCGGTGGCGATACCGTCCCCCCTCCCCTGCCGGCGACGCACGATCCCCGGTCTCGCCGCGACGGATCGAAAGGATCTCGGGCAGGTGGCCGATCGCGCCGGCGCCGTACCGCTCGGCGATCCGGAACGCGGCGTCGGCGGGGCCGGTCGGCTGCGTCGCCGGGGCGAGAGATCCCGCCCGGCAAGCCAACAGGGGGGCGAGATAGTCGAGGTGCGCCAGCCAGTCGGGGTCGAAGCTTGGCGCGAGCAGGGGCCGCACCGGGCCGCGTGGATGGTCCTGGATCAGGGCATCGCCGTAGATGGCCTGAAGCTCCGGATCGGCCGCGAAGGCGGTGGCGATGCGGTCGAGCGCACCCGCGACCAACATGCCGTCGCCCAACACCAGGATGCCGTCCGCCGGCGGGGCGGGAGCGGGTGGGAATCGGTCGAGGATGCTAGCCGGAAGGGTGAGTCGGTGGTCGATCCCGATCAGGGCGGCCAGCTTCTGGCGCGCGCGCAGCCGTCGGCCCTGGAGCCGCGCGAGCAGGATCTCTCCCGTCGCCCGAGGGTGGCCCAGTAGGTGACGCAGCACGTCGAGCATTGCGCGGCCGGAGCGCCGCGGAATGCCGAGATGCAGTCTCTGTGCGAGGCCGACCACAGGCTCGGTCATCGGCGCCGCGTCATTCGAGATCCTCGCCGAAAGTCGTGAGCGACAGGGCAGGATGATAGAACGGGTCGTGCCGGATCACGTCGCGCCAGCGCTCAGAGAAGCGGGCCGCCTCCTGCTCGAACCGCGCGCGCTTGGCGCCGACCGAGGGACCTCGGCTGACGGATTCGAGATGAGCCAGCGTGGCGGCCGGAGTCCACACCGTCTTCCAGCCGGCGGCGCTGAGGCGCAGGCAGAAATCGACGTCGTTGAAATCCACCGGGAACGCCTCGGCGTCGAAGCCGCCGACCGCGAGATATTTCTCCCGCGCGACGGCCAGACAGGCGGCGGTGACGGCCGAGACCTCGTGGGCGACATGCAACCGTCCGAGATGGCCCGGCGTGTCGCCGGGGCGGCGGCGCAGGATGTGGCCGGCCCGCCCGCCGAGGCCGACCACGACGCCGGCATGCTGCAGCGTGCCGTCCGCGTAGAGGAGCTTTGCCCCGACCGCCCCGACCTCGGGCCGGCTCGCCTGGCGGACCATCGCGTCGAGCCAGCCGGGTTCAAGAACGGCCACATCGTTGTTGAGCAGCACCACGACCGCGCCGGTGGCGTCGGCGACGCCGGCATTGACCATGGCGGCGAAGTTGAACGGTTGCGGATCGACGTGGATCCGGACGCGGGGGTCCCGGTGCAGGGCTTCGTAATACGCCAGCACGGCCGGATCGGTGGACCCGTTGTCGACGATGATCAGTTCGAGATCGGCGTAAGCCGTCTCGTGCAGCACGCCGCGGCAGACCCGCTCGATCAGGTCGAGCCGGTCGCGGGAGGGGATCACGATGCTGGCCCGCGGGGCGGGACGCGGCAGCGGCCAGTCCAGCTGGACGGCGCCCTTACGAACGGACGCCTTCGGCCAGACGCTCAACGCGTCGAGGCGGGCGCCCAGCACGCGGGCTCTCCCTGCGGCATCCAGGCTATGGCCGGCCGTGCTGGCGAGGACGCGCGGAACATGGGCGCCGCGCGCGCCGGCGACGATCGCGGCGGTCTCGATCGCCAGGATCGCCTCGTCCATGGGCCCAACCGGCTCGGGCGGCAGCCGCGTGAGCAGGGCACGGGAGAACAGGGTGACGCGGCCGACATAGCCGGTTGCCAGGGCGAGGTCCGGGCTCCAATCCGGCTTGAGCAGCGGGAGGCCATCGGGGCCCAGCTCGTCGCCGTAGGCGAGATCCGCCCCCGCCAGGGCTGTCGCCAGCAGCGCCAGCGCGTCGGGGGTCGGGATGTCCCCGGCCCGGAGCAGGCACAGGGCGTCGGCCTCGGCGGTGAGGTCGGCGGGCGCGGCTCGATCGTCCCAGATCCGGTGTTCGGCACGGACGTCCGGTGCCTCGGGACGTGCATCCTTCCAGGCGACGACGACCGTCCGCCCCGTGTGAATCTGCGTTCCGAGGGCGTCCAGCGTCGCGGCAAGCGCCGCGTCCTCTCCGGGCCGGGCGAGGATCAAGCATCGGATCCGCAGCGCGGTGGGCGCCACCTGGATCGGGCGGCTCCGTGACGCTGCCCAGGACCGGTAATGCTGCATCGGCGTCACCGCGCAGGCGCCGCGCAACGTATCGCGATAGCGCCGCTCGGACCCGCGCGCGCGCTCGTAGAGGGACGACACGAAGCGCCAGGGCCGCCGCAAGAGGCATTGGACCAGCACCGAGGCCTCGCTCCGGGCCCCGACCCGCTCCAGCACGAAACCCGGTCCGGCCGAGAGCCGGATCTCCCGGGCATCTGCGGGGATCAGGCCGAGCCAATGGGCGTAACCGTGCGACGTGCCCGGGAGGACGAAATCCTGCGGCGTGCCGTCGACCCCTCGGATAACGCGCAGGATCGGCCGGCGCGGCGCGACCTGGGGGTCACCGCCATAGCTCAGCACGATCCAGCCGACGGAATGGTCGGGCAGGATCAGGCGGCGATCGAAGACCGGGTCGTCGGCCGGCTCCAGGCGGAACAGCGTCTGGCGGCCGAGCCAGGCCGCGCCGCGTCCGCCTCGGCCGGTCGGTGGGGTCGGTTCGACGGGGTGCGCCGCGGCATCACTGGGCAGCGTCGCCTCCGCCGGCGGCCTCGGCGGCGGCTGCCGGCTTCCTGCGCCGCGGCTTGGCCGCGGGCTTGCCGCCTGTACCCTTGCCGCTGCCGACGCCGACGGTGATGTCGTAATCCTCGGCCACCGCCGGCGGCACGGTCAGTTCCTCGGCCACGATGGTAGCGAAGCCCTGGGCCTCGCCCGGGCCGACGAGGACGCTGGTACGCTCGACGCGGCTCGCGATGACCTTGCCCTCGTGGCGGATCTGAATCGTCACCGGCACGTCGAACCGACCGGGCGCACCCTTCGGGCCGAGCAGCACGTTGGCCTCGACGCCAACCTTGACGGTGATCGAGCCGTCCTGGCGCCGGGCGCATTCCCGGGCGAGCCGGCCGACCGAGAACTGCGTCCGCACATCGCTCCCGGCGAGGATGCGATACGCCGCACCGTTCTCGGCCACCTCGACCGGCGGGCAATAGGGCGGATCGAGGCTCTGCGGCTGCGACGGCGGGACCGTCGTGCCGCCGAACTTGAACAGGTTGGAGAAGACGTTGCCGTCCTTGGCGCAGGCCGGGCTCGCGGCGAGCGAACCGGCGAGGATCAGGCCGCACAGGCCTAGAAACAGGTCACGCTCACCGATCATCGCACGGCTCCCGGGCGGCATCGTCATTTCAAGCTGTCGAACCCGGCCGCGAAGCCTTTCATCGAGAGCGGGATGCCGACGCCTTCCTCGGGCGTCTGGAACACGATGAAGGTCGCCTGCGTGCCGGCCTTGAACTGGCGGATCAGGCCGTCATCCATCACCACCTCGGCCACGCAACCGGTTGTCAGGCAGCGCACGAAGCCGGCTCGGCCGACATCGGTCTGGTCGATCTTCAGGCCGAGCCCGGAGGGAAGGAGCACGCCCAGCGGCGCCACCACCCGCAGCAGGTAACCGCGATTGTCCGCCGTCTTCAGAACGATCACCACCAGGGTGAGGTTCGGGCGGTCCTCAGCGGCCAGGTACTGCACCAGGGCGCATTGCTCGGCCTTCGCGCCGGCCGGCGTCTCGCAGCGCAGCTGCCAATCGTCGAAGGTCTTGCGCACCATGCCCTGGGCGGCGGCCGGCCCAACCGATGCGAGCCCTGCCGCGGAGAAGGCAAGGCAGGCCGGCAAGACGGCGCGCCGGACGACGCGCCGGAAACGATCGAGCTTCGCGTGAAGCGGCACCGCCGAACCCTTCGGAACGCCATCGCCGAGGACCGGCGAGGCCGTAAAATCGGGGGTGTTCCGACCATGGTCGGACCCGCGCTGTCAAGCGATGCCGGCTCCGGTGTTGCTCCTTGACGCTACCCGAAGGTTGCAGAACGGCCTAAATAGGGTTCGCTTTTCCTCCAGCGCAGGATCCTGAAGCTGTGATGCGCCCGCTCGCCCTCTCGGCCGCCTGCTTGATGGCCACCCTCGCGCAGGCTGGGGCACAATCGCTGCCGGTCGGCGAGACCACCTATGTGGAACACTCCCTCAACCGCTCCGACACGCTGATCGTCGAGCATCCGCCCGTGGCGGTGAACCCGTATGGCGGCCGCAACGGACAGGCCGCGATCGCCGGCTATTGCCGCGAAGGCGGCCTGGTGCGCCGCCGCGACACCTTCGGCAACCCGGTGATCATCCGGCAGCGCGAGGTCTGCGACAGCGTCGCCCCCCGCACGCTCGAGCCCGGCCAGGTCAACCCGCGGCCGGTCTGGCCCGGCGAAGCCGTGACGCGCCAGAAGGTCCTGCGCGCTAAGGGCTGAGGCAAGGGCTGAGACAGGGGCTGAGGCTTGGCCGGTCAGCCGTAGCGATGCAGGCTGGTGCCGTTGCGCTTCAGCCACGCCTCGGCCGCGTCGACGTGCGGGCATAGCCCGTGCAGCAGCGCCCAGTACCGCGCCGAATGGTTCATCTCGCGCAGGTGCGCCATCTCGTGGGCGACGAGGTAATCGAGCACCATCGGGGGCGCCAGGATCAGGCGCCATGAGAAGTTCAGCTCGCCCCGCGCCGTACAGGATCCCCAGCGGCTGCGGGTGTCCCGCAGGGTGATGCGGACCGGCCGTTGGCCGAGCAGCGGCGCATAGCGCTCCACCGCCTCGGCGAGGTCGCGCCGTGCCTCGCGGGTCAGGTAGTCCCGGATCCGGCGCGGGACGTGGGCCGGCTCGCAAGAGAGGGAGATCACCGGTTCCCCGGCCTCCGCCTCGACGCGCACCGCGCCGCTGCGCGTCCCTCGCAGATGCAAACGGTGTGGCGTCCCGCGCAGCGGCAGGATCGCGTCCGGAACGAAACCGATCCGCTCCGGCACCCGTGCCAGACGCGCGGCAATCCACCCGGCATGGCTGGTGGCGAAGCGCTGGGCGGTGTTGACGGCGGTTCGGCTCGGCAGGGTGATCACGACCTCGCCGGTGGCGGCCGAGACCCGCAGGGTGATCCGGCGCGCGGTCGGCCGCCGGCGCAGCGCGATCTGGAGGCTTGCTCCCTCGTGCTGGACCTCAAGGTGGTCGGGATCGGGGCGACGCAGGAGCGCGAACGACATGGCGCAGTTCTAGCCGGCTCCGAACCTGGGCTCCAGATCTCGGGACCGAGATTTGCTTTGGTTCCAGGATCTCAGGCGGCGAGCGTGCGGGCCCAGACCTCGGTCTCGGGCAGCACCAGCAGGGCAGCAGCCGCGAGCGCGATACCGTACGGAATCCCGGTCTTGGCATCGTGGAGGTGCAGCGCGAAGGGCAAGCGCGCGATGCGCATCGGGAGCGGGTAGGCGCGCACGGCCAGGATCGCGAGCGTCAGGCCGCCGCCGAGGATCGAGGCCACCAGCAGGTAATCGCCCAAGCCGTCGAAGCCCAGCCAGAGCGCCGTGGCGGCGGCCAGCTTGGCGTCGCCACCGCCGATCACCCCGACGGCAAACAGCGTGAAGGTCACGGTCAGCACCAGGGCGGCAGCGCCGACATGGAGCCAGATCTCGGACCAGCTCATCGGGCCGGTGACGGCCAGCAGCGCGAACCCCGCGACGAGCGCCAACGAGATCCGGTTCGGGATCAGCATCGTCAGCAGGTCGCTGGCCGCCGCGTAGGCCATCAGGAACGGGAACAGCACCAGCAGGCCGAAACCGGCCGTTCCGAGACTCGCGATCGCCGATCCTGCGCCAACCATCTCGGGTCAACCCTATCCGTACCTGGCGGGAAAGCAGCGCGAGGCCGCAGCCGAACGACGGATCCGGCCGGCCGAGACCCCATCGCCTGACGCGATGGAGCCTCGAACCTGCCGCAGATCCCGATCGTGAAGAGACCCGATTAGTTCAGGTTGCCGGAGATCGCGCTGAACTTGGCCGACAGCGAGGTGCCGACAGTCTTCAGCGCGCCGATGATGACGACGGCGATCAGGGCGGCGATCATGCCGTACTCAATCGCGGTGGCGCCGGACTCGTCGGAGGCGAAACGCGAGAACAGGGTCTTCATGGAGGGCGATCCTTCGATCAAGAACGGGCAACGTGAAGTTTGAAAGATGACCGACGAAGATTTCTACGTCTCGATCGGCGGCATTTGGAGATTGCCTGTTACGCCTTGAAATTCGGTTAAATCGCACCCCGAACAAAGTCCGCTCACGGCCCGCTGCGAGCTTAGTGAAGGATAGGTTTCGCCGTTGCCGAGCATACGCGGGGCCGCCTCATGCTTAGCGGTTCCTTCACCGGTCCCGGGCTATCGCTGCGGCTTCGGTGTCGCGCCACGCGCAGGCGCCGGCCGCTACCGAGGAATCCGATGCGCCGCACCCTGTCGAATGCGGGCCGAGCCGGCCTCGTCCTCCTGCTGACGGGTGCCGCTGTCGCGGCCGCCCAGCCGGAGCCGCTGCCGATCGTCACCGTGCTGGTGGACAACGCCAAGGTCATCCGCCTGCCGGAGAAGACCGCAACCGTCATCGTCGGCAACCCCATCATCGCGGAGGTCACGCCGCAGAAGAACGGCGTGCTGGTGCTCACGGGCAAGAGCTACGGCTCGACCAACCTGATCGCGCTCGACACGGCCGGCGCGATGATCGCCGAGACGATGATCCGGGTCGAGGCATCGCGGGACGCGACCATCACGGTCCAGCGCGGGATGGATCAGGAATCGCTGTCCTGCACGCCGAAATGCCAGCCGGCGGTCCAGCTCGGCGACGCAGCGAAGTATTTCGACACGCAGAGCGGCCAGGCCGATGCCCGCCGCAAGCTCGCGACCGGCGGCGGCGCGGGGGGGCCCCAAGCGGCCGAGCGCTGAAGCCGGCAGGCCGCACGACACCGGGTGAATCCTCTGGCAAGCTCCGCCCTCGGCGCAGCCCCGACGCGATCCAACAGGATCCCGCCCGGCCGCCATCAGGGAGGTTTCTCGCCGATGCCCGGCATCACGCACAATCCGCCGCCGCCCACCGTCGATCCCGCCGTGCTCGCCTCGGTTCAGGACTTCTCCACGGCGACGATCAGCGACTGCCTGGACCGGATGGCGGTCCTGCACGGTCTGCGGCCCTTCCACCGGCAGGGGCGGCTCCTCGGCACGGCGTTCACGGTCGGGGTGCGGGCCGGCGACAACCTCGCGATCCACCAGGCGCTCGAGCAGGTTCGTCGCGGAGACGTGATCGTGGTCGATGGCGGCGGCGACACGAGCCGGGCGCTGGTGGGCGAAATCATGAAGGCGATCGCCGAGAGCCGGGGCGTGGCAGGCTTCGTCATCGACGGCGCTATCCGCGATACCGACGCCTTCGCCGGTTCGGACTTCCCCTGCTACGCTCGCGCCGCCACGCCCCGGGGTCCGTTCAAGACCGGCCCCGGCGTCATCAACGGACCCGTTTCCGTCGGAGGCTGGACGGTGAGCCCAGGAGACGTGGTGGTGGGCGACGCGGACGGCGTCGTGACCTTCCCGCCCGCGCTCGCGCCGCGCCTGATCGAGGCGGTGCGCGCACAATCTGCCCAAGAGGCCGAAGTGCTCGCGCTGATTCAAGCCGGCCGATACGACGGCCGATACGCCCAAGAAGCGAAGGGCTGAGAATCTTCCCTGCGACGGCGGCGTGATCCGCCGCGAAGCCTTGCGGACCGGATCCCTCCCGTAGACGATGGCCCATGGAGTCCGCGCCGCTCACCTACGCCATCGGCGACATCCACGGCCGCGCCGACCTGCTCGACACGCTGCTGGAGCAGATCGCCGCCCATGCTGGGGATCGTGCCCACCGCCTGGTCTTCCTGGGCGACTACATCGATCGCGGACCCGACAGCGCCGCGGTGCTGCGCACCGTCAGCCGCCTGAACTGGGCCGAGCCCGAACGCGTCACCTGCCTCATGGGCAACCACGAGCGCATGCTGCTCGACGCGCTGCTGACTCCGGAGGCGGCCCGGCATTGGCTGTACAACGGCGGCGACGCCACCCTCGATTCGTTCGGCGCCCGGGACCTCAGCGGGTTGCCGGGCGACACCCTCGACTGGATCGAAGCCCTTCCGACCCTGCACGGCGATGCGGCCCGGTGGTACGTCCATGCCGGTCTCCGCCCCGGCAAGGCGGCGTCGGACTCGGACGTGCACGACCGCCTGTGGATTCGGGAACCGTTCCTCGAGGAGGATCACGATTTCGGCCGGCACGTGGTCCACGGCCACACACCCCAGCGGGACGGTCGCCCGGAGGTACGCCGGTTCCGGACCAATCTCGACACCGCCGCGGTCTACGGCGGCGCGCTTACGGCCGGCGTTTTCTCGGATGCCCAGGGACCGGCGCTGGAATTTCTAAACGTTCAGGCTGGCGGCTAAACGCGCCGCGCCGGCACGAGCGCGCCCACAGCTGCCACGAGCCAGCCACCCATGAGGGCGAAGCCGCCGATGGGGGCGGCCATCGGGAACAGGGGGCGCTGCAGCCAGGTCCGAACCGACAGGTCGCCGCAGAACAGGATCAGGCCGAGGACGAGCAGACCCGCTGCGGTGCGCGATAGGCCGGGCCGCGTCAGACTTCCGGCGGCTAAGCCCGTGAGCGCCAGGATCGCCGGGGCGTGAAACAACAGGAACTGCGCCGCGGTCTTGAGCGAATCCGCCCCCGGGATGTGGGCCGCCGCGGCGCTGAGGGCGACACCGAGCAGGCCGGCGAGGCAGGCCAAGGCCATGAGCCCCCGGTCGATCCCCGACATCCTCATGCGCCGCGCTCGATCAGCAGCTTGGCGATCGCAGCGCGCAGCTCGGGTATGCCGCGGTCGTCGCGGCTGGAGGTGAGGATCACCTGCGGGAAGGCGGCCGGCCGCTTGGCGAGCCCCGCCTGGATGCCGGCGATGCGGCTCTCGACCTCGCCCTTCTTCAGCGAATCGCCCTTGGTGAGCACGACCTGATAGCTCACCGCGGCCTTGTCGAGACCGTCGAGTACGTCGGTGTCGATCGACTTGAAGCCGTGGCGGGCGTCGATCAGCATGAACACCCGGGCGAGATTGGCGCGGCCCTTGAGGTAGGAATGGATCAGCTGGGTCCAGGCTTCGACCTTGGCCTTCTCCACCGCCGCGTAGCCGTAGCCCGGCATGTCCACGAGGGACATGCGATCCCCGATCCGGAAGAAGTTGAGCTGCTGGGTCCGGCCCGGCGTGTGCGACGTGCGCGCCAGGGTGTTGCGGCCGGTCAGCGCGTTGATCAGGCTCGACTTGCCGACGTTCGAGCGGCCCGCGAACGCGATCTCGACGCCCTCCATGGGCGGGATGCGCTCGAGAACCTGGGCGGCCGCGTAGAAGTCGGCAGCCCCGGCGAACAGCAGGCGGCCGGCCTCCAGGAGGTCGGCCGCATCGTCGTTGGTCTCGGTCACGGCTTTCCTCGTCGGCCCGGAGCGGCGTCCCGGACGGTGGCGGCCGCCCTCTGGGATGCGGTGACGGCGATGACCGCGGGCCTCAGCCCTTGGTGGTCGCCGGCGCCTTGGTTCCGCCGCGCCGGAACGTGGTCCGCAGGTTGTCCCACAGCTCCACCTTCACGCCGTTGCGACGCATGATGACGTATTGCTGGATCACCGACAGGGTGTTGTTCCAGGCCCAGTAGATCACGAGGCCGGCGGGGAACGACCCCAGCATGAATGTGAACACGATCGGCATGAAGGTGAAAATCTGCGCCTGGACCGGGTCTGGCGGCGCGGGGTTCATCTTCATCTGCACGAACATCGTGACGCCCATGATCAGCGGCCAGACGCCGAGATGGACGAAGTCCGGTGCCGGGAAGGGCAGCAGGCCGAACAGGTTGACGATGCTCGTCGGATCCGGCGCGGCGAGATCGTGGATCCACCCGAAGAACGGCGCGTGGCGCATCTCGATGGTGATGAACAGCACCTTGTAGAGCGCGAAGAAGACCGGGATCTGGATCAGCACCGGCCAGCAGCCCGCGACCGGATTGATCTTCTCCTTCTTGTACAGCTCCATCGTGGCTTGCTGCTGCTTCATGCGGTCGTCCTTGTACCGCTCCCGGATGGCGACCATCTCGGGCTGCACGGCCTTCATCTTGGCCATGGACACGTAGGAGCGGTTGGCGATCGGCAGGAACAGCAGCTTCAGGCAGAAGGTGACCACCAGGATCGAGACGCCGAAGTTGCCGAAGAGATGGAAGAAGAAGTCCAGCGCCCGGAACATCGGCTTGGTGATGAAGAAGAACCAGCCCCAATCGATCATGAGATCGAAGTGCTTGATGCCGAGGTCCTTCTCGTAGTTGTTGATCAGGTTGACTTCCTTGGCGCCGGCGAACAGGCGCTGGGTCGTCGTCGCCGAGGCCCCCGCGTCCAGGTTCACGGCGTCACCGCGCACGCTGGCCTGGTAGACGTTGGTGGCGCCGTCGGTCCGGTCCGTGAAGGCGCCGGTATAGGGCACGTCCTGGTCGGCCGGCATCACGGCCGCCGCCCAGTACTTGTCGGTGATGCCGACGAAGCCGCCGGTCACGCCGTTCCAGGCGCGGCCCTTGGTGTTGGCGCCGCCATACGCGCCTTCCTTGGCGAGCTTGTCGTAGGTGAATTCCTGCAGGCCGTCGTTGCCGAGGTAGCCGATCATGCCTTCGTGCAGGACGTAGTAGCCCTGGGTATGCGGCTTACCCCAGCGGGAGACCAGGCTGTACGGATAGAGCGTCACCGCGCCCGAGCCCCTGTTCTCGATCTCCTCGCGGACCGTGAACATGTACTTGTCGTCGACCGCGATGATGCGCTTGAAGACGAGGCCGGCGCCGTTGTCCCAGGTCAGGGTCACAGGCATGCCGGGCGACAACGTCTTGCCGTCGCTGGACCAGACGGTCTCGCTGCCGGGCAGCGGCCCGGCATTGGCGCCGACCCAGCCGAACTCGGCGTAGTACGGTGCCTCGCTGCCGGCCGGGGAGAACAGCACGATCTCCGGGCTCTTCGGGTCCACGGTCTCGTGGTAGTTCTTCAGGGACACGTCGTCGACGCGGCCACCCTTGAGGGCGATCGAGCCGCTGAGCGCCGGGGTCTCGATCCGGATGCGCGGCGAGCGGGCGAGCGCCGCCTCGCGCGAGACGGCGCCACCCTGCCCGGGGACCGTGCCCGGCACGGGCGCTGCCGGGCCGCCCTCCTTGGGCGAGGGCGACGGGACCCCGTCCGGGGTGACGCCGGGCGGCTGCTGTTGCTGCTGCGCGGCCTTGTTCTGCGCCTCGATCAGCCGCTGCTGTTCCACCCGCGGGCCGGCCACGAAGTACTGCCATCCCAGCAGCACCAGCAGCGACAGGCCGATGGCCACGAACATGTTCGTCTTGTCATTGCCCATCGGGGACACCGCCGCACGTGTTCGGAGTGGCAACAGGAGCGGCACTGGCCCGTTCGGGCCTGCGCGCGTCCGTGATTCGGAGACCTCTGGCGCGGTCCTGCGACGGATCGATGTCGGGTTCGCGGGACGCAGCAGGCTGCGCGGGCACCCGGCCCGCATCGCGCTGGAGAGGTGTGGTTTTGGCCGGCCGGCCGCCAGGCTTGCCGGGCCGGTCGCCCCGGGGTCCACCGGGAGGCCGCGGTGTGGCCGGACGCGTCACCGTCGGAATGGCGCGACGCAGGTCCTCGGCCAGGGCCTCGAAGGGCGCGGTCAGGGCCGGGCGGCGGGCGATCAGTACGATGTCGGCCGGCAGCCCGGCCAGATCGCCCGGGAGACCGGACGCAACCACGTTCACCGCGGCACGCAGGCGCCGGCGAATGCGGTTGCGCTCGACAGCATGGCCGACGCGCTTGGTGATGGTAAAGCCGAGCCGGAGGCCATCCGCCGCTTGCGGATCGCGCAGACGCCCCTGGGCGGTCATGCGCTCGGTGTGGAAGCGGCGGCCCTCGGCTGTCGCCAGGAAGTCAGGCCGCTTCTTGAGCCGCGCGATCGTCGCCATCGATGGTTCGATCCCGACCGATCTCATAGTGTGTGCCGCATGATGAGTTCGGAAAACCGGATTTCATGTTTCCGCATCATGCACACGCCTCACGGCGCGGCTGCCGCAGCAGGGCCGCGCCGGCGAGGATCCGATCGGCTCAGGCCGACAGGCGCTTGCGGCCGTGGGCGCGGCGACGCGCGATCACCTTGCGGCCACCGGCGGTGGCCATGCGCGCACGGAAGCCGTGGCGGCGCTTACGGACGAGCTTGCTCGGCTGGTAGGTTCTCTTCATGGTTCAGAGCCTTCAAAGGTCGAGGCGCGCTCGTGGGCGGCAATTGCCGCACCCGACCTTCACGCGTCCTGGTTGTCTGCAAACACGAAGGGCGCCCAGGCGGGGCGCCACGTCGCGAGTGGCGGGCTTATGGCGGATGGGTCCCGCGAAGTCAACGTTTCGTGGACGTCTTCCTGGGCCTCAATGCCCCTCGAACTGCATCAGGGCGCGGACTTCCACGCCCATGTCGCGCAGGCGCTGCGCGCCGCCGATCTCCGGCAAGTCGATCACGAAGCAGGCGGCCACGATCTCGGCGCCGATCTTCTGGAGCAGGTTCACCGCTGCGGTGGCGGTACCGCCGGTGGCGATCAGGTCGTCGACCAGCAGCACCTTGTCACCGGGCTTCACCGCATCGACGTGGATCTCGATCTCGTCGGTGCCGTACTCGAGCGCGTAGGCCATGGAGACGGTCTTGTGGGGCAGCTTGCCCTTCTTGCGGATCGGCACGAAGCCGCAAGACAGCTGGTGCGCGATGGCGCCGCCCAGGATGAAGCCCCGGGCCTCGATGCCGGCCACCTGGTCGATTCGCCCGCCCGCATAGGGATGGACCAGCGCGTCCACCGCCCGCCGGAACGCCCGCGGGTCGCTGAGCAGCGTGGTGATGTCGCGGAAGATGATGCCGGGCTTCGGGTAGTCGGGAATCGAACGGATCGATTCCTTCAGCGCGACGTGGCGGCGGGCTTCCATGGGTTCGGGCCTTCCGTGGGGGACGGCGGGCTTAAAGCAGAAGCTCCGGCCCCTGACCAGTTTGACGGCATCTCCCGGAGGATCAGGCCGCCTGCACCTTCTTGAGGAGAGCGAGCAATTCGCGATGCAGCACCTCGTTGCCGCAGGCCACCGAGCGGGCCGCCAGGGGCTCGGCCGCACCGTCCGCCGAGGTCACGTAGCCGCCGGACTCGCGCACCAGGATCACGCCCGCCGCGAAATCGTAGGTCTGGAGGTCGCGCTCCCAGTAGCCGTCGAGGCGACCGCAGGCGACGTAGGCGAGATCAAGGGCCGCCGAGCCCATCCGCCTTGTGCCGCCGGCCACCGCCATCACGGCGCCGAGCTCGCGCAGCAGGCGCGGGTGGCTGCCGCGCCCGAGGTAGGGCGTGCCGTAGCCGACCAGCGCGTCGGCCATGTCCTGCCGGCCGGAGACCCGAAGGCGCCGGTTGTTGAGGTAGGCACCCTTGCCGCGCTCGGCGACGAACAGCTCGTCCTTGATCGGGTCGAAGATCACGCCGGCCACGATCTGGCCCTCGCGCTCGAGCCCGACCGAGATCGCGAAATGCGGCACGCCGTGCAGGAAGTTCGAGGTGCCGTCGAGCGGGTCGACATGCCAGGTGTGGCTCTTGTCGGTGCCCTCGATGATGCCGTTCTCCTCCAGCACCAGGCTGTAGCCGGGCCGGGCCTTCATGAGCGCGTCCCGCAGGGTCTCCTCGGCCTTCCGGTCCGCGGCGGACACGAAGTCGCCCGGGCCCTTTCGCGAGACCTGGAGGTTCTCGACCTCGCCGAAATCGCGGCGCAGGCCGCGGGCGGCCTTGCGCACGGCGTCGACCATCACGGTCATGAGCGGAGAGGAAATCATTTTTTTCGCGACTTTTCGGGGATGGATGCTGGCGCCGTCGTTACAGGCCGGCGCTGGAAAAGACGAGCCTGCCGGGAATTCGGGGGATCCGGAAGAGGTTGGTGGCCTGTGGTGCGGAGCGCCCCCTCTCCCGCAGAGCTACGGGCGACACAGGTTTCGATCGTAGCCGCTTTCATGCCTTGGGCGCAGAAGGCGCGGGTCCCCCCTCCCGTACGGGCTAGCGGATTCACAGATCGAGTTCGGCCCTTCTTGCGCGACGGCCCGTGCTTCGGCTCCAGCATCGATGCGGGTATCCCCTCGCCCCGCTTGCGGGGAGAGGGCTTCGGCGACCTCGTCGTCGCCGAAGCAAAGCGGCAGCCGACGGTGAGGGGGCGGTTCCGGACGCCCGCCTCGTCCTGAACCGCCCCCTCACCGCCGCTCCGGCTTCGCCTGCGCTTCCCACACGGACGACAAGGTCCGTGCGGGCCTCTCCCCGCTGGCGGGGCGAGGGGACCCGCGCTTCGTCTGCAGATGTGTGAGCGTCGTAGCCCGTGCAGGAGAGGCCGCAGCAGGGAGGCATGGGCCCGGCCGCAGCCTGCGACCGCAAAAACCCTATTCCGCCGCCTCGACGAACACCGTGCCGGCCCGGGGCAGGTCCAGGGTCTCCCAGGTCTCGGCCAGCGCCGCAGCGAGGCGGGCGATGTGGGTCGCGTCGTGGAACGGCGACGGGGTGATGCGCAGGCGCTCGGTGCCGCGCGGGACCGTCGGGTAGTTGATCGGCTGGATGTAGATGGCGTGACGCTCCAGCAGGTGGTCGGCCGCCGCCTTGCACAGCTCGGCGTCGCCGACCATCACCGGAACGATGTGGGTCTCGGTTTCCAGCACCGGCAGGCCGGCCTCGGTGAGCGCCGCCTTGGTGGCGGCGGCCTGGGCCTGATGCGCCTCGCGCTCGACGTTCGATCGCTTGAGGTAGCGCACCGAGGCCCGGGCGGCGGCGGCCACCGCCGGCGGCAGCGCGGTGGTGAAGATGAAGCCCGGCGCGAAGCTGCGCACCGCGTCGCAGATCGCCGCCGAGGCGGTGATGTAGCCGCCGACGCAGCCGAACCCCTTGGCGAGGGTCCCCTCGATCACGTCGACCCGGTGCATGACGCCGTCGCGCTCGGCGATACCGCCGCCGCGGGGTCCGTAGAGGCCGACCGCGTGGACTTCGTCCAGGTAGGTCATGGCGCCGTAGGTGTCGGCGAGGTCGCAGATCCGGCCGATCGGCGCGATGTCGCCGTCCATCGAGTAGACCGACTCGAACACGATCAGCTTCGGCCGGTCGCCGGCGGCGCGCAGCAGCTCTTCCAGGTGCTGAAGGTCGTTGTGGCGAAAAATCTTCTTGTCGCAGCCGGAATGGCGGACGCCCTCGATCATCGAGTTGTGGTTGAAGGCGTCGGACAGGATCAGGCAGTTCGGGATCAGCTTGGCGATCGTCGAGATGCCCGACTGGTTCGAGACGTAGCCGGAGGTGAAGACGAGACCCGCCTCCTTGCCGTGCAGGTCGGCGAGTTCGCGCTCCAGATCGACCAGCGGCGAGTTGTTGCCGGCGATGTTGCGTGTGCCGCCCGCCCCGACGCCGCAGCGCGCGGCCGTGTCGGTCATCGCCGCCACCACTTCCTTGTGCTGGCCCATGCCGAGGTAATCGTTGGAACACCACACGGTGATCTCGGCGGTCTTGCCGTCCTGCTTGCGCCACTTGGCGGTTGGAAAGCGCCCGGAGATGCGCTCGATATCGGCGAAGACGCGGTAGCGGCGCTCGCCGTGGAGCTGGTCGAGCGCGCCCCGGAAATATCGCTCGTAGCCAGAGCCGGTGCGCGTCGAACCCGCTTGGGCGAGCATCGTGCTGGGCATCCGGGTGACGGTCATCGAGCGTCCTTCGCGTGTGCGGCCGTGCGGTCGGTGCCGGTTCGACACCTGGATCCCGCGATCAACGTACGGCCTCGGTCCAGTCCTTCGCGTGAATGGCGCAAGATACGCGCGGATCTGGAACTGGTTCAAGGTAAGGTTCCGGCATCGCTGCCCTGCAGCCGTTGAGAGGCGGGGACGAACTCGCTAGCCTCGCGGGGCGTCACGGACGTCCGAACACGCTGCCATTTCCTTGAGCGCCCCCATGTCGTCACGCCGAACTGCCTGCCCCGGCGCGGGATCACCCGGATCGAGCTTGCGGCGACGAAGGGTCGCGCGATGAGCGGGGGCAAGGACGCGCGTTCCGAGCGCCTGAAGGCGGCGCTTCGCGCGAATCTGCGCCGCCGCAAGGAACAGGGCCGCGGCCGCACCGAAACCCGGGACGTCCCCGAGGCGGAGCAGCCCGGCCCGCCCGAGACCGATTCTCCCGGTCCAGATTCCGACAAATCCGGTCTATAGGGGACGGCCAAGCCTGGGCGCCGCGGCGTCCACCAGGAGAACGGCCGGCCGCGCACCAGGGAGGTGCGCCGCCCGAGGACATACGATGGACCGCATTCACATCACCGGCGGCGCGCCCCTGAACGGCGTGATCCCGATCTCGGGCGCCAAGAACGCGGCGCTGCCGCTGATGATCGCGAGCCTGCTCACCGGCGAGACGCTGGAGCTGATCAATGTCCCCCGCCTCGCCGACATCTCCGCGCTGACCCGCATCCTCGGCAATCACGGCGTCGACCACATGGTGGTCGGCAAGCGCCCCGGGCAGACCACCGAGACCGGCCAGACGATCCGTCTCACCGCATCCAACGTCATCGACACCACCGCGCCCTACGACCTGGTCTCGACCATGCGGGCGAGCTTCTGGGTGGTGGCACCGCTGCTGGCCCGGTTCGGTGAGGCCAAGGTCTCGCTGCCGGGCGGCTGCGCCATCGGGACCCGCCCGGTCGATCTGCTGATCACCGCCCTTGAGAAGCTCGGGGCCGAGATCGAGATCGACGCCGGCTACGTGGTCGCCAAGACCAAGAACGGCCTGCGCGGGGCCGAGATCGCGTTCCCGAAGGTGACGGTCGGCGGCACGCATGTCGCCCTGATGGCGGCCTCCCTCGCGTACGGCACCACGGTGCTGGAGAACGCCGCCCGGGAGCCCGAGGTGGTCGACCTCGCCGAATGCCTGAACAAGATGGGCGCCAAGATCCGCGGCGCGGGCACGCCCCGGATCGAGATCGAGGGTGTCGCCCGGCTCAACGGCGCGCGCCACGAGGTGCTACCCGACCGGATCGAGACCGGCACCTACGCCATGGCGGTGGCGATGACCGGCGGCGACGTGATCCTCAAGGACACGCGGGCCGAGCTGCTGCACTCGGCGCTCGACGTCCTGTCGACCACGGGAGCCGAGATCAGCCAGGTCGAGGGGGGTATCCGCGTGCGCCGCAACGGCGGCGGCATCGCGGCCGTCGACGTGACCACCGATCCGTTCCCGGGCTTCCCCACCGACCTGCAGGCGCAGTTCATGGCGCTGATGACGCTGGCCAAGGGCCAGTCGCACATCCGCGAGACGATCTTCGAGAACCGGTTCATGCACGTGCAGGAGCTGGCCCGCCTCGGCGCGAAGATCCGCCTCGAGGGTGACCTCGCCATCGTCGAGGGCGTCGACCGGCTCAAGGGCGCGCCCGTGATGGCGACCGACCTGCGCGCCTCCGTCTCCCTGGTGATCGCGGGCCTCGCCGCCGAGGGCGAGACCCAGATCAACCGGGTCTACCACCTCGACCGCGGCTTCGAGGCGCTGGAAGCCAAGCTCGGCCGCTGCGGCGCACAGATCGAGCGGGTACGGGCGTAGGCTTGAGCCCAAATGCGGGATCACCGCTCCTGGGCTGATCGCTGCGTTCGCTGATGCAACGTCGGAAGGATCAACAACCTCGTCATTCCGGGGCGCCGTAGGCGAGCCCGGGATGACAAGGTGGACGATCAGACGTCGTGAGAATTTCCCAGCCTTCGCAGCGATAGTATCCCCATAGGCGACACTATGCCTGGTTAAGGAGACCGCCCGTGGAGATCAGGCCGATCCGCTCGGAAGCGGACCACCGGGACGCGTTGCAGGAAATCGAGCGCCTTTGGGGCTCCCCACGGGGAACGCCGGCCGGCGACAAGCTCGATGTGCTCGCCACGCTCGTGGAAGACTACGAAGAGCGCACCTTCCCGATTGCGGCGGCCGATCCGGTCGAGATCCTGCACGCTGCCATCACCGATATGGGCCGCTCGGAGGCGGAGCTGGCGCGTCTTCTCGGCTCGCGAGCACGGGCATCGGAGATCCTGAGCCGGAAACGGCACCTGAACCTCGCGCAGATCCGCGCCATCAGCGAGGCCTGGCACCTGCCGATCGCGCTGCTGGCGGCGCCGTATCGTCTCGAACACGACGCCGCCTGAGCCGCCTCAGCCCCCGATCCGCCCGCGCTTGTAGCCGAAGCCAGGTATCTCGCAGCCGCAGGACGTGTCGTACGGGCCGGATCGGGACCAGCCATCAACTCCGGCCGTGAGGCAGAGGCCGACGCTGCGCCAGCGCCGGTCGTAGCGCGGCCGATCGTCCTCGTCGCCCGGGGGCGGTGGAGGCGGCGGCCGCCGACGCGGGCGGTCGTCGTCGTAGGGCGGCGGTGGTGGCGGGGGCCGGCGGGGCCAATCGTCGTCCGGCGGTGGCGGGGGCCGGCGGTGGCGGTCGTACTCGTAGCGATCCGGCCCGGGACGGCCGAACACGTAGACATCCGCGTCGGGACCGACCTGTGCGCGCACCGGGGCGGCGACCAGTGGCGCCAGGGTCAGGGCAGCCAGCGCCGCGAGCGAGATCCGTTTCACCATCGTCGTCCTGCCTCGAATCGTCTCGGTCGTCCTGAGGGGCCCAGGCAGCGTGAGGGGGCCGGACGCCCCCGGCCGGGACCGCCATCCCGGATGCGGGCGTTGCCCGAACCCGGTCTGGCCGCTACCTACGCCCTGCCGTTGGGCCGCCGCCGCCGCCCGCGCCTACCTATCCCCGAGGATCCTTTCATGGAGCTGCTCAAGCTCGCCGCCCTCGATACCGAGGATCTGACCGTGATCTCCGCACACCTCCAGGACGCGATCCTGCGCCCGGAGGACCTGACCTACCTGGCCGGCGAGCATCGCTTCCTCATGGTCGTGCGGCGCTTCGACTGGACGCCCGACGCGCCGCCGCGGCGGCGGCTGGCCGGCCTGCATGTCGAGCGCGTCCTCAGCGTGAAGACCCGCGGGCTGGCCCCGGGCGACACCACGCCGATGAGCCTGCTCGCCCTCACCTTCGAGGCGACCGACTCGCCGTCGGGCCATATCGACATGGTGTTCTCCGGCGGCGCGGCGGTGCGGCTCGAAGTCGAGTGCATCGAGGTCCGGATGAAGGATCTCGGCCCGGTCTGGGAGGCGGTCGCCCGCCCCGGCCATGCAATCGATCCGGCGACCGATGCGGTCGCCGCCCCCGGCCCGGCGGCTTGAGACAGACGAAAGACATCCGATGGTCCGGCTCGACAGCTCCTCCCCGAACTTCGCCGCCGACTTCGCGCGGCTGCTCACCCTGAAGCGTGAGATCGCCGAGGATGTCGACGAGGCGGTGCGCGGCATCATCGGCGAGGTCGTCGCCCGCGGCGACGCCGCCCTGGTGGACTTCACCCGCCGCTTCGACCGGCTTGGGCCGGACTTCTCCGCCGATGCCCTGCGGATCACCGAGGCCGAGATCGATGCGGCCGTCGCGTCCTGCCCGGACGAGGCGATGACGGCGCTGCGCCTCGCGGCGGAGCGGATCGAGGCGTTCCACGCACAGCAGAAGCCCCAGGATCACCGGGCGACCGACGCGCTCGGCGTCACCGCCGGCTGGCGCTGGACGGCGCTGGAATCGGTCGGGCTCTACGTGCCCGGCGGCACGGCGAGCTATCCGTCCTCGGTCCTGATGAACGGCGTGCCGGCCCGGGTGGCGGGCGTGCCCCGGATCGTCATGGTGGTGCCGACGCCCGACAACATCCTCAATCCCCTGGTGCTGGCCGCGGCCCGCCTGGCCGGGGTCCACGAGGTCTACCGGGTCGGGGGCGCCCAGGCGGTGGCGGCGCTGGCCTACGGCACCGCCAGCATCGCCCCGGTCGCCAAGATCGTCGGCCCCGGCAACGCCTGGGTGGCGGCGGCCAAGCGCCGGGTGTTCGGCCAGGTCGGGATCGACATGATCGCCGGCCCGTCCGAGGTGCTGATCCTCGCCGACGGCCACGCCAACCCCGACTGGATCGCCGCCGACCTCCTGGCCCAGGCGGAGCACGACACCGCCGCCCAGTCGGTCCTGATCACCGACAGCGCGGAACTCGCCGAGGCGGTGGAAGCCGCCGTCGAGCGCGCGCTGACCACCCTGCCCCGGGCCGAGATCGCCCGGGCGAGCTGGCGCGATTACGGCGCGATCATCCGGGTCCGGGATTTCGACGAGGCGGTGCCGCTGGTCGACCGGATCGCCCCCGAGCACCTGGAAATCGAGACCCAGGATGCCGAGGCGCTGTCGGGCAGGATCCGTAACGCCGGCGCGATCTTTTTGGGGTCGCACACGCCGGAGGCGATCGGCGATTACGTCGGCGGCCCGAACCACGTGTTGCCCACCGCCCGCTCGGCCCGGTTCTCCTCGGGCCTCGGCGTCTTGGACTTCATGAAACGGACCACGATCCTGGCCTGCACGCCGGAGAGCTTGCGGGCGCTGGGTCCGGCAGCGATAACGCTCGGCCGGTCGGAGGGTCTGGAGGGTCACGCCCGCTCCGTCGCGATCCGGTTGAACCTGTGAGGGTGTGGGGATGGCCGAGAAGCAGCGCGGGCCGAACCGCCTCGCCAAGGTAAGCCTGGACGAGGCGTCCATCGCCCGCGGCAACCCGGATCAGGAGCACGAACGGGCGATCGCACTGTTCGACATCCTGGAAGACAACTCCTTCACGATTCCGGGCCGCGAGGGCCCGTACATGCTCACGCTCGGCCTCGTCGAGAACAAGCTGTCCTTCGCGATCAGCACGGTGGACGGCGAGCCGGTGATGACGCACCTCCTGTCGCTGACGCCGTTCCGACGGGTGATCCGCGACTACGAGATGATCTGCGAGAGCTACTACAACGCGATCCGTACCGCCTCGCCGTCGCAGATCGAGGCGATCGACATGGGCCGGCGCGGCCTGCACAACGAAGCTTCGGACACGCTCAAGCAGCGCCTCGACGGCAAGGTCGACCTCGACCACGATACGGCGCGCCGCCTGTTCACGCTGATCTTCGCCCTGCACTGGAAGGGCTAGGGCGCCTTCCGGCCCCGAACGGCGATGGTTGAGCCTTTCCCCGAGATCGCCCCGAAGAAGCGGCGGGTCCAGTCGGTCCTGTTCATGTGCAACTTCAACGCCGTGCGCTCGGCCGCGGCCGAGGCGATCGCGCGGGCCTATTTCGGCAAATCGACCTATGTACAGTCGGCCGGCGTGCGCTCGGGCGAGCCCACCGATCCGTTCATGATCGCGGCCCTCGACGAACTCGGCATCGACGCGAGCCGGCATCGCCCCCGCACCATCGAGCAGTTGGAGGATTGGGAGGGCCTGAACTTCGACCTGATCATCACCCTCTCGCCGGAGGCGCACCACCGGGCCCTCGACCTGACCCACACGCTCGCGGCCGATGTCGAGTACTGGCCGACGCCGGACCCGACCCTGCTGCAGGACGCCTCCCGGGAGCAGCGCCTGGACGCCTACCGGGACGTGCGCGACGGGCTCACCCGGCGCATCAAGGCGCGGCTCAAGGGCTAACCGTCAGCCGCTCGACCCGGGACAGCAGGCAGCCGGGCCGCGCGGTGTGGACGTTGACGAAGGCCGTGCGCGGGTCGCCGAGGGCGCGCAGCAGCGGCGCGTCGATCTCGGCGCCGGGACAGACGTGGCCGAGATCGTACAGGCAAAGATCCTCGGCATCGTAGGCCCGGACCGACACCAGGGTGTTGGCGCGAAGGATCGGTGCGACGACATCTGCCGCGGCGAAACTCCGACAAGATTGCGCGTGCAGGAAGATCGGGCTCGGGGCCCAGTAGATGCCGCGCGGACGCCCGAAATCGTAGGACCCGAGCAGCATCGGCTCTCCCGGCTCGGCGCAGCACAGGCATTGCCGACAGGGAAACCCGCTGTCGCTCGTCGCCGTGACCGACCGGACCGGATTGTCGAAGTCGTCGCGCCCGGTTTGGCGGAAGCGATCCGCGATGACGGCATCGATCGGTACGCAGCGGTATCGGGTCATGGGGTGCTCCCTCTCCCGGAAACCATGCGGGCTCCGGAGAGAGAAAGCGTCCCGCTCCTTGCTGCCGTTGTCGGCTCGTCTTGGGCGACCGGAACCGCGCGCCACCACGCGAACCTGACACTTCGCTGCGGAATGTAAGCCCGAACGAGCTACGCAAAAAACGCAAGGTTTCACCGAGTGTTCCGGTTCTATATGCTCGGCGACCATCCTCTTTTTGGAACAATTTCATGTCTTACGCTCGGACGGCTGCAGTCGCGGCGTGCGCCTTCATATCTCATTGCAGCCCATCACACGCTCAATGGAGTCCTGCAGGCGGATTATTGAATGTTTCGGTAACTCAAAGCTGCACCGAGACATCCGGCAGTATCGCCACATCCAAATCCGACGGCCTTTTCCTATGCCCGGCCCGGATCAATCTGGTCGAGTCCCAGATCAAGGGCGCCAGTCATTTCTACATCGTCCATGCCTATGGCCTTCTCGCCATTCGAAAGAACTCGGAACGGCTGGCAGATTGCTGGGCGGCCCATCAGCTCGCCAACGCGCCCAACGGCCCGCACTACATCAAGCAGTGGATCACGCACTGGACCAATTACGGGGTGACCCAGTCGACGTTCGGCACGCCTGCACAGAGGATCGCCAATGTCCGGTCGTGCTGCGCCTGCGGTATCTAGTGGCCCAACGCCCTGTCCGGCCCCAGACGCCTGCGTGAGCGACTGCTGGGTGGGCCCCCGAGCGGTGCCGATCCGGCCCATCACCCCCGGCTGCTGATCAGCCAGGCCCGGACGCGGCCGGCGAGCATCGGGCGGGCGCGGGCGACGTCGTCGCCGTCGAGAAGCGGTGAACCCGCCAGGGCTGCGAGATAGGCGTCCTCGGCACTGCGGCAGGCCCGGAACGCGGAATCCGCGGCGAGGTCAGAGTCCGTGAGCGCGACCTGGATCCGGAAGTTGCGGCTGAGGCACTCGCGCCAGCCCGTGTGGCGCAGCTCGGTCTCGCCGCCCGCCTGCACCGGCCCGGAGGCGAGCAGCATCGCGGCGAACAGCACGGGCGATATGAGGGAGGCAGGCGACATGGATCGGGCACTCGGTCCGCAGACAGGGTGACGCCGCCAAGGTTAGTGAAAGCTTAAGGTCGGGATGGAAATCCGGCTGTCCGGACGCGTCCTGTGAATGGGCCGACGCGGTGCAGAGAACCGCCCTGATCAGCGGTTGGCGGTGGTGACCGGCGAGGTGACGCCGCCGAGCGAGACCCACGCGGTGGCGTCCTGGCTCTCGCGCTTGATGAACACGTAGCCGGTCTTGTGCCACGGCACGATCGCGTTGGTCTTGTTGTCGAGGACCAGGTCGCCGCGGTCGGTGATCAGGGTCAGCACGGCGTGGCCCTCGCCCTTCTCGTCGATCACCACGGTCATGCGCATCGCCCGGCGGGACAGGCCGGCGTCGGCCAACAGGTGGCGCTTGAGCAGCTGGAAGTCCTCGCAATCGCCGATGCCGTCCTCGGCCAGGTCCCAGCGGTCGGCGACGTGGAGATGCTCCATGTCGGTCTTCGGCTCGACCGACTTGTTCACCCGGCGGTTGACCGAGACGATGGTGGCCCAGACCGCCGGGGTCAGGGTGATCCGCGCCGGCTCGCTGCGGTCCACGGCGCATTCCGCCGCGTAGGACTGGCAGAACGTCACCCAGGCCGCGATCGGCCGCGCCGCGCCCTGGGGCTCGGCCCCGATCTGCGGGGACGGCAGGCTGGCGAAGGTCTGGGCCTGCACCGTCCCGGCGCCGAGGCCGGCGAAGCACAGGGCGGCCCAGGCGAAGCCGGCCAGCACGCGACGGCTGCGAGCCACCCGACGCAGCGCAGAGCTGGGAACCGAACCCTGCACCATGGAACCCGCGAACCGCATCGCCGTGACCCAACCGTTAAGCTCTCGTTAACGAAAGCTCTCACGCCGGGGGGCCGGCGGCAATCGGCGGATTAACAAAAGGTTAATGCTGTGCGCAACGCGGATGACGTAGGAATTCCCAGACCTGTGGCACCCGTGCCGTCGGGTGGCCGAGACCCGCGCGAAAACGTGAAGATCTCCAACGGCATTCGCGAGCCGTGAGCGCCGTTGTCCACCGCCGCCACCTGAAGGATCAGAACGCTTGGGCGGCTGGAGGAACGACATGCGGTGCACAACGGATGCGCTCGCGGCGCTCGCAGTCGCAGGGCTCGTGATCGGAACCCTGGTGGCGGACCCGGCCTCGGCCGCGACCCCGGACACCCCATCGCCCCCGCAGACGAGTCCCGGCGATCTCAAGAGCGATGGCCCGACGCAGCCGGCCAAGGTCCAGGACGGCCAGTACACCGACAAGAACGGCGATCCGACCTACCACGTCACCGACGGCGGCAAGAAAATCGATTGGTACACGATGTCCGGGTACCTGCGGTACAACGCCAACTGCATCGTCTGCCACGGCCCGGACGGCATGGGGTCCACCTACGCGCCCTCCCTGGTCGATGCGCTCAAGGGCATGGACTACGCGCACTTCGCCGGCATCATCACCGGCGGCAAGAAGGACGTGAACGCCTCGCAGGAGCTGGTCATGCCGGCATTCGGGGATAACCGGAACGTCATGTGCTACATGCCGGACATCTACACGTATCTGCGCGCCCGCGCGGATGGCGTGGTCGGACGCAACCGCCCGGCCGACCACGAGGCGAAACCCGCCGCCTTCACGAAGGCGGAAGACGTCTGCATGAAGTGAGCGCCGCCGCGTTTCCGCGCGGGCGCGCAGCCTCCGAAATCGACGGCGCGACGCCCCGTTGCGCCGGTCGGTTGTGCACGACATACTCCGCGCAAGACACTGAAGAGCGAGGGCAAAGCTCGCCGAGGGGGTGTGAGGGGGTGGAACGTGGTTCAAGGGACCGGAGTGCGCCGCCATGCGTGCGGTATCTGGACGGCCTGGACGGAGGCCGTCGCGGCCTCCGACGCCGTCTCCGCGATCGCGCGGGCGATCGGTACCCCGGCCCTGTCCCAGATCGTCGCCTTCTTCTCGCACGATTACGACCCCGAGATCCTGGCTAACGCCATGGAGAAGCAGTTCCCCGGCGTCCCCGTCGCGGGCTGCTCGATGTCGGGGGGCATCGCTCCGGCGGGCGGCCTCGATCGCGGCCTCGTCGTAATCGCCTTCCCGTTCGAGCGCTTCCGCATCGTCTCGACCGTGCTCGACGCCATCGACCACCTCGATGTCGAGCGCACCGCCTCGGCCGTGCGCGCCCTGCGCCGGACCCTGGACCCGATGGTGTCATCCCGCGAAGCTGAGGCGCCGGCGATCGATCATCGCCGCTTCGCGCTGTCGCTGATCGATGGGCTGGCCAACGCGGAGGAGACGGTGGTCTCGGCCATCGCGTGGGCGCTCGACGGAATCCCGATCGTCGGCGGTTCGGCGGGCGACGACCTGCGCTTCCGGGACGCGGTACTGCTGCATGGCGGCCGGATCCACCGTAACGCGGCGGTGCTGGTGCTGGTCGAGACCGATTTCCCGTTCGAGATCTTCAAGAGCGACAATTTCGAGCCGACCGGGACCAAGTTCGTGGTCACCGCCTCGGACAGCGAGCGGCGCACGATCCACGAACTCAACGCCGAGCCGGCGGCGCGGGAATACGCCATGGCGATCGGCCTCGACCCCGAGGGCCTGTCGCCGATGAGCTTTGCCGCCTACCCGCTCGCCGTGAAGGTCGGCGGCGAGTATTTCTGCCGCTCGATCCGCCGCATGAACGAGGACGGCTCGCTGAGCTTCTTCTGCGCCATCGACGAGGGCGTGGTGCTGACGCTGGCCGAGCCGCGCGACATCGTGGCCTCCACCCGGACCGAGTTGGCCCGCCTCGACACGGCTTTGGGCGGCGTAGACCTGATCATCGGCTTCGAATGCGTCCTGCGCCGGCTCGATGCCGAGAGCCGGCAGGTGGGCCACGGCATCGCCGACCTGTACCGCCGCTACAACGTCGTCGGCTTCGAGACCTTCGGCGAGCAGTACCGGGCGATGCACCTCAACCAGACCTTCACGGGCATCGCGATCGGCAAGGGGCTTACCGGGGGCACGGAGCCCGGCGACCCGCCCGTTCCGGCCGGATCATGACCCTTCACCCGAGCGGGCTCGAGACCGACGCCTCCCTGCGCCGGCGGATCGAGAAGCTGGAGCGGATCAACGCCGCGCTGATGTCCCATGTCGAGCGCAGCATGGATCAGCGCGGCAGCGCCTACTCGTTGTTCCAGACCGCGATCATGCTGGAGGGCCGCGTCCGCACCCGTACCGAGGAGTTGACCGGACTGATGCACCGCCTGGAGCGCTCGAACGAAGCCCTGGCGGCGGCCAAGGAGGAGGCCGAGACCGCCAACCGCTCGAAGACGCGGTTCCTGGCGGCGGCGAGCCACGATCTGCTGCAGCCCGTGAACGCCGCGCGCCTCTCGATCTCGGCGCTGGACGACCTGCCGCTGCCGCCCGAGGCGCGCACCATTGCGGGCCGGGTGGAGCGGGGCCTCCAGACGATCGAGGACCTGATCAAGACGCTCCTGGACATCTCCAAGCTCGATGCCGGCATCGTCCGGCCGCAGTTGCAGCCGGTCTTCCTGCCCGACCTGCTCGCCGAGCTGGCGGGGAGCTTCAAGCCGTTCGCCGAGCGCAAGGGCCTGCGGCTCGCCGTGCGCTGCCCGGACCTCACGGTCACGAGCGACGTGATGCTGCTCCAGCGCATCGTCCAGAACCTGGTCTCCAACGCCATCCGCTACACCGGCGCGGGCGGCATCGTGCTCGCGGCGCGGCGCGCCGGCGGCGGGGTCCGGGTGGACGTGTTCGATACCGGCTGCGGCATCGCCGCCGAGGAGCACGACCTGGTCTTCGAGGAGTTCTTCCGGGGCGGCGCCCGGACCGGCGCCGCGGAGGAGCCGGGCCTCGGCCTCGGCCTGTCCATCGTGCGGCGCATGGCCCAGGCGCTGGATCATCCTTTGACCCTGGCCTCGCGGCCCGGCCACGGCACCCGGGTGACCCTGGGCCTGCCGCTGAGTCCGATCCCGGCCGCCATCGCGCTGCCGGCCCCCGTGCTGACCCGCCTGTCCGGCGCCCACGTCCTGGCGGTGGAGAACGACGCCGCGACGGCCGACGCCCTGGCGCGCCTGCTGCAGAACTGGGACGCCCGGGTCTCGACCTTCCGGGATTTGGCCGGGGTCCGCGCCGCCATGCAGGCCGGAGCCCCGCGGCCCGACATCCTGGTCCTCGACTACCACCTCGACGACGATGCCTGCGGGCTCGACGTCGCCGCGTACCTGAATGACCTCTACGGCGAGGCGCTGCCGGTGATCGTCACAACCGCCGACCATTCTCGCGAGGTCGAGGCGAAGGTTGCGCGGTCCGGCGCGGAGTTGCTGCGCAAACCGATCAAGCCCGCGCAGCTGCGCTCGCTCCTGACCTACATGCTCGCCTGATGCATAGCCGGGCGAATAATCCCGCCGCGCCGTGACATAGGACACACCACGGCCCTCGACGCTGTGCCGCGGCTGCGCGAGAGGGAACCGGCATCCGCGGTGCATCCGCGCCCGGGTCTCCCCCCGCAACCGACGTCGCCGGCCCTCCGGGACGCCGCAGGAGCGCGCGCATGGCGCAGGTCCCGGCCGGTACAGGCGTCCCCACCCAGCACGACGGCCTGCCGCCGCGGGAGCGCGTCCTGGCGATGGCGGCGATCGGGCTGGCCATGACCATGGCGGTCCTCGACGGGGCGATCGTCAACGTGGCCCTGCCCGTGATGGCGAAGGACCTGGCGGTGAAGCCCGCCGACGCGATCTTCGTGGTCAACGCCTACCAGATCGCCGTGACGGCGAGCCTCCTGCCCTTCGCATCGCTTGGCGACATCTTCGGCTTCCGCCGGGTCTACCTGCCGGGGCTCGCGGTGTTCGTCGCGGCGTCGCTGGCCTGCGCGCTGGCGCCGAGCCTGCCCTTGCTGATTGCGGGGCGCATCGTCCAGGGGCTCGGCGCCGCGGCGATCATGAGCGTCAACATCGGCTTCGTGCGGTTCATCTATCCGCACCGGATGATCGGCCAGGGGGTCGCCAACGTCGCCCTGGTGGTGGCGGTGGCCTCGGCGGCGGGGCCGACCGTGGCGGCCGCGATCCTGTCGGTGGCGAGCTGGCCCTGGCTGTTCCTGGTCAACGTCCCGGTGGGGCTGCTCGCCCTGGCGGTGGCCACGCGCACCCTGCCGGCGACCCCCGCGAGCGGGCGGCGCTTCGACCTGGTGAGCGCCGTGCTCAACGCGCTGACCTTCGGCCTGCTGATCATCGGCATCGACGGGCTCGGCGACCCCGAGGGCCAAGCGATCGCCGTCGCCGAACTCGTCGGCGCCCTGGTGATCGGCACCGTGTTCGTGCGGCGCCAGATCCGGCTGCCCGCCCCGCTGCTGCCGGTGGACCTCCTGCGGATCCCCGCCTTCGCCCTGTCGATGGCGACATCGGTGGCCTCCTTCTGCGCCCAGATGGTGTCCTACGTGGCGCTGCCGTTCTACTTCCAGGACGTGCTGCACCTCTCCAGCACCCAGACCGGATTCCTGCTCACCCCCTGGCCGATCGCGGTGGCCGCGATGGCGCCGATCTCGGGGCGCCTGGCCGACCGCTACCCGCCCGGTCTGCTGGGCGGCATCGGCCTCGCCATGCTGGCGGCCGGCCTCGTCTGCATGACGCTGTTGCCCGAGGCGCCCGCCACCCTCGACATCGTCTGGCGCCTGACCCTGTGCGGGCTCGGCTTCGGCCTGTTCCAGTCGCCCAACAACAAGGTGATCGTCACCTCGGCGCCGCGGGAGCGCGCCGGCGGAGCAAGCGGCATGCAGTCGACGGCCCGCCTCACCGGGCAATCGCTCGGCGCCGCCCTCGTGGCGGTGATCTTCGGGCTGACCCACGGGCTCGGCGCCGAACGGGCCGTTACCCTCTCGCTCTCCTGCGCGGTGGCGCTCGCCGCGATCGGCGGCTGCGCCAGCGTCCTGCGGCGGGGTAAGGGCGGTTAGGCGAGCCCGGTATGCCACCGACCGGCCTGGCGCGCGTTGGGCCGATATCCACAACCCGTGTTCCAAGCCCCGGAGTCTCCGCCCATGGACCTCGACCTCACCGGCAAGAAGGCCCTCGTCACCGGCTCGACCGGCGGCATCGGCTACGCCATCGCCAAGGAGCTCTGCGACCTCGGCGCGGAGGTCGGCGTCAACGGCCGCACCGCCGAGCGGGTCGAGGCGGCGCTGACCAAGCTGCGCGGCGAGACCAAGGCCGGCCGCGCCTTCGCGGCACCGGGCGACGTGGCCACCGCCGAAGGGGTCGATGCTCTCGTCCGGGGGCTGCCCGTGGTCGACATCCTGGTCAACAACACCGGGATCTTCGAGCCGAAGCCGTTCTTCGAGATCCCGGACGCGGACTGGCAGCGCTTCTACGACGTGAACGTGATGAGCGGCGTGCGCCTGTCCCGTGCCTACGCCCCGGCCATGGCGGAGCGCGGCTGGGGCCGCGTGATCTTCATCTCGAGCGAGTCCGGCATCAACACGCCCACCGAGATGGTCCATTACGGGATGACGAAGACCGCGCAGCTCGCGATCTCACGCGGCCTCGCCCAGACGGTGGCCGGCACCGGCGTGACGGTCAACAGCGTGCTCCCCGGGCCGACCCTGTCGGAGGGCGTCGCCGAGTTCATGAAGCAGATGGCGGGAGGGGCGGCCGATGCCGACCTCGACGCGATGGGCCGGGCCTTCGTGGCCGAGCATCGCCCGTCGTCGCTGATCAAGCGTCTCGCGACGGTGGAGGAGGTTGCGAACCTGGTCGCCTACCTCTGCAGCCCGGCAGCGAGCGCCACGACGGGCGCTGCGCTGCGGGTGGATGGCGGTGTCCTGCAAGGTCTCGCGTAGACCGCTTCGATCGAAACGGTCGTCGGCTCGGGGCCGTCGGGCCCCGTTCGATCGAGAGTCACCGGTCCGGCTGAGGCGCCGGACGCGGGCTTAGACGATCAAGACTTCAGGTGAGCCGCGAGATGCTTGTTCATCTCGAACATGGAGCACTTGTCCTTGCCGAAGACCTTCTTGAGCTTGTCGTCGGCGAGGATCTCGCGCTTGTTCTCGGGGTTCTGCAGGTTGTGCTTCTTGATGTATTCCCACACCTTGCTGACCACCTCGCCGCGGGCCAGCGCGGCCGTGCCGACGATCGCGCCGAGCTCGGCGGACGGCTTCAGCGGCTGCTGCAGGGCGTTCGGCTTCGCGCCGGCGGCCTTCGTGGCGGCGGGCTTGGCAGCCTTCGCGGGCGCGGCCTTGGCGGCCTTCGGCTCGTCGGCCTTCGTGGTCTTGGCCGCCTTCGGCGCAGCCTTCTCGGTCTTCGTGGCCATAAACTTCCTCCGGTTCTCGGGCCGCAGGCCGGGGCATGAGCGCCCCACGGCCGAGCCAGCATAGCAGCAACTAAGCGGTGCCGCCGCCGTTCCAAGGGGAAATCGCCTTCACGGGGCCCTCATCCACAGGGCAGGCGCGGAAATCCACACCGGAAGCCGCCGATCTGCACCGCCGCGAAGAACATTCCGCCGAAACCGCGCGCTCGAAACCTGCTCTTAACGATCAGGCCCGAGAAATACAGTCATGTTTACCCCGGTTCTCGCGCTCGCGCTGCTGCTCGCCACCGGGCTCGTGCTCGGTCTTGGCCTCGGTATCCGGGCCGAGCCGGCCACATCCGGCCTCGAACCCCCTCGCGGGCTGGTCTGACCGCGCACGGGATTGCCGCGCAGGGCCGCCGGGTCCATGTGCCCGCGAACATGATCGATCCCATCACATCCACCACCCTGGAAAGCACGGCCCACGTCGTCCAGGTGGCCCTGAGCCCGGTCTTCCTGCTGTCCGGCCTCGCGACGCTGCTCAACGTCTTCGGCGCCCGTCTCGCGCGGGTCGCCGACCAAGCCGAGCGCGTCTCGACGCTGCTGGCCGGGGCCGGCGAGGCCGAGCGGATCATCCTGGGCCAGCGACTCGACCGGCTGCATACGCGCTCGCTGGCTCTGGACGCGGCGGTGTTCCTGGCCGCGCTCGGCGGCGTCGCGACCTGCGGCTCGGTGCTGACGCTGTTCGTCGGCGCCCTGCGCGACAGCACGGTGGCGAGCCTGCTGTTCGGCCTGTTCGGGACCGCGATCCTGTGCACGCTCTGCGCGCTCGTCGCGTTCGGCTTCGAGATGCTGCTGGCTAGCCGCTCGGTCCGCGACCGGATCAACCAGCGCCGGGCCAATGCCGGGATGCTGGCGGATCTCTGAGCCACCGGAACCCGCTCCCGCCCCGGCGTTTAGTGACCAGGGCCGGAGGAACCGCCGGCCCGGTCTGCGTAACCCGGGAGTCACCATGCCGACGGATCTGCCCACCGAGCGTCCCGTGAGAAAGACGGGCTCCCTGGAGCTCGATCCCACCGGCGAGGGCATCGCCATCGACGAGACCGCCCGCCTGATCGCCTCGAACAAGGTCGAAGGCACGGCGGTCTACGACCGCGAGGGGAAACACCTCGGGGCCGTGTACAACTTCATGGTGGATAAGGTCACCGGGCAGGTCGCCTACGCGGTGCTGGCCTTCGGGGGCTTCCTGGGCCTTGGCGAGAACCACCACCCCCTGCCCTGGAAGGCGTTGACCTACAGCACCGAACTCGGCGGCTACGTGGTCGACATCGATCCGGGCAACCTTGCCGGCGCCCCCAGCCACGGCCCGGGCGAGGACGCCTTCGCCGACCCGAACTACCGCGGGAAGATCGAGGATTATTACGGCGTGCGCGCACCGACGGCCTGAGCTTTGTGAGCGGGCGACACGCCCCTTCTCCCTGCGGCTACCGCCTGCACAGATCTGGAGCGCTGTCGCTCTTGCAGGTCGCGATGAGCCCCCCTCTCCCGTGCGGGAGAGGGGGCGCGAGCCCGTCACGAGTCACGCTGTGGCATGCTCGGCGAGAGAACCCCGCATAGGGCCCGTAGCTTCGTGGGAAAGCGCGGCGCGTCCGTGCGCCGTGCCCCCTGCCGGATGCCGCCCTTAGAACTTCCCGCCGAGGCCGACGCTGCCGCCGGGCGAGAGCATGGGGCCCATCGCGTTGCTGCCCGCGCCGCCCGCGGCGTTGCCGCCCTCGATGTCCTCGCGCCGGATCCGGCGCTCCCCGGCATTGGCCGACTGCGTTGCGCCGCCGGCGCTGCGCGGGATCGCGAGCTGCTTCGTCGGAGCGGTCTGGAGCGGCTGCCCGTCGGCATCGACCGCAGCGTTGCGGGCCTCGCGGTTGGGCAGGGAGCCGCGCAGCGAGGGCGGCAGCCCGACCTCGGTTTCCGGCATCACGCCGCCCCCGCCGCCGAGCGCCTGACAGCCGGCCACCAGGCCGGCCAGGGCGGCGCAGAGCGCGAGGCCGCGCGCAGTGGCGCAGACCGACGAGGGGAGGGTCGACATCGTGTAGTCCTCGCAAGGGGCCGCGGTGGTTTCCGCAGCTCGCAGAAGCTTATCGTCGGCTGTCTACGCTCGGGTTGCGGCGAAAACCAGACACATGCGCGCCAGCGCGCCTCTCGGGCGCTCGCACAAGCATCGGCGCGGAACTTGCCGGCCGGCCCCGAGGGTCCATAACTTCGCCCAGGTCCTTCGGCAGGGTGCTGTCCGCAGGCAGGGTCTCGCCGACGGCGGGCCCGAATCCGGCCGATACGGTCGCGGTCTTGCCGATGCGTCGGCTCGGCCCGGCCCTTCCTCAGAGGACGCAGCGTGTTCAGAACCAACCGGATGATCGCGGCCGTGACGCTCGCCCTGTGGGCGTCGGGCGTTGCGGCGCAGGCCCCGGCCCCCGGGGGCGATGGCGCATCCGGCCAGACCCCGCCATCGAGCCCGCCCGCCGCGCAAACGCCGCCCGCCCTCCCGCCGGCGCCCGCTGCCCCTCCGGCGGCGGCGCCACCCGCGGGGGCGCCCGCCCCCACCGCCGCGCCGGGCGCGTCGCCGAACGCGGCGCAACAGCAGCAGCAGGGGACCCCGGCCACGGTGCTGGACACCCAGGATTACGAGAGCCTGCTCGGCCGCAGCGTGCGCAGCGCGGGCGGCGACGAGCTGGGGCGCGTCATCGACATCATCATCGACAAGGACGGGCATCCCCGGGCGGCGATCATCGATTTCGGCGGCTTCCTGGGTGTCGGCACCCGCAAGATCGCCGTCGATTGGCGCGCCCTGCGCTTCACCCCCGATGGCAACAAAGAGCGCAAGCTGTCCGTCGCGCTGAGCCGCAACCAGGTCCGGGTGTCGCCCGAATACAAGGCCGGCGAGCCGATCGTCGTGCTCGGCCCGGCGAGTCCGGCCGCCCCCGTGCCCGAGGGCGAGCAGGCGACGAGCGCGGCCCAGCCGGCCGGCCCTCCCGCGCCCACGGCCGCCGCCCCGACGCCGCCCGCCGCGGCGACCGCAACCGCACCTCCTGCGCCGGCGCCGGCCGCCCCGCTTCCCGCCACCCCTCCGGAAAAGGCCCCGGATAAGTGACGGTGGCCCGATTGAAGGCAAGACCCGCCGTTTCCCCCCGCGAGCGCGAGGTGTCCCGACAGGACCCGCGGTCGCGGCCCGTCCGCCTGAAAGATCAGTCGGCCGAGGTCGCGCGCGAGCCGGCGCGGGCGGCCGCGGAGGCCGTGCCGGTGGACCGAACGCTCTCGGCGGCAAGCCGCCACGGCCTCGACGCCTTCGCGTTCTTCGTGGCCAACCTGCAGACCGGGTTCGGGCCGTTCCTGGCCGTGTACTTCTCGCAGGCGAAGTGGACCCAGTCGGATATCGGCTTCGCCCTCACCGTGGGCAGCCTCGTCGCGCTGCTGGGCCAGGTGCCGGGCGGCGCCTTCGTCGACGTGGTGCGTTCGAAGCGCTTCGCCGCCGCGGTGGCGGTGATCGGCATCTCGGGCAGTGCCTTCGCGCTGGCGGTCTGGCCGAGCTTCCCGGTGGTGCTCCTGGCCATGGCGGTGCATTCGGGGGCGAGCTGCGTGCTCACGCCGGCCATCGCGGCGATCAGCATCGGGCTGGTCGGGCGGGCCCGGGCGGGGGAGCGCCTCGGCCGCAACGCGAGCTTCGCGGCGGTCGGCAACGCGCTCGGCGCCGCCGGCATGGGCGCCATCGGCTACTATATCTCGAACGGCGCGGTGTTCTACCTGACCGCGGCCCTGGTGGTGCCGACGATCATCGCGCTGACGCGGATCCGCGCCGACGAGATCGACGCCAACGTGTTCAAGGACGCGGTCCCCGAGGCGGCCTCCAAGTCGGACGCCAAGTCGGCCTCGGCCCAGAAGCCCCGCGCCGCCGGGCAGGACGGCGTCCGGGCGCTGCTGACCAATCGCGGGCTCCTGTGCTTCGCGGCCTGCATGGTCCTGTTCTTCCTGGCGAACGCCGCGATGCTGCCGCTGGTGGGCAGCGTCCTCACCCTGCGGGCGAGCGAGACCGCCACCGCGCTGATCGCGGCCTGCATCATGGTCCCGCAGGCGGTGCTCGCCGTGAGCGCCCCCGCGGTCGGCCGGGCCGCCGAGCGGTTCGGCCGCTACCCGGTGCTGCTCCTGGGTTTCGGCGCGCTGCCGGTCCGCGGGCTGATGCTCGCCTACACCACGAACCCCTACGGCCTGGTCGCCATCCAGGTTCTGGACGGGATCTCCGCCTCGGTGCTGGGCGTGATGGTGCCGCTGGTGGTCTCGGATCTCACCCGCGGCACGGGACGTTTCAACCTTGCGCTCGGCGCGGTCGGCACCGCGATGGGCGTGGGCGCCGCGCTCTCGACGTCGATCGCCGGGATCATGGCGGACCGTCTGGGCAGCCACAGCGCCTTCCTGGGACTGGCCTTCATGGGCTTCGCGGCCTTCATGCTGGTGGCGCTGATCATGCCCGAGACGCGCCAGCCGACGGAGGAGGCGTGATCCGCGGCATCGGATTCGCTTGCATGTATCCACGCCGCTCAAGCGGCGTTCAGGTTTGAGAGATAAAAGCGCGCGGGAGGTGCGGGCCGGTGCAACATATGGCAACGCTGTTGCGTTGCCGCTGCGGGTCCGACTGCGCCCGCGTTGCACTCCGCCTCAGCCCGCACCAGCCAGTGCCGCGTGAATACGGAATGGTCACCGCGATGGAAGAGCTGCACCAATACGCTGAGAGGCCCTTCGCCTTCGTCGGGCGATACCTCCGGCGCCGCTGGGTGCCCCACCTGGTGATCCTGATCTCCGTGCTCGGTGCGGTCGGGTTCTCGGTCTCGACCGACTATGCCCTCAAGGGCGTGGTCGACGCGCTGACCAAGGGGCCGGGCCCGGGCAACACCGTGGTCTGGGGGGCGCTCGCCGTCCTGATCGGCTTCATCGCGGCCGACAACATGCTCTGGCGCGTTGCGGCGCTGACCGGGGCCTTCACGTTCGTGGGCGTCACCGGCGACATCCGGCGCGACCTGTTCCGGCACATGACCGGCCATTCGCCGACCTTCTTCTCCGACCGGCAGCCGGGCACCCTGGCGTCGCGCATCACGGCGACTTCGAACGCGATCTTCACGGTCGAGAACATGTTCGTGTTCAACGTGATGCCGCCGACCGTCGCGGCCTTCGGATCGATCGCCTACATCGCTACCGTCAACACCACCATGGCGGCGATCCTGGCCGGCGTCTTCGCGGCCGTCGTCGTGCTGATGTTCAAGATGGCGGCGGCCGGCAAGCCGCTGCACCACGACTTCGCGGCCAAGGCGGCCTCGGTGGACGGCGAGATGGTGGACCTCGTCGGCAACATGTCGCTCGTGCGCGCCTTCTCGGGCTTCAAGCGCGAAGGCCAGCGCTTCGAGGGCACGATCGCCACGGAGATGCGCGCCCGGCGCTCGTCGCTGCTCTACCTCGAGAAGCTGCGCATCGTGCACGCGGTGCTGACCGTCTTGGCGGTGTTCGGCCTGCTCTACTGGGCGATCCAGATGTGGGAGGCAGGCCAGGCGACCAACGGCCAGGTGGTGCTGGTCTGCACGCTCGGCATCCGCATCCTGGCGGCCACCCGCGACCTCGCGGTGGCCCTGGTCGACGCGACGCAGCACACCGCCCGCCTTGCCGAGGCGCTGCACACCCTGCTGCAGCCACACGACCTCGTGGACCATCCGGAAGCCAAGCCGCTCGCCGGCCAGGGCGCCAAGATCGAGTTCGACCACGTCGCCTTCAATTATCCGGACGGGCGCCCGGTGTTCACCGATTTCGACCTCGTGATCGAGCCGGGCCAGAAGGTCGGCCTCGTCGGCAAGTCGGGCGGCGGCAAGTCGACCCTGTTCTCGCTGCTGCAGCGCTTCTACGACGTGAAGAGCGGCGAGATCCGCATCAACGGCCAGAAGGTCGAGCTGGTGACCCAGGAATCCCTGCGCGAGGCGATCACGGTCGTCCCGCAGGACGTGTCGATGTTCCATCGCTCCCTGCGCGAGAACATCCGTTACGGCCGGCCTGAGGCCACCGACGAGGAGGTCTGGCAGGCCGCCGAGGCGGCGCGCTGCACCGAGTTCATTCAGGCTCTGCCGGAGGGCTTCGACACGATGGTCGGCGACCGCGGCGTGAAGCTCTCGGGGGGCCAGCGCCAGCGCATCGCCATCGCGCGGGCCATCCTGAAGAACTCGCCGATCCTGCTGCTCGATGAGGCGACCTCGGCGCTCGACGCGGAATCGGAGCAGGCGATCCGTCAGGCGCTCGCGAACCTTATGAAGGGCCGCACCGTCATCGCCATCGCCCACCGCCTGTCGACGCTGCAGGACTTCGACCGGATCGTGGTGCTGGAGGGTGGCCGCATCATCCAGGACGGCTCGCCCGACAACCTGACCCACCTCGACGGCTTCTTCCGCGAACTGATGAAGAAGGAATCGATGTCGATGTCCCTGGCGGCGGCCTGATCGGGGCGCACCGCGAGGCCTGGCCGTGCCCGATCTCGACAGCGTCGTCCGGGAGATCTCCGACGAGATGGCCCTGCGCTCCGACCGGGGCGCGGTGGCCGACTACATCCCCGAACTCGCCCTCGTGGACCCGAACCAGTTCGGCATCGCGGTGATCGATGCAGACGGTGCCGTCACCGTCGGCGGCGACAGCGAGATACCGTTCTCGATCCAGAGCGTGTCGAAGGTGTTCACGCTCACCCTGGCGCTCGGCATGGTCGGCGACCGGCTGTGGAAGCGGGTCGGGCGCGAGCCCTCCGGCAACCCATTCAACTCGATCGTCCAGCTGGAGCGCGAGCGCGGGGTGCCGCGCAACCCGTTCATCAACGCCGGCGCCATCGCGGTGACCGACGTGATCCTCTCGGGTCACGCGCCCCGGGAGGCTTTGGGCGAGATCCTGCGCTTCATGCAGTTCCTGGCCCAGGACCCGACCATCACCATCGACGAGCAGGTGGCGGCCTCCGAGAAGCGCACCGGCTTCCGCAACACCGCGCTCGCCAACTACATGAAGTCCTTCGGCGTGATCGAGAACCCGGTGGACTACACGCTCGGCGTCTACTTCCACCACTGCGCCATCGCGATGACCTGCCGACAGCTCGCCATGGCGGGCCGGTTCCTGGCCCATAACGGCCGCAACCCCTCGACCGGGCACAATGTCGTCTCGGCCGAGCGGGCGCGCCGCATCAACGCGATCATGCTGACCTGCGGCCACTACGACGGCTCGGGCGAGTTCGCCTACCGGGTCGGCCTGCCGGGCAAGAGCGGCGTCGGCGGCAGCATCCTGGCGGTGGCGCCCGGAAAGGCCTCGATCGCGGTCTGGTCGCCGGGCCTCGACGCGGCGGGCAATTCCCATCTCGGCCGCGTCGCCCTGGAGCGCCTGACCCAGCGGATGGGCTGGTCGGTGTTCGGGGTTTGAGGCGCGTTCGAGTTCAGCGTGCCACCGTGACCGCCAGCTCGACACCGACAGCCTTCTGGACGCTGCGCAGGATCGCGAACAGGTTGCTGGCGGTCGGGTTGCCGGAAGGGCCCAGCATGCGCATCAGGCTCTTCGAGGTCGAGCCCGTCTCCTGCGCCAAGCGCTCGAACCCGACGGTGGCATTGACGCAGTCACGCAGAAGCGCCTTCCCTGTGTCCACCTCCCCCGCCAGGAAGAGTTCGACCGCCTCCGTCAGGAGTGCGGCACGGAAGGCGGGGTCGCGCTGGGCTCGGGCCTTCACCGTCTCCTTGAAGCTGCGCGTCAGGGCCATCATCCCTCCTTCTTGCGCCGTTTGTATACGGCCCAATGTGCACGGGCCTCGCTGATATCCTGTTGCTGCCGTTGCTTGCTTCCACCGCAGAGCAGGAGGATCAAGGCGCCTCCGTCCCGTCCGAAATAGAGTCGGTATCCCGGTCCCCAGTCGATCCTGTACTCTTCGACGCCGCCGCCCACCGACTTGGCGTTGGACAGGTTGCCCTGCTCCATCCGCAAGAGCGCAACCGTCACCTTGGCAGCCGCCTGATCGTCGAGAGCGTCGAACCATTGGGCGAAGGGACTCCGCCCACGATGATCGATGAACTCCCGGACCCTCATCCAAATAGTACCATATACGTGACCTTTTGCGCCAGCGGATCCCGATCCGACTCACGCGTGGTCACCACAAAAGTGCACCAACGAACCCTTGCAGGCGTGACAGTTCCAAGGCAGTGGCGAACGGATAGGCGACAACACTGGGTACGGGAGACGCGGGCGGATGGCGACGACACGGATCGCGCAGCCCGAGGGAAGCATCCTGGACCCCGGCGCCATCCTGGCCCGCCTCGACCGGTTGCCGCCGACGCGCACGGTCTGGCGCCTCGTGGCTTTGCTCGGCCTCGGCTTCTTCTTCGAACTCTACGACCTGCTGTTCACCGGCTACGTCGCCCCGGGCCTCGTGAAGGCCGGGATCCTGACGCCGACCACCCCCGGGCTGTTCGGCGCGAGCGGCGTCGCGAGCTTCGTGGCGGCCCTGTTCACCGGGCTGTTCATCGGCACCCTGGTCTGCGGCTGGCTGGCCGACCGGTTCGGCCGCCGGGCGATCTTTACGTGGTCGCTCCTGTCCTACACGGCCGCCAACGTGGTGATGGCCTGTCAGACCGAGGCGTTCGGGCTCAATCTCTGGCGGTTGATCGCCGGGATCGGCCTGGGCCTCGAGATGGTGACCATCGGCAGCTACCTCTCGGAGCTGGTGCCGAAGGGGATCCGCGGCCGCGCCTTCGCCCTGTGCCAGGGCATCGGCTTCACCGCCGTGCCGGTGGTGGCGTTCCTGTCCTACCTGCTGATCCCGACGGCGCCGCTGGGGATCGACGGCTGGCGCTGGGTGGTGCTGATCGGCGCCACCGCGGCGATCGGGGTCTGGTGGCTGCGCGCGGGCCTTCCGGAGAGCCCGCGCTGGCTGGTCGAGCGCGGGCGGCTCGCGGAGGCCGACGCGGTCCTGCGGCGCCTGGAAGGCCAGGTCGCCGCCGAGTATGGCCGCCCCCTGCCGCCGCCCGCTCCACCGGAGCCGATCCAGAGGCGGGGCGCG
Source organism: Methylobacterium mesophilicum (assembly GCF_022179445.1). GTDB lineage: Bacteria > Pseudomonadota > Alphaproteobacteria > Rhizobiales > Beijerinckiaceae > Methylobacterium > Methylobacterium mesophilicum. Next base: position 109,108 of record NZ_BPQU01000004.1, on the reverse strand, counting down.
TTCGGCGATCTTTGGGTGCCGCCGTACCGGCGCCGGGCATTGATGATGGCCGGCTTCAACGTGTTCCAGACGGTGGGCTTCTACGGTTTCGCCAACTGGGTGCCGACGCTGCTGGTGGCGCAGGGCATCACCATCACGTCGAGCCTCGCCTACACGGCGCTGATCGCGCTGGCCGCCCCGGTCGGGCCGCTGATCGGGCTCGCCATCGCCGACCGGTTCGAGCGCAAGCACGTCATCGTGGCCGCCGCGCTGGTCTACATCGCCTGCGGGCTGACCTTCGCGCAGACCCGGGATGTCCCGACGATCGTCGCGCTCGGGATCGGCCTGACGCTGGCCTCCAACGTGATGTCCTACAGCTTCCACGCCTACCAGGCCGAGCTGTTCCCCACCGGCATCCGCGCCCGGGCCGTGGGCTTCGTCTATTCCTGGAGCCGCTTCTCGGCGATCTTTACGGGGTTCGTCATCGCCTTCGTGCTGCGCGAGGCCGGCACCCCGGGGGTTTTCCTGTTCATCTCCGCGGCGATGCTGGCGGCTGGGTCGCTGGTCGGGCTGCTGGGGCCGCGCACCCGCGACGTGGCGTTGGAGAAGATCGCGGGGTGAGGCTCGCCTCGGTGCGGTAGCGAATCGTGATACCTTAAAGCCATGATCGCGCAGCCGAAGCCCCGGATGAATGTCGACGAGTTCTTGGTCTGGGCCGAGGACCAGCCGGGACGCTACGAGCTGGTCGAAGGCCAGGTTGTCGCGATGTCGCCGGAGCGGGTTCGGCATGCGGAGGTCAAGGCCTCGGCTTATCTCGCCCTCCGATCCGCCCTGAACCGGACGCAGCTCCCCTGTCGCGCATTGCCGGACGGGATGAGCGTGCGCATCGACGACACGACGGTCTTCGAGCCCGACGCCCTCGTCTATTGCGGCGCGCGTGCGGACCCGGACGCGATCGAGATCCCCAATCCGATCCTCGTGGTCGAGGTGCTGTCGCCCAGCACGGTTACAGTCGATTCCGGCAGCAAGCTATCCGGCTATTACAGCATCGCCAGCGTCGCGCATTATCTGATGATCGACCCGGTCAAGCGCCTGGTCATCCACCATGCGCGCGGCGCCGAAGGGCTGATCGCGACCCGGATCGCCACCGAGGGCACCCTCGACCTGACCCCGCCCGGCCTGAGCCTGTCCGTCGCCGAGCTGTTCGCCGATCTCCCGCCCCCCGCAGAGCCCGCGGCTTGATCCGATCCGAGGTGGATGTCACAGCGGCGCAAACGCGAATCAGGACGCCCGGATGACCACACCCCTCGATCTCCTCGTGCTCGGCAACGCCATCGTCGACGTGATCGCCCGCACGGACGACGCCTTCCTGGACGCCCAGGGGGTGACCAAGGGCGCGATGCAGCTGATCGACGAGGAGCGCGCGGAGGCCCTGTTCGCCGCGATGGGCCCGGCCACGATCGTCTCGGGCGGCTCGGGGGCCAACACCGCGGTGGGCGCGGCCCTGCTCGGCGCCAAGACCGGCTTCGTCGGCAAAGTTCGGAACGATGAGCTCGGCGGCCTGTTCGGCCACGACCTCAAGGCCACGGGCGTCGGCTTCACGGTTCCGCCGGCGACCGAGGGGCCGGCCACGGCCCGCTGCTTCGTGCTGGTGACGCCCGACGGCGAGCGCACGATGAGCACCTATCTCGGCGCCTGCCAGGGGCTGAAGCCCGAGGACGTGGACCGGGCGCTCGTTGCCTCGGCCCGGGTGGTCTACCTCGAAGGCTACCTGTGGGACCCGCCCGCCGCCAAGGATGCGTTCCGCAAGGCGGTCCAGATCGCCCACCAGGCCGGCAACGCGGTGGCGCTGACCCTCTCGGACGCATTCTGCGTCGGCCGCTACCGGGACGAGTTCCTGGGCCTCGTGCGCGACGGCAGCATCGACATCCTGTTCGCCAATATCGGCGAACTCCAGAGCCTCTACCAGACCGACGATCCCGAGGCCGCCGTGGCCGCCCTGCGCGACGAGCGCAACGCCCGCGGCCGACACCTGCTCGGCCTGGTCACCCGCTCGTCGGACGGCGCCCTGGTGGTGCAGGGCGGCGAGGTCCGGTCCGTCGAGGCGAGCCCGGTCCGCGAGGTTCTGGACACGACCGGGGCCGGCGACCTGTTCGCGGCCGGGTTCCTGGCGGGCCATGCCCGCGGCCTCGACAACGTCGCCAGCGCCCGCCTCGGCACGCTGGCGGCCGCCGAGGTGATCCAGCATATCGGCGCGCGCCCCCAGGCCGACCTGATCGGCCTCGCCAAGGCGCGCGGCCTGCTCTGATCCGAATCTTCAGGCGGCCCGCACCGTCGCGAGGAAGCGTGTCACCTCGCTCCGGAGATGCTCGAACCGGAGCGACAGCTCGGACGCCGAGCTGAGCACCTGGTCCGCCGCCGTCCCGGTCTGGTTGGCGGCGTCCGCGACGCCGGAGATGCTGCTCGTCATCTCGCCGGCGCTCGACGCCGCTTCGGTGACGTTGCGGGCGATCTCCCGGGTCGCGGCCCCCTGCTCCTCTACCGCGGCCGCGATCAGGGTCGCGACGGCGCTGATCTCCTGGATCCGCCCGCCAATGCGGCCAATGGCCGAGACCGCGTCCTCGGTCGAAGCCTGGATCCGCCCGATATGACCGCTGATCTCGTCCGTGGCCCGGGCGGTCTGGCTCGCCAGCTCCTTCACCTCGGCAGCGACCACGGCGAAGCCGCGCCCGGCCTCGCCGGCGCGAGCCGCCTCGATGGTCGCGTTGAGCGCCAGCAGGTTGGTCTGTCCGGCGATGCTGGTGATCATCGTGACCACGTCGCCGATCCGGGCGGCGGCACCGCTCAGCTCCTGCACCAGATGAGCCGTTGACGCGGCGTCCTCGACGGCGGCCTGGGTCAAAGCCGCGGCGCTCGACACCTGACGGCCGATCTCCTGGACGGAGCTTTCGAGTTCCTCCGCCGCGGAGGCCGCGGTGTTGACGTTGGCGGCAGCCAGTTCGGCCGCGCTCGCCACCCGCAGGGATTGGCTGGCGGTGCCGGAGGCCGTGCTGGTCATGGTGGCGGCAGTGGCCTGCAGCGCCGCGGACGCCCCCGAAACCGTCCCGATGATACCGCCGACGGACCCCTCGAAGGCGTCGGCGATGTGGCGCATGCCCGTCTTGCGCTGCTCCTCGGCGTCCGCCCGGGCGCGCGCGGTTTCCGCCTCCAGCGCCTGGGCCCGGATCAGGCCATCCTTGAACACCTGCACGGAGGCCGCCATCGCGCCGATCTCGTCACGCCGCCCGGCATGGGGCACGGCGACGGACAGGTCCTGCGCCGCCAGCCGGGCCATGATCCCGGTCATCGACCGGATCGGGCGGGCGACGCCCAGCAGGATCAGCCAGAGGGCTCCAGCCGTGGCGACCAAGCCGGCGATCAGCAGGGCGGCCGTGACGGTCCAGGCGGTCGCGTAGGCCTCCTCGGCCCGCCGCGTCGCGGCCTGCGTGCCCGCGGCGTTGACCTTGGCGAGGTCCGCCAGCGCCCCGAAGGCGTTCACCAGGGGCGTGCGGGCCGGCGCGATGGCGTCGCGGGCCGCGTTGCGGTCGCCGCGCTTGAGCGCCGCCATGATCGCGTCTCGCGACGCGAGATAGGCCTGCCACCGCGCCTCGAACCTGTTCCACAAGGCGGTCTCATCGGACGCCCCGATATGCGACCGGTATTGCTTGAACATCTCCGGGATTGCCGCGTCCATCTCGATGAACTCAGCATCCAGGTCGCGGTTTTCGGCACTGTCGTCGGCGATCACCTTACGGATCGTCGTCGTGTGATACCGCAGCGCCAGGAACTGGAGATTGTCCAGCTCGTGGTTTTTCGCGTTCCAGATATCCCGCATCTCCCGGGCCGAGTCGTTGACGGCTTTGATACTCATGATACTGGAGAAGGAATTGACACTCAGAAGCACAAAACCGAGCAGTGATACTAAAATAAATCGAGTTGTGATACTTCTAGACCGCTGCATGCCGACCTCCATCCCGGACCAACGAACGGAACGATATCGCAGGAGCGTAACAAGAAGTGCTTAAAGATCGACACTCCATTGCGTCGGTCCACCGGATCGAGCCGGTTCACCGCATGAATGCTTTGTCACGGATCGCCTTTTAGCCGAAACCAGCCCAATCATCTATGAGTGGAAGTTGAGCACGCCGTGCGGCGCGGTCACGGCCGCAGCAGCACCTTGCCCACGGCTGCCCGGCGGGTCAGCAACCCGAAGGCCTCCGGAAACTCGTCCAAGGGGTAGGTGCCGTGAACCTGCGCGGTGAGCTTACCCTCGGCGACCCAGGCCAGCAGCCGGCGCTGGTCGGCCCGGTGCGCTTCCGGCTCGCGGTCGAGGAAGGCGCCCCAGTGCACGCCCTGCACATCGAGTTCCTTCAGGAGCATCAGGTTGAGCGGCAGCCGCGGGATGCCGCCGGCGGCGAAGCCGATGACGAGGTAGCGCCCGCGCCAGGCCAGGGCCCGCAGGGCCGGCTCGGCGTAGTCGCCGCCGACCGCATCGTAGACCACGTCGACCCCGCCGCCGCTGATGCGGCGCAACTCGTCCTTGAGGGTGGCGGGGTCGTAGACCAGCGTCGCCTCGGCGCCGTGGGCGCGGGCGACCGCGAGTTTTTCCTCCGAGGAGGCGCAAGCGATCACCCGGGCACCCATCAGCCGACCGAGTTCCACCGCGGCGAGGCCGACGCCCCCGGAGGCGCCGAGCACAGCGAGCCACTCGCCCGGCTGGATGCGCGCCCGGTTGGCCAGCGCGTGCAGCGAGGTGCCGTACGTGATGGTGAGCCCCGCGGCCTGCGCGTCCGGCACGGCCTCCGGCACCGGCGTGAGCTTGGCGGTGTCGATGGCGATCAGCTCCGCGCAGCAGCCGTGGCCGGCATGGACGATGACCCGGTCGCCGATCGCGACGCCCGCGGCCCCCTCCCCCAGCGCCTCGACCACGCCGACGCCCTCGCCCCCCGGCGAGAACGGCAGCGGCGGCTTCACCTGGTAGCGGCCGGCCACGATCAGCGTGTCGAAGAAGTTGAGGGCGGCGAGCCGGATCCGCACCAGGGCCTGCCCGGGGCCCGGCACCGGATCGGGGCGCTCCACGATCTCCAGCTGCTCCGGCCCGTCGAGCCTCGTGCACAGCAGAGCCCGCATCCTGTCCTCCCGGTTGGTGTCTTTCGCTCTGTGAAGGCCCGGACCGGCGGCGCGGTCAAGCCGTTCCGATCATCTCGCGAATGCGGGCGCCCAGAACTTCGACCCCGAACGGCTTGGTGATCACCTGCATGCCGGGGGCGAGCGGGCCGTTGCCCAGCACGGCGTGCTCGGCGTAGCCGGTGATGAACAGCACCTTGAGGCCCGGGCGCGTCACCCGGCCGGCCTCGGCCATCTGCCGCCCGTTCAGGCCGCCGGGCAGACCGACATCGCTGACCAGCAGGTCGATGCGCACGTCCGATTGCAGCACCTTCAGGCCGGCGACGCTGTCGGCCGCCTCGATCGCCGTGTAGCCGAGATCCTCCAGCACCTCGGTGACCAGCATGCGCACGGTCGGCTCGTCGTCGACCACCAGCACGGTCTCCCCCGGCGCCGCCCGGGCCGGCGCGCCGAATGCGGCGTGCGGATCCTCCTCCGCCACGGCGCCCCGGTGGCGGGGCAGGTAGAGGCAGACATCGGTGCCGCGGCCGACCTCCGAGACGATCCGCACCTCGCCACCCGATTGCTGGACGAAGCCGTAGATCATCGACAGGCCGAGGCCGGTGCCCTGGCCGATCGGTTTCGTGGTGAAGAACGGCTCGAACACCTTCGCGACGATCTCCGGCGGCATGCCGGTGCCGGTATCGGTCACGCGCAGCACGAGATACGGCCCCGGCGGCATGTCCAGGCGGCGGGCTTCGCGCGCGTGGAGGGTGGCATTGGCGGTCGCGATGGTGATCCGGCCGCCCTCCGGCATGGCGTCCCGGGCGTTGATGCACAGGTTGAGCAGCGCGTTCTCGAGCTGCGGCGGGTCGACCAGGGCCGGCCACAGGTCCGGGGCGGCCGTCACCGTCACGGCCACGGCGGGGCCGACCGTACGCCGGATCATCTCCTCCAGGCCGGCCACCAGACGGTTCACGTCGGTGGGCTTCGGGTCGAGGGTCTGCCGACGCGAGAAGGCGAGGAGGCGGTGCGTCAGGGCGGCGGCGCGCTTGGACGCGCCCTGGGCGGCGTTGATGTAGCGGTCCACATCCATGAGGCGCCCTTGGGCCAGCCGGGTCTGGATCAGCTCCAGCGAGCCGGAGATGCCGGCGAGCAGGTTGTTGAAGTCGTGGGCGATGCCGCCGGTGAGCTGGCCGACCGCCTCCATCTTCTGCGATTGCCGCAGGGCCTCCTCGGCGGCGGCGAGCGCGTCGGCGCGCTCGCGCTCCGCGGTGAAGTCGCGCCCGACCGCGTTGATCACCCCGTCGCCGGGCCGGGCCGCCCAGGTGATCCAGCGGTAGCTGCCGTCCCGGTGGCGGTAGCGGTTGTCGAAGCGGGCCTGGCTGCGCCCCTCGGCCAGCTGCTGTCCGCCCGCGGCGGTGCGGTCCAGGTCGTCCGGGTGGACGAAACCGATCAGGTTGGTGCCAACCAGTTCGTCGGCCCGCCAGCCCAGCACCTCCGTCCAGGCCGGGTTCACCGCGGTGATCGTCCCGTCGAACAGGCAGCGCAGCATCATGTCGGACGAGAGGGTCCACAGGGCGTTGCGGTCGGCGGTGCGTTCCTCGACTTGCAGGGCCAGGGAGGCGTTGAGGTCGCGCAGCTCCGCGAGCGCCGTCTCCAGCCGGCCCCGGCTCTCCGTGAGGGCGGCGTCGGCCAGCACCCGGCCGGTGGTCTCGTTGGTGAGGATGAACAGGCCCGCGACCTTGCCGTCCGCGTCGAGCACCCGCGAATACGAGAAGGTCCACCACGTGTCCTGCGCGCCCCGGTCGGTGTCGAGCCGCCACGGCAGGTCGATGAACCGCTCGGGCCGACCCTCCATGGCAGCCTCGATGATCGGCTTGGCCTGCGCCCAGCCATCGGCCCAGACCTCGTCGAACCGCGCCCCCATGGCCCAGGGCAGCCGCGGCCCGAGCAGGGGAAAATACGTGTCGTTGAAGAAGAAATGGAGATCCGGCCCCCAGGCCAGGATCATCGATTCCGGCGAGTTGAGCACCAGCGACAGGGCGGCGCGAAACTCCGCCGGCCAGGCTTTTGGGGGGCCGAGGGGATGGCCGGACCAGTCCCGCGCAAGAATCAGCCGCGCGGCCTCGCCGCCGCCGGAGAGGAAGGCCAGGGGGTCGGTCACGGGGCGGCGGTGATCTGCATCATGGGTGATGCCGCGTATGGCCGTCTTCGGCCATACTTCCAAGGCTGCCCGGCTCAATTCGATGATCGACCGAATGACCGACGTTCAGCGCTTCCGTCTGATCGAAGACGCCGACGCGGCCCGCGCAGTCGCGGAGCGGTTGTTCGCAGTCATCAGGCAGACCCTCGAACCGGTCCTGCCGCCCGCGACGGAGATCCTACATGTGGGCGCCACCGCCGTGCCCGGCTGCGTAACCAAAGGGGATCTCGACATCGCGGTGCGCGTCGAGAGGCAGGACTTCGCCGCCGTTGAACGCTGCCTCGCGGCACGCTTCACACGCAACGACGGTTCAATCCGAACCGATGACTTCGCGGCATTCGCAGATGCCGGCCAAACGCCACATCTCGGTATCCAGCTCACCGTCAAAGGCGGCCCGCTCGATGTCTTCCACCGTTTCGCCGCGGTCCTGCGCACCGATCCCGAACGGGTGGCCCGCTACAATGCGCTGAAGCGCGCCCACCACGATCACCCGATGACGCTGTACCGCGCCGCCAAGGACGCGTTCATCGCCGACGTCCTGCGATCCTGCCCGCCGCCTTCGTCGCACGACGTTGCTTAGACCGCCGGGATGGCGTGGGCCGACGATTCAATGCGCCTCCTGCCAGTTCCCCGCCGCGTTGGCCTCCACCACCAGCGGCACCCGCAGCGTCAGGGCCGGCGCCGGCGCCTCCTCCATCACGCCGCGGATGATCGGGATCGCGCGCTCGACCTCGTCCTCGGCGGCCTCGAAAACCAGTTCGTCGTGCACCTGCAGCAGCATGCTGACCTTGAGCTTTTGGGCGGTGAGCGCCCCCTCGATCCGGGTCATGGCCCGGCGGATGATGTCGGCGGCCGAGCCCTGGATCGGGGCGTTGATCGCCTGGCGCTCGACGCTGGCGCGCTCGGAGGGGTTGTTGGAGCGGATCTGTGGATAGTGGCAGACCCGGCCGAACAGCGTCGTGACGTAGCCCTTGTCCCGGCAGATCTTTTTGGTGGTGTCGATGTAGTCGCGGATGCCCGGGAACTGCTCGAAATACTGCTTGATGAACGCCGACGCCTCCTCCCGGCCGATGCCGAGCCGGTCGGCCAGCCCGAAGGCCGAGATGCCGTAGATGATGCCGAAATTGATGGTCTTGGCCCGGCGCCGCAGGTCCGGGGTCATGTCCTTAAGTGCCACGCCGAACATCGCCGAGGCGGTCGCCGCATGGATGTCGATACCGTCCGCGAACGCTTTGCGCAGCTCGGGGATGTCGGCCATGTGGGCCAGCAGCCGCAACTCGATCTGCGAGTAATCCGCCGAGATCAGCCGGTTGCCCGGCGCCGCCACGAAGGCGCGGCGGATGCGGCGGCCCTCCTCGGTGCGGATCGGGATGTTCTGGAGGTTCGGCTCGGAGGAGGACAGGCGGCCCGTCGTCGTCGCCGCCAGCGAGAACGAGGTGTGGACCCGCGCCGTCTCCCGATCGGCATGGGTCTGGAGCGAATCCGTATAGGTGGATTTCAGCTTCGAGAGCTGGCGCCACTCCAGGATCTTCTTCGGCAATTCATGCCCGGCCTGGGCCATTTCTTCGAGCAGGGTCGCGGGCGTCGCCCACTGGCCGGAGGGCGTCTTCTTCGCCCCCGGCAGGCCCATTTTCCCGAACAGGATGTCGCCGATCTGCTTGGGCGAGCCGACGGAAAATTTCTCGCCGGCATCCTCCTGGATCTCCTCCTCCAGGCGGACCAGGATCTGCGAGAAGTCGCCGGACAGCCGGCTCAGCATCTCGCGGTCGACCCGGATGCCCCGCTGCTCCATCCGGGCGATCACCGGCAGGAGCGGCCGCTCCAGGGTCTCGTAGACCGCCACGCGCCGCTCGGCGACGAGGCGCGGCTTCATCATCCGCCACAGGCGCAGGGTGACGTCCGCGTCCTCGGCCGCGTAGGCCGTGGCCTTGTCGATGGCGACCCGGTCGAAGCTGACCTTGTTCCGGCCCGTACCGGCCACATCGGAGAACGTGATCGGCTGGTGGCCGAGATGGCGGCGGGCCAGCTCGTCCATGCCGTGCCCGCCCTTGCCGGCGTCGAGCACGTAGGAGATCAGCATCGTGTCGTCGAACGGCGCGATCTCGATGCCGTAGCGGGCGAGTACGGCCCAATCGTATTTCAGGTTCTGGCCGACCTTCAGCACCCCGGGATTCTCGAGGAGCGGCTTCAGCCGGGCGATGGCCGCGTCGAGCGGAATCTGGCCGGGCACCGGCTCGGCCACGTCGGAGGCCGCGGCACCCTCGCCGAACAGGTCGGTGGCATCGGCCTGCACCTTGGCGGCCTGGACATGGGCCAGCGGGATGTAGCAGGCCCGGCCGGTGGCGGTGGCCAGGGAAACGCCGACGAGCCCGGCCTTGTGCGCGTCGAGCGCGTCGGTCTCGGTATCGACCGCGACCACCCCGGCCTCCTCGGCCTCGGCGATCCAGGCGTCGAGCTGCTCCAGGGACGCGACGGTCTCGTAGGCGGCGGTGTCGAACGGCGCCACCGCCTCGGCAGCGCGGGCGGCGACCACGTTGCCGGGCGTCGCCTCGATCGGCGCGCGGGGCTTCGCTGGTGCGTCAGGCAGGTCGAGATCGGCGAAGGGATCGACCTCGCCACCCTCGGGCGGGGCGGCGCCCGGCGGCCGGTCGGCGCCGGCCGCCGCAGTCTCCGGGTCCGGCGGGACGGAATCGCCGAAGAACGGCACCGCGTCGCTGCCGCCGGCGCCGTTGCCGGAACCGTGGGGCTTGGCGCCCGGCAGCAGCGCCGGATCGGGCTTCACCGCCTCGGGGTCGACATGCAGCATCTGGGCGATGCGGCGGGTGAGGGTGTTGAACTCCATCGCCTTGAGGAATCCGACGAGCTTTTGCGGGTCGGGCTCGGGGACGCGCAGATCGTCCAGGTCGACTGGGACCGCCACATCCTCCACCAGAGCCACCAGCTTGCGCGACAGCTTGGCCTGCTCGACATTTGCGAGCAGCGTTTCGCGGCGCTTGGGCTGCTTGATCTCGCCCGCCCGCTCCAAGAGCGCCTCGAGGCTGCCGAACTCCTTGATCAGGGCCGCGGCGGTCTTCAGGCCGATGCCGGGCACGCCGGGGACGTTGTCGGAGGTGTCGCCGATCAGTGCCAGCGCGTCGCCGATCTGGTTGGGCTGCAGCCCCTCCCACTTGGCGATGATCGCCTCGACGTCGAGGTTGCGCTCGGGCCGATAGCCGGCCTTGCCCTTGGCGCCGGATTCGAAATCGTAGAACCGGACCAGCGGCCCGACGAGCTGCATCAAATCCTTGTCGGACGAGACGATGATGACGCCCGCGCCCCGTGCCTCCGCCTGCCGCGTGTAGGTGGCGATCAGGTCGTCCGCCTCGTAGCGCACCAGTTCCACCGCGTGCAGGCCGAAGGCCCGCACGGCGTCGCGCATCAGCGGCATCTGACGCTTGAGGTCATCCGGCGCGTCGGGGCGGTGGCCCTTGTAGTCCGGGAACATCTCCTTGCGGAACGAGCCCTCGGACTTGTCGAAGATGATGCCGAGATGGGTCGGCATGATGCCGGCCGCGCCCTCCTGCAGGAACTGGGCGATCTTCGTGCAGAACAGCCGCACGGCGCCGGTGGGCAGCCCGTCCGAGGGACGCGAATTGTACTTCTGGTCCTGGTTGATCGACTGGAAATAGGCCCGGAAGATGAACGACGAGCCGTCGACCAGGATCACCTGATCGCCCGGGCCGACTTTTTTGGGACTTGCGGCGGCGGTCTCGACGGTCATGGGCGCAGGCGTCTCGGGGCGATCAGGGCTCGGGCACGCGGTCCAGCTCGGCACGGCAGGCCGCGACGAGAACGGGCCATTCGTCGTGGACGGTGAGCCGGACGATGTCCAGGGTCACGCTGTCGTAGCCGTGGCGGTCGACGTTGCCAGCCCCGGCGATCTGACGCCACGGCACGTGGGGATGCTGGTCAGGCGGCGCGGTCGCGCTCAGAAGGCGACAAGGGCATCGCGCTCGGCCCGCTCCCGGATCCGATCTTTCAGGCCGTCGCGGTTGGCGACATCGACGCGGATCGGAAACAGGTCGGCGATGAACCCGGTGACACCGACATAGTCGTACACGTCACGGACGACCTCGGTGTCGATATCGATCATCACATCGAGATCGCTTCCCGAATGCCCCTCCCCCCGGGCGATCGAGCCGAACAGGGCAGCATGTCGAACGCCGCGGCTTCGCAACGCGGCCTCGTTGGCGCGCAAGATCGCAATGGCGGCCTGACTGTCCATCCAGCAATGTTAATCCGGAACGCCCGCGCGCTGAAGGCCGAGCCAGCGCCAAAAAGAGAGGAGCGCAACTCTCAACAGGATGCCGATCACGCGGCCAATTCGCGCCCGATCTCCTCCACCCGGCGCAGGTCGTCCACGAACGCCGCGTAGGCTTCCGCCTTGGCCTCGTCGGGCAGGCGCAGCAGGTAGGACGGGTGGACCGTAATGAAGCCCTGGAAGCGGTTGTCGAAGCGGTCGAACCGGAACGGTCCGCGCGCCCGCGTGATCGGCACCGCCTTGCCGGTGAGCGCCAGCACCGCGGTGGCGCCGAGCGCGACCACGAGCTTCGGGGCCACGAAGTCGAGTTCCCGGTCGAGCCACCAGCGGTAATGGCTGACCTCCCCGGCCGTGGGCTTCTGGTGGATGCGGCGCTTGCCGCGCTCCTCGAACTTGAAGTGCTTGACCGCGTTCGTGAGGTAGCTCGCCCCCCGGTCGAGCCCGGCCTCCGCCATGGCCCGCGAGAGCAGCTGCCCCGCCGGCCCCACGAAGGGGCGGCCCTGCCGGTCCTCCTGGTCGCCCGGCTGCTCGCCCACGAAGGCGATGGTCGCGCCGACCGACCCTTCGCCGAGGACCGCCTGCGTGGCGCCCAGGACCAGCGGCTCGGTGCGCTTGATGATCGCGTTCAGTTCGTCGAGCGTCTTCGGGTCCTGGTCGGCCATGGCGGCGACGGCGCGGGCGGGTTCGCGGCGTGTGGGCACGGTCGGCTCCCTCTCGATCATGGCTTCGGTCCGGCCCGCCGCCGCCCGGACGAGAGCGGGGATCGCGGCGGTCTCGGGCATGTTGCGCCAGTACTTCTTGGGCATCTCCGCCCGCATCGCCTTCAGGTTGGTCCGGGCCGGGTTGAACGTGCTCTCGTAATAGGTCTGCCAGCCGGCCTCGAAGCCGTCGCCCTCGGGCAGCGCGGTCCGGTCCCCGGGTGGGCCGTAGGTCAAGGTGTCCGTATCCCAATGCGCCGAGCCGTCGGGCGTCAGGATCGACCAGCGCATGCCGCGAAAGCGCGCGACGAAGAACGGCGCGGCCGCCTCCAGGATGTGATGGTCGGGCTCGAACCACGCCACGAAATGCTCGCCGCCCGAATCCTCGGCGCGGCGGAAGCGCAGGAAGGCGTGCATCTTGTGCAGGTCACGCCCGATCGCCTTCGCCATCCGGTGCAGGCGGTGGACCAGGGGATCGCTGCCGACCTCCATCAGGTGCCGCTCGCCCTGGCAGACCCGCCAGATCAGGGCGTAGAGCAGGCCGTAGCGCTCGGGATCACGGTGCGGGATCACCTGGGGGATCAACCCGGCGACGGCCTTGGGCAGGGCGAGCGGCGCGCTTGCAGCCTGAACCGGCTCGGCGCCGAACAGGCCGGGCGAATCCGTCACCGACCACGTCACTGCCTCGGGCGGGACGCTCTGCGCGACGAGGCGGCGCGCGGCATCGCGAAAGCCGGTGAGATCGGCACCCGGACGCAGGAGGATGCTTTGCGACCGACGCGCATCCCCTCCCCCCTCTGCGGGGGAGGGTGGCCCCCGGAGGGGGGCGGGAGAGGGGAGCGTCGCATCCGGAGGAGTCGCGACGACCGCGCCATCCCGCATCGTCCCGCTGCCCCTCTCCCGACCCGGCCTGACGGCCGGCCCACCCTCCCCCGCAGAGGGGGGAGGGAAAGTCGCGCTTCCGGCCTTCATCAAAACAAGCTCAGCTGCCGGGCCGGCTCGACCAGCCTTTCGCGCAGGTCGAGCCGGTCGGTGAGCCCGACCGGGCGGTGGTCGGCGGCGATCAGGAACGGGCGCGCCCGCTTCAGCCCCGATGTCAGGCGGGCGACGTCGTCGAGGCGCAGGGTCGCGTGGCGGCGCGCCTTCACGATCTTGTCCACGGCCTTCGCGCCGAGGCCGGGCACGCGCAGCAGCCACTCCCGGTCGGCCTTGTTGACGTCCACGGGAAACTTTTCGCGGTGCTTGAGCGCCCAGGCCAGCTTGGGGTCGATGTCGAGGGCGAGCATGCCGCCCTCGGAGGCGTCCGCCACCTCGTCGGGGGTGAACTCGTAGTACCGCAGCAGCCAGTCGGCCTGGTACAGCCGGTGCTCGCGCTGAAGGGGCGGCGGCTTCGGCGGCAGGATCGCCGACCCGTCCGGGATCGGGCTGAACGCCGAGTAGTAGACCCGCTTCAGGCCGACGCTGCCGTAGAGATGCGCGCTCTTGCGGATCAGGGCCTCGTCGGTGGTGGCGTCCGCGCCGACGATCACCTGGGTCGAGTGCCCGGCCGGGGAGAAGCGCCGCTTCTCGGCCTTGGCCTCGACGATACGCTCGCCGATCTGCGCCATCGCGTTCTGGATCGCGGCGCCGTCCTTCTCGGGGGCCAGGCGCTGCAGGCTCGCTTCGGTGGGCAATTCCACGTTGATGGAGAGCCGGTCGGCGTAGAGGCCGGCCTCCTCGATCAGCCAGGGGCTCGCCTCCGGGATCGACTTGAGGTGGATGTAGCCGGCAAAGCCATGGTCGCGCCGGAGCGACTTCGCCACCCGGGTGAGCAGTTCCATCGTATGGTCGGGCGACTTGATGATGCCCGACGACAGGAACAGGCCCTCGATGTAGTTGCGCCGGTAGAAGTTCAGGGTGAGGCTCACGACCTCCTCCACGGTGAACTTCGCCCGCCTCACGTTCGAAGAGCGCCGGTTGATGCAGTACGCGCAGTCGAACAGGCACCAGTTGGTCAGCAGGATCTTCAGCAGCGAGACGCAGCGCCCGTCCGGCGTGTAGGCGTGGCAGATGCCGGCCCCGGTGGTGGAGCCGAGCCCATCCTTCCCGGCCGCGCGCTTCGGCGCCGCCGAGGAGGCGCAGGAGGCATCGTACTTGGCGGCATCGGCCAGGATGCGCAGTTTCTTGGCCAGGGTTTCGTCCATCGAACAGACAATGAACGAGAGGCCTTAAGAGGCAAGGCCGACCGGTGCCCGGCCCCCGTCCGCGATGCCGCACCCTGCGCACAGGCAATACCTCAGTGTGCGCTCCTGCCGAGGAGGCACTCATGTGCGACACACCGCACGCGCCGGATCATCCGGAACACCGCGCTGTCGGTCGGTGCCGACGGGAGCCAGTACTTTAGCGGTGGCGAGCAAATCTCTCCTAGCGCATCGTCTTTTTCCGAAAGCCGGAAACCACCTTTCAGGACGATGCTCTAGATCCGAGCCCTGATCCAGGCGGCCATCGCCGCTTCATCCATCTCGCCGGAGGCAAGCGCCAGCCAAGTGGCGACGATCTCAGCATTCATGGCGGTCAGCTGCCGGCCGTTCAGTTCGATGAACGTTTCGGTCACGACCATCGAGACCCGCTTGTTCCCGTCAATGAACGGATGGTTCTTCGCGAGGCCGAAGGCGTAGGCCGCCGCCAGATCGGCGAGATCGGGCGGAGGGTCGCCGTAGGCTTCCAGGTTCTCCGGCCGGCCGAGCGCGGAATCGAGCATCCCCTCGTCGCGGATGCCCGGCGAGCCGCCGTGCTCAGCCAGCTGCTCGTCGTGCAGAGCGCATACGACGTCCTTGCGGACCCAGACTCTCATGGCGGAGCCTTACTTCGCGAGTTCGCGAAGAGCCTCGCGACGACGCTTCATGACCGCCTGCGCGACGACCATCTGGCTCTCGAAGTCCGGGTTGTAGGGCGTGAGCCTGTAGCTCCCGTCCGGCGCTTCGGTCAGATGGACGACATCGCCCTTCTCGACCTTGAGCCGGGTGGAGGCCTCCTTCGGCAGTGTCAGGCTGAGGGAGTTGCCGTTCTGGGTCACCTTGAGCGAGATCATGCCTATCTCCGCGGCGTCATGACATTTGTCATAACGTAGACGCTCGTTTGCATCCCTGCAAGTGGGTTACAGGACGACGAACACCTTCTGCTCGGCACTCAACAGCCTCGCTTGGCGGCTGGGATGCGGTCTCCGACAATCCCAGGATGACCGACGCGGAACTGGCCGAACTGCAGCCGGCGAGCGCGGTGCCGGAGGTCTTCCGTCTGCTACCGAAGCGCGGACGGCCGAGCGCCGAAGCGGCCGAAGGCTCGGGCCTGATCGATCACTCCACCTCGTCCAGCTCGGCATCGACCACCCGGCGGGCGAGGTCATAGGAAAAGCCGGCCCGGGCCAGGGCGCCCAAGTCGCGGTCGCGGTGGAGCGCCCGCGTGTCGGGCCGGCGATGCGTGCCGAGGCGGCGCCGCTTGGCGTAGGCGCGGGCGGCCCGCAACTCGATATCGGCGGCCTCCGCCTCGGGGATCGCCTCGCGCTCGGCCCGCATCGTGGCCTCGACCACGTCGCGGGGCACCCCCTTGGCGGCGAGCTTCGCCGCGGCGCCCCGGCTCGACGTGCCGCGCCGGCGCAGCGTGGCAAGCCGGGTATCGGCGAAGCGGACATCGTCCACCAGGCCGGCCGAGACCGCCCGCGCCACGGTGGCGGCGATCATCTCGGCGAAGGCGGACGGGTCCTCGCCGCGCAGACGAGCGCGCTTGTCGACCCGCCGCGCCAGGGTCCGGCGCAGCATCTCGGTCGAGGCGCTGTAGCGCTCCAGGTAGTAGAGCGCGACGCGCTGCAGCCAGGCCGCGCTGACCGGGCCGGGCGGCCGACGCTCCGTAGTGCGGGTTCCTGGCCCGGATTCTGCAACGTTTGTTGGTTTCACCGGTTCTTCACGATCTCGACAGGTTTGCGTTCCATGACGTGGGGATGGAACGCGCGCAACGCGACAGGCTCGGCCATGGTCCGCAGCAAAGTCCTTCGCCCGATCTCACCCACGGCCCGTGGCGGCGACGCCTGCGCGCCGCGGCGACGATCCTGATGCGCCGCGAGTGGCTCCTCGTTCTGGTAGCCCTCGGGCTGGCCGCGGTCGCGGCCGGCATCGTCTATCTGTCCCGTCCGACCACGCTGACGGTGGCGGTCGGCCCCCAGGACGGGGCCGAGGCCGCGCTGATCGAGGCCTACGCGAACGCCCTCGACCGGAGCCGCGAGGACGTGCGCCTCAAGGTCGTCCGCTTCTCGGACGTGCGCGACAGCGCCCTGGCGCTCCAGCGCAACCGGGCCGACCTCGCGGTGGTTCGGCCGGACGTGTTCCTGCCCGAGAACGGCCTGACCCTGGCGATCCTGCACGACGAGGCCCTGGTGATCGCCGCGCCCGAGGGGGCCGAGATCGAGGACGTTCCGGCGCTGGCGCGCAAGCGTCTCGGGATCGTCGTGCGCCACAGTGCCGACCTGCCGTTCCTGACCAACCTGCTCTCCTTCTACGACCTCCTGCCCGACAGCCCCGGGGCGGATGCGCCGGAGGCCGAGCCCGCGGCCGAGATCGCATCCGGCCACGTTCAGGTGGTGCCGCTGAAGCTCGGCGAGGTCGCGACGGCACTCTCCGAGAAGCGCGTCGACGCGGTGGCGGTGATCGCGAGCCCCGCCTCGAAGATCGCGGGCGCGGTGATGCGGGCCATCGAGATGGGGTCCCCCGACCGGAAGATCGGGTTCGTGTCGATCCCGGACGGAGACGCGATCCTGCAGCGCTTCCCCGAATTGCAGTCCCTGACGATCCCGGCCGGGACCTTCGGCGGACGTCCCAAGCGCCCGGACGAGGAGGTCCGCACCGTCGGCGCCTCCTATCGCCTGATGGCGCGGGGCTCGGTCAGCCGGGTCGCGATCGCCTCGGCGACGCAGCACCTGTTCGAGTGGCGCTCGCGGCTCGCCGCGGCGGCCCCGGCCGCCAAGCTGATGAAGGCGCCGGATTTCGACACGACGGTCGCGGCGACTTCGGCGCGCCTGCCGAACCATCCCGGCGCCGTCGACTATTTCGAGCGCGAGCAGCAGACCTTCCTCGATCGCTACGAGGACTACATCTACCTGCTGGCCTTCTTCGGCGGCACGATCGGCTCGGGCATCGCCTGGATCGGGCAGCGGCTGGCCCGCAAGCGCCGCGAGCGCATCGACATCGTGCTCGACCGCCTGCTCGACATCATGCGTGAGGTCCGGGCCGCCACCAGTGCAGCCGAGCTGGATGAGATCGCCATCGAGACCGACGGGCTCGTGGCCGACGTCGTCTGCTACGCCCGCGAACGCAGCATCGACGCCCGGACCGTGAGCGCCCTGATCCTGGCGGTGGACGGCGTCCACGCGGCGATCTCCGATGCGCGGCGGCGGGCCGACGATTCGGCGCCGGGGGCGACGGCCAAGCGACGCACCGCGCGGCTGCTGGCCCTCAACCTGCCGGCCGCGGAATAACCGTGACCGTCCGCGCCGGCGCCCTCGTTGACGCGGGATGGCATGCGGGTCGGGAGGGACCGCTGTGTCCCGTGCATCACCGCCCGGCTGGCGGCGTAGGCATATCATGCTAACGGGGGGCATGTTCGATCCCGCCGCCGCCCTCGAAACGGTCCTCGCCAACCTCGACCGCGAAGCCCGCGAGCCGACCAAGCTGCGCGCCGCGCTCGTGCCCGAGCTGCGCCGGGTCATCGAGGACGGCCACCGCGCCGCGGAGGCGCAGCTTCTGCAGGACCGCAACGGCCTCGGCTGCGCGCAGGCCCTGTCGGACCTGACCGACGCCGTGGTGCGGACGATCCACGACGCGGTGGTCCGGCAGCTCTACCCCAACGACAACCCCTCCACCGGCGAGCAGCTCGCCGTGGTCGCCACCGGCGGCTACGGCCGGGGCACGATGGCGCCGGGCTCCGACATCGATCTGCTGTTCCTGCTGCCCTACAAGCAGACCGCGTGGTCCGAGAGCGTCGTCGAGGCGATGCTCTACGTCCTGTGGGACCTCAAGCTGAAGGTCGGCCACGCCACCCGCTCCGTGGAGGAATGCCTCCGCGAGGCGAAGGCCGACATGACCATCCGCACCGCGCTCCTCGAGGCGCGCTACCTGTTCGGCACGCGGGTCCTGTTCGAGGAGCTGGTGACGCGCTTCGACGCCGAGCTGGTGATCGGCTCGGCCGCCGAATTCGTGGACGCCAAGCTGCGCGAGCGCGATGCCCGGGTCTCGAAGGCCGGCACCTCGCGCTACCTGGTCGAGCCCAACGTCAAGGACGGCAAGGGCGGCCTGCGCGACCTGAACACCCTGTTCTGGATCGCCAAGTACACCTACCGGGTGCGCGACCAGATCGAGCTCGTCGGCGCCGGCCTGTTCACCCAGGAGGAATACGCGCTGTTCGAGCGCTGCGACGAGTTCCTGTGGCGGGTCCGCTGCCACATGCACTTCGTCACCAAGCGGGCGGAGGAGCGGCTGTCCTTCGGGCTGCAGCCGCGGATCGCCGAGCGCTTCGGCTACGAGGCCCGGGGCGGCCTGTCCGGGGTCGAGCGCTTCATGAAGGCGTATTTCCGCGTCGCCAAGGATGTCGGCGACCTCACCGCCATCGTCTGCGCCGAGCTGGAGGCCCGCCACGCCAAGCGCACGCCGGTGCTCGACCGCTGGATCGGCCGGTTCCGCGACCGCTTCCGCGCCACCGCGATCGAAGCCGAGGATTTCTGGATCGACCACGGCCGGGTGAACCTGCGCGCCGAGGACGCGTTCGAGCGCGACCCGGTCAACCTGATCCGCCTGTTCTGGCTGGCCGACCGCCACAACCTCGCGATCCACCCGGACGCCAAGCGGCTGGCGAACCGGTCGCGCCGGCTCATCACCCCGACCCTGCGGGCGGACCCGGAAGCCAACCGGCTGTTCCTCGACATCCTGACCTCGCGCAACGCCCCCGAGGAGGCCCTGCGCGAGATGAACGAGGCCGGCGTGCTCGGCCGGTTCATCCCGGATTTCGGCCGCATCGTCGCGATGATGCAGTTCAACATGTACCACCACTTCACGGTGGACGAGCACCTGCTGCGCACCGTCGGCATCCTGGCTGCCATCGAGTCGGGCCGCGCCGAGGAGGCCTACCCACTGGTCTCGCGCCTGATCCACACGATCCACAACCGCACCGCGCTCTACGCCGCGATCCTGCTGCACGACATCGCCAAGGGCCGACCCGAGGACCACTCGATCGCCGGGGCGGCCATCGCCGCGCGGCTCTGCCCGCGCTTCGGGCTGACCGAGGCCGAGACCGAGACCGTGGCCTGGCTGGTCGAGCATCACCTGCTGATGTCGATGACCGCGCAGAGCCGCGACCTGTCGGACGGCAAGACGATCGAGCGATTCGCCTCGGTGGTGCAGAGCCTGGAGCGGCTGAAGCTCCTGACCATCCTGACGGTGGCCGACATCAGCGCGGTCGGCCCCGGCGTCTGGACCGCCTGGAAGGGCACCCTCGTCCGCACCCTCTACGACGAGACCGAGGTGTTCCTCTCGGGCGGCCATTCCGAGATCGCCCGCACCGACCGGGTGCGCCTCGTCCAGATGAGCCTGCGCGAGCAGCTGCCCGGCTGGGCCTCGGATGAGTTCGACGCCTACGCGGCGCGTCACGGCCAAGCCTACTGGCTGAAGGTCGACAGCCCGCGCCAGATCAAGAACGCGGTCTTCCTCCGCGACGTGCTGAGCGAGGGCCGCACCAGCGCCACCGACGTGGCCCTCGACCCGGTGCGGGGCGTGACGGAGGTCACGATCTACTCCCCGGACCACCCGCGCCTGCTCGCGATCGTCACGGGGGCCTGCGCGGCGGCCGGCAGCAACATCGTCGATGCGCAGATCTTCACCACCACCGACGGCTTCGCCCTCGACACGATCTTCATCTCCCGGGCCTTCGAGCGCGACGAGGACGAGTTGCGCCGGAGCAAGCGCATCACGGCCGCGATCGAGCGGTCCCTGAAAGGCGAGATCCGCATCGCCGACCTGGTGGCCGACAAGCACCCGCCGACCAGTGCCCAGGCCAAGACCTTCCTGGTGCCGCCGGATGTCGGGATCGACAACGCTCTGTCGAGCCGCGAGACCGTGGTGGAGGTGACCGGCCTCGACCGGCCGGGCCTGCTCTACGAGCTGACCACGGCGTTCGGCCGGCTGTCGCTGAACATCACCTCGGCGCACGTGGCCACCTTCGGCGAGCGCGCGGTGGACGTCTTCTACGTCACCGACCTCACCGGCACGCGGGTGACGCAGCCCGACCGGCAGGCGGCGATCCGCAAGGCGATGCTGGAGGTGTTCGCGGGCGACGTCGCAGTCCTCAGGGCCGAGGGCCTGGAGGCCCTCGTCGCCGCGCCGCCGCCACGCGAGGCGTGAGCGGGCGGGTTGATTTCGGCCGCCCCGGGTCAGATATCAGCGCCGCATTCGATTCTCCTCACCCATTCCCGCCGACGACTGAAACGCGATGACGAGCAACGACATGTCCCAGGACGACCAGCGCCAGACCACGGTCGAGGCCGGTGCCAGCGCGGCCCAGGAGACCGCGTCGCCGGGCACGGGCGCCGCCGGGGCGTCCGTCGATCCGGTGGCCGAGGCCCTGGCCCTCCTCACCGCCGAGCGCGACGAGCTGAAGGACCGGATGCTGCGCACGCTGGCCGAGATGGAGAACCTGCGCCGCCGGACCGAGCGGGAGATCGCGGACGCGCGCGCCTACGCGGTCACCAATTTCGCCCGCGACGTGCTCAACGTGGCCGACAACATCCACCGGGCCCTCGACAGCGTCCCGGCCGACGCGAAGGCCGCCGCGGACGGCGCCTTCAAGGGTCTGATCGACGGCATCGAGCTGACCGAGCGCGACCTGGCCAAGACCCTCGAGCGCCACGGGGTGAAGCCCGTCGAGCCGGAGGGCCAGAAGTTCGACCCGAACCGGCACCAGGCCATGTTCGAGGTACCGAACCCCGATGTCCCGGCCGGCACCGTCGTGCAGGTCGTGCAGACCGGCTACGTGATCGGCGAGCGGGTGCTCCGCCCGGCGCTGGTCGGCGTCGCCAAGGGCGGTCCCAAGCCTGCCGCGAACCCCGCCGACGCCGCCTGATCAGCGCATCTGCGCCGACGCGTCCGCGCAAGGCAGCGCGGTCGCGAAGTCCGCGATGAACCGCGCCGTCTGCCGCGTCTCGACCGGCGCCCGCGGGTCGCGCGCCACCACGCCGGCCTCGACGCCGAGGCGTCGATTGCAGGAGCAGGCCGGCAGCAGCCCCAGGGATGGGTCCGGCCAGCAGGAATCGTGATGCGCGCAGGCGAGGTCGAGCGCGTCGATCGGCGCGTAGCCGGGGCCGCGGTTCCCTGGCCCGCAGAAATTGCCGTAGATCAGGAGGGCGCCCCGGTTTGATGGCCCGGGCGGCACGATCTCCTGCGCGGTCGCAGTGCCGACGGCGAGACCGAGGGTCAGCAGGGCCGTCGCGATGGTGGTCAGGCTGGGAGCGTTCACGGCCGATCCTGCATCGGTGATGCCTCCTGACGCCGCGCGGCGGTACCGGCGCGGCATTCGACATCCGTGTCACCGGGCTGGCGCGGACGATCCCGGCCGGCCGATGGATTCGCGGAGCCGAACGCCGTGCATTGCGGCCGAGCGCAACGATATCGTCAAGATCGATCGCCACGAATGTTGACTAAAATCGGTACTTCACACCGGCGCGCGTCAACGCGGTTCCCGAATCCTGTTTGCCGGCACCGCAATACGCCGGATCGCTGGCGTTGTAGTATCTCGCTCGGGTGAGCCGGTGGTCGGATCGGAGAGGTCCAGCCCCTCCACCCTGGCGGAGCATCCTTCCATAGCTGTGTGTGCCAAATCGCGTCTTCGAGGCCCCTGCCCGGCGCAACAGCCGAGCGCGTGCCGCGCCAGGGCGGCGGTCGCGCGAGGCTTCAGAGGGCGAGCAGCAGCAGCCCGACGACGGTCACGGAGAGGATGAGGCAGAGCGCGAGATCGAGGATCGGTGCCCCGCCGCAGTTCGGCGCCTGCCGGTCGCGGTCGGTCATGATCCTGGACACGGCGATCACGAACGGGAACCCGCGCGCGGGCGGCCTAGCGTGGCATCTCTTTGCAGGTGCGGGTGCCCATAGGCATCGGGAGCTGCGTCCTGTGACGCCTTCGTCGCGTCGGCACGATGAGCCGTGTCCGCGACGGCGGTGCCGAAGGCCGGCAGTGCGAGCGCGGTCAGCAGGCAGGCGATCCGCCTGAGCCGCGGCATGGGATCGGATTGGCGGGATCGAGAGGGCGCCTTCGCGGGTAGCGTGAGCGGCGGCAGCGCCTCGGCGACCAGTCTACGCGTCTTTGCACTCATCGTCCCGGCCCCATCAATGACGTGGGAAATTTGACCACGCTTTCCGACTACGTGTGTAAAATTCCCACGTCAACGGAAAATCGCCGGTCGAGCGTGTGGACGCGCACGCCGTGGGATTGTCTCCCACGACACATCGTCTAACCATGCGACCATGTCCGAGACCGCAGACACGAAACCGGAGGGCGCCAGCCTGCACGCGCCGCTGGCCCGGCTCCTGCGCCCGCTGGTCCGCCTGCTCGTGGCCCGGGGAATCACGTTCCCGGCGCTCACAGACCTGTTGCGCGAGCTCTACGTGAACGTCGCCGAGTACGACTTCGCCCTGCCCGGCAAGGAGCAGACCGACAGCCGGGTCTCCCTGTTGACCGGCATCCATCGCAAGGAGGTGCGGCGCCTGCGCGGGGCCGGGGCGCCGGTGAGCGCGGTTCCGGCCGTGGTCTCGCGCACGAGCCGGATCATCGCCCGCTGGATCGCCGACCCGGCCTTCACCGATCCGCAGGGCCAGCCGCTGCCGCTGCCGCGGACCGCGGATGCGGGCGCGCCGTCCTTCGAGGCTCTGGTCTCCGGCATCACCCGCGACCTGCGTCCCCGCGCGGTGCTCGACGAATGGCTCGACCGCGGGCTCGCCTTCCTGGACCCGCAGGACCGGATCGTTCTGGCTGAGGCGGCCTACGTGCCGCGCGGGGACGGCGCGGCCGAGCCGCAGCTCTACTATTTCGGCCGCAACCTGCACGACCATATCGCGGCGAGCGTCGCCAACATCGTCGGCGACAAACCGCGCTTCCTCGAGCGGGCCGTGCATTACGACGGGCTGTCCGAAGCGCTTGCGGCCAAGCTCGAGGCGCGGGCGCGCGAGATCGCCATGGAGGCCCTGCAGCAGGCCAACCGGGAGGCGCATGCCGCCTGCCAGACCGATTCCGGCGGCGATCACCGCTGGAATTTCGGCCTCTACGTCTACGCCGAGGCCGCGCCGCCGGCCCGGTCCACGGACGGGCGCTGAGAGGCCGGCCGGTGCGCTCCTCGCCAAACCGCCGGTTCGTCCTGCGCCTGCTCGCGGGCACCGCAACGCTGCTGCCGGGCGCCGCCCGGCCCCAGGAGAACCCGCGCGACCAGGGCATCGGCGGCACCGGCATGAAGATGACCGACGAGCCGAAGGACGGTGCCCTCGGCGAGGGCGATCGCGGCATCGGCGGCACGGGGGTGATCGGCACGATCCGCCGCTTCGGCTCGATCGTCGTCAACGACCTGCGCATCGCCTACCCGCCCGAGGTCGCGGTGGAGATCGACGGGGAGCCCGCCAAGGCGGCCGACCTGAAGATCGGCCATGTCGTGCACGTGGTCGCCCGGCCGGAGCACGGCGGCCTCGGCACAAGCCGCATCGACGTGGCCAGCGAGGTGGTCGGGCCGGTGGAATCGCTCGCGCCCGGGCGGATGATCGTGCTCGGCCAGCGGGTCTCCACCGGGAACCTCACGGGGGACTGGAAGCCCGGCACCCGCGTCGCCGTGAGCGGCCTGCGCCGGCCGGACGGCGTGATCGTGGCGAGCCTGATCGAGCCGCGCAGCTTCGGGCCCGACCGCGTCGCCGGGCCGGTGCGCCGCGACGCGGGCGGCGGCCTTTCCATCGGAGGCCTCCGCCTGAAGGGCGCCGACGCCCTGCTCCCGGGCCAGCGCGCCCTGGTGACCGGCGCCACCGAGGCCGGCGCCTTCGCCGTGACCAACGCCGCCCAGGTCGGGCTGCCGTTCCCGCCCGGCCTGAGGACGCTGTCGGTCGAAGCCTATATCGGCCGCGCCGGCGGGGGACTGGACCTCGGCTCGGGCCTCGCCGTGTCGGGACGCGCGGGGTTGCGGGTGCCGCGCCAGGGCAGCGTCCGCGGCGTGCTCACCGCCGACATCGCCCCGGATGGCAGGCTCACCATGGAGCGGCTCCGGATCGACGACCGGATCGCGCCCGATCGCCTGCAGTCGCCGGACGCGCCGCGGTTCGAGCGGGAGCGCGACCGCCTCGACCTGCAGAAGCTGCCCGACCTGCCCGAATTGCCCCGCGACGTCCCCGGACGCCTCGGCGCCGAGCCCGGCAACCGGCAGAGCCCGTTCGGGGGGCTCGGCGGCTCCCCGGGCCCGACGATCGACACCCGGCCCGGGGCCGGCCGCATCCCCGGCGCGGACGGCCCCGGCGGATTCGGACCGCCGCGCGGCGGCTTCGGCGGCGCACCGGGCGGTAGTCCCGGCGCGGTCCCGGGAGCCCCCGGCGGAGGATTCGGTGGCCCGGGCGGCGGACCGGGCGGTTTCGGCGGCCCACCCGGCGGCGGCCGGCGCTGAGGCTTGTATCTGCCCGACCTCGCGCGATGGCCAGCTGACGACGTCGTCATGATCGCCGCGTCATTGCGGGACACGCAGCAGAGCGGGTCAGCCGGGCACCGCCTCAGCCCGCCGCCTCGCGCGCGAGCAGGTCGCGCTTGCGGTCCACGCCCCAGCGGTAGCCCGACAGGGATCCGTCCGAGCGGACCACCCGGTGGCACGGGATCGCCACCGCCAGGTGGTTCGCCCCGCAGGCCTGGGCGACGGCCCGCATGGACGTGGGCGCCCCGATGGCGCGGGCGATGTCCGCGTAGGTGGCGGTCGATCCGACCGGGATCGCCCGCAGGGCCGCCCAGACGCGCTGCTGGAACGCGGTGCCGCGGATGTCGAGGGGCAGGTCGAGGCCGGTGCCCGGCGCCTCCACGAGCCCGATGACCCGCGCCATCCAGGCCTCGAACGCGGGGTCGCCCCCCTCGATCTCGGCCCCCGGAAACCGGTCCTGCAGGTCGCGGACGAGAAGTTCGGGGTCGTCGCCGAGCAGGATCGCGCAGAGGCCGGCCTCCGTGGCGGCGACCAGGATCGCCCCCAGGCTGCAGGCGCCGACACCGAAGCGCATGCGGATGCCGAGCCCGCCCTTGCGATAGGCCGCAGGCGCCATGCCGAGACGCTCGGCGGCGCCGGCGTAGAACCGGCTCGCGGTCGCGTAGCCGGCGTCATAGAGCGCCGCCGTGACGGTGGTGGCCTTCGGCAGCGCGGCGGCCAGGGCCCCGGCTCGTCGGGCTTCCGCGTAGGCCTTGGGGGTCACCCCGGTGGCGGCCTTGAACACCCGGTGGAAATGGTAGGCGCTCAGACCCGCGGCGCGGGCGAGTTCGGAGAGCGGCGGCATCGTCTCGGCGGACTCGATCAGCCGGCAGGCCCGGGCCACCGCCTCGGCCCGGCGCGCGGCGGGGCCGGGCTCGTCCGGCCTGCAGCGCCGGCACGGCCGGAAGCCCGCTTCCTCCGCCTCCGCGCAGGTGCGGTGGAAGGTGACGTTCTCGGGCCGGGCCGCCCGCGACGGGCAACTCGGGCGGCAATACACCCCGGTGGTGCGGACCGCGTACACGAAGGTGCCGTCCGCCCGCCCGTCGCGGGCGGCGAGCGCCGCCCGGCGCGCGGCCTCCTCGGGATCGGCTGTCGGGGGAACGCTCATGGCGGGACTATGCGGCGGCGCAGGCGCGTTGGGGAGGGGCAGGCGGGGACGAGGCAAGCGGGGAACGGACATGACGGCACCTGCCGGACGGGTATATCGAACGCCCGTCACCCTGCCGTCCCGCGGCCCCGCCCGCATCCCGCCCCTTGCTGCCGAATTCCCGATCCCACCCCCCGAGTGCGTCATGGCGTCGAGCAATACCGATCACATCCATGTCGGGCGGGACAGCTGGCTGTTCCTGAAGACCGGGACCAACGACATCCTGGGGCAGTTGGAGCGGCCGGAGGCGATGGCCGAGCTGATCTGGGCGTGGCGCAGCCTCGTGTCCAACCGGGAGCGGCGGCTGCGGGCGCTCGGCATCCGGTATCGCCACGTGGTCGCGCCGGACAAGCTGGTGATCTACGACAACCACCTGGACGGGATCACCATCGCGCCGGCGGCCTCGCCGGCCAACCGGCTGCTCCACGCGGAGCCGGACCTGGGTCCCGCGTGGCGGCGGGGGCCGCGGGCCCTCTACGCGGATTGGCGGCGCCGGAAGCGCTGGCGGCAGACCTGCATTGACCTGGTGGCGCCGATGCGGGCCGCCCGGGACACCGTCGACCTCTATTGCCGGACCGACACCCATTGGAGCTTCGACGGCTGCTACCTGGCCTATGCCGAGATCTGCCGGGCCTTCGGGACGGAGCCGCGGGCGGACCTGCGGGACCGGCCGTTCACGCCGGTCGATCATGACGGCGACCTCGGCAGCGCCTTCGACCCGCCGCGCCGGGCGCCGTCACGGGCCTACCGGATCCAGCGGGATTCCCTGCGGACCTATGCCAGCCCGATCGTCGAAGCGCGCGAGAAGGCCGGCCTGCTGCACACGCTGCACGGCGGCGCCAACGTGGCCTACCGCAACGAGACGGCGGCCGATCCGCGCCGGCTGGCGCTGTTCGGCGACTCATTCTCGCACGTCATGCCGTACATGCTGACGATCCTGCTGGCCGAGACCTTCCGCGAGGTGCACTTCGTCTGGAGCACGTCGCTCGACTGGTCCTACATCGCGCGGACGAAGCCAGATTTGGTCCTCACCGAGGTGGCCGAGCGGTTCATGGCCCAGCTGCCCGACGACAGCTTCTCGCTGGACGCCTACGTGCAGGAGCGGTTCGGCGCCGAACTGGCGGCCCAGGCAGGCGAGCCCTAGAGCATCGTTCCGAAAGGTGGCGGCCGGCTTTCGGAAAAAGACGAGGCGGATCAAGAAGCTAGCGCATCGTGCCGGTTCCGATATTCGGCACGATGCGCTAGCCCTCGAGCTTGGCCATCAGCGCATCGGACAGCGCGAAGTTGACGTAGACGTGCTGCACGTCGTCCTGGTCCTCGATCACCTCGACCAGGCGGATCAGCTTCTCGCCGGTCTCGTCATCGACGTCGATCGTGTTCTGCGCCTTCCAGACCAGGCCGGTGCGGCTCGGCTCACCGAACCGGGCCTCCAGGGCCTTGGCGACCTCGCCGTAGGATTCCTGCGCGCAGACGACCTCGTGGCCGTCCTCGCTGGAGCTGACGTCGTCGGCCCCCGCCTCGATCGCCGCCTCCAGCATCGTGTCGGCGTCGGCGACGTTCGCCGGGAAGCCGATCACGCCGACCCGGTCGAACATGAACGCCACGGCGCCGGTCTCGGCGAGGCTGCCGCCGGACTTGGTGAAGGCCGAGCGCACGTCCGAGGCGGTGCGGTTGCGGTTGTCGGTCTGCGCCTCGACGATCAGCGCGGCGCCGCCCGGGCCGTAGCCCTCGTAGCGGATGTCCTCGTAGGTCTCGCCATCCGCCCCGGCCGCCTTCTTGATGGCGCGCTCGATGTTGTCCTTGGGCACATTCTCGGCGCGGGCCGCGATGATCGCCGCGCGCAGGCGTGCGTTCATGGCCGGGTCCGGCGTGCCGAGCTTGGCCGCCACAGTGATCTCGCGGGCGAGCTTGCCGAACACCTTCGAGCGGACCGCGTCCACCCGGCCCTTCCGGTGCATGATGTTCTTGAACTGCGAATGGCCTGCCATGGCGTGTGAGACTTTGTTCGTTGGCGAGGGCGGGAATCCGGGACCCCGCCGTCGCGGCTGTGAGGTCGCCGCGTTATAGGCCGCCGGCTTCCGACGAAGCAACGCGCCACCCGATCGTCACGACCGGGGAAAGATCGCCCGCGCCGGGCGTTGGCGCCGGACATGTCAGCTGGAAACCCGATGCCGCGCCGGACCGAACACAGCAGGACGGCGACGACGCCCCCGGCCGCCGACCGCCGCTGGCTCAAGCTCGGGATCGCCACGCTGCTCGGCGTGGCCGCTGGCACGATGCTGTTCGCCACGGAGGCGCAGGGGCGGCAAGCGGCAAGACGCGTGAGCCGCCCACGAGCCGGCTCGTAAGCGGTCCCCGCCTCACGCTGCCCGGACGGTGGCCAGGAAGCGCCCGACTTCGACCGTGAGCTGCTCCGACTGACGCGACAGCTCCGAGGCCGAGGTCAGAACCTCGCCCGCCGCCGCGCCGGTCTTCTCCGCCGCCCCGGCCACGCCCGTGATGGTGCGGGTCACCGCGCCGGTGCCGGAGGCCGCCTGACCGACGTTGCGGACGATCTCCTGGGTCGCCGCATCCTGCTGCTCCACCGCCGCCGCGATCGAGGCGGACACGGTGCTGATCTCCCGGATGCGGCCGGCGATCTGCCCGATCGCCCTGGTGGCCTCGCCCGTAACACCCTGGACCTCACCGATCTGCTGGCCGATCTCGCCGGTGGCCTTGGCGGTTTGGTCGGCCAGCGCCTTGACCTCCGCGGCCACCACCGCGAACCCCCTGCCGGCCTCGCCGGCGCGGGCCGCCTCGATGGTGGCGTTGAGCGCCAGCAGGTTGGTTTGGGCGGCGATGCCCGAGATCAGCCCGACCACTTCACCGATCTTGGCCACGCTCGCGGTCAGGGCGCTCACGAGCGCAGCGGTCTGGTCCGCTTCGCCCACCGCGGTCCGGGCCAGATCCGCCGAGCCGGCGACCTGCCGGCCGATCTCCTGCACCGAAGCGCCCAGTTCCTCGGCGGCGGCCGCCACGGTGCCGACATTGGACGCGGCCTGCTCAGAGGCGGCCGCGACCGTGGTCGACCGTTCCGCCGTCTCGGCCGCCGTCGTCGCCAGGGTCTGCGCCGTGGCCTGCAAGGCGCCGGCCGACGCCGAGACCGTGCCCACGATCCCGCCGGTCGCCCGCTCGAACGCGTCGGCCATCTGGTGCATCGCCGCCCGGCGCTGTTCCTCGGCGAGGCGCCGGGCCTCGGAGGATTCCGCCTCCAGCGCCGCGGTCCGGATCAGGTTGTCCTTGAACACCTGCACGGCCCCGGCCATCGCGCCGAGTTCGTCCCGATTCTGCGTGCCCGGCACGGGCGTCTCGACCGCGCCCCCGGCCAGGCGCCGCATGGCTTCGGCGAGCCCGAGGATCCGTCGTACGATACGGACCTGCACGATCAGGATCGCCGCCACCGCGAGGCCGGCCGCGAGCAGGATCGCCGCGATGGCGAGCATGAGATCCTGGCGGGCCTCGGCGGCGGCGGTCCGCGTCTGATCGACCGCGGCGGAGATGACTGCGATCGCCGCATCCGACACGGCCTTCTGGCCGGTGACGACCCCGGCATCCCACTCCACGTTCGGGACCGAGATCCTGCGCCCATCCGAGATGGCGGCGGCGATGGCCTGGCGGTGCTCGGCCATGCGCCCGCCGAAGTAGGTGGCGTTGGCCCGGGCATACATGTCGCGCACGGCGGCATCCATACCGCCGATCTCGATGGTGCGCTTGGCGACCTGCCAGGCCGTCAAAGCCTGTGTGTCGGCAATGCTCAGCTGTGTCCCTTCCGCGGGCGTGGCGGGACGGCCGCTCGCCAGGAGCCCGCTGATGATGGCCGCGGCACGGCCGCTGCTCGTGCGCGTGAGCCAGATCGCCGCCCGGGCGTCGAGGAAGCTGCCGAAGGCGGGGGCGAGGGCCTGGATATGCGCCTCGGTCGCGTCGGAGGCCGCTTCCAGCGCGATCAGGAACCGGTTGCCGACCTCGTCCAGTTGCTTGCGCAGGGACGGGTCCCGGCCGGCAAGGGGCTGATCGAGGGCCGGGTCCACGGCCGGACGCAGCCGCCGCCACGTATCGACGAAGGATTGCAGTTCGACGCCCCTGGCTTTCAGGGCGGCATCAGTCACCCCTCTCAGATCGGCGAGGGCGCCGTCGATAGCGGTGTCGAAGGCCTGGCGGCCATCCAGGGCGGTCTGCCGGTGGACGCGGTTGGCGTCGAGCTCCTCCAGGAGGGCCGTCATGTTCCACCCCCGCTCGATACGAAGCTGCGTCAGGCTCGTGAACAGGTTGCGGTCGATCGCCATGTAGGCGGCGACCTGATCGGCCAGATCCGAGCGCGCCTTGCTGCGGACCAGTTGCAACGCGGCCAAGCCGATCGCGACGGCACTGACGAGGGCGACGATCGCAACAATTGTAAAGCGAATTGAAAGCTTAGGCACAGCCAACCACCGACAAATCAAGATATCAGATCTTAAATTCGGATCGGGGACAAAGCTATGGATTTTTTATTCATTTTGACTTGGATTATTGAGCAAAAGCAATGACTATTCAGAACGTTTATATTTTTCATATTTGAAAGATCGCGGATTTTGTCATTATATAACTTCCAAGTATTCCGTTTGGCTGCTCATTCATGTCGCAACGAATGTGTGACCCCGGTTGGGAGGCAGCGGCTCAAAACAGCCTTCCGCGGCAGGCCCGATGCCCGCCGCGCACATGCCCCGCTTAAGCCTTGCGTGATCGAGAAGGATGGCGCGCGTGTTCGGGAGGCGTCGCGACTGCAGGCAGCTCAGAGCATGCCGGCGCTCGTCAGCGTCGAGATTGGCCGTCTCGGGCTTTCGTAGAACCAGCCGGCATCGATGCCGGTCGCGGGGGCGAGGCAGCCGGTTCAGCGAAGTCCCGCATGCCAAGCCCGCAAAGCGGCCAGCGTCACCACGTCGCCCGGCCATTCAAGTCCGGCGAGGTGTCGGTGCGGGTGGCCCGGCTCGCCGAGATCGGAGACCGCCGAGAAGGCGCCGTCGAGGCGGTGGCTGTCGGTGTAGCGGCTGCGGGTCGCCAGGACCGGCAGGCCGGCGGCGCGGGCCGACGCGATGCCGGGGGCGGAATCCTCGAACGCCACGGCCTGCACGGCCGGGACGTCGAGGCGGTCCAGGGCCAGCTGGAACACGTCCGGTGCGGGCTTCTTGCGCGCGGCCTCGTCGCCGGCCGCGATCACGTCGAAGGGCGTGTCGTCCGGTCCGAAATTCGCCGCGAGGAGCCGGTCGACGTTGGGCCGGCTGGTGGTGGTGGCGATGGCCAGGCGCAGGCCGGCGTTCCGGGCCTCGCCGATCAGCCGGGCGATCCCCGGGCGCAGGGGCAGGCCGTCCCCGGTCACGAGGCCGCCATACGCGATCGTCTTGCGGGCGTGGATCTCGGGCGCCCGGGCGTGGAGCGACGCCGCCTCGCCCGGATGGTGCGTGTCGATGTAGTGGGTGAGCCGTTCCTTGCCGCCCATCACGGTGAGCAGGTCGGCATAGAGCGCCGGGTCCCAGCGCCAGGGCAGGTCCAGGTCCGCGAAGGCGCGGTTGAACGCCTGCCGGTGCAGGTCCTCGGTCTCGGCGAGCGTGCCGTCGACGTCGAAGATCAGCGCCCTCAGCACGAGAGGTCGCGACCGGAGGCGCCCTCCGCGCCGGCCCGGATCGCCGCGATGCGCTCCGCGTAGGCGTCGAGACCGCCGCCGAAGACCGCGTTGCCGGCCACGAACGTGTCGGCGCCGGCGCGGCTTGCCGCCTTCACGGTCTCGGCGTCGATGCCGCCGTCGACCTGGATGCGGATGTCGCGGCCGGCCACCATGGCCCGCACCCGCGCCACCGCCTCCATGCTGCTCTTGAGGAATTTTTGGCCGCCGAAGCCCGGATTGACGGTCATCACCAGCACGAGATCCACGATGTCGAGCACCGGCTCGACCAGCGCGGCGGGGGTGCCGGGGTTGATCGCCACGCCGGCGCGCTTGCCGAGGTCGCGGATGGTCTGGAGCGAGCGGTGGATGTGCGGCCCGGCCTCGGCATGGACCGTGATCCCGTCGGCGCCGGCCTCTGCGAAGGCCGCGAGATACGGGTCGGCCGGCGCGATCATCAGGTGCACGTCGAAGAATTTTTGCGTGTGCGGGCGCAGCGCCTTCACCACCGGAGGGCCGAAGGTGATGTTGGGCACGAAATGCCCGTCCATCACGTCGAGATGGATCCAGTCGGCCCCGGCCGCGTCCACGGCGCGGGTCTCCTCGGCGAGGCGGGCGAAGTCGGCCGAGAGGATCGACGGGGCGATGACGGGAGGCAGCATGCGGTATCCGGGATCGGGCGGGCCGGGGCGAGCGCTGAAGGCCGATGTGGTTGGATCCATTTACGTCGGCTCGCCGGCTCTTCCTACCCCTGCGTGTCAGCCTGTCGGATGAGTGCGATGGCGGTCTTCGCCGCCAGCGTCAGGGGCTGCGGCGGCGCCTCCAGGTCGAACCAGTCCAGACCGTCATGCTTCTCGGGCTCGACGAGCCGCGGCGCCCGGGAATAGGCATCCACCCGATAGACCGGCGCGACCCAGTGGATACCCGCATCGGCATCGATGTGATCCACGACGCAGAGCAGCGTGACCGGCTCGATCCCGATACCGAGCTCCTCGGCGACCTCGCGCTTCACCGCATCGGCCACGGGCTCGAACAGGTCGACCTTGCCGCCCGCCAGCCCCCAATGCCCGGCCTCCGGCTCGGTCCTCCGGCGCAACAGCAGGATGCGCCCGTCGACGACGATGGCGGCCCCGCACCCGACCCGTGGCTCCACCTGCACGATCCGGCATCCCGTTTGTTATGGAATTTGCTGGTGCCACGGTGGCGACCGAGTCGCCAGTGCGGGTGGGAAAGGCGCGCAGCGATCAAAACCGCTCAGTTCTATGCTTCCATCAGCGATGTGCCGGTTCAAGGAGCGATAACGGCGGCTGGATGAACCACCTTGTCATCCCGGGGCCGCGAAGCGGAGCCCGGGATCCATAACCGCAGACGGATGAAGGTCTTGCACAGTCGGCGGCTCTGGATTCCGGGCTCGCCTGCGGCGCCCCGGAATGACAGGGTGGATGCAGGGCATTCATGCCCCCAAACTCCTGGCGCGATTGCCCGCGCGGAATCCTGCGAGCGGGAACGCCCAACCCCAAAAAAATCACGCCAGGCGGCGGCGGCGTTCCACGAGCTGCATGATCATCGGTGTCAGGATCAGCTGCATGGCGAGGTCGAGCTTGCCGCCCGGGATCACGATGGAATTGGCCCGGCTCATGAAGCTGTCGTGGATCATCGACACGAGATACGAGAAGTCGATCCCCTTCGGGTCCTTGAACCGGATCACCACCAGCGACTCGTCGGCGGTGGGGATCCAGCGGGCGATGAACGGGTTCGAGGTGTCGACGGTCGGCACCCGCTGGAAGTTGATGTCCGTGAACGAGAATTGTGGGCAGATGGTCTGCACGTAGTCGGGCATCCGCCGCAGGATCACGTCGGTGACGGCATCCGTGGAATAGCCGCGGAACGAGCGGTCCCGGTGCAGCTTCTGGATCCATTCGAGGTTGATCACCGGCACCACGCCGATCTTCAGGTCGGCGTAGCGGGCGATGTCCACGTCCGGGTCGGCCACGCAGCCGTGCAGGCCCTCGTAGAACAGCAGGTCGGAATCCGGCGGGAACGCCTCCCAATCCGAGAAGCTGCCCTCCGGGATGCCGTAGGCCCGGGCGTCGTGCTGGTCGTGGGCGTAGTGCCGGGTCTGGCCGGTGCCGTTCTCGGCGTAGCTGCGGAACACCGCCTCCAGCTCCGGCAGCAGGTTCGCCCGGGGCGCGAAATGCGACAGCGTCGGCTCGCGCGCCATCATGGCCCGCATGGTGTCGCGGTCGTACGCGTGGAACCCGTCGCCCTCGATGAACACCGCGCGCACGTCTTCCCGGCGGAAGATCTGCTCGAAGGTGTTGCGCACCGAGGTCGTGCCGGCCCCGGAGGAGCCGGTCACCGAGATGATGGGGTGCCGCGCCGACATGATCTTGAACTTCGCGTTGCGATTACGACCGCATCAGGCCGCGCTGGCCGAACAGCGGCGAGCGACCGGCATCGGGCTTGCCGCCGGCATAATAGGCGGCCACGCACGCGACCTCCTCGGTGGAGCCGCAGACCAGGGGCGCACGCTCGTGGATCCCGGTGGCGACCAGGTCGAGGATGCGGGTCTGGCCGTCGGTCGCGGCGCCCCCGGCCTGCTCGACCAGCATCGCCACCGGGGCGACCTCGTAGAGCAGCCGCAGGCGGCCGCGGGCGTAGTTCTTGCGCGCGTCGCCCGGATACAGGAACACGCCGCCGCGGGTCAGCACGCGCTGGATGTCGGCGACCAGGGAGGCAAGCCAGCGCATGTTGTAATCCTTGTCGCGCGGGCCCTCGGTGCCGCGCTGGCAATCCTCGATATAGGCCTTCACGGGGGCGTCCCAGTGCCGGACGTTGGAGGCGTTGATGGCGAATTCCTTGGCCGAGGCCGGAACCGACATGGCTAAGCTAGTCAGGCGGAACGCGCCCTCCTCCCGGTCGAGCACGTAGGATTGGGTGCCGTCGCCGAGCGTCAGGATCAGCGCGGTGGCCGGGCCGTAGGTCACGAAGCCGGCGGCGATCTGGGCGGTGCCCGGGGTGGTGAACGAGGCCAGCGGGTTGGCCGGGTCCTTGATCGACGGGCGGATGCCGAAGATCATCCCCACCGCCATGTTGACGCCGATGTTGGACGAGCCGTCGAGCGGGTCGATCGCCACGGCCAGCGGCGCGTCCGGGTTCAACCGCATCACCGCCTCGGCCTCCTCGGAGGCGACCTCGGCGACGGGGGCGCCCTGCAGGGCGGCGGTCACGCTTTCGTGCGCGATCACGTCCAGCGCCTTCTGCACGTCGCCGTCGCTGTTGTTCTCGCCCGCCGCCGCGAGGTCGCCGCCGAGTGCGCCGCGCCCGATCAGCGCGCTGATCTCCACCGCCGAGCCCGCGATCGCCCGGATCACCGCGGCGGCATCCTTCAGGGCCGGGTTGGCCTCGACCGCCTGCGCCAGGCAGGTTTCGAGAGGCGTCCCGATCGCTGCTGAAATTGCCATCGGCCTGTCTCTCCTGCTCAAATCCCGCCTGCCGGGATCGCGCGTTCCGCGCCGGTCTGTAGCGACCCCTCTACCACCATGATAGCGGGCGGCGCGCCCCGATCGACAAGAACCGGGGACGCCACGCTCAAGATTTCTGGGGGATCTTGTGTCATAGGACAAAAAAAACGAGACCTCCGCCATGCGCAACCTCTCTCTCAAGCAGCTCCAGGCGGTGGCGGCGGTGGCCCGCCTGGGGACGATGACCCGGGCCGCCCAGGAGCTGAACGTCACCTCGGCCGCCCTCTACGCGCGCATCCGCCAGCTGGAGGAAGAGGCCGGGCTGCTGCTGTTCGACCGGACGCCGGGGGGCCTCAAGCCCACCGATGCCGGGCGCGAGATGCTCTGGGCGATCGACAGCATCAACACCGTCCTGGAGACCTGCACCGACCGGCTGCGGACCCTGCGCGGCGCCGAGGGCGGGCGCGTCGCGCTGGGCGTCGTCTCGACGGCCAAATATTTCGCGCCCCAGGTGATCGCGGGCTTCGTCAAGAAGCACCCCGGGGTCGAGATCAGCCTCTCGGTGCGCAACCGCGGCCAGACCGTCGAGGCCCTGCGCGGCTACGAGATCGACTTCGCCGTGATGGGCCGGCCGCCCCGGGACTTCCCGATCGAGGCGGCGACGTTCGGTCCGCACCCGCTGGTGCTGGTGGCGCCCCCCAGCCACCCGCTCGCCGGCCGGACCGGGCTGTCGCGCGAAGACCTGGCCGACCAGCCGTTCTTTTTCCGCGAAGAGGGCTCCGGCACGCGCACGGTCTTCGAGGAGTTCATGAGCGGTATCCTGGTCAAGCGGGCGCTGCTCGACATCGACACCGGCTCCAACGAGACCATCAAGCAATCCGTGATGGCGGGGCTCGGGATCGCGCTCCTGTCGGTCCATTCCGTGGCGGCCGAGGTCGAGAGCGGCCGCCTCGCGCTGCTCGACGTGAAGGGCCTGCCGATCCGGCGCGACTGGTACGCGGTGCGCCGGGCCGACAAGGTGCTGGGCCCGGCGGCCTCGGCGGTCTGGTCCTACCTGATGAGCGACGGCGCGCGCATGCTGCCGGGCGTGACGCTGCCCGAAGTGACCGGGGCCAAGGCGTGAGCGCGGCCGGCATCGTCGTCGCCGGCTCCGGCCAGGCCGGATTCCAGCTGGCCGCCTCGTTGCGCGAGGGCGGGTTTCGGGATCCGATCACCCTGGTGGGCGACGAGACCGCCCTGCCCTACCAGAGGCCGCCCCTGTCCAAGGCCTATCTCGCCGGCAAGACCGACGCCGAGGGTCTGTTCCTGCGCCAGCCCGGCTTCTTCGCCGAGCATGCCATCGCCCACCGCCCCGGCCTCCGCGCTGTCGCGATCGACCGGGCCGGACGGCGCCTTCAGCTCTCGGACGGCCAGAGCCTCGCCTACGACCACCTCGTGCTGGCCACCGGCGCCCGCAACCGGCCGCTGCCGGTGCCGGGGGCCGACTTCCCGAACGTCCGCCAGCTGCGCGGCCTCGACGACGCCGACGCGCTCCGGGCATCGCTCGATGCCGCCCGGTCGATCGTCGTGATCGGCGCCGGCTTCATCGGCCTGGAATTCGCCGCCGTGGCCGCCGCCCGGGGCCTGTCGGTGACCGTGGTCGAGGCGGCCGACCGGCCGATGGCCCGGGCGGTCTCGCCGGAGATCGGGCAATTTTTCCGCACCGCGCACGAGGAGTGGGGCGTGCGCTTCGCGTTCGGGGCCGGCGTGACCGCGATCACCGGGCGAGAGGGCCGCGCCACCGGCATCGTGCTGGCGGACGGGCGGGAGCTTCCCGCCGACGTCATCCTGATCGGCATCGGCGTGCTGCCGAACCGGGAGCTGGCGGCGGAGGCCGGCCTTCCGGCCGAGGACGGCGTGCGGGTCGACGCGTTCCTGGCGACGCCCGATCCCGCGATCTCGGCGATCGGCGACTGCGCCCGCTTCCCGAGCCCGTTCGCGCGCGGGCTCAGCCCGGACGGCACGGTGCGGATCGAGTCGGTGCAGAACGCGATCGACCAGGGCCGCTGCCTCGCCGCGCGGCTCAACGGCAAGCCGGCCGCCTACGGGGCGCTGCCGTGGTTCTGGAGCGACCAGGGTCCGCACAAGCTGCAGATCGCCGGCCTGTCCGGGCCCGGCGATCCCAGCGTGGTTCGGGGCTCCGGCGCGGCCTTCTCGGTGTTCCGCTTCCGGGACGGTTCGCTGAGCGCGGTCGAATCGGTCGACCGGGCGGCCGACCACATGATCGCCCGGCGCATGCTGGCGGCGGGGACGCCGCTCACCCCGGAGCAGGCGGCCGATCCCGTCTTCGACCTCAAGGCGCTGGCGATGGCCCGTCCCTGACCGGACCGGTCAATCCGAGAAGGCGATCTTCGGCCCCGGCCGCTGCAGGGCCACCGCCGTGGCGATCCCGAGCCCCAGGATCGTGACCGCGCAGGCCGCGAGCGCCCCGAACTGCCCGAGCTGCATCAGCGCCTGACCCAGCACCGCGACGCCGAGCGCCTGCCCGCAGAAGAACGAGAACGCGTGCAGGGCCACCGCGGAGGCGCGGGCCGTGGGCGCCACCTCGGTCACCTGCGTCTGGAAGGTGTTGTGCAGCATGTAGAAGCCGAGACCCATGGCGGTCAGGGCGGCGCAGTCCACCTGCCAGCTTCCGGCCAGCCCGACCACGGTGAGCGAGGCGCCGCAGATCAGGCCGCCGCCGATCAGCATCCGGGGCATGCCCAGCAGCCGCACCAGCAACCCGACCAGGGCCGAGTAGAGCAGGCCGCCGATGGCGAAGCCCGCGAGCACCAGGCCGGCCTCCCGCGGGCCGCCCTCGCCGCGGGCCTCGATCAGCGGGGCGAGATGCGGGAACACGCCGAAGATCGCGATCGCCTCGACGAACACCGCCGAGAACAGGATCCGGGCTCGCGGATTGGCCAGGATGGTGCGGTAGCGCCGCACCGCCTGCCCGAAGGCGGGGCGGCGGGCCGGGAGGCTGCCGGTGCGGTCGAAGCCGAACACCGTCGCGGCGCACGCGATGGCGGCGACCAGAGCCGTGATGGCGAACACGCCGCGCCAGCCGATCACCGCCTCGATCAGACCCGCGAAGGTCGAGCCGGAGAGCTGCCCGAGGATCACCGCCACGAGGAAGCGCCCGATCGCCACCTGGCGCCGGTCCATGGGCACCCGGTCGCCGAGCAGCGCGAGCGACAGGGGGATGCAGCCCCCGGCGGCGGCCCCCGCCAGCATCCGCAGGCCGAACAGGCTGCCGATATCGGGGGCGAGGCTGCACAGGACGAGGGCGCCCGCGAGCACCGCCAGGCAGACGCTCATCACCCGCTCCTTGCCGAGCGCGTCGCCCACCGGGCCCAGAACCGGCTGGATGAAGGCGTAGGGCAGCGCGAAGGCGGTGGAGAGCAGCGCCACCGTGTGGGTGTCGCTGCCGAGATCCCGGGCCAGCACGCCGACCAGGGGCTCGACCGAGCGCAGCGCGAAGGTGCTGCCGAACCCCGCGCAGGCCAGGACGACGATCAGGCGCGGGATCGAGCCGGCACCCGGCTCCGGCGCGCGGGTCGCGGACGGCGTGAGGGCCGGCTCTTGGCGGTCGAGCATGGGGGGCTTCGCGGGGCGGGCGGACCTGACCGCGGCATCGCATCTCCGCGGCCGCAGCGAAACCCACCCGGATCAGTGCGCGTAGAAGGCCGGATCCGAATTGTCGCTCGGATGCTCGAACGCCCAGCGCAGAGCCGACGACAGCGGCACGTTGTAGTTCAGGCCCCGCGGCGGCACCGGCTTGAGGAACCACGTCTCGTAGATCGTCATGATCTCGGGGCTGCGGTAGAGGTCTGCGGTGGCCTTATCGATCAGCGCCTTGAAGGCCGGATCGTCCCGGCGCAGCATGATGCCGTAGGGTTCCGGATCGGACAGGGTCTCCTGGCTGATCGCGTAGGCGGACGGATCCTTCGACTGGGCCGCCACCACGCTGAGCTGCACGTCGTCCATCACGAAGGCCGCCGCCCGGCCGGTCTCGACCATCAGGAAGGCCTCCGGCACATCCTTGGCGGCGATCACCGTGATGCCGAGCTTGCGCTCGTTGTTGGCCTTGATCAGCATCAGGATGTTGGTCGAGCCGGCCACCGACGAGACCACCTTACCGCGCAGATCCTCCAGGCTGGCGATCTTCTGGTCCTTCCGCGAGACGAACCGGGTCGCCGTGAGGAAGTGGGTGTTGGTGAAGGCGACCTGCTTCTTGCGTTCGGAATTGTTGGTGGTGGTGCCGCATTCGAGATCGGTGGTGTTGTTGGTCATCAGCGGGATGCGGGACGAGGAGTTCACGAACTCCATCGCGACCTCGAGCCCCGGCATCTTCAATTCGCGCTTCACGGCGTCGGCGATCTTGAGGCAGATATCGACCGCGAAGCCGACCACCTTCTGGTTCTGGTCCAGGTAGCTGAACGGCGGCGAGCTATCGCGCACGCCGAGCACGATCCGGTTGTTGTCCTTGATCTTCTTGAGGGTGCCGGTCAGCGGTTCGGCCCGGGCCGCCGGGGGGAGGACCGCGAGCAGCACGGCGAGGAGCGGAGTGAGCAGACGCATGGGCTGGCCGGTTCCCTGGTCGCGCAACGGAACGCCGGCCGGACCGACCCGGCGGCGGGAGCCCGACTGCACGCGGATCGGGCTTCCGCACATCCCTCAGCAAGAGTCCGGCCGTGGCTACGGCCAGCAGCGGCAGGAAAACCAGTCCACGACCCAATCCGGTGACGGAAGACCGATCATGTTCCGGTTTTCATGAATTGGAGGACCGGCAATGTCCTCAAGGATTCCGCGGCGTAGTCGAGGAAGGCGTTCACCCGGGCGGGCCGGAGGCCCTGGCTCGGGGTCACGAGGTGCACCGGCACCGGTGCCGGCTCGTAAGCCGCGAGCAGGCGCACGAGCCGGCCGTCCGCGATCTCTTCGGCGGCCTGGTAGGACAGCACCCGCGCGATGCCGCGTCCGGCCCGGGCCGCGATCAGCGCCGCCTCGACCTCGTTGACGATGAGCCGCGGGGCGAGGCGCACCCGGTTGGCACCGAAGCGCCATTCGCGAACGCCCGCATGGATCGGGCCCACGATGGTGTCGTGCGCGCTCAGGTCGGCAGGCGTCCGGGGCGTGCCCCGGGCGGCGAGATAGGCCGGGCTGGCGACGACGACCTGGCTCACCTGCCCGAGCCGGCGCGCGACGAGGCGCGATTCCACGAGCGGCCCGATCCGGAGCGCGACGTCGATCCCGTCCTCCACGAGGTCGAGGTTGCGGTCGGCGAGGACCAGCTCGACCTGCGCCTCCGGGTAGGCGTCCAGGAAGCCCGACACGACCGGCGCCACGTGCTTGCGCCCGAACAGGACCGGCGCCGTGACCCGCACGAGACCCCGCACCGCATCGCCGGCCGCCCCCGAGACGGCAGCCTCGTAACCCGCCAGCAGGCCGCGCGCCCGCTCGGCCAGTTCGAGGCCCGCCGGGGTGGGCGCGAGGCGGCGGGTGGTGCGCTCCACCAGGCGGGCGCCGGCCCGGGCCTCCAGGCTCGCGAGCGCCCGGGTCGCGGCGGCCGCCGAACGGCGCGACCGCCGGGCCGCCCCGGCGAGGCTGCCGGCATCGATGATCGCGACGAAGAGGGCGAGTTCGTCCAACCGGTCCATCGATTGTTGCAGTCCGTGAAATTCTGAGTGTCAGACATTCCGGATTTTCGGCGTGCGCTGCAAGGGCGATAGTCGGGTCGTTGCTGGAGACCCCGACGATGTCCGAACCCGACCTCACCCTCTACGGCCTGCGCCTCTCGGGCCATTCGCACCGCGCGGAACTGTTCCTGTCGCTGCTGGGGCTGCCCTATCGGTTCGTCGAGGTGGCGAGCGCCGAGCAGCGCACTGCAGCCGAGTTCCGCCGCCTCAACCCGCTGGGCCAGATCCCGGTCCTGACCGACGGCGCGACCGCGATCCCGGACAGCAACGCGATCCTGGTCTACCTCGCGGCGCGCTACGCAGCCGGCGGCGGCTGGATGCCGGCCGATCCGCTCGGCGCGGCCGAGGTCCAGCGCTGGCTCTCGATCGCCTCCGGGGAGGTGCGCACCGGGCCGGCTTTGGCCCGGCTGATGGTGGTGTTCGGTGCCCGGGCCGACCGCGCGGCCGTGCACGCGACCGCCGCGCGGATCCTCGGTTTCATGGACGGACACTTGGCCGAGCGCCGGTACCTCGCCGCCGACCGGGCGACGCTCGCCGACATCGCCTGCTACTCCTACGTGGCCCACGCCCCCGAGGGCGGCGTCTCGCTCGCGCCCTATCCGGCCGTGCGGGCCTGGATCGCCCGGGTCGAGGCCCTGCCGGGCTTCATCCCGATGCCCGCCTCTCCCATCCCCGAACAGGCGTGAGGCGTGCCATGGCCACCTTCCATGCGGACGAGGCGACTGCCCAGGCGCGGGCCGGCCACATCCTCGGCGAGACCCCGGCGATCCGGTCGTTCATGCCGGATCAGCACCGCGGCTTCTTTGCGGGCCTGCCGTATCTCCTGGTCGGGACCGCGGATGCCAGCGGCGCGCCGGTCGCGACCCTGCTGACGGGAGAGACCGGCTTCGTGCACAGCCAGGACGCGACCCATCTCGCCATCTCGGCGGCGCTCGACCCGGCCGACCCTGCGTCCCGGTTCCTGATACCGGGCGCGGAGACCGGGATCCTGGGCATCGATCTGGCGACCCGGCGGCGCAACCGTGCCAACGGCCGCATCGTGCGCCGCGACCGGGACGGCCTGACCGTGGCGATCGACCAGAGCTTCGGCAATTGCCCGCAATACATCCAGCGACGCGACGTCGAGCCGATGCCGCGCCAGCCGGGGCCGACCGAGATCCTGTCGGCCCTGGATGCGGAAGCCGGCGCGTTGATCGACGCCGCGGACACGCTGTTCGTGGCGACCCGGTCGCGGGACGGGCTCCGGGACGGCGGCGCCGACATCTCGCATCGGGGCGGGCGGCCGGGCTTCGTCCGGCGCCGCGGCGACGTGCTGACGGTCCCGGATTTCTCCGGAAACCGCTACTTCAACACGCTGGGCAACCTGGTCGGCGAGCCGCGTGCGGCGCTGCTGTTCCTCGACTTCACCAGCGGCGACCTTCTTGTCCTCCAGGGCCGCACCACCATCGACTGGGCCGGCGCCGACGCCGCAGGGCTCCTGGGTGCGCAGCGATCCTGGGCGTTCACGATGACAGCGGGCTGGCGGCGCCGGGCGGCGGTTCCCCTCCGCTGGAGCGCCCCCGAGCCGGCAGCGCAACTCGCGCGCACCGGCATCTGGGACGCAAGCGAGGACGCCTGATCGTGGCTCAGGCCGCGCCCGGCGCGGCCGCCTCGTGCTCCTGCGCGAGCCGCGCATCCGCGGCGGCCACGGTCCGGAAGGCCGGGCGGGCCCGAATCCGGTCGACATAGGCCGACAGCGCCGGATCGGGCGCGACCAGGCCGAAGCCCGTCGTCCAGCCGAGCGCGCTGCCCCAGAGGACGTCGGCGGCGCTGAAGCGGTCGCCGAGCAGGTACGGCCCCGGATTCAGCGCTTCGGTGACGCGCGCGATCACGCTGTCGTAGTCGGCATAGGCCGACATGGCCCGCGGCCCGGCTTCGCGCTTGAGATGGCGGTCGATCACCGCGGGCTCGAAGCAGGAGCCGTAGAACACCATCCAGCGCAGATACGTCCCCCGGGCGGGATCGGTGAGCGCCGGGGCCAGGCCGGCCGCGGGAAACAGGTCGGCGAGATACATGTAGACCGCCGCCTGCTCGGTGACGAGCGCGTCGCCGTGGCGGATCGCCGGCACCTTGGCCATCGGGTTGATGGCGCGATAGGCGTCCCCGAGATGTTCGCCGGCCCGCATGTTGAGCACGTGCAGCCGATGCGGGGCGCCGAGTTCCTCCAGCAGCACGCGCACGCCGGTCGAGCGGGTATTGGGGGCGTGATAGAACTCGATGTCCGGCGTATCGGCCATGTCGCACCCTCCCGGGATCCGTAATTTGCGCGGCGATACGCTTCGTCCTGCCTGAGGTCCGGGTCAATCGTGCAGCGCGGCGACGGCTGCGGTTGTGGCATCACCCCGGGCCCGGGACAGGCGGCCCCGATGAGACATCCGGATCCGAGCTGCACCCCTCCGCGCCAGGCGCCCACTTCCGCAGGGACCGGAATCGCGGCAGGGACGTTGGGCGTTTGTGCGTTGCCGCGCGTTGGGGTGCCAGCCGGCGCGACGCGACCCGGGGATTCGAGTTCTGATGGCGAAGATACTGTTGGTCGAGGACCATGAAGAGATCTGGGACTTCCTGTCCCGCCGCCTCAAGCGCCGCGGCTACGAGGTGATCCTGGCCCATGACGGCGAGGCCGGCGTGCAGCAGGCCCGGTCGGGTCAGCCCGACGTGATCCTGCTCGACATGAACCTGCCGGTCCTCGACGGC
The DNA here is from genome assembly GCF_022179445.1 of Methylobacterium mesophilicum. Lineage (GTDB taxonomy): Bacteria > Pseudomonadota > Alphaproteobacteria > Rhizobiales > Beijerinckiaceae > Methylobacterium > Methylobacterium mesophilicum. The sequence goes on along the minus strand of NZ_BPQU01000004.1, from coordinate 65,288 downwards.
TGGTCGGCGGCGCGCGCCCTCAAATCCGGATCCGACACGCGGGCGATCCCGATCATCGCGCTCACGGCCCACGCCATGTCCGGGGACCGGGACAAGGCGATCCAGGCGGGCTGCGACGACTACCATCCCAAGCCGGTCGATTTCTCCAAACTGCTCAGCCAGATCAGCGCCGCTTTGGGCGAGACCGCACAGGCCGGCTGACGGCCGCCCGACGCGGCAGGCGCCCCGATCCGAACCGCTCCGCCGTCGCGGGGCGGCCTCGTCCCCCAGTCCGATCAGAGTGGAGCGTCTTTGTGAGCGAGGATCCCGTCACCGCCCAGCGCCTCAAGCAGGGCCTGCCGGTCATCGTCGCGCTGGCCTCCACCCTCCTCGTCGTGTCGATCATGGCGGCCCTGTATCTCGGGCGCGAGATCCTGGTGCCGGTGACGCTGGCGATCCTGCTGAGCTTCGTCCTGGTGCCGGCGGTCCGCATCCTCCGGCGGCTCCGCGTGCCGCGGGCGGCGGCGGTGCTCCTGGTGGTGGTGATCGTGTTCGGCGGCCTGTTCGGGATCGGCAGCCTCATCGCCAGCGAGGCGTCACAGCTGGCATCCGACCTGCCGCGCTACACGCTGGTGATGCGCGACAAGATCAAGGACCTGCGCGGCGCGACCGCCGGGGCCGGGACCTTGTCGCGCATGGTCGACATGGTCCAGGACCTGAGCGCCACGCTGCAGCCGCCCGGCGCCATCGAGGTCAAGGGCGAGCCGGGAACCCGGACGCACCCGCTCACCGTGGAGATCAGCCCCGCCCGGGCGAGCGTCGTCGAGACGTTCCAGACCTTCGCGGGCCCGATCCTGCACCCGCTGGCCACCACCGGCCTGATCCTGATCTTCACGATCTTCATCCTGCTCCAGCGCGAGGACCTGCGGAACCGGGCGATCCGGCTGGCGGGCGGCTCCGGGGACCTGCGCCGGGTGACGGCGGCGATCGACGACGCGACCAGCCGGCTCAGCCGGTTCTTCCTGGCGCAGCTCGCCCTCAACATCGCCTTCGGGGTGGTGATCGGGGTCGGCCTGTGGCTGATCGGCGTGCCGAGCCCGACCCTGTTCGGCGTGCTCGCCGCGATCCTGCGGTTCGTGCCGTATATCGGCGCCGCGATCAGCGCCCTGCTGCCGCTGATCCTCGCCGCGGCGGTCGATCCCGGCTGGACCATGGTGATCGCCACCGCAGCCCTGTTCCTGGTGGTGGAGCCGATCGCCGGACACGTGATCGAGCCGCTGCTCTACGGACACTCCACCGGCCTGTCGCCGATCGCCGTGATCCTGGCGGCCACGATCTGGACCTTCCTGTGGGGACCGATCGGCCTGGTGCTGGCCACCCCGCTCACCGTCTGCCTGGTGGTGCTCGGCCGCCACGTGGAGCGCCTCTGGTATCTCGACGTGCTGCTCGGCGACCGGCCGGCGCTCGCGCCGCCGGAGATCTTCTACCAGCGCATGCTGGCGGGCGACCCGGTCGAGGCGATCGACCAGGGCTGGCAGTTCCTCAAGGAGCGGGCGCTCGTCACCTATTACGACGAGGTCGCTCTGGCCGGCCTGCTGCTCGCGCAGGAGGACCTTTCCCGCGGCACCCTGGACCGCGCCCGCCAGGACGAGGTCGGCGCCGCGATCCGCACCGTGGTGGCACGGCTCGGGACCGCCCCGGTGGCGCGACGCACCCGGCGGGGCACCCCGCGCGCCTCCGACACCGAGACCGCGGCGGCGCTGGCCGCCGCGGGGCCGGACCGTCAGATCGCCGGCATCGTGCTGGCCCGCGAGGATCTCGTGCCGGCCTGGCGCAGCGAGACGCCGGTCCTCTGCGTGTCGAGCCGCGGCCCGTTCGACGAGGCGGCCACCCTCATGCTCAGCCAGATCCTGGCCCGGCACGGGCTCGCCTCGCAGACCCTGTCGATGGCCGCGATCCGCGCCGGCGAGCGCCCCGACAACCCGGGCGGCCTCGCGCTGATCTGCTTTTCCTATCTCGAGCCGGTCAGCCTGTCGCAGATCCGGTTCACGGTGCGGCAGGCCCGCGCCGCGGTGCCGGGCGTGCGTATCCTGGTGGGTTTCTGGCGCGAGCGCGATCCGGCGACGCTGGACCGCCTGCGCCGGGCGACCTCGGCGGACTTCCTCGTCACCTCGTTGAACGAGGCGCTCTCGGCGGTCACGAGTGCCTGCCGTGAGCCGGCGCCCGCGCAGGTCGCGTCCGCACCCACCCGGGCCCTCCCCGGTCCGGCCCGGCCGGTGGCGGCCTGACCCCCGCCACGCGCGACGACGCCGACGTGGCGTGACCGGTCGACGCCGTCGCGCGCCTTCCTAGAGTCGCAGCCCGATGCCGGCACCGGACCGCCATCCCCATCTGTCCACGACTGGAACAAACAAGACTGCACGCCATGGCCGATTCCCCTGAAAAACCTCCGATCGGACCGAGCGCGGTCGTCAGGGACGGCGCGGCGAGCGATGTCGCCGACCCCAAGAGCGACATCTTCTTCGCCGCGGTGGAAACCACCCGCATGCCGATGATCGTCACCGATCCGCGCCAGCCGGACAATCCGATCATCTTCGCCAACCGCGCCTTCCTGGCGATGACCGGCTACACGCCGGAAGAGCTGGTCGGGCGCAATTGCCGGTTCCTGCAGGGCTCGGAGACCGACCGCGAGACCGTCGACCAGATCCGCTCGGCGATCGCCGAGAAGCGCGAATTCGCCACCGAGATCCTGAACTACCGCAAGAACGGCTCGAGCTTCTGGAACGCCCTGTTCGTCTCGCCGGTGTACAATTCGGCCGGGGAGCTCGTGTATTTCTTCGGCTCGCAGCTCGACGTCTCGCGCCGGCGCGACGCCGAGGAGGCGTTGGGCCAGGCGCAGAAGATGGAGGCGTTGGGCCAGCTCACCGGCGGCATCGCGCACGACTTCAACAACCTGCTGCAGGTTATCGTCGGCTACGTCGACATCCTGGCCTCCGGGCTCGAAAAGCCCGATGCGGACCGCGCCCGGCTCGGGCGCGCCACCGACAACATCCGGCAGGCGGCCGAGCGCGCGACGACGCTGACGCAGCAGTTGCTGGCCTTCGCCCGCAAGCAGCGGCTGGACGGGCGCGCCGTCAACCTCAACACGCTGGTCGAGGGGATGCGCGACATGGTCGCCCGCTCCGTGGGCGAGGCGGTGACGATCGAGCTGGATCTCGCCCAGGATCTCTGGAACTGCCGCGTGGACCCGACGCAGGCCGAGGTCGCGATCCTCAACGTGCTGATCAACGCCCGGGACGCCATGCCGGAGGGCGGCACCGTCCGGATCACCACGGAGAACAACGCGGTCGCGGCCAGGGGCGAGATCGGGCCGCTGCGCGCGGGCCGCTACGTCAGCATCGCCATCCGCGACAGCGGCACCGGCATCCCGCCCGCGGTGCTGGCCCGGGTGATGGATCCGTTCTTCACCACCAAGGAGGAGGGCAAGGGCACCGGGCTCGGCCTTTCGATGGTCTACGGCTTCGCCAAGCAATCCGGCGGCGCCGCCCAGATCGAGTCCGTGGTCGGCGCCGGCACGACGGTGCGCCTGTCCTTCCCGGCGACCGACGGCGACGCGCATGCCCCATCCAAGGTCTCGCACCGGGCGGTGGACCGGCAGGGCACCGAGACGATCCTGATCGTCGACGACCGCGAGGACGTGGCCGAACTCGCCCGCACCATCCTGCGGGACTTCGGCTACACGACGCTGATGGCCAGCAATGCCCGCGAGGCCCTGGAGATCCTGGAATCCAGCGAGCGGATCGACCTGCTGTTCACCGACCTGATCATGCCAGGCGGCATGAACGGCGTGCTGCTCGCCCGCGAGGCGCGCCGCCGCCAGCCCAAGCTCAAGGTCCTGCTGGCCACGGGCTACGCGGAGGCGAGCCTGGAGCGAACCGATATCGGCGGTTCGGAGTTTGACCTTCTCAACAAGCCTTACCGGCGCACGGAACTGGTCCGCCGCGTGCGGGCCATCCTCGACGGTCCCACCGGCGTAGGCTGAGCTTGAGGAGACGCGCGATGGCGCAGGGAGACAAGGCGAAATACACCGACAAGCAGAAGCGCAAGGCCGAGCACATCGCCGACTCCTACGAGGCGCGCGGCGTGCCGGAGGAGGAAGCGGAATCCCGCGCCTGGGCCACGGTCAACAAGGACGACGGCGGCGGCGAGAAGCCGGGCGGCTCCGGCCGCGGCAAGGCCACCGGCCATCCGGCGGCCCACAAGGGCGGGGCGACAGGGGGCAAGGCTTCGGCCGGGCGGACGCCGGAACAGCGCTCGGCCTCGGCCAAGAAGGCGGCGGCGACGCGCAAGGCGAATGCGTAAGCTGATCGACGAGACTGGATGCTTTCAGCGTGCCGACGGGCTTGGATCGATAGCGATCAGTAGTTTGCCACCATCTAGAAGTTGGTCATTCGACTTCGCGCTCATTTTAATTGCTCATCCAAACAGCCGGGATGATCGCAAGTGAAACGAAAGTGTCGGTGACCCGATATCGCCAAAATGCTAGTGATGCCTGTTGGTAGGCGACCTTGGCAGGCGGCAATGGGCGATGAGATCGACGATGAATTTGTGCTGCCGTTTCCGATTGAGTTCATGATCCAAGAGACTCCTCGTTCGCACCAATCCAAAAACGTGAAAGCGAAAGAGGAATGGAAACTGATGGTGCGGCGGGCGGCAAAGGATTGCATCGACGCGCATCGCGAATTTACTTTGCTTGACGATCGGCCGATCGCCGTGAAGATATTGTATTTTTCACCTAGTACTATGGAAGGGGATATCGACAACATCGTCAAGCTCATACTCGACGGCATGCTGGAAGTCGTTTATCTGGACGATCGAGTGATCGAGCGCGTCATAGCTCAAAAAATTGAGCCGGGAATAATCGTCGAGTTCGCTTCTATTACTGAAAAATTGGAGGAAGCGGCCAGGGCTGGGCCGCCAGTCGTATATATCAGAATTGACGACGATCTGAGTTGGAGGGAAGCAGCATGACGTATCAGCCTTCCGAGGCAAAGGCATTTGCCACCCAGATCGACGGTCTCTTGGGACGATTGCAGAAGGATGCAGAAAAGCGGGGCTGGAAATTCTACATCCAACCGTCGCCACAAGTAATTCCCGAGTTTCTCAAAGGCTACCGTCCCGATGCGCTGGGCATTGGTCCGGATGGCGGGGTCGTAATCGAAATCAAGGCACGTCGGCACGACGCACAAGGAGAGAGCCTGGCTAAAATAGCAAACCTCGTCGAAGCCCAGAAGGGCTGGGAGTTCCGAGTTTTCTATGTGGCACCGCCCGTCGAAGTCAGGACGGACTTGTCCGCACCAACGGCAAGTGAGCTAGCGTCCGGCATCGCGGAGGCTCGGACGTTGCTGGAAAGCGGGCACGAGCGAGCGGCACTGGTGATTGCATGGTCGCTTCTCGAAGCGATTGCTCGGTTGGTCACGCCCCAGGGGGAGACGACCAGGGCGCGACCTTTGTCTCCAGTTCAGGCTGTTCAGACGCTTGCAGAGATGGGATATCTGAAAGAGGTTGATGCTCGTAGGCTTCGGGAGTTGACCAGCCTGAGAAACGCCGTTGTTCACGGCGGCCTCAAAACGGTTGTACCGGCCAATGATGTCGCTCAGCTCATCCGTGACCTGGAAACGATTACGCATGATCTTGCCGAGGCTGCGTGAGCCAGGAGCGACAGGTCTGCTCTCGTGATCAAGTCTCTCGAAAGCCACATATCCGCTTTGGGTCAGGCTTGTTCATTTGAAACTGGCTACCCTGTCAGCTACTAGACCGTCCGATAGCTTGAGAAGGGTGGGACGCGGACGGGACAACCCGCGAAATATCACCTCCCTCAACCAACTTGACCAGCGTGTGCAGCATCCGGTTGGCCGGCGTCGGAATGCCCAGGGCCGCGCCTCTCCGCATCACGTATCCGTTGAGGTGGTCGATCTCGCTCGGCCGGCCCCGGGCGAGGTCCTGGGCCGTGGAGGAGCGCTGGTCGGCCATGCTGGTGCTGAGGGCGAGCACCGTGTCGAGGATGTCGTCGGGTACCGTCACGCCCGAGGCGTTCGCCACCGCGACGCATTCCTGCACCACGTCGGTCATCGCCGCGACGACGCCCTCGCCCTGTACAAGGCGGCCGTAGGGCAACTGGGTCAGGGCCGACAGGGCGTTGTAGGCGCAGTTCAGGATCAGCTTGCCCCAGAGCGCGTCCAAGGCCCGTTCCGAGACGGTGGTCGGGATCCCGGCGGCGATGAGCGCGGCGGCGATGGTTTCGCTCGTTGCCGAGGCGCCGAGCACGAGGTCGCCCCGGCCGTTGTGCCGGCCCCGCCCCGGCCCGACCATCTCGGTGGCGACGTAGACCGCCACCGGCACCACCGGCCGCCCGAGCACGGCGCCCAGGCGCTCGGCGTTGTCGACGCCGTTCTGCAGGCTGAGGATCGTCGCCGAGGGGCTGAGATGCGGGGCGATGGTCGCCCCGGCGGCTTCCGTGTCGCCCGACTTGACGCAGACCAGCACCAGATCGGACCCGGCGACGCCGTCGCCCGTCGTGGTCGCCCGGACGGCGAGGGTCTCGCGCCCGGCCGCACTCTCCAACACCAGCCCGTCGGCCTCGACGGCCGCGACCAGGGCCGGGCGGCCGATCAGCGTGACCGCGTGGCCGGCCCGGGCCAGCAGGAACCCGTAATAGCAGCCGACCGCCCCGGCCCCGAGGATCGCGACCTTCATCGCGCCGCCGCCGCGGCGTGCTCGGGATGGAACGGGGCGGCGCCGACGGCGCTCGTCCGCACATGGTCGAGGAGGGCCTGGACCGGGTGGCGGAGCCGCGCGCCGTCGATCAGCTTGGCCTGGGACCGGCAGGAATAGCCGTCCGCCAGCAGGGTACCGCCGGGGGACTCGGCGACGTGGCGCGCCCAGCTCAAGCCGTAGATCGCTTCCGAGGTGGCGCGGTTGCGCGTCTCGTGGCCATAGGTCCCGGCCATGCCGCAGCAGCCCGCTGCCGGCACGTCGAGCCGCAGCCCGAGATGGGTGAACACCGCTTGCCAGTCGCGGACCGCGCCGGGGGCGTTGGTGCGCTCGGTGCAATGGGGCAGCAGCCGCAGGGTCGCGTTGCCCGGCCGGGGCGCGATCCGGTCGAGTTGCGTGGCGAGCCATTCCTGCAGGATCTGGACCTTGGGCAGGTCATCGGCGCCGAGCGCCTGGGCGTATTCGGACCGGTAGGTCAGCGTCATCGAGGGGTCGAGGCCGACGAGCGGCACGCCCGAGCGAGCCAGCGCCCGCAGCATCGCGGCGTTGGACCGCGCCACCGCGGCGAACCGGGCCAGGAAGCCGTGCACGTGCAGCGGCTTGCCGTTCGGCCGGTAGGGCACGAGCCACGGCTGGAAGCCGAGGGCGATCAGGAGCGCGCAGGCATCCACCACCAGGGCCGCCTCGAAATGGCTGGTGAACGCATCCTGCACCAGGAGCACCGCGCGCTCACGCTCGGCCGGGGCGAGGCGGGCCAGCGCCTCCGGGGTCGCGGTGGCGACGCCGAGTTCGGCGAGCCGCGCCCTCAGGTCGATGGGCGACAGGGCCGGGATCCCGACCAGGCCGGCCTTGGCCAGCAGCGCCCGGGCGAGCGGGTTGGCCAGGGCCGCGTTGCTCAGGCGCGGCAGCCGGGCCGCCAGCGGCAGAAGCGGCTCCAGCGCGGCCACGAGGTGGTCCTTCAAGGGCCTGGCGTAGCGGGCGTGGTAGAGCGCCAGGAACTTCGCCCGGAAGGTCGGCACGTCCACCTTGATCGGGCAGGCGCCCGTGCAGGACTTGCAGGCGAGGCAGCCGTCCATCGCCTCCTTCACGGCGTGGGAGAAATCGCCGTCGTCGGGCGCGCGCCGGACAGCACTCCGCAAAGTCGCAAAAAAATCGGCCCGCCAGCCGGCGCGCTGGCGCTTCAGCTCGGCGGCGGGGTCGATCCCCGCCTGTGACGCCAGGCGCAGCCACTCGCGCATCAGCGAGGCGCGGCCCTTGGGCGAGTGCCGGCGCTCCCGCGTCGCCTTCCAGGACGGGCACATCGCGTCGTCCGGATCGTAGTTGAAGCAGGCGGCGTTGCCGTTGCAGTGCAGGGCCTCGTCGAAATCCTGCCGGACCGGCGACGGGATCGTCCGATCCTGCTCGCCCCTGCGGGGCACGCCGTCGATCCGGGTGAGCGCGCCGCCCCGGGCCGAGGCGATCTTGCCCGGGTTCATCCGGTCGCCCGGGTCGAAGGCGCGCTTCACCGCCTCCAGCGCCGGCATCAGCGGCCCGAAGGTCGCGGGCACGAACTCGGAGCGGAAGCCCTTGCCGTGCTCGCCCCAGAGCAGCCCGCCATACTTGGCGGTGAGCGCGACCACCCCCTCGGTGACCTCGCGGATCAGGGCGTTCTGGTTCGGATCCTTCAGGTCGATCGCCGGGCGGACGTGGAGCACGCCGGCATCGACATGGCCGAACATGCCGTAGCGCAGCCCCTTGGCGTCGAGCAGCGCCCGGAACTCGGCGATGAAGTCGGCGAGCCGCTCCGGCGGCACGGCGGTATCCTCGACGAACGGGATCGGGCGCGCATCGCCCTTTGCGGCGCCGAGCAGGCCCACCGCCTTCTTGCGCATGGTCCAGAGTGTCTCGATGGCACCGCCGCGGGCGATGGTGAAGCCGAGGCGCTTGGTGTCGGTGCCGCGCTCGGCCTCCAGCACCGTGGTGAGCCGGGCCAGGGCAGCATCCACGGCATCCGCGTCGTCGCCGACGAACTCCACCAGGTTGATGCCGTGGACCGGCCGGCCGGCGGGATCGTCCGGGAAGAAGGCGCGGACCTCGGCCCAGATCGGGTCCTGGCGGGCGAGACCGAGCACGGTGGAATCGATGGTCTCCACGGAAGCCGCGCCGAACGGCAGCAGCGCCTGGGCGTCCCGCAGGGCGGCGTCGAAATCCACGTAGGAGAGCGCCACCAGCACGGAGGCCTTCGGGATCGGCAGCACGTTGAGCCGCGCTTCGGCGATCAGCGCCAGGGTGCCCTCGGAGCCGCAGATCACGCTCTTGAGGTCGAACCGGCCGTCCGCGTCGCGCAGGTGGGCGAGGTCGTAGCCGGTGAGGCAGCGGTTGAGCTTGGGGAAGCGCTCGGCGATCAGCGCCGCGTTCTCGGTGACGATTGTATCGACGGTGCGGTGGATCTCTCCGACCCGGTCGTTGCGCGCCTTCACGGTAGCGAGCCCGGCCTCGTCCATCGGCTCGGCTTCCCAGACCGTGCCGTCGGCGAGCACGCAGGTCAGCGCCAGCACGTGGTCGCGGGTCTTGCCGTAGAGGCAGGAGCCCTGCCCACAGGCATCGGTGGAGATCATGCCGCCGATGGTCGCGCGGTTCGAGGTCGAGAGTTCGGGCGCGAAAAATAGGCCGTGCTCGGCCAGCGCCCGGTTGAGCTGGTCCTTCACCACCCCGGGCTCGACCCGGACGATGCGGCGGGCGACGTCGATCTCCAGGATGCGGTTCATGTGCCGCGAGGTGTCGACCACGAGGCCGTGGCCGAGCGACTGGCCGTTGGTGCCGGTGGCCCCGCCGCGGGGGCGGATCACGATCTCGGTGAAGCGCGGGTCGTCCAGCAGCTTGGCGATGCGCACGAGGTCGTCGCGCGAGCGCGGGAAGGCCACGGCCCCCGGCTCGACCTGATAGATCGAGTTGTCGGTGGAAAAGACCGTGCGGTCGGCGGCCGATACGGTCAGGTCGCCCGCGAAGCCGCGCAGGCGCAGTTCGGCGACCACCGCCTCATAGAGCGGCACGGCCTCGGTGTGGCGGGTCAGGACCGGGATCATCAACGCGTTCTACACCCGGCCATTCGCGAGGGAAGATCGGCGTTTATGTCACGTCGCCGCGAACCGGGCTGGCACCCCGCTTGCCAAGGTGGTGACGGTGCGGAGCGGATGCCCATGAACGCGAGCGTCGAACGGGTCAGGGATGCCCTGGCCGAACTGATCAAGGCGGCCCTCATCTCCGACGACGGCAAGAGCCTCGCCTGCCGCAAGGCCGGCCGGACCAGGCTCGCCGCCCTAAGCACCGACCCGCCGCAGGCCGGGAGCCTGCGCATGGACGGCGCCTGGACGCTGGCGATCCAGCAGGCGGAGACGCCGGAGCTTGCGCCCGAAGAAGGCCAGGTGAACCTGACCCTGCCCCGCGCCTGCCCGTTCGGCCTCGACGAGATCCTGGACCCGGCCTTCGACGTCGATCGCGCGGTCGAGCACATCCGCAAATCGGCGTCCACCGGCTGATCGCGCCTGTTGAGGACGCGACGGCCACCGTTGCCGCGGACCGGCCGGAACCCCATCTTGCGGTGACGAGACCGAATCAGCGGTCCGGCGCCCGATCGCGGGCGCACGCCTTTTTCGAGAACCGTCCGGCACCACCTTTTGGCACCACGCATCAGCGCAGAGGCGGCCGAACCCGCCGCTCCCCCGCCCTTCCCCACCCGCGAGCAGATCCTCGCCTTCGTGGCGGAGGCGACCGAACCCGTCGGCAAGCGGGAGATCGCCAAGGCGTTCGGCATCAAGGGTGCGGCCAAGATCGACCTGAAGCGCATCCTCAAGGAGATCGAGGAGGATGGCGGCCTCGATCGTGGGCGCGGCGGCCTTGCGACCGCCGGCCGCCTGCCGCCGGTGGTGCTGAGCGACATCCGCTCGCGCGACCGGCACGGCGACTTCCTGGCGGTCCCGGTGGAGTGGACCGGCACCGGCAAGCCGCCGGCAATCGTGCTCACGCAGAGCCGCGGCCCGCGCAAGGGCAACCGCCCGGCCGCCGGGATCGGCGACCGGGCCCTCGTCCGGGTCGAGCGCGACGCCGAGGGCGGCTATACCGGCCGGGTCATCAAGGTCATCGGAAAGAACAAGGCCGAGATCATCGGCGTCTACCGCGCCGGCGCGCAGGGCGGCCGGATCGTCCCCGTCGAGAAGCGCTCACAGGGCCGCGAGATCCTGATCCCGCCCGGCGAGGAGGGTCAGGCCCGGGACGGCGACCTCGTCAGCGTCTCGCTGGAGCGGGAGACGCGCTTCGGCCTGCCGCGGGGCCGCGTGCGGGAACGGCTCGGCTCGCTCGGCTCCGAGAAGGCCGTCAGCCTGATCGCGCTGCACCTGCACAACATCCCGCACGTCTTTTCGGACGCGACCCTGGCCGAGGCCGACGCTGCGGCCCCTGCCTCGCTCAAGGGTCGCGAGGATTGGCGCGATCGCCCGCTGCTGACCATCGATCCGCCGGACGCCAAGGACCACGACGACGCCGTGATGGCGGAGCCCGATTCCGACCCGGCCAATCCGGGCGGCTTCATCGTCACGGTCGCGATCGCGGATGTCGCGGCCTATGTCCGCCCCGGCTCGAGCCTCGACCGCGAGGCGCTGGAGCGGGGCAACTCGGTCTACTTCCCCGACCGCGTCGTGCCGATGCTGCCGGAGCGGATCTCGAACGATCTCTGCTCCCTGCGCGAGGGCGAGGACCGTCCGGCCATCGCGGTCCGGATGGTGGTCGCCGCCGACGGGGTGAAGCGCCGCCACACGTTCCACCGGGTGATGATGCGCTCGCGCGCCAAGCTCGCCTACGCGCAGGCGCAGGCCGCCATCGACGGGCAGGCGGACGCCGCAGCCGCGCCGCTGCTGGAGACGGTGCTGCGCCCGCTCTGGGCGGCCTACGCGGCCCTGCGCGAAGCCCGGGACCATCGCGGGCCGCTGGCCCTCGATTTGCCCGAGCGCAAGGTGCTGCTCTCGCCCGAGGGCGCGGTCGACCGGGTGATCGTGCCGGAACGCCTCGACGCGCACCGGCTGATCGAGGAGTTCATGATCCAGGCCAACGTCGCCGCCGCTGAGACCCTGGAGGCGGCCAAGCAGGCGCTGATCTACCGGGTGCACGACGAGCCGGCGCAGGAGAAGATGCAGGCGCTCGGTGAGGTCCTGGCCTCGGTCGGGATCAAGCTGCCCAAGGAAGGGGCGCTGCGCCCCGCCCTGTTCAACCGCATCCTCGGGTCGGTGGCCGGCAGCGAGCACGCGACCTTCATCAACGAGGTGGTGCTGCGCTCCCAGGCCCAGGCCATCTACGCCTCCGAGAATCTCGGCCATTTCGGGCTGAACCTGCGCCGCTACGCGCATTTCACCTCGCCGATCCGCCGCTACGCCGACCTGATCGTCCACCGGGCGCTGATCAGCGCCTGCCGCCTCGGCGCGGACGGCCTGCCCGCGGAGGTGTCGGCGGGCGAACTCGCGCAGATCGGCGAGCAGATCTCGGCGGCCGAACGCCGCGCCATGGCGGCGGAGCGGGAGACCATCGACCGGCTGATCGCGCACCATCTGGTCGACCGGATCGGAGCGACCTTCACGGGCCAGATCGCGGGCGTCACCCGGTCCGGCCTGTTCATCAAGCTCGACGAGACCGGGGCGGACGGGTTCGTGCCGATCTCGCAGCTCGGCGCCGACTATTTCCGCCACGAGGAGGCCCGGCACGCCCTGGTGGGCGAACGCAGCGGCGAGACCTTCCGATTGGGCGACAGGGTCGAAGTCCGCCTGGTCGAGGCCGCGCCGGTGGCCGGTGCGCTCCGGTTCGAGCTGCTCAGCGAGGGCAAGACCCGTTCCGGGCCCGGCGGAAAGGATGGCGGCGGCCGGAAGCCCGGCGGCGGCCGCCCGTTTAAGGCCGCTCCCTCCGGGCGCCCGCCCGGCATCCGCAACTCCGGTACGCGCCATCGCGGCTCGCGCCGGTGACCCGCCCGGTGTAGACCCTGGTCATGGCCACCGACGCGATTCCCATGCGCACCCGCCTGATCCCCGCGATGGCGCGCGGCTTCATCGGCCGCTGTCCGCATTGCGGGGAGGGCCGGATCTTCGGGCGCTTCCTGAAGGTGCGTCCGGAATGCGACGCCTGCGGGCTGGAACTGCACCATCACCGCGCGGACGATCTGCCGCCCTACGTGGTGATCTTCATCGTCGCCCACATCGTCGGCTACCTGATCCTGGAGACCGAGACCGCCTACGATGTCCCCTTGTGGGTCGAGATGGGCGTCTGGCCGGTCTTCACGCTCCTGTTCGCTCTCGCGTTGCTCCAGCCGGTCAAGGGTGCCGTCGTCGGGTTGCAATACGCCCTTGGCATGCACGGCTTCGCCACGTTACCGCGGGGCCGCCCCGTTTCGGGGTTGAAGGAGACACGCCTTGCCGCAGCCGGAGCCGCAGCAGGAATCCGAGATCGCGACCAGCGCTGAGCGGCCGCCGTCCCCGGCGCGCCTGCGCCCGCGGGACGCCGCAACCCTGATCGTGCTGGACCGGCGCGGAAAGGGCGGCCCGAAGGTCCTGATGGGCCGCCGCAACCCACGGCTCGCCTTCATGCCCGGGCAGTTCGTGTTCCCCGGGGGCCGGATCGAACTCGGCGACCGCCACATGCCGGTGGCCGGCGCCCTGCCCGACTATGCCGAGGCCGCGTTGACCCGTCAGGTCTCCCGGCAGCCGCACCATCTCGGCCGGGCGCTGGCGCTGGCCGCCATCCGGGAGACCTACGAGGAGACCGGCCTGCTGCTCGGTACGAGCGAGCACGGCCCCCCGGAGAGCGCCCCCACGGGCTGGGAGGCCTTCGCCCGGCACGGGATCCTACCGGACCTGGAGGCGCTGCACTTGGTGGCCCGGGCGATCACCCCGCCCAAGCGCGTGCGCCGGTTCGATACGCGGTTCTTCGCTGTCGATCGCCGCATGGTCGCGGCCGAGGAGACCGGCCGGGTCAGCCCGGAGGCCGAGTTCACCGAACTCGCCTGGGTCCGCCTCGACGCGGCGCGCAAGCTCGACCTGCCCTTCATCACCCGCGCCATCCTGGACGATCTGGAGGCGCAGATCGCGGCCGATTTCGCGCCGCACCGGATGATCCCTTTCCACTACGAGCGCTACGGGCGCCGGGAACGAGTCGCTCTGTGAATGTTTCGGAAAGACCGGACCGGATCGTCGCGCCAAGCGGGATCGGGCCGGACACCGTGGCGGCGATCACCGCCGCCATCGCCTGCGTCACCGTGGTCGGGATCGGCCTCAGCCTGTCGATCCCGCTCCTGTCGATCGAGCTGGAGCGGCGCGGCGCGTCGAGCACGCTGATCGGGCTCAACACCGCGGTCGCCGGCATCGCCAGCATCTGCACGGTGCCGTTCGTGCCGCGGCTCGCGTCCCGGATCGGCGTCGCGCGGCTGCTCTGCCTGGCGCTGGTCGTGGGGGCGGTGAGCCTCGCCGCCTTCCCGATGGTGCCGGGCATCGCCCTGTGGTTTCCGCTGCGCTTCGTGTTCTCGGCGACGCTCGGCGCGCTGTTCGTGCTGTCCGAGTACTGGATCAACGCCGCCGCCCCGCCGGAGCGCCGCGGCCTGGTGATGGGCATCTACGCCACCGTGCTGGCGGCGGGCTTCGCGGTGGGCCCGGCGCTCCTGGCGCTGGTCGGGACCGAAGGCTTGCCCCCCTACCTGACCGGTGCCGCCCTGATGCTGGCCGGCGGCCTTCCGATCGTCCTCGCCCGGGGGCTATCGCCGACCATCGAGCACGGCTCCGGGCGCAGCATCCTCGCCTATCTCCGGTTCGCCCCCGGGGCGCTGCTCGCCGCCCTCGCGTACGGGGCGGTGGAGACCGGGATCTTCGCGATCCTGCCGCTCTACGGCCTGCGCCTGGGCTACGACGCGCAGGGCGCGGCCGGCCTCGTCAGCCTGATCGCGCTCGGCAACGTGCTGTTCCAGATCCCGTTCGGCTGGCTCGCGGACCGCGTCGACCGGCGCGCGGTGCTCCTCGGCGCGGGCCTCGCCGGGGCGACGGGCTCAGCCCTGATCCCGCTGGCCTCCGGGTCGCCGATGGCGCTCGGCCTGGTCCTGTTCGCCTGGGGCGGCATCGCCGGGACGCTCTACACGGTCGGCCTGACCACATTGGGCGACCGGGTCCCGGCCTCCGACCTCGCGGGCGCCAACGCGGCCTTCGTGGTGCTGTACAATGTCGGCCTGATGCTCGGGCCGCCGCTGATCGGCGGCGGGCTCGACCTGGTGCCGCCGCACGGCTTCGCGTGGGCGCTGCTGGCGCTGTTCCTGGCCTTCTCGCTGAGCCTCGCCACGATGGAGCGATCGGCCGCGCGGTCTTGACCTGCCGGGTCCGATCGGGCATTGACCGGCCCGTATTCGGCCGGGCCTTCCCGGCCATTTGCGTTTCGCTCACGCGGAATGCCGCACCCTGCAGGAGCGCCGCGCCATGGCCAAGGCCGTCACCGTCAAGATCAAGCTCGTCTCCACCGCCGACACGGGCTATTTCTACGTCACCAAGAAGAACTCCCGCACGCAGACCGAGAAGCTGACGATGCGCAAGTACGATCCGGTCGCGCGCAAGCACGTCGACTTCAAGGAAACCAAGATCAAGTAAGCCCGCGGGACCCATCCCGGTCCAGCTGCTACCGCAAGGCCGCTCCGGAGACGGGGCGGCTTTTTTCGCGCCGTGCCGGGACGGGGTGACGAACGATCCTGCCCGGCGCCGTGGACGGCGCCGGGGCGACGCCGGACCATAGTCTCGCCGCGTTCCGGGCGCTGCCTGACCCGGCGCCGGGATTCGTCTCCCTCCGCACTGGCCGGACCGGCCACGGGAGCGCGCACGGTGTTCAGAATTCTGCTGACGATCCTGACCGTCCTGACGGTGCTCACGGCCCGCCTCGTCCTCAAGCTGCCGCTGATTCCCTATCGGGCCGTCCGCGGGCTGGTGCGGGGCCTGTTCGCGCCGGCCTGAACGCGCCCCCTCTCACGCATCCGGCGCCGCGCCGGAGAAGCCGGAGAGCTCCGGATCCAGCGTCCGCGCCAGGGTCCGGGCGATGGCGACCAGGGCGGTCACCATCGGGGTCGAGGGCTCACGGCGCGGGGCGACGAGGCCGATCGTGTGCTCCAGGTCCGGGGCGGTGATCGGGATCGCCCGCACCCCCGCCATGGGCCCGAGGGCATCGACCAGAATCTCCGGCATGATCGAGGCCCAGCGCAGGGTGCGCACGTGGGTCATCAGCACGATCATCGAGTTCGATTCGAGGGTCGCGGCCGGATCGGCGCCTGCGTCCCGGATCTGCTGGTCGATGATCCGCCGGTTCTGCATGTTCGGGGTCAGCAGGCAGAGCGGCAGGCGGCCGGTCTCCGCCCAGGTGACGCTGGCGCGGCCGTCGAACGGGCCGCCGTCCGCCGTGACCAGGCGGTAGCGCTCCCGGTAGAGCGGCACCGACACGACCCGGCCGAGCGGCTCGTTGTCGAGGTAGGTCAGCCCGGCATCGGCCTCCAGGTTCTCGATCAGCGAGAAGATGTCGGCGGAGGCAGCGGATTCGACCGTGAGCCGCACGCCCGGGTGGCGCTCGCCGTAGGGGGTGGTCAGGCTCACGATCATCGGCAGGGCCGTGGGGATCGCGGCGATGCGCAGGTGCCCGGTCAAGCCGCGGCGCAGGCCCGTGACCTCCTCGTGCATCGCCCGCGCGTCGGCCACGATGCGGCGCGCCCATTCGAGCACCCGCTCGCCCTCCGGGGTGAAGCCCTGGAAGCGCGAGCCGCGCAGCACGAGCTGCACGCCGAAGCGGTTCTCCAGCTGCTTCACGCCGGCCGAGAGGGTCTGCTGCGTCACCCCGCAGGTCTCGGCCGCATGGCCGAAATGCTGCTCGCGGGCGAGCGCGAGCAGGAAGTCGAGCTTGTCGATCACGGAGGCATTCCGAGCGGTGCGCGCCCCGCAGGTTGGGATGCCGAAACCTAGTGGCCCGCCCGTCCGGCCACAACCGGCGGCGGGCGCACGCTCAGCGGAACAGGATGAACGCCTTCGACAGGGTGATGCCGATCCCCCAGAGGATCGGAATGCCCACCACCGCCCAGGCCAGTGCAGCCGCGGCGCTGAACCCGCCCCGGTCGATGCCGAACGAGCCCGACGACCGGACGGCAGGGGCGGCGCCGCGGACGTCGAGGGCGGCGCGCTCGGAATCGGACATGAACCACCGCCCGGCGAGCGGCCGGATCAACAGGTTGCAGACGAACCCGGCGGCCAGGAACGCGGCCAGCACGTACATGGTCCGCCCGTAGAGGTCCGCGCCCTGAACGCCGGCTGCGGCCTGCGCTTCCCGGATCTTGGTGACCACGAACGGCCCGACGATGCCGGCGGTCGACCACGCGGTCAGCAGGCGGCCGTGGATCGCGCCGACGAACTGCGTGCCGAACACGTCGGCGAGGTAGGCCGGGATCGTCGCGAAGCCGCCGCCATACATGGACAGGATCACGCAGAAGAACGCGACGAACAGAGCTTGCGAGCCGATCCCGGCGGCCCAGGGGGCGGCTGCGTAGAGCGCGCCGCCCAGGGCGAAGAAGATCGCGTAGGTGAGCTTGCGGCCGATCCGGTCCGACATCGAGGCCCAGAAGAACCGGCCCAGGATGTTGAACAGCGACAGCAAGCCGACGAAGCCGGCCGCGATCGCGGCGATCTGGGTTTTCTGGCCGGCGTCGAGCGCAGCGAAGCCGGTGCCGGGCAGCCCGATCAGGGAGCCGCCGAAGATCTCCTGGAGCATCGGCGAAGCGAGCGCCAGCACGCCGATCCCGGCCGAGACGTTGAGGCAGAGCACCAGCCAGATCATCCAGAACTGGAAGGTCTTGTGCGCGTCCCGCAGGTGGACGTGACCCGAGGCGATCATGGCGTTCCTGGATGCGGGCGGCGTCCAGCCGGTCGGACGCCAATTGGCGGGCGGGACCCGGTAGCCGAAGGCGCCGCCCAGCATGAACACGATGTAGCCGACGCCCATCACGGCGAGCGTCTGCCAGACGCCGACGGAATCGGCGCTGCGGAAGGTCTTGATCAGGCCGTCGGCCAGGGGGGAACCGATCATCGCGCCGCCGCCGAAGCCCATGATCGCCATGCCGGTGGCCATGCCGCGCCGGTCGGGGAACCACTTGATCAGGGTCGAGACCGGGGAGATGTAGCCGAGGCCCAGCCCGATGCCGCCGATCAGGCCCATGCCGAGCCAGACCAGCCAGAGCTGGTGGAGGTAGACGCCCAGCGCGCCGATCAGGAAGCCGCCGCCCCAGCACAGGGCGGCCACGATGCCGGCCTTGCGCGGACCCGCTCGCTCCAGCCAGCCACCGAACAGGGCGGCCGACAGGCCGAGCACCACGATCCCGATGGAGAAGACCGTGACCAGGTCGCTGACGCGCCAGTCGCAGGTGGTGGTGAACAGCGCCGTCATCACGCCCATGTCGGGGCAGGCGGCGGGGGCAGGCTGGCCGACCGAGAGGGCCCGGCTCAGCGGCAGCCAGAACACCGAAAGCCCGTAGGCCATGCCGATGCAGAGATGGATCGCCAGGGCCGCGGGCGGAACCAGCCAGCGGTTGAAGCCCGGTTTGGCGACGATGCGCTCACGGGACAGCCAGCCGTGATCGCTCCCGGGCGCGACCGCGCCCGCCAGGTCTGAACGCATCGAGATTCCTCCGGACACGACTTCGTTGCGTGAGTCGTGTTGCTGAGGAAGCTTAGTCGTTCAACTTGGCCGGTGCCAGCGCGCGAACGGCGTCCGACCTGTCATCGGTACCGGTTCCGCATACAACTCGAGGGCGACGTATACGGAGATACCCAAATCGGCGTGCCCTGCATTCATTCAAAGGGCCGGCGCGCAGGGTGTAAGCCCTCAGGCACTCTTCGGGGGAGTCGCCGCCCCGCTCAGGGCGACCGCGTTCGACCGGTGCCCGGATGGGCCGATCGAACGCCACGATGGCGGTTCAGCCGGC
This sequence comes from Methylobacterium mesophilicum, assembly GCF_022179445.1. Taxonomy (GTDB): domain Bacteria; phylum Pseudomonadota; class Alphaproteobacteria; order Rhizobiales; family Beijerinckiaceae; genus Methylobacterium; species Methylobacterium mesophilicum. Next base: position 46,537 of record NZ_BPQU01000004.1, on the reverse strand, counting down.
GTCGCTGGCGCCCTCGCCGAGCTTCTGCGGGTCGCGGGTCGCCGGGCGCACCGGGCTCTCGGCCTGGGGCTCGGCCCCGCGCAGGGCCTGCTGCACCAGGCTGTCGGCCCGGTCGCCCATCTCCGGCAGGGCGGCCTCGAGCTTCGAGACCATCTTGGGCGTCCAGAACGCCGTGATGTGCTTGTGCACCCCGGCCACCGCCTCGTCCTCCGGGTAGGACCGGAAGAACGTGGCGATCTGGTTCGCCATCCGGAGGAGCTTGTCCTCCTGGGTCTGTGCGCTCATCGATTCACTCCGCCGCGTCGAGGCGCTGGGCGATGCGCGTCAGCGAGAAATCCTCCTCGTAGAACTTCGCCTGCCAGTCGGACGGCCGGTTTGTCCGCCGGATCTGCACCGCCGTGACCTTGTACTCGGGACAGTTGGTCGCCCAATCCGAGTAGTCGGTGGTGATCACGTTGGCGCCGGTCTTGGCGTGGTGGAACGTGGTGTAGACCACGCCGGGCTGCATCCGCTCCGAGACCTTGGCCTTCAGGGCGATGTCGCCGGACCGGCTCTCCAGGGAGACCAGGTCGCCGTCGACGATGCCGCGCAGTTCCGCGTCGAACGGGTGGATCTCCAGCACGTCCTCCTCGTGCCAGCGCGAGTTCTCGGTGCGCCGGGTCTGCGCGCCGACATTGTACTGGGACAGGATCCGGCCCGTGGTCAGGATCAGCGGGAACTTCGCCCCCGTGCGCTCCTCGGTGGCCACGAACTCGGTGATCATGAACCGGCCCTTGCCGCGGACGAAGCGGTCCACGTGCATCATCGGCGTGCCGAGCGGCGCCTTCTCGTTGCAGGGCCACTGCACCGAGCCCAGCTCGTCGAGCTTGGCGTAGGACACGCCGGTGAAGCTCGGAGTCAGGCCGGCGATCTCGTCCATGATCTGGGACGGGTGGCTGTACTCCATCTTGTAGCCCAGAGCATTGGAGAGCAGCACCGTGCCCTCCCAGTCACCGTAGCCGCCCATCGGGGGCATCACCTTGCGGACGCGGGAGATGCGACGCTCGGCGTTGGTGAAGGTGCCGTCCTTCTCGAGGAACGAGGCGCCTGGCAGGAAGACGTGGGCGTATTTCGCGGTCTCGTTCAGGAACAGGTCCTGGATGACGATGCATTCCATCGCCTTGAGGCCGGACGTGACGTGGTGCGTGTCGGGATCCGACTGCGCGATGTCCTCGCCCTGGATGTAGAGGCCCTTGAAGCTGCCATCGACGGCCTCGTCCAGCATGTTGGTGATGCGCAGGCCCGGCGCGCCGTCGAGCTTGGCGCCCCAGAGGGCCTCGAAGCTCTCACGGGTGGCGTCGTCCGAGACGTGGCGGTAGCCGGTGAACTCGTGCGGGAACGAGCCCATGTCGCAGGAGCCCTGGACGTTGTTCTGGCCGCGCAGCGGGTTCACGCCGGCCCCGAGCTTGCCGATGTTGCCGGTGGCCATGGCGATGTTGGCCATGCCCATCACCATGGTCGAGCCCTGGCTGTGCTCGGTGACACCGAGGCCGTAGTAGATGCCGGCCGCGCCGCCCGTGGCGTAGAGCCGGGCGGCAGCCCGAACCTCCGCCGGGTCGAGGCCGGTGAACGATTGCTGGTTCTCGGGCGAATGCCGCTCCTCGGCGATGAACCGGGCCCAGGACTCGAACTCGGCGAGGTCGCAGCGCTCGCGGACATACGCTTCGTCGATCAGCCCCTCGGTGACGATGACGTGCGCCAGCGAATTGATGAAGGCGACGTTGGAGCCGGGCTTCAGGGGCAGGTGGTGATCGGCCTTGATGTGGGGCGACTTCACCAAGTCGATCTTGCGCGGATCGGCGACGATCAGCTTGGCGCCCTCGCGCAGGCGCTTCTTCATGCGCGAGCCGAAGACCGGGTGCCCGTCGGTCGGGTTGGCGCCGATCACCAGGATCACGTCGGACTGCTCGACCGACTTGAAGTCCTGGGTGCCGGCCGAGGTGCCGAGCGTCGACATCAGCCCGTAGCCGGTGGGCGAGTGGCAGACGCGGGCGCAGGTGTCGACGTTGTTGTTGCCGAAGGCGGCGCGCACGAGCTTCTGGACGAGGTAGGCCTCCTCGTTGGTGCAGCGCGACGAGGTGATGCCGCCGACCGAATCCTTGCCGTAGGTCGCCTGGATCCGCTTGAACTCGGAGGCGGCGTGGCCGATCGCCTCCTCCCAGGACACTTCGCGCCACGGATCCGTGATCTTGGCGCGGATCATCGGCTTGGTGATGCGGTCCTTGTGGGTGGCGTAGCCGTAGGCGAAGCGGCCCTTGACGCAGCTATGGCCCTCGTTGGCCTTGCCGGCCTTGTACGGCACCATGCGGACGACGCGGGTGCCCTGCATCTCGGCCTTGAAGGAGCAGCCGACGCCGCAATACGCGCAGGTCGTCACCTCCGCGTGCTCGGGCTGGCCGAACTCGTGGATCGACTTCTCCTGCAGCGTGGCCGTGGGGCAGGCCTGCACGCAGGCGCCGCAGGAGACGCACTCCGACTCCATGAAGTTGGTCGGGCCCGCCGCCACGCGGCTGTCGAAGCCGCGGCCCGCGATGGTCAGCGCGAAGGTGCCCTGCACCTCCTCGCAGGCGCGGACGCAACGGTTGCAGACGATGCACTTCGACGGATCGTAGGTGAAGTACGGGTTCGACTCGTCCTTGGGCAGGTACTTCTCGGCGCTCGGCACGACATGGTTGTCGCCCTCGTAACCGTAGCGGACGTCGCGCAGGCCGACGACGCCGGCCATGTCCTGCAATTCGCAATCGCCGTTGGCCGCGCAGGTCAGGCAGGTCAGCGGGTGATCGGAGATGTAGAGCTCCATCACGCCCTTGCGGAGCTTGTGGAGCTTGTCGGTCTGCGTGCGCACGACCATGCCGTTCTCGGCCGGGGTGGTGCAGGAGGCCGGCGTCCCGCGCCGTCCCTCGATCTCCACGAGGCAGAGCCGGCAGGAGCCGAACGGCTCCAGGCTGTCGGTGGCGCACAGCTTCGGGATCTGCGTGCCGGCATGCATCGCCGCCGCCATCACCGAAGTGCCGGCCGGCACGGTCACGTCCATGCCGTCGATCGTCAGGGTGACGGTCTGCTCCGCCACGCGGATTGGCGTGCCGTAGTCGATCTCCTTGATCAGGCCCATCGACGTCTCCTTCACTCGGCCGCGACCGGCAGATCGCCGGCGCGCCTGAAATCTTCAGGGAAGTGGGTGATCGCGCTCATCACGGGCATCGGCGTGAGCCCGCCCATGGCGCAGAGCGACCCATCGGTCATGACCTCGCAGAGGTCCTCGATCAGCTTCAGGTTCGTCTCCGGCCGGATGCCGGCGATGACCTTGTCCATGGTCTCGACGCCCCGGGTCGCGCCGATCCGGCAGGGGGTGCACTTGCCGCAGGATTCGGTGGCGCAGAACTCGAAGGCGAAGCGGGCTTGGCTCGCCATGTCGACGGTGTCGTCGAACACCACGATGCCGCCGTGGCCGACGAGGCCCTTCTTGGCCGCCATCGCCTCGTAGTCGAGGGGCGTGTCGAGCAAATGGTCGGGGAAGTAGGCCCCGAGCGGCCCGCCGACCTGCACGGCCCGGACCGGCCTCCCCGAGCGGGTGCCGCCGCCGTAATCCTCGATCACCTCGCGCAGGGTCACCCCGAAGGCGAGTTCGATCAGGCCGCCGTGCTTGATGTTGCCGGCAAGCTGGATCGGCAGCGTGCCGAGCGAGCGGCCCATGCCGTAATCGGCGTAGGCTCCGGCGCCGTTCTCGAGGATCCACGGCACGGCCGTAAAGGTCATGACGTTGTTGACGAGCGTCGGCTTGCCGAGGAAGCCCTTGAGCGCCGGGATCGGCGGCTTGGCCCGCACGATGCCGCGCTTGCCCTCCAGGCTCTCCAGCAGCGACGTCTCCTCGCCGCAGATATAGGCGCCCGCCCCGAGCCGGACCTCCAGGTGGAAGGCCTTGCCCGAACCCAGGATATCGGCGCCGAGCACGCCGGCCTCGATGCCGTTGGCGATCGCCTCCTTCAGGGTGGCGAAGGCCTGCGGGTATTCGGAGCGCAGGTAGATGTAGCCCCGGGTCGCGCCGGTCGCGATCGCCGCGATGGTCATGCCCTCGATGAGGTTGAAGGGGTCGCCCTCCATCATCATCCGGTCGGCGAAGGTGCCGGAATCGCCCTCGTCGGCGTTGCAGACGACGTATTTCTGCTCGCCCTTGGCGAGCATCACGGTGTTCCACTTGATGCCGGCCGGGAAGCCGGCGCCGCCGCGGCCGCGCAGGCCGGAATCGCGCACCGCCGCGACGATGCCCTCGGCGTCGAGCTTCAGCGCCGCCTCGAGCCCGCGATAGCCGCCATGGGCCCGGTAATCGGCCACCGAGACCGGATCGACAACGCCGCAGCGGTGGAAGGTCAGGCGCTGCTGACGGGCGAGGAACGGGATCTTTTCGGGGTCGCCGAGGCGCAGGGCATGCGCGCCGCCGGTGGCGAGCCCGGCATCCAGCAGGGCATCGACATCCGAGACCTTGACGGGACCGTAGGCGACCCGGCCCTCGGGCGTGGCGACTTCCACCATCGGCTCCAGCCAGAACAGGCCGCGCGAGCCGGTGCGCACGATGGTCACGTCGAGGCCGCGGCGCTCCGCGCCCGCGAACAGGGCCCGGGCGACCTTGTTGGCGCCGAGGCCCAAAGCCACGGCGTCCCGGGGGACGTAAAGGGTGACGCTCACTGGCGGGTCTCCCGCTTGGTTTCGGCCAGCGCCTCGTCGAGGCCGTCGGCGGTCAGGTGGGCCACCGGCTCGCCGTCGATCAGGGCCGCGGGGCCGTTGGCGCAGAGGCCGAGGCAGTAGACCGGCTCGACCGTGGCGCTGCCGTCGGCGGTGGTCTCGTGCCAGTCGCAGCCGAGGCGGCCGAGGATCTCGCGGTGGATCTTGTCCGAGCCCATGGCCTGGCATGCCTCGGCCCGGCACAGCTTCACCTCATGGCGGCCGGCCGGATGGGCGCGGAAGTCGTGGTAGAACGTGATGCAGCCATGCACCTCGGCGCGCGACAGGTTCAGCGCGTCGGCGATGAGCGGCACGGCGCCGCCGTCGACGTAGCCGAAGGTCGCCTGCAGCGCGTGCAGGATCGGCAGCGTCGCGCCTTCGAGATGGGTATGCTCAGCAATGATCCCGGTGGCGCGTTCCGCGCTCCAGGGCTCGTGACGCGTCATGGTTTCCAGCCCAGTCTGTTCCTTTTCTAATGCGAAGTGGAACAGAAATGCCGAACACCATCAATCGTGCAGTCCGGTCGCCTGACAAAGGATCCCTGTCAGACTGTCACCCGCGGTGGCCCGCCAGGCGACCCCTGCAGTAAGCCTTTCTCAACGCATCGGTTTCCGCCGCCTGGAAGCCGTCTAAAAAACTTGCGTGCGGCGCAACATCGTCTTGTGCCCTGCAAGAAAGTTCATCTGCCGTGTGGTCCGGAGCATCAGAACTCCATGTCGAGCTCTTCGATCTCGTCCGGCTCGTCGGCGGCGGCCTCGGCCCATTCGATCATCAGCGGCCAGTGCAGGATCGCGTCCCGGTAGGCTGCGGCCCGGGGCGGCAGCGCGACGTCGTAGGTGCGGAAGCGCGTGCAGACCGGGGCGTAGAGCGCGTCGGCGAGGCCGGGGCGGTCACCGAACAGGAACGGTCCGTCGTAGCGGTCGAGGCAATCGTCGAAGATCGTGACGATGCGCTCGATATCGGCCTTGGCGCCGTTGAACACGCGAAAGCCCGGATGGAACGCCCGCAGGTTCATCGGCAGCGCCGAGCGCAGGTTGACGAAGCCCGAATGCATCTCCCCGGAGATGGAGCGGCAATGGGCGCGCTCGGCCACCTCGCGCGGCAGCAGGCCGGCGTCGGGAAAGGTCTCGCTGAGGTATTCGGCGATCGCCAGGATGTCCCAGACCACCACGTCGCCATGCCGCAGGCGCGGCACCAGGAAGGATGGGGACAGGTGCAGCAGCTCCGCCCGGCTGGTGGCGTCCGTGCCCGACAGGACTTCGGTGTCGAAGGCGAGACCCGCCATCCGGCAGATCAGCCAGCCCCGCAGGGACCAGGAGGAGTAGTTGCGGCTGGAGATGGTGAGCGTGGCGGCGGTCATCGTCTTCACCCCGGGCGCGTCGCCGATCATGCGATCTGCGCCGCCGGATCCAAGACTCGTGCCGGATCGGACTGGCGAATCGCAACGCGCCGAAGACTACTCCCGACGGAGCAGCGCGGCGACCTCCGCCTGCTCGGCCGGGGACAGGGTCCGGACCGGCGCGGCCGGCCGCCGGCGCGCGAGGCGCCAGATCCCGAAGGCGCCGAGCAGGACCGCCAGGATCGGGGTCAGCCACAGCAGCAGGGTGTGCAGGGCGAAGACCGGACGCAGCAGCACGAACTCGCCGTAGCGGTCCACGACGTAGCGCAGCACCGCCGGGTCGCTGTCGCCCTTCTGCAGGCGCTCGCGCACGATCACGCGCAGGTCCTTGGCCAGCGGCGCGTCGGAATCGTCGATCGACTGGTTCTGGCAGACGAGGCAGCGCAATTCCGAGGAAATCTCCCGGGCGCGATGCTCCAGCGCCGGATCCTTCAGCACCTCGTCGGGCTGGACGGCGTGGGCCGGGGCGGCGAGCGTAACAAGCAGCGCAAAAGCCAAACAGGCACGAACGCGCGCCCTCCCTCCCCCCTCTGCGGGGGAGGGTACCCTGCGCAGCAGGGGGGGAGAGGGGCAGCGCGACGGTCGAGGATGGGACTCCCGGCGCGACCTCTCCGGATACCGCGCTCCCCTCTCCCGACCCGGCCTGACGGCCGGCCCACCCTCCCCCGCAGAGGGGGGAGGGACTGCGCAGCGGCCGATGGCGCCCAAGGTCATGACCCAGGCCCTCACTCGGCCGGCACCACGGCCGCGTTCGGCATCGCCCGCGCCCGCGCCTTGGCCGGCACGCCGACGCGCATCCGGCGGTCGGTGAGGGACAGCCCCCCGCCCAGAGCCATCACGACCGCGCCGAGCCAGATCATCAGCACCAGCGGCTTGTAGTAGAGGCGCACGCCGACGCCGCCGTCCTGGCCGATCTCGCCGAGGCTGGCATAGACCTGGCTCGCCCCGATGGTCAGCAGGCCGGATTCCGTCACCGACATCTTGCGGCTCGGGTAGAAGCGCTTCCCGGTCTCGACGCGGCCGACCTCGTCGCCGGAGCGGGTTCGGATCGTCAGAAAGGCCGCGGCCTCCTCGTAGTTCGGGCCGGCCCGGGGGGCGACTCGGTCGAGGGTCGCGGTGTAGGGGCCGGTCGACAGGGTCTGGCCGGGCTTGAGCGTCGCCAGCCCCTCGGTGGCCCACCCTTGCGCGGCGATGCCGATCACCACCACGCCGACGCCGGCATGGGCGAGCGCCGTGCCCCAGGCCGAGCGCGGCAGGCCGATGGCCCGGCGGCCGATCTGGCCGACGTCGCGCGTCCGGCTGGACCCGAAGCCCCGGGCCCGGGAGACGATTTCCAGAGCCGAGCCGATCAGCAGGTAGGCGCCGAGCCCGATCCCGACCGGCGCCATCACGGGGCCGCCCCAGGTCAGCGCCAGGACCGCGAAGCCGACCACCAGGGCGACGGCGAGCGCCGCGAACAGGCGCTGCGAGGCCGCGAGCACGTCCCCGCGCTTCCAGGCGAGCGCCTGACCGAAGGGCACGATCAGCAGGAGCGGGATCGCCAGCGGGATGAAGGTCGCGTTGAAGAAGGGCGGCCCGACGGTGATCTTCTCCCCGGTCAGCATCTCCAACAGGAGCGGATAGAGCGTCCCCACCAGCACCGTGGCGCAGGCGGCCACCAGGAACAGGTTGTTGAGGACGAGCGCGCCCTCCCGGGAGATCGGCGCGAACAGGCCGCCCTGCCGCAGCAGCGGCGCCCGCCAGGCGAACAGCGTCAGCGAGCCGCCGATGAACAGGATCAGGATCGCGAGGATGAAGACGCCGCGGGTCGGGTCGGTGGCGAAGGAATGCACCGAGGTGATCACCCCGGAGCGGACCAGGAAGGTGCCGATCAGCGACAGCGAGAAGGTCAGGATGGCGAGCAGCACCGTCCAGACCTTCAGGGCGTCGCGCTTCTCCATCACCACGGTGGAGTGCAGCAGCGCCGTGCCGGCGATCCAGGGCATCAGGGAGGCGTTCTCGACCGGATCCCAGAACCACCAGCCGCCCCACCCGAGCTCGTAATAGGCCCAGTAGGAGCCCATCGCGATGCCGAGCGTCAGGAACGACCAGGCGGCGAGCGTCCAGGGGCGCACGGCCCGCGCCCAGACCGCGTCGATCCGCCCGTCGATCAGGGCGGCGACCGCGAAGGCGAAGCTGATCGAGAAGCCGACATAGCCGACGTAGAGGAGCGGCGGGTGGATCGCCAACCCGACATCCTGCAGCAGCGGGTTGAGGTCGTTGCCCTCGAGCGGCGCCGGGACCACGCGACTGAACGGGTTCGAGGTCGTGATGATGAACAGCACGAACACGAAGGTGATCAGCCCCTGCACGCCGAGCGTGTTGGCCCGCAGGCGCGGCGGCACGGAATTCTTGGCCACGGCCACGCAGGCGCCGAACAGGGTCAGGATCAGGACCCAGAGGAGCATCGAGCCCTCGTGGTTCCCCCAGACGCCGGAGAACTTGTAGATCAGCGGCTTCTGCGTGTGCGAGTTCTCGACGACGTTCTGGACCGAGAAGTCCGAGGTGACGTGCGCCCAGGTCAGGGCCGCGAAGGCGAACAGCACGCACGCGAAGGCACCCAAGGCCGCCTGCGAGGCGGCCTGGCGCAGGGCCGGGTCGCCCGAGCGCGCCGCCCAGACCGGCATCACCATCTGGACAAGGGAGATCGCCAGCGCGAGCGCAAGCGCGAAATGGCCGGTCTCGACGATCATCCGGTTTCCTTACCGCTCACTGCGGGGGCCGAGGGTCCCGCCATTCGAGGCGGTGACGGGCTTCGGCGCAACCTTGGCGCCGCCCTTCGCGCCACCCTCCTGCCAGCGCCCCTGTGCCTTCAGGGCGTCGGCGACCTCCCGGGGCATGTACGATTCGTCATGCTTGGCCAGCACGGTGTCGGCCCGGAACCGGCCGCCCGGCTCCAGCATGCCCTCGGCCACCACGCCCTGTCCCTCGCGGAACAGGTCGGGCAGCAGGCCCTTGTACTGGACCTCGACGGTGGCGTTGGTGTCGGTCACGGCGAAATCCACCGTCTGGTCGGGCCCGCGCCGAAGCGAGCCGTCCTTCACCAGGCCGCCGAGCCGCATCCGGGTCCCGGGGGGTATGGCCTGCTGGGCGATGTCGGTGGGCGAGCGGAAGAACACGATCGAGCCGCTCATGGCGAACAGGATCAGCCCCACGGCGAGCGCGAGCACGCTGCCGCAGGCAGTGATCAGGATCAGGCGGCGGCTCTTGCGCGTCACGATTCTTCCACCCCGGGATCCGACGGGCTTTGGCCCGAGCAGACCTAAACCGTTCTCATTCCAGCCTGCAGGGTGTCGGCCCGGCAGCCGCGCCGGTCAAGGGCGTCGGGCAGGACCGATTGTCGTACGAACAGCCGCGAGGAGCCCCTCGGCGCCGTCAGGGATTGGATTTGGCGGTCAGATCGAGCTCCCGGGCGAGCCCGTCGAGCCGGCTCACCGCCTCGGCGTTGGTGGCGAGCGCCATCCGGGCGCGGTCGAGGGCCTTGATCGCCTGATCGCGATCGCCGAGTGCGCTGTAGGAGCGCACGAGCCGCAGCCACTCGTCCGGTGTGCCGCCCCGGGCCGCGAGACGCCGGTCGAGCCCGTCGACCATGCCGCGGATCGCGGCGTCGCGCTCGGCCGGCGATAGCGCCTGCATGGCGGCGGCCGCCGATTCGGTGTCCGACCGCGGCGCGGGTCCGGACATGGAGCCGGCCATGGGACCGGGGGCCGCCGGAGGCGCCGGCTTGCCGGGATCGAGACCCAGGATGCGGGCGCCCTCCTCCACCTGCGCGAGCCCCTGCGGATTGCCGGCCAGCGCCACCCGGGCACGGGCCAGGGCATCGATCGCCTGGTCGCGCTCGCCGAGCACCGCCCGGGAGCGGGTGAGCCGCAGCCACTCGTCCGGCGTGCCGCCGCCCGCCTTGAGCCGGGCGTCGAGCCCATCGACCATGCCGCGGATCGCCGCCTGCTGCTCGGCCGGGATCTTCGGGGGAGCCAGAGGCGCGGCGGCCGGCGCCGCCTCGCCCTTGAGCCGGGCCAGGTTCTGCCGGACCAGCCCGAGCCAGGGCGCGTCGGCGGGGCTGGCGGCCTCCAGGGCGGAGAGCTGGCGGATCGCCTCGGCGGTATCGCCGGCCTGCTCGGCCGCGCGCGCGAGATAGAAGCGGGGCTTCGGCGCGTTCTGGTCCTTGGCCTGGGCCTTCTCGAACAGGGCCTTGGCCTCGGGGGTGACGGTGCCTTCGCCTGCCGCCGCCAGAGCCTCGCCCCAATCGGACAGGACGTCGGCGGTCTCGCCTTTCAGCCGGGCGATGTTGGCGAAGGCGCGGGCCGCGTCGTCGAACCGGCCGGTGCGCATGTAGACCGGGGCGAGCACGGCCCAGCCTCGGGCGTCGTTCGGGTCGCGGGCGAGGCGGGCCTCGATCTGGCCGACCGCCTTCATCAGGTCCTCGGTGCCGCCGCGGGCGGCCTGCCGGTCGGCGTCGGTCTGCGCCGGCAGCTCCGGCGAGCCGTAGAGCCCGTAGGCGATCAACGCGACCAGGGGAATCGTGGACAGCGCGAAGGCGGAGGCCGCCCGGCGCCGGCGCAACCGCGGCTCGGCGGGACGCGCGGCCTCGTCCGCGCCGGCATCCTCGGCGTCGCGCCGCGCATCGCGGCTGGCCCGCAACAGCCGCCGGGCAGCCTCGGCGCGGGCGGTCTCGGCCTCGTCCGGAGCGATCAGGCCGCGGTCCAGATCGCAGTCGATCTCGGCGATCTGATCCTCGTAGAACGCGGTCTCGGTATCGACGCTGGAACTGCCGCCCTCGCCGACCGGAACGGCCGTGCGCCGCGACATCGGCCAGAGCAGGCCGAGCACGGCCGCAGCGGTCATGCCCGCCAGGATGAACCAGATCGCCGTCATCGAACCTTTGCCAGCGAGCCCGACCGACCCGCATGTCTCCACGCCATGTGGAGCCAGCCGCGGGACGCCACGACGCCCTCCGGCGGCGCAACGGTGTCACGCAACTTAGGCACGATGACAAGAGGCGGGATCAGGCCATGAAGCCGCGTTCTGCGACGTGAAAACGTCCACCGGATCAATGGTTGGCCGGCCCGACCGGCGCGTCGCCCGGCACTTCCAACACCGCCCGCAGGCCGCCGAGGGCCGCCTCCTCCAGGGTGAAGCGCCCCCGGTACAGGGCGGCGAGGTCCGCCACGATGGACAGGCCGAGGCCCGAGCCGGGCTTCGACTCGTCGAGGCGCCGGCCCCGGCCGAGCACGGCCTGGCGGGCCTCCGGGGGCAGGCCGGGGCCGTCGTCCTCGATGGCGACCACGAGATGGGGATAATCGTTCCGGGCCACCGCCTCGGCCCGGATCGCAACCCGGCCGTGGGCCCATTTCGAGGCGTTGTCGACGAGGTTGCCGACCATCTCCTCGAAATCCTGGCGCTCGCCCCGGAAGCGCAGGCCCGGGGGAACGTGGACGTCGTAGGCGATGTCCTTGTCCCGGTAGATCTTTCCGAACGTGCGCACGAGGCCGGCCAGAGCCGGCTCGACCTCCGTGGAGGTGCCCAGCGTACCGGCGAGCGCGGCCGCGCGGGCGCGGTCGAGGTGATAGTTCACCTGGTCGCGCATCACCGCCGCCTGCTCGCGGATCTTCTGCGACAGCTCCTCCGGGGCGTCCGAGGCGCCGACCTCGTTGACGATGATCGAGAGCGGCGTCTTGAGCGCGTGGGCGAGGTTGCCGACCTGGGTGCGGGCGCGCTCCAGGATCTCCCGGTTGGTCTCGATCAGGAGGTTCACCTCGCCGGTGAGCGGGGCGATGTCGCGCGGGTAGGTGCCGGTGATCCGGTCGGCCTCGCCGCGGCGGACGGCGCCGAGCGCGGCGCGCATCTTCTTCAGGGGCGCCAGGCCGAACCGGATCTGCAGCAGCGTCGTGATCGCCAGCGACAGGCCGAGCAGCCCGAACGTGATCGTCAGCGAATTGCGGAACCGGTCGACGTCGTTGACGATCTCGTCCGCCGGGCCGGCCACCCGCACGGTGTAGCGGCCCTCCTCGCCGAGATCGACGTCGCGCTCCATGATCCGCAGCAGGCGGCCGTCCTGACCCTTGCCGTAGCCCTGGCGGATCTGGCCGACCCCGACCTTGCCGTCGGCATCGGTGGCGGGCCCCAGCGGCACGCCGACGAGCGAGCGCGAGGTGCGCAGGTCCCGGGGCTTCGCGTCGGGCTTGCCGACCTGCCAGTACCAGCCGGACAGGGGCAGATCGAAGCGCGGATCGCCGAGCGAGAAGGTCCGGCTCTCGGGATCGTTGGGGGAGACCAGGTCGGTGGCGAGGTTGTTGGTGAAGACCAGGAGCCGGCTGTCGAAGGCGCGCTCGGTGGTCTCCCGGTAGAGGGTCGTGAGGATCCAGGCCGCGATCAGCAGGATCGCCGAGCTCGACAGGAACGCCGACACGGCCAGCCGCACCGCGATCGAGCGGCGGCGCAGGGAGAAGAGACCGATCAGGGTTTTCATCGACCCGAGGCTGGCTGGGGATGTGATGGGCTAGTCCCGCTTGATCGATTCACGCACCGCCCCGTGCGCGATCACGCCGCGCAGATCGTCGCCGATGCGGCGAGCGTCACCCCGCAGGGCCTCGGTCTCGTCGCGATGCGGATACCGGATCGGCTCGTATCGGAAGGACCAGAAGGACGCCAAGGCATCCAGGCGCGTCCACGGCTTGAACCGGCGTGTCCGCGACGCCGGACCGCGTCTGTCGGCGGGTGTCATAGCGAGGGGCAAATCCGTGGGGCGCAGACTGGCCTCATGTAGAACGATTGACGACAGCGCGACAACAACCGCACGCTCGGAGAAAGGACGACGCAAGACGTGGAAGTGATTCCTATGGAAACGCGGGATCTTGGGTTGGAGGAACCCCCTCCCCTCGGCCCCCTCGAACGATTGACGGAAGAGCATGAGCTGATCGGCTTCGCCGGAGGATCCGACGACGTCGGCGATCAGGCCGGTTGGCTCAGGAGCCAAGCTCTTGCGAACGATCGCGAGGGCTACACGCGCGCGTTCGTCGCCTGCTTTCCAGGCACCAAGCGCGTTGGAGCGTTCTTCGGACTGTCATCCGCTGTGGTAGCCCGAAGCAATCTCCCCAAGCGGGCGCAACCGCACGGAACGCCCAGAGTCGTGCCCGCGGCCTTGATCGGGCGCCTCGCCCTTCACGCGGACCTGCAAGGGCGCCGGTTGGGCCTAGAAATTCTCATCGCCGCGATCGAGCAATGCGTCGTGGCGTCCGAGCAGATCGCTTTCCGGTTGATCATCGTCGACGCCGCAAGCCCCAAGGCTCGGAGGCTTTATGAAAAAGTCGACTTTAGGCCGATCGCCAATCTGGAGCTTCCGAACCGGTTATTCTTACCGGTCAAAACAGCGACGGCGATGATCAAGCCTAAAACTGAGAAGCAGTAGCGCGTTCTGCTTGTGCCTAGCGTCGCCATGAGCGTGCGCGCGCAACAGCCTGCCTAGCGCCCTCCGAAGGTGCCGGCGGCGTATCGAGGACATCCGTCAGGGCATCGAAAGCGGCCTTCGACAGCAGTACAAGATGCGGATCATGCGCCGTCTGACGATAAGCGCCGACAGGCGCAGGCACGGTCTTGTCAACGCCGACGCGGCCGCTGACGAACGGCTTCACGGATCGCTGCCGATGGGTGCTATCTTTGACCGGTCGCTTGTTCATGAGACTCACCACCTGAAAGTTTAGCGCGTGTCCTCTCCATTTGCACCTGCGTGCGAGGCTCATAATACACCGCGCCCCGCATCAGTGGCCGCGCGGTGCGGAAGAACGCGCCGCGCTCCGCCCGCCAACCGTCCCCATCCCGCGAAACGGTGGCGTCCGCGGTGAGGATGCCCGAAGGCATGCCGACGCGCAGGGCGCCATCGCCGGTGGCGCGCGCGGCCTCGTGGACCAGGCTGCCCGCGATCCGGGCGGCCACCGCGAGGCACAGGGTGGCGGTGAGCGGCAGGGCCTGGTGCGGCACCCCGTTCGAGATCACCCGGGCGGTCAGGTCGACATCCCCGGCGCGGATCGCCGCCCCGGACAGGCTGGACGCATCCAGCGGCGGCGCGACCAGGCCGACGAACGGCACGTGGACGATCCGGGCTGCGGCGTCGAGATCCGGCGCGATGCCCATCGCCACCGAGGCGGCCCGGCGGATCCGCGCCAACCGGTCGAGGAGGCCGGGCACGGCGTCCAGGGCGGCGGGCAGCTCGGTCCCGGCGAGCCCGAGATCGGCGGCGCGGACGAACACGCAGGCGTTGGCCGCGTCCACCAGCGAGACCTCAACGGGGCCGAGGCCCGGCACGTCGAGGGTTTGCCGCACCGAGCCGGTGGGGAGCAGCAGCCCGGTGGTGGCGCCGCCCGGATCGACGAAGTCCAGGCGGATCGGCGCCCCGGTGCCGGTGACGCCGGGGATGGCGAGGTCGCCGCGGTAGACGGTCCGCCCGTCCCGGACCTCGAAGCCGGCTTCGATCCGCTTGGCGGTGTTGGTGTTGTAGATCCGTAGGCGCACCGGGCCGTCGGCAACCTCCACCAAGCCCTCGTCCACCGCGAAGGGACCAACGGCGGAGAGCATGTTCCCGCAGTTGCCGGACAGGTCGATCCGCCCGTCGCGGACCACGACCTGCACGAAGGTGTAGTCGATGTCGGCATCCGGCCGGCGCGACCGCTCCACGATGCAGATCTTCGACACCGAGGAGACGCCGCCGCCCATTCCGTTGAGCTGGCGCCCGAACGGGTCGGGGCTGTCCATCGCGGACAGGAAGGCCGGCTCCCAGGCGGCGAGGTCGCCCGGCACGTCCCGGCGATGCAGCATCAGCGCCTTGCTGGTGCCGCCGCGCATGAACACGGCCGGCAGCATGCCGGACGCCGGCACCGCGGTCACACCCGCGCCGGCGGCTGGTTGGGATCCACAAGGTAGCCCAGCCCGCGCACGGTCTGGATCAGGTCCACGGCGAGCTTCTTGCGCAATCGCCCGACGAACACCTCGATGGTGTTCGAATCCCGGTCGAAATCCTGGTCGTAGAGGTGCTCGGTCAGCTCGGCCCGGGAGACCACCCGGCCGGTATGATGCATCAGGTAGGAGAGCAGCCGGTATTCGTGGCTGGTGAGCTTCACCTGGGCGCCGTCCACGAACACCTTGCCGGAGCGCGTATCGAGGGTGACCGGCCCGCAGGCGATCTGGCTGGAGGCGTGCCCCGCCGCCCGGCGCAGGAGCGCCCGGACCCGGGCCATCAACTCCTCCATGTGGAACGGCTTGGTGACGTAGTCGTCGGCGCCGGCATCGAAGCCGTCGACCTTGTCGGACCAGCGGTCCCGGGCGGTGAGGATGATCACCGGGGTCTTCACCCCGGCCCGCCGCCACTTCTGCAGCACCGAGACGCCGTCGGCCTTCGGCAGGCCCATGTCGAGGATGATCGCGTCGTAAGGCTCGCTCTCCCCGAGATAGCCACCCTCCTCGCCGTCATAGGCCTTGTCGGCGACGTAGCCGGCCTCCTCCAGCGCGGCGACCACCTGCCGGTTGATGTCCCGGTCATCCTCCACGACGAGCAGTCGCACGGCTCACTCCATTCCACTGCGGGTGTGAAGCCCGGTCAGTATTGGCCCGCGACCTTGCCGGTGCGGGCATCCACGATCACGTGCACGAAATGCCCGTCCCGGCGCAAGGCGGTCAGCATGTAGACGAGCCCGTCCTCGTGGCGGCACAGGCTCGCGCGCTGGATCTCGGCCCGGGGAATCACCGTGCGGGCCGCCCGGATCGCCGCCACCGGGGCGATCACGCGCCGCTCGCCGACCTCCTCGCGCATGTCGGCCGGCGACAGGCAGGACTCGATCCGCTGGGGCGTCGGATCCGCCACCTGGGCCGTCTGCGGGGCCGGTCCGTCATCGGCCATGGAGCCGAGGCCGCTGGCGGCGAGGGCCGCGGCGGTCAGGCTGATGGCAACGAGGGCGATGGCGTAGCGCATTGCCAGGAGATTTGCGCCGAGGGCACTGAATGCGCCCTGAATACGTAGCTGTAATTGCCCCGACGCGAGTTCGGACTGGCGCCCGCAACGGTAAGATGTGAGCTGTTTCGTTGTGGATGCCATCGTGCCGGCACTACGGCCGACGGGCTTTTCGGGTTCCACCGCCGAGGTCGCGCCGCACAGGCGATTGCGCACGCCGAAGTGCCCGATCCAGAGCGCTCGCGGCCGCAGAGGAGACCGGTTCGACGTCAGCGAGCGCGTCGAATCAGGGACTGAGAGCCGTCCCGGCATACGGACGGCACCGAAGCGGCGGCCTGCGCGGACAGGACGGCGTCGATCGGCCAGGGGCGCGCCCCGAGCCGCGCACCCAGCTGGAGCGTGACGGCGATCACCGCCGCCCCCGACAGGGTCAGCCAGACGCGGTCGAGGACCCGATCCCGCCGCAAGCTCATCGTGAACCTCCCGTGATCAGCGACCAGAACGCCCGCAGGGCCGGCATGCGCTCGACCAGCCAGGCGATCTGGTCCGAGAACCAATGCGCGGCCGCCGCCGCGGTGACGAAGGTGAACAGGGCCGCGTGCCTGAGGCGCCGGACATAGCGGCGCAGCACCCGCCGCTCGACATGCGCGTCCACGAGTTCGTCGAGGACCGCCAGGCGCGGCGCGGTCTGGCGGGCGACGTAGGCCTGCCAGAACGGCGGGAACCGGATCGTCCGCGCCCGACCACCGGGGCCGGGCGCGTCCTCGGGGGAATGGTGGCCCGCGTTCATGGCTTCCTCCCCGGACCCACTCCGGCCCCGCACGATGCCGCGCGCCTGCCGCCTCATGTCCCGGCTCGCCCCATCCGGGACAGGGGGCCCGCGCCCCCGTGTTGAGACGGGTGAGGTCGGAGAACGCCGTCAGGCCCGATGCGCCGCGTCCCCCTCCCGGAGCGCCCGCAGCGCCGGCGCCAGGACGTTGCCGGCGCTGGCCTGCGGGTCGAGCGGCAGGGCCCGGAAGATCCGGGCGGCGACGCCCTCGGCACCGCCCGCGCTCCGGACGACGTGGGCCGGCGCGGTCGCGACGACGTGCCGGACGCCGGCCGCCACCACCGCGGAGCCGAGATCGACGCTCACGGTCCGGCCCCGCGCGGCGCCGGCCACGGCGTTCTGGCCGTACTCGGCCCCGGCCCGGATCGCGGCCTCGACCCGTTCCCGGGTCAGGAGCGAGGCCGCCCACGGCGCGACCCGGGCGATCCCGGCCGTGACCGCCGCGGCGGCGACCGGCACCAGGACGGCCGAGACCGGCTGCAGCAGCCCGACCAGCCAGTCGCCCCAGGGGATCGCCACGCCGCCCGCCTGGGCGGAGGCTAGAGCCGGGCAGACCAGAGCGACGAACGGGATCGCGGCGCCGGCCAGCGCCAGCCCGGCACGGAAGAGGTGCGTCATGATCGATCTCCGGAGTTGCGCGCGCGGCGGACCCGGCCGGCTCGGGATTCGGGGTTGAGCGGCCCGGCGGCGCCCGCGCGCAGGGCCGAGAGCGCCCGGCGGGCCCAGGCCAGCCGGCTCGCCAGCGCGATCACGCCCGGCCGCTCGAAGTGCCGGCACACGCTCTCGGTGGCGGCCTCCAGGGTCGGAGCCTGCCGCAGGGCTGCGAGCGCCGCCGCCTCGGTGGTGCGCAGCTCCGTGCAGAGGTAGCCGTACTGGGCCTCGGGGGCGGCCGGATCGAGGGTGTGCGCCCGGCACCAGGCCTCCATGGCCACGCGCCGGGGGCCGGTCCATTGCGCCAGGCCCCAGCCGCCCCGAGACCCGGCCACCGCCGGGGCGACCTCCTGGAGCTGGCGGAAGCCGCCGCTCTCGTGGCCGAGATTGCCCAGGAGCCCGGCGGCCTGCAGATCGGTGAGGCCGAGATCGCGCATCAGGCGCGGCCCCAGGCTCCGGCAGCCGGCCGCGAAGGCGTCGCCCGGCCCCCGGGCCGGACCAGTGGTTGCGGACATCGGGACTCTCCGGGCATGGGTCCGCGCGACGCGGACGGGGGACGGATTGGGCCACGTGGGACACGGACAGGACCGGCCGCTGGTGTTCATCGGCGATTCGATCACCGCCGGCTGGGGCGCGGCCCGGGCCGAGACCTTCGCGCGGCACGGCTTCGTGGCCCGGGGCGTCCCGGGTCAGACGAGCGGTGAGATCCGCGCCCGCTTCCTCCGCGACGCGGCCGGCGCCCGGGGCGTCCACCTGCTGTGCGGGATCAACGACATCGCCGAGATCGGCGGCCCGGTCTCGGACGGGGCGATCCGCGACAACATCGCCGCCATGGCGCGGCTGGCCTTCGAGGCCGGGCTGCCGCTGTGGATCGGCACCGTGATGCCGAGCGATTTCCGGGGGTGGCGCCCCGAACTCAGGCCCGTGGCGCGCATCCACGCCCTGAACCGCTGGATCCGGGCTCATTGCGCCGCCAGCGCCGCGGCGCGCATCGACTATCACACGCCGCTCGCCACCCCGTCGGGCGCGCTCCGGCCGGACTTCACCGCGGACGGCATCCACCTCAACGGAGCGGGCTACGCGGCGATCGAGCCGGCGATGCTGGCGGCCCTGGCGCCGGGGGCCGGCCGGTGAGGCGGGGCGGGCGGACCCACAGGCCTATCGCGACGGCAAAGTTGGCGCCCCCTCCCCCCGCACCGTTCGCTTCAGGACCATGCCCCTCAAGACCCCAATCCCAACCAATAGGTTGAAACATTCCCGGCGCCGGTCACCGCGCCGCCGGTGTCGCGGCGGTTGCGGAGCGTGAACCCGGTCGCGGACACGTCGCTGACCTGGCTGGCGTAGAGCGTCCCGGCATCCCGGGCGACCGGCTGGGCCCAGACCCCCAGGCACGCGCTCGGAAAGGCGGGGCTGAACGAGACGGAGACATCGGCGTCCGCGCCGGTCGCGAGGCCCCATTGCAGGATGAGCCCGTTGGCGAGCCGGGCGTAGCCGTTCGGAGCGAGCGCCTGGGTGCCCAGCGCCAGCGGCGTCCCGTCGGCGCGCTGGTAATGGCGCACGCGCCACCGGCCGGCGCCGTCCGAGGCGGCCAGGCAGGTGTCGTCGGCGGCCGTGACGATGTCGGCCCGGGTCGGCAGGGCGAGCTGCTCGGGATCGTGGACCAGGGTGGCGGCGCCGGAAAAGCGCACGAGCCGCTCCCGGTCGGCGCCGGTGCCGAAGCGGGTGATCCGGGCCGTGCCGGCAATCAGCACACGCCGCGTGCCGGCACCGCCGAGATCCGTGGTCGCCGCAGCGGCCAGCACGGTCTCGGTGGAGGCGAAATCGATCCCGCCCTTCGCCGCGGAAGCGGTGAGCGCGGTACTGAAGGCGGACCCGTCGGGCGAGACCTTCAGGGAGAAGTCGTCGCCGCCCAGAAGGCCCAGCAGGGCGCGGGCGGAATAGCCGGTCTGGAGGATCAGGGCGGCGTCCCGGGCCGGGGCCTGCTTGTTGACCGAGATCCGCATGTCGCCGGAGCCCGGAGTCGCGTCGTCCCAGGTGAGCAGGGCCGCGTCCGACTTGACCGCGAGGCGGTTGGTGGCATCCGCCCCGGTGTTGACGCCGAGCCGGCTCACGCTCTGGATCGCGGTCAGCGTCCGGCGGAAGCTTCCCCAGGCGCTGCCGTCGAACACGTAGAGGTCGGCCTCGTCGATCAGGTAGGCGAACCAGCCGGCCCGGGGCACCGCGCCGACCCAGACGCCGTCGGCGTAGCGCACGACCTGGCCGGCGAGCCCGGCCCAGGCGCCCCCCGGGTTCGACGTGACCACGAGGTAGCGGTCGCCGTCGGCAGGGTTCCTGGGTGGCGCGGTGAGGTCCTTGTCCAGGAAGGCGAGCTGGACCAGGGCGTCGAGGAGGCCGAGCGCCTCGTTGTGGGTGACGTGCTTCTGGGCCTGGCTCGCCGCGATCAGCGGCAGGCCGAGGCGGGGCGTGATGTCGGACATCGGGGGCTCCGTGGGCGGAAACTCTAGCCGTGACCATCGGCGCAGCCGTCGCCGGCGGGTGAAGCGCGCCCCTTTCCCGGACGCCTGGAACGTCAGCGGAAGGTGATCCGGGACCCAGCGCAGACAGCGCCGCGCAGCGGCACGATCGTCAAACCATACGGACGCTTCGCGTCTCGTCCTGCTGGGTCCCGGGTCGCATTCCGCTGACGCTGCATGCGCCCGGGAAAGGGTGCTGCGGGAACGACGCCGTTCCGCAGAGCGATTTCCGTTCAGGCGCTTCGGACCGGGATGCGGGCGCGGCACGCCGGGCCGGGGCCTGCGACCGCGCCGATCTGCGCCACGGCGACGTCGAGGCTGGCCTGGGGGCCGCCGAAATCGGCCGCCTCGTCGGCGTAGAGGAGCTGCTGCGCCACGGCCCGGAGCTGGCGCAGGGGCGTGCCGGCACCGGAGAACACCGTGACCGCGTAGGCCTCCGGCTCGTCGAGGGGGATCTCGGCGGGGGCCCAGGCGTCGCCGTCGCGGCGCGCCCGGCGGATCCAGGAGAGCCGCACCCCCGACGCGTCCCGCCGCGCCCGCAGGTGGACCGGCCGCAGGGGGAGGAGCGAACCCAGCCCGGCCGTCGCGGCGAATTCCGACACCGCCGGATCGCCCGGGTCGGCGGAGGCCGGGCCGACCCGGTAGCGGAAGCCCCGTCCGGCCTCGTCCAGCCGCTCGACCAAGGGCACCACCGCGCCGTCGTCGAGGCGCACGAGCAGGCTGCCCGCCGGGGTGGCACGCCCGGCGGCCGGCTCGCTGCCCGCGAGCCCGCGCAGGAGCCCGGAGAGGCGGTAGGTCTCGGAGCCGGTCAGCACCGCGTCGGCCGCGCAGAGCAGCTCGACGGTGCCGTCCGGCCCGACCAGGGCGAACAGGTTGCCGCCGGCCAGCATCGCGGCCTCGCCGATCGATCCGAGCGCCCCGCCCCGGCGCAGGGTGACGTCGAGGGAGGCGCCGCGCTGCAGCCGCCAGAGCGGCCCGGCGGGCAGGTCCGAAAGGGTCCGGCCGAGGCAGGCCGGGTAGTCGACCAGGCCGTGGAGGGTGAGCGGCCCCGTTCCTTCCGCCCGCCACACCGCCGCCTCCCCGGGCCAGGGCTCCGCCGCGACCGCGAGGTATTGCAGCACCGTCGGGCTGCCGCGATCCACCGGCAGGTCGAGGGCGAGCGCGAAGGGCGGCCCCGGGAAGGCCGGGGTCGCGCCGGCCGGCAGGGCTTGGCTGCGGGGCAGGCCGCGCGGGGGGCCGCCCCGGGGCGGGACGCCGCCCGCCTCGATCCGGCGGCCGGTGGGGGCGTCGTCGATCCGGTCGATCCTGCGCAGCACCGTCCCGCCCGGCACGTCGGCCGGCACCGCCAGCAGGTCGCCGGGCTCAAGCTCGACCCGGCGCGGGCTCACCGTGAAGACCGCGCTGTCCCGGGCCGCGATGACCCGGTCGAGCATCGCCTCGGCGAGGTCGTCGCCGGTCTCCCGGCGGGTGACGATCGCCGCCTCGATCCGGGTCTCGCGCCGCCGCTGGCCCACCGGCCGGATCGCGGCGGCCGCGGCGCGGCGGTAATCCGGACTCTCGGAATCGGTGATGCCGAAGGTGACCGAGCGCGGCAGGGCGCTCTCCTCGGCCCGCACCTGCCGCAGGACCGGCTTGTCCTCCGACAGGCGGACGAGGTCGGCTTCCGCCAGCACCACCGGCCGGTCGCGGCGGGGCCCGCGCAGGTGCAGGCGCCCGGCCACCGCCGAGACGTCGAGGCCGTAGACCTGCGCCAGGGTCTCCAGGGCGGCGCGTGCCGAGAGCGGCCGGTCGACGACGTAGCCGTCGAGGAAGGCGGCGGCCTCCACGGCGACCGGCGCGTCGAAGCCGAGCTCCGCCAGGATCTTCAGGACCAGCAGGTCGAGGTCGCAGCCCTCGATCCGTCCCGTGATCCAATGGCCGACCCGCCAGTTGGCGGTGTCGGCCCAGACCTTCTGAACCGCCGGGAAGGCGGGGAACGGCCGCGCGTCCCAGGACCAGACGAAGATCGATCCCGGATCGACCATCCGGCCGCCATAGACCGGCGAGACCGGGTTGTCGGCCTCCGCGAAGCCCGCCGCTTCCGGGTCGAACCGGGCGATCACGGCCTCGAGCCCGCGCAGCTGGATCAGCTCGTCGCGCAGGGCCCGCGATTCCGGCGGGTAGGCGCCCTCGGCGGATTTCGGGTCGGGGAAGACGTTGGGGCCGTTGGTGCCCTTGTCCACCGCCGGCACCCCGACCTCGGTGAGCCAGATCGGCTTGGCCTTCGGCACCCAGGCGGTGGCCCGGGTCTCGACGCCGCCGTCGCGCTCGACATGCGGGTTCGACCACCAGCCGATGAGGTCCTTGGGCCGGAAGATCCACGGCTTGCCGTAGGCGCCGTCCCGGATCGGCCGGCGGTCCTGGGCGGCGCGCCCGGCGGCGTCGGCGTAGTACCAGTCGAACGCCTCGCCGGAGGCGACCCGGGCCTTCAGGTAGGCGCGGTCGGCGATGTCGCCCGCGACCGCGAGGTCGGCGTGCTCCGGCGCGTCGCGCCAATCGGTGACCGGCGGATACCAGTCGATCCCGACCGCGCCGATGTTGGGGTCGGCGAACAGGTCGTCCAGCGGGAAGCGGATCGTGGTGCCCCCGTCCCGGACATGGGCGCCGTACTCGGTCCAGTCCGCGCCGTAGACCAGCGTGACGCCGGACCCGAGCCGGCCGCGCAGATCCGCGGCGAGGGACCGGAGGGCCTGGACAGCCGGGTAGCCGGCGGCACCCTGCACCCGGGTGAGGCCGACGAGCTCGCTGCCGATCACGAAGCCGGCGATCCGGACACCGGAGGCCGCCCACAGGGCTGCGAGGCCGGCATAATGCAGCACCGCCGCGCGGTAGCCGTTCGCGAAGAAACCCTGGACCTGCGCCTCCGCGGCGGCGGTGCCGTCCGGGCTTCCGGAGACGCCCGGGGCCGGGTCGCAGGTGATGCGCCCGCGCCAGGGATAGGGCGGCTGGGTTCCACCGGGCACGCGCGGATCGGGCAGGCCGTTGTCGGCCGGTACGTCCATCATCACGAACGGGTAGAGCAGCACGTCCAGGCCGCGGGCGGCGAGCTCGGCCACCAGCCGGGTCAGACCGGCATCCGAGGGGGTGCCGCCATAGGCGGGCGTACCGTCCGGCAGGGTCGAGACCACGTCCGCCTTGTCGCGGGTGATCCCGGCGACGCTCCAGGCCTCCGGCGTGGTGCGCTTGCCCCGGGTCTCGACCTTCGGCACCACCCGGCAGGCGCCGGCGCGCAGATCGGTGCCGAACCACGTCGCCACCACGGCGACCCGGCGCAGGTTCGGGCACAGGGCCTGAAGCGCGTCGAGGGAGGCGGTGACGTCGGTGGCGCGCTGGAGCTGGTGCCGGTTGGCCGCCTCGGTCCGGCCGAGGCCGAGATCGACGGTGACGCGGTTCGGATCGAGGGCGAACTCGCCGGCCCCCGGGATCAGGTCGACGGCGCGGATCCGGTGGTACAGGCCGTTGACCGGGCGGACCACCTCGAAGGCGAACTGCGGCACGCGGTTGCCGAAATCGGCGAGCGGCAGGTTCTCGAACACCACGTAGGCGAGGCCGCGATAGGCCGGGGCGTTCTCGGCGCCTTCTTTCGCGACGATCAGCGGGTCCGGCGCCTGGTCGGGGCCGCCGGCATGGACCCGCAGGGTGATCCCAACCTGATCGATCTCCCTGCCGTCCGCCCAGATCCGGCGGACCATCGCGATCTCGCCCTCGCACAGGCCGACCGCGAGGTTGGCGAAGTAGGCGTAGCGGGTGCGCACGGTCTTCTGGCCGCCCGCGCCCTTGGAGGCGGAGGCCGCGCGCTCCACCGTCGTGTTGGCGACCTCGCGGGCGCGCGTCGCCCAGATCAGGCTGCCGCCGATCTTCGCCCGCCCGTAGACCCGCGGGATGGGATCGCCCTCCGTGGAGGACAGGCCGGCGACGTCGGCGAGCCGCGGCCCCTCGACGAAGCGCGTGTGCCGCCCGGAGCCCGACAGCATCCCGTCGAGCCCCGCCCCCGCGGCCGCCCCGAGCACGCGCCCGACCACGGATCCGATCGGGCCGCCGAGCGCGGTCCCCACCGCGGCGCCCGCCGTGGATAGGATCAGGGTGGCCATGGCGGGCTCCGGGGCGGGGGTGGTTCGCAGCGATTGCGGAAATATACAAGTTCTTGTATAAATCGTGGTCTGAGGCGTCGATGAGCTGGATGGCGTCGTGGTCGAGCGGCCCAAAGGCGTGGTGTTTCGCGGGGGTGCGCTCGACGACCTGCGCGCCTTTCCCAGGGATGCGCGCCGCGCCGCCGGACATCAGATCGATCGCGTTCAGTCCGGCCTTGATCCGGACGACTGGAAACCGATGTCGACGATCGGTTCGGGCGTCCGCGAGATCCGCATCCGGGAGCCGGATGGCGCCTTCCGGGTGATCTACGTGGCCAAGTTTTCCGGCACCGTGGTCGTCCTGCATTGCTTCCGCAAGACGACCCGGAAAACGACACTTGCCGACATCGCCACGGCCAAACGCCGCTACGCCGAGTACGTCCAGGAGTTACTGTGATGACGGAGACACGCTTCGACAGCGTCTGGGACGCGATCGAGGATACGCCGGCGGAGGCCGCGCATATGCGCCTCCGCTCGCAGTTGATGATGGCTCTGCGCAATCACATCGAACAATCCGGCCTGAACCAGTCGCAGGCTGCGAAGATCCTGGGTGTCACCCAGCCGCGCGTCTCGGATTTGATGCGTGGCAAGATCGACCTGTTCGCGATCGACACGCTGGTCGCGATGCTCGATGCGGCCGGGCTGCACGTCGAGCTGCGCGTCGCCACGGCGGCCTGACTTGCCTGATGCGGTGTGCGTTCGCAGTGATCGCCACCGCCTCAACCGTCATTGCGAGCGTAGCGGAGCAACTCAGTGCCGCGCGCGATCTCGAAGGGTGGCGTGTCCCTGGGTCGCTTCGCTACGCTCGCGATGACGGCGCGGGAAGCCTCGACATGGACGCGCTCGGCGTCAAGCTGACCGTGGCGACCGGCACCTCGTAAGGGGCCTGCGGAAACCGGAACACCCCGGTCAGGTGCCGGCGCCACCACGCCGTGAGCGCGACCTCGGCGACCGTGGCGTGGTCGTGGGCGTGGATCATGGCGTCGTCGCCGGTGGCGATGGCGCAGTGGCGGGCCGGGAGGTGGCGGCGGAAGGCGAAGAGCAGCACGTCGCCCGGCCGAGGTGGATCGCCGACGGAGGGCACCGGCACGAGGTGGCGCGCCGCCGCCTCGGTGAGGGGATCGGTCCCCGCGGCGGCGGATTCGGCCCAGGTGGCGGCATAGGGCGGCACCGGTTCCGGCTCGGCGCCGTAGAGCCCGCGCCAGACCCCGCGCAGCAGGCCCAGGCAGTCGCAGCCGACCCCGCGCAGGGAGGCCTGGTGCCGGTAGGGCGTGCCGAGCCACAGCCGCGCCTCGCCGAGGGCGGCCGCGCCCATGTCCGGGCCGATATCCCTTGGCATCGCGCTCATCGGAACAGGCTCCCGCCGTCGAGGACGGGCTCCGAGCCCGGCACCGCCCGCATCACCGCGTCGTTGCCGGGCATGTGCGGGAAGCCCTGGAAGTTGACCGCGTTGGCGAAGCGGTCCCGGCAGGTCGCCAGCCGCTTGTCGCAGCCGGCGGTGAGGCTGAACGCATCGCCCGCCGCCACCGGCCGGGGCGGCGCGGTCCACAATTCGAGGAGCGCGTCGAGCTGGAGCCGCACATCGGCCTTGAGGCCGGCATTGGCGCCGGCCGTCCAGGTGAGCGTTCCGCCGGTGAACAGCCCGTCCGCGAAGCTGCCGGCCAGGGCCACCGCGAGGGTCGCGGGTTCGGGCAGGCCGGTGACCCGTCCGGTTGTGCGCCAGGCCGCGAGATCGACCCGGCAGCGGCCATCGCCGAGATCGGCGCCGCAGGTCGCCCGGAAGGTCCGGCCGCGCTCGGCCCCGAGCCGGTGGGCGAGGCCGCGCAGCTCCGCCACGAAGGCGTCGCCCTCCCGGCGCACCTCGCCGATCGTGCCGACATCGAGCAGCAGGCGCGTCCCGGGATTGGTCCAGTCGACCAGCCAGGTCTCCACCGTGGCGCCGTCGTAGAGGCCGCCGGCGATGTCGGCCTCGGTCAGCCCCAGGGAACTCAGCGCCCCGGCCACATCGCCGCCGGAGACCGCGAAGCCGGATTCGGCGCTGGCCTCGGCGGCCTCCAGCCCGGTGCGGGCGGCGTGGACCAGGCCCGCGAGGGTCAGGTCGCGGTCATGGTCGGTGAAGCCCAGCGCGACGCCGTCCCGCCGGTGCAGGGTCCAGCACCGGCACAGGGTGGTGACGCCGCCCGCGAGATGGGCCGCAAAGGCACTTGGAATATCGCGCATCTTTTTCCCCTTAAGGCACCTACGGGCGACTCCAGTTTGAGGCGCGACAGCTTTTGCAGAGCTCGACGCGCGCCCTCTCCCGTGCGGGAGAGGGCTGGGGTGAGGGGTCAGGTCTGTCCGGAGAGGTCGCACCCCTCACCCTGTCCCTCTCCCGCACGGGAGAGGGGACCCGCGCCTTTTCGCGGCCGATCGGACGATCCGAAATCTGCGTCCCTCACGGCACGATCTCGACCAGCGGCACCTTGGGGATCTCGCCGGCCGTGAAGGCTGCGAGGTCGATGGTGAGGTCGTCGGTGTCGAACCGGACCGGCACGTCGAAGGCGAAGCCCGCCGTGACGGCGGCGCCCTTGGCGGGGACGTGCCCGCCCGCGAAGGTCACGAGCCCGGTGGCCGGGTCGCACGCGAAGGCGTCGGCGCCGACCTCCCGGCCGGCCACCGCCACCCGGACGCTGCCGGACACCGGCTTGGCGATGCGCCGGCGATAGGGCGCGAAGCCGGACCCGTAGGACTTGGTCAGCGCGAACGCCGCCGTGGCGCCGTCGCCGGTGCCGAGCGGCTGGTCCAGGGGGCCGATCGCCCGCCCGGGCGGCCCGGAGCGGAAATCGACGCGGTCGCGGTAGCGGAAGCCGTAGAGCCTCCCGCGGCGCTCCTCGAAGAAGGCCAGCACGGCGTGGAGCGCATCGAGCCCGCGCACCCCGAACCCGGCATCGTAGCGGCGGCGGGAATCGGCCCAGCGGCCGTTGCGGTGCTCCCGCCCCGAGGCCAGCGTGACGATCTCGGTGAGCCGCTGCGGCCCGCCGCTGCCGCGCAGCGACACGTCGAGGGGAAACAGCACCTCGTGGAAGGCTTCGGCCATGGCGCGATGATCCCGGAGATGGGGTCGGAGAAGGCACGTCCTGCCGGCCACCGCCGGCCGGGAAGAGTCTTTTGGAAACGGGCGAAACTTCGGAAACGCCGTTCATCGACAACCGACCGCGCCAGGGCGAAGATCATCGAAGACGACGGACGCTTCTTCGAAGACCTTGATCTCCGGCAGATCTCGCAAGATCTTTCCCGGCAGGCGTACGTCGTCCCCGATCCACCGAGGAGCCTTACGATGAGCGCCGTCCCGCAGCCGCTGCACCCCAACCTCGACATCCGCCGGGTCGCCGGCCGCATCGGCGCGGAGATCCGCGGCGTCGCGCTCTCGGGCGACCTCGACGCCGGGACGGTGGCGGCGATCCGCCAGGCGCTGGTCACCCACAAGGTGGTGTTCTTCCGCGACCAGAGCCTCGACGAGGCCGGCCAGGAGGCGTTCGGCCGGCGGCTCGGCGACCTCGTCCCACACCCGACCGTGCCGTCGCTCGCCGGCACGTCCGGCGTCCTCGACCTCGACGGCAGCCGGGGCGAGCGGGCGAGTTCCTGGCACACCGACGTGACCTTCGTGCCGGCCTATCCGGCGATCTCGATCCTGCGGGCCGTGACCCTGCCGGCCTATGGCGGCGACACCCTCTGGGCCAACACGGCGGCGGCCTACGCGGAGCTGCCCGAGACATTGCGCGACCTCGCCGACCGGCTCTGGGCGCTGCATTCCAATGTCTACGATTACGTCGGCGGGCGCGTGAACGCCCCGGAGGCCGGCCGCCAGCGCTACAACGAGGTCTTCACCCGGACCGTCTACGAGACCGAGCACCCGCTGGTGCACGTCCATCCGGAGACCGGCGAGCGCTCGCTGATCGTCGGGCACTTCATCCAGCGCATCCTCGGGCTCACGACCTCGGATTCGCAGCACCTGCTCGCGATCTTCACCGACCACGCGACCCGGCCCGAGAACACGGTGCGCTGGTCCTGGCGGCTGGGCGACGTGGCGATCTGGGACAACCGGGCGACGGTGCACCGCGCGGTGGACGATTATGGCGACCAGCCCCGGGTGGTGCGCCGGGTCACCATCGAAGGCGTCCCCCCGGTCAGCGTCGACGGACGCCGCAGCCGCGCCCGCGAGGCGGCGGCCAGCAAGGCGGCGTGAGAAGGGGCGATCACGTCGCCCGGTCGTGACAGGCGGGGCGACGTGCAGGCGCTCGCTCGCGCGCCGTCGTGAGCAGACGACTCAACCCGAGCTTGATACGTAGGGCTGAAGGTCCAGCCACATGACTGGCGCGGGCGAGGCACGGTTGCTGTCGGTATCCAGCATCGTGAAGCCCTGCTTGTCGTAGAAGCCCACGGATTCCTGCTTGGCGTTCGTGATCAGGAAGCGGCAGCCGACGCTGGTGCAAACTCGATCGACGGCGATGCTGAGTGACAAAGACAGGAGATCTCGGCCGATTCCACTTCCGCGCGTACCGTCCGCAACCGCCAAACGGGCAATCCGAATGGCGGGCTGGCTGGGATAGCGGTCAGCCCTCGGCTTTCCTTTGACGGAGTAGGTCCCGCCCAAGGCGATCTCCGCGCTCATCAGGCTGATGAAGCCGAGGATGCGCCTATCCGCGGGATCCTCCGGGACTGCGACGTAGGTCTGCGTGATCAGCTGAGCGCTGGCACGCTCCGAATCTCTGCGAAAGAATATCTTCAACGGCTTGTGCCGCTCGTCCGCAAGGGCAAATGCCACTTTGCAGTCGCCCTGTCGCATAGGACGAATAATATAGGGCGAATGATTACTTACCGCCGGCGTCGTTTCCTGCATCGACAGCGACCTTGCCCGTTTCGGTCATCGATCGCTGCAGTTTACGCCCTCTCTCGAGCGAGGCCAGCACAACCTGTTGCTTCTCGCTCGAGGCCACTTGGCGCAGGAACGTCTCCGCATCGCGGCCGGACAGCTTCACCCCGCCGAAATCTCGGGACAGGATAGCCATCGGCTCCTCCTCTCGACTGCACTGAGAACGACGTAGCAGGGCCTCCGCGTCTCGACAATGCGCGGACCCGGCACAGGACCAATTCCAGGCTTGTCCAACAGGTATGCCCTTACGTCGCCCGCTGCCCTCGCGCCACGGCGCGGGCGAGGCTCGCCGTCACCTGCGCCTCCGAACGGCGGAAGGCGCCGGGGTCGGGGGTGGCGATGTTGACCGTCACCGAGACCGGCCGGGAAGCGGGGGCGCCGGCAGCGACGCCGAGGCGGCCGTCCGGGCCGCGGTTGAGCGGCAGGATCGCCTCGGGGCCGGCCTCGCCCATCAGGCCGGCCCCGTTCGCCATCGGGAAGTAGGTCGGCGCGGCCACGACCCCGCCGGCCGCGAAGGGCTGGACCTGCCCGCCCCGGAGCACGCCGCCCCGGGCGAAGCCGGTCTCGCTGCCGGCGCCCGCCCCGAGCACGGCGTTGACCAGGCCGGTGATGCCGGAGCGGATCGGGCCGGAGGCCGCCCGGGCCGCCGCGCCGGCGAGCTTGCTGCCGATCGTGCCGAGCACGCCGTCGAGGCTGCGTCCCGAGGCGGCCCCGCGGGTGAGCGCCGAATCCAGGCTGCGTCCGAAATTCTTGGCGAGCTGGTCCAAGGTCGCGAGCTGCTTGATCCGGGCGGCATCCTGCGGATCGGGGTCGGCGTCGCTCATCGGGCGGCCCTCCTGGTTGGTCGGGGTTAGCGTGGCGCCGAAACCCGGGATCCCAAAGGGCTCGGCCCTTTGGCGGGGTGCCGGGGCAGAGCCCCGGCTCCGTTCACGGGCCCGGATCCGGATAGGCGGCGAGCAGGCGCTCGAACGCGGCGCGGCTCAGGGGCTCCGGGCCGCGCCGGCGGCCGAGCGCGGCGGCGAACTCCCGGGGCGTCGCCGCCCAGAAGGCGGCCGGGCTCCAGCCGAGCGCGCCGAGGCCGAGAGTCAGGGCGTCGTCCCACGGGAAGGCCGAGGTTCGAGCCGGCGCCGACGCAAAACCGTCTGGCGCCGGCCCTACCGAGGGTTTGCGAGGCCCGGCGCCTCCCCGAAGGCGGCGGCGAGGACTTCGGCCAGGGCGGTCGAGACCGCGTCCAGCCCACCGGCGAGGGGCAGGCGCGCCACCGCGTCGTCGTCGAGGGCGTGGCCGCCGCCGCGCAGGGCCGCGCCCAGCAGGGCGATCAGGTCCCGGGCCGAGACCCGGCCGCCGTCGAAGCGCTCGGCCAGGCCGACGAGGTCGCCGGCCTTGAGCGCGCCCTCCAGCTCGGCCAGCGCGCCGAGGGTCAGGCACAGGGTGTAGCGCTGGCCGGCGAGCTGAAGCGGCACCTCGCCGCGAATCCGGTTGGCCATGGCTCAGGCCGCCGTGAAGGCGAGCACGCCCGCCGAGTCGAGGCTGATGTCGAAGGTGACCTCGCCGGCATGGTCGCCCCGGTATTCGAGGCTCGCGATCTGGAACGGGCCCTCCAGGGTTCCGAAGGCCGGCACGACCACCTGGAAGGTCTCGATCGCGCCCTCGAAGAAGATCAGCCGCAACCGAATGTCCGAGGCCTGATCGCGAAAAACCCCGGATCCGGCGATCGCGGCCCGGCGCACGCCGGCGCCCGCCAGCAGCTCGCGCCAGCGGCCGGTGGAGTCCGCGTTGGTGACATCCACGGTCTCGGCGTTGAGGGTGATCTGCCGGGTGCGCAGGCCCGCCACCGCCACAAAACCGCCCGCGCCGTCGCCGGCCCGGAGCAGCAGGTCCTTGCCCTTCTGTGCGCCCATCGGGCCCTCCCCATGCTTTGGAATCGAACGTCGTCGCATCGCCTTCCACTGGCGTTCCAGGCGTCCGGGAACGAGGCGTGGGGGGCAGGCACCGCGCCCACCTCAAAGAACCTCGGTGACGGCCTCGATCGTCAGGGTGGCGCGGGCCTCGCCGGTGCGGGCGTCGCGGCTCGCCGTGATCGCCCGCACCCGCAGGGTGACGAGGCGGCAGCCCTGGAGCGGCGGGGCGGCGTCGGTGAGGAGCGCGGCCATGCGCGCGGCCGCGTCCAGCGCGGTGCGGACCGAGCCGGGCTTGGCGATCACCGCGATGGCGTGGCTGTGGCGATGGCGCTCGGCGCCGTCGACGGAATCGTCCACGCTCTCGGTGTCGCCGAACAGGGCGTAGACCGGCACCGAACCCCGGGGCGGCTCGTCGTGGAGCCGGACTTTTCCGCCGAGCAGGGCGGCCAGCGCGGCGTCGCCGGAGAAGCGGGCGATCAGGCCGGCGCGCAGGGCCAGGAGCGGGCTGGGGTCGCTCACGACGCGCTCTCCCGGGCCAGCTCCTCGACGTGGCAGACGCGGTCGCGGCCCCTCGCGTCCGGCTCGCTGACCGCGCGGATCGCGAAGCGGCGCGGGCCGGCGGCCAGCCGCATGGTCGGGTCGAGGGCGACCCCGGCGCGCAGGGTGACTCGGTAGGCGGGCAGCGTGTCGGTCCGGCCCCCCGCCGGGCGGTCGGCGAGGCCCGCCGGGGTGATCGCGCCCCACAGGACCGGGCCGGCCACGAAGCGGCGCAGCACGCCCCCGAACCCGTCGGGCTGCTCCAGGGGCCGTTCGAGCACGAAGCGGCGGCGCCGGGCGCCGAGCGTAGGGTGGTGCGGATTGGGCGCCATCGGGGCTGCTCCGGTCGGTCGCATGCGGGCGGGGCGGCGGATCACAGGCGCATCCGTCGGAACGGTGCGGCGAGGTCGGCGGCATCGGTGCGGGCGGCATCCGCCTCGTCGCCGCGATGCTCGTAGCGGGCGGCGGCGAGCCGCAGGATCGCGAGCCGGAGCGGCGCCGGCAGCGGCGGGCCGTCGCCCCCGAACCCGGCCGCGACCTCGATCAGGATCGTCCGGCCGGCCGGGTCCGGCACGCCTGCATCGATCAGCAGGCCCGGCGCCTCCACCGGCTCCGGCCCGAGGCGGACCAGGCCGGCGGCGAGTTCGGTGACGCCCTTGGCGTCCGCGAAGCCGGCGCGGACGAGCGCCACGAGCGGGCTCAGCGGCACGGCCAGCCGGCCGTTGGCGGGCCAGGCATCGAGGGCGATCCGGTAGCGGCCCGGGACCAGGATGCGGCGGGCCTCGATCTCCAGGCTGGCCCGGACCGCGGTGATCAGGGCCTGGAGCAGCCCATCCTCGGTGCCGCCGTCGTCGGCGTCGAGGCGCAGGTAGGCCCGCAGCTCGGCCACGCTCACCGGCTCGACCACGGCCCCGTCGGCGCGTATCGGGATCATCGCGTTGCCCCCTCGCTGGATGTCTCGAATGCCGGTCCCGAAGCGCCGCCGGGCGGCCCTCACCGTCCCGGCCACCGTCCTGGCTGCGGCCCTGTCGCTGGCGGCCGGCCCGGCGCGCGCGATCGTCGGCGGCGCCGAGGCGCAGGCCGGCGGAGCCGTGATGGTCCTGTCGTCGAAGGGCGGCGTCTGCACCGGCGTGGTGCTCGCCCCCGACACGGTGCTGACCGCCGCCCATTGCGCCGCCGCCGGGCAGGAGCACCGGATCCATTTTCGCGACGAGGCCGGGGCGCCGGTCCTGGTCGAGGTGGCGGCCCGGGCGATCCATCCGGGCTACGATGCCGGCGGCGCCTCGGGCCGCCGGCGGTCCATCGACCTCGCGCTCCTGCGCACCGCGACGCCGCTGCCGGCGCGCTTCGCCCCGGTGACCTTGAGCGCCGCGCTACCCCGGGCCGGCGAACGCCTGACCCTGTCGGGCTACGGCGCCGCCAAGTCCGGCGACCCGCGCTCGACCGGAACCTACCGCAGCGTCGGCTTGCCGGTGATCGAGCCGCACGGGCCGAGCCGCATCCTGGTCTGGCTGAAGGGTGCGGCCGGTGGGGGCTGCCAGGGCGATTCCGGCGGCCCGATCACCGGTCCGGACGGCGCCGTCCTGGCGCTGGCCGCCTGGATCGGCGGGACCTGCGGCGGCCTCACCCAGGGTGTCCTGGTGGGACCGCAGCGCGGCTGGATCGACCGGGTGTTGGTGGGATGGGGCCGGGATGCGCGGTGGGGCGGCTGACGGGCCGCCCGTGGCGTGCAATCGCGAGGCAAGGCCGCGGTTCGCGCTCTCGTGAGTCGAGACGACGGCCGAGAACTCAAATCGTCATTCCGGGGCGCCGCAGGCGAGCCCGGAATGACGGGGTCGGGGTGTGAGCCGACAGATCCACCGTTGCTCGGCCACGCGATCGAAGCTCCACCGCTGCCGATCAAAGTCTTCTTCCAACTCGCATCACCTGCCCATCCGGAACCGCAGCTTGGCCGGTTCATTGCCTTGCTCTAGGCTCCCTCGGCGCCGCGCCCCTGGCCGCGGCGTCCCACCTTGCGCCGCGAGCGCCCCCGGAGTGCCCGATGTTCCGTCGCCCGATGCGCAAGGCCGGCCCCCGTGAGCGTCTGTTCGGCCTGGGGCTCGGCAGCGCCCTGCTGGGCGCCGTGGCCGGACTGATGCCGGCGCCCGCGTCCGCGGTGATCAACGGCACCACCACCCGCGACCCCAACGGCGCCCGGACCTTCGCGGTGCGGATCGAGAGCACCGAGGGCGAGATCTGCTCGGGCACGCTGATCGCCCAGGACCTCGTGCTCACCGCCGCCCACTGCGTGATGCGCCCGGCCGGCTACACCGTCATCAGCGTGGACCGCGGCTTCCGCCAGCACCGCACCCAGGTCATCGCCGCGACCATGCATCCGGACTTCGTGCCCGGCACGACCCCGGAGGACCAGCCGGGCGTCGATCTCGCCCTGCTCAAGCTGGAAGCGCCGCTCGGCGCCGACTACGTGCCCCTCGATCCGCGCGGGGCCGCCTCGATCGACACCGGCGCGCCGGTGGACATCGCGGGCTTCGGCGTCGTGGCCGAGAACCGGCGCGACTCCGCGCGGATCCTGCGGCTGGCGCACCTCGTGTCCATCGGCTCGCTGCAGGTCGCCAACAGGGTGACCGTGGTGACCGACCGGCGGCGGATGGCCGAGACTTCGGGCGCCGGCGCGTGCCTGGGCGATTCCGGCGGCCCGATCCTGGTCGGCGGCCCCGGCGGCTACCGGATCGTCGGCGTGGTCAGCTGGTCGAGCGGCGCCCTGCAGCAGGGTGCGCGCCGGACCGCCTGCGGCGGCTTCACCGCGGTGACCCCGGTGGCGGAGCATACCGGCTGGATCGCCACCCGGTCGGCCGAACTGTCGCGGATCCCGGTCGGCGAGGCCCTGCCCCGGGGCAACCGCTCCGACTGGATGGCCAAACCCGGCCGGCACCGCTGAGCGCCGAGGGGGCTGCGCCGGATTCCGGGACGAAACGCGGCGCCCGGACGTGCGGATGCTCGGAACACCGGGCGCGCCGTCGCGTTTGTGCAACGCAATCGCGTTAGATGAGGACCCGCGGCCGTACCGGCATATTCGCGACCGTCCGCACGCATGTTCACGGAGTAGATTTCATGGCTGAGACCGGCAAAGGCGACACCGTTCGCTCGCACAAGACCCGTAACAACACCGATTCGAACGCCAAGCAGGTCTCGGTCGAAGCGCTCAACGCCCGGCTGGCGGACGGCATCGACCTCGCCCTGGCGATCAAGCAGGCGCACTGGAACCTCAAGGGCCCGCAGTTCATCGGCATCCACGAGATGCTGGACGGCTTCCGCACCGAACTCGACGACTTCAACGACAAGGTCGCGGAGCGCGCGGTGCAGCTCGGCGCCACGGCCTTCGGCTCGACCCAGGCGGTCGCCGAGAAGACCAAGCTGCCGGCCTACCCGACCGGCATCTACGCCATCGCCGACCACGTCGCCGCGCTGATCGACAGCTACGCCGCCTACGCCAACGCGGTGCGCGAGAACATCGACGAGACCGACGAGGCCGGCGACGACGGCACGTCCGACCTGTTCACCGAGATCTCGCGGGCGGTCGACAAGCACCTCTGGTTCCTCGAGGCTCACGTCCAGGAGCCGACTGGCACCCTGCGCGACGGCAACCCGGGTCGGTAAGCGCTTCGGTCGAGAGCCAAGCGGATTCGGTAAGTGCACGCTCCTTCCCTCCCCCCCTCTGCGGGGGAGGGTGGGCCGGCCGTTAGGCCGGGTCGGGAGAGGGGCGGCGTGACGGTGCAGGAGTTCGCGCCCGTCGCGTCCTTTGCGGAGGCGTCGCTCCCCTCTCCCGACCCCTGCTGACGCAGGCGCCACCCTCCCCCGCAAAGGGGGAAGGGTCCGACGCGCGTGTCAGCCACGCCAAGGCTTACCCAAACTTCAAAACCTTGATCGCATCGAAGTCCTGCACCCCGCCGCCGACGCGCTTGGTGGTGTAGAACAGCACGTAGGGCTTGGCCGAGTACGGGTCGCGCAGCACCCGCAGGCCTGTGCGGTCCACCACCAGGTAACCCCGGCGGAAGTCGCCGAACGCCACCGACAGGCTGCCCGCCGCGATCTCCGGCATCGCCTCCGCCTCCGTCACGGGGAACCCGATCAGCGTCGCGGATTGGGCGGCCGTGAGCGGCGGGTGCCAGAGGTAGTTGCCCTGCGCGTCCTTGAACTTGCGGATCGCGCTCTGGGTGCGCCGGTTCATCACGAAGCCGGCATTCTGGCGGTAGCCCGCACGCAGGGCGTAGACCAGGTCGAACAGCACGTCGGACGGGTTGGTCGATGGGAACGCCCCGGCCGCTCCCGTGGCGACGAAGCCGAGCTTGCCCGGCACCCAGGCGGTGTTGGCCACGGTGTCGTAGCTCAAGAAGCCGCGCGGTCGGCTGGCGCCGTTGCCGGTGACGAAGGCCACCCCCTCCTGCTCGGCGAAGGCCATCTCGACCTCGGCCGAGAGCCAGGCGTCGAGGTCGACCACGGCATCGTCCAGCAGCGTCTGGGTCGCGGCCGGCATGGCGTAGAGTTCCATGGCCGGGAACGCGATCTCGGACAGGACCGGCCCGTCGGTGCCGGGGCGCGGCGCGGTCTCGGCGACCCAGCCGGTCACCGGGGCGCCGACCGCGGCGGCGCGCTTGTACTGGGCGCCGGAGATCTGCTGCACGCTGGCGATGGACCGGATCGGCGAGACCTGGGCGAGGCGGGCCAGCACGGTCCGCTCGATGGTCTGGGGCACGAGATAGCCGCCGTCCGGCCCCGATCCGGCCGACAGGGCCTTGGCCTCCAGACGCTTCAGCCCCGCGCTCTCGCCGGCCCGGACGTAGAGGTCGAAGGCCGCCTTGTGCTCCTGCGCGGCCCCGTCCTCCCGGGGTCCCGGCTGGCCGAGCGCCGGCCGGGCGCGGTCGAGGCCGACCCGCTCGAGCCGGGTCTTGGCGGCGTCCAGCGCCGCGTCGATCCGGGCGAGCTTCTCCTCGGTGAGCACGTCGGTGCCGAGCCGGCCCTCGATCTGGGCGATGCGGATCTCGTTGGTCTCCTTGAACGCCTCGAAGGCGGTGGCGAGTTCGTCGAGCGCCGGCTGGACCGGTTCGGCCCCGGGGCGGCCGGCCTTGTTCTCCAGGCCGGGCAGCGCGGCCTTGGTCTCCGGGGCGGGGCTCGACGGCGCGGCGGTGTGGGACATCATCGGACGACCTCGTGGCTGGGGTGGGTGAAGCGGGACCGGGCCGCCGGGCTCGGGCAAGGGGCGCGGCGGGCGGCGGGAACGGGGGCGATCCTCCGGGCGAGGCCGCGGATCTCCTCGGCCGAGGGCGTGCGGTCCGGGCTCGCCCGGGCCTGCGGCTGCAGCGGGAAGGTCACCAGGGAAATCTCCCAGAGGTCGACCCGCTGAAGCCGGCGCTCGCCGGCCGGGCCCTTGCGGGCCAGCAGGGTGCGGAAGCCGATCGACAGCCCGTCGAGGCCGCCGCCGCGCATCAGCGCGTCGATCTCCCGGGCGCGCTGCACCGCGAGGTTGAGCTGCCCCTCGGCGAACAGGCCGCGGGCATCCTCGCGCAGCGACAGCCAGCGCCCGATCGGCTCGGCCGGATCGTGCTGGAACAGCAGCCGCACCCCCGCCGCCCCGCGCCGGGCCAGGCTGGCCGCGAACGCGCCCGGCACCACCACGTCGCGGCCGAGATCGGGCACGCCGAACACGCTGGCGTAGCCGGAGAAATGGCCATCCATCGACAGGGTCCTCGGTTGGTTTTTTTGGGATGGGCTGAGAGGCCGTGGCTTCAAGGACAGCCAGTCCAGGAAGGGCAGGCGCTCTCCCCCCCCCCTCTGCGGGCTACGATGTTCACACCTCGGCTTGCGAAAGCCGCCACGCGCCCCCTCTCCCGTGCGGGAGAGGGTTGGGGTGAGGGGACAGGTCTTTCCGGAAAGCGCGCATCCCTCACCCTGTCCCTCTCCCGCACGGGAGAGGGGAACCGCGCCACATCCGGGGATGGGTGAATCCGATAGCCCGCAGAGGGGGAAGGGAGAGCGCGCGGATCTGGGCAGGCGGCGCGCGCCCTTCACCCGCCCGCCTCCGGCTCCGGCGGGTAGCCCACCGCGGCGCGCTTCTCGGAGGCCGACAGGAACCCGGCCGCCTCGACCCGGCGCCACAGGGATTCCCGCTCCCCCGACAGGGCCTCGATCCGGTCGAGGTCGGGTTCGAGGTCCAGGGCCCCGAAGGCCGGCTCCAGCCAGCCGGCCAGCGCCTGGGCGGTGCGGGCGGCGAGCGGGATCAGGGTCTGGCGGTAGAGCGCCCGGTTCGCCTCGGCGTAGTTGGCGTGGGTGCTGTCGCCGGGCAGCCCCAGCAGCAGGGGCGGCACCCCGAACGCCAGGGCGATCTCCCGGGCGGCGGCGTTCTTGGCCTCGACGAAGTCCATGTCCCGGGGCGACAGCGCCAGGGGCTTCCAGTCCAGGCCGCCCTCCAGGAGCAGCGGCCGGCCGGCATTGGCCGCCCCCTGGTAATTCGCCTCCAGCTCGGCCTTCAGCCGGTCGAACTGCGGCTCGGTGAGCGCCGCGCCGGCGAAGACCAGCGCACCCGAAGGCCGCGCCGCGTTGTCGAGCAGCCCCTTGTTCCAGGCGCTCGCGGCGTTGTGGATGTCGAGGGCGGTGGCGGCGGCCTCGATCGGGGCGAGGCCGGCATAGTCGTCGTCCGGGTGGAACAGGCTGAGCGCCAGGATCGGGGCCACCTCGGGGGCGCCGGGAGCCGGCAGGTCGAACCGCCGGCTGTTGCCGCCCACCGTGTAGACGTAAGCGACGGGCCAGCCGTCCGGCCCCGGCAGCATCCGCATCCGGCCGGGCCGCAGACTCTGCAGGGCCGCGATCCGCCCGTCGAGGCTCACCGCCTCCAGGTAGGCGGTGCCGCTGAGCGTCAGGTCCGCGTAGACGGTCTCGAGCAGGCGCGTGCCGCTCTCGCGCGGGTTCGGCCGGGCGAGCAGCGCCAGGAGATCGGCCGCATGGCCGGCGCCCGGTCCGGTGGCCATGAGCGGCAGGCTGGCCGCCCCCTCGGCGACCAGCCGGACCGCCCGGTGCACGATCGGGTTGCGCTGGTAGCCGGCCCGCGCCAGAGCCGCCGGGTCCCGGGCGGTCCAACTCGCCCGCCCGTCGGTATAGAGCGCGAAGGCCGGGGCGGCCTTGGTGACGAGGGCCGGTTCCGGAGGAGCCCCGGCGGCGCGGCGCGCCACCCGCGCCATCCGATCGAGGAAGGTCGCCATGCCGGTCCGCTCCTGCGCCATGATGATGTCGCTCTCCGATCGTCGACGGCCCGGGACGGCCGGACGGGATCGGGAGGCTTGGGATTCTCTCGGCCTGCGCCCGCGGGCACCATTGCGGCTGCGGCGAATACACCGCACCCGAGCCGGCACCGTGGCGACAGCGCTACAGCCCGGACGGGCGAAGTCGTGTATTCAGGATGCAGTTCGTTCCAGAGACCACGAACCGACTCCCGGCGCGCTTCCCGCAGAGGCGCGCCGTATTGTTTTGTGCCCGCCTCGACGGCACGGCTACGATCCGGCGCCCTGCGCGCGCGGGCCATCCCAGCCGCGCTCCGGGACCCCGAAGCGCCG
Source organism: Methylobacterium mesophilicum (assembly GCF_022179445.1). Taxonomy (GTDB): domain Bacteria; phylum Pseudomonadota; class Alphaproteobacteria; order Rhizobiales; family Beijerinckiaceae; genus Methylobacterium; species Methylobacterium mesophilicum. Next base: position 7,285 of record NZ_BPQU01000004.1, on the reverse strand, counting down.
GGTCGGCAGCCGACGCGCGCAGGCGATGCGGAACGGGCGCCATGCGCCGCCGCCGACCGAGAGACTTACCGCCTCAGGCTGCAGGGTATTCCGATTCGAGGAATGCAGGGCTCAGGCGTCGTCCCGAACGATGGCCGCCGCGTTTCGGATGATGCGGGGCGAAAACCGAACGCATCGACGCCGATCAGACGGCCTCGACTTCACGGCCGACGCCGTTGGCGGCTTCCCGGGCGCAGCGGAGAACCGCGGCCCGGTCGGTCTCGCTCGCGATCGCGTTCCACAGGCGCAGCAGCTCGACCGTCGCACTCAGGTCGGGGCGGACCGTCGCCGCACCGTAGAAATCGCCCACCGGGCAGCCGAGGGTCTCGGCGATCATCCGGAGGCGCCGTTGGGCCCCGTCGGGTAGACAGCTCTCAGGATTAACATCCGAGCTCACGGGCCACCCTCCGATGTACACGGGTTTATAGCAGTCGCTCCGAGTGTATGCAATTTAAGGATGAAGTCTGGCGTCACGTTCCCGTGTGACAGCGCACGAGGCGGCCTCAGAGGCCGCGGATCCGCGGCGCGCGGGGCGCGTCGAGCAGCAGGTGCGTCACCGCCCAGACCAGGGCGTCGAGGCGATCGGGCGAGCCACCGCTCGACAGGCCGTCCGGACCGAAATCGCACAGCTCGTCCTCCAGGGCCGGGAAGGCCCCGACATGGTGGACGAGGCCGCGGGCGTAGAGCAGCGACACCGGCTCGGCACGCAGGTACTTGCCCCGCGTCGCGCGGACGGGCGTGACCGGCACCGCCGGGTCGCACTGGGCCAGCACCGCGGCGGCCATCTCGCCGCCCTGGTTGACCTCGACCACCAGGGCGTCGGCCCCGAGCCGGTGATAGAGCGCCAGCGCCGCCCCGGCCCAGGCCTGGGGGCTCGCCCGGGCGAGGCTCGCATCGGCCAGCACGTAGGCCTGGGCGCCGGCCCGGCCTGCGGCCACGATCCCGCAGGCATCCGAGCGCGTCCCCGAGGTCGCGGGCGGATCCACGGCCACCACGATCCGGGCGAGGTCCGGCGCGGCGCCGACCCGGCCGGCCTCCAGGGCGGCACGCTCCCACAGGGCATCGTCCCGGTCGGCGATCAGCTCGCCGTCGAGCTCCTGGCGGCCGAGGCGGGTGCCGGCATAGCGCCCGACCACCTGCTCCAGGAAATCCGGGGCGAGGTGCCGGGCGTTGTCGTGGGTGCGGGCGCGGCTGACCACGGTGCGCGGGTCGGCGAGCAGGCGGCGGATCAGCGGCACCGGCCGGGGCGTGGTGGTGACGAGGTTGCGCGGGCGGGAGCCCAGCCGCAGCCCGAATTGCAGCATGTCGAACGCGGCCTCGGGCCGACGCCACTTGGCCGCCTCGTCGCACCACGCGGCCCCGAATTGCGGGCCGCGCAGCGCGTCGGGCTCCTCCGCCGAGAAGGCCTGCGCCACCGCGCCGTTGTCCCAGGCGAGCCGGCGCAGGCTCGGCGACCAGCGCGGGCGCGCCCGGCCCCGGGCCGGCAGGTTGAGCAGGCCGGACGGCCCCTCGACCATCACGTCGCGCACGTCGAGATGGGTCTCGCCCACGAGCGCGATGCGTCCGACCGGCTCCGGCGTGAAGGCCGGGTCGCCCCGGGCCAGGGCGTCGACCCATTCGGCCCCGGTGCGGGTCTTGCCGCAGCCGCGGCCGCCGATCACCGCCCAGGTGGTCCAGGGCGTCGCGGTCTCGGCCGGCGGCAGCTGGTCGGGGCGGGCCTGATGCAGCCAGTCGTCGGCCAGGGCGCAGACCAGCGGCGCCGGCAGGGTCGCGAGGAAGTCAGGCAGCCTTCCGGTCGCGGACAAAGCCAGCATAGCGGCGCGCGATCTCCGTGCGGAGCGCAGGCAGGTCGGGTCCGGTCCCGCCATCGCTCCCCTCCCCCCCCTGCCTGCCCGCCAGCCTGCCCGCCAGCCTGCCCGCCAGCCTGCCACGGGGCGATCTCGTCGAGCAGCCGCTTGAGGCCGCCGAGGTCGCGCAGCACCCGGGCGGAATCCAGCACCGCCGCGCCCTGGCCGTTCAAGGCGGCGTCGAAGGCGGCGATCTGGCGGGCGATGTGGGCGCGCAGATGCGCCCGCAGGATCGGCGGATCCGCCGCCGAATCCGGATCGAGGATCCCAAGCTCGGCCGGCGCCTCCGAAGGCTCGAATTCGGGCTCGAATTCGGGCTCGAACTCGGGCCCGGCCGCCGGCTCGGGCCGGGCCACGCCGCAGACCGCCATCAGCCGGACGGCGGCGTCGCGCCCGATCCCGACCGCCTCGGCGACGTCGCCGGGATCGTTCTGCGCCGCGCCGATGAGGCGGGTGAGCGCCGCCCGGCGCGACTCCGGCCAGCGCGTCACCAGGTCCTGCCGCCAGCGCCGCGGCCTCAGCCAGCCGGACCGGGCGTTCCAGGTGGAGATCGTGGCCGGCTTGACGCCGGTGCGGGCGCCGATCTCGTCGAGCGTCAACGCGGTCTCGCGCAGGAGCTGCTCGGCCAGGGCGCGCCGCTCCGCGGGAAGCGCATCGAAGGACCGCATCGCCGCCGCTCCGCACACTTCTCGACCGTGCCCGTCTCGTAGCCGAGGAGCGCGACGGTGTCAATCTATAAAATCCTAGGTTCGGATTTTAGGCCGATTTTTGGCGCCCTGGCCTCACCCCTCCCACCGCGCCACGCCGCCGTGGCCGGAGCAGGTGCCGCGCCGTGTGTGGCTGAAGCTCCAGGTGTCGTCGCGGCACTTGGCCGTGGCGCCGGCCGGCTTGCCGCCGTCGCGGGTCTTGGCCGGGCGATGCACCTCGGAGCCGTCGCGGCTGCGGTAATGGCCGTGCCGGTCCAGGGTCGATTCGTCCGGCTCGCGGACATCCCGGGCGCAGGCGGCGCCCGAGAGTCCCAGAAGCACGGCACCGGCCAGCGCCAGCCGCGCGCAGGCATGCGGGCTCACCGGTCGGCATCGCGTTGGGCGACCGGGCCTGGCGATCGCGCCGGCATGCGGAGTGCCGCTACCCCGGGGCCCGGAACCGTCGCGCGCAGTGCCGTTCGACCCGGTGACGCTCCGCCCGCGACCGCCGCCGAATCCTCGGGCGGGCGCGGCGTCGGCCGACGGCAAAACCCCGGGGCGGATCGGGTTCGGTCTCACAGGGCACCCTATGGGTTGTGTCTATTGGCATCAGACACAACCCATGCGGGACGTCACGCACGATCTCGGGTGATCTTTAAATATTTCGCACGTTGTCATCGTGGGCGACGAGGCCGCGACGGTCGCGCCGCGTCCCAGGCGAGACCCGGCCTGCCCCGCGCGGCACCGCGACGGCGCGCGAGGGCGAAATTCCCTTGCGGGACCGGGTGTTGCGCAGGGATCCGGCCACATCGGCTGAGCGAGATCCCCCACCGTCGACGGCCCTTCGATGCCATCGACGGTGGTTCTTTCGGGTCCCGGCGATGCCCGCGGCGCCCGAGAGCGGCAGCGCTGTCGATGGCGCCGGCGCAGGCCTCCAGAGCAGAGCGACAGGTCCGGGACTGCACGCGATCGAGACAGACCTTCGCGTATGCGGTGGCTCGGCGCCCATTGGACACCGAGCACAGGTCTAGCAAAAGTCTTGAGGCACCCCGAAATCGAGCGCGATACTTTATTGGTCGATCCGTGCTTTCGCTGCAATCACCCGCGTCCGATCTGCGTATTGGACATGGAGCGAGCGGTTTTCGTCGCGTGTCCTGCAAAAATACCGGGGTTGCCGGGATGACCTGTGCGGCGGTAATCTATGCGACTGGCGCGTCGGCGGCGCGTTCGAAAATGAATACGGGGGCGAAGTGTTCGTTCTGGTTCTGGCCACCCTGGCGGGTGGCATCCTGACCTGTGTCGGCGCATGGCCTTGGTTCGGCCTCGGCGCGCTCCTCCTGGGTCCGTTCGGCGCCGGAAGCGCTGCGGTCTTCGCCGGCCTCCTCCTCGCCGCCCTGCGCAGCCGGCATCCCGCCGCCGCGCACAAGCCGATGGTGAACATCCAGTCCGAGGCGCCCCGCGCCGTCGCCAACGATACGCTGTCGGGCCAGCGCCGCCGGGCCTGACCCGCGGCCTGGACATCGGACGCGGGAGGTTCGACCCGACCCAGATTGCGCGGATCGCCCGCAGGCTCGGGGAGGCGCCGCTCGGCCTGTTCGGCACGCGCGGCTCTTCGAGCGCCGGGGTCGGCCCCGCACGGTGGCGGACCTCGACGCGCACGACGTCCTCGGCTTCGACCGCAGCGACGCCCTGTTGCGGGCCTATGCCGCCCACGGGCTCCGGGCGACGCGCACGGATTTCCCGATCCGCTGCGACGACCAGATGGCCTACTGGACCCTGATGCGGGCCGGGGCCGGCCTCGGCTTCGCCCAGGTCGTCCTGGCGGCGCGCCACCCCGAGCTGGAGCGGGCGGAGATCGGCCTCGCCCTGGCACCGCTGCCGGCCTGGCTGGTCCTGCACGAGGAGGTGCGCGGCAACGCCCGGATCCGCCGCGTCGCCGATTGTCTCACGGACGCGCTCGGCGTCCTGTTGCGCGGCGGCTGAGGCCGCCCCTCCGGCTCACGCCGGCTGGCGCTGGGCGGGGGCGTGGCCGAAGCGGATGATCTCGTGGGACAGCCGCTCCAGCGGCAGGACCTTGGCGGCGGCGCCGCGCTCGATCGCCTCCTTGGGCATGCCGAACACCACGCAGCTCTCCTCGTCCTGCGCCACCGTGAGGGCGCCGGCCCGGCGCATCTCCAGGAGGCCGTTGGCGCCGTCGTCGCCCATGCCGGTCATGAGGATGCCGAGCGCGTTGGCGCCGGCGCATTGCGCGGCCCCGCGGAACAGCACGTCCACCGACGGGCGGTGGCGCGAGACCAGCGGGCCGTCCTTCACCGCCACGGTGTAGCGGATGCCGCTGCGTTGGAGCAGCAGGTGCCGCCCGCCCGGGGCGATCAGGGCCCGCCCGGGGATTACCGCGTCGCCGTCCTCCGCCTCCTTCACCGCGATGGCGCAGAGCCCATCCAGACGCCTGGCGAAGGCCGCCGTGAAGTGCTCGGGCATGTGCTGGACGATGATCAGCCCCGGGCAATCCGGCGGCAGCGCCTCCAGCACGTCGCGCAGGGATTCGGTGCCGCCCGTGGACGCGCCGATGCAGACGATCGGCTCGGTCCCGGCCAGGGCCCGGGGGCGGGCGCTGAGCGGCAGCACGGCGTCGGCGGTGAGCTTGGCCTCCACCGGCCGGGGGGCCGGACGGCCGGGGCGCAGCCTCGCCCGGGCGGCGGCCCGGACGGCGTCGCAGACCCGCACGGAGGATTCCATCAGGAACTGACGGGTGTCGATGCGGGGCTTCGGGAAGACGTCGACCGCCCCCGCCTCCAGCACCTCGAACAGGGTCCGCGAGCCGTCCTCGGTGAGCGTCGAGCAGATGATCACCGGGATCGGCCGCTGCGCCATGATCTTGCGCAGGAAGGTCAGCCCGTCCATCCGGGGCATCTCGAGGTCGAGGATGATGACGTCCGGCACCTCGTCGTGGATGCGCCGCGCCGCGATGAACGGGTCGGCCGCCGTGCCCAGCACGGTGATGTCGGGGGCCGCCTCCAGGATGCCCACCAGGGTCTGCCGGACCGAGGCGGAATCGTCCACGATCAGGACGCGGATCGGCGCGCCCCGCCTCACGCGACCGCGCCCGGGGTCCGGCCGAAGATGGTCGAGGAGACCTGCGTCAGGCCCGGCACCCCGGCCCCGGCCATCGATTCCGAATGGCCCACCACCAGGAAGCCGCCGGGGCGCAGATGCGTGGCGAGCCGGGACAGCACCGCCCGCTGGGTGTCCTTGTCGAAGTAGATCAGCACGTTGCGGCAGAAGATGATGTCCACGTCGCGATCGACCGGATACTGGGCGTTCATCAGGTTGAGGTGCTTGAAATGCACCCGGCTGCGCAGCTCCGGCACGATCCGCCCGACCTTCCAGGACGGGTTGCGGGCGTTCATCACGTAGCGCCTGCGGAAATGCGGCGGCACCGCCTGCAGGACGTCGTCCGGATAGATGCCGTCGGCGGCCACCCGCAGCACCTCCGTGGAGACGTCGGTGCCGAGGATCGCGTAGTCGAGGGCGTGCCCGGCCATCGCCATGTCGTGCAGCACCATCGCGAGGGTGTAGGCCTCCGCCCCCGTGGAGGCGGCCGCACTCCACAGCTTGAGCCGCGCCTGCGTGATGCCGTTCCGGCGCAGCATCGGGATCAGCTCGTCCCGGAGCTGGTCGAAATGCGCCGGCTCGCGGAAGAAGTCGGTCTTGTTGGTGGTGACGCAATCGACGATGTGCACGAACTCTTCGGCGAGGTGACCCTGCTCGAAGACGTGCCGCCCGTATTCCGTCAGGGTCTCGATATCGAGCGCGCGCATGCGCTTGCGCAGCCGGCCCTCCACCATGGTGCGCTTGGCCGGTGGGATCTGGATTCCGACCCGGTCCTGGATCATCTCCGCGACGGTCTCGAAATGGCGGTCGTTCAGGCGCGGCATGGTGTGGCTCCCGGTGGGGCGATCAGGCCGCGAGCGAAGGCAACAGGAGCGCCGGGTCTTCCCCGGCCATCAGCGCCCGGAGGTCGAACACCACCACGAAGGCGTCGCCCTTGCGGCCGATGCCGGCGATGTAGGTCGAGCGCCAGCGCCCCCCGACATCGGGGGCGGGCTCCAGCTCGGCGCTGTCGAGCTCGGTCACCTCGATGACCCGGTCGGCCACGAAGCCGACCCGCATCGGCCGGTCGCCCATGGGGATGTTCAGCAGGATGATCCGGGTCGCCGGGGTCACCGGGATCGCCGGCAGGCCGAGCTTGGTCCGCAGGTCCACCACCGGGTAGCTCTGGCCGCGCACGTCGATCATGCCGACCAGGAACGGCGGCGCCTGCGGCAGGGCCGCCGGCGGGCGGTAGTCCAGGATCTCGTGCACGGATTCGATGTCGATCCCGAAGATCTCGCGATCGAGGCCGAGGGTCAGGTATTGCCACACGCTGGACATGCTGGTCTCCGGCTGGGCCGCTGCCGGCCGGGTCCCGCGCAGGTCGGGGGACACGGGGCATCGCTGCGGCGGCATGATGATCGGGCGTCTCGAAAGGAGGCGCCGCGCGGGGGGACCCGCGCGGTGCCGGGGCCGCTCAGGCGGCGCGGACGAAGTCGGCGTCGCGGGCGTCGCCCTCGCCCATGTCCAGGGCGAAGCCCCCGCCCGGGGCCAGGGTCGGCCGGCCGCAGGGCGATCGCTTGAAGGGGATCAGGCGGTCTGAGTGACGATGGCTCTGAG